>JBBQUR010000001.1:0-370889 GCA_038212275.1 Planctomycetota bacterium
CGGAAAGACCCCGTGAACCTTTACTGCAGGTTGGCATTGGCCCAATGCTCGTTCTGTGTAGGATAGGTGGGAGGCAGTGACCCGGTAGCGCCAGCTATCGGCGAGCCAACGGTGAAATACCACCCTGAAATCACGCTGGTCCTCACCGGTCCGTAGCCCGGACCGGGACCGTGCTCATCGGGCAGTTTGACTGGGGCGGTCTCCTCCTAAAGAGTAACGGAGGAGCGCCATGGTACCCTCGGCCCGGTCGGCAATCGGGCAACGCGAGCGCAAACGTATAAGGGCGCCTGACTGCGAGACCCATCAGTCGAGCATGGACGAAAGTCGGCGTTAGTGATCCGGCGGTCCGGTATGGAACGGCCGTCGCTCAACAGATAAAAGGTACTCCGGGGATAACAGGCTGATCTCCCCCGAGCGTCCATAGCGGCGGGGAGGTTTGGCACCTCGATGTCGGCTCATCGCATCCTGGGGCTGGAGAAGGTCCCAAGGGTTTGGCTGTTCGCCAATGAAAGCGGTACGCGAGCTGGGTTCAGACCGTCGTGAGACAGGTCGGTCTCTATCCGGCGCGGGCGTAGGAAACTTGCGAAGATTTGTCCCTAGTACGAGAGGATTGGGACGGACGAACCCCTGGTGTACCAGTTGTCGCGCTAGCGGCAGCGCTGGGTAGCTAAGTTCGGAAAGGATAAACGCTGAAAGCATATAAGCGTGAAGCCCGCTTCAAGACAAGGTTTCCCCATCAGGCTCCTGGTAGAACACCAGGTTGATAGGCTGGCAGTGTAAGCGCAGCAATGCGTTCAGCTCACCAGTACTAATAGGCCGATTGACTTGACTACATTTCTTCGCTGCCCCGCCGTAAAGGGCCGGGGCAGCGCTGAATCGCATCCGAGGGAATGCTTCGAATCGTCTTAGTTTCTTGGCGCCCTCACCCAGAGATATTTATCCCGGTGCTAATGCCGATCTGGCCACACCTGTTCCCATTCCGAACACAGTCGTTAAGCAGATCGGGCCGATGGTATTGGTCAAAGCCGAGAGAGTAGGTGAGTGCCGGGGTTTTTCTGCTGAGCGGGCCCGCGGCCAGCGCATGAAGCGCTTGGACGCGGGCCTGCTCTTTTTTTACCCGATCGAGCCCGTCTGCTTTTCGGCCATCCGCCGATGTGCCTATGCTGGTGGATTCAGGACGCATTTGATCCGGAGGCAGACGCCGGTCATGGCTGGTTGCTCTTCGGCGTGCATGAGCCCGTTACGGCTCGGGGGGAATCGAGGCCGGGCGCCCGGTGCCGAATGCCATCGAGGGCCAGATTCAAGTTTTGCAGCCACACGCGCTGGCGTGGCAGCTCTTCCACGCCTGCCGGCACGCCTTCGGGTTAGGATTGGCCAGATGATTCATCACCAGAATTTTGCGGTCGGCCATTTGCGTCGTGTGCGTCGTGCTGTCGTCGCGTTCGTCGTCATCGGATCGCTGGCGAGCCTCACGGGCTGTGGAGAGGGTTCACCGGAGTCGTCGTCGTTGTCAAAGCCCACATCAGAGGGCGGGCAGGGATCCACCGAGCCGAGCCCGGCAGCCGCTGGTGCTCCCAGGCAATCGGCTTCTGCCTCAGCGGCGACCTTCGGGAGTCAGTCGAGGCCGGCCGTTCGCAACGTCATCCTGATCTCTATCGATACTCTCAGGGCCGACAGGCTGGAGACTTTCGGGTACCGCCAGCCGACATCGCCGAATCTTGCCGCGCTTGCGCAGCGGTCAGTCGTGTTCGATCACGCTCAGTCGCAGGCACCGCAGACAGCGCCGTCGCACGCTTCGCTCTTCACTTCCGAGTACCCCGGCACGCACGGGATCATCAACGTTCACGGGAATCATCCCTCATTTCCGACTCTGCCTGCCGGCTTGACGACTCTTGCCGAGGTATTCCAGCGCGCGGGGCACGAGACCGCTGCATTCGTGTGCGGAGGGAATCTGACCAAGCACATGATGATGAACCGTGGCTTCGATGCCTGGGACGAAAGGAACGAGGACGTCAAACTTCGGGCCGATGCGTTGCTTCGATGGCTTGATCGGCCACACGAAAGGCCTTTTCTTGCCTTGCTCCACACCTATCAGGTGCATGCCCCTTACGTGCCGCCAGCTGAGTTGGTGCCGCAGTTCACTGATGGCTCGTACAACGGCCCCTTACGCGACCGGCTTGAGCGTTATCTGAAGCTGCCTCCCGACCAGGCATGGCAGGGCGGAGTCGGGGAAGACTACTGGGAGGGAATGCTCGACTATACCGAGGCTGATGTGCGCTTCCTGTCTGGGTTGTATGACGCTGAAATCGCGCATGTTGACGCCGAGCTGCGACGAATCATCTCGACCGTGTTTCTTGGGCCGCTGGCGTCGGACACCGCCATCATCATCGTTGCAGATCATGGCGAGGAGTTTCGAGATCACGGCAAATACCAGCACGATCAGACCTTCGAGGAACTGATACACGTGCCGCTCATCGTGCACCTGCCCGTCAGTCTCGAGCGCTCTGGGTGGATCGGGCGCGTGGGTGTGGGCGTCCAGCTGATCGACGTGGCGCCGACGATTGCCGATCTGGCGGGGCTGAATTGGAGCGGGTTGGGCTGGGAGGGGCGGTCGCTCGTCCCGATGCTGGATCCGGCGACGCGCGAAGCAGCCAGCGCTCAGAGCATTCCGCGTTATTCCGAGCTCGTCGTGATGCCCGGCCCGAAGAGGTACGGTTGCGTCACTGCGAACGGCTGGAAGTACACGCACATCCATCAACAGGACATCGACAAGACCTGGGAATCGCTGTTCGATCTGTCGAGCGATCCTGGCGAGTCTCGGAATCGAATCGACGAGAAGTCCAGCGAAGTTACGGTGATCCTGGGAAAATTAAGGCAATTGCTGGCTGAGCGTCGGTACGCCAATCAGCGGGATTCCGCAGCGTCCGGTGCGGCTGGCAATGCCGAAATGGACGAGGAGGCCCGGCGGGCGCTGACCGCACTGGGATACCTCCAAGAAAGCGGGCCACAGCAGACGTCGCCCGAGGTGAAAGCGCCTGTCGAGACGGCGGAGCCGAAATAGGTGAGCCGCTCGACCATACGAAGTGTCGTTACGGCTCCCTCACGGTAATGGTCTCGAGCGCAGGAGCGCTGCCCGGCGCAGACGAACGCTTGGGGTTTCGGCTGCGGTCTGTTCGATATCCGAGGGCACTCTGCGAGAGGCGCTGCGGCTGCCAGCCAAGGCAGACATCCCGCATGATGCTGCAGTCGCAGGCTTGAGTCGATGGGGGCTGAGTGGTCGGGGTGACTGGATTTGAACCAGCGGCCTTCTGCTCCCAAAGCAGACGCGCTACCAAGCTGCGCTACACCCCGCAGGCTGCTGAAAGTGTAACGGAAGACGGCCCGTTCCGACGTCCGCCCGTTCCGGTGGTGGCTGTCGGAATCGACGCGATGCATCCGCCCATGCGTTTGTGGTCGAACTCCGGCTCAGGGGCCGTGAGACGGCACAACGTGCTCATCGGTGCAACACGCAGCTTCTGCCATCCTCATCGTGCCCGGCGCAATGGGGACATGGCGATTGCCTCTGCGTCGCGAGCGTCACAGCCGCGGCCGGACCACACCCACGACCTTTCCGTGAATCTGTACGTCGCGGCTCCAGATGGGCTGGAGTTCGTCATTCTCGGGCTGCAGCCGGATGCGGTCTCCGTCCTTGAAGAATCGCTTCAGCGTGGCCTTCAGCCCACCCGACGCCTCGTCGGGCAGCATCGCCACGACGATGTCGCCGTTGCGCGCCGTCTGGGTGGGCTTGACGATGACAAGGTCACCCGGGCAGATGTGCGCCTTGATCATCGAGTTCCCTTCGACGGCAAGCATGTAGCAACCGTCTCCTGGGGACGCCAGATCTTCGATTCCGAATGACTCCTCGACCTCGATGGCCTCGATGGCGGCGCCGGCGGCGATGCGCCCCTTCACCGTGAATGTCCTGGAGGTCTTCTCCTCGGGCGGAGGCATGAGCGTGATCGATCGCGCCATGTTGCGAGTCTTCTTGAGAGCACCCTTCTTCTCCAGAGCGTTCACATGCTCGTAGATCGTGATCTTCGAGACGCTGAAGAACTCCGACATCTCCTCGAGTGTCGGTGCGATGCCCCGATCACGGATGAAGTCGCGGATGAAGTTGAGCACTGCGAGCTGCTTCTCGGTGAGGAACATGTCTCTCCGATCAGACGAAAAGGACGATCAGGAACATGACCAGCATCGCGCCCACGGCGAGCGCTTCGGTATCCAGGAGTTCTCGGACCATCGTGTCTCTCCTTCGGGTTGGGTTGCGGGATCTTCGCGGGATGAGATTAGGTGTCTGTTACCTAATATCGGCCGTAGGCCGACGGACTTTAGGTGAAGATTAGGATAAATGTCTTCGGCTTGACTCAGGGCGGTGGAGCCGCCCGACCTGGCGTCCTCCGGGGCGCTGGTTTGCCACGCTCGCGCCGTTCGTAAGCTGTTATGGGCGCTCGGCGATATGGCGATTGTTGCTGTCTTTGACCATCCCTAACTTCCCGGTTTTCGTGCCTCCATGCGCCGGCGTGAGGCAACCACGTGGACCGATCGATTCAGAAGGAACGCGAATCCAGGGTTGTGGCCGATAGTCTCACCGGACGGAAGCGGCGAGCGCGCATTGCTGGCAGCAGGATGCCCTGGGCGGCGCGAATCTTCGTCGGCGAGGGCCGTCCCGAGGAGCAGCTTCGGGTTCATCCGTGGCAGGCTGTGTTTCTGCTGATCGCTCGGGCGCCGATATCCGGCATTGAGTGTGCATCCAGCGGATTGCCATCCTGAAGGTGTGGTGTTGGAAACCGTCGTGAAGCCCGAATCTCCGAGTCTTGTCATTCCGGGGCCGGACGTCCCACGCATGCTGGCGCAGCTGCACCCGCTTGAACTTCCCCGCCGGAGTGTCGAGGTACTCGTCATTGGCGGGGGTGTGGCAGGCCTCTCCGCGGCGATCGCTGCCAGCGAGTCGCGCGACACCCTGGTCCTGCTCAAGGCAGGGCGGAGTGACACGGCAACGTCATGGGCGCAAGGCGGGATGGCCGCGGCGTTGGGCCGTGACGACAGTACCGATCTGCACATGAAGGACACGCTCGCCGTAGCCTCTGGCCTCGGCCACACCGATATCACCCGGGCGATCGTCGGTTCAGGTCCGGACGTCGTCGAACGGTGGCTGGCGTGGGGGGGGGCGTTTGATCGCGAGGACGACGATCACCTCATGCTGGCTCGCGAGGGCGGGCACTCGGTATCACGCATCATGCATGCCGGGGACCAGACCGGCGCGGAGATCCAGCGCCTGCTCGTCGCGCGCGCTGCATCCATGCCGAGGCTCTCTGTCCTCGAGAACACCTTCGTGCTGGACCTGATCACGGATGGCCGCGTCGTTCGCGGTGCGATCGCGTGGACCCCTCGTCAGGGCTTCTTCAGCGTCTGGGCCGGGGCGACCATCCTGTGCACCGGCGGCGTCGGACAGATCTTCCGCGAGACGACCAATCCGGCCGTCGCGACGGGCGACGGGATCGCCATGGCGTATCGAGCGGGTGCGCGGCTCCGAGGCATGGAGTTCGTGCAGTTTCACCCGACGGTGCTCTACGTTGCGGGCATGTCGCGGTTTCTCGTGAGCGAGACAGCGCGTGGGGAAGGTGGGATCCTGCGCGATCGCACCGGTTTCCGATTCATGCCCGAATACCATGTGGACGCGGAACTCGCTCCCCGCGACGTGGTGTCACGCGCCATCGTGCGGCAGCTTGCGAAGGTTCATGACACGCACGTGTATCTGGACATGACCCACCTCCCAGGCGACCGCATCCGGCGCCGATTCCCCGTGATCTACCAGGCATGCCTCGATTTCGGCATCGACATGACGCGTGACCTGATCCCGGTGCATCCGGCCTGCCATTACATGGTGGGCGGCGTGCTCACGGACGACCGCGGCCTTAGCTCCCTCGACAACCTCTACGCTTGCGGCGAAACGGCCTCGACCGGCCTGCACGGCGCCAATCGCATGGGCAGCAACTCGCTCCTCGAGGGGGCCGTGATGGGGCAGCGCGCAGGCGAACGTGCTGCCAGCGCCGCGCGCCAGGTCGACATGCGCGCGGACGGTTCCAGTTTCGGCAGCCGCTCCTACGCAGGGCACCTCGACTTGCAGGACCTCGACAATGCGCTGCGGTCGCTGATGTGGCGCCTCGTCGGTATCGAGCGCGACGGCCCAGGTCTCGGCGCAGCGTGTTCCCGCCTGCAGACCTGGAATCATCTCGTGAGCCAGCGGGTGTTTGGCGACCCGCAGGGGTGGGTGCTCGTCAACAAGCTGCTCGTGGGCTGGCTCATCGCGCGCTCGGCAAGCAGCCGCGAAGAGACGCGCGGAACGCACTTCCGCCGGGATTACGATGCGCTGGACGACGTGCATTGGCGTCGTGACCTGGAAGTGGTGAGGCCCGACCGCATTTGAAGCGAGAACCGATCGACGTGACCGACCGGCCAGAGGTCGCGGTGCTCTTCGGCTGCATCAGCGGCGACGTCGGCAGGGGCGATCCGCTCGACGAACTGGCGGGACTCGCGGAGGCCGCGGATGTCGGCGTAGCGGCGCGGCTGGTGCAGCGCCTGGCGCGTCCGATCGCCGCCACCTACATCGGATCCGGCAAGGTCGAAGAGCTTGCCGAGCTCGTGCGCTCCGTCCACGCGGACCTCGTTCTGGCGGACATGGATCTGTCGCCGGCGCAGGCTCGCAACCTGACCCGCCTGCTCGGTGTCCGCGTCGTGGATCGTTCGGAACTGATCATGGACATCTTCGCGCGGCGTGCGCGCACGGCCCAGGCGCAGCTCCAGGTGGAGCTCGCGCAGCTGCAATACGCGTTGCCCCGCCTGCGCGGCCAATGGAGCCACCTCGACCGTTACCGCGGTGGTGGTGTCGGGACCCGTGGGCCGGGCGAAAAGCAGATCGAGACGGATCGCCGGCTGGTGCAGAAGCGCATCCAGGAACTCAAGGCACGGCTGCAGGTCTACGAGCAGCGCACGCGGATCGCGATTGCCGGCCGTTCCCAGACACGCAAGGTAGCGCTGGCCGGATACACGAACACCGGCAAATCGACGCTGTTCAATGCGCTCACGGGCGCCGAAGTGCTGACGGCCAACCGGCTCTTCGCGACTCTCGACACGCGCACCCGCAAGTGGGACATCGCCGGTTGTCAGGACGTGCTGCTCTCCGACACCGTCGGATTCGTGCGCCATCTGCCGCATCACCTCGTCGCCTCGTTCCACGCGACGCTGGAAGAGGTGATCGAGGCCGACCTCATCCTGCACGTCGTCGACGCCACGGATGCCGACGCATCCGGCCAGATCAGCGCCGTGGAGGACGTGATGGCTTCCATCGGCGCGGCGCATGTGCCCGTGATCATGGTGCTCAACAAGATCGACCGGCTGACCGACACGATGGAGCTGCAGGCGTTGCTCAACACGCAGTCCGGCGCGCTGCCGGTCTCCGCGCGGACCGGTGCGGGGCTTCCCGAACTGGCAGCACGCGTGAGCGCGCACTTTGCCGGGGCCCAGCGCCGCTACCGGGTCAACGTGCCGATGTCGCTTGGACGGGCGATGGCCAGGCTGCGCGACATTGCTCGTGTCGTCGAGAGCGATGCCACGGCGGAAGCCATGCGCTTTCTCGTCTCGGTGGACGCCCGGCACCTCACGCAGCTTCGCGCCTGGGCGGAGCACGAGGGCTTGCTGCTGGAGAATGCCTGACAGGCGGTTCCCGGCTCAGCGCAGCCGCAGCACCTGCCCGATGTAGATCGCATCCGCATCGGCGAGATTGTTCAGGCGCATGAGTTCACCGGCCTTCGTGGCGGATCCGAGCAGCTTCTGCGCGATGGTGGAGAGCGTGTCGCCGGACTGCACGACGTAGAACGCGGCAGGATCGTCGTGCGGCGGAGCAGCCGGTGTTCCGCCGGGGCCGGGTGTCGCCACGGGAGGCGCAGGCTGCTGCCCGGCATCTCCCGGCGGAGCATCATGCGTCGGCGTCGCGTCGGAGAGGGGCGGCTTCCGCGAAGGCGGGGGCTCGACCAGCACGGGAACAGGCTGCGGAACCCGCCCGAGTCGCAGGTGGACTACGTCGCTGTCGCCTGGCGCCGGGGCGGGCGGCGCCGCAGGTGCGTGAAGCGATTCAACGACCAGAACGGCGAGGCCGACTGCGACCAGGAAGAGCAGCAGCAGCAGCGCCCGTCGCAGGTTCAGGCGGCCTTGCCCTCTGCCGCCTTGAGACTCGCGGCCGCCGCCTTCTCAGCAGGCGACGAGAACACGAGCAGCAGCGGGCTGGCCACGTAGATGGACGAGTACGTGCCGACGATGACACCGACGAGCATCGCGAACGAGAATCCCTCGAGCACGTTCTGCTTGCCGATGTTGAGGATGAAGATGACCAGCAGCGTGAGGAACACCGTCATCGAGGTCAGGATCGAGCGCGAGAGCACCTGATTCATCGACACGTCGATGACTTCCGTCAGCGGCTTGTTCATGCGCGGAAGGTTCTCGCGAACGCGATCGAAAAGCACGATCGTGTCATTGATCGAGTAGCCGACGATGGTGAGGAATGCGGCGATCATCGACAGGTCGATCTCGATGTCGAGCAGGTGGAGCCTGTGCGCCAGGCAGATGACACCCATCGCGATGCTCACGTCGTGCACCAGCGCGATGACCGCGGCGAAACCGTAGCGGTATTCGCGGAAGCGGATGCGCATGTACAGCACGATGGCGACGAAGGAGAGCAACATGGCGCGGAACGCCGAGTCGCGCAGCTCGGAACCCACGCGGGAACCGATGGTCGTCGATTCCTGAAGCGGGTCACTGAGGACGGGGACGCCCGGCTTGCCGCCGAGGGCCAGTTTCAGGCGCTGGGTGACCAGCTGCTTGTCGAAGCCCGTGCCGGCCATGACGCCGGAGATGCGCACCGATTCCTCGCCGGCGGACTCAGCCCTGAGCTGCGCAATCAGTCCAAGGTTGGCAGCGATGACAGCGGGATCCGCCGCACCCTCGAAGTTCAGCACGCCGGACACCGCCGTCGTCGCGCCCTCGGTGTTCTCCTCGAACGAGACGTCCGTGACGAAGTCCGGCAGGATGAGGCCGGCCAGCGCCTGCTTCATTGGGGCCTCGTAGCGCTCCTCGATGGACGATGCGGTCTCCGAGCTCTCGTTCTCGGAGGCGCCCGACTTCACCTTGATCACGAAGTCCCGTGAGGTGCCCTTCGCAAGCTGGTCGTCGCCTGCCACCGAGATGACCTGCGCGCCCGGGAAGACCCGGTCGATGGCGGTCTTGATCTCTCCCTGCGTTGAAGGCCGCGCCACGCGCACCTGCGCCTTGTAGCCGCCGAGGAAATCCAGACCGAACATGTCGCGGTCCACGGTGGCGAAGAGCGCCAGGCTGGCGATGACCGCCACCGCCGAGAACTTCAGGCAGGTCGCGCCGATGCGCATGAAGTGGATGTTGAGGTCCGGGCGGATGAATCGGGCCATCGAGCCGACGGTCTTCATGCGGCCCGTTTCGAGCAGCGCGTCGTAGATCGTGCGACCGACGACGAGCGCGGCCCAGACCGAGGTCACGAGGCCGAGCATGAGGACGACGGCGAAGCCCTTCACCGGGCCGCTTCCCACCTTGAAGAGGATGAGGGCGGTGATGAACGTGGTCAGGTTGCTGTCCACGATGGTAGCCAGGGCCTTCTCGAAGCCCAGCTTGACGACCTGCGCCGCGCTCTTGGCGTGGTCCACCTCTTCGCGCATGCGTTCGTAGATCAGGATGTTGGCATCCACGGCCATGCCGAAGGTCAGCACGAGGCCGGCGATGCCGGGCAGCGTGATCGTGGCGCCGAGGAACATGAGCAGGCCGGAGAGCAGCACGACGTTCGCGATCAGCGTCGCGGTCGAGTGCACGCCGTGCCAGCGGTAATAAGCGATCATGAACAGCACGACCACGAGCATTCCGATGAGCGCGGCGTTGAAGCCGGCCGCGATGGCGGATTCACCGAGCGACGGGCCGATGGTGTTCTCGAAGAGCAGGCGCGGCTTCATCTGCAGGCTGCCCGACCGGATCACGGTGAGGTAGTCGCGGATTTCCTTGTCGCTGAAGCCGGTGGGCAAACCCGACGTGATCTGGAAACTGCCCTCGAGGCGGTCATGGATCGTGGCGGGGTGCTGCGCGAGCCGTCCGTCGAGGATGATCGCGAGGCTCTGGCCCTTGTTGGGCTCGGTGTAGTCGCCGAACTCGCGTGAGCGGCCTCCACGCATCGTGACGCTGACGCTCGGCGTGCCACGGTCGTCCTGGCTCTGGCCCGCGCTTTCGATGTCGGCGCCGGTGAAGTTGCGACCGGCGCCCGACTCGAGGCGCATCAGTTCGTAGTCGCTGTCCAGCAGTGGCGCCCGCACCATGAGCAGCGCCGTCTTGTCATCGCCCTGCAGCTCGTCCAGCGACGCCACCTTGCGGCGCTCGGCGAGGATCTTGTCGGAGTACGGCATCCACCGGTACAGCACGTCGGGGAAGCGCCGATCGAGCGAGGTCACGTCGATTTCGTCGGCGCCCTTGCCCTTGTTCGCGTCGAGCAGGGCGGTGAGCCGGCCACGCTCCTCGGCGATGTTCAGTCCCTTGGTCACGTCGTCGCTGGCGACGATGCGGAACTCGAGCCGGCCGACGCGCGAGATGACGCTCTTGATCGTCTCGGCCTCGTCCTTGCCGCTGCCCGGCAGTTCGATGACCACCTCGCGCGTGCCCTGCCGGACGGTGTTCGACTCCTTGATGCCGTACGCGTCGATGCGCTGCCGCAGCGTCTCGACCGTCGAGTCGATCATCGAGTTGATCTGCTCGTCGGTGAGCGAGCCGGACGAATCCGGCGGCTGCAACTCGTAACGCATCGTCACGCCGCCCTGGAGATCCAGGCCAAGGACGACGTCCTTGGCGAAAATCGCCCAGAGCGCGAGTCCGAGGACGATCGCGATCGAAACGATCCGCTTGGTGGTGGCGCCGGTCATGTTGGCCTCAGGAGTCCTTGTCGCCGTCGGCATGAACGCCGCGCTCGCGGATGCGGGCAGCCTTGCCGGTCTTGCCGCGCAGGTCGTACAGCTTGGCGCGGCGGACCTTGCCCTTGCGCCGCACTTCGACGCCGGTCACCAGCGGCGAGTGGAACGGGAAGACGCGCTCGACGCCTTCTCCCGCCACCATGCGGCGCACGGTGAAGGCGCGGCCGAGGCCGCGACCCTTGATCGAGATCACGTCCCCGATGAACTGCTGGACGCGCTCCTTGGTCTCCTTCTCCTTGCTGCCGGGAGCCGGTGCCTCGCGGATCTTGACGGCGACAGCCACCTGGTCGCCGACTTCGAACTCGGGCAACTGGGGCTTCATCAACTTCTTTTCGACTTCGGTGATTCGGCTGCTCATGTGCGGGGATTCCGGGAGGATCTCCAGGCGGCGGTGCGCCGCTCGGCCTGATCGCGGCGCCATGCCGCGATCTCGTCGTGGTCGCCGTTCAACAACACGGACGGAACGTCCATGCCCCTGAACGACCGCGGGCGGGTGTACTGCGGATGATCCAGGAGGTCGCCCGCGAAGGACTCCTGAAGTGCGGATTGCGGCTCGCCGAGGACGCCCGGAATGAGCCGGGTGGCGGCCTCGATGACGGCCATGGCGGGGATCTCCCCGCCGGAAAGCACGAACGACCCGAGCGACAGCTCCAGCCAGTCCATGCCTTCGTGAATGCGCTGGTCGAAACCCTCGTAGCGGCCGCAGAGCAGCAGCCACTCGGATTCCGTCGAGAGCCACTCTGCGGTGGGCTGATCGAAGGGGCGTCCCTGGGGCGTGAAGAGGATGCGCGGCATGTCGGGCCGACCCGACTGCGCAAGGACATCCTCGACCGCCGCGAACACGGGCTCCGGCTTGATGACCATGCCCGGTCCGCCGCCGAAGGGACGGTCATCCACGGTGTGGTGCTTGTCCGTCGTGTAGTTGCGGTAGTCCGTGAACTGCACCTGCAGGTGACCCTTCTCCTGCGCGATGCCCACGATGCTCTCCTTCAGAAAGTTGTCGAAGAGACTCGGGAAAAGCGTCAGCACATGGACCTTCACGGCAACCTTGCCCCGCCGGAGGATGACCGGCCGGATGCGCTATCCGAGCGCCACTGTGGGACCCGATGGGGGCCGCAGGGATACCCGAAGGCTCAATTCAAACTCATGACACGAACCGGCTAGTGTAAAACCGCGAGGTCCCGCGTCAAGGCCGGCCTTCCCGACGGAAAGCCGGGCCGTCGCCAGCGGCCGGGTTCCCGGCCGGTGCGCACGAACCGCGTGCGGGGGCCGCAGCCGGACCGTCACCTCCATCCCAAGCCCCGCGAGAACCCCGGCGTGTTCACCGGCATCATCGAAGCTGCCTGTCTCGTGCGCGGTGCCTCCGAACTGCCCGGGGGCCGCCGGCTGACGCTGGACCTGGCCCCCGTGAGGGCGGCCCGCCACGCGGACGAGGCGACCGGTCCCCGGCCGGCCCCCCTGCTGCGGCTCGGTGACAGCGTGGCCGTCAACGGCTGTTGCCTCACCGTGGCTGCCCTGCATGCCGATGTTGCGGACTTCGACGTCATCCCCGAGACCTTGGCTCGCACCAACCTCGGCACCCTGGTCGTCGGCGCGAGCGTGAACGTGGAGCGCTCGCTGCGCTTCGGTGATTCGGTCGACGGCCACCTCGTGTCCGGCCACATCGAGCGGCTCGGCACGGTGCTCGACGTCGTCCGCCTCCCGGGAGAGGTGCGTGTCTCGATCGACTGCGGCGCGGACTTCGCGAGGCGCACGCTTCCCAAGGGCTCGGTCGCGATCGACGGCGTGAGCCTGACCGTCGCCGAACTGCATGACGATTCGCTCGTCGTCGCGCTGGTGCCGCACACGCTGGAGCGCACGACGCTGTCCCGCCTGCGTGCGGGATCACGAGTGAACCTCGAGCCCGACATGCTGGGCCAGTGGGTGCTGCGTGCGGTGGAGACGCGGCTGCCCTGAGGCTCGTGTCAGCGCGAGTCGCCCGCGGCAGCGCGAGTCGCCCGCGTCAGCGCGAGTCGCCTGCGTCAGCGCGAGTCGCCTGCGTCAACGCGAATCGCCTGCGTCAACGCGAGTCGCCTGCGTCAACGCGAATCGAAGGTGGCCGCGAGACCTTCGGCGAGTGCCCGGGGCCTGAACAGCAGGTCGCGTTGCGCCGCCGCACTGTCCACCCCGTGGTCGCGGCGGTGGAAGGCGAGCACGCCGAGCGCGCCGCGCTTGCCCGCCAGCGCCAGCAGCTTCGCTGCGGCCGCGAACACGGGCAACGGAATGGCGCGGATCGCCGCGCGGCCACCACTCGCATCGCGCACGGCCTCGCGGTATGCGCGCACCGACAGCGCGGCCGGTCCGCCCAGCCTGTAGGTGTGGCCGACGGCGGCGGGCAACTCGCACGCCGCGAGCAGCGCCGACACCACGTCGTCCACGTAGACCGGCTGGATCTTCGCGGCGCCCCCGCGGGGCAGCCACATGCTGCCGCCGCGCAACTTGTCCACCAGCTGCTGCATGTTGCCGGCGTCGCCGGGCCCGTAGATCAGCGCGGGACGCAGGATCACCCAGGGCATTGGCATTGTCGACGCGGAAACGAGCGCCTCGGCCGCGAGCTTGGAGTCGCTGTAGTGCGTGCGCGGCTCGTCCTCGACCGCGAACGATGACACATGCACGAAGCGCGGCAGGCGAGGCAGTGCCGACGCGGCTCGCAGCAGCTGGCCGGTGCCCGTGAGGTTCACGGCGAACAGATCGTCGCGCGTGCCGGTGATGCGGGCGGCAAGGTGCGCGACGGCATCCGGCGCGCACGCGGCAAGCGTCCGGCCCAGCGCTGCGGCATCCGCGAGGTCCAGTGGCAGGCAGCGGACGCGTGCGGCTCGCTCGCCGGCCAACTGCGGGTCTGCCTCCAGCGTCGCCGCGGCCGCCGGCACGTCGCGCGTGAGGACGGTGACGTCATGGCCGCGCTCCAGCGCAGCAGCCACCACGCGCCGCCCGAGAAAGCCCGTACCGCCAGTCAGGACGAGATGCATCGTGGTCATGGTCTCCGTGCGTGACCGGCCGCGCCGCGTGCGCCCGATCGACCCGGGCCCGGAACAGCAGCGCGAAAGCCCGGCCAGCCTTGGGGCGCGGGGCCCCGGCCTGCTAGCCTCACGCGTTGCTGCCCGCCGTCACGCCGAGGAGGTTAGGCCACGGCCGGCACGCATGCCACACCCGGAGCCCCCGTGCGCGTCCTGCAAATCATGGAATGCACGATCGGCGGCACGCGGCGACACCTGCGCGACCTCGTGCATGGGCTGCGCCGTCGCGGCGTGGAGGTCGAGGTCGCATGCGCCGCGCGGCGCGACCCGCGCATGCGCGAGGACATGGCCGCGTTCACGGCAGCCGGCGCCGTCGTGCACGAGATCCCGATGGTGCGCGCGATCACGCCATGGAAGGACGCCTGGCACGGCCTGCGCCTCGCCAGCCTGGTGGCGGACCGCCGGCTGGACATCGTGCACACGCACAGCAGCAAGGCCGGTGCCCTGGGACGCGGCGCGGCATGGTTGTGCTCGTCCGCGGCCCGCGTGCACACCCCGCACACCTACGCCTTCTCCTTCGATGGCGGCGCCGGGCAGGGCGGCGAGTCGGCCGGGCCGCCCGCGCTGGTCCTGGCGACGGAGCGGCTGCTGGGACGGATCACCGGCCGCCTCATCCACGTCTCGGAATCGGAACTGCGCGAAGGGCAGGCGCTGCGCGTGGTGGCTCCGGGGCGCGCGCGGGTGGTGCCCAACGGCATCGACCCGGCGCGGTACGCACTCCCGACGGGCGGGCCGGCACTGCGCGCCGAACTCGGCATTCCCGCCAGCGCCCGGGTGGTGGGCTCGATCGGCCTGCTCAACGATGCCAAGGGCCACGACCTGCTCGTCGCGGCCGCGGCGCAACTGCCTGCGGACGTCCACGTGCTGATCGTCGGCCATGGCGAGCGCGAAGGCGCGCTGCGCGAACAGGCCGCGCGCCTCGGCTGCGCCGGGCGACTGCATCTTGCCGGCTGGCGCGACGACCTCTCCGCGGCGCACTCGGCGATGAACGTCTTCGCGCTGCCTTCGCGCTGGGAGGGCTTGCCGTACGCGTTGCTCGAAGCGCTCGCTGCCGGACTCCCCTGCGTGGCCACCGACGTGAACGGCAGTCGCGACATCCTGCAGTGCGAGCCGCCGTGCGGACTGCTCGTGCCGCGCGAGGACCCGGCGGCGCTTGCCGCGGCGATCGGCCGCCTGCTTTCGGACGCGGCGCTCGCACGGCACTGTGCCACCCGCGGACCGGAACGGGTGGCGCAGGAATTCAGCCTCGAGCGCATGCTCGACCGTACGCTCGCGCTGTACCGCGACGCGCTCGGCCAGTCCCAGGGAGCCGCATGAAAATTCTGCACGTCATCACCACGCTGGGCGTCGGCGGCGCCGAAAAGCACCTGCTGTGGCTCACTGCCGGCCAGGCGCAGCGCGGTCACGCCACGGCGGTCGCGTACCTGAAGGGCGAGGGCGAACTGAGCGGGGAGTTCCAGCGGCAGGGCGTCACGGTGCATCGACTGTCCGGCGAGGCGGCCGGGGGCGGTGGCGGTCAGAGCCTGCTGCCCTTGGTCGGGCCGCTCTGGCGGGCGCGCCAGGATCTCGTGGCGCTCATCCGGCGCGAGCAGCCGGACATCGTGCACACGCACCTGCTCAAGGCCGATGCGGTGGGCGCCGTGTCGGCCGCCTCGGGAGGCGCGCGCGCGCTCGTGGCCAGCAAGCACAACGACGAGCGCGCGCTGCTGCGCAAGCCCGTCAGCGTGGTGCACGGACTGCTGAGTCGGCGCGTGGCGCGCACGATCGCGCTGTCCGATCACGTGGCGCGCTTCATCGCAACGCACGGCCGCGTGCCCGCGGCGAGCATCCGGCGCGTCTACTACGGCGTGGATGCCGCCGCGCTGCAACCGCGTCGCGCCCGCGCCGCGGTGCGCGCCGAACTCGGGCTGACGGACACGGCGCCGGTGCTCGTGTGCGTAGGAAGACTCGCCCCGCAGAAAGACCACCCGACGCTGTTCGCCGCGCTGGCGCGGCTGCCGCCCGAGGTCACACTGCTCGTCGTCGGCGGGGACCCCTTCGGCGACGGCGAGGCGCGCCTTCGCACCGAGGCCGCGCGGCTTGGCCTGGGCGCCCGGGCACGCTTCCTCGGCATCCGTCACGACGTGCCGGACCTGCTCGGCGCCAGCGACCTCTTCGTGCTGCCCTCGCTGTGGGAAGGCCTGGGACTGGTGTTCCTCGAGGCCATGGCGGTGGAACTGCCGGTCATCGCGAGCAACGTCTCGGCCATTCCCGAGGTCGTGCAGGATGGTGAGTCCGGCTGGCTCGTGAACCCGGGCGACCCGGCCGCGCTTGCGGACGCGATCGCCGCGGCGCTGGCCGATCCCGCCGAACGCGCGCGCCGCGGCCGCAACGGCAGGCGGCGGCTGCTCGCGAAGTTCGCGCTGCCGCGCATGATCGACGAGACGCTCGCCGTGTACGGGGAAGCGCTCGCGTGAGCGCCGGGTCGCGCCTCGTGATCGTGGTGTGCACGGCCAACATCTGCCGCTCGCCGATGGGGGAGGCGTTCCTGCGGGCGCACCTCGAGGCGCACGGCATGCTCCACGTCTCGGTGCGCTCGGCGGGAACGCACGCGCGGGCAGGCCGTCCGGCCATGCCCGAGGCGCGCGCGGCGGTCGCGTCGATCCGCGGCCGGGCGGACGATCACGTCGCCACGCAGCTCGACGTCGTGTCGGCGGGCGAGGCCGACCTGATCCTCTGCGCGACCCGCGAGCACCGTGACCACATCCTGGCCTGGTGGCCTCAGGTCGAGCCTGCGCGCGTGCGGCTCTTCAACGAGGCCATCGCCGGGCAGGCGCCCGTGGACGTCGACGATCCGTTCGGCTGGGACGCCGACGTCTTCGTGCTCGCGGCGCGCGTCATCGACCGCGCCATGGCCGGCTGGGCCGAGCGCCTCGCGAGGGAGTGGCCGCGTGGAGAGGTCAGCGGCACTTCTCCGCGCTAGACACCTCCGATGGACGCCGCCACACGCCGCATGCTCATCGCCGTGCAGTTCTGCTTCGGCGTCTTCCCGATCGTCGGGAAGATCGCGCTGGGCGGGTTCCAGCCGCGCGCGATTCTCGTGTGGCGTCTCGCGGTCGGTTCGCTGGTGCTGCTCGCCATCGCGGCGGTGCGCCACGGCCGCGCCGTGCTGCCCTCGGGAAAGGATCTGCTCCAGCTCTTCGGGCTCTCGGTCCTGGGCGTGATCCTCAACCAGCTGCTGTTCCTTGAGGGCCTGCAGCGCACCACCGCGGTCAATGCCGGCCTGCTCATCACGGTGATTCCCGTCGCGACGATGGCCATCGCCGTGCTGCTGGGACGCGAGGCTCTCACGCGGCGGCGTTCGATCGGCATGACGCTCTCGGTGGCCGGCGTCGCCGCGCTTTTCCTTCACCGCGGCGCGGATGTCGGCGGCGAGAGGCTTCGCGGCGACATCTACATCACGATCAACGCGATCAGCTACTCGTTCTACCTCGTGCTCGCCAAGCCGGTGCTCCTGCGGCTGCCGCAGCTCGTGGTGGTGGCGTGGCTCTTCCTGTTCGGGCTGTTTCTCGTGCCGTGGTTCGCGCGTGACGTGGCCTGGGTGCCGGACGGCGCGACGCAGGCCCAGTGGCTGGCGCTCGGCGGCGTGCTGCTCTTCCCTACGGTGCTTGCCTACCTGCTCAACACCATCGTGCTCTCGCGAACGCACGCTTCCACGACGGCCGCCTACGTCATGCTGCAGCCTTTCATCTCGGCGGGACTCGGCATCGTGATGCTGGGCGAGCGGCCCGGGCCCGAGGTCGCGTTCACCGCGGTCTGCGTGCTGGCCGGCCTCTGGCTCGTGTCGGTCGGGCCGCGCAGGCATCCGGCGGCGTCCGCCGTGCAGCCGCCGTCTTAGGCGCTCGGGGGCAGCGGCCTCAGCCCGGCCTGACCATCTTCGACGCGTCCACCCAGCGGTCGAAGTCCTCGCCGGTGACGTGGCCGAGCTTCTCGGCTGCCGCGCGCAACGTGCTCTTGTCGGCGTGCGCGGTCTTGGCGATCTTCGCCGCCTTGTCGTAGCCGATGTGCGGGTTGAGCGCGGTGACGAGCATGAGCGAGTTCCGCACGTGCTGCGCGAGGCGCTCGCGGTCGGCCTCGATGCCGACCGCGCAGTGCCTGTCGAAGCCCGCGCAGGCATCGCTCAGCAGGCGGATGCTCTTCAGCACGTGGTGGATGATCACGGGCTTGTAGACATTGAGCTCGAAGTTGCCCTGGCTGCCCGCGAAGGCGACGGCCGCGTCGTAGCCGAAGACGGCGACCGCGACCATGGTCATCGACTCGCACTGCGTGGGATTCACCTTGCCCGGCATGATCGAGCTGCCCGGCTCGTTTTCCGGAATGGTGATCTCGCCGAGGCCGCAGCGCGGGCCGCTCGCCAGCCAGCGGACGTCGTTGGCGATCTTCATGAGCGCCATGGCGAGGCCGCGCAGCGCGGCGGACAGCGCGACGAGGCCGTCGTGCGCCGCGAGCGCCTCGAACTTGCTGGGCGCCGAGGTGAAGGGGAGGCCGGTCATCTCGGCGATGCGGCGCGCCACGCGCTCCGCATATTCAGGGTGCGTGTTGAGCCCCGTCCCGACGGCCGTGCCGCCGATGGCCAGCTCGTACACGTGCGGCAGGCTGTCCTCGATGTGCGCGACGGCGTGGTCGAGTTGCGAGACCCAGCCGGAGATCTCCTGGCCGAGCGTCAGCGGCGTCGCATCCTGCAGGTGCGTGCGTCCGATCTTGACCACGTCCGCGAAGGCCTCGGCCTTCGCCGCGAGCGTGTTGCGCAGCCCGGTCAGCGCGGGCAGCAGCCGTCCGCGCACCTGCGTCGCCGCGGCGATCGACATCGCGGTGGGGAAGGTGTCGTTGCTCGACTGGCCCATGTTGACGTCGTCGTTGGGATGGATCGGCGACTTGCTCCCGAGCACGCCGCCGGCGAACTCGATCGCGCGGTTCGCGATGACCTCGTTGGCGTTCATGTTCGTCTGCGTGCCGGAGCCGGTCTGGTAGACCACCAGAGGGAAGTGCTCGTCGAGCAGCCCGTCGATGACCTCCTGCGCCGCCTGCATGATGAGCGCCGCCTTGTCGTGCGGCAGCAGCCCGAGATCCGCGTTCACGCTCGCCGCGGCGTGCTTGAGCACGCCGAGCGCCCCGATGAGCGGCCGCGTGAAGCGATCGTCGCCCACGTCGAAGTTCTGCAGCGAGCGCTGAGTCTGGCAGCCCCAGTAGCGGTCGGCGGGCACGGCAAGCGAGCCCATGCTGTCGGATTCGGTGCGCGTGACGGCTCGGCTGGTCGGGTGCGGCGTGTGCATGCTCATGCCCGGATTGGACCAAAGCGCAGGGCGCCTCGCCTACCCGGGGGGCCTACTCGATGACGAGCTGCAGGCCGTTGCTGGTCGCGAGGCCCGAGGGGCCCGCAGCATCCGCCACGAGGAGTTGCAGGGTCAGAGTGACCGGGGCGAGTGCAGGCGGCAGCAGTGCGGGGATCTGCAGCGTGCCGGCACCGGCGCCGCTCCCTGGCAGTGCCAGCGCCAGGGAAATCGGCAGCAACGGCGAGACGAGCAGCGTGCAGCCCTTGAAGACCGTGCTCCCCTGGCCGGCGCCGAGCAGCAGCAGCGAGGGCGCGCCGCCGAGCGCGTCCGTGATTTGCAGTGTCAGGATGCTGCCCGGAGTCGGACACCCCGACGCGGAGAGCGCCGGAACGAAGCCGCCGCTGCCGGCGCACCCCGCTCCGTACGTGCTGAAGCCGCCCGGACACGCGCTCAGCACCACCGTCGAATCGGAGCGGCCGTACGCGAGGTGTCCATCGGGAGCGTAGGCGAGCGGAAGTTGGGGTGCCGGGCCCCAGCCTGTCTCCTGGGTGTAGACCTTCAGCGCGGTCCCGGTGGCCTCTGAGAAGGTGCGGATGCTCTCGCTGAATCCCGATCCGCAGGCGACCGTCGCGCCGTCGGGCGCAAAGGCCACGCTCTGGATGAACGCGACCGGATCACCCGTGAATGTGCGCAGCAGCACGCCGCTGGTCGCGTCCCAGAGGCGCAGGTTGTTGCCGGAGATCTCTTCACCCGTGAGCACGGTCAGGCCGTCGGGCGACCAGGCGATCGAGCTGATGTGATTGCCCTCCGCCGACAGCGTGTGCAGCAGGGCGCCGTCCGAGACGCGCCAGATGCGCAGTGCGAACGAACCCGCCGCCACGCGCTCGCCGTCCGGCGAAAACGCGACGGAGGACACGCCGCCGACGCTGCCGGAGAACGTGTGCAGCAGCGAGCCGGTCTGCGTGCTCCAGAGCTTCACGAGATTGTCGCGGCCTCCCGACAGCACGGTGAGTGCGTCGGCGGAGAGGTCCACGGAGGTCGTGCCGCTGCCGTGCCCGGGAATCTGCAGGAGCTGCTGCCCGGTGGCGCCGTTCCAGAGGCGCACGCTCGTATCCTTGGTGTCCGGAGGAGGTGAGCCGGCACCCGTGGCGACCAGCATGCCGTCGGCGCTCAACGAGACGCTGTTCACGACGTCGGTGTGCCCGACGAGCGTGATCAGGTCCTCGCCCGTGGCCGCATCCCACAACCTGGTGTTCAGGTCGGAGCCTGCCGAGGCGACGCGCAGGCCGTCAGCCGAGACATCCACGCCGCGGATCGACCCGTGGTGATGGCCGATCGCGAGTTCGGCCACGCCGCCGGGCAGCGACCAGCGGCGCATCGGACCGCCGATGCCGCCCGTCAGCAGGCCGCTGCCATCGGGCGTGATGGCCGTCGAGCTCACTAAGCTGCCGTCGGGCGTCGGGTGCGCGTCGAGCAGCGCGCCTGTGGCGACGCTCCAGCGACGCCAGGTTCCGTCCCAGCTGCCCGTGATGAGGGTCGCGCCGTCCGGCGAGAAGCTCGTGGACTTCACCAGGTCGGTGTGACCGGCCAGCGTGTGCAGCAGAGCCCCGCTCGAGACACTCCAGAGGATGGCCTTGGTGTCCCAGCTGCCGGTGGCCAGCGTCTGGCCATCCGGCGAGAAGGCGACGGAGTCGACGAAGAAGCTGTGCCCGCTGAAGGTCTTCACGACCGCGCCCGTGCTCACGTTGAACATGCGCACCCGCTTGTCGCTGTAGCCCGCGGCGATGTTCAGGCTGTCGGGCGAGAAGGCCAGGGCGAAGACGGTGGATCCGGCCGGGCCGTTGATCGTCTTCACCAGCGCACCGGTCGCGGCGTTCCAGAGGAAGACTCGGCCCGACTGGTCGCCCGCGGCGACGAGCGTGCCATCGGGTGCATAGGCGACGGCGAAGGCCTCGTTCGCGGAGCCGACGAGCTCGTGCGCGATCGTTCCCGTCGCGGTGTCCCAGAGGAGCACGTTGCTCGAGCCGCCGCCGAAAACTTTCTCGCCGCCGCTCACGAGGCGACTCCCGTCTGGCGCGACCGCCAGGGCTTCCACGGCGCCGGCGTGTGCGGCGAGAGTGCGCACGAACGCGCCGTCGGAAAGCCGCCAGAGCTTGATGGTGTGATCCGTGAAACTCGCGCTGGCGATGGTCTGGCCGTCGGGAAACACGGCCACGGCGTCCACGTCCGCATGGCCGGCGCCGACCCAGGCCAGGGGCGGTGCCAGGGCTGCGTCCGCAGCCGTCTGCGCGTGGAGCATCGCTCCGGGAACTGCCGTGATGCCGAGCAGGACCAGGGTCGTCAGACATCGGGCCGTGACATGCATGGATGGATTCCCCGGGAGTGGAGTGCGGAGCGGGAGGCGGTCGCCAGCGGAGGGAGCCGGCGGCGGGAGCCGGCGGCGGGAGCCGGCGATTCCGGCAGTGTACGGCCCTCTTCCGGAAAGGTTACGCGGCGGGCTCAGCCAAGGCTGAGCTGGCGCGCGGCGTCCACTTCGTCGCGGTTGAGCAGCTCGCGCGAGCGCTCGAGGAGCGTGGCCAGCGGCGAACGGGGAGGCACCGCGGAACGCAGCTGGCGCAGCAGCTGCACGGTGAGGCGGAACACGCGCACGATGTCGCCGTTCGGCGCCGTGCAGTGCTCGCGCATGTCCGCGAAGCCCTTGCCCTGGCACCAGGCGTTGACGGCGGCCGCGATGCGGAAGTTCGGCGGGCGGATCGAGGGCGGGATGCCGAGCTCGCGCTCCTGGCGGATGAGGTGGTCGACGACGCGGTCGACGTCGCGCTTGTGCTCGCCCAGGACGTTGGGCGGCAACCGGCGGAACAGCTCGTTCTTGCGCTCCTCGAAGACGAGCGAGGCGAAGACGATCGCGATCTGCACTTCGTTGAGCCACTCCAGCAGGCCGGATTCGAGCAACTCGGCGACCTGCAGCTCGTAACCGTTGATGACGGCCGCGACGTCGCCTTTCGGCGTGACGCCCTGCTCCGTGATGTAGCCGAGCTCGCGCAGCAGCCGCAGGCGGCACTCGATCGCGTCGCGCTGCTTCTGCGCATTCTTCTCGCGCTTCTTCGTGCTCATGCGCGACCACTGGAAGTTGTTGAAGGAGCGCTCCCAGGCCTCGAACAACCGCGGGCCGAGCGTGCGGTGCAGGTTGATGAGCGTGCTGTAGGAGAGGTTGAAGCGGGAGAGAATCGGTTCGACGTCGTTGCCGACGAGGCGCGCGATCTCGTGAGGCGTCACGCGGTCGTCGTCGAGGATGGAGATCACGAGGCCGTGCGTGTCGATGCCCTGCCGGCCCGCACGCCCGGCCATCTGCTGATACTCGCGCACCTTGAGCGTGGAGAAGCCCGTGCCGTCGAACTTGCGCAGGCTCGCGAACACGACGGTGTGCGCCGGCATGTTGATGCCCAGCGAGAAAGTCTCGGTGGCGAAGAGCAGCTGCAGCAGCCCGGACGTGAAGAGTCGTTCGACCAGCTCCTTGTGGAGCGGGAGCATGCCGGCGTGGTGGTAGGCGATGCCGTGCCGCGCGAGGCTGCGCAGCTCTTCCAGCTCCGCGTCGGGAACGATCTCGAACACGTCGCAGATCTCGTTGAAGAGCTGTTCGATCCGGTCGCTGGCCTCCGCTTCCAGCAGCGTGCGCTTGTGCAGCGTCTCGCGGGCGCGCTGTTCGCATTCGCGGCGCGAGAAGCAGAAGAAGAGGGCCGGCAGCGCCTTGTCGCGCTGCAGCAGATCCACGATGGCGTTGCGATCCTGGCCGCGCGGCTGCTCGCCGTTTCCGCGGCCCCGGCCTCGCCCGCGTCCCGCGGCGGTCGCCGGAACGCGGGGCAGCACCAGCTTGCCGTCGATGCGCCGGAGTCCGAGCCCTGGCACGTAGAGGTAGTGGTCGAGCGGGACCGGCCGTTCGCGGTGGCGGATGATCTCCACCTGCTGCCCGCGCGTCTGGCTGATCCACTCGCCGAACTGGTCGAGGTTGGCGATCGTCGCGGACAGGCACACGAAGCGGATGTGCTTCGGCGCGAAGATGATCGACTCTTCCCACACCGTGCCGCGCTCGATGTCGTCCATGTAGTGGATCTCGTCGAACACGACGGTGTCCACGTCGTCGAGGCTGGCGGGGTTCTCGAAGATCGTGTTGCGGAAAATCTCCGTGGTCATGATGAGCAGGGGTGCGCCGCCGTTGATGGTCACGTCGCCGGTCATGATCCCGACGGCCTCGGGCGCGATGCCCTTGAAGTCGCGGTACTTCTGGTTGGAGAGCGCCTTCACCGGCGCGGTGTAGATCGCGCGACGCCCCGCCTGCATGGACTGGTCGATGGCGATCTCTGCCACGAGCGTCTTGCCGGAGCCGGTCGGCGCGGCCAGCAGAACGGGTCGGCCTTCGCGCAGCGGTCCGAGCGCCTGCATCTGGAAGGCATTGAGCGTGAGGCCGCGGAAAACCTCGTGCCCCGACGTGCTTGCTGCCGGATCGCTCGGGCCGGCGCCGGCCCGGGAGGGGGGCGACGGCGCGGAAGCGTCGGCGGGGCCGGTGCTGCGCGGGCGGCGCGGGCGGCGGGGGCGGCTCGGCATGCGGGCCTTGGGACCGGGGGGATGGGGACTGATGCCTGGCTCGCGGCACCCCGGCGGGAAGCTTTCCCGTGGCCGGCGCCCAGAAAATACCGCTCCGGACAGCCGCCCCGGTCTTCTATTTTCGGAAGGCATGGATCCCGGCTTCGACGACCTGCCTTCCGATGAGCTCCCGGACGAAGCGCCCGACGAAGCCTCGGACCACGCGCCCGACCACGCGCCCGACCACGCGCCCGACCACGCACCGGGGAGCGTCGGAGAGGAGTCGGCCTTCGACGGCGCCGATCCGCGAGCTGCAGGCGAGGGCGAGACGGACGCGCTGTCGAACGGTGATGCCGGCGACACCGATCTCGACGGCGACGACGGCGAGACCGAGACCGATGAGCAGCGCGCGCGCACTCCGGGCGAGCGCTGGCTGCAGCGCGTGCGTCCGCTCGTGCTGCCCGCCCTGCTGACAGTCGGAGTGCTCGTACTGATCGTGCGCGCGCGCGCGACGCTCGAGCAAACGCCTCGATTTCTCGTCGATCCGAGCGTGTGTGCGGTGGTGGCGCGGCCAGCCTGGGTCTCCGACCCGGTGGCGCGCCAGATCGCGCTCTCCGTGGCGACGGGCCTGGGCCGCCAGGCCTCGCTGCTCGATGGTGGGCAGCTGCGCGTGTGGGCCGATGCACTCTCCGATCCGCGCGGCGAGATCTCGCCGTGGATCGAGTCGGTG
Source organism: Planctomycetota bacterium (assembly GCA_038212275.1). Classification (GTDB taxonomy): domain Bacteria; phylum Planctomycetota; class B15-G4; order B15-G4; family B15-G4; genus JBBQUR01. The sequence goes on from JBBQUR010000001.1 coordinate 24,749, forward strand.
GAGCGCCTCGAGCCGCGCTTCCCGCACCAGGCCGACGTGTCCATCCGCGTGCGGAAGCCCGTGCTCACCGTGGCTGGAGACCTGCTGGTCGCCGCCTCCGGGCACGTGCTCGGCCCCGGCCCCGTGGCGATCTCGCCCGCACCACTGCGCTACGACGGACGCCTGACCGACGAGGACCTCGTGGAGTGTGCCGCAGCCGCCGGCGAGCTCGTGCCGTTCCGCGACGAGCTGGACCGGGCCGGAGTCCGCGTGGTGTCGGTCGGCACGGCCGAGGACGGCACGGTGACATTCACGACCGATGCCGACGTGAAGATCAGCTGGGGGCGATCCGCGCGCAAGTCGGCCTGGTCGCACCTCGACCTTCCGCCCTCCGAGCGGCTCGGCAATCTGCGCCAGGTGCTCGTGGACCACCCGGGTCTGGCCGGGCTGGGCTACGTCCGAATCTGGACCGATCGGCCCCTCTCGGTGCGCCGCGACGCCTGAAGCCGTGCGGTCGGCGCGGGAGGAGCGCGTCCCGTGGCGCCGCGGCGCGGCCTGCTTGCGGCGCATGCCGCTGGCACCAGGCACCAGGCACCAGGCAGCTGGCGCTGGCAGCTCGCGCTGGCTGTGCCGGCGGCCTGCGGCTGGCGGCTGGCGGCTGGCGGCGACGCGGGGCAAGCCGTTGAGCGCGGATGGGGGAGGCGAAGTCCGGGGAGCGCGCCGGGTGAGCCGTTGATCCGCGCCGGCCCTTTGGTATCTTGCTCCGTTCGCATTTCGGTCCGGGAAATGCCTGCGTGCAGGCGCCCGACAGCAAGGACAGCAGAGACCATGATCAAGACCTACATGGCCAAGCCGGGTGAAGTGCAGCGCAAGTGGCAGCATTTCGACGCCGACGGTGTCGTGCTGGGCCGCCTGGCCGCCCGCGTCGCGACGGTGCTGCAGGGCAAGCACCACGCGCGCTACACAGCCTTCGTGGACACGGGCGACTTCGTCCTCGTGACGAACGCCTCCAAGGTCGTGCTCTCGGGCACGAAGGCGGACAGCCGCGTGCATCACTGGCACAGCGGCTACCTCGGCGGCATGCGCGCTATGACCTCCGGCGACATGCTCGACCGCGATCCGGCTCGCCTGCTCCGCCTCGCCGTGCGTCGCATGCTGCCCAAGACCAAGATGGGCCGCGCGATGTATTCCAAGCTGAAGGTCTACTCGGGCGTCGAGCATCCGCATGCCGCGCAGAAGCCCGTGACCAACGACACCACGCCGTATCGCCTGAAGGGACGCTGAAGAGCATGAGCGAGACCGCCAAGGAGTTCACCTGGGGCGTCGGGCGCCGCAAGACCGCGGTGGCACGCGTGCGCCTGAAGGCCGGCACGGGCCAGATCCTGGTCAACGGCCGCCCCTTCGACACCTTCTTCCCTCTCGAGCCGGAGCGCCACGCGGTGCACGGCCCGCTGCTCGCGACGCAGAGCACGGAAAAGTACGACGTCTGGGCCAACGTGAACGGCGGCGGGCCTTCGGGCCAGGCCGGCGCGATGCGCCTCGGCATCGCCCGCGCACTGCTGAAGGTCGACCCGGTGCTGGAGCCAGCGCTCCGCGACGGCAACTTCCTGACGCGTGACAGCCGCATGGTGGAGCGCAAGAAGTACGGTCAGCGCAAGGCGCGCCGTCGCTTCCAGTTCAGCAAGCGCTGATCTCACGCTCGCCTGGCCGGCAGCCTTCGGGGCACCGGCCGGGCGCGTGCGATGCGTCGCGGGAAGTCCCGACATGGCCGGCCATTCAGCCTTCAAGAACATCATGCACCGCAAGAAGGCGGTGGACGCCAAGCGTTCGCGGACCTTCAGCAAGCATGCGCGCCTGATCATGTCGGCCGTCCGCTCCGGCGGAGGCGACCCGGCCATGAACCTGTCGCTGCGCTACGCGATCGATCGCTCGCGCGAAGACAACATGACCAACGATGCGATCGACCGGGCGATCAAGTCGGCGCTGGGCAAGGCGGATGCGGGTGCGCTCGAGACCCTGACCTACGAGGGCTACGGCCCGGGCGGCGTGGCCCTGCTCATCGATGCGCTCACGGACAATCGGGCGCGTACCTTCGGCGAGGTCCGGCTTGCGGTCGAGCACAACGGCGGGACGCTGGGCGCCACGGGCTCGGTGAGCTGGAACTTCGAGCGTCGCGGGCTCTACTTCGTGCCCGCTCCCGCGGACAAGGAAGAGGCCCTGCTCGAGGTCGCCATGGCCGCCGAGGCGGACGACTGCAATGCGAGCGAGGGCGGCTTCGGCATCAGCGCCGATCCGACGCGTTTCGCGCAGGTGAAGCAGGCTCTCGCCGAGGCCGGATTCAAGCCGAGCACGAGCGAGATCGCCTGGGTGCCCAAGGCCACGGTCAACCTCACGGACGAGCAGGTGGTGCAGCTTTCCAGGCTCATCGAGGCGATCGAAGAGCTGGATGACGTCCAGGGCGTCGCCTCCAACCTCGAGTGGACGGACGCGGCGCTCGCGGCAGCGGACCGGGCCTGAACCCGGCAACTTCCGCTTGAGCGCGGGGGTGCGGCCTGCCGATGATGCGGCCATGCCGACGATCCCGCAGAACCAGCCCCTGGACGAAAACCGCCTGGTCGCCACGCTGACGGACAGCGAGACGGGGTTGCTGAACGCGACCTACTTCCAGCTCCGCCTCGAGGAGGAGTTCAAGAAGTCGTGGCGCTTCTCGTGGAACTACTCGCTGCTTTTCCTCGAGGTCGAGGGGCTTTCGGCCTTCGAGCAGTCCAGCAGCCGCAACGCGGCGGACTCGGCCGTGCTGGACATCGCGGGCGAGATCCTCACGGCCTCGCGCGACGTGGATCTCTCGGCGCGCATTTCGCGGACACGCTTCGCGATGCTGCTGCCCGGCACGCCGGCGCAGGGCGCGCTGGTCATGGTGCAGCGTGTCATGAACGAAGTGCTCGGCAAGCTCGATGAGCGGCTGACGTTGAGCGTCGGCATCTCGGCTGCGCCTCAGGAAGGACTGTCCTCGGTGGAGGACTTTCTCACGCGCGCCGATGCGGCGCTGCAACTCGCCCGCTCGCAGGGTGCCAATCAGGTCGTGACCTGGAACGCCAGGTCGCGCTGAGCGCCCGGTCGTTCAGCGCGGGAATTCGAGCGCCGCCCGAGCCGCAGCCAGGCGGGCAATGGGCACGCGGAAGGGCGAACAGCTCACGTAGTCGAGCCCGACCTGGTGGAAGAAGCGGATGGACTCGGGGTCTCCGCCGTGCTCGCCGCAGACGCCCACTTTGAGGCCGGGCCTCGCGGCGCGGCCCTCCGCCGTGGCCAGCGAGACCAGGCGCCCGACGCCCTCCGCGTCGAGGGAGACGAAGGGATCGGCCCGATAGATCCCGCGCTCGATGTAGTTGCTGATCAGGGGGCCGGTGTCGTCGCGCGACAGGCCCATTCCCATCTGCGTCAGGTCATTGGTGCCGAAGGAAAAGAAGTCGGCCTCGGCGGCGATGGCGGCTGCCGTGAGCGCGGCGCGCGGCACCTCGATCATCGTGCCGATGAGCATCGGCCCGTGATAGCCCGAGGCGCGGCGCAGCTCGGCGTCGCGCTCGACGATGCGGCGCCGCAGGAAGCCGAGCTCGGCCGGCGTGCCCACGAGCGGAATCATGATCTCGGGGAGCACCGTGACTCCCGACTGTTCGCAGACGCCGGCGGCCTCGAAGATCGCGCGCACCTGCATGTCGTAGATGTCGGGATGGAGGATGCCGAGGCGGCAGCCGCGCACGCCGAGCATGGGATTCATCTCGGTCAGCGCCTTCACGCGCGCCACCAGCGCGGCAGGCTCCCAGCCCATGGAGCGTGCGAGCGAGGCCTGCTGCTCGTGCTCGTGCGGGAGGAATTCGTGCAGCGGCGGGTCGAGCAGCCGGATGGTCACCGGCAATCCGTCCATCGCGCGGAAGATGCCGATGAAGTCTTCGCGCTGCAGCGGGAGCAGGTCGTCGAGAGCCACGGCGCGCTGCCGCTCGTTGTCCGCGAGAATCATGCGTCGGACCGCCGCGATGCGATCCTCTCCGAAGAACATGTGCTCGGTGCGGCACAGGCCGATGCCCTCGGCGCCGAAGGCCCGCGCGCGACGCGCGTCCTCCGGGGTGTCGGCATTCGTGCGCACCTTGAGGTTGCGGCGCGCATCGGCCCAGGACATGAGCTTCGCGAAGTCGCCGGAGAGCGTGGGCGCGACGGTGGGCACGCGGCCCAGCATCACCTCGCCCGTGCTGCCATCGAGCGAGATCCAGTCGCCGGCCTTCAGCGGCTGATCACCGAGGCGGGCCGCGGTCTCGTCCTCGTTCACGACGACGGCGGTGCAGCCGGACACGCAGCACTTGCCCATGCCACGCGCCACGACGGCCGCGTGGCTGGTCATGCCGCCGCGCGCCGTGAGAATGGCCTGCGCCGAGTGCATGCCGCCGATGTCCTCCGGCGAGGTCTCCGTGCGCACGAGGATGACCTGCTCGCCCTTTGCCGCCGCCGCTTCGGCGGCCGCAGCGGTGAACACGACCGCGCCGCTGGCCGCGCCCGGAGAAGCCGGCAGCCCCTTCGCGACGACCCGGCGCGTGGCTGACGGATCGAAGGCCGGATGCAGGAGATGATCCAGCGCGACGGGGTCCACGCGGCGCACCGCGGTGTCGATGTCGATGAGGCCCTCGGTGACCATCTCCACCGAGCTGCGCACGGCCGCGGCCCCGGTGCGCTTGCCCGTGCGCGTCTGCAGCAGGTAGAGGCGCCCGTCCTCGACCGTGAACTCGATGTCCTGCATGTCCCGGAAGTGCTGCTCGAGCCGCTCGCGCACGGCGAGCAGCTGGCCGTACATGCCGGGCAGCAGCGAGTCGATTTCGGCGATGGGTCGCGGCGTGCGGATGCCCGCCACGACATCCTCTCCCTGAGCGTTCTGCAGGAACTCCCCGTAGAAGACGTTCTCGCCGGTGGACGGGTTGCGCGTGAAGCAGACTCCCGTGGCGGACGTGTCGCCGCGATTCCCGAAGACCATCGCCTGCACGGTGACGGCGGTGCCCTTGAGCCCGTGGATGCCGTTGAGGCGGCGGTAGATGTTCGCGCGCGGATTGTCCCAGCTGCTGAAGACCGCGCCGATGGAGAGGCGGAGCTGTTCGCGCGGATCGTCGGGGAAGGGCTTTCCGGTGTGGTTGTGCACGAGGGCGCGGTAGTTCCGGACGAGCTGGCGCAGGTGTCCCGCCTCGAGCTGTCCGTCGCCGTGTGCGCCGGCCGCGAGACTGGCTTCGCCGAGCGCGCGCTCGAAGAGGCCGTGCTTCATGCCGAGCACCACGTCGCCGAGCATCTGGATCAGGCGCCGGTAGCTGTCGAGCGCGAACCGATCGCCGCCGTTGTCCGCGAGGCCCGGCAGCGTCCGCTCGCAGAGCCCCAGGTTCAGGATGGTGTCCATCATCCCGGGCATCGACACCGCTGCGCCCGAGCGCACGGAGACAAGCAGCGGACGCGCGGGATCGCCGAAGCGGCGGCCCGTGTCGGCCTCGATGTGCGCGAGCCCCTCGTCCACCTGCGCCGCAAGCTCGCCGGGCCAGCAGCCCTCCGAGAGGACGCGCGCGCAGCACTCCGTGGAGATCGTGAATCCCGGCGGGACGGGGATGCCCAGTCGTGTCATCTCGGCAAGGTTCGCGCCCTTGCCGCCGAGCAACTGCTTGTCCTTGCCGCTGCCCTCGGCCTGTCCGTTCCCGAATCGATAGATCCAGCGAGTCATGGGGTGTTCCGCATGGAGGATGTCTTCGTGGGCGATCCGGCGATGCCGTCCGCGAGTCCGGCAAGATCGGCGATGAGCCAGCGCGGATCGACGTGCACCTCACGCACCTCGGCGAGGCGGGTGGCGTCGAGCACAGGGCGATCGAAGGAGAGCCACTGCCGGCCGTCGAGCGCGCCGACCAGCGCGGCGGGCGCGCCGTTCTGTCGCACGGTGCGGGACGTGCCGTCCGCATAGGTGACGGAGACCCACGCCTCGCACTCGAACTCGATGACGATGCTCTCGCCGCGGGCGTCGAGCACGATGCGCGCGTGGTTTCCGTCGGTCGCGTACTCCGTGGGCGACGCTGCACCGGACAGATCGGCGTGCCTCAGGAGGAAGGCGGCCGTCGGGCGCTGCTCGAGCAGTTCGGCCCGCGCGGCGAAGTAGTTCTCGAAGCCGCGGAAGGAGCGCTGGTAGCTGGCTGCGAAGCAGCCGTATTCGCCCTGCACGTCGTCACGACAGAGGCGTGCCTGCCACTGGGCCAGCGTTTCCTCCGGCGTGTCCCAGCGCTCGACGAGCGGCGGGCAGCTGCAGGCCGCAAGGACCATCGCGAGCAGGAGCGCGAGCATGAGGCGCATCGTTCGCGGACGGCCAGTGCCGGTGATGGGAGGCTGGGGGAAACCGTCCGTCAGTCGCTGGAGACGCCACCGGCCTGCCCGGCGCGGACGGGGAAGCGAACCTTAGGTGCAGCGCGCGTCGCTGTCAACGCGCGAGCAGCGTGGTCTGCGCACCGGTCGCGCACGGGCCTCTCACGCGCCTCGCACGGGTCGCGTACCTTGATTGTCCGCGAACATGGCCCGAGAATGCGGTGACTCCGCCGCGCGACCCCGCCTACCCTTGCGGCCGGCGCGGTTGCGCGCCGTGAAGTCTTCCACGGAGTGCCATGCCGGAACGTCTCGGGGAAATGCTCGTCAGCCAGGGCGTGGTGGACGAGACGCAGGTGGGCAAGGCGCTGGTCCTGAGCAAGTCGCGCCGCATTCCGCTCGGCGAGGCACTTGTCGCTCTCGGGTTCGTGGGCGAGGACATCGTCTGGCGTACGCTCGCGAAGCAGCACAAGCTGCCCTTCGTCGATCTCGCGGGGGACCTGGCCAGGGGCGGGCGCATCCGGCCCGACGTCATCGGCCTCGTGCCGGCCGAGGTCTGCGCGGAACACCTCGTGCTGCCCGTGGCGCTCAAGGGCGACAAGCTCGTGCTGGCCCTGGATGATCCGGCGCGCGCCTTCGCGCTGGACACGCTGCAGTTCCTGCTCGACCGGGACCTGCTCGCGGCGCTCGCGGCGCCGGGGGCGCTCAAGGCGGCGCGCGCCCACTACCATGTCGGCAGTGCCGCCGGGGATGAGACGGCTCTGGCCGCCGCGCTCGGCGAGGGCAGCGAGGCTGACGATGCGCCGGTGATCCGGCTCGTCACGCGCATGATCAGCCAGGCCGTCGAGCAGCGCGCGAGCGACATTCACGTCGAGCCGATGGACGGCCGCGTGCGCGTGCGCTTCCGCAAGGACGGCGTGCTGCACGAGGCCGCCAGTCACGAGCCGGGGCTGCTCGGGCCGCTCACGTCGCGCCTGAAGATCATGGCGGGCATGGACATCGCCGAGAAGCGCAAGCCGCAGGACGGGCGCATCGCCGCCACGGTGCAGGGCCGCGCCATCGACATCCGCGCCTCGGTGCTGCCCAGCAGTCACGGCGAGTCCATGGTCATGCGATTGCTCGACAAGGAGCGCGGGCTCGTGTCGCTGACGGAACTGGGCTTCGCGGAGGGAGACCTGGACCGCTTCCGCGCGCTCATCAAGCGGCCCAACGGCATCGTGCTCGTGACGGGGCCCACCGGCTCCGGAAAGACGACGACGCTCTACGCGGCGCTCAAGGAACTGAACCGCCCGGACGTGAAGATCATCACGGCCGAAGACCCGGTCGAGTACGAGCTCCCGGGCGTCAATCAGGTGCAGGTGCACCATCGCATCGGCCTGGATTTCGCGCGCATCCTGCGCGCCATGCTGCGCCAGGCACCCAACGTGATCCTCGTCGGCGAGATCCGCGACAAGGAGACGGCCGAAGTCGCGATCCAGGCTGCGCTCACCGGCCACCTCGTCTTCGCGACGCTGCACACCAACGATGCGCCCTCGGCCCTCGCGCGTCTCGTGGACATGGGCGTCAAGCCCTTCCTCGTCTCCGCGGCCATCCAGGCGGTGCTCGCGCAGCGACTCGTGCGCCGGCTCTGCGAGGCCTGCAAGCAGCCGCGCGAGACACCCGAGAGCGAGCTGCGTGCCGTGGGACTGCGCGCGGAGCGCATCGCGGGCCGCACCCTCTACGGGCCGACCGGCTGCGCGGACTGCGGCTACGTCGGCTATCGCGGGCGGGTCGGCATCTATGAATTGCTCGAACTGGACGCGGTGCTGCGCGACATGACTTTCCGCAACGAGCCCACGCCCGCGATCCGCAGCCAGGCCGAGCGCAGCGGGCGCATGTCCACGTTGCGCGAGGACGGCATCCGCAAGGTGCTCGCGGGGCAGACGACCATCGCCGAGGTACTGGCGGTCGTGCACGCGCTGGGAGACGTCGCATGAGCGAGGCCCGCGCACGTCGCAAGCCGCTCGGTGCGATCCTCGTGGAGCACAAGGCATGCGCGGTCGAGGACGTCGAGCGCGCGCTGGCCGAGCAGGTCAAGCGGGGCGGTCACGTCGGCGAGCTGCTCGTGACCATGGGAAAAGTGACCCGCGCGCAGCTCAATGCGGCGCTGGGCGTGCAGGCCGGGCTCCAGCCGATCGATCTCGACGCGACGCCGATTCCGCCCTCGGTGGCCGCACGTCTCGATGCCGCCACGTGCCAGCTCTTCCGCGTCGTTCCCGTGCGCGAGGACGGCAGGAACCTCGTGGTGGCGCTCTCCGATCCGCTCAACGTGAACATCCTGCAGGACCTCGCCTTCATCGTCGGGGGCACGGTCACCGGCGTCATCGCGAGCGAAGAAGCCGTGGACCGCGCGCTGTCGCGGCTGCACGGCGCCGCGGAGAAGCCGTCGCTCGCCGGGCTCGTGAACGAGCTGAAGTCCGGCACGGCGGGCCTCGACCTCGAGGACAAGTCCGCGATGGCGGCCGCGGCTCCGGTGGTGAAGCTGCTCAACTACATCCTGCTGCAGGCCATCCGCGACAAGGCGAGCGACATCCACCTCGAGCCCTTCGAGACCGACTTCAAGGTGCGCTACCGCGTGGACGGCGTGCTCTTCGAGGTTCAAGCGCCGCCTCCCGCGCTCGCGAACGCCCTGATCTCGCGCGTCAAGGTCATGTCCAATCTCGACATCGCCGAGACGCGCATCCCGCAGGACGGCCGCATCGAACTGTCGCTGGGAGGCAAACCCATCGACCTGCGCGTCTCGACGATGCCCACCGTGCACGGAGAGTCTTGCGTGCTGCGCGTGCTCGACCGCAGCGTGGTCTCGCTGGATCTCGGCAACATCGGCCTGCGCGACGACGACCGCTCGGTCATCGAGGCACTGCTCGAGCGGCCGCACGGCATCGTGCTCGTGACGGGCCCGACCGGATCGGGCAAGACCACCACGCTCTATTCGTGCCTGAACCGCCTCAACGACATCGAGACCAAGATCATCACGGTGGAGGACCCGGTCGAGTACGACCTCGACGGCGTCGTGCAGATCCAGGTCAACGATGAGATCGACGTCTCCTACGCGCGCGTGCTGCGCACGATCCTGCGTCAGGACCCCGACGTGCTGCTCGTGGGCGAGATCCGCGACAAGGAGACGGCGCAGATCGCGGTGGAGGCGGCGCTCACGGGCCACCTCATCCTCTCCACGCTGCACACCAACGACGCGCCGTCCACGGTGACGCGGCTCGTGGACATCGGGATTCCTCCCTACCTCATCGCCTCGACGCTCGAGGCCGTCGTGGCGCAGCGCCTCGTGCGCACCATCTGCCCCGCGTGCCGCGAAGACTACGACCCGACGCCCGAGGTGCTGCGCGAGATCGGCCTGGAGCCCGCCGCGCTGGGGGGCCGGCGCCTGTCGCGAGGACGTGGCTGCGAGACCTGCAACTTCTCCGGGCACAAGGGACGCCGCGCGATCTTCGAGATGATGATCCTGAGCGAACGGCTGCGGCAGCTCGTGCTCGACGGCGCGGCGACCCAGGAACTGCGCGCAGCGGCCATCGTCGAGGGCATGCGGCCGTTGCGCGTCGCCGGCCAGCTCGCCGTGCTCGACGGCAGCACCACCGTCGAGGAAGTGATCCGCGAGACGCTGCTCGACGCCTGACCGTCGCTATACTCGCGCGCCGCCGCACCGCGCCGGCCGCAGAACGAAGTCCCCGCAGGGCCGCTTTCCATGCCCGTCCCGAAGCCCGCCGCCGCCCGGCCCGCCGTGGCGCGTCCCGCAGCGCCGCGACCGGTGGCGGGGAAGGCGGTGCGGCCCGTCGCCGCGGCGCCCGATGCCGCGGGCGGGCAGGCCGGCCTGCTGAAGCGGCTGTTCTCGAGCGGCAAGGTGTCTTCCAAGGCGCTCATGCAGTTCACGATCCAGCTCTCGACGCTGGTCAACGCGGGTCTCCCGCTCGTGCGTTGCCTGCGCGTCCTGGAAGGCCAGCTCGAGCCCGGGCCGCTCAAGAACGTGCTGCTCGCGGTGGGCGACGACGTCGAAGGCGGCTCGACGCTTTCGGAGGCGCTGGCCAAGTATCCGCAGGTCTTCGATCGGCTCTACGTGAACATGGTGCGCGCCGGCGAGGCCGGCGGCATGCTCGGCACCATCCTGGAGCGCCTCGCGGAGTTCTCGCGCAAGTCCGAGAACATCAAGTCGCAGGTGAAGTCCGCGCTGAGCTATCCCGTCTTCGTGCTGCTTGCCGCTGGCTCCGTGCTCGGCTTCGTGATGATCGTCGTGGTGCCCAAGTTCGAGTCCATCTTCCAGAGCTTCGGCCGCGAGCTGCCGGCGCCGACGCAGTTCCTCATGGGCGTCTCGCGCAGTCTCGCAGGCTACTGGTATCTGTGGATCGCAGCACCGGTGCTGCTGGTCCTGGCCTTCCGCACGGCGCTGCGCAACGACGGCTTCGCCCGGAGGATCGACGCGATCAAGCTCCGGCTGCCCGTGGCCGGCGACCTCATCCGCAAGACCATCGTCGCGCGCTTCGCGAGGACGCTCGGCACGCTGCTGCAGAGCGGCGTGCCGATCCTCGAGGCGCTGACCATCGTGAAGGCGGCCATCCCCAACCGCGTGCTCGAGGACGCCGTGGGCTCGGTGCACGACAGCATCCGCGAGGGCGAGACCATCGCGCAGCCGCTCGGCGAGAGCGGCGTCTTCGACGACATGGTCGTGAACATGATCGATGTCGGCGAGGAAACCGGGCAGCTCGATGCGATGCTCCTGCGCATCGCCGACACGTTCGAGAACGAAGTGGACACGGCCGTCTCGACGCTCTTCAAGGTCATCGAGCCGGCATTGCTCCTGATCATGGCCGTCCTCGTCGGCTTCATCGTCGTGTCCCTGTTCCTGCCCATCATCGGCATCATGGACTCGCTCCAGACTTGACCGACCGGCGTGGCGATCACGGCGGGTCGAGTGCAGGCGGGTCGGGGGCATGACCTACGTCGGCATGCTGCTGCTGCTGCTGGCGTCGGCGCTGCTGTCGGGCAGCGAGACGGCCCTGTTCTCGCTCTCGCCGGCGGAACGCCGGAGGCTCATCTCGCAGCACGCCTCGGTGGCCGCGGCGCTTGCACGGCCGACCTCGCTCCTCGTCACGCTGCTGCTCGCCAACCTGCTCGTCAACGTGGCCTACTTCAGCGTGGGGGCGCACGTGAGCCTCGCGCTGGTGGAAGCCGGACACGCACAGGCCTCGGTGCTCTTCGTCACGGCCAGCGTCCTGCTGCTCACGGCATTCGGCGAGATCCTGCCCAAGACGCTGGCCCTCGTGCTGCCCCCGACCCTCGTGGTGGCGGTCGCGCCGCTGCTCGTCGTGCTGCGCGTCGTGCTCATGCCGCTCGTGCTCGTCGGCGAGTTGGCCACGCGCCTCGTGCAGGCGCTCGTGCCCGGCGCTCCCCAGGAGAACGTCGCCATCGTCGCCGACGACTTCAAGACCGCCGTGTCGCGGCGCGCGGCGCTCGGCACCTATCACGCCGTCGAACTCGCCCTGCTGCATGACGTCATCGACTTCGGCGAGCGCCGCGCGCGCAACTTCATGGTGCCGCGCGTGGACGTCGCCTTCCTCGACGTGCGCGCCTCGCGGGCCGCGTGGATCGCCGCGATGGCCCTGCAGCCATTCAGCGACTATCCCGTCTGCGACGGCACGCCGGACAAGCTGCTGGGAACGGTGAACGCTGCGCTGTGGCTCGCCCGTCCGCAGGCGGACGTGCGCGCGCTCATCGAGCCCGCGCTCTACGCGCCGTCGTCCATCGGTGCGGAACGTCTCGTCGAGCGCATGCAGCGGGAGGGGCGGCGTCTGGCCATCCTGCTCGACGAGCATGGCGGCGTGGCGGGCGTGGTCGGTTTCAACGCGCTTTCCCAGGCCGTGCTTGGCGAGCTGGCCGCGCCGCCGGGCAGTCAGCGGGATCTCATCCGCCGTCGCGAGGGTGACGCGCTGCTCGTGCGCGGGGAGTGTCCGCTGCACGTGCTGCTCACCGAAGCGGGACTGGAACTCCCGGCGCGCCGGGCCGACACGGTGGCCGGCGCGGTGACGGAGGCGCTCGGTCGCGTGCCGCGCGTGTCGGACGAGGTGCTGCTGCCCGGACTCCGACTGCGCGTGACCGGGGTGTCGGGCCGTCGCGTGGCCGAAGTGCTCATCCGTCCCCGGAGCCGGAGCGACGCATGATCGCGCTGCTCGGGCTGCTTGCGATCATCGCCTCGGCGCTCTGCTCGGGGCTCGAGACCGGCCTGTACTGCACCAGCCGCCTGCGCATCGTGCTCGATGCGGCGGCCGGCAACCCGGAGGCGCGACGCCTGCAGTCGCTGCTCAGGGAGCTGCCGCTCCTGCTCACGGTGCTGCTCGTCGGCAACAACCTGGCCACCTGGGCGGCCAGCTACCTCATGCAGTCCGCGCTGGAGCGGCACGGCCTGCAGGGAGCGGGCGTGATGGGCGCCGTGGCCGTGACCGTGGTGCTCTTCGTCCTGGGCGAGTCGGTGCCCAAGAACCTCTTTCAGGCTCGGCAGCACGTCGTGCTCTACCCGATGACTCCCCTCCTGGTCGGCCTGCGCTTCGCGCTGGGCTGGCTGGTCTGGCCGCTGGCGGTCTTCGCCCGACTGCTCTCGAGACGGGTGACCCGGCCGCGCAACGCGCCCGCTCCGGTCAGGCTGGCCGGGAAGCCCGCCGACCTCGCTCCGACACTCGCCGAGAGTGGTGCGGCCGACCGGGAATCCCTGCTTGCGGCAGGAGCCGCCGAGGGGCTGCTGACCGTGTTCCAGCAACGAGTTGCGCGCGGTGTGCTCTCGATGCGCACGCTGACGGCGGCACATGAGGCGCGCTCCGTGTCCGAGCATCCGCTGGCTCGGCTCGGACGACCCGGTGTCGAGCTGCCGCCGGGTTGTCGCGAGCACCGCGTCCTCGTCCTCGAAGCGGACGGCAGCCGGGTGGCGGGGTGGGTGCCGCTGGCGGCGCTGGCGACCGGTGCCGGGTTCCGGGAACCGCTGCGCGCGGAACTGCGGCCCATCGCGAGGCTCGCTCCGGAGACGAGTCTCGACCACGTGTACCTCACCCTCGATCGGACCGGGACGCCCTTCGCCGCGGTGGGCGACTCGGTGCCCCTGCGCGTGGTGGACGGACGTCGCCTGCGACAGCGGGTCATGGGTGCAGCCGGAGCCTGAGAGCGGCATTTTCCTAGGCGAAATCGGCGCGCGGCGCGGTTGCAACGGTACTTGCGCACCCCTAAGATTCCAGCATCAATCGGCATCACGCGTGTGCTTCGCGGCCACCGCCGCGCATGCGCCATTCGGCGCCGCATTCCCGGTGCACGTCCCCAGGAGGCCAGAGGCTCGTGGCAGAGAAGGACTACTACTCGTTTGAGGAAGTGCTGAGAAACCTCAAGCTCGAGGAAGACCAGCTCAAGCGGCTCGTCTCCGCCGGTGAAATCCGTGCCTTTCGTGACAAGGACACGATGCGCTTCAAGGCGGAGGACGTCGATCGCCTGAAGGGCGGTGACGCCGACGAGCTCGTGCTCGAGGACGATCTCGAACTCGACCTCGATGAGCCGGCGCCCGCCGCGAAGGCCGCGGGGCGCATCGAGGAGATCGACCTCGACGGCGGCGACGAACTCGTGCTCGACGAGACGGCGCAGCCTTCGCAGATCGAGGAGCTCGATCTCGGCGGTGACGACTCGGGCGATGCCGAGCCCGAAGTGGCGAAGCCCGGGCGCAGTCGCTCCGGTGCGACCGCCGGGCGACGCGCGACGCGTGTCGCCGAGCCGGTGGAGGAAGCGAAGGACAGCGTGGGCACCATGGCGATGCTCGTGGTGGCCTTCGTGATCCTGCTTGCTGCGAATTTCGTCGTGCTCGATGTGATGGCCGGGCGGGCCAGCAATCCCATCAGCAAGGCGATCGCAAACTTTTTTTGACCGTTCATGACGGCGGGGCGTCCGCCGTTTTCATCAAGATCCGTGTGGGAGGGTTCATCAATGTTGTGCAACAAGATGTCGTTGGCGGTCGGGCTCATCATGGCAGGCGTGCTCATGCCGGCCTGTGTGACGTCCGGCAAGTACAGGGCGGCGGAAAACGAGGCAGCGCGGGCGCGTGAGGAACGCGACGAGGCGAGCGGCCTGCTTTCCGCGGCCGAGGAGCAGCTCGTCGATGCCGAGGGACAGCGGGCCTCGCTCATGAGCAAGGCGGCGCTGGCCGAGGCGATGGCTGCCGAGAACGCGCAGCTCAAGTCGCAGATCGAGGAGCTCAGCAAGTCGGGGCGCATCGTCACGCCGACGGGCACCGTGCTCTTCGCCGAGGACGGCAAGTACGGCTGGCGTGCACAGGGTGACGTCGTCTTCGCTCAGGGCAGCGACAAGCTCACCGGCGAGGGCGAGCGCATCATCGGCAGCCTGGCCGCCGAGCTCAAGAAGAGCAGCGAACCGATCACGGTGATCGGTCACACCGATTCCGACCCGATCGTGAAGACCGCGGACAAGTGGACGCGCGGCAACATCGAGCTCGGCGCCAACCGCGCGATGAGCGTCAAGGAATACCTGGTCAAGCAGGGCATCGCCGAGTCGCGCATCTGCATCACGTCCTACGCCCAGTTCAAGCCCATCGCGACCGGCAGCAGCGCCGATGCGAAGAAGAAGAACCGGCGCGTCGAGATCATGACGCAGCTTCCGGCCGGCACGAACTGATTCCGGCTGCTCCACGTCATGCAACCGGGGGCGCTTCCCGTTCGGGGAGGCGCCCCCGGTCATTGGTGCGCGGTCATTGGTGCGCGGTCATTGGTGCGCGGTGAGGTGCGCTTCGAACGGATCACCCGCCTCGGCGCGGCTGCCTGAAACCAGGGTGGAACGCGCATGACGCTTCCTTCCGTGCGCCTTGCCGACCTGCGTGCGGCCCTGGAGTCCGCCGGGGCGCCACCGCGCCGGCGCCACGGGCAGCACTTCCTGCACGACGGCAGCCTGCTGGCCGCCATCGTCCGGGACGGCGAGGTGACGGCGGCCGATACGGTGCTCGAGATCGGACCGGGTCCCGGGCTGCTCACGCGCGAGCTGCTGGCTACCGGCGCGCGAGTCGTGGCCGTCGAGATCGACCCGCGCATCCGGCAGGTGGCCTACACGCTCATCGAGCCGGAGCTGCAGCGTCGGCTGGACTGGGTCGAGTCCGACGCGCTGTCCGGGACGCGCGAGCTCTCGCCGGGTCTTCGTGCAGTCCTCCCTCGATGCACGCGGCTCGTGGCCAATCTGCCCTACAACATTGCGGCCCCGCTGGTGGTGAACCTGCTGCGTGAACCGACCGCACCGGGGCAGATGGCCGTCATGGTGCAGCGGGAGGTCGGGGAGAGACTGCTCGCAGGCCCGGGGGGGAGGGACTACGGTTCGCTGTCGGTCATCACGGGGCTGCTCGCCAGCGGAAAGACCCTGCGCCGCGTGCCTCCGGGCGCCTTCTGGCCGCCTCCCAGGGTCCAGTCCGTGGTCATCGGGCTGACCCGGCGGGGCGACCTGCCTTCAGAGCCGGCCCTGCAGGACCTCGAGCGCTTCCTCGCGGGGGCCTTCCACAGCCGGCGCAAAATCCTGCTCAACTCGCTGGCGGCTCACTTCGGCTGCACGGCGACTGAGGTCGCGCGCCGATTGGGGCTCGATGAAAATCTGGAAAAAAGACGTGCGGAGGTCTTCGCGCCAGTACAATTACAGGCCTTGGCCCATGCTTGGGCCAGCACGGCTCCGAGCGGGCTCAATCGCTCCTGACCCGGTCCACGCGGGTCGATCCATTGATCGATGATCGCTATCCGGTTCCGGCGGCTCGTCAGAGCGCCATGTCACGCCGTCCACAATCGCAGGGGCGCTCTGGCCGTTCTCTGCGGGCGGGGTAGTCTGTCCTGATTTCAACGTCTCACTTGCGCAGGCCTTGTGCGAGTGCGATCGGGATCACGGACAGCTTGCCGTGGAGGTTGTGCGTGGCGACCACCGGTTCAGTTGGCGTCGCAGCATGTCCCAAGGAGCGAGTGGTCTTTCGTGAAACCGTGCAGCTCGTGTCCGACAGCGCCTTCCGGGATCGACGTCTTGGCGGCGAGCGGGCGCGCACGACGGCTTTGCGCAGCCGGGCGTTGCCGGGCAGGACGGCCGGACCCGCAGGACAGTGCTCGCGTCGTGGCCATCGTCGGGTGGGCAGGCGGCGTCGGGTGGGCAGGCGGATGAATCGCGGCGCCGACAAGGATCTCGTGAAGTCGCGCGTGTCGTTGCGCGACGTGGTGGCGGAGGTCGTGGGAGACCTGCGCTCGCGCGGCGGCGATGACCTCTGGGCCTGCTGCCCCTTCCATCGCGAGGAGACGCCTTCCTTTCACATCCGGCCGGCGCTGGGCGTCTACAAGTGCTTCGGCTGCCATGAGAGCGGCGACGTCATCAGCTTCGTGATGAAGATGCGGGGCATCGGCTTCCGCGAGGCGCTCACCGTGCTCGCGGAGCGCGCCGGACTCGAGCTCGAATCGATCTCTCCCGAGGACCGACGCCGGCATGCAGAGGCCCGCGCCAGCCGTGCCGTGCTCGACGTCGCGCTCAAGCTCTTCCGCCGGGAATTGCTGTCTCCGGCAGGCCACACGGCGCTGCTCTACATGCGCAACCGCGGCTTCACCGACGACGTGCTGGCACGCTTCGACGTCGGGTTCATTCCGCGCGACTTCCTCCGCGCGCTCCGCGCCAACCAGGTGGAGCAGTCCCAGCTCGACGGCGCCGGCTTCACGGCCGCGTTCGGCGGGCGGGTGTGCTTCGGCATCCGCGACGGCAACGGCGCGCTCGTCGGCTTCGGCGCGCGCAAGCTCGCCGACGATGGCGATGGTCCCAAGTACGTGAACACGCGAGAGACGCCCTGGTTCGCCAAGGGCCGGCTGCTCTACGGACTCGACAAGGCGGCGCGCGCCCTGTCGCGCACGCGGCGGCTCGTAGTCATGGAAGGCTACACGGACGTGATGATGGCCCACCAGGCCGGCCTCGACGAGGCCGTCGCCACGATGGGAACGAGCTTCACGTCTGACCATCTCGCGCTCGTGAAGGCGCGGGTGAGCAACCTCGTGCTGGTCTTCGACGGCGACCCGCCCGGCCAGCAGGCGGCGGAGCGCGCCTCGCGCATGGTGCTCGCGGAGGGCATGGAGTGCCGGGTGCTCATCCTGCCGCTCGACATGGATCCCTTCGACTGGTTCGGAAGCCATTCGCGCGCGGACTTCGACGCGCTCCTCGACCAGGCGGCCGTCACCAACGTCGCCTGGCTGTGCCAGCGCGGCGTGGCGGGGCTCGACCGGGGCCAGCCCGGCGGACGCGAACAGGTCGCCCGGGAGGTCCTCGACGCGGCGCGCACCATCACCGACCCGCTGCGACGCGAGACGGTGGTGGGCGACATCGCGCGCATCTGCGGAGTCGATCGCAACGTGCTGCGACGGCAGTCCGGCGGCATCGTGACGCCGGCGCCCGTGGCGCGTCGTCCTCGCACCGCCTCCCAGCCGGTCAATGCGCTGGTGCGGAGCCACTTCGTGGCGGTGGCCGGGCTGGCCCACGATCCCTCGCGCCGCGGTGTCCTGGCCGAGCTTGTCGCAGACGGCGCGCTCTCGCACCATGGCGCCTGCTCAGCGCTGGAACTCGGCTTCAAGCTGCTCGACGAGGGCGGCGGCAGGATGGACACGTCCGAGTGGCTGCAGGCGGTGCGCGATGCCCTGCCCGCCGACGCGGACGAGTTCGAACACATGCTGCTCCCGCCTCCCGACCGCATCCTCTGCAGCTTCGACGAGGCTCTGGCGCACCTGCGCCGGTGCCGCGCCGGAGAGCTCGACCAGGAACAGAAGCGTCTGGCGATGTCGCGACCCGACCTCGCGTCCCGGAGCGAGCTGCTTCGTGATCTTCACTCCCGCCTGGCTGGGCCGACCCGCCCGGGTGGTGTCTCCACGTCACCTGCCACCCATCCCTGACCGTATCCGACATTGACCCCTTCATATTCGACCCCGGTGCCGACGAGCCTCCCGAGCCGGCGCCTTCCAAAGGAGACCAGGTGAGCGTTGCCACCTCGATCGACAAGATGGATCCCAGCGTTCGCGTTCTCGTGGAGAGCGGCAAGAAGCGCGGGTTTGTCACCTACGAGGAGATGAACCAGATCCTCCCGAACGACATCGAGAACATCGATGAAGTGCTGACGCTGCTGGAGGAACTCGGCATCGAGATCCTCGACGAGGCGGACGTCACGGAGGAACACGAGGCGGAGGCCCGCACGCGTGTCGAGAGCGCCGAGGAGGCGCCCGAGGCCCGCAGCGCGCCGGCCGAGCGCATCGACGACCCCGTGCGCATGTACCTCACGCAGATGGGCGAGATCCCGCTGCTGACGCGCGAGCAGGAGATCAACCTCGCCCGCCAGATCGAGGTCACGCGGCGCCACTTCCGCAGGCTCATCATGGCGACGGGTTTCGCCGTGCGCGAGGGCATCCAGATCATCGAGGACGTCGAGAGCGGCCGGCTCGCCTTCGACCGCACGCTGAAGGTCTCGACCTCGGGCTTCGAGCCGGGCAAGCAGGAAGTTTCCGCGCGTCTCAAGGGCAGCATCTCGACGCTGCGGGCGCTGCACGAGCGGCAGAGCGCCGACTACGGGCGCTTCCTCGAGGGCAAGGGCAATCCGGCGCAGCGCAAGCTGCTGCTCGAGCGCATCGGCTGGGGTCGCCGCAAGGGCGCGGAACTGCTCGAAGAGCTGCAGGTGCAGCTCAAGAAGGTGCGCCCGATGATCGAGCTGGTGCGCGAGAAGCACCAGGAGATGGCGACCCTCGAGCGCCGGCTGCGCTACTTCAAGGGCAACAAGGCGAGTCGCGAGCACAAGGATCTCAAGACCGATTTCGACGCGCTGCAGATCCAGGCGCAGGAAAGCCCGCGGCGTCTCGCGATCCGGCTGCGGCTCATCGACGAACGTTACGCGCAGTACGAGGAGGCCAAGCGGCTGCTCTCGTCCGGCAACCTGCGCCTCGTCGTGTCCATCGCGAAGAAGTACCGCAACCGCGGTCTCTCGTTCCTCGACCTCATCCAGGAGGGCAACACCGGCCTGATGAAGGCCGTGGAGAAGTACGAGTACCGCCGCGGCTACAAGTTCTCCACCTACGCCACGTGGTGGATCCGTCAGGCCATCACGCGTTCGATCGCCGATCAGGCACGCACCATCCGCATTCCGGTGCACATGATCGAGACGATGAGCAAGCTGCGCAACGTCACCAAGAAGCTCGTGCAGACGCTGGGCCGCGAACCGACCATCGAGGAGATCGCCCGCAACAGCGACATCTCGAGCGCGGAAGCCAGGCGGGTGATGAAGATCAGCAAGCACCCGATCTCGCTGGATCGACCGATCGGCGAGGGCGACGACAGCTACTTCGGCGACTTCATCGAGGACGAGAGCGCCGTCTCGCCCGTGACGGCCGCCGCGCAGGAGATGCTGAAGGACAAGATCATGGCCGTGCTCGACACGCTGTCCTTCCGCGAGCGCGAGATCATCAAACTGCGCTACGGCATCGGCGACGGCTACACCTACACGCTCGAGGAGGTGGGGCGCATCTTCAAGGTCACGCGTGAACGCGTGCGCCAGATCGAGGCCAAGGCGGTGCGCAAGCTCCAGCACCCGGTGCGCTCGCGCATGCTGGAAGGCTTCATCGACAGCGCCGCGCAGTGAGGCGGGGCCTGACGACCGGCGGCCGGAGCCATCGCTCCGGACCGCCGGTCGACGCTGTTCAGCGACCTCCCGCTCTGGTACCCTGCCCGTTCGACCCTTGCTCTCAAGGTGAAACGGCCAAGTGACGCGAGAAGACCAGAGGCAGCAGATCTTCCAGCTCATCGCCCTGCGCGACGTCGACCGACTTCGCTCGCAAGCCAGCCTCTTGATCGACTCGGTGCCCCGCGTCCTTGGCGCCCGCCACCGGGATTCGACCGGGGCTCATGGTCAACTCGACGCCGCGCGCAACAAGCTCCAGGGCTTCAAGGCGCACCTTAAGTCGCTGGAACTCGACCTCTCGGAACGCGAGTCGGCCATCCTGAAGGCCAACGGCAATCTCATGTCGGCCAAGACGAATCAGGAGTACAGCCTCCTCGTGGCCGAGATCGCCCGCAAGGTCGAGGACAAGGGCAAGGTCGAGGAATCCATCCTCGAGCAGTTCGAGACCATCAAGCAGGGCGAGGGGCTCGTGAAGGCCGCCGAGCAGCACCTGGTCGAGGCCGAAGCCGAGTACAAGGCCTTTGAGAACCGCGCGAAGAACGAGTGGGAAACGCACCGTGCCGAACTCGCGGCACTCGACGAGCGCCGCGAGCAGATCCGCCGCGCCATCGAGCCTGTCGTCCTCAAGCTGTACGACCGCGCACACGCCGCGCACGGCGAGGGCGTCGCCGCAGTGGAGGTCCACATCTGCCAGGGTTGCTTCTCGACGGTGACGCCCAACGATCGCAGCCGGCTCATCTCCGGCCTCGAGCTGATCATGTGCCGCTCGTGCCAGCGCATCCTGTACCTGCCCGAGGTCCTGCAGGCGACGAGCGGCTGATCGTCCGACCGATGTCCGCGATCCGCACGACAATCGTCGGCACGGCGGGCCACATCGACCACGGCAAGTCCGCCCTCGTGCGCGCGCTCACGGGAATCGATCCCGACCGGCTGCTCGAGGAGCAGAAGCGGGGCATGACCATCGACCTCGGCTTCGCGCCCTACCGGCACCAGAGCGGCTCGCTCGTCGGCATCATCGACGTGCCGGGCCACGAGCGCTTCGTGAAGAACATGGTCGCGGGCGCCACGTCGGTGGACATCGTCCTGCTCGTGGTCGCGGCCGACGACGGCGTCATGCCGCAGACGCGCGAGCACCTCGCGATCCTCGGCTTGCTCGGCGTGACGCGCGGCCTCGTCGTGCTCAACAAGGTGGACCTCGTCGGGCCCGAGTTGCTCGACATGGCGCGGCAGGACATCGAGGCGCTGGTGGCGGGCACCTTCCTGCAGGGCGCGCCGGTGCTGCCCGTCTCGGCCACGGTCGGCACGGGTCTCCCCGAGCTGCGCGCGCAACTCGACGCACTCATCGACACGGTGCCGCCGCGCGACACGAGCGGCGCCTTCCGGCTGCCCGTCCAGCGCGTTTTCTCCGCGAAGGGCCACGGCACGGTGGTCACCGGCGTGCCCGTGAGCGGCTCCGTCGCAGCGGGCGACGAACTGGAGGTGGTGGGCCGCGATCTCGCGCTGCGGGTCCGCGGCGTGCAGGCCTACGGCGCCGCGCGCGACGTCGGTCGTGCGGGTCACAGCACGGCGCTCAACGTCACGGGGGCGGGACGGGGTGACATCGTGCGCGGTGATGTCGTCGCACGTCCCGGCGTCTTCGCGGCGCGGCGGCGGCTCTCCGTGCACTACACGCACATCGACGGACGGGCGCTGCGCAACAATGCGCCGGTGCGCCTGCACGTCGGCACCGCCGAGGTCCTGGGCCAGGCCGTGGTGCTCGACGCCGCTGCGGTGGCGGCGGGCGATGCCGCCTTTCTGCAGCTCCGCCTGCACGAGGCAACGACTTGCGCGCCCGGCGACAGGTTCCTGCTGCGCGACCAGTCCTCACTCGCCGTGCTCGGAGGCGGACTCGTGCTTGCCGCGACCGACGGCCGCCTGAAGCGCTTCAAGGAGCGCGTGCTGAGCGACGCCCGAGCCAGGCTCGAGGCCCAGGGAGATCCCGGACGCCTGCTCGCCGTCGCGCTGTCGGCTGCGGGACGCCGCGGCCTCTCGCTCGCGGCGCTCGCCGTGGAAACGGGCGTGCCGGCCTCCGCGCTGCGCCTGCCACTCGAGACGCTGGCAGCCGCAGGCGAGATCGTCGCCGCACCGGGTGGGCTCTATATCGATGGCGTGGCGCTCGAGGAGTTCGCCGACGACCTGCTCGCCGCGGTGAGCGCCGAGCACAAGGCGCGGCCGCTGCTCGACTGGGTGGACCTCAAGGACGTGCGTGCGCGCGTGGCAGCCGAGGACGTCGCGCTGGACGCGGTGCTGGCGACCGACCGCCGCTTCGAGACGGCGCCCGGCGGCAAGCTGCGCCGCCACGGATACCGGGCACTGCTCAGCAACGCGCAGCGCGAGGCGCGGGAACGCACGCTCGCGGCGCTGGCCGCCGGCGCCGCCACGCCGCCCGCGATCGATCCGGCCTTCACGGGCCTGCCGGAAAAGGAAACGCGCGCGCTGATCTCGATGCTCCGCGCCGCCGGCGAGGCCGTCGCGGTCGAGCAGCACCTCTTCCATCCGGCGGCGCTCGAACGGATGCGCGGCATCATCCGCGAGCACGGCCGCGCGCGCCTGGGCGCCATCAGCATTCCGGAGCTGCGCGACGAACTGGCGACCACGCGCAAGTACCTCATTCCGCTGCTCGAATTCTTCGACGCGGAGGGCCTGACCGTGCGCCACGGTGACAAGCGGACGTTGCGCCACGTGGACCTGCCGTCGTGAGGTCCTCGAGCCGGGCGCGGCTCGGCGGCTGTCTCGCGGCACTCTCACTTGCGGCGTGCTCTCACGCCCCGGCACGTCCGTCCGTGCTTCTCGTCACGATCGACACGCTGCGCGCCGACGCGGTCTCGGCCTGGGGCGGGCGGCCGGGCAGCACGCCGGTCATGGATGCGCTGTGTGCGCGCGGCACGCGGTTCGCTCAGGCGAGCACCGTGACGCCGCTCACGCTGCCGGCTCACGCCTCGATGCTCACGGGACTGCGACCTGCCCGGCACGGCCTCACGGTGAACGGGGTTGCGGTGGCGCGCCTCCCCGTGCCGACGCTGGCGGAACACCTGCACGAGGGCGGGTGGACCACCGCCGCCTTCGTGTCGAGCACCGTCCTCGATCATCTGCACGGCCTGGCCATCGGCTTCGACCTCTACGATGACGACCTGCTCGTCGCCGGCGGTCCGCCGGTGCCGACGGAGCGGCGCGGCGATGTCACCGTGGATCACGCCGTCGCGTGGGAGGGATGGTCGACCGAGCCCTTCTTCGCGTGGGTTCACCTCTTCGACCCGCATGCGCCGTACGCGGCGCCCGCGCCGCCCGATGCGCCCGATGCGCCCGATGCGCCCGATGCGCCCGCGCCGGCTGCGCCGCCCGCGCCGGCTGCGCCGGCTGGCGCAGCAGCCGACGCCGCGGGGGATGTCTCGCCGGAGGCCGAGCGTGCCAGCTACGAGGCCGAAGTGGCCTTCGCCGATGCACAACTCGGCCGGTTGCTGGAGGCCGTGCGGGCACGGGCGCGCGGACCCGTCCTCGTCGTCCTCGCGGCGGACCACGGCGAGGGGCTCGGTGAGCACGGCGAGGAAACGCACGGACTGCTGCTGCACGAGGCGACGATGCACGTGCCGCTCGCCGTGGCGTGGCTCGGCGAGCCGCCGGAGGGCGCCACGTTTCCGGTCGGCGGCGCCGTGCGCTCCGAAGCCGTCTCGCTGCTCGACGTGATGCCCACCGTGCTCGACGTGCTCGGCTTGCCCGAGGGCGCGGCGCCCGCTCTCGATGGTCGCTCGTTGCGCACGCCTGCGCCCGGCCGCGCGCTGCCGCTCGAGACGCGCGCGCCGTGGGTCTACTACGGCTTCTCGCCGCTCGTCGGCGTCCGTCGCGACGGCGACAAGCTCGTCGGCGCACCGCTCGCGGGCGCACCCGACTGGACGCTCACGTCGCCGGTCGACGATCCGCGCGAGGAGCACGGCGTCGTCGTGACCGACCACGCGCTGCTGGCGCTGATGCGTTCGCCCGAACCGGAGCACGAGGCCGCGCCGGCCGGTGACGGCGCGGCGCTGGCCGCCCTTGGCTACATGGGCCGGCAGGCGCCGGACGCGCCCGCGGGCCCGACCGGCGCGACACTGGCCGACCCGCGCACGGAGCAGGCCTTCATCGTGCTGCTGGACCGGGCCAACACGGACATCGTGCTCGGCCGCGCGGAGCAGGCGCTCTCCAGCCTGGACGCGGCGGGCGCGGCGCACGAAGCGCGACCTGAGCTGCTGCTGCTGCGCGGTCGGGCTTACGCTGCCCTCGGTCGCTGGGATGAGGCGGTGGAGGTGCTGGACCGCGCGCAGCGCGCACGTCCGAGCGTGGACCTGCTCATCGAATATGGTCGGGCGCAGATTCTCCGGGCGCAGGCCTTCGGCACGCCTCCGGACGCGGCCATCCCGGCGCTGGACGCCGCGCTGGCGGCCGCCCCCGGCGAACCGCGCGCCGTCGCGCTGCGCTCGCTGGCGGATCTGCTGCGCGGCGGCGGTGTCGCGGCGCTCGTGCGGCTCGACGAGGCGCTGTCGGAGCGGCCTCGCGACATCACGCTGCTGGGAGTGAAGCTGCGCGTGCTCGTGGAGTTGAAGCGCGAGCCGGAAGCCGATGCGGTGCGCGCGCTGCTGGGCACGCTGTGGCCCGAGCACCCGGCGCTGATGACGCCCGCACGCTGAGCCTGGGCGTCAGCCGTCCAGCAGCCTGGCCTGCTCGTCGAGCAGCGTGCGCAATCTGGCCAGCATGCTGTCGCCGAGATTCCGGCCTTGCTCCAGGTTGTCGTGGAGCAGGCGTTCGACCATCGGCGCCTGGCGCTCGATTTCGCCCAGGCCCGTGGCAAGCGACGCGATGCGTGCGCGGCGGGCCTCGTCCTTCTCGGGGCACGCGGCGAGCTTGCTGCGCTGAGTGCCGGCCTCGGCCAGCATCGGCTGCGACCGGCTTCGCCATGCGACGAGGGCTGAGCACTCCCGGTGCAGGTTCACCGCAAGCGAGAGCACGACGTCCGCCTCGTCCACCAGGCCGCGCAGCGCGGGCAGCCTCTCGCGCCGGTCGGTGGCGTCGTCCTGGGTGATCTGCACGCGCCGGCTCTTGAGTCCGGCGAGGCGGTTGAGCAAGTCGTCGCGCTGGTCGCGCAGCGCAAGCACCATGCCCTGGGCGCGCAGCGCCTGGTAGTCCGGATCGAGGGCCGACAGCTCGGCCTCCACCGCCGCGAAGGCCTCGTCCGTGTTAGCCATGCCACGATCGAGGTCCGCATCTCCGCCCCCGGCGAGCGCGGCCCAGAGCAGCAGCGCAGCGAACAGGAGCACGGCGAGCAGGATGCGCGCACCGCTCACGGGCCGGGCTCCGCGCGCTGGCGCGTCCCGCCGCCGTCGGGTGACTGCGCGGTGTGCACCGCGTAGTCGCGCGGAGCGTCGAGCACGTCTCGCGGCGAGGGCATCACGGCGTTGCGGACGAGGCGGGCGCCGGCCGGCACCACCGCGAAGGGCATCACCAGGCACTGGTCGAGCCGCGCCCGGGCGCCGATGCGCGCGCCCTTGCCGACCACCGTGCCGCACGTCAGCTCCGCTTCCGGCGAGACCTGCGCGTCGGGATGCACGAGGCTCTCGCTTCCGTCGCGCCGCCCGCCCTGCGCGAGAAGCTCCGGCAGGACGGGCAGTTCGCCGGCGAGCGCTGCGCGATGGGCATCAAGCCACGCGGGCACGTTGCCGAGTTCGGCCCACGCACCGGCGTGCACGAAACCCGCGCAGCGCGCGCCCGACGCCAGCGCCGGCACATAACCCTGCCGCACGAGGCAGCTCGTGCCGGCCGGGAAGCGGTCCAGGAAGGTCGGCGTGAGCACATGCACGCTGGCATTGACCGCACGCTCCCGGCCCGGCCTGCCGACCAGTCCCACGATGTCGGAGAGCAAGCCGAGGGCGTCGGTCTCGACGGCGCCGAAGAACGACGTGTCGGCGTGAGGCGTCAGGGCCATGGTTGCTTCCGCGCCGGTGTCCTCGTGACGGCGCACGAGTGCCGCATAGTCGATGTCCGTGAGGATGTCACCGGCGAGCACCAGCACGGGGCCGCTGCCGCGCCAGTCGCGCAGATTGCGGAGACCTCCTCCGGTGCCGAGCAGCTCACGCTCCGTGCGGACGTGGAGCTCAAGGCCGGGCACCGGGCCGTCTTCGGCGAACCGGCGCACCTGTTCCGCATGATGAAAGGCATTGAGCGCGACGCGCCGGATGCCCGCCGTGCGCAGCCCGTGCAGCACGTGCGTGAGCAGCGGCACGTTGAGGAAGGGAACCAAAGGCTTCGGCATCACGTCGGTGAGCGGGTGCAGGCGCGTGCCGTGGCCGGCGCAGAGCACGATGGCCTGGCGCAGGCCGCAGTCGCGCGTCGGCGAAACGCCGCCCGCGCCGCGAACGCCGGCCGCGCCGCTCACGGCGCGCCGAGCGCCAGCGTGGAGAGAGCCGCGTCGAGCACAGGCACGCGCAACTCGCCCCGGCGGATGAGCCGCCGCGCCTGCTTCGCCGCGGGAGTGATCCACTGCCGCCAGCGACGGGCGTCCGGCGCGGCGCCCTCGGCGGCCTTGAGCGCATACGTGCCGATGGCCTTGACGAGGCGCTGCACGGCGACGGCCGCCGTGCCGGGCGCCTCGCCGGCCACGCGGTCGCGGTCCGCATCGGGCAGCGTGATGTACGGATCGTAGGCCAGCGAGACGCGGTCATACGCGGCCGGTCCGGGCATGGCGTCCTGGTGATCGACGATGCGCACGCGCCCTTCGTGCCAGAGCAGGTTGCGCGCGTGGTAGTCGCGGTGGCAGAGCACCATCGGTTGCGCGGTGCATGCGTTGACGAGCATCGTCAGGTCCTCGGCGAGGCGCGGGCCCGGGGGGCCGTCGAGCAGCAGGGCCGCCGTCACGAACTGGTCCAGCTCGCGCTGCAGGCGGCGCGCATCGAGCGGCGGTTGCGGCGACGTGTCCAGGGCGCCCAGCGTTTCGATGGCAGGCAGCAGCTCCAGCGCCTTCGCGTGCAGGTCGGCGAGATCGGCCCCGTGCTCGACCGCGCTGACGAGCGTCTCGTCGCCGAGATCCTCCTGCAGGATCCAGCCGTGCGCGGGGTCGCTGTCGTGGATGTGCGGCACGGGGACCCCGGCCGCGGCGAGCAATCGCGTGGCGCGCTCGACGCGGGCGACTTCGGCGGGAGGCGTGCCCTTGGCGAACACCATGACCACGGCGGTCTGCAGCGGGTAGTGCTGCAGACGGGTCAGGCGTGCATAGCGACGCGTGCTGGCCTCCGAGGGCAGCCAGACAGAGTGTGCGCAAGCGAGGGGTTTGTCGCCCTGGCGGGCCGTCGTGGACATGCGTCGCACTCTAGCGAAGCGAAGGGGACGCCCGAAGCGGCCGTCCGCGACTTCACCGGCCGGCGGCATTGCACTACCATGCGCGGTCATGAAGCTGCTCTGCATGCTCCTGCTCCTGGCGGGCTGGGTGGTGCCGGCCGACCAGAACGAACTGGTGGCCGAGTTCCGCCGCTACTACGCCAAGGCCAAGACGCCGCGCGAGCGCTGGGAAGCCGTGCAGGTCCTCAAGGACATCGACTCGCTGGAAGCGGCCCAGGCGCTGACGGGCGCCTTCGAGGACGAGGACTTCTCCGTGCGCCGCGGGGCCATCGATGTGGTGGCCGGCTTCAAGCTCGAAGCCACGGCGCAGTGGCTCGCGGACGAGGTCCTGCTGTCGCGCAAGCTGGCCAAGAAGACGCGCCTGCGTGCCGGCGCGGCCGAAGCCCTCGGCGGCATGGGCTTCCCCTTCGCGTACATCTCGCTCTCCGCGCTGCTTGAAGAGAAGGATCCGGACCTGCGGCTTGCCGGCATCACGGCGCTGGGTCGGCTGAAGGATCCGCGCGCCTGTCACGACCTGTCGCTGATGGCCGCCAACGAGGACGGCTCCGTGGCGCTCGCCGCACTGGATGCGCTCGTCCTGATCGGCTCGGCCCCGGGCGCGGAACTGGCCGTGCTGGCGGCGCTGCAGCATCCCGACTGGCGCGTGCGCGCGCGCGCGATCGCGGCCGTCTACGAGCTGCGCCTGAGAGCCGGCATCCGCCCGCTCATCGAGCGTCTGGGAGTCGAGCAGGGACGGCTGGCGGGGGACGCCTACCAGGGCCTCAAGAGCATCACGCTGCGCGACTTCGGTGATACGCCGGGCGAGTGGTTGAAGTGGTGGGATCGGGCCGAGGAGTCCTGGGTGATGCCCGACTTCGAGAAGGTCGCGGAGGCGCGCGCGCTCGAAGCCAGGAACGGTACGCGCTACACGACGGGCAAGAAGGAGTTCCTCGGCGTGGCGACGCGCTCCGAGAACATCCTGTTCGTGATCGACGTCTCGGGCAGCATGGAAGTGCCCTTCGCGGACCTGCAGCGCCTCAAGGCGAGCGGCCGCACCTACTCGTCCTTCCAGCGCCTGCAGATCGTGAAGGAAGAGCTGATCCAGACGATCGCGGAACTGCCCGACACGACCGGTTTCAACATCATCGCCTTCGCCAGCGACGTCAAGCCGTGGAAGAAGGATCAGATGCGCGCCAACGTGCTGAACAAGTCGGCGGCGACCGACTGGGTCAACAAGCTCAAGCCGCTGGGGGGCGAGTCGGCGGGCTTCAAGGCGCAGTCCGGGCTGTCGCTCGCGGCCTCGAACGAGGGCCAGACCAACACCTACCTCGCGCTCATGACCGCGCTCGGCGAACCGGCCGACGCCAAGGGTGGTGCGGGCTTCGTGACGGCGCCTCCCAAAAGCCCGCTGGACACGATCTTCTTCCTGACCGACGGCGAGCCGACGGTGGGGAAGACCGTGGACATGCGCGAGATCCGCAACGAGGTGCGCCGGGTCAACGGCTACCGCGGCGTGCAGATCCACGTCATCTACGTGGGCGAGTACGGCGGTGAGGACATGGAGAAGCTGGCGCACGAGAACGGCGGCGTGTTCGTCTCCATCGGCGGCTGAGGCGACCTCCCGCCGCGTCGCGCGAGCGTGCCGCATGCGTCGCCGTGACGCCCCGGTCGGGGCCGCGAGCCGGCTTGCGCCGCGCCGGGCCGGTCGGCATCATGTCCACCCTTTCCGCGTGACCGGCACCGCCCTGCGGACGGAAACATCGGGGTGTGGCTCAGCTTGGCTAGAGCGCAGCGTTCGGGACGCTGAGGTCGCAGGTTCAAATCCTGTCACCCCGACCATCGCGCGGCACGCACGGCCGCCCGCCCGACGGCGGGCCGTGCAGGTGCGCGGGCCGGGCCGCGCGAACCGTGTAAACCGTGTCAGCCGCGTCGTCGTGGCGACCGAGACGCTCAGGGCGCCGACGTGAGCGCCGCCGGCTGCCGACGTCCGCGCAGCAGCCAGCCGGCTCCGCCCAGGATCGTGATGAAGGCGAAGACGAGCACGTGACTCACGAGCCCGGAGGTCGCCGCAGATTCCTTGTCCATGCCGATCGTCATGTAGCCGGCGGTCCAGCCGGCCTCCCAGGTGCCGACGCCCGCCAGCGGACTCACGGGAATGACCGCGGAGAGGTGCAGTCCGGTCGTGCCGATGAGGCTGGCGGGGAAGTCGACGGCGGCGGCGGCCGGCCCCAGCGGGGCGGGCGCGTCGGCCATCGCCGCCACGATGAGAAAGCAGGCCCCGTAGGTCGCGGCCCACGTCGCCAGCGAGGTGAGCGCGGCGAGGAAGAACTGGCTGCGCTGCATCGACGAGAGGTGCACCGCGGCGCGCCCGGCGAAGGCAATCGGCTTGCGTGTGCTGTTCGCGAGCATCGCCGCACGCCGCGCGAGGATCGGCAGCAGCAGCAGGCCGCCGACGAGCAGCGCGAACACGGCAACCGCACGCAGCGCCATGTCGCCCGACGCACCGAAGCGACCCGTCAGCAGCAAGCCGATGAGCAGCCATGCCGCCACGGAGGCCAGGTCGAGGATGCGCATGAGCGCCAGCACGGACACGCCCTCGTGCAGCGGCCGCCCGCACTCGGCGGAGAGCATGAGCGGCAGGCTTGCCTCGCCGGTGCGGAACGGCAGCACCACGGCCAGGAAGATGTGTCGCGCGGATATCGAGACGAGGTGAGGCAGCGAGCCCGCGCCGGGAAGGAGCACGGCGAGCCGCAGGCCGCGTCCGACGAAACTCGCCGCGTAGACGCCGAAGGCCAGTGCCACTGCGCCGCGGTCGAGGGTCGCCAGCGTGCCCGTCACCGCGCTCCACTTCAGATTCGTGGCGGCGGCGAGCAGCGCCAGCAGCACGATGGAGACGAGCAGGGCCGGCAGCAGCCGCTTCACGCGCCGTCCGCCCGAGCCACTTCGAGCATCGTGTACCAGGACTGGCTGCGCAGCAGCGGCACGTGTGACAGCCCTCGGTCCAGCGCGCGGAGCGCGGCGGCGATCCCTCCGGCGAAGGGCACGTGCTTGAGCACCGGCACGAGGTCCGGGTTGTCGCAGAGCGGGTAGGCGACGAAGCCGAAGCGCACCTCGCGCCGCACGACGAGGCCTGCGGCCGAGAGCAGCGCGCGGAGCTGGCCGCGGGTGTAGGCGCGGTCGATGGTGTGGATCTTTCCGAAGGACGGCCGGCGCTTGACCCAGGCCCGCGCGGCCCGCGTGAGCAGGTTGTCGTTGGCGGGCTCTCCCATGATGAGGCGGCCGTCGCGCTTCAGCACCCGCGCGATTTCGGCCAGCACGCCGGCCTCGTCCTCCATGTGGTGCAGGGCGGAGCGGCACACGACGACGTCGCACGAGTCGGAGGCCAGGGGCAGCGCGGCCATGTCGGCGCGGAGCAGCCCGACCGCCAGGCCCGTGCGCAGGTCGGTGAGGTCGTAGCCCTCGAGCATTTCGGCGCTGATGTCGATGCCGATGACCGACTCGTAGCGGCGCGCCAGCTTGTCGAGCATGACGCCCGTGCCGCAGCCGAGGTCCACCGCGCGGGCGCCGTCCCGGACGGGCGCCAGCCCCATGAGGATGTCGTTGCGCTCCTCCTGGAAGGCCTCCGCGAATGCGTAGGCCGAGCGGCGCCGGTACATGTGCGCCACATTGCGGTGCATCTCGACCTGTTGCCGGGCGTGCTCGGACAGGGCGCTCATGGTCGGGGCAGTCTCTCACAGCGGCGAGGCGTCTGCCACACGCACGTCGGAGCCTGGCGCCGCGCCCGCACGCCGGTGCGCCGCCGCACCCGCACCCGCACGCCGCTGCGCCGCTGCGCCGGTGCGGTGGTGCGCCGGTGCGGTGGTGCGCCGGTGCGGTGGTGCGGTGGGTGCGGTGGGTGCGGTGGGTGCGGTGGGTGCGGAGGGTGCGGCCGTGTGGCGATGCGACCGTGCACCGCCTCGGCCGGACGACACTGCCATCGGCCTGTGAAATCCGGATCATGGCCGGCGTGACCGCGAGCGAGCCCACCACCACAGCCGCGCCCTCGGGCGCTGCCGTCGGCATCCCGCGCAGCCTCGTCCTGGCGCTGGCGCTGCTCGTGCCGGTGGTGGTCGATCCCTTCGGCGAGGACACGCAGGGCGCGAAGGCGCTGGTGCTCTCCCTGTGCGGACTGGCGGCCCTCGTGCTGGGTGCGTCCGAGGTGCTGCGGCATGGGCGGCGCCCCGCGTCCACCACGCTGGCCGAGCGCGTGCTTGTGGCCCTGCTGGGGTGGTCGGCGCTGTCGCTGTTCTGGGCGCGCAATCCCCAGATCGGCCTGACGCGCGTGCTGCTGCTGGCCGCGATGCTCGGGCTGGCCATCGGGGTGCGCGAGCTGTGCACGACGGCGGCGCGCGCGTGGCTCGTGCTGGTTGCGCTCGTCGTCGTCGGGACGTGCGCGATGACGGTCGACGCGCTGTCGGTGATCCAGGCGACGCCGATGCTGAGCGACACCGAACTCAAGCACGCGTCCGTGCTCTTCGTGCACAACAACATGGCGGCCAGCTACGTGACGGCGCTCGTGCCGCTCATGGTGGTCGGGCTCGTGGTGGCGAGGCGTCCGCTGCACCGGCTCGTCTGGCTGGTCGCGCTGGGCTGCCTGTCGCTGTACCTGCTGCTGCTCGGCAGTCGCGCCGGCATGCTCGGGGCGTTGCTCGCGGTGGTCGTGGTGGCGCTCCTCGTCGCGCTGCGCACCCGACTGCCGCGGCTGCGGATGTCGGGCCGGCGCTGGAGGATCCCTGCCGTGCTCGTGCTCGTGCTGATGGCGGCGCTGCCGCTGTCCGATCGCGTGCGCGGCCTGGCGAAGGACGGCTTCTATCGGGGCGTGCAGCTGCTCTCCTTCAACCTCGGCGAGGTCTCGTTCCGGCCGCTGCTGTGGCGCAAGACCATCGAGATGGTGCGCGAGCATCCGCTGCTGGGCGTGGGGGCCGGCAACTTCGTGGTCGAGTTCCCGCGCTTCGAGCGCCAGGCGGCCGCCAAGCCGCACGCGCACAACGATGCACTGCAGGTGCTTGCCGAATTGGGTCTGCCCGGGCTGGCGCTGTACCTCGGCCTCTTCGCGTCGCTCGCGGTGATGCTGGCCTCCGTGCTCTGCTCGGCGTGCGAGCAGCGAGCCTGGTTCGTCGCCGCGGCGGCGACCGGGAGCGTCGTGGTGTTCGGGGTCGTGGGGCAGTTCGAGGTGCCGTTCGCCCTGGCCGCCACGGCCGGTCTGCTGGCGGTGCTCATCGGCGTGGCCGGTGCGCTCACGCGCCTCGGCGGCGAGGGCGCGGCTCCGGCGGCTCCCGCAGGGCGTGCCCGCCGTCCCGTGGCCGCTCTCACGCTGCTGACCTGCGTTCCGGCGCTCATCGTGACGGCCATCCATGTGCCCGGAAGCTGGCTGACAGCTCGCGCGCAGGAGCGCGCCGCGGCCGGTGATCTCGACACGGCCGAAGCGCTCTACGCCAGGGTGTCCGCGCTCGGCACGGGAAGCCACGTGCCCGAGCGCATGCTGGGGTTGCTGGACCTGCAGCGCGGCGCGGGAGAGTCCGCGCTCGAACACTTCCGTGCGGCCCGCGTGCTCTGGCCTTTCTCCAGCGAACTCGCCGAGGACGAGGGCGATGCGCTCATGCTGCTCGGGCGCCACGATGAGGCCGTGGAGCTTTATCAGGAGTCGGTGGCGGGCAGCCCGACACGTATCGGGTCGTTCTCGAAGCTCGTCCTCGCGCTGGACAGCGCGGGGCGGCTGAGGGAAGCCATCGACCTGCTGCAATACAAGGTCTGCACCGATCATGCGACCACGCTGGCCTCGGTGCAGCGCCTCGCGGACATGTGGCGCCGTCGCGCCCGGGATGAGGAGGGCCCCGCACGGATCGAGGCCCTCGTGGCCGCGCGCCACTTCTACGCCGTGCTGCTTCAGGAGGCCGAGCCGGAGCGCATGTCCGAGCTGAACCGGATCTACAAGGACGTGACGCACCTCCTGCAGGTGCAGCCCGGCTCGCCGTCCTCATGGTGGGTGGTCTATGACCGGTTCCGCGAGCAGAACAGCCTGCGCATGCCCTTCACCGCGCTCTGGACCTCCATGGACGACGACGCGCACCGGCTGTTCCCCGGCTACGTGGAGCCGCTCGGACCGCCGATTCCCGGGCTCTGGCGCGACCCGCCGTGAGCACCGCCGAGCGGACCGCAAGCGGCTCGCTCAAGTCGACCCACCCTGTTCCCGACAGGTGGTTCACTCTCCTCCTTCTCCAGGGCCCGGGTCTCCGGGGGGTCACTCCCCCGGGGACCCGGGTCTTTTTGATTGCCCGCGCCAAGTGTGCTGAAATCGCCCGATGGCACAGGTGATTCCGCAGCATGGAACTTCTCCCGTCCCCGCAAATCCAGGCGGCTCGACGGTGTCCGCGGCCAGCGATTCCGGCGCCGCACTCTCCGCAGCGGGCTCCGCAGTGAGCGGCTCGCCGTTGCATGCGCCCGGCAGCCTGCGCATCGCCATGGAAGGTTTCACCTTCGATGACGTGCTGCTGCTGCCGCGTCGCAGTGACGTGCTGCCCAGCCAGGCCAGCACGAAGACGCGGCTCTCGCGGCGCGTGGAGCTGAACATCCCGTTGCTCTCGGCGGCGATGGACACCGTCACGGAGTCCGCGCTGGCCATTGCGCTGGCGCAGAGCGGCGGCCTCGGCGTCATCCACAAGAACCTGCGCCCGGAAGACCAGGTGCGCGAGGTGAGCAAGGTGAAGCGCTCGGCGCACGGCGTCATCGCCGACCCGGTGACGCTGCCGCCCGACGCGACCATCGGCGATGCGCGCACGATCATGACGCGCCAGAACATCTCGGGCCTGCCGATCATCGACAAGGGACGCGTCGTCGGCATCCTCACCAACCGCGACCTGCGCTTCCATCGCACCGATACGACGCGCGTGGCCGACGTCATGACGACGCGCCTCGTGACCGCGCCGCCGGACACCACGCTCGAGCAGGCCAAGGACACGCTGCACCGCAACAAGATCGAGAAGCTGCTGCTCGTGGACAGGGAAGGCCGCCTCGCGGGCCTCATCACGATGCGCGACATCAACCAGATCACGCGCTGGCCCGATGCGTGCCGCGACTCCCGCGGCAGGTTGCGCGTCGGAGCCGCCGTGGGCGTGCACGACCTGCTGCGCGTCGAGGCGCTGGTCGCCGCCGACGTGGACGTCATCGTCGTGGACACGGCGCACGGCCACAGCCTCAACGTCATCGAGACGGTCAAGGCCATCAAGCGCCGCTTCGACATCGACGTCGTGGCGGGCAACATCGCCACCGCGGAAGCCGCCGCGGACCTCATCGCCGCCGGCGCAGACGCGATCAAGGTCGGCATCGGCCCGGGCAGCATCTGCACCACGCGCGTCGTCGCGGGCGTCGGCGTGCCGCAGCTCACGGCCATCGCCAACGCCGTGTCCGTCGCGGGGCCGGCCGGCGTGCCGGTCATCGCGGACGGCGGCATCCGCCACTCGGGCGACATCGTGAAGGCGCTCGCGATGGGCGCGAGCAGCGTGATGCTCGGCGCGCTTTTCGCCGGCCTCGACGAGAGTCCCGGCGAACCGGTGCTGTACCGCGGGCGCAGCTACAAGACCGTGCGCGGCATGGGCTCGCTGGGCGCGATGGTGGACGGCAGCAAGGATCGCTACGCGCAATCCGACGTCACCGCCACGGACAAGCTCGTGCCGGAGGGCGTCGAGGGCCTCGTGGCGAGCAAGGGCCCGCTGGCTCCCTTCGTGTACCAGCTCGTCGGCGGGCTGCGCTCGGGCATGGGCTACCTCGGCGTGTCCACGCTGCCCGACCTGCAGCGCCACGCGCAGTTCGTGCGCGTCTCCGCCGCGACGCTCGCCGAGAGTCACCCGCACGACATCGAGATCACCAAGGAAGCGCCCAACTACCAGGCCCACCGATGACGACCGACAGCACGAAGCCGACGCAACCTTCCTCCTCCGCACCGCGAGGACAACAGCCCGCGAGCCCGCCGCGCGAAGGCGCCGCCTCGCGTCCGGCGAACATCGCGGTGCGGCCCGGCGCGCCCGGTCGCCGCGACACGATCGTCATCGTGGACTTCGGCAGCCAGTACACGCAGCTCATCGCGCGCCGCGTCCGCGAGGAAGGCGTCTTCTGCAGGGTGCATCCGTGCACCGTGCCGCTGGAGGTCCTCGCGGGCGACAAGGCCAGCCTGCGCGGCATCATCCTCTCGGGTGGCCCGGCCTCCGTGTACGACGCGGGCGCGCCGCAGCTCGATCCCGTGCTGCTGCGCCTCGGCGTGCCGGTGCTGGGCATCTGCTACGGGCTGCAGGCCGCGGTCGCCGCGCTGGGCGGCGAGGTCAAGGGCGGCGACGGCCGCGAGTACGGCCGCGCGGAGCTGCTTGCCGACGGCCTGCCCGGCGCGCCCGGCAAGAGCGTGGTGTGGATGAGCCACGGCGATCGCGTCGCCAGGCTGCCAGCCGGTTTCCGCACGCTGGCAACGAGCGAGGGCTGCCCGCACGCCGCGGTGGAGGGACTCTCCGGCCGCTTCCTCGGACTGCAGTTCCATCCGGAGGTCAGCCATACGCAGTTCGGTGCGGCCATCCTCGCCAACTTCCTGCACGAGCGCTGCGGCTGCGACAACTCCTGGGAGATGGGCAGCTTCCTCGAGGAAGCGACGGCCTCGGTGCGCGCGCAGGTCAAGGACGGCCACGTGCTCTGCGGCCTCTCGGGCGGCGTCGACTCGTCCACGCTGGGCGTGCTGCTGCACCGCGCGCTGGGCGACCGTCTCACCTGCCTCTTCGTGGACAACGGCCTGCTGCGCAAGAACGAGGCGCAGGAGGTCATCGACACCTTCCGCGGCGCCTTCGGCATCAAGCTCGTCGCGGTGGATGCGAGCGCGGAATTCCTCGCGGCGCTCGACGGTGTCACGGACCCCGAGCAGAAGCGCCGGGTCATCGGCAAGGTCTTCATCGACGTGTTCTCCCGCGCGGCTCGCGACTTCGGCAACGCGCAATTCCTCGCGCAGGGCACGCTCTATCCCGACGTCATCGAGTCCGTGCCCTCGCACGGCGGCCCTTCGCAGACCATCAAGACGCATCACAACGTGGGAGGCCTCCCCAAGGACCTGAAGTTCCAGCTCGTCGAACCCTTCCGCGAACTCTTCAAGGACGAGGTGCGCCGGCTGGGCACGCTGCTCGGCCTTCCCGAAGGCATCGTGCAGCGGCATCCGTTCCCGGGCCCCGGACTCGCCGTGCGCATGCCGGGCGTCATCACGAAGAGCCGCCTCGACACGCTGCGCGAGGCCGACGCGATCTTCCGCGAGGAGCTCGTGCGCTCGGGCTGGATGTCGCGCAGCAGTCAGGCCTTCGCCGTCCTGCTTCCCGTGCGCTCGGTCGGCGTCATGGGCGACAACCGCACCTACGCGGAGGTCGTCGCGCTGCGCTGCGTGCAGACGCAGGACTTCATGACCGCCGACTGGAGCCCGCTCCCGTACGAGCTGCTCGGCAAGGTGTCCAGCCGCATCATCAACGAAGTGCCCGGCATCAACCGCGTCGTCTACGACATCAGCAGCAAGCCGCCTGCGACGATCGAGTGGGAGTGAGTTCCGTGACGTTGTCGTCGCTCGACTGGATGCTCGACGCTCTGGCCGGGCTGTGCGCCCACGACACGACCACGGGGCATGAGGACCGCGGACTGCCGGCGCTGCGCGAACTGCTGGCGTCTCTCGGAGCCGACGTGGTCGTGCAGAGCGTTGCGCCGTGGCGAAGCAACGTGCTGGCGCGCTGGGGCGAGCCCGAGCTGCTGTTCACCACGCACCTGGACACGGTGCCGCCCTACGTGGCGCCGCGCCGCGAGGCCGACGCCTTCTTCGGCCGCGGCAGCGCGGATGCCAAGGGGCAGATCGTCGCGCAGCTGGCGGCCGTGAAGGCGTTGCTCGCACGCGGCGAGACGCGCCTCGCGTGGCTGGGCGTCGTCGGCGAGGAGACGGACAGTGTCGGCGCGCATGCCGCGCTGACGCTCGCGCCGCAACTGCGCAGCTTGCGCGCGCTGGTCAACGGCGAGCCCACAGGCAATCGCCTCGCGACGGGGCAGCGCGGCCTGCTCCACCTGCGCCTGCACTGCACGGGTCTCGCCGCGCACAGTTCCACGCCCGAGCGCGGCCGCTCCGCCGTGTGGCCGCTGCTCGACTGGCTCGGGCGACTCCGCGACGGTGGTCCCGCCGCACCGGGCGAGCCACGCGGCGCGGACGTCCGTCTTGGCAGCGAGTCCTGGAACCTCGGACTGCTCTCGGGCGGCGAGGCGTCCAACGTCGTGCCGGCGCACGCGCAGGCCGAGCTGCTCGCGCGCACGCTGCCCGGCGGGAGCTTCCTGAACTCCGTGCGCCGCGCCGCGCCGCCGCCGGCGGAGATCGAGAGCGGCGTCGACGTGCTGCTGGAGTCTCCGCCCGCGCGCTTCGACACGCCGGCCGGCTTTCCTTCCGCGGCGATGCCCTTCGGCTCGGACGCGCCGCAGCTGGCCTCGCTCGTGCCGTCGGGCCGCGTGCTGCTCGCCGGCCCCGGCTCGATCGAGGTCGCGCACGCGCCGGACGAGCACATCACGCACGCGGAACTCGCCTCCGGTGCCGCACTGAATCTGCGCCTGGCGCAGCACCTCCTCGAGGGAAATCACTGATGGGCAGCGCTGCCCGCATTCCGGTCACCGTGCTGGGCGCCACGGGCGTCGTCGGCCAGCGCTTCGTCGCACGGCTCGTGCAGCACCCGTGGTTCCGCATCGAGCACCTCGCCGCGAGCGAACGCAGCGTCGGCCGCGCCTACGCCGAGGCCTGCACGTGGCAGCTCCCCGGGGAGACCGGCGGCCGGCACGCCAACGAGAGCCATGCGGGCTGCGGCGCGCGCACGCTGGTGGCCGCGACGCCCGAGGCCGCCTTCGCGCCGGTCGTCTTCTCCGCACTGGACAGCGGCCCTGCGCGCGACATCGAGCCGGCCTTCGCCGCAGCGGGTGCGGTCGTCTTCTCGAACGCGAGCGCCTTCCGCATGGATCCGGTCGTGCCGCTGCTCGTGCCGGAAGTCAACGCAGCCCACCTCGCGCTGCTGGACACGCAGCGCGTCCGCAGCGGCGGTCGCGGCGGCATCGTCTGCAATCCCAACTGCACGGCGACGGTGCTCACGCTCGCGCTCGCGCCGCTGCACCGCGCCTTCGGCGTGCAGACCGTGATGATGACGAGCATGCAGGCCGTGTCGGGCGCGGGCTGGCCCGGCGTGAGCAGCCTGGACATCCTCGGCAACGTCATCCCCTACATCCGCGACGAGGAAGAGAAGGTGCCGGAGGAAACCGCGCGCATGCTCGGCACGCTGCGCGACGGGGCCGTCGTGCCGGCGGACCTCACGCTCTCGGCGGCCTGTCATCGCGTGCCGGTGCTCGACGGCCACACGGAGGCCGTCTCCGTGCGATTGCGCGGCGACCCGTCCCCGGAGGCGGTGGCCGAATGCCTGGCGGAGTTCCGCGGCGAACCGCAGGAGCTGTCGCTGCCGAGCGCGCCGGAGCGCCCGGTCTACGTGCACACGGCCCCGGATCGCCCGCAGGTGCGGCGCGACGTGCAGGCCGGCGGCGGCATGTCGGTGCACGTGGGGCGCGTGCGGCGCTGCCCCGTGCTGGGCATCAAATTCGTGGTCATGGGACACAATGCGGAGCGCGGCGCGGCGGGCGCTTCGCTCCTGAACGCGGAACTCGCGCACGCGCGCGGGCTGCTCGACGCATGATGCGGGCACGAGGCACGCGACGTGCACGGCGCGCTCCGCGGAGCGCTCGCGGCACACGGCTTTTCAGGGAGGGGTGAAACGATGATCAAGCACAGTCGAGCGATCGAAGGCCTTGCCGTGGCGCTGGCCACGCCGTTCACGCCGAGCGGCACCATCGACCTGCCGGCCTTCCGGCGGCTCGTGCGGCACGTCGTCGCAGGCGGCGTGGACGTGCTCGTGCCGCTGGGCTCCACGGGAGAAGCCGCGACGCTGCGCGAGGCGGAGCGCGACGCGCTGCTCGTCGCCTGCGTGGAGGAGGCCGGCGGCAAGCCGGTGCTCGCCGGCACCGGCAGCAATGCGACGGCGCAGGCCGCCGCGTGGACGGCGCGCGCGCAGGAACTCGGCGCGTCGGCAGCGCTCGTCGTCACGCCCTACTACAACAAGCCGACGACCGGTGGCCTCGTGGCGCACTACGAAGCCGTCGCCGCCGCCGCGCCGGGGCTGCCGATCGTGGTCTACAACGTGCCGGGCCGCACCGGCAGCAACCTGACGCCGGCGCAGCTCGCGCGGCTCTGGGAGCATCCGCAGATCGTCGCGGTGAAGGAATCCTCGGGAAGTCTCACGCAGATCGGCCAGATCCTCGCGGAGCTGCCGCCGGGCAAGCGCCTGCTGTCGGGTGACGACAATCTCGCGCTCGCGACCATCGCGCAGGGCGGCGCCGGTCTCGTCTCCGTGACCGGCAATCTGCTTCCCGCTCCCATGGCGGCGCTCGTCGCGCACGCGCGTGCCGGCCGGATGGACGAGGCGCGCGCGCTGCACGTCGCGCTGCTGCCGGTGATGGATGCCTTGTTCGCTGAGAGCAACCCGATTCCGCTCAAGGCCGGCCTGGCACTGCTCGGCCTGTCCGGCGACGGCCTGCGGCTGCCGCTCACCACGCCGCTCCCGGCGAGCCGCGCGCGGCTCGCCGCGGCGCTCATCGATGCGGCGCGCGAGCTCGAGAGCGGCGCGCCTCCGGCCATGTCGGCTGCGCTGCCGGCTGCGCTGCGTGCGCGGCTGTCCGAAGCGGTGACCGCATGATCCCGCGCCGGCAGGACGCCGCATGACGCCCGAGGAACTGAACGGTTTCTACGAGCGTGAAGCGGCCGTCGTGCTCGCCGACCCGGCGTGGGAAACGGCGCATGCGGCGCTGCTCGAGGCGCTCGAATCGGGCCGGGTGCGCGCAGCCGAGCGCCGCGACGACGGCGCGTGGGTGGCGGTGGGGTGGGTCAAGCAGGCCATCCTCGTCGGCTTCCGGCGCAGCGGCCTCATCGAGCTGCCCGGCGTCGGCGGAAGCTCCAGTTTCGACAAGACGGCGTTTCCGCCGCGCATGCTCACGCTGCACGACGACGTGCGCCTCGTGCCCGGCGGCAGCGCGGTGCGGCGCGGCGCGCATCTCGGCGCGGGCGTGGTGCTCATGCCGCCGGCCTACGTGAACGTCGGCGCCTTCGTCGGCGAGGGCACGATGGTGGACAGCCACGCGCTCGTAGGAAGTTGCGCGCAGATCGGCGCGCGCGTGCACCTCTCGGCGGCGGCGCAGGTGGGCGGCGTGCTCGAGCCCGTCGGCGCGTTGCCGGTGGTCGTCGAGGACGATGCCTTCATCGGAGGGCTGGCGGGGCTGTTCGAGGGCATCGTGGTCCGCAAGCGCGCCGTCATCGCCGCGGGCGTGGTGCTCACGGGCAGCACCGAGATCCACGACCTCATCAAGCATCGCACGTGGCGCCGCGAGGTCCCCGAGGGCGCGGTCGTCGTGCCGGGCTCCCGCGCTGCGGCCGGAGCGTGGGCCGTGGAGCATGGTCTGCAGATCAGCGCGCCGCTCATCGTGAAGTATCGCGACGCCCGCACCGACGCGCGCACCGTGCTCGAGGACGCGCTGCGGTGAGCGCCGCGGCGCGCTCCCGTCCGCCGGGCGCGGACCGGCTGCCGCCGAGCGGCCCTGCGGCGGAGACTCTCTTCGCGTTCACGCCGGAGCAGGCCGCGGCTCTTGCTGCGCGACACGGCACTCCATGCTTCGTCTACGACGTGCGGCGTGCGGAGGACGCCTACCGCCGGCTCTCCGCCGCGTTGCCGCCGCGCGTCGCGCTGGCCTTCGCCGTGAAAGCCAACCCGCATCCCGAGCTGCTCTCGCACCTCGCGGCGCTCGGGGCGCGCTTCGACTGCGCATCGGCCGGCGAACTGCGGCGCGCGGCCACGGCGCTCGCTGCGCGGCCTGCCTCCGCGGGAAGCCCGCCGCAACTGCTCTACGCCGGGCCGGGCAAGCGTGACAGCGAACTGGCCCTTGCGCTGGCGCTCGGTGCCCGCGTGCAGGCCGAGGGCTGGGAAGATCTGGCGCGGCTGTCCGCGCTGGCGAGCGGTGCGCCCCTGGCCGTGAACCTGCGCGTGCATCCTCGCCTCGCTCCGTCCGAGGAGCGCTCGCTGCTCGGCGGCACCGGACCGTCGGCCTTCGGCGTGGACGAAGAGGACGTGCCCGCGCTGCTCCCGCGCGTGGCCGCGCTGTCCGGCGTACGCGTGACGGGCCTGCACGTCTTCGCGGCGACGAATCAGCGCGATGCCTCCGCGTTGCTCGTTGCGTGGGAGCACGTCTTCCGGCTCGGGCAGTCGCTGCAGCACGAGCATGGGCTCCAGCTCGAGCAGATCGATCTCGGCGGGGGGCTTGGCGTGCCGTACGCGGCCGGCGAGGCGCCGCTCGATGTCCGCGCGCTCGGGGCAGGCCTGTCGGCATTGCTCGAGCGGCACAAGTGGTTCACGGGCGAGGTCCTGCTCGAACCGGGCCGCTATCTCGCGGCGAGCTGCGGCGACTACCTCGTGAAGGTCGTGCGCACCAAGCACAGCCGAGGCACGCGCTTCGCCATCCTCGAGGGTGGCATCAATCATCTCCTGCGGCCGATGCTCACCGGGCAAGCCTTCCCGGTGCGGTGCGTGCTGCGCCCGGACGCGGCGCGCGCGGCGCGTGTGGCGCGCGCGGCGGGCGCAACGGACGCGAAGGGGCACGAGGCCTGTGCCGAGGTCGCCGGCCCTGCAGTCGAGGCAGCCGACGAGACAGACGAGGCCGGCAGGGGACCGCTTCACAAGACCGCTCTCGCCGGTCCGCTCTGCACGGCTCTCGACCGGTTGGGCGAGGTGCTGCTGCCGGAACTCCTGCCCGGTGACGTGCTGGATTTCGGCATGGTCGGCGCGTACGGAGCGACCGAGGCGATGAGCGACTTCCTCAGCCATCCGCGCCCTCCGGAAATCTGGGTCGACCCGTCGGCGCCCGGGTGAGCGCGGGCAGCTGCGAACGGCCGCGGGCGCGCGCTTGCGAAGTTCAGCCCCATGATGGAAGGCACGCCGGAGATCCAGGCTGCGATCCGGCCGGCGCCCGGCGCGCCGTTGCGGGTTCCGCGACGGGTCGCGATAGTGTGCGGACGGACTCATCCGTCCGCATTCCCCGGAGCGCACAGGCCGTGACTCGCAAGGACTCCAGGGCCGCTGGCACGAAGAGCGGCGCTTCGCGGCGCGCAGCGGGGCGCGACGGGCAACGGACAAGCCGCGCGCCGGCGCCGCGCCGCGGCCGAGCGGCGCCTGATCGCACGGAGGAAATCCTCGCGCTGGCCGCCGCCGTCTTCGCGAAGCAGGGTTTCAGCAGCACGGATCTGCAGGACATCGCCGATGGCCTGGGCATCGGAAAGGCCAGCCTTTACCGCCGCTTCCCCTCGAAGGGCGCGCTGTTTCTCGCCACGGTGGACCGCG
This sequence comes from Planctomycetota bacterium, assembly GCA_038212275.1. GTDB lineage: Bacteria > Planctomycetota > B15-G4 > B15-G4 > B15-G4 > JBBQUR01. The sequence goes on from JBBQUR010000001.1 coordinate 67,712, forward strand.
TGATGCTGCAGCTGCGCGCGGCGGTGGAGGCCGCCGTGGACCCGGCTGCGGATGCGCTCGAGCAGATCGCGGCGGCCGTGCGCGAATACCTCGCCTTCTTCGACTCGCATCCGCACTACGTCGAGCTGCTCATCCAGGAGCGCGCCGACTTCAAGCATCGCAAGCAGCCGACGTACTTTGTGCACCGGCGCAACGCGATCCAGCGCTGGACCACGCTCTACGAGCGGCTCATGGACGAGGGCCGCGTGCGCCGCATGCCCGTCGAGCGCATCACCGACGTCCTGAGCAGCGCCGTCTACGGGACGATGTTCACCAACTTCTTCGCCGGGCGCTCCAAGTCGCACGAGCGGCAGGCCAGCGACCTGCTCGAGGTCGTCTTCCACGGCATCCTCGCGCCCGGTGCGCGCGGACTGCCGGACGTCCCCGCACCTCGTGCAAAGCGCGCCGAGGGACGGGCCGACGTGCCGGTCCGGGAAGCGGCGACGGCAGGCGGCGTGGCGGGACGTGCGCGCCGCAAGCGTCGCCCCTGAGGCGTTCATGCGCATGCGTCTGCGTGCCTCGGGCCCGACTCGGGTCGCGGCGCCGCGGCCTGGCGGGCGATCACGCGGGGCGAGCAGTCCTCGCGCGATTTCGTCGCCGCGAGCGACTACGATCGCGAGCCTCATGGCCAGTCCCCGGAGCGCGCGCACGCAGACATGATCGTCGACCTGGGCGACAGCTCTGCCGACACGCTGCCCGAGGTGGACCTGTGCATCATCGGCACGGGGCCGGCTGGGACGACGCTCGCGGCCGAACTGGCCGGCTGCGGCCTGCGCATCGCCGTGCTGGAGAGCGGCCGTCGCGCGACCAGCGCGCAGGCCGACGCGTTGCGCCGCGTGATCAGCGAGGGCATCACGATCAAGGACTACTCGCGCGAGCGGGTGCTCGGCGGCGCCTCCACGACCTGGGCCGGCCTTTCGGCGCCGCTCGACCCGATCGACATGGAAGCGCGCCCCTTCCTGCGTGGCGCGGGCCGCAAGGGCTGGCCGATCACGCACGCGTCGCTGCTCCCGTACTGGGAGGCCGCGGCGCAGCGCTACCGCTTCGCGCCACTGCTCATGTACGGCGCCGACGGCTTCGGCGCGCTCAAGGATCGCGGCGACATGGCCCTGGCGTGGCGCGAGGTGCAGGAGAAGATCTTCCTCGCCTGCAGTGATCCGCAGGATTTCGGCCGCGAATGGCGCCATGTCTTCGAGTCGGACGGGACGACGCTCTACCTCGACGCGACGGTCCTGCGCCTCGCGGCCTCAGGCACCGCGACGCCGAGTGCGGGCGCCGGAGCCGGAGCCGGAGCGGGAGCGGGAGCGAGCGCGGGCGCCGGAGCGGGAGCGGGAGCGGGAGCGGGAGCAGCGGCCGGGTCCGACGGCCGTCGGCGCGTGACGCATGCGGAGCTGGTCACCGGCGCGGGGCGCACGCTCTCGCTGCGCGCGCGGGTCTTCGTGCTCGCGACGGGCGGGCTGGAGAACGCCCGGCTGCTGCTCGCCTCGCGCGACCTGTGCGCCGCGGGCCTTGGCAATGAGCACGACCAGATCGGTCGCGGGCTGATGAACCATCCGAAGAACTACCACGGCATCGTGCGCCTCGCGCGGCCGGTGCGCGAGCTGCCCTATCACTTCGGCTGCATGGCGCAGGGCTTTGCGGGTTATGCCGGGCTGCGCCTGCGCGAGGAACTGCAACGCGAGCGCTGCCTGCTCAACTGCTACGTGCGCTTCGAGCCGCTCTACCCGTGGTCCGACAACCGCGGCGTCGAGGCGCTGGTCTACCTCGTCAAGCACAGCGGGGGACTCTTCGGCGCCTGGAAGCGGCGGCAGGGCGGCAAGCTCGTGGCGCTGCGCGACTACTCCGAGACCGGCGACGACAGCGTGCTGCAGAACGAGCGCAAGTCCGCGCTGGACGTGATCGGGCTGTTCGGGACGGTGCTCGGCAACCTGCCGATGGTGCTGCGCTACGCCTTCTCGCGCACGTTGTCCGGCCGCGCGCCGCCGGTGCGCGCGATCCGCCTGCGCAACTTCATGGAGATGGAACCCGACCCGGAGAACCGCGTGCTGCTCTCCGCGGAGCGCGATGCCCACGGCGAACCGGTGCCCGTCGTGCGCCATCAGAGCTCGGAGGCTGACCGCCGCTCGCTGCTGGAGTTGCACCGCGTGCTGGTCCGCGAGTTCGCGGACAACGGACTCGGCACGCTCACGACCACGCTGGAGCGGGAACCGCGCTGGCCCATCGACCAGGACGCGAGCCATCATCTCGGCACCACGGCGATGGGGAACGACCCGGCCGCGTCGGCCGTGACGCCGGAGCTGCGCCTGCACGGTGCGGACAACGTCTACTGCGCCGGCGGCTCGGTCTTTCCGACGAGCGGCTGCGCCAACCCGACCTTCACCATCGTGGCGCTCTCGATCCGCCTCGCGGAACATCTGCGCGGCGCGGTCTTCGCACGAGCGCCGGCAGCCGTCGAGGCTCGCGGCTCGACGGCCGACCTCTCGGCGCTGGCGCCGCGCTACGCGGGGCCGCTGCCCTGCCTGCGTGTCGCGGTCATCGGCGCGGGCAAGCGCGTGGCCACGGACGTGCTGCCTGCGCTGTGCGCGCTGCCCGGCCGCTTCGAGATCGACGGAGTGTTCGCGCGCGGCCGTCACGCCGTGCTCTCCGCCGGCCGCAGCTTTCACAGCGAAGCGCTGTCCTCGCTGACAGCCGAGCGACTCGCGCGCTGCGACCTCGTCTACGTCGCCGTCTCCAAGGACGCGGTGCCCGGCGTGCTGGCGCGCCTGGGCGCCTGCGACCTCTCGCGCACGGACCTGCTTATCGACACGCCGGTGCTGCTGTTCAAGCACCTCGGTCACCGGCACCGCTTTGCCGCCTTCCGGCGCGCGTGGGTGGCGGAGGACTGCGCCCGACTGCCGTGGTTCGACACGCTGGCGGCCGCGCGCACGGCCGGCCTGATCGGCGCGCCGACGCGGATCGTCTTCCATCGTTCGGCGTGGCGCTACCACGCGCTGGCCATGTTCAGGACGCTGTTTCAGGATGGCGCGTGGCGCTCCGCGCGCAAGCGCAGGACCGACGGCGAGGGAGGCGCCAGCCACCGCGTCGAGCTGGCCTTCGCGCACGGCGGTCGCGGCGTGCTGCTCGAACCGCGCGACTACGCTCGCGGACACGTCGAACTCTCGGACGGGCGCATCGTGGTGACCGATGCGGCGAGCCCTCCGGCCGGAGCGCTGTCGTTGCAGCCCGTGCTGAACGGCCGGCTCTGCACGGGTTTCCGCGTCGGCGACGTGCAGACCGCGCTGAATCCGGTGGAGAGCGCGTTGCTGGGCGCGTGGCACGCCGGGCAGTCCGTCACGTCGCACATGGAGGACTGCAAGCGCGTCGGCCTGCAACGCATGTTGCGGACGATCCACGAGGGCGGTGCGGGCTACCCGCTGCAGGCCGCGCTGGACGACATGCTCGCGGACTACTTCCTCGAGAAACTCGGGCGCGCCACGCCGCGCGCGCTGTTCAGCCTGGACTCGGCCTCGGGGCGCGCGCTGATCGGCGGCGCCGCGCGTCTGCTGGGCGGGCGCTGACGTCGCGCCATGAGCATCACGCTCGGCAAGCTGCCCGCCGACGGAGAGCGCTTCGATGTCGTCGTCATCGGGGCCGGCCTCGGCGGGCTCGTGTCGGGAGCGCTGCTGGCGCGTGCAGGCCGGTCGGTGCTCATGCTGGAGCGTCACACCGTCGCCGGCGGCAATGCGACCGTGTTCCGCCGGCGCGGCTACGTCTTCGATGTGGGGCTGCACTACGTCGGCGGCTGCGGCGCGGACGGTACGCTGCCACGCATTCTGCGTGCGGCGGGCGCCGAGGGCATCCGCTTCAACGAGCTGGATCCCGACGGCTACGACGAGCTGGTGCTGCCCGGCCTGCGCTTCGCCATCCCGCGCGGCCGCGACGCCTTTCGCGAGCGCCTGATCGCGACCTTTCCCGCCGAGCGCGCCGGCATCGATCGCTACGTGCGCCTGCTTGCCGAGCTCGCCCGCGTGCTGCCGCGCCTGCACCGGCCCGTCGCGCTGGGCGCCGCGCTGCTCGCCTCGCCGTTGCTGCTGCGCTACCGGGGCGCGACCTTCGCACGCTTCCTCGACACCTGCACGTCTGACCCGGCGCTGCGCGCCGTGCTCGGTGCTCAGCACATCGGCTACGCGCTGCCGCCGAGCCGGGCGTCGGTGCTGGTGGCTGCAGGCATCACCGCGCACTATCTGGAGGGCGCCTACTATCCCCGCGGCGGCGGACAAGTGCTGTCCGACCGGCTGGCGCAGGCCTTCGCGGACGCGGGCGGCCGGCTGCTGTTGCGCACGTCGGCAGAGCGCATCGACATCGCACGCGGCCGGGTTGCCGGCGTGCGTCTCATGCGCCACGACGGCGAGGCCGTGACCGTGCGCACCTCCTGCGTGATTTCCAATGCCGATCTGCCCGCCACGCTGGGTGCGCTGCTGCCCGCCGGGACGCTTTCCGCACGCGCCACGGAGCGCGCCGCGCGCTGGGACATGGCTCCGCCACTGGCCGTGGCATACCTGGGTCTGCGAACGGGAAGCGTGCGAAGCGCGCCGGCGCGCAACCTGTGGGTGCAGCCGACGCTGGACGTGGAGGCCGAATACGCCGCGGTGGCGCGCGGCGCGTGGCCGGTTGCGTCGAGCGCTTTTCTCACAGTCGCTTCCGACAAGGATCCCGACGATGCCGGCAGCGCGCCGCAGGGTCTCAGCAACGTGCAGGTGATGGGGGTCGCACCTGCCTCGCCAACTGCGTGGGGCAGCAGCGCCGCCGCAGCGGCAGACGGCAGCTATCGGCGCGAGCCCGCCTACCTCGCCGCGAAGCAGGCGTGTCTGGCGCGACTGATCGACGCGGCAGGTCTCGCGTGGCAGGACGTGCGCACGCGTGTCGTGCATTCAGAGGTCGCCAGTCCGCTCACGCACAGCCGCTACACGGGTTCGACCGGCGGCACGTCGTACGGGCTGGCTGCCACGCCCGCTCAATTCCTGCTCGCGCGTCCCGGAGCGCGCTCCAGCGTGCCGGGTCTGTTCCTGTGCGGCGCGAGTTGCCGCGCCGGACACGGAATCGTCGGCGCGGCAACCTCCGGCGTCTTCGCGGCCGCGGCCGTCGCGGGCGGATCGCTGGCGCGGGATGTGCTCGGATGAACACGCTGCGCGCACGCCTGCTCGTGCTGGCGGCGGTGGTCGCCGTCGCCGTGGCGTCTCTGCTGGATCCGATCGCGCAGGACCCGCGCTACCACGCCTTCGCGGATGACCGCGCCGGCGCAGGGCTGCCGAACGTTGCCAACGTGGCAAGCAATCTTCCGTTCGTGCTCGTCGGCGCTCTGGGCCTGTGGCGCGCGCGCCGCGCCGCGCGCAGTCGCCTGCCGCTGCTGGTGTTCTTCGGGGGCGTGTTCCTCACCGGCTTCGGCTCGGCCTGGTATCACCTCGCGCCGGACAATGCGCGCCTGGTCTGGGATCGCCTGCCGCTCGGCGCCTCGTGCATGGCGCTGCTCTGCGTGGTCATCGACCGCCGACTCGGGGTCGTGCCGGCGCGGCGGCTGCTGGTGCCGTTCGTCCTGTTCGGTCTCGGCAGCGTGGCGTGGTGGGCGTGGGGAGACATGCGCGGTGTCGGCGACCTGCGCGCCTATGGTCTCGCGCAATTCTTTCCGGTGCTCGGCATCGTGGTGCTGCTGTGGCCGCTCCCGCAGCAGGGCGCACCTGGCGCAGCTGGCGGACCGGCTGCCCGGACTGCCGGAGTCGCGGGCGATGAAGAGGCAGCCGGTGCAGCGGATGTTTCGGGACGCCCCGACGGGCTGACCGCCATCCTGTGCCGCATGCTCCTCTTCTACGTCGCGGCCAAACTCGCGGAGCACTGGGATGGCGAGGTGTACGAAGTGGGCCTCGTCGTGAGCGGTCACACGCTGAAGCACCTGTTCGCCGCGGCGGCCGCTGCAAGCCTGTTGCCGCTGGCGGCGCCGCGAGCCCCGTCGACGGAAGCGCCCGCCGGACTCAGCGCCTCGGCTCGACGTCGGTGAGCCACGCGCGCGCCTGAGCTGCCATCGCAGCCGTGATCTCGTGCCCACCGTCGTGGAGCTGCAGCGTGACGAGAGCGCCGTGCGCGGCCAGCGCGCGCCGACTGTCCTCCGCGGCGGCGGGAGGGAGCGCCTTGTCCCCGCTCCCGTGCTGCAGGAGGACGGGCTTGCCGCGCACGCCGGGCAACTGCTCGGTGAGGAACTCGGTCTTGAGCCTGCCGGCCTGCGCGATCCAGCCGGCGACATGCGACGGCGCGCGCACCGCCGCGCAGTGCGCGAGGTAGGCGCCCTGCGAGAAGCCGCAGAGGTAGACGCGTTGCGGATCGGCGTCGAGGCGCTGCAGCGCGGCGTCCACCAGCCGCCACAGCGCGGCCTCGCTCTCCGCCAGGCTCGCGGCGAAGGCGGCCTGGTCGCCGGTGTACATGTACCAGGCGTGACCCAGGCGGATGGGCCGATCGGGCTTGCGCACCTCGTGCACGTGGAAGCCGTCGGGCGCAGCGACGGCAAAGTGGGACGGCACGGCTCCCGACATCCAGCGCCACTGGCGCAGGCCGCTCTGGCCCTGGCCGTGCAGCAGGACGAGCAGCGGCGGGCGCACGCCGCGCTGCGGCTCCGCGGGCGGCACGAGCAGGCAACTCGTGCGCGTGCTGAACGGCAACTCCATCGTGAAGCCTGCAGGGGCCGCCGGGCCGTCGTGCGCCGGTGGCGGGGCGTCGGCGTTCACGGTCGGAAGTCGGCGGCGAGAAAGGGATTGCTGCGCCGCTCGCGCCCGATGGTCGTGCCGGGTCCGTGGCCGCAGATCACCTCGGCGTCGTCGTCCAGCGCCAGTAGTTTGCCGTGCAGGCTCGCGAGGATCTGCGCGGTGTCGCCGCCCCAGAGGTCCGTGCGGCCGATGCCGCCGTGGAAGAGCGTGTCGCCCGCGAAGACGAGCTGCCGGCCATCCACCTCCAGCACGAAGCTGCAGCTTCCGGGCGTATGGCCCGGCGTGTGCAGCACCTCCAGCCGGTGGCTGCCGAACTCCAGGCGCTGACCCTCCGTGAGCCAGCCGTCCACCGTGACGGCCTGCGGCACGGGCAAGCCGATCATGCGGCATTGCATGGCCAGGTTGTCGCGCAACCACTCGTCGCCCTTGTGCAGCCACGCCTTGCCGCCGCACTGCCGCTTGAGTTCCGCGCTGCCGCCGATGTGATCGACGTGAGCGTGCGTGTGCACGATGTGCGTGACGGTGAGGCCGGCCGAGGCCAGCCCCGCGGCGATCTCCGCGGCGTCGTCGCCGGGATCCACGACGATGGCGGTGCCGGTGGCCTCGTCGCCGAGGATGGAGCAGTTGCACTGGAGCGGGCCGACAGGGATCGTCTGAAGCAGCATGAGCGCATCTTTCCCTCCGGCCGGCACGCTGTCCACACTGCCCGTGACGGGGCGGGTGCGATGACGCGGCGCGTCGCGATCACCGGGGCCAGCGGCTACCTCGGCCTGGCGCTGGCCCGGCGGCTTGTCGAGCAGGGCGACCGCGTGTCGGGTCTGGTGCGGCCGACGAGCGCGGAGGCCGCGTGCGCGGAACTCGAGCGCCTCGGCGTCCGGCTCGTGCGCGGCGACGTGACGCAGCCGGACAGCCTGCCGCCGCTGCTCGACGCCGCGGACCTGGTGGTGCACGGCGCCGCGGTCATCGGCTACCGGCGCCGGCAGTGGGGCGCGATGGCGGCGACGAACGTGCTCGGCACGAGGCACGTCGTCGAGGCGGCGCTGGCCGTGGGCGTCGGGCGCTTCGTGCACGTGAGCAGCATCGCCGCCATCGGTGTCACCGACAGCCCGCGCCTGCTCGGCGACGACGCGCCGTACTGCGCGGGCGATCTCGACGCGGCGTACTTCGACACGAAGCACGAGGCCGAGCTCGAGGTGCAGCGCGGATTGCTGGCCGGGCTCGACGGCGTCATGGTCAACCCGGGTGCGATCTACGGCCCGTCCAGCGTGGCGTCGAACAGCGGTCAGCTCGTCGAGAACATCGCGTCCGGCCGCCTGTCGATCGCGCCCGAGGGCGGCATCAACGCCGTGCCGCTGGCCACCGTGGTGGATGGCGTGCTGGCCGCCGCGCTGCGCGGCCGGCGCGGCTGCCGTCACGTGCTCGGCGGCGAGAACCTGCACCTGCACGAACTCGTTGCGCGCGTGCGCCGGGCCGCCGGACTGCCCGAGCGCGTGCACCGCTTCCCGACCGCGGCGGCGCCGTGGCTGCGCGCGGCGATGGACCTGGTCGAGCCGTTCGTGCCGGACAGCGTGTGGTTCACCCCGGACCTGTGCGCGGCGTTCGGGCGCTGGATGTGGTTCGACACGACGCGCATGCGCGCCGAGCTCCGCGTGCAGCCCGCGGACCTCGACGAGTGCCTGCGCGCCACGGTGGCGCGCCTGCGCAGCGACGGCCGGCTCGCGCGCTAGCGCATCGCGCCGCCCGGGACGGTTCGCGTCGCGTCGCTGAGCCCGGGATGGATCGCGTCGCGCTACTCGAGGCTGATCGCGTTGCGCTGCACGCTGACGCCTTCGCCGACGCGGAAGGTCTCGGGCGGATGGCGCACGGAGGCGATCATCGCCTCGAACGACAGCTGCTTGCCGTAGCACACGAGCTGGTAGTCGCCCTCCCTGACACGCGTGAACACGAACTGCCCGTGTCCGTCGCTGGCGGTCTGCCGCGAGAAGCCGTTCACCTCGGTGAGACTGACCGTGACGCCGGTCAGCGTGTCGCCGGAGGCAGACATCGCGTAACCCCTGACCGTGCCGGCGCGCTGCAGCACGAAGGTTTCGATGCCCAGCTCCGTCTCGGCAGCCAGCACCACGTCGTTGCGCCGCACGATGGCGTAGTCGGGGTGATCGACCTGCACCTGGTATTTGCTGGCCGAGAGGTCCTCCAGCGTGAAGCGTCCCTCGGCGTCGGTGCGCACGCCTTGCGGAGGGACGCCGGGGATCGGCTGCGTGTCGCGCAGGAAGTCCAGCTCGGGCTCGAAGTTGGCGTGCAGCGTCACGGTGGCGTTGGCCACGGGTCCGTCGACATCGCGCACGACGCCCGTCAGCGTGGAGCCTCGCAGCAGCGTGACAGTCATGCCGCCGACCTGCTCGCCCTGCTTGACCTTCATCGGCACGCTCGAGGTGAGCGAGTAGCCCTTGGCCCACACGTCCACGGACCAGAATCCGGGGTCGATGTCGTTCACGACGAAACTGCCGTCGGCACTCGTGACGCGCTGGAAGGCGCCGCTGGGCAAGGCGGAATCCAGCCTCCGCTTGCGGCACTGCGCCTGCAGATCGAAAGCCCGGATGGGACGGCCATCCGAGCCGACCACAACGCCCGCGAGACTTCCCTGGCGCTCCAGGCGGATCGTCAGCTCGGCCTGCGGCTTGTCGGCGAAGCTGCGATCGCGACCTGCCGTGTAGCCCTTGAGCGTGACGAAGATCGAGTAATTGCCGGGCAAGAGATCCTCGAGAAGGAAGCGGCCGTCGGCCCGCGTGAGAGTCTCCGAGTAGCCGGAGCCCTGGTCCATCGGCTGCGCGAACACGTGCGCTCCCGCCAGCGGGTGGTCGTCGTCGTGATCGAGGACGCGGCCGCTCAGCGTGCCCGCCGGCACCAGCTTCACGGGCACGTCGATCTCGCCGATGCGCTCGCCGGGATCGAGGCTGCCCGGAGTCATCGCGTTCGCATAACCCTTGGCGGACACCATGAGCGAGAACGATTCGACGGCCGCATGAGCGATCCGGAAGCGGCCCGACGCGTCGCTCAGCACCAGGCGAACCGGTGCGGGAATCAGCATCTCCGTGGATTCGCCGGCCTCACGGCTCATGGGGCCCTGGAGCAAGCCGACGCGGGCGCCCGTCACGGGCACGCCCTGCTCGTTGAACACCGTGCCCGTGATGGTGAGCCCGTCCGGAATGACCAGGTCGCCGAGATGCGTGGGGCGGCCCGACTCGACGGTGAACGGTCCCAGCTCGGCGGCCGAGAACTCCTCGCCGTCCACGCGCAGCATGAGGTCGGTCATGGCCGGCACGCCGGAGAGCGTGAACGCACCCGTGTCGTCCGAGACGGCGCGCAGTCCCAGCGGCTGCAGCTCGGACATGCCGGGGATGCCCGCGTTGTTGCCCTGCAGCGCCTCGATGCGCCCGGCGCGCAGCGGCCGGTGCTCCGCGGTGACGATGCGTGCGTCGACGCTGGCCGCGACCGGGCCCGGGGTCGGCGGCGGGGGCGCCGGCCGCCGGTCGGCCGGCGGCACACTGATCACCGGCTTGCCGGACGGTGGTCGCGCGTCCGAGCCGCGGCTCACGACGCTGGCAGGGTCGGGCGGTGCCGCCGGCGACTCGTCCGCGCGCAACACGAGCATCACCAGCACGACGCCGAGGGCCAGCGCGGCGCCGACGGCCAGCGATCTGAAGAGCTTGCGCGAGTCGGCCATGGGTGCGTGCGGCTTGAACGCCAGAGGGGCGAAGGTGTGGGGAAGGATTTTCTTGGACTGGGATGCTGCTGCCTAACATAATCCCCGCCCTCTCTGACCGGACGTGCCGGACACGTGGTCCCATCGTCTAGCCAGGTCCAGGACAGCTGCCTCTCACGCAGCAGACACGGGTTCGAATCCCGTTGGGACTACCACGAGGATGCCGGCAAGCGTCGGATCCGGTCAGCGAACGCGATGCCGATTCCGGCACGTTCAGATCTGCGGCGCAAGGCGCGTGCGGTGCGCCGGGGGCGGCTCACGCGCCGCGGGCGCCCCCCGGCCCGTCGAGCACGAGGGCGCGGCCCGGGGGCAGCGATCACCGCCATGACTGCCTTGCAACCCCTTGCCAACGGGCGGCCCCGCAACGTCGTCCTCATCGGCATGCGGGCCAGCGGCAAGACCACCTTGGGACGAGAGCTTGCTGCGCGCCTGCAGCTGCCGTTCCTCGACCTCGACGAGGAGCTCGGGCGCGTGTCCGGTTGCCCGGCCGAGGTCGTGCTTTCCCGGCAGGGTGAGGCCGCCTTCCGGGGTGTGGAGGCACGCGTGCTCGTCGCGGCCTCGGCGCTGGCCGGGCATGTCGTCGCCACGGGCGGCGGGGCGGTTCTTCACGGGCCCTGCTTCGCGGCGCTGGCTGCCACCGGCACGGTGGTGTGGCTGGATGCCGCGCCGCAGACGCTGGCCGCGCGCGCCACGGCGGCGCACCGCACGCCGCTCAGCGGCCTGCCCCCGGACGAAGAAGTGGCCGAACTGCTGCGGCAGCGCGAAGCGCTCTACCGGCAGGCCGCGCACTTCGTGGTTCGGACGGATGTCGGCAATCCTATACTCGCGCTGCTCGACGTCCTGAGGAACCCGGACTGATCCCGATGCAACGTCCCGCCAGCCGACTCGCCGCCGTGTTGCTGCTGATCGGCGCCACCTCGGTTTCGGCGTCGGCGCGCATGGCGCCGCAGCAGGCCGGCAACGTGCCGCCGACGGTGCCCACGGGAGGCTCTCCGCAGACCCAGCCTGCCGGCGCGGTGGCCGACACCGTCCCGGACGAACTGCGCCAGGCTCGCGACCTCGTCGAGCGCGGCGGCGACGATCACGCGCGCCTCGTGCTGGCCGCGAAGACGCTGATCGATGCCGGCGATCTCTCCACCCTGCGCCTTGTGCTCACCGGCCGCGCGCTCAAGCCGCTGTCGGGCCTGCTGCGCGCGCTCGAGAAGCTGGATGGCGCGAGCATCGAGCCGCTGCTGCCGGAGATCCTCAGTGCCGCGGGCAGCCAGTCCGTTGCCGCGGTGCGCGAGCTGGCGCAGACGGACCTGCGCTACCTCGCGGCGAGCCGCGCGAGCGCGGTCGAGACCTGCATCGGCTGGCTCGCGGACCCGGCGCTCGCCGCCGCCAGCCGCAGCGCGCTGGTCGATGCCCTCGGCGAGTCGCGCAATCTCGTGGCCGTCGAGCCGCTCATCCGTGCGCTCGAAGGGCCGCAGGCTGCCGAAGCGCGCGTCGCCCTGAAGCAGCTCACGGGGCACGACCCCGGACCCCACGCAGGCGTGCCCGAGTGGACCGCCTTCTGGGATGAGTCGCGCCATTTCAAGCGGGACGTGCTGCTCGAGCAGGCGCTGCAGGCGCAGGAACTCGTGCATGAGCAACTGCTGGAGTCGATGGCGGCCGAGGTCGTGCGCTCGCGCATCGATCGCATGGACAACGACATCGAGAAGCTCATCACGGGGCTGGCGGACGACTATCCCGACGTGCGGCTGGCTGCTGCCGTCCGGCTCGCAGCGCACGAGAACAAGACGGGCGCCGCGGCTGCGGTGCCGGTGCTGCTGCGCCGACTCGGCCACGCGGTCCTCGGCAACGGGGGCAATGCGGCGCTGGAAGGCCTTGCCATTCCGGCGCTGGAGTCCGTGCCGTTGCTCGTGCCGCTTGCCGCGCCGCCGGCGGCCGCGACGGATGTCGTGCTGACGCTGGAGACGGACCCGGGAGTGCGCGCGCAGTTCGTCACCAGCGTCGGCCAGGTCGGGCGCGGCCGCGACGACGTGCGCACGGCGCTGCTGGCCGAGCTGCAGACCTCGCCGTATGGCGTGGTCACGGCGGCGGCCGCGGCGGCGTTGTGCACCCTGCGCGACCAGCCCTCCGTGGTGGCGCCGCTGCTCGACTACCTCGAGCGCATGCCGGGCGAAGAAAACTCCGTCACGATTCTGCAGGCCATCGCGCTGAACAAGCCGATCGGCGTGATTCCGCGCCTGGCGGCGCTGGCGGTTCCCGAACAGCTTCCCCGCGTGCGCGCTGCGGCCGTGCGCGCGCTCATGGCCTCGGAGAACACGCAGCTTGCGCTCGATCGGCTGCAGCAGATCTTCCTGATCGACACGAACACCGACGTCCACTTCGCGATGGCGGTCGCGCTCGGCGACCGGGTGCGCACGCTCACGGCCGATGCCGTGGAACGCACGCGCGTGGTCGCGCTGCTCGGCGCGCTGCTGGACGACGTGGCGCCGAGCGTGCGCGCCGAGGCGGCCTCCGCCCTCGGTCGGACCGGGGCGAACGCGGCCGTTGCGCTCCTGGAGAAGCGCTCTGCCGCGGAGACGGAAGCGAGCGTCGTCGTCGCCATCGTGCAGGCGCTCGGATCGCTGAAGCTGCAGGAAGCCGTGCCCGTCATCGGGCGCATCGTGGCGCAGCGTCGCAGCGTGCCGCTGCCCGGACTGGAGACCGCGGCGCAATCCGCGCTGTCCGTGCTGGGCGAGCAGCGGCCGCCGGTGCAATGGCTCGAGCTGGCCGAGTCGCTCGCGGGCAACGAGGCGCACTCGCTGGCAGCGTGGTGCTACGCGGAGGTCATCCGACGCTTCGAGTCGCGCGCCGAAGCGCGGGATGCGCTGGCGCTGGCGCGCGCCGGCCGGGCCCGTGAACTCGTCGCGGCAGCCCAGCCCGAGGAGGCGCTGCGGCTGCTGGAGCAGCTGGCCGCCGACAATGCGCTCTATCCCTCCGTCGTGGAGCGGCTCGCCCTGCAGGCGCGCGCGTGCGAGGCACTGAGCAACTTCGGGAAGGCCGCGGACTTCTGGAGCGCGCGCCTCGAACTGCTGCCCGAAGGCGAGAGCAGTCGCCTGGCGACGCAGCGCTCGTGGGCCGATGCACTGCGCAAGGCGGGGCGCAACACCGAGGCGCTCAAGCAGCTCCGCGAACTCGTCGCCGTGGATGGCGCCAACAACACGCTGCTGTTCGACCTCGCGCAGGTCGAGGAGCAACTCGGGCAGTACGCGGAGGCGCAGACCGATCTCGACCGCCTGCTCGGCCGGTTGGCGGAGCAGGATGCGGGGCTGCGCGTGCAGGTGCAGGCTTCGCTCGATCGCGTGCGGGCCGTGCTCGCAGGCAACCTGCCGGCACCTGCTGCTGCTCCTGCGAAGCCCGCCGAGACACCGGCGAAGCCCGCCGAGACACCGGCGAAGCCCGCCGACTCCGTGCCCGAGAAGGAGTCGGTCGGCCCTTCCGGTCAGACCACGCCCGGTCGCTGAGCCGTGGCCCGCGAAGCGGCGCTGCACCTGCTGGGGCACGCGGCCTGCGCCGTCGGCCTCGTGGCGCTCGCCCTGCTGGCGTTCTGCCTCGTGTCGCCGCCGGGAGATCCGAGGCACGCGCAACATCTGCTGGTGGCCGCGGCGTGCAGCCTGTCGCTGGGCTGGGGTCTGCGTCTTTCCTGCGACATGGCGCCCGACACGGTGGACGCGCGCGCTCGTCTCGCCGTGCTGGCTGGCGGTGCCGTCCTCGTCGCGCTCTGTGCTTCGCTGCCGTGGTGGCTCGCGCACGCCGGCGGGGCTCGCTGAGTCGCGCCGCCGCTTCATGACCGACATGCCTCGCAGCGAGCTGCTGCGATCGTCGTTGTCGCGCCACGGGAGTGCCGTTGACGTCAGCCGGGGCGTGTCCTAGGTTCACGAGGTCTCGGGATGTTCGGCGTGCCACCGGCCGGATGCCCCCACGAGGTCGCCATGTGGGACTGGGAACTGCTCAACAAGTCCGCCGACACCACCATCTACTTCGGGATGGCTGTCGGGGCCACGCTGCTTTTCCTGCTGCGCCTCGCGCTGTCGATGATCGGCGGCGACGCCGGCGGTGATCACGGCGGCGACTTCAGCATGGACGTGCACGGCGACGCGATGGGCGGCGACCATCCGGGCGACGCGCATCACGACAGCACGGGCGCCTTCAGGCTGCTGTCCACCCTGTCCGTGCTGGCCTTCATCATGGGCGCGGGCTGGATGGGGCTGGCCTGCCGCCTCGACTGGCAGCTTGGCAGGGGCGCGTCGCTCGCGGCCGCCTTCGCCTTCGGCTTCGTCTGCATGCTGCTCTCCTCGCTGCTGATGCGCAGCATGCGCAGCCTCAACAGTGAGCCGCACATCGACATGCGGCTGTGCATCGGTTCGGCCGCGCAGGTCTACCTGCCGATTCCACCGCGCGGCGCCGGCAGGGGCCAGGTGCGCGTGAACGTGGACGGCCGCAGCCGCATCGTCGCAGCGGGCAGCATCGGTCCGGCGATTCCGGCATTTCGCTCCGTGAAGGTGCTCTCCGTCGAGTCGGATGACTCGATCGTCGTCGAGCCTCAGACGTAGCCACACCTGCGGCGGTCGGCCCAGGGGCCGGCTTCCGCCGCACGATCACACGGTGCGATGCATCGCACCGACTCAGGAAAGGGAACCCCCGACATGTTCGCCGTGCTGCCACCGCTCATCGCACTGCAGGATTCGACCTTCGGCAATGCCTCCGGCCTGATCTTCGTCGCGCTGCCGATCCTCCTCATCTTCGTCTTCTTCAGCGTGCTCATGGTGCGGCAGTACCGGCGCTGCCCGTCCAACCGCATCCTCGTCGTGTACGGCAAGGTGGCGGGACAGCGCGCGGCCAAGTGTCTGCACGGCGGCGGCACCTTCGTGATCCCGCTCATCCAGGACTTCGAGTACCTGTCGCTCGAACCGCTGACCATCGACATCGAGCTCACGGGCGCGCTGTCCAAGAAAAACATCCGCGTGAACGTGCCGAGCACCTTCACGATCGGCATCTCGACCGAGCCGGAGATCATGAACTCCGCCGCGGAGCGGCTGCTCGGCATGAGCGAGCAGCAGATCTCGGCGCAGGCGCGCGACATCATCCTGGGCCAGATGCGTCTCGTGCTCGCCACGCTTGGCATCGAGGAGATCAACCAGGACCGCGAGAAGTTCCTCGACCTCGTCAACAAGAACGTGGGCTTCGAGTTGAACAAGATCGGGCTCGACGTCATCAACGTGAACATCCGCGACATCACGGATGAGAGCGGCTACATCGAGGCCATCGGGCGCAAGGCGGCTTCCGAAGCCATAAACCAGGCCAAGATCGAGGTGGCCGAGCAGGAGAAGCTGGGCAACGTCGGTCAGGCCGGCGCGGTGCGCGAGATGGACGTGAACGTCGCCACGCAGCGCGCGCAGTCCGCCATGGGACAGAAGCAGGCCGAGCGCGACCAGCGCGTGGGCGTGGCCAAGTTCGAGGCCGAGGGCATCACGGGCGAGGCCAACGCGAACCGCGAGAAAGAAGTGGCCATCGCCGAGCAGGCCGCCAAGGCCGTGCAGGGGCAGAAGGCCGCGCAGGCCGAGCAGCGCATTCGCGTGGCGCAGCTCGAGGCCGGCGCCGCGCAGGGCGAGAAGGAGGCGCAGGCCGAGCAGCGCATCAAGATTGCGTCCTACGAGGCGGCAGCCGTCGAAGGCGAGAACACGGCCAAGGCCACCATCGCGAAGAGCGTGGCGGTGCTCGCCGAGGCGCAGGCCATCGCCAAGCGCCAGGGCGATGTCGCGCTGGCCAACTCGAGCCGCGACGTGCTGCAGGCGCAGACGCAGGAAGAGCAGGCGCGCCTCGAGAAGACCGAGGTCGTCCAGAAAGAGATCGACAAGCGCAAGGTCGAGATCGAGGCCGAGGCGCGCGCCGAGCAGACGCGCCGCATCGGCAAGGGCGAGGCCGACGCGATCCTCTTCAAGTACACCGCGGAGGCCGAGGGCATCCGGCGCGTGCTCGAGGCCAAGGCAGACGGCTACCGTCGCATGGTCGAGATGAGCGCGCAGCATCCCGAGTTGGCGCCCACGCTGCTGCTCATCGAGAAGCTGCCCGAACTCGTCGCCGAGCAGGTCAAGGCCATCCAGAACCTGAAGATCGACAAGATCACGATCTGGGATGGCCAGGGCGGCGGCGGCGGCGGCGCCGGTGGCGGACGACACAACAACGCGACGGCCGCGTGGCTGCGCGACCTCATCGGCGCCCTGCCGCCGATCCACGAGCTGGCGCGCCAGGCCGGCGTGAAGCTGCCAAACATTCTCGGCACGGTCGAGGAACCGGGCACGGCGGCGGCGGGCGGGTCGGGCGAAGGTGACGGTGGCACGCACGGTGATCGCGGTCGCGATCCCGGTCCGGCGTCACCGGCGCCGAAGCGCTGAACCAGACGTCTCGAACGCGCCCCGAGGCGTCTGAACCGGGGGAGCCGATGGGCAAGGGTTTGCGTGTCGTCGTCGCGTGCTGCCTCGTGTCGGCCGCGCACGCGCAGTCCGCGACGACGGACGAGACGTCGCGTCCCCAGCCCGTCGTCGGCGCTCGCCCGGCTGGCGATGCTCCGGATGAGCACGACGACGTCGTGGCACTGTGCGGCTTTCAGCCTGGCACGCTCCCACGGCAGGAGATGGAGGCGAAGTCCGGAAAGCTCGACCACTTCTGGAGCAAGGTGCAGGCCGACCCGGCGGCATTCGGCCCCGCGTTGCGCCGTGAACTCGCGCGCGACGACGCACCGCTGATCTTCCTCTACGACGGCTCCATCCTTCTGCTGAAATTTCACGAGAAGGAGGCCGGCTTCGACACGGCGCCGGTGGACAAGGACGACGCGCGGCTCGTGAACGCCAGCATGGCGCGTTGCACGCTCAAGGGTGTGGACCACGCCGAGTACCTGTTCAAGGTCCGCTGGCTCGCGTCCGAGGGCAACGACACGACCGCGGCCGCCTTCCACGTGCTCGCCGAGCCGGACTTCCAGGCCTTCGTCCCACGCACTCGCTGATGCTCGGCCAGGACTTCAGCCTGATCGGCATGCTCATGCCGACCGACGAGGCCTTCTATCTGACGCCCGCGCTGGAGCGGCTGAAGACGGAGACGGAAGACAAGGCCTGCGCGTCCCTGCTCAAGCTGCTCTGGTACACCGTGACGGCGGAGAGTGATGGCGCGATCGCGGCGGTTGCGAAGGATGCCACCCGGTCCGCGGCCGTGCGCAAGGCAGCCGGCGACCTCGTGGCGCAGTCACTTTTACTCTCGACGAAGGTCAAGGGCGACAAGCGCGCGAAGGCCGTAGCCGCCGTCGGCGTGTCCGTCGATGCCACGATCCCGGAGCTGAAGGCCGCGCGCCGCAAGCGGATGCAGGGCAACATCAGCGACGAATCACTGGGCGACCTCGACCAGTTCACGCTGCTGATCCGGAGTCGTGCGCGCTGAGCGTCGCGGGTGCTGCTGCGTCGCGAGCCTGCGTCGGCGTTGCGGGAGCGAGCGCCGGGGACGGAGGCGTCAGGAGCGCCGCGCGCCGACCCGCAGCTCGCGCGCCTTGCGGAAGCCTTCCTCGCCGAGCAGCGCGATCGCGAGCGCGTGCGCCTCTTCGAGCCAGCGCAGCTTTTCGGCCATCGACAACTTGCCGATGCGCTCGCGCTGCGCGCGGGCATGACCTTCCCAGCCAGCGTCCCAGCCTCCTTCGGCAGGTGGTTCAGCGGGGCGGTCGGCCGTCATCGGCAAGTCCTTCCAGGATCGCGATGTCTTCCTTGTCGACAGTTCGCCCGGCCTTCCGCTTGAGGTCCAGCAGGTCGGGCAGACTTACGAACGTGGCGTCGACACCAGGTGCCAGGGTGCGGTGGGCCGCGGCCGCGTAGGCCCGCTCGAAGTCGAAAGGGCTGGAGAGAAAGAGGTCGACTTCGGTCGCCGCCGACCGGGGGTTCCAGAGCGAGAACACGAGCATGTGCTTGTCGCGCATCCACGCCTCTCGCGTCGCGCGATCCGCGAACTGCTCGAGCGGCACCGGTGCTCGCGGCCGGTATTCCAGGGCGCCGAACGCGGCGAGTGCGCGCCGCAGGCTTTCCGGTTCCATGTCGAGGACGAGGTCGACGTCGGACGTGAAGCGCACGTAGCCATGGGCGATGACCGC
Source organism: Planctomycetota bacterium (assembly GCA_038212275.1). GTDB lineage: Bacteria > Planctomycetota > B15-G4 > B15-G4 > B15-G4 > JBBQUR01. The sequence continues at coordinate 86,400 of JBBQUR010000001.1, forward strand.
CAGGCCGCCCACGATGAGGTAGCGGACGCGCGCTCCGTTCAGCGCCTTGACGATGCCGATGATGCTGTGTTGGTCCACGTCCGAGAGCCTACACCCGGAACACCGCGAGATCCGCCTTCGTGACCTTGAGGCCGAGCGCCTCGGCGGCTGCCGCCGCGGTGCGCGCGGCCTCTTCCTCCAGCACCTCGCCGTCCACGCCGAGGACGTGGAAGGTCTGGCGCCACGTGGCCCAGACGCCGGAGAGCTGGCCGTTGAGGTGGCGCAGCATGCGGCGCAGGTTCTCGCGGTCACGCGGCGACGGATCGGTGGCGGCGAAGAGTCGTGCCAGGGGCCGGTGCAGTTCCGCGTCGGCGATCCGCGCGCAGAGCAGTCGCGCGTGCGGGCCCGCCAGATCGACGAGCAGCCGCGCGGGCAGCACGGCCAGCTCGCCCAGCACGGTGTAGCCGGTCACGATGAGCGACGGCACGTGGCCCGATGCGAGCACCTCGCCGAGCGAGCCGTCGAGCGCGGAGGCCGCCTCGTCATCCGCCAGGCGCACGGCCGCCGCCGCTCCCGCTTCGTCGGCGAGGGCGTCGCGCAGGGCGCGCGCTCGTCCCGCCTGCTCGTCGAGCGAGGCGGCCCACGTGGGCTCCGCGGTGCGCAGCGCGAGGTCCGCGAGCGTGTCGCCAAGCTGCCCGGTCAGGCGTGCGGTGAGCGCCCACACGTCGTGCTGGCATTCCGGCGCGTCGGGCGTGAGGTAGCCCAGGTGCTTCCAGTCGAGCGGTGTCACGCGGCGCATTCTAGCCGGCGCATCCCCGTCGGCGCGTCGTGAACCCGCACTTCGCTTCGCGGCGCCGAGCGCGCCCGGGGCCGCTCGATGGTTAGAATCCCGGCCCCATGTCGCTGCCCATCCTGATCACGACCCAGCCCGAGCTCGACGACCTCGTCGATCAGCTCGCCGGGAAGCCGGAGCTGGCGCTCGATTGCGAGATGGACAGCATGTACGCGTACCGCACCAGCCTGTGCCTGGTGCAGGTGGGCTGGGAGGGCGGCGAGGCTCTCATCGACGCCCTGCGCGACTTCGACCGCAGCGGGCTGGCACGGCTGTGCGACGACCCCGACGTGGTCAAGGTCTTCCACGGCGGCGAGAACGACATCGGCCTGCTGTCCGCGCGCTGGGGTTTTTCCTTCCGCAACATCTTCGACACGATGGCCGCGAGCCAGGTGCTCGGGCACGAAGGCTGCGGCCTGGCGGCGCTGCTCGACCGCAACTTCGGCGTGCACGTCAGCAAGAAGTACCAGAAGGCCGACTGGCGCGTGCGCCCTCTGCCCGACGCGCAGGCCGAGTACGCCCGCATCGACGTGCGCTACCTCATTTCGCTGCGGCGCCTCCTGCTCGACGAGCTGGAGCGCCTGCAGCGCGTGGAGGAAGTGCAGAGCGAGTTCCGCCGCATCAGCCGCGTGCGCTCGGAGGAAAAGCCCTTCGACCCGGAGAACTGGGTGCGCATCAAGGGCGCGCGGGAGCTCCCGCCCTCCGACCGCGCCACGCTGCGCGAGCTGTACCTGGCGCGCGATGCGATCGCCTGCGCCCTGGACCGGGCCCCGTACCGCGTGCTGCACGAGAGCGCCCTGCTCGACCTCGCCCGTCTCAAGCCTGCCGGCCCCGGCGCGCTGCGGCGCGTGCACGGCATCAATCGCGCTCTGGGCGGCGAGCACGTGGACCTGCTCGTGGCCGCCATCGAGCGCGGCCGGCCGATCACGGACCTGATCATTCCGAAGAACCCTCGACTGCACCCCGGTGACCGCTTCGGCGCCGGACCGCTCACTCCCGATCAGCTCCGGCTCTTCGATGCGCTGCGCGCCTGGCGCAGCCACCGCGCTCACGAGCGCGGCGTGGAGGTCGCGCGCGTCGGCACCAACGTGCTGCTCACCGCCATCGTGCGTCGCCATCCGCGCACGCTGGAGGAGCTGGCCCTCGTGGAAGGCATGGAGGATTGGCGCATGCGCGAGTACGGCGACTCCTTGCTGGCCGTGCTGACGGGGGAACCGAAGTGACAGGCGCGCGCCGGACCTCTTCTCCGCTGGCGTGCGTCTCCGCCTGCCTGCTCCTCGCGCTGATGGCCGGATGCGGCGATGAGCCTGCGGGGACGACGGCGACTCCTGCCGCCGGCGGCAGCGCCGACCATGCGCCGGACAGTGCGGCACGGCGCCTCGGCGATGCGGCTTCGGCGCTCGACAAGCAGGGCCAGCACGCGGTCTCGGCCGTGAAGTTCGCGGAGGCCGCGAAGCTCGCGGACAGCGAGGGCGATGCGCGCCTCGCCAACGCCTATCGTGCGCAGTCGGCCGTGTGCCTGAAGATGTCGGATCAGCCGGAGCCGGCGCTTGCATTGCTGCTGCCGGCGCTCGCCACGGCGCGCGAGAACGGCGACCGGCACACGGAGGGCCTCGCGCTCGGCAATCTCGTGCGCGTCGAAAGCATGCTCGGCCACGACGAGCAGGCGCTGCGCTACCTGGACGAACTGGTCGGCTTCGCAGGGGACGAAAAGGACACCCGCCTGCAGGTGCTCACGCTCGAGCAGGCAGCCGCGGCCGCCCTCAGCCTGGGTGAGCCCGCGGCCGCGCTCGACCGCATCGCACTCGCGCTGCCGCTCGCCGCCGCACTGGAGGCGGACGGCACACTTGCGGGCAACGAGCGTCGCAGCGCAGGGCTGCTCTCGCTGCAGGCCTCCGCGCGGGTCGCGCTCGGCGACGACGAAGGCGCCTTCGATGCGTGGGCCTCGCTGCCGGAGACCTCGGCCGTGCTCGGAAACCGCGCGCGCCACGCCGTCACGCTGGGCAATGCCGCGCAGGCAGCCGAGCTCGCGCTGCGGGCCGCGCAGGGCTTCGATGCCGAGGGCGGAGGTCGGCTCGATGAACGCGATCGTGCGCTCGCGCTTGCACTCTCGGAACTCCTCGAAGCCGGGGACCTCGACGGCGCCGAAGGCCGGCTCACCAAGCTCCTCGCCGCGCCGCAGGATGAACTCGCGCTGGCGCCCTTCCTCGTGCTGCGCGGGCAGCTCGCGCTGCTGCGCGGCCATCCCCTCGATGCACCCGCGGATTTCGAGCGCGCGCGCGCTGCGCTGGTCGGCACGCCGCCTGCCGACGAGGTCGGCCTGCTGCTCGCCTGGACGCAGCTCGTCCTCGAGCGCCGGGTCGAGGCGGCCGCGACCCTGGCCGCGCTGAAACCTGGACTCGCGCACAGCCTGCTGTCACTGCGCCTGCTGACGGCCGAGCCACCCGGGACGATGCTCATCCGCGAGGCGCTGCCGGACCTGTCGCCGCGACGTTTCGACCCGGGCGACGACACGCTCAGGCTGCTCGATGCGCAGACGGGCGGCGCGATGCCGTCGCTGCCCTATGCGCTGCTCGACGCCGGCCTCAAGGACACCGAGCGCCTGCAGGCGCAGGGTGGCGCGATGGCCGGCGTCGTGCTCGCCAACGCCGCGCGCGATGCCTTGCGCTGGCAGGCTCTGCTCGGCGCCACGGCCGTGCCCGGCCTGATGCCCGATGCCTCCGGCATCGCGGAGCTGGATGCCTGGGTCGATCGCTGGGTGGATCGACGACAGCCGGAGGGCCACGCGCTGCTCGTCGTGCTCCCGGGCGAGACGTCGAGCTACCTGCTGCTCTGCACGCACGCGCTGGGTGCGACGACCTTCGCGCTGCCCAATGCGCGCGCGCTGCAGGAGAAGGCACAGGCCGTGGTGGACGCCACCCGAGCCTCCGACGTCAGGGCCCTCGCGGTGGCAGCCCACGCTCTGTACACGACGGTGCTGCCACCCCGCGCACAGCAGGATCTCTCGGACGCGTCGCATTGGACGATCATCCTGCCTCCCGAACTCGCCGCCGTGCCTCCCTCCATGTGGGTGACGGCCCCGCCGTCCGCGGGGGAGGACGTGGCCTGGCTGGTGAACGATCACGTCGTGACGCTCAGACCGCACGCGCCGGTCGCCGGAGCGGCGCTGCCGGAGGTCACGCCCGAAGGCGGCACGCCGGGCTGGCTCTCGATGGGCGCGCCCGCCCTGGACCGCACGCAGTTGCCGCTCGTCTCCGAGCAATGGTTTCTGCGCTATGGCGACAGCGCCTTCAACGCGGCGCCGGTCAAGCCGGTGCAACCGGGCGTGGCGCTTGCAGGGCCGAACGCCACCATTGCAGCCTTGCGCGTCGCGTTGCCGCTGGCCGCCGGGTTGCAGCTTTCGGTGCCGGGTGCGGGCGGCGGACGACTGGGCGGCCTGCTCTTCGCGCCGGCTCCGGGCAGCCCCTTTCACGATGAGGCCGCAGGCTTCCTGCCGTGGCACCGATTCACGCAAATGGCCCTGCCTCCGCAGGTGATCCTCGACAGCACGCGCTTCGATCCGGGCGACCAGAAGTTCGGGCCGGGCTACGCAGCTTCCGCGCTGCTGTCGCACGCGAGCGAGGTGCTGTTCACGCGCTGGCCGATGCCAGGACCGGTGCGCGATGCGATGGTGGCGCACCTGCAGGCCGAGCGTGAGTCCGGCAAGGGCCTGCCCGAAGCGCTTGCCGCCGTGCAGCGGAGCTGGCTCGCCACCGTTCGTGAGAGCGGCGACCTGGCCGCCAGCCATCCGCGACTGTGGGCTGCCTGGCTGCCCTACGGCGGGGCCGACTGAGCGGCGTGCGCCTCAGCAATGCGCGAGGCGGTCGCTCACGATGCCAAGCAGTTCTTCCAGGGGACGCGTGCCGTCCAGCACGAGGTGCTCGACGGGCGACAGTTCGGTGATCGGCTCCCAGTTCGCGCGGAAGCTGTCCGCAAGTTCCAGACGTGCATCGGAGACGCCGCCCGTGCGGGCAGCGAGCCGTGCGCGCATGACCTCGTCGGGCACGCGGCATTCCAGCAGCAGGAAGGCCGCGCCTCGGCGCGCGGCCTGCGTGCGCACGCGGGCGCGCAGGGCGCCCGAGGCGAAGCTCGTGTCGAGCAGCACCGGGCGCCCGCTGTCGAGCACGACCTCGGCGCGCGCGAGGATCTCGTCCTGCACGCGCGTGCCGAAGGCCGGCGTGTACAGCTCCGGACCGCCGCGCTGCTCGTGCCGAAGGCCGGCCAGCCGCTTGCGCACCGCGTCCGCACACACGACGGGCAGGCCGAACCGCGCCGTGAGTGCGTCGGCCAGAGTGCTCTTGCCCGACGCGATCATGCCGCCGATGCCGGCCAGCAGCGGGCGGCCGCTGCCGGTGATCGGTGCGCGCGGCGGCCGGGCGAGCAGGTCATGCGCGAGCCGGAGGAAGCTGCGGGCTTCAGCGGCCTTGCGCGCTGCGGTGGCGGGGGGCGTCGCGGCGTCCGAGGCGACGAAGCACGCGACCTTGGCCCGCACGAAGGCGCGGTAGCTCATGGCCCCGTCGATCAGCGCATAGGCCTGCTGGTCGTCGCACTCCCAGCTCCAGCGCGCGAGCAGGAACTCCGCGAGGTCGGGCCGCCCCTCGTGGCGCAGGTCCATCGCCAGGAAGGCGACGTCGAGCGCGGGATCGCCGATGCGCAGCCGTTCGGAGAACTCGATGCAGTCGATGAGCGCGGGGCCGTCGGGCAGCAGGTAGACGTGCTCGAGGCGCAGGTCGCCATGGCCGTCGCGCGCGGGCCGTTGCGTGAACAGCGTCGCCGTGCGCTCCAGCCAGCTCGCGTGCAGCGGGCGCAGCGCGTCGAGCAGCGCGGCGTCAAGGAATCGCCCGGCGAAGGGCGCGGCCTGACGGAAGTTTTCCTCGACGCTCTGCCGCAGTGCGTCCGGCGCCGGCGGCGCGCGCTGCGCGTCGCGGTGGAAGCGTGCGATGAGCGCCGCCACGACGCGGAGTCGTGCGGTGTCCAGCGTGCCGGCGCGCACGTGGGCAAGCGCGCTGGCTGCGTCGGGCAGCGTCCGCATGCAGACGACCCAGTCGGCCTCGCGCCCTGGTTCCAGCGCGCGCGTGAGCGAGAAGCCCCGGGCATCGCGCCAGACGGGCAGCACGTCGAGGTAGACGTCTGGCGCAGAGCGCCGGTTGAGGCGCAGCTCTTCGGCGCAGAAGTGCGCGCGCCGCTCGAGCGTCGTGTAGTCGAAGACACCGTAGTCCTTCGCGCGCTTCAGCTTGTACACGCGCTGCGCCGTGCGGAAGACGATGCTGCCGTGCGTGGTGAGCACCTCCACCTCGTCGGACACGCCCGGCGGCGGCGCCGGCAGGTTCTCTGGCCGGGACAGGTCGCGGACGAGCGCCGCCTCGCGGGCGTCGTCGCTGCCCCGGCTGTCGTTGCGGCCGGGGGCGCTCACGGCGTCACTCGCCCAGCAGTCGCGCACGGATCGTGCGTGCTTCGGCCGGATCGCGCGTGGAGCCGACGATCACGCGGCCGTCGCGGAAGATGAGGATGCGCCGCGCGGCGCCGACGGCAGGGCGCGCGTGCGCGTCGTGCGAGCTGATGTCGAGGCGCACGAGAAAGGGCGAGAGCGTCACCACGCCTTCGCTCGCGAGGTGCGAGGCGAGCGCCGCCAGGTCCACGGGGGCGCCGGTGGCGGGGAGTTGCACCGCGTCGCGACCGCAGAGTTCGGTGGCGGTGGCGGCGGGCGCGTCGTGCAGGAACGGGAAGTGTCCTCGCACGCAGCACGGGCAGTCGGGTTCGCGGGGCAGGCGCAGACGACGCAACTCCGGCTCCCAGCCATCGACGGCGATGACCTCGGCCTCCGCGCCTGCCTCTGCGTCCGAGGCCGCACCCGAGGCCGGGGCTGGGTCCGTTGCTTTCGCGGCTTGCAGAAGCAGGCGCAGCGCGGCGCCTGCCGCCAGGGCGGTCACCAGGCTGACCGCGGTGCCGAGCACGCCGGCCGTGTCGCAGGTGGGCAGGCTGCCGGGTGCGGGCGGCTGCGGCACGTAGCAGCGCAGGCACGGGCCACCGGGCCGCACGAGCAGCAGCTGGCCCTCGGTGCCGACGACGCCGCAATAGAGAAAGGGCACCGCCTGTTGCACGCACCAGTCGTTGAGCAGGAAGCGGGTGGAGAAGTTGTCCGTGCCGTCGAGGACCAGGCCTGCGTCGCGAAGCAGTCGCGGCGCATTGTCGGCCGTGAGGTCCGCGACCTCGGCCTGCACGGCAAGGCCCGGATCGATCGCAGTCAGCGCCGCAGCGGCCGTCTCCGCCTTGCTGGCGACCGCTTCCGCATCCGCGGTCGTGAAGAGCGTCTGTCGCGGGAGGTTGCTCAGCTCGACGACGTCGCGGTCCACGAGTCGCAGCCAGCCGCCGGCCTGCTGCTGGCCGACACCGGCGCGCGCGAGCGACTCCGCGAGGTGCGTGCCCGTCGCCCCGATGCCCACGATGACGACGCGCGCGCGTGCCAGCGCCGCCTGGCCGGCCGCTCCGACCTGCGGGAGGCGCACCTGGCGCACGAAGCGAGCGGAGGTCGGGGGCGCCGGCGTCGGTTCGGTCGGCGATGGGTGCGCGTCGGTCATCGGGCTCTCAGCGTACGCGGACGAGCCGCGCGCGGGGGACGGAGACATCCAGCAGCGGGGCAATGTCCTGGAGGAAGCGCCGCGCATCCAAGGGGTAGCCGGCGGTGGGGAGCACGCCCGGCGACGCGCCGTCGAACCACGCGTTGAAGCTCTCCATGAAAAGCTCGCGCACGGTCTTGGCGACGAGCGAGGCGAGCGCCACCGTTGCGAGATGCCCGTCGGCCTTGACCTGGAAGCTGAGGCGCACGGACGGGCGATGCGGAAAGTCCATGCGGTAGCTGCTGCTGCCCGCGCTCTCCGCGAGCGTGCGGATGGGGGCCAGCGGAAAGAATTCCGCGAGCAGGTCCTTGTAGTGCGCGCGGCCGCCGTGCCGGTCCACGTGGATGACGAGCTCTTCCTGCGGGTAGCTGGCCATGAGCGCGTCGATGAGGCGGCCGGTGGCGAGGAAGAGCGGCCAGGCCTTGGTGCCGCGGGCCAGCGTGAGCCGGTTGAAGCGCGGTTCGAGCACGGGCGCGACGGCGAAGTCCAGGAAGGAGAGCCCGCGGTCCGCGAGCAGTTCGGCCTGGCGTGCGGCGCGTTCCAGCACGTCGTCCACGCGCGCATGCCGCGGCAGCGTCGCGCCCAGCAGGTGCCTGCCGTACCAGGGCTGTTCGAGGATCTCCTCGGCGGGGCAGTCCAGCGCGCCCGTCAGCAGGACGTCCGCGCGCAGCGGCAGCAGTCCGCGTCCGAGCACCGCGTGTCCCAGCACCGAGGTCTCGAGGCGGGCGACTCCGTCCTTGCCGCGGTAGAGCTGTTTGCTGTCGCCGATGGCGAGGCCGCCGGCGCGGGGGCCGAGGCCGATGAGGCGATGCAGCACCGAGTCGCGCACGCCCGGCTCGATGCGGAAGGCGCTGGATGCAACGACAAGCGGGCCGAGCGTCGGCCCGTAGCCGGCCTCGTCGATGCCGGCATGAACGGTCATGGCCGGGCGGGGGAAGGCGATCCGGCGGGCTTCGCGCGGCTCCAGCGCATGTAAAGCAGCAGCGCCATCGGGACGAGGCCCACGGAGGTCCACTGTGCGGTGGAGAACGCGCCGTAGATGCCGCGCGCGACGTCGTCGCCGCGCGTGAACTCCACGACGAAGCGGCCCACCGCGTAGAGCATGATCGTGACGCACATGACCTGGCCGTCGAAGCGGCGGCGGGTGAGCAACCATGCCATCGAGAGGAAGATCAGAAGATCCATGAGCGAGAGGTAGATCTGCGTCGGATGCAGCGGCACGCCGATGAGGTCGGCCGGCATGAGGCTGCCTTCGATCGGCGGAAACGTGATGGCCCACGGGCCGTTCCAGCGACTGCCGTAGTCGTCGCCGACGAGAAGGCAGCCGATGCGCCCGAAGGTCTGCCCGAGGAAGAGAGCCGGCAGCATCGCGTCGCCGAGCCGCGGGATATTGATCTTGTTGCGTCGGCCCCACCAGATGGCGCCGAGCGCACCGCCGACGAATCCGCCCACCGAGACGATGCCGCCTTCCCACAGGGCGATGGGCGAGTACCAGGCGTGAAAGGCCTCGGGGTGCACGACGAGGTACAAAAGGCGCGCCCCGATGAAGCCCACGATGATCGAGATGGTGACGAGGTCCCCGACCTGCTCCTTCTGCGCGAGGCCGAGGCGCGCCAGCGCGCGACCGAGCCACCAGCTTCCGACCAGCACGCCGATCATCACCATGACGCCGAAGGACTTCAGCTCGAAGGAACCGATCTTGAACAGAATGGGGTGCATGGCTGCCTCAGATCATCACGCCGGTGATCGTGCTCTCGTAAACCAGGTTGCCGGCGACCCAGGCCTGCGTGGCGAAGGTGGCGAAGCTTCGGCGCTGGCGCAGCGCGCGCACTGCCACGAGCAGCGTGTCGCCGGGGAGCACCTGGCCACGAAAGCGCGCGTCGTCGATGCCTGCGAAGCCGAAGAAGTGTCCGGGATCGAGCGGCATGGTGTAGGACGCGACCCACGCGCAGAGCTGGGCCGAGACCTCGACCATGACCACGCCGGGCATGAGCGGCCTGCCGGGAAGGTGTCCGGCCACCCAGAAGTCCGTCGCGAGCGCGTGGTGCACGCCGACAGCGAAGGCCGTGTCGAGGTCAAAGGCCAGGATGCCGTGGAGCAGGCCCATGGCGTCGCGCTGCGGAATGCGCGCCTGCACGCCCGCGAGGTCGAACAGCAGCGGCGACTCGGCATAGGCCAGCGGGTCGCACAACGCGTCGGTCATCGCGGAGCACCTCGGGCAGGGATGGCCGGCCCCGGCCGGCACGTGCGCGGCCCGTGCCTCGCGGCAGGCGGACGGCGCGGGATTCTAGGCAATGGCCCCGGCGCGGGGCCATCCTCGAACCTGCAGGGGCGGGATCAGTCCTGCTTGGTCTCGATCAGCGTGAACCAGCGGAGCTGCTCGCCTTGCCCGCCCTGGAGAGTCAGCGAATCCGAGATGGACTCGTAGCCCTCGCGCTTCACGGCGACCTCGTAGTCCCCGTCGGGCAGGAAGCGGAGCACCGCCTGGCCCGCATCCTGCGTGCGGCTTGACGCGAATTTCGCCGAGCTGCGCAGTTCGATCTCGGCCTCGCTCACGGGGCGGCCGTAGTTGTCGCGCACCGTGACGACGATCTGGTGTCGCGGCGAGAGGAAGAGACTGACCTCGGTGGTTCCCTGGTTCACGTTGACCGAACGCAGCCGGTCCAGGTCGTTGCCGGGCTCGAGCAGCGTGATGGAGTAATCGCCTGCGGGCAGCGGCGAAAAACGGAAGCGGCCGTCGCCGCCGGTGTGCGCGACGAGCGCCTGCGGCGGCTTGACCTCGTTGAAGAGTCGCACGACCTCGAGAAAGACCGGCACGTCCGCCACGGGCGAGCGCGTCTCGTCGTACACCAGTCCAACGATGGACGGGCCGTGCGAGAGTCGCAGCGGGATGGCGCCGGGGAGCTCGGGCGGCATGATCACGTCGGGCAACACGCCGGGCAGGTAGCCGGGCGCGCGCACCACGACGTCCCAGCGGCCGGAGGGGCAGTCCCGGCGGAAGACGCCCGACGGCCCACGAAAGGGAACGGGCAGGACCTCGGTGCTCAGCATCCGTTCGAGCGGCGGGTCGGCGGAGTACGGGAGGATGGTCACGTCGAAGGGGCTGACGGGCGAACCGGTCTCGTCGTCCACGACGGCGAGCACGAGGAACGGGGCGCCAAGTCTCTGCGGCGGCAGCACGAGCGATTGGCGAGGCGCGGGGGCGCTGGCGATCGTCGGCGCCGTGGAGGCCGCGCCTGTCGGCAGCACGGGGGTGGCGGCGCTGCTCACTTCGGGACGGCTCAGCACCTGCACCGAACCGGTCTCCGGCTCCTCGGAGTCACCCGTGCGGGCCATGATCAGCGCGCCGATCAGGCCGCCGATCAACGCGGCCACCAGCAGGCTTGCGGTGAGCCAGAGAGCCAACGGCGGATTGCGGTGCTTCGTCATGCGGGCCGATTCTGGAAGTCTTCGCGCCTCGACCTTACTTTACCTGCCCCCGTCGGTGACTCTCCGCCGGGTGGTGCCGACCGCCGTGCTCGAACGAAAGGCTCTCATGTCTCATCGCTCCCTGCTCGTCCTCGCTCTGGCTGCCGGCTGCCTGGTGGTTGCCTTCCGTCCAGCGGAACCCGCCAACCCCCTGCCCGTCGCGGCGCCCGCGGCCGTGTCGAGCGTGGCGCAGGCTGCCGCGCCGGGAGCGGTGCCCAAGACCATCATCCTCGGCTTCGATGGCATGGACTACGAGCTCACGAAGCGGTTCATGGACCAGGGCCTGATGCCGAACTTCAAGCGCCTGTCCGAGCAGGGAGTCTTCCAGAGGCTGGAGACGAGCAACCCGGCCCAGTCGCCGGTGAGCTGGGCCGTGTTCAACACGGGCTGCAACCCGGGCAAGACGGGAGTGGCCGGCTTCGTGAGCCGGCAGATCACGCGAACACTCCCCGACGGAAGGGAGGTCAAGGGCCCGCCCATGCCCCAGATGATGCTCGGCTTCGCCGAGCGCATTCCGGCGGACGATTTCGTCGAGCATCCGATGGCGCTGCAGGATCCCGGCAAGTTCCGCACCCACGCACTGCTGCTGGGCGGAGCGGTCGGGTTGCTCGCTGGCCTGCTGCTCTTCAAGCTCATCTTCCGCGCCGGCTGGGGCGCTGCCCTCGTGATGGGGCTGCTGCTGGGAGTCGGCGGCGGCTTCGCAGGTCGGCACTGGGCGGTCTCGTACATCGCCACGCTGCCGGCCGATGGCAAGCTGCCCTACGTCGTGAACCCGATGCAGGGCACGAGCTTCTGGAGCTACCTCGACGGCATCGGCGTGCGCACGCGCGGCATCCAGATCGCGTCCACTTATCCGCCGGACCACGAGGGCAAGAACACGGAGCTGCTCTCCGGCCTCGGTGTCATGGATGTCACCGGTTCGCCCGGCTCCTACACGATCTACACCAACGACCAGTGGACCTTCACCGACAAGGGCACCAGCAGCGGCGGCAAGATCATGAAGCTGTACGAGGACGAGCCCGGCGTCATCCACGCCAAGCTCAACGGCCCGCGCAACTGGTTCGAGCAGGTGCGCTTCGAGACGCAGCTCAAGGAGCTCAATGCGCTGAAGGGCACAGCCGGCGCGCCGAAGGACCTGGACGACCGGATCAAGAGCGTGCAGGCCGAGCAGGCGAAGTGGCTCGGCAAGGACAGCGGAAAGACCGCGGTGCCCTTCACGATGACCGTCGACAAGGAGAACCATGCCATCGACTTCTCGGTCGGCGGTGATGGCGAGGACGGCTCGCCGGAGCCGGTGAAGTTCCGCCTCGCGCAAGGCGCGTGGAGCGACTTCGTGCCTGTCGAGTTCAAGCTGAGCGAGCGCTACAGCGCCTTCGGCACCGTGCTCTTCCACATCCTGAAGTGCGACGACGAGGAAGTGCGCGTGTTCGTGCCGCCCATCAACATCGATCCCGAGCATCCGCCCGAGCAGCTCCCGATCAGCGCGCCCGGGTCCTTTTCGGCCGACCTCGTGCACGAGATCGGCCACGACTACGAGACGCTCGGCTGGGCCTGCATCACAAACCCGCTGAAGGACTGGGAAGACACGCGGCTCCCCGAACAGTCCTTCATGGACGACATGGTCTCCACCGAGGCGCTGCGCGAGGACCTGCTCATCGCGAGCCTGCAGCGCAGCGACGACTGGGACGTGTTCTTCCAGGTGCTCTCCACGCCCGACCGGGTGTGTCACATGCTCTTCCGCGAGTCCGACCCGAAGCATCCCGCCTACGACAAGACGCTGGCCGACACGATGGTCACGGCGTGGGGCAAGACCTTCCCGCTCAGCGAAGCCATCCCGCAGCTCTACGCTCAGGAGGACCGCCTGGTCGGCCGCGTGCTCGATCTCATCGATCAGGGCAAGCTGGGTCCCGACTGCCTGCTCATGCTCGTCTCGGATCACGGCTTCTCGTCGTTCCGGCGGCAGGTGAACTTGAACAACGCGCTGGCAGAGCTCGGCTACCTGGTGTTCCTGCCGGGCCTCGACGTCGCGTCCGCGCGCGAGGAGGGCAAGAGCGACCAGCTCCAGTACGTGGACTGGGACAAGACGCGTGCCTACTCGCTCGGCCTCGGCGAGGTCTTCGTCAACCTGCTGGGGCGCGAGGAAAAGGGCATCGTGCCTCCCGACCAGTACGACACCCTGGTGGAGAACATCCGCAAGGACCTGCTCACGCTGAAGGACCCGAAGGACGGCGCGTCGGTGGTGACGACGGCCTCGCGCAGGGACAAGCTCTACAACGGGCCGTGGTGGAAAGAAGGCATGGCCTTCCGCAAGGTGCGCGGCAAGGATGTCGAGGTGCACCATGACGGCTTTGCCGACATCTTCCTCGGGTACGCGCCGTATTATCGTGTGGCGTGGTCCAACACGCTGGGCGGCCTCGATGCCGCGACCGTGACGGACAACACCAATCACTGGTCGGGCGATCACGTGAGCGTGGATCCGAGCCACGTTCCGGGCATCCTGTTCAGCAACCGGCGCATGACCGCGCCGACGGAGTCGTCGCTCATGGACATCGCCCCGACCGTGCTCAAGCGCTACGGCATCGACCCCGCGCCGCCGCACACGGAAATGGACGGCAAGCCGCTCCCGTTCGAGACCCAGAGCCGATGAGTCTCACGCTCGTCACCGGCGGCACGGGCTTCCTCGGCCGGCACCTCGTGGGTGCGCTCGCGGCGCGCGGGGACAAGGTGCGCGTCCTGGCGCGCGCCGGCAGCGACGTGACCGGCCTCGACGGTGTCGGCGGCATCGAGATCGTGCGCGGCGACATCACGCGCCGCGCCGATCTGTCCGGCGCGCTGTCCGGCTGCGACCGCGTCTTCCACGCCGCGGCCGAGATGCGCGACGAGCAGCCTGCAGAGGTCTATCGCGCGGCCAACCACGCCGCCGTGGAAACGCTGCTCGAGTTGTGCTTCGAGGGCGGCGTGCAGCGTGTCGTGTGCACGTCCAGCTACTTCGCGATCGGCCGCACGGGCCCGCCTCGCAACGCCGAGGGCTTCATCGCCGACGAATACTGGACCCACGATCCGGACGATTTCCACGGCCCGCTCGAGGAAAGCAAGTACGACGCCGAGCACGCGGTGAACCAGCAGGTGTCGGTGGGCAAGCCGGTCTTCGCCACCGTGCCGACGATGATCTACGGGCCAGAGGCCCGTCCCGTCTCGCGCGCGGAGGAACTGCGGCCGGGCAATCGCATCGTGCGCCTGCTCGCGGAGCACGCCGCCGGCCGTTACGCCGGCATTCCGGGCACGGGCCAGCAGCTGTGGAATCTCGTGCATGTGGGGGACGTGGTGGCAGGGCACCTGGCCGCCATGGATGCGCAGGATCCGTCGGGCAAGTGGCCGCCGCCGCGCTGGACGCACTGGCACATGATCCTCGGCGGCGAGAACGTGTCCGTGAACGAACTCTTCGCGCGCTTCTCCGGGCTGACAGGCGTGGCTCCGCCGAAGGCCATGGGCGCGGGCGGCTTTCTGGGCAAGTTGTTCGGGGGAGGCCGCAAGGCCGGCAAGGAACGGACCGCGATGGACAGTCACAGCTGGGCCTACACCTCCGCGATGGCGGGCCATGATTTCGGCTACCGGAGCCGGTCGCTCGACGAAGGCCTCGCCCAGACCGTCGAGTGGATGGCGCGCTGCGGACTGGTGAAGGTGTCGGGAAGCGGCGGGCGCTCCCCGGCGTCGAAGGCGTGATCATGGACACGCTCCGCTTCGTCGCCGCCGCATCGGTGTTCCTGCTCGTGGCTGGCTGCGATGTGCCGCCGATGGTCGAAGCGCGGGCTTCCAATACCTACATGGCGGAGTCCGGGCCTTCCGTCGAGAACAACGAGTCGACGAGCATCGCCGGCATGGGTGAGCCGGCCATCACGCACGGGGCCCTGTCGCGCTCGGTCACGCGGAAGCTCGACACCATGCTGGAGGCCATCCTGCGCAGCACGCTTCCCGAGGTGGCCGGGCTGCACAAGGACCTCGAAGCCAGTGCCGCGCAACTCGTGCCGCCCGAACGCCTTGCCACCAACGACACCACGCTGCGCGCCTGGGGCCAGGCCGAGCGGGACAACTACCGGTCGGTCGTGGACGTGATCTACGACGAGGCGACCCGACGCCTGAAGGGCCTGGAGGAAGCGGCCGACGAGGCGGCGGCCGCGCAGGCGCGCACGCTGGCCCCGCAGCGCTCGCCGCTCGACACGGGCGCCACGGGCGATGCCGCGCTGGACACCGCGGTGACGACGTTCGGGGAGGTCATGGCGGGGGCCGTGGGCCTGCGCGAGGTGGACGTGCGCCACCAGCAGGACCGCGCCCGGCAACTCGACCTGTTCGAGGTGTTCAGCAGCTTCGGAGCGAAGAAGGCCGCCGTCCTGGCGGGCGAGGAGTCCTCACCCGACGCAGAGGCCGAGAGCGAGATGCATGGCCGCATCCTGCTCTTCGTGGGTGGCGACGAAACGCTGGGCGCGCCGCGCGCGCTGCTGGCGTTCCGCAGCGACGCCAACGAACCGGAGAGCCATCGCCTCGTGCAGGTCATGCGTCACCGCGTGATGCGCGGTGGCGCCATCGTCGCCGACCTCGGCTGGCGTGCGGCGCCCACGCAAGGGAAGCCCGGTCTTCCGAAGACCACGGTGCTGGAGAACTTCCTCATCGCGCCGCGTGTCGAGCCCGTGCTGGACCGATCCTCTCCGTCCTACGCGAATCTCACGGACATGCGCATCGTGGTGGACATCCAGTCGGCCGTGCTCGACGCGGACAAGCAGGTTCTCGGCGGCGTGGACTGGCGCATCGAGTTCCAGGTCTCGATGAACGGTGCGCTCACGTGGCAGCTCGCCGGCGGCCGGCCGAAGTTCGATCCCTATTGCTCCGAAGTGAAGAGCGTGATGGGCCTCTGAGGCGGGGCGTTCCGCCCCGGCTTCCCCTTCGGCGCAGGCGCTCCGGCGCTCACTCCAGCAGCGCGTCGTAGCGTTCGCGCGTCTGCTGCGCCGCGTTTTCGAGGTCCACGAGGAGCTGGTGCCCGGCGTCGCCTTCGGCGCTGTCCACGTAGCCGAGGCGCAGGGCCAGCGCGCGACACTGCTCGGGGTCGGCCGGGACTTCCTTGGTGTCGAGGCCCAGCGCGATCTGCAGGCGCGTCTCGACGCGGCGGAAGAAGAGATAGGTGTCGCGCAGCCACAGCGCCGTGTTCTCCGGAAGGACTTCGGCATCGCCGAGCGCTTCGAGCGCGCGCGGGGTCTCCTGCACGAGCAGGGAGGGCATGCGTTCGCCGTGCTTGAGCTGCAGGAACTGCGTGAGGAACTCGATGTCCACCATGCCGCCGGTGCCGCGCTTGAGATCGAGGCCGTGCGCCGTGGCTTCGATGCGCGCGCGCATGTCGCGGAGGCGTGTCGCCAGGTCTTCGGGCAGCTCGGGGCCGCGCACCGTGCTGCGCACGACGGAGTGGACCTTCTGTCCGAGTTCCGCGTCGCCCGCGATGACGCGCGCCTTGAGCAGCGCCTGGCGCTCGAAGAGCGCGGCGCGCGGCGAGCGATAGTAAGCCTGCAGGGCGCGCAGGCTGGTGACCAGCGGCCCCTTGGCGCCTTCCGGGCGCAGCCGCGTGTCGAGCCGGTAGAGTCGCGGGCCGCCGCGCGCTCCGGAGATGCGCGCGATGAACTCTTCGGCGACTCGCGCGAAGAAGACGCTGTTGGGCGTGCCGTTGTCGGTCTGGCCCTCGCCGCTGTAGACGAAGAGCACGTCGGCGTCGCTGGCGTAGTTGGCTTCCAGGCCGCCGACCTTGCCGACCGCGACGACGACCATGCCGGCCGACGCCTTGGCGGAGAGGCCCTTGATGCAGTAGGGCGAGCCGTGCTCGCGCACGGCGCGGGACATGCACACGTCGAAGCCGCGCCGCAGGATGTCGATGCAGAGCTGCGACAATTCGGCCAGCGTCTGGCGGATGGGCGTGCTGTCCTGCAGGTCGTGCACGCCGATCCGCAGCGTTTCCAGCTTCTTGTAGTCCGAGAGCACGAGCCACGGGTCCTCGCCGACGTCTCGATTCTCGCGCTCGAGGCCCGAGAGACTCTGGCGGCGCGCGTGGCGGCCGCGCATGCCGGTGAGGAGCGCATCGATGAAGTCGTCGAAGATGTGCGGTTCGGAGATGAGCAGTTCGGTGAGATACGGGCTGCCGGCGGCGAGGTCGCAGAGCATTGCCAGCAGGGCCGGCTCATGGCCGAGCTGGCTGTACAGCACCTCGCGCGCACCGACGCCGGCGGTCATGCGCTCGAAGCGATCGAGCGCGGCGTCCGGGTCGGGCGCCAGCGCGAGGCGCTCGAGCAGCACGGGGGCCACCGAAGCGAACGCCGAGAGCAGGCGCGGCGAAGCCGGAAGGAAGCGGCTGGCCGGGGCGCCTGCCCGGCGCAGCATCGCAAGGCTGTCGGCGGGGCGCTGGAAGCCGAGATCCGCCAGCACGGCGTGGCTGCGCGCGACGGGCAATCGCGTGTCGAGGATGACCTCCGCGAGGTCGGCCGCCGGCCCCTCCATGTCGCGGAAGGCGCGCTGGAAATGGCGCTCGAAGATCTCGCGCACCCGCACGCGATGTTCGCCGAGTTCCATGTCCAGGCTCTGCACGTCCCTGCGGTGCATCAGGCGCGCGAGCGGGAGGCGCTCCCCCGGCAGCCGGTGCGTCTGCACGCGGTGCATGACCTGCAGCAGGTTCTCGACGCGGCGGTGAAAGCGGTAGGCGGTCCGAAGTCGCGAGGCCTCCAGCGTGGTGATCGCGCCGGCGACGCGCAGGCGCTCGAGGCTCGTGAGCGTGGAGCGTGAAATGAGCCCCGGATTCTGCGCGGCGTGCAGCAGCGAGAGGAACTGCACGATCGTCTCGATGTCGCGAATGCCACCCGGAGCCTGCTTGATGTCCGCGGTTTCCTCGGGCGAACTGTGGTGCGCCTCGGTCACGCTCTTCAGTCGCTTGAACTGCCGGATCGCGCCTGCGTCCATGCCGCAGCGCAGGATCCACTCGTGCGTGCGCTGCAGGAATTGCGCGCCGGCGTCGCCGGCCTCGCTGACGAGCCGCGCCTTGGTGAGCATCTGGCGCTCCCACGGCCTTCCGACCTGCTCGTAGTACTGCATGCAGGACGAGAGGGTGCGCGTGAGGAATCCGGTCTGGCCTTCGGGGCGGAGGCGCATGTCCACCCGATAGAGGTGGCCCTCGGGCGTCTGGCGCGACAACAGCTTGAGCAGGGCCCGGCCCGCACCGTCGGCGGACGGCTGGTCGTCGGCGATGTCGGGTCGCACGAAGATCAGGTCGATGTCGCTGGAGTAGTTCAGCTCCATGCCGCCCAGCTTGCCCAGCGCCACGATCGCGAAGTGACGATCGGCGCCGAGTCCTGCGGCCGCGCTGCTCGTGATCGCATCCGCGAGCAGCGACAGTTTCTGCGTGACCTGCTCCACGTCGAGACCGCGGACGAGGTCCTCCCACGCGATGGCGAGCAGGTCGCGCTGCTGGATCAGGCGCAAGGCGCGCTCGCGGTCGTCATGCGTGGCGGCTGCGAGGTACCGGGCCGGCGCTCCCGCGGCATCGAAGGGCGTGCCGAGGTCGGCCAGCAGCTCCGGGCGCGCCAGGAGCAGGTCGGCCATGTGCTGGCTGCTGCCCAGAAACGTGGCCAGGTCGGAGGCAGGCACCGACGACATCGGGCGGTCTGCCAGCGTCGCGAGGCGGCTGCTGTTGATCAGTCCTGCCAGCGGATCCGCGCTGGCCGCGCTGCCCAGCACGATGGCGGCGACGGGCACGTCGTCGCGCGGTGCGGCGAGCAGCGCGTCGAGAGCCTCGCATGCGGCCCGCCCATCGGTGAAGCCCGCGGCGACGAATGCGCTTCGCATCCGGTCGGCCTGCACGTGCCCTGCGGCGCGCGCGGTCACCAGCGTCTGCAGATCGTCCTCGCTCCCGGTCATCGCCGGCACGCATCGAGCAGGGCCAGCGCGGCTTCCGTCACTGCGTCGGGCGCGAGGCGGTCCATGCACAGGCGGTCGCGGCAGCGACGCAAGGTGCATGGACTGCACGCGACGCCTGCGCGCACGACGACGGAGCGGTCGAAGCACGGGCCGGTCACGGCCGCGTCCTTCGGTCCGTAGAGCCCGACGACCGGCGTGCCGAGGAAATTGGCGAGGTGCAGGGGCAGCGAGTCCGAGGCCACGACTAGATCGGCCGCGGCCAGCAGTGCGAGCAGATCGGGCAGGCCGCCGCGCGGGCCCGCGTGCAGCGCCTCGGGCGCCGCGGCTCGGACGGCGGCGACGAGCGCCTCCTCGTCCGGTCCGCCTGTCACGAGCACGCGGGCGCCGTGCTCGCGCACGAGAGCAAGCCCGACGGCGCTGAAGTGCCCGGGCGCCCAGCGCTTGAATGCGCCGAACGCCGACGTGCCCGGGTGGAGCACGACGAGCGGACCCCGGCGCGTGGACGGGCCGGCCAGCCCGCCGAGGAAGTCGCCGACGCGTCGGCGTGCGGCGTCATCGAGGGTGAGCGGCGGGCGGATCGGCGTGTGATCCACGGGAATGCCGAGGGCCTCGACGAGCGCCAGCGACTGCTGCACGCGATGCCGCGCCCAGCGGGGCGGCGTGATCTGCTCGGTGAAGGCGCGATGGCTGCCCTCCCGGGCGAGTGCAGGGTTGAAACCCAGCTTCCGCGGGGCGCGCAGGAACGCGAGTTGCAGGCGGCTCTTGAGGTTGCCCTGGAGGTCGACCACGACATCGTCGTTCCGCGCTCGGAGAGTGAGAAAGTGTCGCGCCCATCGGGAGGGGCTGCGGCGCGGAAACACGACGATGTCGGACAGGCCGGCGACGCCGGCCAGCAGTCCCGCCGCACGGTCCTCGACGAGCCACGAGACGTGCTGGGCGCGCCCGCTTTCGATGAGGGCGCGAACCGCCGGGAGGGCGAACAGCACGTCGCCCAGCGCCGACAATCGCACGACGAGAACGGAGCGCAACGCAACCACGCGTCGCAGGCTAGCAAAGCGCGGTGCCGGGGCATCGGCCCGGAGCCTGGTCACGAACGCCTCGGGCTGGCCCTCGTGGAACCACTGAGCGGGGCGGGGTAAGGTGCGCACCGACATGGGTCCGTCCGATCTGCCGCCGGCCTTGCAGGCTTCCCATGTGCTGATGCGACGCGGGGGCGTCGCCTTGCTGCTCCGGCGCGGGTGGGACGTCGCGCTCCCCGTGCAAGCGATGCTCGAGGGGGCGCCGCTGGAGAGTTGGGGCGCTGCGGTGCCTCACGACCTGACCGGGCGTGGTCCGATGCACGTGCTGGCGACGGCGCGAGGCGAACTCGTCGCGAAGGAACTCCGGCGTGGAGGGCTGCTCGGCGGTGTGGCGCGGCGCACGTTTCTCGATCCGCGGCGCGGTTGGCGCGAAGCGGCCGCAGCCGAGACGCTCTCGGCGCGCGGCGTGGCCACGCCCGCGGTCGTGGCCGCACGCTCGCGGCGTGTCGCTCCCGGCCTGTATCGGCTGGACGTGGCGACCGAGCGGCTGCCTGCCGCGGGCGACCTGCTGGCGATGCTTCGCGCTCCGCAACCCGACTTGCGGCTGCTTGCGTCCGCCGCGGGCCTGACGCTCCGGCGCGCGCACGATGCCGGCCTGCGGCACCGCGATCTCAATGCGAAGAATCTGCTCGTTCCCGCGAACGCGGCCCGAAACGGCCTGATCGTCCTGGACCTCGATCGATGCACGGTGGGGAAGCCGCTGGCTCGCGAGGAACGGGTGGAGGCGTTGGCCCGTATGGCGCGGTCGCTCGTGAAGCGTGGCGTGCTGCCGCTGGCCGAGGCGGGCCGGAGCGAGGACATCGCCTTGCGTCAGCGGGCTGCGCTCGCGGCGTGCCGGGACTTTTTCCGGGCCTACGGCTCAGTGAACGGCCAGATGCCGGCCAAGCTGCTGGGCGAATGCGTCGCCACGCTTCAGCGCACGCTGGCGTGGCACGCTCGCGGCTGGACGGCCCGCGGAACGTCCCGCGAAACGGCCCGCTGAGGGGGCACCTGCGGGGGGCACCTGCGGTGGGCCCGGCAGGAGTGCCGGCGGCGGTGACTCCGCTTGAACGCAAGGTCGGCGACCCGGTCGGCCGATGAGGCGTTTTCGAGAACCCGACACGTCCGTGCACGGGCTCGGCCTGACATCGAATGACCCGGAGAGGAACCATGCGCTTCCCCACGCGGACCATCCTGACCGCCATCGCCCTGCTGCTTGCGCCACGCGCGCTGCCGGCGCAACTCGCCGACATGCAGCCCGGCCGGAACTTCACGAGTTCGGCGCAGTTCGGTACGGACCGCTCCGAGAACATCGACCCGGGCGACGTCGACAACGACGGCGACCTCGATGTCATCGTGGCGAACGGTGGTGACGGCGTGGCGCAGAACAACCGCATCTTCATCAACATGGGTGGCCTGCAGGGCGGGGTCGTGGGGACGTTCAACGAGCAGACAAGTACCCGCTTCGCCGGGTTTCCCCTCGACACGAGTCGCGACTGCGAGTTCGTTGACATCGAGCAGGACGGCGATCTCGATATCTACATCAGCAATCGAGGCACGACCGCGAACGGCGGCGAGCCGTCGCGCTTCTACGTGAACATGGGCGGGAGCCAGGGCGGCACGGTCGGCTTCTACACGGAGGGGAGCAACACCCACTGGGGCAACCTGATTTCGGTGCCGGCGGGGGACCAGGTGCTCGGAGGAAATGTCGGGCCGTTCCGCGACTACAGCTGTGATTGCGACTTCGCGGATCTCGACGACGACGGCGACAACGACCTGTTTCACGGCAGCTACGGCCCGGCGCTGGACGGCACGCGTGACTCGCGCATCTTCCTCAACGATGGAGGCGGCATCTTCAACGAGGCCTGGCCGTGGGCCAACGCGGGAGCCGACATCCGCGTGCACGACGTGGACCTCGACCTCGTGGATCTCGACGGCGACTTCGACATCGACGTGATGATGTCCAGCCGCAACAGCCAGGCCCGCACGTACATGAACAACCTGTACAGCGGCATCAGCGCGTCGATGTTCAACGACATCACGCAGAGCGCCCTCATCGCGACCGGCGCGACGGGCACCGGCACCGTGAATTACGAAAGCGAGTACGGCGATGTCGACGGCGACGGCGACTTCGACGTGTGGATGAAGAACTACGATGCCAACATCGACCGCATCCTGCGCAACGACGGCTTCACGCCGGGTGTCGGCTACAAGTTCACCGAGATGGCGAACTGGATCCGCAACGATCCGAATGTGGACGAGAACGAGATCGACTTCATCGATTTCGACAATGACGGCGACCTGGACAGCTTCGTCGCGAACTTCGGTGGCACCAACTGGCTCTACCAGAACGGCCTCGCGCAGGGCCTCGATCCGGACGTGTCGGGTCTGTTTCACCGCACCGGTGTGGCGGGCGGGCAGGCCCCGCAGCCAGAGCTTCCCGCGGCAAACAATGGCGGGCAGACCCTCGATGGCGACATCGCCGACGTCGACAACGACGGCGACGACGACATCCTGATTGCCAACGACGCAAACCAGCAGAACTTCCTGTTCACGAACGTGCTCGGCGTCCCGGACACGCATGCGCCGACCTTCTACCGACTCACGCAGCAGGCGGCCAAGCCGAATGGCAGCGCGACGGTCGTGCACGCGCAGATCCGCGACAACACGAGCTACTACCTCACCACGTTCTACCCGGCGAAGCTCATCTACTCGATCGATGGCGGCACGCCGCTCACGCTCGGCATGTCGCACCAGGGGAGCATGCAGTATCGCGGCGTGATCCCCGCGCAGGCGAACGCGACCGTGAGCTACCGGGTAGAGGTCACGGACCTTGCCGGGAACACGGGCATCTCGAACACGGTGACGTTCCTGCAGGGGAGCGCTTCCGGCCCGTGGACCGACATCGGCTTCGGTCTCGGTGGCATCGACGGCCTCCCGCAGTTGGCTGGAACCGGCACGCTCGCTGCCGGATCGCCGGGGTCGCTGACGCTCACCCACGCCAAGCCCTCGTCGACATCGGTCCTCTTTCTGTCGCTCAGTTCGAGCCCGGTTCCCTTCAAGGGCGGCACGCTGGCGGCGTTTCCGTTCCTGGCCAACCTCGTGCTTGCGACCAATGGTTCAGGCGGGATCTCTCTGCCCTGGGGCAGCTGGCCGGCCGGTCTGCCGAGCGGCACGACCGTTTACTTCCAGATCGCGATCGCGGATGCCGCGGGCCCTTCCGGCGCCGCCCTGAGTAATGCGCTGCGGGCGACCACTCCCTGAACCGTTTCCGCCCGGAAATCCTGCCCTCGGTTCCCTGGGGCCGCGGGTGCGGGACGCACCATGGGCTCCGGTCCCCGGGGTGAGGCGCCTTGCGCATGGGTGAGATGCTCGCTTCGCACGCGGCTGGGCGATCGAATTCAGGTGCCTCGAAGCTGCCAAATCACGGCATCAGAGGCCGTTGGAATGAAGTCTGGCCGGGATAGCGACCCGGTCGTGGTTCGCAGATTCAGTGGAGCGCCGGGCAGCGGCAAATCAGGCCTTTCGGCCCGGACTTCGGGGCGATTCGTGCCAACGGGGCGCCAACCGGGCGCCCGGAAGCGCGGACTCACTACGCCGCACCCAGGGCTGTTCTGCCGGACCAAAGATTCTTTATTGCATAGTTTCGGGATATGCGAGTAGTCTTTGCGCCGCTGCGAATCCGACACTCGCGCCGGCTACCTGCCTCTCTTCCGCAGGTCGCAGGCACGTGAGCCGGAGCATCGGCCGCACCCCCTGCGGGCCCGGTGTGCAGTTTCGTGATAGGTGTCGCTTGGGACAGTTCTCAGTATCCGAGGTAACAACATGCGTTTCTCTTCCCTCTTCGGCTTCCTTGCTGCCGGGTCTGCGATCGCGCTGACCAGCAGCGCGGCGAATGCACAGGTGCTCGCCGACCTTCAACCTGGTCGAAATTTCTCGAGCTCGGCCAACTTCGGCACGAACCGCTCGGAAAATATCGATCCGGGTGACGTGGACAACGACGGCGATCTCGACGTCGGCGTTGCGAACGGCGGCGACTTCGGCCCCGAGAACAACCGTATCTTCATCAACATGGGTGGCCTGCAGGGCGGGACCATCGGCACGTTCAACGAGCAGACCAGCACGCGCTTTGCCGGCGTTGCGGTTGATACCTCGCGCGACATCGAGTTCGTCGACGTCGACAACGACGCGGACCTTGATGTGTACATCGGCAACCGCGGTACCGTTCCGAACGGTGGCGAGACCAGCCGCTTCTACACCAACAAGGGCGGTCTGCAGGGCGGAACGATCGGCTTCTTCCAGGAGGACACGAACCTCCGGTGGGGCACGCTCGCGTCCGTGCCGGTGGGCGACCAGATTCTCGGCGGCAACGCCGGCCCATGGCGCGACTACACCTGCGATTGCGACTTCGGCGACCTTGATGACGACGGCGATACCGATCTGTTCCACAGCGGTTACGGCCCGGCCGTCAATGGCACGCGCAACTCGCGAATCTTCCTGAACACCGGCGCTGGAATCTTCAATGAGACGTTCCCGTGGGCCAATGCGGGGGCGGACATCCAGACGCACACGATCGACTTCGACCTCGTCGACCTCGACGGCGATTTCGACCTCGATGTTTCCATGGCCAGCCGGAACAGTCAGGCTCGTCAGTACAACAACAACCTGTACAACCCGATCAGCGCGTCGATGTTCAACGACACGACTGCATGGTCGCTGCTTGCAAATCAGGCCGGTGGTTCGGCCACGGTGAACTACGAGAACGAGTATGGCGACCTCGATGGCGACGGCGACTTCGACATCTGGTTCAAGAACTACAACGGCAACCTGGACCGTGTTTTCCGCAATGACGGCTTCACGGCGGGCATGGGGACTCAGTTCACGCAGATGAACAACTGGATCAAGAGCGATCCGAACGTGGACGAGAACGAAGTCGACTTCATCGACTACGACAACGACGGTGACCTCGACTCGTTTGTCGCGAACTTCGGCGGCACCAACTACCTGTACCAGAGCGGTCTGGCACAGGGCCTGAACTACGATTCGGTGGGTCTGTACCACCGGACCGGTACGGCGACCCTGTCCCCGAACCCCGAGCTGCCCGCTGCCAACAACGGCAGCACGACGCTCGACGGTGACGTGGCCGACATTGACAACGACGGCGACGACGACCTGCTCGTTGCCAACGATGCCAATCAGCAGAACTTCCTGTTCAAGAACATTCTCGGTGTCCCCGACACGCACGCGCCGACCTTTTACAAGCTCACGGCGCAGGCGGACAAGGCGAACGGCACCAGCACGGTGATCCACGCTCAGCTGCGTGACAACACCAGCTACTATCTCGTCAACTTCTACCCGACCAACCTGGTCTACCAGGTGGACGGTGGAGCTGATGTGACGGTGCAGATGTTCCACCAGGGGAGCATGCAGTTCCGCGGTGTCATCCCGGAACAGACCGACGCGACGATCACGTATCACGTCACGACGGAGGACCTGACTGGCAACGTCGCGACCTCGGGCACGACCTGCTTCAAGCAGGGCAGCCCGGCGTCGCCGTGGAGCGACATCGGTTTCGGTACGGCCGGCATCACGGGCATCCCCGCGCTGAATGGCACGGGAACGCTTGTCGGTGGCTGCCCGCTGACGATCGATCTGACCAATGCGAAGCCGGCTTCGACGGCCGGTCTCTTCGTGTCGATCGCGTCGGTCCCGGTGCCGTTCAAGGGCGGAACGCTTGCCGCGTTCCCGACCTTGACGGGCGAGCCGATCATCCTTCCCACGCTGGGCGGCACCTTGTCGATCCCGAGCACGATGCCCTTGGGCGTCAATGGGCTGGGTGTGTCGCTCTACTTCCAGTACGTCATTGCTGACGCTGCTGGTCCGAAGGGATTCTCGCTGAGCAACACGCTCAAGGGTCTCGTGCCGTAAGGCACCTTCGGTACGGTCAGGCGCAGGTCTGACCTGAAGATGAGGCCCCCGGATCCGCATGGATCCGGGGGCCTCGTCATTTGAGGCGCGATTGTCAGTCGTTCGAGGCTTGTCTCGATGATGGGCAGGCCATTCGACGTGGCGTGTCTCGCGATCGTCGGTGGACAACTCAGTTCAATCGATGGTCCGGGCGGCAGGACAATCGAATGCCCGTCCAGTGGCGGTTCGGTGCTGCCTTCGATGGCAGGGCCGTTGCCGAGACTCCGCCACCTGCCGAGTGTCGAGGCAACGACGGGCGCGTTCGCAGAGGCTCGGGACCGGCTTGCGTCAACTCGTCAGGGAACCAGTGATTTCCACTGGGCGCTTTGCGGCCCGGGATCCACTCCGTAGATCTCCACCAGCGCGGCATGTGCCGTCGTGGATTCGATATCACGTGAACTGTCCAGCATCGCAAGGAGCAGCGGAGCCGCTGCTCGCGAACGAGCCGCCCCCAGTGCGGCCGCCATGCTGGCACGTACCAGCGGCACGTCTTCGCCAGGAAGCGCGTCGAGCAGTCTGGTGGTGAGCATCGGAGATGGATGCCGTCTCGCGATGGCTGCCGCATGCAGCCGGACCTTGGGCTCCTTGTCGGCCAATGCCACCAGCAGGCTATCGAGTGCGATCGGGAGACTCTGCTCGTTCAGCACGGCGCCGACCGCAAGAGTGGCGTTGCTGCGGACATCCGGATCATGGTGCTGCACCATCAAGTCGAGCAATGGACGCAACGGAGTGTTTTCGTCCTGAAGTTTCCACAGGCCGAGCAGGACGTTCCGGAGCAGGGCGTCGTCACGGGTCTGAAGGGCCTGACTGAGCGCAGCCAATGCTCGGGCATGAGGAGAATCGACCTTCGCGTTGTTCGCTGGCACTCGTGCGAAGCCAAGCGCCCATGCCGCGACGAGTTGGCGTTCTCGCGCACCCCTGTCCAAGGCCGCAAGGACCGCATCGATGTTGACGACCACCTTGAGGGTGAGGATTCGCTCGATGGGGGCCTCACGTCCCTTCCGCTGCTCGCTCTCCCATGCAGGGAGCAGTCGTTCTAGCGAGGTCATCAGTGCTGAAGGGTCCTCGGTTTGTCCCAGCGCGACGGCCTGCGAGATCTGCTGGAGGAAGTCAGCGTCCTCGGCGGCAACAAGTGCGGAGTCCCGCGCGGCCTGCGCCTCCGGGGAGATGTTTGCATCCGCCATGGCCTCGCCGGATTTCGTTGAAGCGTCTGGATTGTCCGGGGCGACGCAGGCAACTGTCGCAAGTGAGAGAACGACTGCCCTCAGGGAGAATCTGGACTTCATGTGCTCTCCGACGACAGAGGAGCGGCCAAACGTCCCTGACGAAGAGCTGCCAGCGTCTGAGCCGGAAGGCCGACGGGCCGGAAGCGCGTATCGAGGCAGCCAAGGCGCGTATGGCCTGTCGCCAGCCTGACCCCGGACTGATCCAGCAGCGTGTACTGAAAGGCAAGGCTTGCGCGGCCCAGTTCCGACAGCACGACCTCCAGCCGGAGTTCCTCATCGAAGCGCGCCGGCTGCAAGTAGCGGACGCTGGTCTCCACGACCACCAGGCGGTAGCCGTCTCGCTCCAGCCGGGCATAGTCGCTGCCCGAAGCTCGCAGGTATTCCGTACGCCCGACGTCGAAGTACACTAGGTAGTTTGCATGGTAGACGATGCCCATGCCGTCTACCTCGGCGTAGCGGGGCCTTATCGCCACGGTGAACGGGTCCATGCTTGAACACCTTGTGAAACAACCCTGTTCCGCGCAAGGGGGCATTGCGTGATCATGGCAGGATGAGACCACCGTCCCTGATTGTTGCGCTCGCGGCCTGGGCTATCCCCGGACTGGGGCATCTGCTGCTCGGCCGAGTGGCCAAGGCCTGCTACTTCGGGGGCCTTGTGCTGGGCGTGTTCGCGCTCGGCTTGTGGCTCAGCCAAGGTGCCGCCGTGTCATCGGCTCGCTTTCCGTGGCATATCTACGGTCAACGTGGTGCAGGAATCGTTGCGTGGCTGGCCGACAGGTTCCTCGGGGCAGCCCCACAGGCACGCACGATTGACAGGCTCGAGCTTGGAGTCGTTTTCACGACTGTTGCAGGCATCATGAACGTGATTGCGATCGTCGATGCGTATGAAATCGCGCGACGCAGAAAGGTGGCGTCATGACTGTCGGACCCATGTCGCTAGGTGAGCACGCTTTCTGGTTCACGGTGCTCTCCCTGTTCGTCTTCCTTGTCTACAACGCACTTCATGTGGACTCGGTGGCGGAAGCAGCACGTCATGGAGTGCGGCGGTGGTTCGTGTTCGTACTGGGAACGGCTGTTCTCGCGCTTGTGTCCAACCTGCTGTCCAGCTACCTCTGAAGCATCACTTCGAATCCGGATTCTGTGCCGCAAACCGGCCTCCCGGGAGTCGCCTCAACAGCCCTTGCAACTCAAGGGCTATGACGCCGGAGAGCACTTCACGCGTACTCCTGTCGGTCGCCTGCGCGAGTTCGTCAATGTCAAGCGTTCGACGGCCGAGAGCTGCCAGCAATGGGTCCCGCGGGGCGACTCGGAGGTGATCTGGTGCAGGCATCGGCCCGCGAATCGCGAACATCAGAGAACTCACGTCCAGAATGGGCGTGGCTCCCTCCGCGATCAACTTGTTGCAGCCAGCCGATTGATCACTATCGATCGGGCCCGGTACGGCGAGCACATCGCGCCCCAGTTCCAGTGCGTGGCTGGCCGTAATCAAGGCGCCGCTTCGCAGTCCCGCCTCTACGACGAGCACCTGTCGGGACAGTGCAGCAATCACGCGGTTCCTGCGCGGAAAGGCGACTCGGTCCGGACGCCGTCCTAGCGGGAACTCTGAAATGAGCGTGCCGCGCTCGGCGATGGCCGCCTGCAGTCCCCGATTTTCCGGGGGATAGGAAATGTCTATTCCCGTCCCGAGCACGGCGACAGGCCAGCCGCCAAGATCCAAGGCTGCCTCCAGCGCGAACCGATCGACGCCGCGGGCCAAGCCGCTGACGATGACAAAACCCGCACCTGCCGCAGCGGATGCCAGCATCCGGGTCGACTGCTGCCCATAGTTCGTGGCCGCTCTCGATCCAACGATGGCGACAGCAGCTTGCTCGATGGGCCAGCGGCCTCGAATCGAAAGCAGGAGAGGTGGCTGATAGAGGTGATGCAGCGCACCGGGGTAGTCTGCGGCATCATGCGGAACAATCCTTATTCCCTCGGCCCTGCAGCGCTGCAACTCTGCAACCGCGGCGCGACCATCACGTAGCCTGTCGAGACACTCGACCTTCCACGGTGAAAGACCGGCCGCTCTCCACGCGTCCGGGTGAGCTCCCATCCACCCGGTGGCCGACCCAATGGCTGAGAGCATGCAAGCCTCGTCCCTGGCCGAGCAGTTGGCCAAGTGCATGCACATCCGCTGCAGGCCAGTGCAACTGGCACCGGCCCCGTCGGTCGGAAGCCCCGTCTCCTCTGAGTTCATGACGATGGGGACGGAGGGAGGGCGCGCGGGTTACGTTTTCGCGCGCGTTTCGGCCGATAGGGCTTGAGGCCGACAAGGTTGGACCAAATTCCATGCCAAGGGTAGACTTCTGACTTGGCCCGTTATTGCATCTTCTTGAGGCACAAGTGGTTACGACTGTCGTCCGACTTCCCCGGTTGATCCTTTTGATGCTGCTGATCGCCTCAGCGGCCACGGCCCAATCGACCGTGATGCTCAAGACCATGTCGGGTACCCGAGGCTTCGAAGCCCAGGGAAAGGGGGGCGTGTCAGGGACTCCGTCCAAGCCGATCCAAGGAATGCTTGGTGCGAGCTCGGCGCTCGTGGACCTGAATGCCGACGGATATGACGACCTCGTCGTCGGTGCGCCTTCCCTGCCGACAAGCCCCAACATGGGCGTCCTTGATGATGCGGGGCACGTCTACGTTCGTTTTGGCGGCCCTGGTTTGGGGCTCCCGGGCGATGGCGGCAACTTCAACTTCGCAAGTTTCACCGCGGGATCCGCTGTTGACCTCTTCGGTGAGCCCGGGGACCGGGCCGGTGCATCCATCGCCGCCGCTGGCGATGTCAATGGAGACGGTGTTCAGGATGTGATCATCGGAACTCCGGGCCGATCGTTCGGCGGCCGCAATGCGGCTGGAGGCGCCTATGTGGTGTTCGGCCGCGCCGACCTGGCCAGCCTTCCAACAGTCGTTTCGCTGTCCGCACTGGCCGCTGGCGTTGCCAACCGTGCCGTCTTCGTACTTGGCGCGAGGGCGTTGAGTGGCTCCGGGACCTCCGTCGGTGGCGGAGTAGACGTGAATGGTGACGGTCGGGATGACCTCATCCTGGGAGCGCCACTGGATTCGACGAATGGTCACTCTCAAAACGGAACGGCGACCGTGCTCTATGGACAGGCCGGGTTTCCAGCCTTGACCACCATCGATCTGGCGACGCAAGCGGCTGGCCAGGTCACCGTCGTGCACGGAATCGCGGATCTCCAGCTTGTTGGATTCTCGGTGGCGGGGATCGGGCGATTCGATCCTGTCCTCCCGATGACAAACAACCTTACGAGCCTGTTCCTGGGCGATGACGTCGCCATTGGAGCTCCCGGTACAACACTGGGCGCGAAATTCTTTGCCGGTGCGGTCTACGTCCTTCGCGGAACGGTTGGCGTCGTTCCGGCTGCGTCGTACACCACCGCCGATTTTGGAAATGGCTCCTTCAAGGCCGGTGTGGCGTATACGGGAAACGTTGCCGGAGATCAGGCCGGGTTCGCAGTGTCGACCGCGGGCGATGTGATCTTCGACGGGCAGGGGTTTGATGATTTCTTCATCACGGCTCCCTACAGCGACGGGATCGGTCGCCCGGACAGCGGCTCTATCTATGTCATCGGCGGGAATTTTCTCGGGGCCAATCCAGTTGGATTCGACCTTGGTCAGGTTGGCCTGGGAAGCCCGTCAATCATCGCGATTCACATTCAGGGTGCGGCAACAAATGATGGAAGTCTTGGCGTGGTCGCCACGAACGCGGGCGACTGGAACGGAGACAACCTGCCGGATCTCCTCATCGGCTTTCCCAATGCAACCGTCGTCAATAATGCAAACGTCTACGTCGGTGCGGGGCGCGCGAGGATTCTCAACGGCGCAGTCGTCCTGACATCGGCCGGCACGGTGGACCTGAGCAACACTGTGGCCGGATACGAGTTGTTCCAGATGCAGGGTGAAGTCACTGGTGCTCACGTGGGTGTCGGAATTGCTGCCGGCGATATCAACGGTGACGGCCAGAAAGATGTCTCGGTCGGCGCTGATCGAGCCCCTTCGGATCCGCTCCCAGGTGACCCGACCGGCCTGGTGAACCAGAATACCGGACGGGCGCACGTGGTTTACGGCCCTGTGCTGCGGCTCGATGGCATCGTGCCGACCGTGTCGCACTTCGGCGGGCCGGCAGTCACGCTGACCGCGCAGAATGTCT
The DNA here is from genome assembly GCA_038212275.1 of Planctomycetota bacterium. Classification (GTDB taxonomy): domain Bacteria; phylum Planctomycetota; class B15-G4; order B15-G4; family B15-G4; genus JBBQUR01. Next base: position 117,734 of record JBBQUR010000001.1, read on the forward strand.
CGCCTTCCACGCAGGTGCTTGTGGATGGAAAGAACGCGACCATCACCGCCTTGCTGTCCGGCGACACGGGGAGCATCACATTTTCCCCCCCCAAGCCGGTGGTTGCCGGCAACCTGGCCGATATCAGCCTCAACACCGGATCCGGCGACATCACGTACAAGGATTCGTTGCAGTACACGTTGCTTTCCGTGACAACGGGCCCGAGCCCAAGCTCGGGATTCGCCACGAGCTCTGTGAGTTTCACCGGAAAGGGATTCTCAAGCGCAGGCGATACCACTGTGATGATTCGCGACGGTGCCCAACTGTTCCCGGCGTCGGTGACGGCAGTCGACGGTGTGGCCGGGACGATGACCGTTCAGCTGCCGGCCGGCCCTCAGGGAGACTCGCCGTTGGACGTTCTCATCACGAACAGCAACGGCATGACGACCATTGCCGGCGGATTGACTTACCTTTCGCTCGTGGTCGGCGCGGTGAATCCACCCATGGCGCCCCAGACCTCGGGAATCTTTGCAGCAGGTGCGCAACCGTACGAAGGGCAGCCTGCCGTCGCCGCGACGGTGATCGTGACGGCGGCCAGCGGCTCGGTTCCTGGTGACCTCGAGTTGGAGTTCGGGACGCCCGCTCTCGGCTACAGGAAGGCGACAATCACGGGTATTGCCGGAAACATGGTTGGTGTGCTGGTTCCGGCGTTTCTGCTTGGCCCACAGACGGTTGTCGATGTTCGCGCTACCGGAGGTGGCGATTCCGGTGTGAACTTCGGTGCATTCACCTACCTTGCAAGCGACTTCCATGAGTTCAAGCAATATGAGAAGACGGGGTTCGGCGCGACGGCGCCCCGCACTCTCATGGCCGGTGAGTTCAAGACCGGCGGAAAAGTGTTGCTCCAGATGTCGAACTGGCCCCCGCAGAATCAGCTGGGGTTGCTTTTCATCGGTATCGGACTCATGGATCCGCCGCTGCCCATCAAGGGTGGTCTCTTTCCCATCAACACAGGTCTTCCATACTTCACCTTCTTCTACCCGTTCCCGGGATTGTCCGGACTCTCTCTCCCAACGACGCTTCCTGCCCTGGATCCGGCCGCCGAGGGGTTTCCGATCTACATGCACACCTTGACCAAGGAAGCGCAGGGCGGTCAGGTCCGGTACGGCTTCTCGAACCTGTTGTCGGCGACGATCAACAACATTCCCTGATGCGAACTCCGCCGCAGTGGCTCTGAGTTCATGTTCGGATGAACCGTGCTCAGGTCCGCCAGCTGGAATCGGCTCACACCAGCAGATCGAGCAAGCTGGACAAGGCCTTTCTTCCCTGGCTTCCTGAGTCCACGCGCAGCCCGAGACGGTGGTGGAGCGCCTCCCGTGCCACACGCGCAACGGTTGCGGACAGCTTCACTGTCTCGTGGCTCTCAGGCAAATCGATGTCGACCTCGAGCCGAGTTCCTTCGGCGAACCAGTTGGCTGAGGTTCGGACAGTGCGGATCCCGATGCCACTTGGCGAGACATCCACGAGCTTGCCGCGCACCTCGCTGCGCTCGCCGCGAATCGTCACCGAGAGCCGCACAGTGAACTCCCGGCCGAACACCCGCTCCCCACGGCGGCGCTGGCAAGGCGCGACGAGCGACGGCGCTTCCAGGAGCACGCGGGCCGAGCTCGGGCGATCCTTGAACGGCGTCCAGTCGTGAATGGAGGTCAGAAACGTGTGCACCGCGCCTTCGCCGTCGGTGAAGAATCCGCGGACTGCAGCTCCCTGCCTCATCTGGCCGACAAATCCATCCGGCAATGCGGCCGTGAGCTGGGGACGACCGCGCTCGTCAGCGGGCAGGAAGGCGCCCGAGCACTGCACGATCTCGCCGTTGACGAGAATCCATAGCTCGAGGGGATGTCCACCGGCACAGGCTCCGGCCAGCGGCGGTGGCAGCACGTGTGTTGCACCCATGTCCCCTTCGTCGGCTTGAAAGCGTCGCCAAGTTGAGCCTGCCGGTCAGGAAGCGGGGCCACGGGCTTGATGAGCGCCCAGCCGGCGGACGGTGGGGAAGGTCACTGCGGACGGATTCGCTCAAGGCGCCGCCACCGCTTCAAGGGCTGATCGCAGCAGTTCCTTAGACGGGCCACGCAGCAATCGGATGCTTCCTGGTGCGTCCGGCAGGATGAAAAGCAGGTGGCCTGCACGGCGCTTCTTGTCATGGATCAGCTGCGAAATGACGGCTTCGGCGTGCCACGAAGCGGAAACAGGAAGCTCCCATCGCTTCAGCACCGCAGCCAGCCGGGACTGCAGTCCCGGACCACCACCCGTCAGGGCAGCAAGCCGGGCGGCACACAGCAAGCCGAGTCCGACGGCCTCGCCATGGCGCAGTGAACGTCGCGTACTACCCTTTGCTCGATGCGGGGCATGCGTCTCGTCGTCGCCGAGTGAGAGTGCTTCAAACGCGTGACCGAACGTGTGACCGAGGTTGAGAAACTGTCGATCGCCCTCGTCAAAGGGGTCTCTCGCGACCAGTTCCAGCTTCACGGCCAGGCAGCGCTCCACGAGAGTTGCAATGTGTGGCCCTCCGGCTGCAATGTCTGCCGGCTGACAGCCCGAGACCGCGTCGAGCAGCGCATCACCGGAAATCAGCGCCGTCTTCAGTGCTTCGGCGAGCCCTGCGCGTATTTCAGCTGCGGGCAAGCTGGTCAGCATGTCGGGATCAATGATGACAGCTTCGGGCGCGTGAAATGCACCGACACTGTTCTTGGCGCCTCCATGGTTGACCGCGGTTTTTCCGCCGAATGCCGCATCGATCTGACCGATGAGCGTCGTCGGGACGGCGCACCAGCGTATTCCTCGTCGGTGGAGTGACGCCGCGAGACCACCGATGTCGGTCACTACTCCGCCTCCGATCCCGATCAACTGGGCATCGCGGTCGAGACCGGCAGCCGACATGGTCTCCAGCAGGCTTCCGAGCGACGCCCAGTTCTTGCTGGATTCGCCGGCCCGCAGCACATGACGCGGCCATGCCGACAGCGCGGCCGGAAGCAGCCGGGAGACATTCTCATCCGTGACGACGAAGCGCCGGGGTGCCTCGGGCAGATGGCTTGGCAGATCGCCAAGTGCGCCTGCCCGGATCAGTACACTCGACGGATTCACGTGTCGTAACGCGCTCCTGCGTCGGGAGAGTCCGAGCGTTGGAGTCCTCGCGCGCGCGATTGCACCAAGTCGCTCATGTCGATGACGACGGCCCGGCGGGCCCGACACTGTCGGTAGGCCCGTCCTCCGGTGCCTTCTGCCTGCCCGCCCCGGTTTTCGTCGACAGGACTCCAGGGAGGCTTGCGAGTTTCTTGAGTCGGGTCATGCGCCGACTGCGCGCCGTGACGGCCTCCGATTCGTCGCGCCGGCTCATGAGCCAGGCTGCCAGGACGACCGTCGCCACGATACCGATCGTGATCTTGATGAGCAGCGGTGAGAAGTCGTTCTTTGGCGCGACGTATTTCTGCAGACGTCGAGCGATGACCACGGCTGCCGTGTAGGGCTGACCGAGCTGATTCTCGTAAGCGAAGCGCCGGAAGTAGATGCCGTCCGCGTCCACGACATCCAGCTTGGGCACGAGGCCCTCAGGCTTCTCGAACGTGATGAGCAGGGTCGCGCCGCTGTAGCTGGAAAGCCAGAGGTTCCACACGAAGGGGATGCCCAGCGGGTTCTCGCCGCGCGGTCCGAGCGGTACCTCCTGGACGGCTGCCAGCAAGCCGGATACGCGCAGCGCCTCACCGCGATGTGCGTCCGTGTTGCGCATGAGTTCGCTTGCCCTGAATTCCTGGGGCGGGGAGCCTTCCGGAAACATCGTCTCGAGCGAGGCCTGATTGACATAGGAGAGGAGTTCGTAGAACTCGGGACTCTCCAGAGGTCGACTCGCCTCGGTGAGGTCGTAGTCTCGAACGCGCAGGAAGAGGTCCGGCCGCAAAGCCGTCACCGGCTCGATGCGGTAGCTGCTCCGCAGCAGTTCCTCCCCGATGATGAGCGGCCCGGACGACGTGCTGCGGTCCGGCCGGAGCATGTCGTATTGCTTGAGGTAGAAGCCTGCCACCTTGATCACGTCGCCGACGCGCACCTCGAAGGGCTCCGTCACGACGAGGAAGTTCCAGGATCGTTCCTCCTCGTCCTTGATCTCTCCGCGAACCCGGTAGCCCTGGCTGTCGGTGATCGGCTCGAACCATTGCAGTTCGCCCAGTGCGTAGACGGCGTCCCCGCGATGATCCGCGCCGTGCTGCTCGAGTGCGACGCGGTCCGCCACCACCATGCCGAGCTTCTCGAGGTCGCCGTAGACGAGCTGGGAGGCTTGCTCGAGCAGATGTGCGGCAGGTTCGCGCTCGATCTCGGCACGCTGCGCCGGCGTCGAGTCGGCGACGGACGCGAGCCTCTCGCTCTCGACGTGCGCCAGCGGTGCGGCTACTTTCGGCTCTTCCAGCGCAGCACTCGGCAGTGCCGCCTCCGGTGGAGCGGAACTCCTGTCCCTGTTGAAGAGGTAGAAGCCGAGGACCAGCAACGCCACGGCGCTGTATGCGACGAGCCGCCGCTGTTCTGTGCGAACGCGACCGGACCCGCCGGCAAGCGTCCTGCTGAGCCGTTGCCTGTCCATGATCAGGAATTCCGCGAGGTGCAGGCCGAAGTGAGCTCGTCGAAGAGCCGGCGCTGGCGCGCATCGTCCAGCATGCGCTCGGGATGCCACTGGACGCCCAGCAGAAAGGGAGCGGAGCATGACTCGAATGCTTCGACGATGCCGTCAGGCGCATGCGCGACGGCCACGAGGTCGGCGCCGAGCCGGTTCACCGCCTGATGATGCTCCGTGTTGACGGCGAAACGGCTGCCGAGGAGTTCCGCCAGGCGGCTGCCGAGCCGGGCCTGCACGTCGTGGCGGCGCAGGAAGCTCGGGTCGCGGTGATCCACGAGCGAGGCGATGTCGGGAACGTGCTGGTGCAGGCTTCCTCCGCTGGCGACGTTCAGCGTCTGCATGCCGCCGCAGATTCCCAGGGCCGGCATGCGTCGCGCTATCACGGCGCGTGCCAGCAGCAACTCCGTCGCCATGCGCGAGGCATGCATCAAGGTGGTTTCCGCATGGAGTGGCTCGCCCCAGAGCGCCGGGTCGAGATCCTCACTGCCCGTGAAGACGATGCCCTGCAGCCGGTCGAGCAGCGCGTGCGCTGCTGCCTCCGCTGTGATGAAGGGCAGCGGTACGGGCAGAGCTCCGGCCGCGTGAAGCGCCAGGACATATCTCGGGTTGACCCGAGGCTGCCCATCGGAGTCCGCACTGCACGTCACGCCTATGAACGGTTGCATCGCGGAAGATTATAGTGGGCCGCATGACCGAGGCGACACCGGGGACACGCCTGCAGCAGCGACTTTCCGGCCTGGTGGACCTGGAGCGCTCGCGCGGCTTTCACGCAGGTCAGGTTCCCCTCGGACTCGACCGCATGGAGAGCCTCCTCGCCGCGCTTCCGACGCTGGCCTGGCCACGACTCTCCGTCCACGTCGCCGGCAGCGAGGGCAAGACGTCGACGACCGAACTCATCGCGGCCGGTCTGACGGCCCAGCGCCTGCTGACTGCGACCTACACGTCGCCGCACCTGTCGGACGTCCGCGAACGGATGCGCATCGGAGGAGTCTTCCCTCCGGAGGCTCCGCTCGACGTCGCGGTCGACGTCGTGGATGGAGCGGCCGCTCGCCTCGGGCTTCAACCCACGTTCTTCGAATTCCTGACCGCCACGGCCAGGGTGCTCTACGCGCACACAGGCGTCGATGCCGTCGTCTGGGAAACAGGGCTGGGCGGACGACTTGACGCAACGCGACTCATGGCTGCCGATCTCTGCGTGATCACGTCGATCAGCCTCGAACACACGGCCATCCTGGGAGACACGCTTGCCCAGATTGCCGCCGAGAAGGCGGGCATCCTGCGCGCAGGTGTGCCCCTTGTCCTCGGAGCCGACGTGCCGGCCGCCGCACGCGAGGTGATACTCGCTCAAGCCGACGCGATGCAGTGTGAGGTGGTCAACGTGGCGCCGGCCGGGGCGGATTTCCGTTCCCGAAATCGCGCCACGGCGCGCACCGCGCTTGCCGTTCTCGCCGACCGCGGACTGATCGATGAGCCTGACGAGGCGGTGGAAGCTGCTCTCGCGTTCCATCTCGTGGCAGGGCGACTGCATCGCTGCGGTGATGTACTTTTCGATGGCGCCCACACGGCAGCGGCTTGCGGCTCGCTTGCCGGGACGCTGCTCGACTCGGACGGCGTCCGGGACATCGGCTGCGTGCTCTTCGGCGCCACGTCGGGCCGTGACACGGCGGCGATGATGACTCCCCTGTTGCCGCTCGGCTGCCCGTTGATACTCACTCGCGCGCCCGGCGACCGTGGCGTGGACCCGGAAGAACTTGCATGCCAGCTGGCCCCCGGACGCGCGCTTGTCGTGGACAACCCTGAGCAGGCCCTGACCCGCGCCCGGCAACTCGCCCGGGAACACGCGGCCAGGAATCCAGGCGCCGGGCACACCGTGCTCGTGACGGGTTCACTGCATCTCGTCGGCTGCCTGCTCGGGGTTGCGTGTCACTGAACGCGTCCGTGCTTTCCCTGCTGGCGATGCTCGCCTTCGGGGCGGCCTCGGCATTGCTTGGCCTCGACGCGTGCAGGCTCGGCAACGCCTTTCTTCCTGGCGTGCACCCGGCGTCGGCCTGGGCCTTTCCCGCGTCTTGCATCGCGTTTGGCGCGGGCGCTGCATTCACTGCGTGGCGGCACGCAGGCCGTCGCGCGGATCACATCTCGCGATGGTTCGCGGCAGCGGCTGCGGGCGCGCTCGCCGGCCCGGCGCTGTGGCACGCGTGGACCACGCCCGTGCCGCCACTGTCCGTCTTTGGGCGCGCCGCCGTGGCTTCCGCGGCGTTCGCGCCGGCCTGGTTCTGCCTGGGCGCCGCGCTTCCGCTGCTGGCCGCGATGCAGACGCAGAACCGGAAGGGCGGGTGGCATGACACGGCGGTGATGATCTGCTGGATCGCCCTCGGCTCGGCGGTGGCTGCCTGGCGCTGGCTTCCCATGTTGCTCGCAGGCCTGCGTCCCGCGGACTTCGCAGCTGCCATGCTCGTCGGCGCGTCCCTGGTGTCGTCCGTGCTCACCGGCCTGTCGCGATCCGGTGCTGTGGTCGGCGTGTCGCCGACGAACGCCTCTCCCGTGCCTCCCGCGACGCGGTCATCGGCACGGGCGGCGCCCGAAACGCTCACGCTGACAGCTCGGAGACGCAGGGCATCCTGGCTGGGCCTCGGCGTGACCGGGGTGGCATGCGGATTCGCGCTGCCTGCACTACTGCGGGTCGTGGCGGCGCACGACGGCGACGGGCTCGCCATGAGCAGCCAGGTCGTCCTGCTTCTGAGCCTTGCCGGCCTCGTCATCAGCTTCGATGGGAAGGGCGTGCTCACCGGTCGCTGGTCCGATGATGCCGTCTTGTGGCTGCTGTTCGCGTGGGCAGCGCCTGCATCCGCGACAGCCGCGTCGGACACTCCGGGGCGACTGCTCGAAGCGCTGCCCGTCGCACTTGTGGCCGGTGCCCTGGTGCGAGCACTGCGCCGTGGAGTGGCGCATGCCGTGAGTCGGTCAGCTGCGGCAGAATCGCCTGAAGTCGCATGGGGACGGGTCTGCGCCGTGCTGGCATGTGGCACGGGGCTGGGTGCCGCTGCGTGCAGCCTCTGGGCTCTCGGTGCCGCGGGACTCGGTGCGCTGTCGCTGCTGCACGCGATCGGGTGGCTGACAGCAGCGGCGCTCTTGTTGGCAGGGATCGCACGTGATGGTCCCGGCTGGCGGATGGCCTGGCCTGGCGGCATCGCGGTGGTCGTGCTGCTGATGGCACCCGAGCGGCCGACCTTTCCCTGGACCGCCCGTGACCCGCAGGATCGCCTGCTGCGTCAAGTCGAGGATGCCCGAGGGGTGTTGTCCGTGGTCGGCGTGAACGGCGGGCGTGCGGAACTCGATCAGGCCGGGCAGCCCTTCGCACCCGAGGGCCGGCAGTCGTGGCTGGCGCGGCGCATGGGGCGCATCTCGGCAAGCTTCGCGCCGGAGGCCAGGCAGGCCGCCGTGCTTGATCTGGGCAGCGGGTTGCTCGTTGCGAGCCTCGCGGCAGTGACTCCCGCCAACGTGCTGTGCGTCGAAGCCAATGCCGCTCGCCTGAGCTTGCTCGGCGAGTTGCCATTCGAGGCGGACCAGTCGGCGCGTGGCGCCGCACCGACGATCGTGCTCGCCGATCCGGGTGCCTGGCTGGTGGCGCATCCTCGCGCCTGCGACCTGATCGTCGGGCAACCTCCCGTGCCGGATCGTGCGGGCGACCTCGGGAGCAGTTCGGTCGAGCACTTCCTGGCAATGCGCGCAGCGCTGAGGGAGGGAGGCGTGGCGGTGCAGTGGTTTTCGCTCGAGCGCTATCCGTGGCCCGCCTTCGCGAGTGCCGCCCGCGCCTTCCTCACCGCGTTCCCGGACGCACGCCTGTTTGTCGCCTCGCTTCGCGCGGACACGCCGCTCGTCGCGCTCGTCGGTGGCATGTCGCGAGGTCTGCCGAGACGCGAGGCCGTGGATGCGCTGCTTGCGCACGCTCCCTCCGTGGCAGGTCCGCCCGCCAGCCCGGACATCATGGATCTGTATGTGTGCGATGCCTGGGCACTCGAGCGACGCTTTCGTGACGAGCCGGCCGACACGCTCGCCGAGCCATGGGTCGCCTTGCGTGGCGAGCGGCGAGTCGACGACCAGGCCTTGATAGCCCGCACCAACCTGCGCCAGCTTGCCGGACTTGCACAGCCGCTCGACACGACCTCCTTCGAGGCGCGGCCGATCAATGACCGGGACAATCGACTCCTGGGAGCAGAGCTCACGGCGAGGTCGGCGGCGCTCGCGTCGCTGCTGCTCGCGCGTGCCGCATGGTCCGAACTTCGCGACGCGGCTCCGGGCGAGCTCTCGAGCAATGAGCGCGCATCGCTCGAAGACGAACTGAGTGCCACGCTGCTGGCCGCATGGAAAGCCGCTCCTGGTCACCTCGATGTACGCGACACGCTGCTGGAATGGGCGGGCGACCTGGTGAAGCAGCAGCGCCTGGAGCTCGCGGGCGCCTTGCTTCAGTCGGCGGTCGGCGTGGCGCCCGACGGAGGGCTGCTCGGTCTGTTCGGCGGCGTGCTGTTGCAGCTCGATCACGTTGCGCCGGCGCGCGACCTGCTCATGCGCGCACGGGAACTCGCTCCCCGGGATCTCACGGTGCTCGTCAACCTGGGGACGGCGCAGTTGTGGCTCGGGCAGGATGCGGCCGCGCGCGCCACGCTCTCGGCGGCGCGTAAGGTCTCCGCTCCAGCGCCGCTGCCGCCGCTCGCCGAGGTCACGCTGGGCCTGCTGGACGGTGATCAGCCCAGCGTCGCGTCGGCGCGTGCACTGCTGGAACAACTTCCCTCGGACAGCCCGTGGCGAGCTGCGCTGGATCGCCTGCTGCAGACGCCGCCGTCAGGCAGCCCTCCGCCCGGGGCGCCCTAGCGCGGGCGCTGCTTGCCGCGAAGCCTTCCGGTCGCGCGCTTGCCTTTTTCCGCGCGATCTCTGCCTTTGCCCGGCCCGGACTTGCCAGATCGGGTGGCGCCGCGCCGGCCGTCATGGACCTTGTCTCGCGCCAACCGCATCGAGGCCGGGTGATCCGGCTTGGCGCCTCGCGCGCTTCCGCTGCCACGCCGGGCTTTGCTGCCGCCCGCTTCCTTCGGCTCGGGAGCTGTCTTCGGCCGGCCGCCGCGCCGCCCGCGCGGTTCGAGCTTGGGCACGTCCACGCCCGCGCCGCGCCCGGTCTTCGGCACCACGATGCGGCCCGTCCCGTGCGCCGGTCTGCCTCCGAGCCGGATCACGGCCTGCGCGCTCTGTCGGAGTGCGGAGACTTCAGCGGGCTGCAGCGCGCGCACCTCGCCGGGCCGCAGGTCGCCCAGCTCGATCGGGCCGATGCTCATGCGCGTGAGGCGGCGCACTTCATGTCCGAAGCGCGCGCACAGGCGGCGGATCTCGCGCTTGCGTCCTTCCTGCAGCGAGATGGCCAGCACGGTGCGTTCACGAAAGCGGTGCACGACCTCGATGTCCACCGGACCGGTGCGGCCCTCGGACAACCAGACACCCTTGCGCATCGTTTCGATCGTCGCGTCGTCCGGGACGCCGTCGACTTCCACGCGATACATCTTGTGGACGCCGAAACGTGGGTGGCTGACGAGGTGGCACAGCTCGCCGTCGTTGGTGAGAATGATCGCACCCTCGCTGTCGACGTCGAGTCTGCCGATCGTGAAGAGGCGCCGGTCACGCGCGCGCTGCGGCAGGTAGTCCACGGCACGCGGCTTGCCGGGCGCGCTCGTCGTCGAGCAGATCGCGCCGCGCGGCTTGTGCAGGAGGTAGTGCAACTGAGGGGCGACATGCAGCAGCTGGCTGTCGCAGCGCACTTCGTTGATCTCGTCATCCACCTGTGTGCCCAGCTCGGTGACGATCCTGCCGTCCACCTGCACGCGGCCCTGGGTGATGAGTTCTTCGCAGGCACGCCGGCTGCCGATGCCGCAGGAGGCCATGAGTTTGTGCAGACGTTGTCGGGTCATCGGGGGCCATCCACGGCGAGAAGCTGCAGGTCATGGCCGGCGATGTTCACTTCGCCGGACACGAGCAGAGTGTCACCCGGGCGCACCACATGCACGCAATCCGCAGCGGAGACCGTGCCCGAGCCGGCCAGCGCGACCACGAAGCCGAAGCCACCGCGGGGCGCAAAGCTCAGCCCGCTCTGCACGATCGTCCGACGCAAGCCAAAGGCCGCTTCGCCGATCAGCATGGTCCACCTGTCGGCCACCACGGGTGCTCGTCTCGGTTGCTCAGCCGGCCCGTCGACGCAAGCCTCCCGGGCCTGCGGCAGGTGAAGCTGCCGGCCGCGACCCCAGTCGTGGATGCGCCACGTCGTGTCAGAGCTCTGCTGGACCTCGAAGAGCTGCAGGCCCGGTCCGATGGCGTGCACCGTGCCGCCAGCGACGAAGAGCGTGTCGCCGGCCTGCACCTCGACGCGGCGCAGCAGCCTGAGCACCTGCTCGTTGCTGGCGCCCGCGGCAGCGGCATCGAGGAGGTCCGAGGTCCGGACGCCGGGGGCGGTCCCGAGCCAGACGCTGGCGCTCGGCGAGGCCCGCAGGATGTGCCACGCCTCGCTCTTGCCGCATGGCAGTCCCTGGCGCACCGCGACCGCGTCATCGGGGTGAACCTGCACGGAGAGCCGCTGCTCGCAGTCCAGGAACTTCAGCAGGAGCGGGAAGGCCGCGGCGGCGGGGATTCCCAGCTCAGGCCCGTGCCGATCCAGCCACTGCGCCAGAGTCTCCGGGCTGTCGCGCAGGCAGGTGGGTGCGGAGGGGAGGCAACTCGCCAGCCACCACTCTCCGATCGGAGCGTCGTCGAGGGAGTCCCCTCGAGTCGAGGGTGCTTCCGCGACGTCCGCGCCTCGGGGCGCCCAGCCGAAGCCGGGGCCGAGCGTGTGCCCGCCCCATGGTCGGGCCACGGGGCGCGGCGCCAACGGAACGGCCAGTGCCGAAGACCTCACCTGTCACTCCTGCGGGAAGTCCCGCAGACTAGAGCGAAAGGCGAATCTCTTCCAGCAACTTGACCAGAGCGCGATCCAGCTGCTCGTCCGGAACGGTGTCTCCGTGGCGGACCAGCGCCGTCCAGGCAGCCGTCCGTTCCTCGGGTGTCGCCGTGCTCGGAAACTCGGGCAGCTGTGAGGGCGCCGCAGGCTTCGGTGTGTGATCGGTGTTGTGCGTCATGGTGTGTGTGGCCCTTTGGGTGTGCCCGCTGAGCCGACCCATGTATCGAGGCAATCGCATGCGCACTTGAGCCGATCCTCAATCCCTGCAAACCGCCTGAAAATCAGGCCTTATCGGAGACCTCGGGCGCCGCGTAGAGAGCAATCGTCGCGACGCCGTGCGTCCGCTGGCGGAGCATCCGCAATCCGTGCAGGACCACCGGTGCGATGCGGGCTGACGAGCACTCCGCCAGCAGCCTCGCCTCCGGTGCAAACACGGGAGCCTGGCATGCCGCAGCAGGCACCGGATCGAACAGGGCGTACGGCGGGTCGGCGAACACCAGGTCGTATTGCGCACCGGCCGGCGGCACGATCCGCTGGCAGTCCGCCACGAGCAGGCTCCACTCGTCGGGACGGAGGCGGGCAGCCTCCGCGTTGGCGCGCAGGGCGGCGACGGCTCTCGGCGCGCGCTCCACGAAGGTCACGTGCGTGGCTCCGCGACTGAGGGCTTCGAGGCCCAGGGCTCCGGAGCCCGCATAGAGATCGAGGACGCGAGCGCCTGCCACGAGATCGCCGAGCATGCCGAACATCGCTTCGCGCACGGCAGCTCGAGTGGGCCGCGTGTCGAGTCCGGGCGGGACCGCCAGGCGCAGTCCGCGCAGTCGGCCGCTGCTGATGGTGGGCGACGAGCTGCGGATCATCGAGCGCACCTCCCGTCGCGGCGGCAACCTTTCGTCGGCGTGTTTGTAAGCGGACTCACGAGCGCCGATAGTACCTGCCCGCGGCAGACCCACCCCGACGGGTTGTCACGAGAGTCCGCGGGCGATCGCCGATGACACCACCCGATCCCGAATCGCCTGCGCTGCATGCCGGCTCGCCGCCGCCGGACAAGCTCCATGCCCACCCGCCCGTGGTGCCGGCCGTCGTGGCCTCGGGACGGAAGGAGCGCGAGAAACGGGAGCTCGAACGCGCCCTGCGTCGCCTGCCGATCTACCTGATCGGGGCGGCCGCCATTCATGCGGCGCTCCTGCTGTGGTGGTGGACCTCGCTGAAGGGAACCCCTGGCGAGCGGCCGCCCTCCCGCATCGAGGCATCCCTCCTGGAAGAGCTGCCGCCGCTGGAGGACCCGTTGGACGAGGCGCCGTTGGACGAGGCGCTGGATGAACCGGAGCAGGTCGAAGAGCCGCCCACCATGACGGACACGGAGGTGGATGACCCCACGCCGACGCTCGATGACGTCTTCGATCCGGGCGAAAACGTGCTGGGACTCGGCGGTGGAGGAGCAGGCGGCGGGCACGGTGGCGCGCGGCACTCGGCATTGTCGAGTGGCGAGATCCCGCTCGTGGTCGTCGGTGCGGGCGGCTCCGGCTTCAAGAGCTTCGTGGAGGACCTGCGCGAGCGCGGCCTGGACCTCGTCTTCGTGATCGACGCCACCGCAAGCATGGACAAGTTCATCGTGCAGGCGCGCGCGGCGATCGACGGCATCATCGAGGATGTGTCGGCGGTCGTTCCTGATCTGCGCATCGGCGTCGTGGCCTATCGCGATCGGAAGGACACGTGGCTCACGCGACAGGTTGCGCTCACCGATGACCGCTACCTCATCCACAACTTCCTCGCGGATCTGGAGGCCGGCGAGGGAGGTGATTTCGAGGAAGCCGTGGACGAAGGTCTGCGCGTCGCCATCGAGGACCTGGCCTGGCGCGCCGGCAGTCGCCGGGTGCTCGTGCTCGTGGGTGACGCACCGCCGCATGCAGCGGACGAACAGAAGGCCCTGTCGCTCGCCCGCAGCTTCGCGCGAGATCGACAGTCGGTGCTGGACGTGCTGTACACGGGCGCGCGGCCCGGCAGCGCCGCCACCGACCAGGATCGGAACACGCAGAAATCGCTGGAAAAGCTGGCGCGATCCGCCAACGGGCAGCTCACGAACCTGCAGGCGGGTGAAGACGACCTGCGCGCGCTCATCCTCGATGCGTCCTTCGGCATCGAATGGCGCGACGACATCCGACAGCTCCTGGGCCACTCGCGGGACGATTGGCGCCAGCGCATCGTTGCGGACAAGGTGGCGCATCAGCAGCGCGCCTGGCTGCTCGACAATCTCGACCGCACGCCGGTCCATCCCGCAATCGTGAACGGTTGTCTGACACTCTTCGATGCCTCGATCGCGCAGCGTGCGCTGGCGCTGCTGCTCGATGAGACGCGTGCGATCCCCGTGCGCTCGGTGGCGCTCTACCTGCTCAAGCACAAGCTCGCAGGGAAAATCGCGCTCGACGTGACGGCTCCGCTCGCCCAGCAGTCGGTGCAGGTCGCGTCCATCCAGCGCGCCGTGGGAAACTACGCTCGCAGCGGTCGCCCGCCGCCACCGCCACCGCCATTGCCGGGAGACGCGACGCCGAAGACTCCGAATCCGCCGCCCGCAGGCACGCCCCCGGATGCGCCGCGAAAAGCTACGGGAGACTGAGCAGCCGCGGGGGGAGCAGGATGGGCGGTTGCTGCTCGGCCCAGGCCTGCCAGGCGCGCTGCACATCGTCCAGCTCCTCGCCGAAGGAAGCCTGCCACGCGATCCGGTGCAGCATCGGCGGCTCCTTGCCGGAGGCTTCCGGCGTCGCATCATAGGCCAGCAGGTAAGCCCCCAATTCGTCGGCGTGCTGCTCCATCAGGAAACGCAGCACGCTCCAGCTCACGCCGATCTCCATGCTGTCGAGATCTTCCACCGGCTGCGACATGAGCGGCGCCAGTCGGCCCGCCTGGGCGGCGAGAGTCGGCCGCATCAGGTTCTCGTGCCAGTGGATGAAGTCTTCCCAGCCCTTCACGAAGGGGTCGATCGCCTCGTTGTCGGCGTTGCGCGCGAAGCTGGTGATCGTGATCGTGGCGTGCTGTGTGACCGCTCCTTCATAGAAGGCAGCCAGTCCGGCTTCGAACCAGCCAGGAGTCCGCGCGCCACCCTTGAGGCGCTGCAGCAGCACGTGCGCGAGCTGGTGCGTGACGGATCCGAGCCTGCCGAGATCCTCGTCGCCGGCCAGCTCGAAGTTTTCGCCGTGGGCCACCAGGCCGATGAGCGGTCTCGGCCAGTAGAGCGTGAATCCGCGCGAGGCGCGGAAGCGCTCGCGGAAGGAGTTGCTCGCCCCGTAGCCGACGAGGATGTCGCTGTCCATCAGCCGTCCCACGGCGTCCAGGTCCGGAAGCGCGATCACCGGAATGTCGTAGCGCAGCAGCGATTTCATCCCGGCTTCGTCAGGCGTGAAGCGCAGCAACAGGTCCTTCACCACCAGGTCGAGGTTGTAGACCAAGGCCTCGGCAGCGTCCGTGTTCAGCTCCGAGAAAAGCGTCACGTAGGTGCCGGAGGTGGCCGTGAGCGGGATGTCGATCGCCGCCATGTCCTCCAGCAGGAGCGTCGTCTCGCCGGGGCGCCGCGCGATCCACTCGTCGTGCACCCGGATGAAGCCACGCTGCCGCATGACCTGCGCCTCGGGCTGCCAACCGCCGTCCTCCCAGAGCAGGCCGGCGGCACGCTGCTCCGCTTCGTGCTGCTTGACGTACTCCTCGACTTCCGCCGGATCGAGCCAGCGGTCGCCCACCTTCACGCGGCCGAGCGACTCGTTGGCGAGACTGTGGTCAGGGACGAGCGCGATCACCTCGCGGAGCAGCGCCCGTGAGTCGGCCACCAGGCCATTGTCGCGTGCCCAGAGCGCCAGTTCGAAGAGCGCTGCCGCATCGCCCGCCGGCACGTCCGCGCGCCGCGCCGCAAACTCCTGCGCGGCGGTGCGCTTCTCTTCGATCCGCGCCACCTTGCTGAGCGGTACCACGACCTTGCCGAATTCGGTCGTCACGGTGATGTCGGTGGCCGTGCGCGCGCTGATCGTGCCCTCCAGCGTGCGGCCGTCCTTGTAGTGGATGACATCGGCGCGCGCGAGACACGACAGCAGCACGACAACGGTCAGCACTCGGATGGCGAGGATCGGCGTGATGCGCATCGGGTTTCCTGGGGCGGTATCTTGGGGCGCGTGGAACGTGACGTCAAACCGCTGCGAGTGGCCGGCTACGAACTGGGCGAGACGCTGGCCCAGGGTGCGGGCGGCACCGTCTTCATGGCACGCGATCGCCACGGGCGCAGCGTCGTCTGGAAGCGTCACGAAGCCGGAGCAGGAGAGACAAGTGGCCTTGCCGAGGCGCAACTGCTCGGACTGAGGCACGCGGGGCTCGCTGCCTGTCTCGATGCCGGGCGCATTGCGGGTGACGGTCGCCTGTACACCGTGACCGAGCATGTGCTCGGCGCCGCCTTCGGTCCTGACGCTCTGGACCCGACACCGGTGCCGGCCGAACGCGCACTCGCGCTGTGCGTCCGGCTGCTTTCCGCTCTGGCGACCGTGCACGAGCGCGGCCTGCTGCATCGTGACCTCAAGGACGACAACGTGCGTCTCGAGGCCGCGACGGACAGGCCTGTGATTCTGGATTTCGGTCTGGCGTGCCTCGCCGCCGAGAGCGCACGACTGCCGGCCGCAGGCACGCCGCGCGCCATGGCGCCCGAGCTTTTTGCCGGCGCGCCCGCCTCCGTCGCTTCCGATCTCTGGGCCGCAGGACTGCTCCTGGCCGAAGCGCTGCTGGGACGGCGCCTTTCACGTGCGACGGAACCCGAAGCGCTGCTCGCCGAACGCTCGGCCTGGTCCGGTTTTTCGGACGACGACTCCCGGCGTATCGGCGAGCCCGCGCTCGTGGCGCTGCTGGGGCGACTGCTGGATCCGCATCCCGAGCGCCGACCGCAGGACTGTCGTGCCGCACTGGCAGCCCTGCCGCAGCTCCCTGCGGCGCTTGCAGCGGAGCTGGCGCGCGAGCACCTCGATGGCCGCCTGTCGGGCGCGCTGGTCGCGCAGGACGAGTCGCGGCACGCGAGACTGGCCGCTCTCGCGCGCCGCGAGTCGTGGGTGGCCGCCTTTCCCACGCCGGACTCGACGCTGATCGATGCCGTGCAGACGGTCATCGCGCTGATGCGCGATGCCGCTGGCTCGTCGCCCGGACTGGATGCGCGGCTGGCGCGCGCCGCGGCGCTGGATGCACCCGGTGTCACGGATCTGTGCGGACTGATCGAGGCACTCGCCTCGCTCGCGCCGCTGACCCTCGAAATGGGCCTCTGCCGCGCGACTGCAGAGTCGCTGCAGGCCCGGCGCGAGGTCGCGAAGAAACTCGAGGTCGTGCCCGCCGTGCACGTCTTCGATGAGCCCGCGCTGACCAGCGACGGCGCGATCGATGCACTGCGCGCAGCCTTCGGGATGCATGCGGTGCTCGAACATCGCATGCGTGCCGCGCCTCCTCCCACGCGCGAGGCCCTCGCCCAGGCGCTCGGCGCACTGCTCCGTTCGGGCGTCGTCGGCACGTGGGCGGGCACGCTCGTCGTCACGGAGACGCGACTCCCTCCAGGCTGGCCCGCGCAGGCTGTCAGCGCGCTGCCCGCAGACCTGAGCCAGCACGCGCGCACCGTGCTGGCTTTGCTCTGCCTGTCGCCTCGGGCCTTGTCGGCGCGGGATTGCCAGGCTGTCGTGGGCTCGTCGGTCGAAGCGGCGCTGCGGGAATTGCAGCTGCCGGGTCTGATCGTCCGCCACCGTTCCGATCCCGCCGACCTGCACGCGCCGGTCGACGGCCGCAGTGCGCGCGGCTGGCGCGCACTGCTTCCCGTGCCGTCCGGCATGCGGTCCCGGCTGGCGCTCGTGATGGCCGAGAGCGGCCGCCGCGACCGGCATCCGGAGGCGACGGCTGCGACGCACGCGGCGCATGCGGCGCATGCGGCGGCTGCGACGCATGCGACCGAGAGGAAGGGGCTCCACGATGCGGAGCCAGCACGCGCATCGGACGCCGATGCGGGTGGCCTCTTTGACGAGGAGGCGGCGGCTGCCGTCGCGGAGGTGCTGGGCAGCGAAGCTCCGGCCACGCACGATGCCGACGAGCTGACGCAGGTCATCCTCGAATCCGCCGAGACCCTGCGTCGCGTGGGGCGGGTCAGCCTCGCTGCGGAACTCCTGCGACGCGGACTCTCGGGTTGCGACCTCGGCAGCCGACGGCTGCGCGCGCTCTGGCTCGGTCTGCTCGACGCGCTCATCCGCCTGCAGTTCTTCGATCAGGCACTCGCCGCCCTCGCCGAGGCGCGCGCACAACTGGCCGACGATCCGGCGCTCGACGTGCGCGAAGCGCGCACGCACTTCCTGCGCGGGCAGGTGCCCGAATCACTGGCCTTGCTCGACAGGCTGGAGGTCGGGGCCATGCCGCGTGACGATGCTCTGCTCGCCCTGCTGCTGCGGAGCCAGGCGCGCCAGACCGCCGGGCGCCTGCCCGAGGCCTTGACCGACGTGCGCGAGGGATTGCGCCGCGCCGGCGAACCCGGCGACCGCCACACGATGGCGCTCCTCGAGCGCGCGGCCGTCATCGAGGCACGTCTCGGGCACTTCGACGAAGCCGTCCGCCTCTACGAGTCCTGCATCGCGCTGGCGCGAAAGCTGGGCCGAGGCCTGCTGGTGGGCAGCCCGATGTTCAACCTCGGGCGCGCCCTGGTGGCGCGCGGAGAACGGCGGCGCGGTCTCGCAGTGCAGGAAGATGGCGCGCGCCAGCTCGCGCTTGCCGGCGATCAGGCCAACCTCGCGATGGCGCTCAACAGCCTGGGCGCCGAGTGGATCTCGCTGGGACGGCTCGACACGGCGCGTCGACACCTCGCGCGTTCCCTGGAGATCGCGCGCAGCCTGCCCGCGCTCGGCGTGGCGGCGATGGCGCTCAACAACACCGGTCGCGCCCTTGCCGCCGAGGGGCGGCACGACGAGGCCGAGGCGGCCTTCGCGGAGAGCCTGCGGATCCGCGTCGCACGCGGCGACCGCGTGGGGCAGGCGGCGGTCGCGATCATGCGCGGCTTCGTGCGTTGCCAGCGCGGGCAGCTCGACGAGGCAGGGGCCGACCTCGCAGCCGCCCGCGGCAACCTCTCCGGACTCGACGGAACCGACTGGGCGGTGGAGGCCGACCTGCTGGACGCTCGCCTCGCGCTCGCCGAGGAGAGATTTCCGGACGCGGCGGCCGCTGCCGGGCGTGCGAGAGAGCACTGCCTGCGCCGAGGGAAAACCAGCGAGGGACTCGCTGCGCTGGACCTGCTCGCGCGTGCCGGAGCTGCGGATCTGGAGTCGGTGGATCCCGCCGCGCTCGACCGTGGCCCGTGGCTGGCCGACCTGCTCTTCACCCGCGCGGGCTTGCGCTCTGCGGCGGGCCGGCATCTGGAGGCCGACGCCGACATGGCTGTGGCGCTCACGATGCTCGGCGAGGCGCCCGACGGCCCGATCGAGGCCCGCGGGCTCGTGCACCGGGCGGAGGGCGACCTTGCGCAGCTGGCCGAGGAGCTCTGCCGCCCCGTGCCGGACTATGGCAAGGTGGGCACCTGGCTGGCGCGCGCGTCGCGAGACCATGAGCGCGCCGCCGTCCTCGTGGAGCTTCTCGACCTTGCACCGCTGCGCGACAGGCTGGCCCGGTGCGGCGCGCGTCTCGCGGCCGCAGGAGAGGGCGAGGAGATGAGCGGCCTGTCGGTGCTCTCCGAACGGCTGCGCAATCTCGAGCGCCTGGCCGAGATCAACAAGGCACTCAACACGGAGCGAGACACGCAACGGCTGCTCGAGCTCATCGTGGACAGTGCGATCGAGCTGACCGGGGCGGCGCGCGGGTTCCTCATCCTGTTCGACGGGCGCTCCGAAGAGTTCCGCGCTGCGCGCAACATCGACGAGAGCACGATCCACAACCCAGAATTCGAGGTCAGCCACTCGGTCGCACGGCGCGTCGCGAAGGAAGGGCGCGCCGTCATCACCGCGAATGCCATCGACGACCCGCGCTTCGGCAGCGCCGCGAGCATCTCGGAGCTGAAGCTGCTGTCGATCCTCTGCGTGCCGCTCGTCTCGCGTGACCGCACGCTGGGTGCGGTGTACCTCGATCATCCGCAGGTCGTCGGCCGCTTCGACGAGCACCACCTCGGCACGGTCACGGCGCTGGCCGAGCAGGCCGCCATCGCGCTGGAGAACGCGCGCCTGTCCGAAGGCCTGGCACGCACCAACCGGGACCTTCGTGAAAGCCGCGAGGAAATCACGCGGCTCAACGAGGCGCTGCAGTCGCGGCTGGTGCAGCGCGAGGCCGAACTCGAAGCCGTGCGCGAGTCGCTCGACGCGAGCCGCCGCGCGCTCGAGCTGCGCTACGACTATTCCAACATCATCACCTGCAATCCGGGCATGCACGCCGTGATGGATCTGCTCGATCGCATCACCGACACGGACTTCCCCGTCCTCATCCAGGGCGAGAGCGGCACCGGCAAGGAGCTCATCGCCCGCGCCATCCACTTCAACGGGGCGCGGCGGACGATGAACTTCGTCTCGCTGAATTGCGCGGCGATCTCCGAGCAGCTCATCGAGAGTGAACTGTTCGGCCACGTTCGCGGCGCCTTCACCGGCGCCGACCGCGACCACAAGGGCCTCTTCGAGCAGGCGCACGGCGGCACGCTCTTCCTGGACGAAATCGGCGACATGAGCGATGGCGTCCAGAAGCGCCTGCTGCGGGTGCTCCAGTCCGGGGAATTTCTCGCCGTGGGCGGACGCGATGTGCGCAAGGTGGATGTCCGCGTCCTCTGCGCCACGCACCGCGACCTGAAAGTGCTCGTCGCCGAGCGGGAGTTCCGCGAGGACCTCTATTTCCGGCTGGCTGTGGTGAAGGTCCAGCTGCCGCCCCTGCGCGAGCGGAGCGAGGACATTCCGCTGCTGCTGGGGCACCTGCTGCAGCGCCACGGCGGGGGAACCCGCACGATCGAACCGGAGGCCCAGGCTCTGCTCGCGGCACAGCCGTGGCCCGGCAACGTGCGGGAACTCGAGAATTTCTCGCGCAATCTCCTGCTGTTCGATCGGGAGGGCACGCGAGTCGGTGCGGCGCTGGTGCGGCGGCTGCTGTCGGGCGGCGGCGTCGATCCGATTCCGGCTGCGGTGGCCGCTCCCGGAGACGCCTCGCTGCCGATCCGGAGCCGGCTGGAAGCCTTCGAGAGAAGTCTTGTCGAGGAAGCGCTGGCGAAGTCCGGCGGCAACAAGGCCCAGGCCGCGCGGGAACTCGGCGTCGGCATCCGCACGCTCTACAAGATGCTGGAACGGCTCGGCTTCCAGGCGGCCGCTCCCGGCCGCAGCGGGGAGACGCCGCCGGGCGGCTCCTGATCCGCGTCAGGATGGACTATACTTCGACCGCAGGTAGCTCACCCCGACTCTCAGCCCCCTGCCGCGTGTTGCTCCCCGCCTCTCCCCGCAGGTCTCACCTCCCATGATGTTCCCGCGCACCAGAGCTCCGCGTCGCGCGTTTGCCTGCGTGGCCTTGCTGTGCATGGCAATTCCCGCAGCGGCCTACCTCCAGCGTGTCTCGACCTACTTCGGCGCGAGCTTCAACGTGTCGAGTGCGCCGGGTTCGAACCTGCTCCCCGCGGAAGTCGGGCAGTTCAGCGTGACCTCCGTGCCGTCCGAGTTCTCCGTGGCTCCGGGCAAGGGGGGGGGCGAACTCAAGATCGACGACAACGGCACAACCGTTGCCGCGACTCTCGAAGCGCTTTTCAAGAAAACGTTCGCCGGTCCTGAACTCAACGTCGAGTGGACGGTCCGGGCGTCCCAGATCGATGCGCGCCTCGTCGTGTCGGTGCAGGACGCGGGTGATACGGGCCTCATCGACTGCGGCATGGATGACGACGGCTCCGTGGACGTGGACGGCCTCGACACCGGCTTCGTCTACCAGCCGGATGTGGACTACGAGATGCACTTGAACCTCAAGGCACCGCTGCTCGGATCCGGCAAGTGGACGCTCGACATCGAGTCCGGCGACCAGCTCGTGTCCCACTCGAGCGGGCCGTTCAATCCGCCTTTCAACTTCAAGGCCAAGTCGCTGACCATCACCCGTCCGCCCAACGATCACGCCGGCAAGTTCCACGTCGACGACATCCTCGTCTGGGCCTACCTGCCGAACGCCGCGTCGTTCTGACGACGATCCTGCGATGCGGGTGTTGATCACGGCGGGTGGAACGCGTGAGGCGATCGACTCGGCGCGCGTGATCGCCAACACGAGCACGGGACGTCTCGGGGCCGTGCTGGCCGAGACCGCCGCTGCTGCGGGCCACGACGTCGTGGTGCTGGCCGGCTTTCACGCGGCCAGACCGCGGGGCGTGCGCTGCGTCACCTTCGACAGTTCGGCGGATCTCGCGCGGCTGCTGCGGGAACACGTTCCGCTTGCGGAGATCGTCATTCACGCGGCCGCGGTGTCGGACTACGTGCCCGTGAAGGCGCCGGGCAAGCTCTCGTCGGATGCGCCCGAGCTCGTGCTGCGCCTGACGCGGGCGCCCAAGCTCATCGACGGCCTGCGCAACCTGCTGCCCTCGGGACTGCTCGTGGGCTTCAAGCTCACCGCAGGCCTCGCGGAGGCGCAGCAGGTCGACGTGGCGGAGGCGCTGCGGTTGCGGGCGCGGCTCGACCTCGTCGTGGTCAACGACGCGGGGGCGACCGGCGAGGACGACCACGTCGCGCTTTTCGTGCACGGGGGCGCCGTGCACGCGCGCTGTCGTGGCAAGGCCGATATCGCGCGCCAGCTGGTCGAGTGGATGGTGGTGCCCGCCGGCCGCCACGCGCTCGGGCCGGAAGGCTCGTCGGCATGCGGGGCGGAGGGCACGTGAACGTCCTGCTCGGAGTCACCGGCGGCATTGCGGTTTACAAGGCCTGCGAATTGGTGCGGCGGCTGCGCGACGGCGGGCATGAGGTTCAGGTCGTCATGACCGATGCCGCCACGCGCTTCGTGACGCCGCTCACCTTCGAGACGCTGTCGGGGCGCGCCGTCGCCACGTCGCTCTGGGGCGGGGCCGACCCGTCCATCGAGCACATCCGACTGGCGCGCTGGCCCGACGTGATCGCCATCGCGCCCGCCACTGCCAACACCATCGGGCGTCTGGCGCACGGTCTGGCCGACGACCTGCTCACGACGGTCGTGCTCGCCTCGCTGCCGGCCGTGCCGGTGGTGATCGCCCCGGCGATGAACACCGCCATGTGGGACAACCCGCTCGTGCAGCGGAATCTCGCCGTCCTCGCGGACGTGGACGGAGGGCGCCGCTACCGCTTCGTGGCGCCTGCCGAGAAGCAGCTCGCGTGCGGCGAGATCGGCGTGGGAGCACTGGCCCACGAGGCGGAGATCCTCGCGGCCATCGCAGTGTCAGTGCTGCCGGAGCGCTGAAGAACACGGCGTTTTCCGCGCTGCTCAAGCTGAGGCTGGGCGATGTCGACAGGAGGGCCGCGCCGACGCGAGGGGTCGGTGCGAGCATCTCTCCTGACGTGCGATCGGGCCGCCCTCGAAGAAGCAGCAACCAGGAAGCATCACCCAGTGTCCACGGCCTGATCGCACCTTGAGGGAGCGCGCGTCGAAAAAGTGCGCTGACGGAGACGGGAGATCCTCGGCCACGATCGCTACGATGTCGGCGCCGGTGGAGATGGTCTCCGCGCGGCCAGCACTGGAGTTCGCATGGCCCTCGACGACGTTCACGCCCGCAGCCTCGACATCCGCCGCCGCCTGAACCAGATCAAGGAGTCTCTTTGACTTCGCGACGCTCTCCAAGCGACGCGGAGAAATCGAGGCAGCGATGGGCGCGGACGGGTTCTGGGCCAACCAGGAATCCGCCCAGACGGTCGTAGGCGAACTCAAGCGGGTCAAGCTCAAGCTCGACCCGATGGCGAAGCTCGGGGCTCGGCTCGACGACCTCGAACTGCTCACCCAGCTCGTCGAGGAAGATCCGTCTCCCGGCAACGCGGCGGAGCTGCGCGCGCAGGTCGAATCGGTGGACGACGAGCTGAAACAGCTCGAATTCCAGGTGATGCTCGACGGCGAATACGACATGCGCAACGCCTACCTCTCGGTGCAGGCCGGCGCCGGCGGCACCGAGTCCTGCGACTGGGCCGCGATGCTGCTGCGCATGTATGCACGCTGGGCCGAGCGATCCGGTTACACCATCGAGGTCATCGACCGGCAGGACGGCGAGGAAGCCGGCATCAAGTCTGCCACCGTGCTCGTGAAGGGTGACTGGGCTTACGGCTACCTGCGCGCGGAGGCCGGCACGCATCGCCTCGTCCGGCTCTCGCCCTTCGACAGTCAGAATCGGCGCCAGACATCGTTTGCGGGCGTGGACGTCTCGCCCGAGATGGACGACGCGGAAGGCATGGAGATCCGCTCCGAGGACCTGCGCGTGGACACCTACCGCAGCGGCGGCGCGGGCGGGCAGCACGTCAACAAGACCGACTCGGCCATCCGGCTCACGCACCTGCCCACCGGGCTCGTCGTCTCGTGCCAGAGCGAGCGCAGCCAGCACAAGAACCGCGCGACCGCGATGAAGATGCTGGCCGCCAAGCTCTTCGCGCGCGCCGAGGCCGAGCGCGAGGCCGAACTTGCCGGACTCGCCGGCGAGAAGGGCGACATCGGCTGGGGCCACCAGATCCGCAGCTACGTGCTGCATCCCTATCAGATGGTGAAGGATCACCGGACGGACCACGAGACCGGCAACACCGCGGCCGTGCTCGATGGCGACATCCAGTCCTTCATCGAAACCCACCTGAGAAGCCGGCGCCGCTAGCGGCGCCGCGGAAGGACAGACAGTTTGCAGAGGCGTGCACTCATTTCGGTGACGGACAAGTCGGGCGTCGTGGAGTTCGCACGGAGCCTCGTGCAGCGCGACTTCGAGGTGCTCTCCACGGGCGGCACGGCCGCGACGCTGCGCACGGCGGGCCTGCCGGTCACGGACGTCGCGCAGGTCACGGGCTTCCCAGAAATGCTGGACGGGCGCGTCAAGACGCTGCACCCGGCGGTGCACGGCGGCCTGCTCGCACTGCGCGACAATCCGGGCCACCAGTCCGCGCTCGAACAGCACGGCATCGCCAACATCGACGTGGTCGCCGTGAATCTGTACGCGTTCCGTGAGGCTGCCGCGCGCATCGGAGCCACGGACGAGCACATCATCGAGCAGATCGACATCGGCGGGCCGAGCATGATCCGCTCCGCCGCGAAGAACCACCGCTTCGTGTGGGTGGTCACGGACCCGCGCGACTACGACGCCGTGATCTCGGGCCTCGACGCGTCCGAAGAGGATGCCGGCGCGGGCATCGCGCTGCGTCGCCGCCTCGCGGCCACCGCTTTTCGCGCGACGGCCGCCTATGACGCGGCCATCTGCGGCTGGTTCGGGACGCGGCTCGGCGACGTGCTGCCGCCCGTGCTCGTGCTGGAGGCCGGCGCGGCGCAGCCATTGCGCTACGGCGAGAATCCGCAGCAGCGGGCAGCCTTCTACGTGCGGCCCGGCTTCAAGGAATCCAGCATCTCCGGTGTCCGGCAGCTGGCTGGCAAGGAGCTCTCCTACAACAACATCATGGATGCGGATGCGGCGCTGGAGCTGGTCAAGGAGTTTTCCGAGCCTGCCGCTGCAGTCATCAAGCACGCCAATCCCTGCGGTTGCGGCACGGGCGAGTCGCTCGGCGAAGCCTTCGCACGGGCGATGACCGGCGATCCGCAGTCGGCCTTCGGCGGGATCATCGCACTCAACGGCGAGGTCGACGCAGCGCTGGCGGAAGCCATCGCGCAGCCGGATACCTTCCTCGAGGTCATCGTGGCTCCCGACTTCCGGCCCGAGGCCGTGGAGATTCTCACCACGCGCTGCAAGTGGGGGAAGAACGTCCGGCTGCTCGCGTGCGGGCCGCTCTCCTCGCAGCGTGACCGCAGCGATCTCGCAGTGCGCAAGGTCGTCGGCGGCTACCTCGTGCAGGAGCGCGACCTCGGCTTCGAGCAGGAGCAGCGCACCGTCGTGAGCAGTCGCCAGCCGACGCCGCGCGAGCTGGCCGATCTCGAGTTCGCCTGGCGTGTCTGCAAGCACGTCAAGAGCAACGCGATCGTCATCGCTGCAGATCGCGCGCTGGTCGGCGCGGGCGCAGGCCAGATGAGCCGCGTGGACAGCGTGTTCATGGCGGGGCACAAGGCCGGCGCCCGGGCGCAGGGTGCCGTCCTCGCGAGTGACGCCTTCTTCCCGTTCCGCGATTCCGTGGATGCCGCCGCCGCCATGGGCATCACGGCGATCATCCAGCCGGGCGGCTCCATCAAGGACAAGGATTCGATCGCGGCGGCGGACCAGCACGGTCTCGCACTGATCTTCACGGGAGTCCGTCACTTCCGCCACTGACCATGGGCTCGGCACCGGATCGCGGTCCCCGCAGAATCGCCGGTGCGACGGCAAAGCACGGAGCGCGGGCCGTCCCATCCCGGGAACTCCTGGGCAGCCGCGGGCAGCGGCGGCAGTCTCGGGGAGTCTCGGGGACTCTCGGGAAGTCGCTGGAATGCCCCGGCCGTCGCTGGAGAGCCGCCAACCGCTGTCGCGCCCGATTCGGGGTGGGGCGCTCCCGTCAGGGAGGGGCCGGGAGGCGTAGGCTGCCCGGCGATTGGCGGGGACACCCTGACGGAACCGAGGAGTGCCTGCATCCTGTGAAGGCAATGACTGGCGAGGCAACTGACGACGGCAGCTCCGACGCGGGGCCCCTGCCAGCACTCGCGCTGGACGCCCTGTGGCGTGAGCACCGGCGCTGGGTGGCGGCCATCCTGCTGGCCTACATGCCGCGGGAGGCCGAGCTGGATGACCTGCTCCAGGAGGTGGCCGTGATCTTCGTCTCCCGCATCGGCGAACTGCGCGATCGAGGTGCGCTGCGCCCGTGGCTGCGCACCATCGCGATCAACGCGGCTCGCATGGACGCCCGCGCGCGCCGCGCGCGCCGCGTGCACCTGCGTCCGCTCGAGGATCAGGATGGCGAGATGGCGCTGGCCGACCCGTCGGCCGAGCACGAACAACTCGCCTCGGACACGCGCGCCGAAGCCGAGGCCGTCATGCGCCTCGCGCGTGCGCTTCCCGAGGACTACCGCGAGCCGCTGCTGCTGCGCAGCGTCCAGGGGCTCACCCAGAAGCAGATCTCCGTCACGCTCGGTCTGCCGGAGACCACGATCGAAACGCGACTGGCCCGTGCGCGCCGCATGCTGCGCCAGCAGGTCGATGAAATGCACACCCCGCGCTCCGGCTGGCCGGAGCGCTCAGCCGCTCGAGTCGCGGCGCCGTGAGGACACCATGAACGACGACAACACGCTTGACCTGCTCCTCGGCCGCATCCTCGATCGGCGCGCATCGCCCGCTGACTGGGACTCGTTTGCGACGTTCGCCCAGGCGCGCCCCGACACATGGGGGCAACTCCTGACGGCTCTGCGATCGGAGCAGGGACTGCAGCGCAGCGCGGACATCGAACTCTCCGTCGCGGACCTCGTCGACCTGCCACGCGAGGCCACCGTCGCATCTCTGGAGCCGGGCTCCGACACCCGCGGGACGTGGGCTGCGGTGCCGCCGCGAGTCGCGCGGCGTGCACGGCGCCCCTGGACTGGCTGGGCTGCGGCCGCCGCGCTGGCGCTCGCCTGGGCCGGCAGCACGTGGCTGGCCACCGATGGCTCGGCGCAACGCGCCGCGACCGGATTGCGCGGCATCAACGGCGCACCGGTTGCGGCTGCGCCGCACGCCGAACCCGGGGCAGCCTCCGCGCCCGACGCAGCGCCTTCCGACCTCGGGCCCGGCAGCCGTGACGAGGCGCCGGTCGATCCCGCCTTGCTGGCGCAGGCCGGAAACACGGCGGGCCCGCGCCTGCGCGATGCAGCCGCACCCGTCGGCGACGACCTGCACGGCGACATCGTCGGTCAGCTCCCGCTCCAGCTCGTCAGCAGCGTGGCATCGGCCGACGGAAACGGACTCGATGTCGTCTACGTGCGCCCCGTGCTCGAGCGTGCGCGGGTCTCCGGCATGTACTCGCTGGGATTCGACGATGCCGGCCGCCTCTCACCCGTGAGCATCCAGCCGGCGTCCCTGCTGCTTGCCGACAACTGATACCCAGCGCTCGGCGCCGCTCGTCGGCCGCCAAGCCATCCATGTCCGGAGACAGCCCGATGAAGCTTCTGTTGAACAGCCTGGCCCTCGTTGTCCTGGCGTGCCAGGCCGCACCCGCCGCGCAGGACAGCGTCCGCATCCTGAAGACCCAGAGCATCAGCGACGACGACGCCGCGCAGGATGCCGCCCGTGCCCGCGGCCATGCGCAGATCACCGTGGACGACGACTCGCACGGCGCCTTGTCGCTCACGCTGCAGCGCGACGGCTCGATCGAGGCGACGCTTGACGGCCAGGAACTCTCCGCCGACCGGCTCGTGCGGGACGGCGACCGCCTGCGCGTGCTCGGGGCCGGAGGCGAGCTGCTGTACGAGCTGCAGATCTTCGGCGACAACCGCGGCCTGGCATATCCCTATGGCGAGCACGGCAACACGTTTCGTATCGGCGGCATCGGCCTCGGTGGCCTGCATGCGCTGGAGAAGCTCAGCTCCAAGCCCCGGCATGTCATCGGCGTGGTGACCTCGCCCGTGTCAGGCGGCGTCGCGGCGCAGCTGGGCCTCGAGCCGGACAGCGCGCTGATCATCAACGAGCTCACGCCGGACATGCCTGCAGCCAAGGCGGGCCTGCTGCCCTTCGATGTCATCACGCACATCGATGGCAGCGCGCCGGTGACGCGAGACATGCTGCGCGAACGCGTCGCCGCCGTGGCGGTGGGGCAACCTCTGCATATCACGCTGCTGCGCCGTGGCCAGCCTCAGGAGCTGGAGGTCCTCGTCGGCGAGACGACCGACGAGGTCGGCCGTTTCCCCGGATCCTTCATGGCCAACCTGGCGGATGACGATGAGCGTGGCGCCTGGAATTTCGCCGTCGACACTCTCGCCGTCGGCCCCACGTCGGGATCCAACGAGTCGCTCGCGCGCGCGGACGTCGAACTGACCAATGCGCGTGACTCGCTGCAGAAGCGTCTCGAGGAATTGCGGGCCAAGGTGTCGCAGGGTGGCGTCGAGGGCGAGGCTGCGGCACAGGCCGCCGCCGAACTGGACGCCGCGCTGGCGAGCGTCGTCGAAGCGCAGGACTCGATGCGCCAGCATCAGGCCGGCACATCCCCCGAGGTGCGCTTCTTCAATCTCGGGACGGACGGCGACAAGGGCATGCTGATGCGCCGGCCTGTGCGCATCGATGGGACGCCGGTGCCCTGGACAGGTGCGCTTGCAACGCCCGGCGCGAGCAGCGGCAGCGTGGAGAGCGATGCACGTCTGCAGCAGATGGAAGCGCGACTTGCGCAGCTGGACGCGCGGGTTGCCGAGTTGGTCAAGGCGCTCGAGGCTGCCAACAAGCCGTGATCGAATGGGGTTGCTGTTCGGGCAGCCCCGGTCGTGTGCGCGCCCGGGACGGGAGGGAGAGTCCCGTCCCGGGCGCCGCGACCCTTGCGGGCCGCTTCAACCCTTCGCGGCGCGCGATCAGTTCGCGTACTTGACGCCACAACCGAAGGGGCGGCTTTCCTTGGTGGCCACGTCCTTGCCGGCCAGCAGCGCGTCGACCGCGTCCTTGACGTAGTTGACCTCACCCTTGGTCTGGGCGCTGCCGTTGTCGATCGCGCCGGCGTAGCGGAGCACGCCTTCCGCGTCGATCACGAACATGTGCGGTGTCGTTTTTGCCGCGTAGAGCCGGCCGACGGCGCCGTTCTCGTCGAGCAGCACCGGGTAGGTCACGCCGAAGTCCGCGACCGCCTTCACGTTGCGGTCCTTGCCGGCGCCTTCCCTGCCCGGTGCGCTGGAATTGATCGCCAGCCACACCACGTCCTTGTCCGCGTAGCTCGCCGCGAGCTTGCCCATGACGCTTTCGGGCGTGTGGTAGGCGCGCGAGATCGGGCAGTCCGGGTTGAACCACTCGATCACGACGATCTGCTTGCGGGCCGTGAGCGCGGACAGCGTCACGTCCTCGTCCTTGAGATTCTTCAGGGTGAAGTCGGGCGCCTTCTCGCCGACCTTGGCGACCTTGGGCTCGGCGTGTTCGGCGGGCTTGGCCTCCGGTGCCGGAGCAACCTGCGGTGCGCGCGGCGCTGCGGCATCCTGCGACGCCACGCTGAACGGAAGTGCCGAGAGGGCCAGCAGTCCGCCGGCGATGGCGATGCGTGGAAGGGTGAAGATCATCGGGGCTCTCCTGAGTTGGGAACTGGAACGGGGTCTGTGCGGGAAGGAGGCAGCTTGGCGTCGGGCGGCGCCGTCGTCTCCGCGAGCGGCAGATCGATGACAAAAAAGCGTGCGCGCGCCGGAGCGGTCTCGGACTGACTCGCGTAGCGCACGTCGACCCAGCCCTTCAACCGGTCGCCGGGCCGGAGGTCACGGGCCAGGTGCAGCCGCAGTGTGTCGCCGTCCGCGGTGCCTTCGTCCACCAGGAAGGGGAGTTCTGCGCAGTCTTCGGCGGGAAGCAGCGTGATGGTGGTGGCGCCGGGTGCGACGAGGCGCACGGCGTCGGCGAGGCGTTCGGCCCGAATCGGTGAGGTCGGTACGGTCGGTACGGTCGGTGCGGTCGAGTCGGTCGCGGTCGGCCAGGCTTCGGGCAGCCGGGTCGCCGTGGCTGCAAAGAGCGCGGCCGATGCACTGGCCGAGGGCGAGCTCTCCGGCGCAGCCACGAGCAGGGGCAGGGCCACGTCGGCGCCGCCGACCACGCAGGCCTGGTCGCAGACCAGCCACTCGAGGTGCGCGCGCAACGTGACCGTGTCACCCGGCTGCGCGTCGGCCGGCACGCGCACGTCGAACATGAGCAGGACTTCGTCCTCGTAGACATGGTCCAGCAGCGGCCCGGGTGACAGGTGCCGATGAGGCACCGGCCACAGCACGGGGTCGGCCTCCCAGCCCGGAGGCAGTTCGGGCCTGACCAGCACCGGCAGGCCGCTGTCGTTGCGTGCTGCGGCATAGACGTGCCAGCCGGCCTCCAGGACCAGGCGCACGCCCAGCCGGAGCACCGAGCCCGGGACGGCGGCGTCCTGCGCGGCGAGCAAGCTGGCGGTGACGTGACCGGCGCGCTCGGCGCGGGCGCCGTTGTCCGCTGGTGTGGCCTGAGCCGGAGCCCTCGACATGGTGGCCGCGGTTGCCACCAGAAGCGCCAGAACGCCTGTCAGCGCGGCGGAGATCGACAAGCTGCGTCTTCTGCCGGACATCGGAGCGATCATAGCCTTGCACCGGCGGTTGTCCGTGCCGCTCCCGCGGTGCCACCTCCGGGTCACGTGCCGCGCCCTCCGGCGCACCGAGCTCGCGCGCGACGACGAGTCGCGGTGCAGTCGCCGAGCGGTGGAAGCCATGCGGCAGCGGCCGGATACTGCGGCTCGGCCGGAACGTTCCGAGTCGCGGCGGGCGAAGGATCAGCCCGACTCGACACACCAAGCCTTGCGCGCCCCCGTCGCAAGCGCTCCCTTCTCCCACCCGGGCGGTTGGAGGGGGCACCGTGACCAGGCGCCCCTTTCCAGGAGACAGCCGCCCTGACCTCCGCACCCCACGCTGCCGACCTCGGGCTCCGCGATCGCATCGTCGGTGGCGACAGACAGGCAGCGGCCCTGCTCTTCGAAGAGCACGTGGACGCGCTCTACGAGTTCGTGCATTACCGGGTCGGCAGCGACCGCGCACTGGCGGAAGACGTCGTTCAGGACACCTTCGTGATCGCCATCGAGAAGATCGCAGGCTTCCAGGGCAGCAGCAGCCTGCGCACGTGGTTGTGCGGGATCGCCCGCAATCTCATCCGGTCGGCACGGCGCAAGCGTCGCGCGGCCAGCCTGCCTGACCTGCTCGAGGGCGCCGACGACCGCATCTTCGAAATGCTGGAGGAAATCGAGCGCACCGAACTGCCGGAGTGGGCGCTTCAGCGGCAGGAGACCGCTGCACTCGTCGGTGCGACGCTCTCGTCGCTGCCGCCCGACTACCGTCACGCGCTCCTGCAGAAGTACGTGGAGGATCTCTCCGTGGCCGACATGGGTGCCGTCAATGGTCGCGGCACCAAGGCCACCGAGTCGCTGCTCACGCGCGCACGCGTTGCTTTCGCACGCGTGTTCGCGCTGCTGAGCGGCGGCGCGGGAGGTGCTGCATGAGCTCCGGGAGCGAACGGCGCGCGTCGGATGAATCGGTGTTCGAACGCAATCTGCGTGCCTTGTTGACCCGTTGCTACCAGCCTGCGAAGGCCGACCCCGCGTTCCGCGCACGCGCACGCGCCGCCTGTCTCGCAGCGGTCCTGCCGTCGGCGCGCGGGGCGCCGGACGTCCGCGTCGCCGGCGCCGACCGGCGGTCTGCGCGAGGCGAGCGCAGGCAGCTGCCGGGGTGGACGCGCGCTGCTGCGGCCCTCGCGGCGCTGCTGCTCGTCGCCGTCCCGGCCACGCTGTGGTGGATCTCCGAAGCTCGCGGTGACGGCCGCCGCGACGCGATCCTCGCGCGCGGTGAGGTCGCGGCGCGCTGCGGACCGTCCGAGCGCTGGCAGGCCTTCGGAGCGGACGAAAGCGACGGCCCGGACGACCGCGATGTCGCGCACGCCGTCCTGGCCTCCGGCTCTCTCCAGGTGGTCACTCCCGCCGGGCTCGGACTCGATGTGGAGCTGCCGGATCTGCCGGCGGCGACGGGCGCCTGCATCGACCCCGCGAGCCGCGTCCGGCTCGAGCGCACCACTGGCCTGGAGGCCGAACTCGAGCAGGGCGGCTTGAGCCTGACATGCGCAAACTCGGGGCCGGCATGGACCCTTGCCACGCCGCAAGGAGCGCTGGAACTCACGGACGGCTCGCTCACCGCGCGCGTGATCGGGGCGGAGGGCGGCGGCCCGGCGGGCGCCGTCTGGCTGCTGCTGGATGGAAGCGCCGCGCTGCGTGGTGCTTCCGGTGCACGGTCGCTGCCCTCGGGACGCGCGGTCTCGCTGAGACTCGGCGCGATCACGGCGTACGCCGCGGACGACGACGCACACGTTGCCGTCCACCCCGGCCCCGGTTTCGTTCCGCCGTCCGTCGCGCGTCCTCCGGAGCCGCTGGATGCCGCGGAACTCGCCGGTGAACCGGGCAGCGCTGCGACGGCGGCGCTCCCGACGGCGAACCTCCCGGCGCCGCGCGTGCTCCAGGGCAGCGTGTTGAGCGGCGGCGCGCCGGTGACCTCGTTCGCCCTCGTGCTCGTGCCGCAGGACGTGCCGCCTCGGGCCGAGGTCGAGCGCCTCGAGGTGTCCGCCGCGGATGGACGTTTCCGCTGGGCCGATGTCGCACCGGGGAACTACGTGCTTTTCGTCCTGGCTCCCGCGGCGCCTGCGTGGAAGCGAAGCGGCGTGGTGGTGACGGCGAGCGAGCCGCTGCAGCCGCTCGTCGTGGAGCTCGATGCGAACGGCGCCATGGTGTCAGGCTTCGTGACGGACCGCGCGACGGGCGAACCGCTGGCCGGCGCCGTCGTGTTGAGCGAGACCGACGCACCGGCGCGCCTGCTTCCGCTGGACGGCTCGCCGATGCCGGAACTCGTGACGGTGCTCGCCGTCACCGACGAGCTCGGCTTCTTCCAGCTGGACCGGCTCACCGCAGGGCAGCAGTTGCTGCGCGCCACGGCGAGCGGGCACGCGCCCGACTGGTCGGGCCCGCTCACGGTGCAGCCGGGCGAACACGCCGAAGGCCTGCTGTTCCGGCTGGCGCCGGAGGCGCGCGTGCGCGGCCATGTCCTCGGCGCCGATGGCTTGCCCTCGGTCGGCGCCATCCTGATCGGTTCGCCGCAGCCGGACACGCTGCGCCCCTGCGTGAGCTACTCGTTTGCAGCGACCGGCGACGACGGCTCCTACATGCTCGGCAATCAACCCGCGGGCGCGGGCATCGTGATCCTGCTGGGCGATGACGAGGCGCGCGCGTCCGGCACGCCGCCGCGGATCCAGGCGACGAGTCTCTCGCCGGGAACGGATGCCGTCGTCGACTTCACGCTCGCGCCTGCCGTCGCGGAGGCAGCGGCTCTGCCTTCAGCTTCCGTCGCGGCGGCTGACGCCGGCTGCCGCCTGCGCGGCCGCGTGCTCGGACCCGATGGCGCCGCGGCGCCATCAGCCATGATTTCGCTCGTGCGCGAGGATGCTCCTGCCGCGAAGGCGTCGGAGCAGTGGGTCGGCGCGATGACCGCACCGGATGGCAGCTTCGATGTCCCCGGCCTCAGTCCCGGCACGTGGGAACTCTTCATCGGCGACGGCGACGGCACGAGCCTCTGCCGCGTGTGCACGGTGGAGGTGCCTGCGGCCCGCGAACTGGTGCTCGACGTGTCCTTGACCGGAGGCTCGCTGGCCGGGCAGGCGACGAGCGAGGAGAGCGGGCAGCCCGTGAGCCGGGCGCTGCTCATCCTCATGCGGCGCGACGAGCCGAGCGGCCAGTGGTCATTCCACGGACGGCAGCTCGCGGATGCGTCGGGACGTTTTCGATTCGAGCACCTCGCTGCCGGCCGCTACGAGTTCACCGCGCACGACATGGACGGCGTGCTGGCCGCGAGCTCGAGCGGCGACGTGCTGCTCACGCAGGATCAGGATCTGGATGGCCTCGATGTCGCACTGCGGCTCGGCAGCGCCCTGCTCGTCCGGGTGACGGATGCACGCGGCGCGCCCGTGGCGGATGCGCTGGTGATCCTCACCGACGCGGCCGGCACGAGCCGGCAATTCGCCGCGTCGCCAAGGACCGGCGCGGAGGGCGTCCTGCGCTCGGCCGGCATGCCGCCCGGCCTCTGGCGGGTCGCCGTGAGCGCGCCACCGGAAGCAGGGCTCGTGCCGCGCGAGGTCTCGGTGGAGCTGCGCGTCGGAGAGGCTGAGGAACTGGAGCTCGTGCTGCCCGACGCCCGTTGAATGGCGGCGCACGCTGCATTGCCCCTCGGCGGGGCGAGGTGGTCGCGAGGTGGTCGCGGGGTGGCCGCGAGTTGGCCGCGAGTTGGCCGCGAGTGTCTCGTGCCGTCGCCGCGGAGAACGTTGCGCGAAGGATTCCTTCGGGAAGCGGCACCAAGAGATCGCG
Source organism: Planctomycetota bacterium (assembly GCA_038212275.1). GTDB lineage: Bacteria > Planctomycetota > B15-G4 > B15-G4 > B15-G4 > JBBQUR01. Next base: position 152,430 of record JBBQUR010000001.1, read on the forward strand.
TGGTGCGGCAGGTGCCGACATCACTCTCGTCGCCAGCCACACGGCCGCGGATCGGCCGATCGGAGAGAACTGCATGAAGCCCGTCCCGCAACTCGTGCTCACCGTCGTCGTCGCGGGACTCACGTCCGTGGCGGCCGTCACGCTGTTCGCTCCGCCGGATGCGACCGGCGTCGCAGCGAAGGGTGCATCGACCGACGCTCGCGTGGCCGCGCTGGAGACTTCGCTCGCGGCGCTGCAGTCCGGGCAACGCACGCTGGGGGCCAGCCTCGACGGTGTCGCCCTGCGCCTTGCCGCGTCGGCGCCGCGTGACGGCGTTCAGCCGCTCGAGGATCTCGAAGCCACCGTGACGCGAGTGCTCGAACAGCGTGAAGCCGCGAAGCAGGCGGCCACGGCTCTTGCCGCCGCGAGCGCGGAGGGTGCCGCCGGGATGGACCTCGACGACGCTGTCGCCGCGCTGCTCGACCCGAACCTCGATGCCGCGGCGCGCACGGCGCTGTGGCAGAAGGTGCGCGAAGCCGGGCTGCTGGACGAAGTGCTGGCCGTGTACGAGGCCCGCGCGAAGGCCAACCCGAACGACCCGTCGGTGCAGGTCGAACTCGGCGAGGCCTACCTGCAGAAGATCTTCGAGGTGGGCAGCGGTCCGCTGGCCGGCGTGTGGGCCAACAAGGCGGATGGCGCCTTCGATGCAGCCCTCGCGCTCGACGATCACAATTGGGAGGCGCGCTTCACCAAGGCCGTGTCGCTGTCCTTCTGGCCGCCGATCTTCGGCAAGCAGCCCGAGGCCATCTCCCACCTCAAGACGCTGCTGAGCCAGCAGGCAGGCCAGCCCAAGTCGCCGCAGTACGCGCAGACCTATCTGATGCTCGGCAATCTCTATGCGCAGCAGGGGAACAGCGCCGAGGCGACCAGCATGTGGAAGCAGGGGCTCTCCGAGTATCCGAACGATGCGGCGCTGCTGGAGAAGACCGGGACGCCGTGAGCGCCGACGTGCGGCGGGGCTGTGACGGATGCACTGCACGCCTACCGCATCCGGGGAGGCGCGGCTAGACTCCCGCGCATCACCTTCGACTCCTGCCGACTCTCCACGGTGCTGTTGCCGATGTTCCTGCTCTCGCGGATGTCGCGCATTTCCTGCGCAGCCTTGTTCGTGGCCGCGACCTCGACCCCGGTCTCCGCCGCTCCCTTGATCCAGGGCCTGGTGACAGCTGCGGGCATCGAGCCCTCACGGCCTCCCAGCGTCGGCCACGTGGTGCAGGTGCTTCCCCCGGGCGCGTTCGAGTCCGTGCTTCCCGACGACACGGTGCTCTGGATCGGCGTGGATCACGTGGCCGGCCTCCGGCGCCACGCCGCGGCCTCCGCCGTCGGCCGGATGCTGCAGGACCCGGCGATGGCACCGACGCTGGCATCGCTGATGCGCGAGTGCTCCGACATGAAGGCCCGGCTGCGTGAGGCACTCGGTGACGATCCGACGGAGTTGCTCGACTGGCTGGACGGCCCGGCGGCTCTGGCCATCACCATGCCGCGTGGCACGCAGGACGCGCCGGCGGAGAACGGGCCGCGGTCTGTTGCGGTGCTGCTGCTGGCGGATGTCGGCGAGCACCAGCGCGAAGTGGCGGCGCTGCTTTCGCGGCTGGTGGCGCGCCTCGCCGAGCGCGACAGTCGGCTGGAGGTCGGCGAGCGGATGTCGGGCGACGTTGCGCTGACCACGCTCGCGCCGTCGGCGTACGCCGGGAGCCCGCCTGGCGCCGATGACGACGCCGACGATCGGGCCGCCGACGCCGCAGACGACGCCGACGACGCCGCAGACGACGCCGCCGACGCCGCAGACGACGCCGCAGACGACGCCGCCGACGCCGCAGACGACGCCGCCGACGCCGCCGACGCCGCAGATGCCGCAGATGCCGCCGACGCGGACGCGGACGCGGACGACGCGGACGACGCTGCGGGCGACGCCCACGCCGGCATGCCGGAAGGCCTCCTGAGTTACGGCTTCCGCGGCCCGCTCCTCGTCGCCTCGTTCGAGTGGGAACCGGGAGCACGGCACGCCCTGGACGATGTGCTGCTGGCGCTCGATGCCCCGTCGGCGCAGGCCCGGGGCCTCCCTCCGTCGCTCGCCTCGCGCGCGGACTTCGCGACTTCGCAGGCCAGCGTGCCTGGCGACGTGCGCTGCTGGGCCGACGCCGGCGGCTTCACACGGCTGATGCTCGAGCGCGAGGCGTCAGGCGATGCGCAGGGCGCAGAGTCGCGTCGAGTCCAGGAGGCGCTCGGCCTCCCTGAACTCGGCACGCTGTCGCAGAGCCTGCGCTGTGACGCCCATGGTTCGGACTGGTCGGCCGGCATGATCTGGGAGGGTCAGGGCTACGTCCCGCGCCTCATGCGGCTGCTGTGCCGGCCCGGCGAGACCCGCACGCTGGCCTGCATGCCCGAGGACTGCCGTTCGGCCGTCGTCGCACACGTGGATCTGCCAGGCCTGTTCGACACCGTCATCGACATGCTGCTCGACCTGCACGTCGCGAAGCCGTCGGACATCACGGATGTGCTGGCCCGGGCCGAGGGAATGCTCGGATTCAATCCGCGAGAAGACCTGCTCGAGCTGTTCGACGGGGAGATCGGTTTCGTGACCGTGGGCACGGACCGCGAGGACGCGTTTCCGGGCACTGCACTCGATCCGTCCAATTTCGGCCTCCTGGTCGGCCTGGCGGACGGCGCGTCGCTGGCGACGCTCGTGGATGATGCGATCGACGCGAGCAGCCTGCGGGGTGCGCGCAAGCTCGAGAGCTTCGAGGGCGTGAGGATCGACCACATCACCCTGCTGCCGCCGCTGTCGCTGCACTACGCGATCCTCGGCGACGTGCTGCTCGCGTCGCACAGTGATGCCCTGCTCCACGAGATGCTGCGCCGGCACGAGCATCCCGAGCTTGGCTCGCTCGCGACGCTCCCGGCATTCCGGGAGGCGCTCGCCCGGCTGTCCGGGCCGCACGGCACGCTCGGCTACTCGGACACGGCGGCGGAGCTCGAGGGCCTCATCCGTTCCCTCAAGCTGCTGCCCGACTTCCTGAAAGGCATCGCGGCGGGCATGAACGCCTCGGATACGGACGACGTGCCATGGGCCGGCGGGATGGACTGGCTGACCTCGCTGCCGCTGCCCGAGCCGGCTCTCGTGCGGCAGTACATCAACGTCCCGACGATCACCTCGATCACAGTGGACGAGCACGGTGCTCGGCTGCGCAGCCTCGGCCCCTGAGCGACGCGGCGGCGCGCAGCGCATGCGCCGCGCGCCACGGCGTGTCGACTCAGCCCTGGGCCTTCAGCGCCTTCACCGCGGCGGTGAGCCTGGGAACGATCTCGAAGGCGTCGCCCACGATGCCGTAGTCGGCGACCTTGAAGATGGGCGCCTCGGGGTCCTTGTTGATGGCGACGATGTACTTGGCCGTGCGCATGCCGGCGAGGTGCTGGATCGCACCGCTGATCGCGACCGCGATGTAGAGCTGCGGCGCCACGGTCTTGCCGGTCTGTCCGACCTGCTCGCCGTGCGGACGCCAGCCGGCATCGACGACGGCGCGCGAGGCGCCGACGGCTGCTCCGAGCGCGCCGGCCAGCTCCTCGATCATCGCGAAGTTCTCCGGCCCCTTCAGGCCGCGGCCACCGGACACGATGATGGCCGCCTCCGTGAGCTCTATCTTCTTCTGCGCGGACGCGATGACCTCCTTGAGGACGTCGCCGAGTCCCGTCGACGGGGGCGTCGCGGCCTCGCGCTCGAGGCTGCCCGCGGCCGGCGACTTCTGCGCCGAGAGTGCATTGGGGCGGATGCTGACGACCAGCAGGCCGTTCGCGCCGCTCACGTGCACGAGCGCCTTGCCGGCAAAGACCGGGCGCCGAGCGACGATCGCTCCGCCCTCGGAGCGCACGGCCACGCAGTCGCTGGCCATGGGGGCATCGAGCAGCGCGGCGATGCGCGGGCCGAGGTCCTTGCCCAGCGTGGTGTGCGCGAGCAGCACCGCAGCGGGGGACAGCTTGCGCGCAACGCCGGCGACGGCCGCAGCCCACGCCGTGCGATCGGTCGTGTCCGCATCGAGCGCGATGACGCGCGCGGCGCCATGTTCGCCCAGTGCGGCGGAGGTCTGCTCGGCACCCTCGCCGGCCACGACCGCGACGGCCGTCGTGCCGTGCGCCGCCGCAAGCTGCGCGCCGGCCGTCATGGCCTGCAGCGCCGTGCTCTTCAACGCACCGCGCATCTGTTCCACGAGCACCAGGATCTCACCAGCCACGTATCGCTCCTCGCCGTTGCAGGGGGCACGCGCACCGGCGCGCGCCCCGCGGATGTTCAGATGACCTTGGCCTCGTGGCGCAGCAGGCGCACGAGTTCGTCCACAGCTGCCGCATCGGTGCCCACGATGCGCCCGTCGGGACGCGCAGCGGGCAGTTCGAGACCGGCGACGTTCAGGCGCGCAGGAACAGGGCCCGCGTCGCGCTCGTCGAGCGGCTTCTTCTTGGCGGCCATGATGCCCTTGAGGTTGGCGTAGCGCGGCTCGTTGAGCCCCTTCTGGCAGGTGAAGACGGCCGGGAGCGTGACCTCGTGGCGCTCCGTGGTGCCCTCGTCGCCGGCGCGTTCCACGGCCGCCTTGCCGTCCGCGACGGACAGCTTCACGATCTCCGTGACGCAGGGCATGCCCAGCAGGTGCGCCAGGAGCAATCCCACCTGGCCCTGGTCGTTGTCCACGGCCTGCTTGCCGCAGAGCACGAGGTCGGGCTTCAGTTCGCGGATGGCGGCGGCGAGAACGGTGGCGGTGGCCAGCGCATCGCGGCGGCTGGCCTCGGCGTCCTTCAGGAGCAGCGCGCGGTCGGCGCCCATCGCGAGGCAGGTCTTCAACTCGCGCGCGGCGTCGGCGGGCCCCAGGGTCACGACGACGACCTCGCCCGAGCCCGCAGCCTCCTTGACCCGCAGCGCCGCCTCGACGGCGAACTCGTCGTAGGGATTGATGATCCACTCGACCTGTGCGGTGTCGATGGACGCACCGTCGGCGCCGACCTTGATGCGCGTGTCCGTGGAGGGGACGCGCTTGACGCAAGCCACGATCTTCATTGCCGTCCTGCCGGCCCCGCCAGGGGCGATCCGTGGAGAGCGCGCGACAGGAGCCGCGCGCCTCGCGAGTTCACGAAAAAATGGGTGCGTGACTCTAGGACATGCGGCGCGGCAGGTGCAAGGCAGGAGCGCCGGATCGATGCCGGGCCGCCGCCTCCCGGACGTTCACGTCACTCGGAGAGCGCGGGCAACGCGCCCGGGTGGTCGATGATCGCACCGAGGAAGGTCTCCACGATGTCGGCCGGGATGCGCTCGCCGGCCTCGCCGCGCAGCGTGCGCACGGCCTGCTCGAGCGGCATCGGCGCGCGATACGGGCGGCGCGACGTGATCGCCTCCCAGTAGTCCGCCACCTTCACCACGAAGGCTTCCACCGGGACCTGGTCGCCGGGCAGCCCGTCGGGATAGCCGTGGCCGTCGAGACTCTCGTGGTGCCAGCGGATGATGGGGCGCAGGCTCGCGAGGCTGCGGATCGGCGCGATGAGTTCGTCGCCCTGCACGGGATGAAACTTCATGATCCGGAACTCCTCGATGCTGAGCGCAGCGGGCTTGTTGAGGATCGCGTCGGGCGTGCCGATCTTTCCGATGTCGTGCAGCCGGCCGCCCAGCGCGATGCGCTCGACGCGCTCGGCATCGAAGCCCATCGCCTCCGCGAGCAGTCTCGAGAGGTCCGACACGCGCGTGCTGTGCCGCGCGGTGTAGCTGCTCTTGGCGTCGATCATCGTGGCCATCGCCACCAGGAACTGCTCGAGGTTCTCGAGATCCGCCGCGCGTCGCTCCTCGAGCTGCTGCAGCATGATCGCCTTCTGCGTGAGGTGCTTGCGCTCGACGGCGCGATGCAGCGCGGCCCGCAGCGCATCGAAGGCGAAGGGCTTGCGCAGGTAGTCGTAGGCGCCGCGCTTGAGCGCCTCGATGGCGGAGGCGAGATCGCTGTTTCCGGTCATGAGCAGCACGTCGAGGTCCGGGCGCCGCTCGCGCACTTCGGCCAGCAGGTCCAGGCCGTTGTCGCCGTTCTGCATGGTGATGTCGCTGAGCACCACGAGCACCTCGCGCGATGCGAGCAGCTCGCGCGCCTCGGCGAGCGTGGCTGCCGACAGCACGGTGTAGCCCTCGAGTTCCAGGAAGCGCGAGATCGACTTGCGCACGCCGTCGTCGTCGTCCACGACGAGCACCGCCGAGCGCTCCAGGCTGAGCCATTCTCCGGTCATCGCTCTTCTGCCTCCGCGGAGGTGATCCGGCCGGTCGCAGCATCGGGCATGCTGAACCTCTGGCCGAGATAGACCTCCTTGACCCCCGTGTCGTTGGCGAGCTCCGCGGCACTGCCATGCCGGAAGATCGCGCCCTCGTAGATGATGTAGGCCCTGTCCGTCGTGCCGAGCGTCTCGCGCACCGCATGATCCGTGATGAGCACGGCGATGCCGCGCTCACGCAGTCGGAAGAGCTGCTTCTGGATGTCCTCGACCGCGATCGGATCCACGCCCGAAAACGGCTCGTCGAGCAGGATGAGCCGCGGATCCAGCGCGAGCGTGCGGGCCAGTTCCAGGCGCCGCCGTTCGCCGCCCGAGAGGTTGAGCGCCTTGCTCCTGCGCACGTGGCCGAGGCCGAACTCGTCGATGAGTTCATCGGCGCGGCTGCGGCGGTCCGCGGAGCCGACGCCGAGAGCCTCGAGCACCGCAAGGAGGTTCTCGCGCACGGTCATGTGGCGGAAGATCGAGGGCTCCTGGCTGAGGTAGCCCATGCCGAGCCGCGCCCGGCGGAACATCGGCTCGCGGGTGATGTCCTGGTCGTCGAACACCACGCGGCCGGCATCGGGCGGAATCATGCCGACTGTCATGCGGAAGCTCGTCGTCTTGCCCGCGCCGTTGGGCCCCAGCAGCCCGACGATCTCTCCCTCGTTCACCTCGAAGGACACTCCGCGCACCACGGTGCGGTCGCCGTAGGTCTTGACGAGTCCTTCGACCAGCAGCAGCGTCATCCGGAGCAATCCACGTGAGCGAGGCGGCCGCGGTGCACCGGCCGCGGACAGGGCGCAGTGTGCTCCGCCGGGCCGCTCGCTTCCACTGCCGGCGCCTTCCGCGGCGGTCGGCTTCGCCTGGAGCCGCTCAGCGGATCAGCTTCCAGCGGAACGGGTGGAAGACGGGCCAGAAGACCGCGATGGCCTTGCCGAGCAGGTAGCGCCGGTTGATGAACGGGGCCGGCTCGTTGCTGATGTCCACGATGTCCGCGCGGTCGAGGATGAACTCGTCGCCGTGCACGTCCGCGAAGACGAACTGATTGGGTGCGTAGGGTCTGGGATTCGCGTCCGGAGGAGCGGGCCCGTTGCGCGGCGCCGGGAAGTCGAAGCCGCTGTGCTTCGTGCCGTCCCGCATCGTGAAGGTGCGCAGCTCCCAGCCGCGGCCGTCGAGCGAGCCCTGGGTGTTGTCGCCGAGGCCCATGTAGCTGTCGTCGGGGATGTGCCAGACGGGGTCGGCGACGCGCTGCGTGTAATAGATGTCGCGCCGCAGGACGACGTGCTCGACGCGGCCGCCGCCCGCGATGGCCAGGGCCGCCAGGGCGCGCTCGGGACGGTCGGTGCGGAATCCCGAGGCGTCGTCGGCGATGCGGGCGACGAGCGTGCCGTCTACCCACAGCGACACCTGCCGGTCGACGTTGCGAGCCACGACGCGCGTGGACACGCCCGCCGCGAGCCCGCCCTGCGCCGCGTCCGAGCCGCTGCCGTCAGTGGCGGGCCACAGCACGCGCGGCTCGGCGGAGTTTTTCGCCGGCTGGAAGACGATGTTCGCGCCGCGCCCGTCACCCTTGCGTGGCAGGGTGAACACGGTATCGCCCTCGTCGGACGAGAGCGTGATGCGCAGGTCGCGCGCCGCCGCGTCGAGCGTCGCGTCGCAGGCGAGTTCGAGGTCGGCCACGGCCTCGACTCCGTTGGGGCCCGGGGCGATGTTCCAGTCGGGGTCGTAGCCGTGCAGGTAGTCGGCGCGCACGCTGGAGCGCACGCGCAGTTCGCCGTCGGCGTCCGGCGCGAAAGACGCCTGTCCGCCGGTGACGCTGATGCCCGGCCCGGCCGTGAAGGCGCGGCCCACGTCGATGCCGCCGTCGGTGAGCGGAAAGACGTTCTTCAGCACGGAGTCGTTCACGGAGTCGGGCTTGCGCGCGATCTTCCCGTCGATCCACACGTCACCGCCGTGGATCTCGAGCGTCTCGCCGGGCAGTCCCACGATGCGCTTCACGTAGAGCCGCCGCTCGTCGAGCGGGAAGCGGAAGATCATCACCTCCCAGCGGTGCGGATCGCGGATCATCGTGCAGAGCTTGTCCGCGAGCACGCGGTCCTTGATGCCCGAGCGCTCGTCGCCGAGGATCGTCGGCTGCATGCTGCCCGTGGGGATCTGGTAGGCCTCGATCACGAAGAACTTCAGCACGAGCGCCATCGCGATGGCGATGGCGATGGCTTCCACCTGATCCGCGATCCAGAGATCGAACGGCCTCCTCGCGTTGTCCATCGTCAGTCGTCTCCGGTGGAGAGCACGGCGAGGAAGGCCTTCTGCGGGATCTCGACGTTGCCGATGATCTTCATGCGCTTCTTGCCTTCCTTCTGCTTCTCGAGCAGCTTGCGCTTGCGCGTGATGTCGCCGCCGTAGCATTTGGCCAGCACGTCCTTGCGCACCGGCGCGATGTCCTCGCGCGCGACGATCTTTCCGCCGACGGCGGCCTGCAGCGCCACGCGGAAGAGGTGCCGCGGGATCTCCTTGCGGAGCACCTTGAGGATGGCGCGACCGCGCGGCTCGCAGCGGCTGCTGTGCGAGATGGCCGAGAGAGCATCCACTTCGTCACCGTTGACGAGGATGCGCATCTTGACGAGGTCGTCGGCCTGGAAGCCGTCGAATTCGTAGTCCATGGTCGCGTAGCCGCGGCTCACGGACTTCAGCTTGTCGAAGAAGTCGAAGATGATCTCGGCCAGCGGGATGCGGAAGCCCAGCAGCACGCGGCCGGGGCCGATGTACTCCTGGCGGATGAAGCGGCCGCGGCGATCGAGCGCGAGCTTCATGAGCGAGCCGGTGTGCTCGTCCGGCGTGATGATGTTGAGTTTGACCATCGGCTCGCGGAACTCGGCGATGCGCGTGACGTCCGGCACCTGGCTCGGGCTGTCCACGCGCAGCAGCACGCCGTCCACCTGCAGGACCTCGTAGGTCACGTTGGGCGCGGTCTGCACGATGTCGATGCCGGACTCGCGCTCGAGGCGCTCCTGCACGATCTCCATGTGCAGCAGCCCGAGGAAGCCGCAGCGGAAACCGAAGCCCAGCGCGTCGGAGCTCTCCGGCAGGAAGGAGAAGGCCGCGTCGTTGAGCTGCAGCTTCTCGAGCGACTTGCGCAGCAGCTCGAAGTCCTTGTTCTGCACGGGATAGATGCCGCAGAAGACCATGGGGCGCGCCGGGCGGTAGCCGGGCAGCGGCTGGGAGGTGACGTCCTTGTCGAGCACGACGGTGTCGCCGATGCGCACCGAGGCCAGCGTCTTGATGTTGGCGATGAGGTAGCCGACCTCGCCCGTGTCGAGCACTTTGCGCGGCACGAGCTGCGGCCGGAAGATGCCGATCTCCAGCGCTTCGTGGCGCTGGCCGCCGGCGTAGAGTCGGATCTTCTCGCCGGCCTTCAGCGAGCCGTCCACGATGCGCACATGGATGATCACGCCGCGGTAGTCGTTGAACTCCGCGTCGTAGATCAGCGCACGCAGGCTGGCGTCCGGATTGCCCTGCGGCGGGGGCACGTGTTCCACGATGCGGTCGAGGATCTCCGTCACGCCGATGCCGGCCTTGCCCGACGCGAGCAGCACGGACTCCTTCTCGATGGCGAGGATCGTCTCCATCTCTTCGGCCACCGCTTCGGGACGCGCCGTCGCGATGTCCACCTTGTTGATGACCGGCACGATCGTGATCTTCGCCTGCTCGGCGAGCATCGCGTTGTGCACCGTCTGCGCCTCGACGCCCTGCGTCGCGTCGACGAGGAGGATCGCGCCCTCGCAGGCCTGCAGGCTGCGCTCGACCTCGTAGTTGAAGTCCACGTGGCCCGGCGTGTCGATGAGGTTGAGCCGGTAGGTCTTCCCGTCCTTGATGTAGTCCATCGAGGCGGCCTTGGCCTTGATGGTGATGCCGCGCTCGCGCTCGAGGTCCATGTCGTCGAGCACCTGCGCGCGCGCGTCGCGGTTGGCGATGGTGTGCGTGATCTCGAGGAAGCGGTCCGCCAGCGTGCTCTTGCCGTGGTCGATGTGCGCGATGATGCAGAAGTTGCGGATGAGGTCGCGGTTCACGGAAGGCGGGCTCCTGCGGGCGCGCTGCGACGCGCGAGGCCTGCCGCGAGGGCCACCAGCGCCGCGCCGCGATGGCTGAGGCCGGCCTTCTCGGCGCGGGTCAGTTCCGCGAAGCTGCGCCCCGCGGCGGCGGGGTCGTCGGAGAGGAAAAGCGGGTCGTAGCCGAAACCGCCGCTGCCCGAGGGCGTCCGCGCGATCGTCCCGCTGCACTCGCCGGTCACTTGCAGGAACGGGACGCCGTCGCGCACGAGGCAGAGCGCGCAGACGAAGCGCGCGCGGCGATCGGCGACGCCGTCGAGCGCGGCCAGGAGCTTCGCGCGGTTGGCCGCGTCGTCGGCCTGCGGGCCGGCGTAGCGGGCCGAATGCACGCCCGGCGCGCCGCCCAGCGCAGCGACCTCGAGTCCCGAGTCGTCGGCCAGCGTGTCGAGGCCCGTCGCTCGTGCGTAGTGCAGCGCCTTGGAGCGTGCATTGGCCGCGAAGTCGGGTTCCTCTTCCGGCGCGACGGGCACTCCCGGAAAGGTGTCGAGCCCGACGACCTCCACGCCCTGCACGGCGAGCAGCGACGTCAGCTCCGCGAGCTTGCCGCCGTTGGTGGTTGCCACGAGCAGGCGACTCACCGGGACAGCGCGGCTTCCTGCGCCTCGCCCACGCGCGCCAGCGCCGCGGTTCCCATCTCGATCATCGAGTGCAGCTGGTCCAGGCTGAACGAGCCGCGCTCGGCGCCGCCGGCGACCTCGATGACGCGGCCCGAGCCGGTCATCACCAGGTTCATGTCCACGTCGGCCTGGCTGTCCTCGTAGTAGCTGAGGTCCGCCAGGATGTCGTTGCCCAGCACGCCGATGGAGATGGCGCGCACGCTGTCGGCCAGGGGCCAGAAGCGCAGGCCGTTCCGCTCCTTGAGCTCCGTGAAGGCATCGTGCATCGCGACGTAGGCGCCGTTGATGGACGCGGTGCGCGTGCCGCCGTCGGCCGCAATGACATCGCAGTCCACCCAGACCGTACGGCCCGGGAAGGCCTTCCGGTTCACGATGGAGCGCAGTGCGCGACCGATGAGCCTCTGGATCTCCACCGAGCGGCCGTCGGTGCGTCCCGCACGGTCGCGCTGGTGGCGGTCGCCCGTGGAGGCGGGCAGCATGGAGTACTCGGCCGTCACCCAGCCCTGGTCGCTGTTCTGCAGGAAGGACGGCACGCCATCCTCGATGAGCACGGTGCAGAGCACGCGCGTGCCGCCGAGGTCGACGAGCACCGAGCCGGGAACGGAGTCCATCCAGTGTCGCTGGAAGCTGAGTGGGCGGATCGCGGTGGCGTCCCGGCCGTCAAGGCGCTGGAAGGGCATGGTCCGTCCGGGTGCGGGAAGTGTGTCGCGAGGCCTCCGCGAGGCGGGGGCACGAGCCGGGCAAGTATAGGGGCGGGCCACGGACGGGATCAACGCGGCGGGGCCGTGTCCGCGCGCAATTCGGGCCATCCTCCGGGCTCAGCGCTGCGCCACGGAGACAAGTTGTGCGGTGTCTCCGTTGATCACGCGGCCATCGGGCAGGACCAGGTCGCCGTCCGCCGTGACAGCCGCGATGGCCGTGTCGAAGACGTCCGCTCCGGCGCGCAGGCGGACGTGTCGGCCGGGCAGCCAGGCGCGGCGACAGTACTCGCGTCCCCGCATCGCGTCGTGCTCCGTGCCGAGCTGCGCCAGCGCGGCGTCGAGCTCCGCAAGCCAGGCAGCGAGGAGCGCCTCGCGCGCCTCAGCCGGAAGTCCGACGTCGCCGGCCACCTCCGCCAGCTCGGGCGGCAGGTCGCCGGGGCGGAGCTGCAGGTTGATCCCCAGCCCGAAGACCAGCAGGCGCCGGCCGGTCGGCGTGTCCGCGTGCTCGACCAGCATGCCGCCGCACTTGCGGCCGTCGCGCAGCAGATCGTTGGGCCACTTGATGGCGACGTCCGCCACGCCGAGGTGCTCCAGCGCCCGGCATGCCGCCACGGCGCCGAGCACTGTGACGCGCGTGAGTCGTGGCATCGGCGGGATCGCGAGCAGGAGGCTCACGGCAAGCGCGCGCCCCGGTGGCGTGATCCACGCGCGGCCGTGCGTGCCGTGACCGGCGCTCTGTCGATCCGCGACGATCACGGCGCCGGCGTCCAGCTCGCCGCGCGACACGCGGGCACGTGCCTCGTCGTTGGTGGATCGCGTCTCGCGCAGGTGCAGCAGCGAATGGCCTGCGAGCTGCGCGGGGAGAGTGGGGATGCTGTCCACGCGCGCCAGTGTAGCGGCCGCGCGCGGCGCGCGGCCGCTCCTGCCCGGACCGGAAGCCCGGGCAGGAGCGGCCGGGACGGCGCTCAGATCATGAGGTCCTGGCGGCTCTCTTCCAGATGCACCTTCAGCTTCTTCATCACGTTGCTGTGAATCTGGCACACGCGCGATTCGGTGAGCTGCAGCACCGTGCCGATCTGCTTCATGGTGAGACCGTCGCGGTAGTACATCAGGATGATCTGCTTCTCCTTGCGGTTGAGCGAGCGGATGATCGCCCGCATCACGTCTTCCTGGTTCAGGAGGTCCGCAGGATCGAAGGAGCGTTCGTCGCGGATGAAGTCGATCTTCTCCACGGCGGGGTCGCCTGAGCCATCGTCCCAGGACTCCGAGAGCGAGCGCACCGTGTGAGCCGACGCCTCCTCGGTCATCGAGGAGTAGTCGGCGAGACTGACGCTCAGCTCGGCCGCCATCTCGGCGTGGGTCGGCGAGCGGCCGTGGCGGGCCTCGAGCGAGGCCTGCGCGCGGGAGATCTGGTGGGCCTTGAGCCGCACGAGGCGGGGGACCCAGTCCTGGCTGCGCAACTCGTCGAGGATGGCGCCGCGGATGCGGTTGCTGCAGTAGGTCTTGAACTTGATGCCGCGGTCGATGTCGAAGCCGTCGATGGCATCCATGAGGCCGAAGGTGCCTGCGCTCTTGAGGTCCTCGACATCGATGCTGCGCGGCAGCGTGAGCAGCAGTCGCTCCGCGATGAAGTTCACCACGGGGAGATACAGCTCCATGAGCGTGTTGCGCGTTTCCGGATCGCGCGTCTTCACGTACTGGCGCCACAGGTGCTCGTTCGGGCCGCCGAGCTCGCCCGAAGGCGTCAACTCGCGGGTGGCGCGCTCCTTGTCGGCGACTCTTGCCGGCGGGGGCGCCTTGACGGACGCCTTTCCGGTGGCACGCGCAGCGGACGGAAGGGACGCAGCGGCCCCCGTTCCTGTCGCGCGCTTCTTCCCCCCTGCATTCACCTTGGACTGCCTGGAAACAGACCGCTTCACATTCACAATGGACATACGGGCACTCTCCTGGTCGTGCAACTGGCTGCCCTTGCCGCACATGCGGGGTCGGGCCCTCTAGCTTTGCGCCCCACCCTTCCGAGTGGTTTGCCCTGGCCTCCCCCCCGGCGCCCGGCCGGCGAGGAGGAAACGACTGACAAGACATCGGTGCTGACGTCGTGAACTGAAGCAACTCACCGGCGAAATTCTTCGGCCGGCAGAGCGACCCGGCCGATGGGCCGGAGCGCCCGGTTCCGGGCGAAGCGGGACACGTGCGACGGCACCAAGGCCCCGCTATCGGCGCCGTGCAGCGGCGACTTGACGTCGCGAAGTCCCGGCAAAGTCCGTGCCAGAGCGCGTGACGGCCGGAGGCGGGCCGCAGGCGCTCAGGTCGAGATCGGGCTCGGCTTGCTGAACGAGTTCTCGCCGAAGTAGTGCTCGGCGAAGTCGAGGAACTGCGACTCGATGAAGCTCGCGAACTCCGGCTGGCTCTCGGGCGTCATCGTGCCGGCGTTGCTCTCGGTCTCGAGGTCGCGATTGCGAATGGTCTTCTTGCACTGCATCACGAAGCGCCCGTCGTCCGGGTGCGGATCGAGCAGGAAGAGCAGGCGCGAGAAGTACCGGCCCTGTCGGCCCTCGCCGTTGAGCAGTTCCTCGTCGTGGCGGAGGGCAAGCATGTACTTGCCCTCGAAGAAGCCGCGCGTGAGCACGAATCCAGGCGCTTCGCTCTGGAAATTCTTGACGAAGTCCTCGATGACCGCCTCGATGCTCTCTCGGAACTCGAAGGCGTGAACCGTGCGCTGGCTGCGCACGAGGTCCTCGTCCGAGCGCAGGCGCAGGTGGATTTCGCTCCGCTTCGCGCTGGCGTCGCGGATCTTCTTGAGCTTGTCCTTGAAGGCGCTCGACATCGGGATGCTCATCGGGGGGGCTCGTCTCGGGGTGTCTTCTATATCGGCCGGGGGGGTGAATTCGATGAGGAAGAATACGTGCAGTAGCACGGGAGGCAAGGAGCGCCGTGGCCGGGAGTCCCTGCGGGTCTCAGGTGACGGCGGTTTCGTACGGATCTGCGGTGTTCTGCAGGGCGGCCGATCCGCGCGTCCGGGCCCGTTCCACGGGACCTGCGCGATGCGATGGGCGCACCCTGGCCGATGCGGCGCTCAGCTGTAGCGCAGGATGGCCCGGACATCCCGCCCGTGCAGCCGCTCCTTCCACGGAATGAAGTCCAGCGCGATCACGAAGGCCAGCGCCGAGACCCGAGCGCCCAGCGTCTCCACCAGCGTGCACGCGGCCGAGGCGGTGCCGCCCGTCGCGATGAGGTCATCCACGATGAGCACGTTCATGCCCGGGTGCAGGGCATCGTGGTGCATCTCGATCGTGTCGGTGCCGTATTCCAGCGCGTACTGCTGGCGCACGACCTTGTAGGGCAGCTTTCCCGGCTTGCGCACGGGCACGAAACCCTTGTTCATGGCCAGCGCGAGCGCGGCGCCGAAGATGAATCCGCGCGACTCGATGCCGACGATCGCATCGCAGGGCAGGCCCACGACGGAAGCGCGCAACTGGTCGATGCACGACTGGAAGGCTGCCGCGTCGGCGAGCAGCGGCGTGATGTCCTTGAAGACGATGCCGGGCTTCGGGAAGTCAGGGATGTCGCGGATGTAGCGGGACAGGTCGTTCATGCTTCCTCGGGGAAAACGGTGGGGGCGGCGCCGGTCACATGCGCTCGGGAACGGGAATGCCAAGCCAGCCCAGGCCGTTGACGAGGGCCTGGCGCGTGGCCGCGGCGAGCAGCATGCGCGCGTCGGTCAGCCTTTCGTCCTCGGAAAGGACCTTCCAGTCCTTGCGGGCGTAGAGCTGCGAGAAGCGGGCCGCGATCTCGAGCAGCCGGTCGGACACGAGTGAGGGTTCGGCGGCTTCGATGCCGCGCGCGAGGCTGTCCGGCAGCGCCTCGATGGCCAGCACGAGCGCCAGTTCCTCCGGGCCGTCCAGCAGCTGGAAGTTCACGTCGGCGCGAGGCGCCCGGCCCAGCCGTTCGAGCATGGAGGAGATGCGGGCCGCGGTGTACTGGAGGTAGGGGCCGGTCTCGCCCTCGAACGAGAGCACCTCGTCCCAGTCGAAGATCACGTCGCGGGCACGCCGGTTCTTCAGGTCGTTGAAGATCACGGCGCCGACACCGATCTGGTGCGCCAGCGCGTCGACGTCGGCCGGCAGCGCCCGGCCCTTGGCCGCCGCGCCGCGCTCGATCGTCTCGCGCGCGAGCGCGACGACCCGGCCCAGCACGTCCTCCAGCAGGAGAATGTCGCCGGAGCGCGTGGCCATCTTGCGATCCTTGAAGCGCATCATGCCGAAGGGCACGTGCTCCACCTGCGCGGCCCACGGGCGCCCGAGAAGTTCCAGCACCTTGCACAGCTGCGCGAAATGCAGCGCCTGCGCTGCGCCGACCACGTAGAGCGAGCGCACGAAGTCCGTGCTGTCGTGCCTGTATTGTGCGGCGGCGAGATCCCGCGTCAGGTAGAGCGTGGAGCCGTCGCGCTTGCGCACCAGCGCCGAGCCGAGGCCCCAGGCCGAGAGGTCGACGACCGTCGCGTCCTCGCTTTCCTTGAGCAGGCCCCCGGAGTCCAGTTCGTCGAGCATGGGGCCCATGCGGTCCTCGAAGAAACTCTCGCCGCGGATGTCGTCGAAGCGGATGCCGAGCAGCGCGTAGACACGCTGGAATTCCGCCAGCGACACGTCGCGAAAGAGCTTCCAGAGGCGGCGCGCCTCGGGGTCACCGTCCTCGAGGGCCTTGAACTTCGCGCGGGCGACGTCCTGCAGCTCGGGTTGCGCGGCCTTCAGCGCGTTGAACTCGACGTACAGCGCCAGCAGGTAGTCGATGCCGCGAGCCTGAAGCTCGGCTTCGTCGCCGTGCCGCTCCCAGATGGCGAGCAGCTGCCCGAACTGCGTGCCCCAGTCGCCGAGGTGGTTGATGCCGACAGGCCGGAAGCCCGCGGCGGCCAGCATGTGCACGAGCGCGTTGCCGATCACCGTGGAGCGCAGGTGGTGAATGGCGAAGGGTTTGGCGATGTTCGGCGACGAGAAGTCCACGGGCACCGCGCCGCCGTGACCGAGGTCGAGGCAACCGAAGCGTTCTCCGGCCGCGAGGACCTCGGGCAGCACGTCGCGCGCCACGTCGGCGCCGCGCAGCGTGGCATTCACGTAGGGACCCTGCGCACTGATCGACACGATGACGCCGTCGGGCGGCAGCGTCGCCTGGCACGCCGCCGCGATCTCGGCCGCGATGGCTGCGGGCGCTTTGCGCCGGGTGGCTGCCAGCGGGAAGCAGCCGTAGGCCAGCTGGCCGAGTTCGGGCCGCGGTGGTGCGCCCACCTGGGCGCAGAGCTGGTCCGCGGGGATGCCGACGTGCGGCGAAAGGCAATCGGCGAAGAGTCGGGCGTAGCGAGCCATGAGGCGGGGGATCGTAGCGATTGTGCGCCGGCGAAGAAGCGCGGTCAGGGGCGGTCAGCGAGCCGCGGGCAGCAGCGCCTGCAGCCCCAGTCCCGCGGCGCGCGGTTCGCCGTCGCGTCGCAGCAGGCCGAGCGTGTGCCCGCAGTCCGTCCAGCCCTGAAAGAAGATGGCGCCGACGTCGGGGCGACGGTTGGCGCGCTGCAGGCAGGCTTCGATGAAGAGTCGCTGCGCGCGTTCGCCGTACGCCAGCGGCGACAGCCCCGCCGCGAGCACCCAGAGTTCCGGCGGCGCCGCGACATCCGCACGCCATGCAGCCCACGCATCGAGTGCGCTCTCCGCTGCTTCGGGACCGCGCGCCGCGGCATTTCCAGGCTCCAGGCGCGGCCCCGCGATGGCGACGGGCGACGGCGCGGCCGCGAGCGCGAGAAACAGGTCGCGGCTGAGTTCGCCGGTGCCGAGCAGTCGTGCCGCGAGGCGCGTCTGCGGGGACACGGCCGCCACGCGCGCCGCCGCTTCCTCGTACAGCGCGCGCCACGCGTCCGGCGGCAGCCACCCGAAGACGAGCGTCGCGGCGCCGTCCGGCTCGGGGAAGGGCAGCAGAACCTCGGGCCGTTCCGCCACGGCGAGCCGCTCGGCGCCGTCCAGGAACGCGGCCTTGACGGCGGCTGCATCGGGCACGCTCCACAGCCAGGCGTCGGGCGCGCGCAGTTCGAGCAGCAGCGGGCGGCCGTCGCGTCGCGGGAGCGGCGCCACGGCATCGGCCGGCACGACGCGCGCGTCCCATGAGCCGGGAGCGACGGCTTGCCGTGCGCGTGCCGCTTCGTCGGAGCCATCGAGGATGCCGGTCTGCAGGTCGGGCCGCAGCGCGGTCAGCGCCGGCTCGATCTCGAAGCGCATCACGATCTCCTCGGCGGTGTCGTGCATCACGAGGAGCAACGCGACGATGAAGCCCGCGAGCGAGGCCATGAACAGCTGCGCGAGAAATCCGAGGATGCTGCGTGGCGCGCCGCGTCGCACGAGCATCGGCAGGTGCCAGCTGATCGTGCTGACGTGCGCGAGCGGGCTGCCGAGCAGGTGCTGCAGGATGGAATGATCGTGCAGCAGCGCGGCCGCCCGGGGCGGGAGCTGTTCGCCCGCCACCGTCAGCGCGCCGAGCGACGTGGCCAGCAGCAGCCCGACGTTGGCCAGCACGAAGGGCACGTCCGACAGCCGCGGGCCGCGCTTCACGATGGCGTGGGCGTTCTGCGCCAGGCCGAGCGCGAAGGCCAGCGGGAACAACGGCGCCACCAGTCCCGACAGCAGCAGCGGCGTGCCGCCAGGAAGCGTCCGGTCCGCCACGAGCACCACGGTGAGCAGCAGCTGCAGCGGCAGAATCACGGCGCGTTCCCAGTTCCGTCCACCCTCGGGAGCGGGGGCCGAGGCCGCCACGTTCCACGCGAGGAGCAGGGCCAGATACGCGAGGAAGACGCCGTGCAGCGTCCCGATCACGCGCGCTCCAGCACGGCGAAGACCGCGCGGCCGAGGTCGCGCAACTGGCCGTAGGACAGGCGCCGGGCCACGTCGGCCTCATCGGCCCAGAGCAGGGCATCGTGTTCCTGCGAGAGCCGCGGCTCGACGGCCGGAGCCTGCGCGAGGAAGTACACGACGCGCTTGGCGTAGCTCGTGCCTCCGGGCACGCGCACCGTGTACTTCAGGACCTGACGGAAGTCCTGGTGCAGCGACAGGTCGTCGTAGCCGGTCTCTTCGCGGACTTCGCGCAGCGCCGTGGCGACCTCGTGCGCGTCGGCCCGGTCGCGGCGACCCTTGGCGAAGCCCCATTGCCCGTTCTGCGCGTTGCGCAGCAGCAGCAGCCGCACCGCGCCGCGTGCGCTTGCCTGCGGGCGCCCGGCGTCCGGGTCCTGCCCCGGAGTCTCGCCCCGACGGTAGAGGATGATGCCGCTGGCGAGGGTGGTCATGGGTCGCGGTGCGATGTGGGGCCGGCGCGTGCTCGAGGTGATGCGACTGTTCCGGGCATGGCGCAGCGCGTCCGGATGATAGGATCCCGCGCCGCATGAACGCCACCACGCCGCACACCACGCCCGCATCCCGACACGCCGCACGCATGGCGAGTCGTGTCGTCCGCGTGCTCAGGAACGAACGCGTGGAGGGCGGCTGCCATCGCGTGCTCGCCGAGGTCGAAGGCCAGTGGCCCGAGAGCGGGCCGGGGCAGTTCGCGATGCTCAGCATGGATCATCCGCGCTTCCCGATCCTTCCTCGCCCGTTCAGCCTGCTGGGCTGGCAGCGGGACGGTGCCCGCGACCTGCTGGAGTGGATGATCATGCCCGTCGGCATCGGCACGGGCCTGCTGTGCTCGATGCAGCCCGGCGAGAGCTTTCACGCGGTGGGGCCGCTCGGCCGGCGCATGGACGAGGATCTGCCTGCCGGTCCCATCCTCTGCGTTGCGGGCGGCTACGGCGTGGCGCCCTTCATCTTTCTTGCGGACCAGTGGCGCCGCAACGGTGATCGGCGCGCGGACGAACTCGCCGTGATCTTCGGCGCGCGCACGGCGGAGCGCCTTTCGCTGCACGGTCGGCTGTCGGCGTCGTGCCCGCGCGTGGAACTCTGCACGGACGACGGCACGGCAGGCTACCGCGGGCGCGTGGACGGTCGCCTCGCAGACATGCTCGCCGAGCAGCGGCCCGCGCTGGTGCTCACCTGCGGACCCGAGAAGATGATGGAGGCCGTCGGCAGAGCCTGCCGGCAGGCCGGCGTGCCGGCGCGCGCCTCGCTGGAGACCGTGATGGGTTGCGGCTACGCGGTGTGCAACGGTTGCGCCGTAGCTGTGGCGGACGGCCGCCAGCCCGACGGATTCACCTACGAACTGGCATGTCGCGAAGGCACGGTGTTCGACGAAGCGCGGCTGCAGTGGCACCCGATCTGAATCGCGCCGAGCGGCTCTCGGCCTACGTGTCGGCCGTGCGCACCGCGGTGGACGGCGTGCCCGAGGACGTGCACGCAGCCTTCGTGAAGACGCTGCTCTCCTCGGGGCAGATCGTCGTCGCCGGTCGCGGGCGCTCGGGCATGATGGCTGCGGCCTTCGCGCGCCGGCTCGGCCAGATGGGCCTGCGTGCGTGGGGGCTCGACGACTCCACGGTGCCGCGCCTCGGTCACGGCGACACGCTCGTGGCGTGCAGCGGCAGCGGCACGACGCCCACCGTGCTCTCGCTCATGAGGACGGCGCGCAGCGGCGACGCGCGCGTGCTCGTCGTGACCCGCGCTCCGCCGCCGGCCGGGCTCGTCGCGGACGTGACGGTGGCGCTGCAGCTGCCGGTGGGCAGCACGATCTTTCCGCTGGGCACGCTGTTCGAGGCGTCGCTGCTGGCCTACCTTGACCAGGTCGTGGTGGACCTCATCGCGGCTCTCGGCGCGACGGAGTCCGAACTCGGCGCTCGCCACACGAACCTGGAGTGAGCGTGTCCGACCTGCGCAGGCCACCGCGACGGTTTTCCGGACCGATGATCGCGTGCTTCGACGCGCTGCGCTGGCTGACGAGCCGCGTGTGGCCCGGCCGGAAACTCTATGCGCGCAGCCTGGCGCACGGCGGCCTGCGCCTCGAGCGCCTCGATGTCGACGTGCCCGGTCTGCCGGCGGCGCTGGACGGCCTGCGCCTCGTGCAACTCAGCGACCTGCACGCGGGCTGCTTCCTCGACGAGGCGAGCATGCAGCCGGTGATCTCTCTCGCGCGCGCCTGCACGCCGCACCTGCTGCTGCTCACCGGCGACTTCATCACGACCACGGCGGACGACGTGCGCCTGCTCGGCGTGTCGCTCGGTCGCATCGACGCGCCGCTGGGCAAGTTCGCCGTCTTCGGCAACCACGACTACCGCGGCCGGCGCGAGGGCGAGCTGGTCGCGGCCCTGCGACGCCAAGGCGTGACGGTGCTGCGCAACACGACTGTGCATGTCACGCACGAGGGCCAGCGGCTCGCGATCACGGGTCTCGAGGACATCGAGGAAAGCAAGGGCGCGGACCTGGACGCTGCGCTCACCGGGCAGTCCGGCGACGAGGTCGTGCGCGTGCTGCTCTGCCATCACCCCGACGTCGTGGACGCGCTGCCGCCCGGTCGTTTTCATCTGGTGCTGTCCGGCCACACGCACGGCGGGCAGATCGTGCTGCCCGGCGTGTCCGCGCTGCTCTCGCGCTGGTTGCCGCGACGGGTGCGCGGAGATTTTCAGCTTCCCGGCGGAGGGTTGCTGCACGTGAACCGCGGCATCGGCGTGCTCATCGTGCCGTTCCGCGTGGGGGCGCGCGCCGAGGTGACCTGCCTCACGCTGCGTCGCGCAACACGCGATGACCGGTCCGGGGTTTCGCGCACGGTTCCCGCGGCGGCGGGCGGGCACGGCACGTGAACGGTCGCCGTCTCGCGCTTTTCGTGCTCGAGGCCGCGCTGCTGGCGCTCGCCGCGTGGGCTGCCTGGCCCGCGCCGGAGCGGCCCTGGCAGCCGTTCTCGGCGACCGGTGTCGTCGAGGTGCAGTTCCCGGGCGGCACCGGCGTCGCAGCGGATGTCTGGTCGTCGCAGGGACGTCTCGGCGCGCGGCGCGTCGCGCTGCTCGTGTTCAGGGAACTCCAGGAACCCGAGTCGCTGGAAGTCGAGGAGCCGAAGGGCCAGATGGAACTCCTGCTCGGCGCGCCGGACGGCAGTGACGGCAGCCTCAAGCTCGACGAACATGGCGCCGTCTTCGGCGTCGCAGGATCGGGGCAGCCCGACCGGCGTCTGGAGGTCGATCACGTCCGGCACGCGGAACTCGTCTGGGAGCAGGGCGCCTATCGCGCCCTGGTGGACGGTCAGCAGGTCGGCGAGCCGATCTCCGGGTCGGCGCCCGGCGGACCCGCGCACCTGCGGCTGTCGACCGGCGCCTCACTGGCAAGCGTGCTGTGCTCGACACGCGGCGGCGATGCCCGGCGCGCGCAGGGCGCTCCGGCCGCACCGGGCACGCAGCGCCTGATCTGGGCGCTGCTCGCGGGGCTGCTCGGCTTGTTCTGCCTCAACGACTGGGTGCCCATGGTGAACGGCGGCCGCGCCGTGAGCGCCGCAGGCCGCATCGCAGGCTGTCTCGCCGCGCTGGCGCTCGCCTGCGGCGTGGCGTGGTCCTTGCGCGAGCACAACCTCGAGCGACTCACGACCACTCCCGAGACCTGCGAACAGCAACCACTGTCGCTGCCCGGGGAGCAGGCGGTTTTTCCGGGGCATCCGCTGCCGCTGGGCGAGCGCCGCGACGGGGACTTCACGCTGAACGCCCGGGTCGTGCTGCAGGAGCGCAGCGCCGTGGACCTGCTGCTGCGCGCGGAGCTGCCGAGGATCGACCGGCAGATCCTGGTCACGCTCAGCTCCGATCCCGCGCTGCCCTCGGGCGTGTCGCGCAACCTCGGCACCTTCCTGAAGACCACTCCGGCAGCGCGCGGGCTGGAGCAACTCCCCGCGGGACAACCGCTCGCACTGGAAGTGCGCTGCCGCGACGAACGCACCGAAGTCTTCGTCGACGGCAAGGCTTTCGGCAGCGTGGCGGACCTGGACCTGCGCGCGGGACGCACGGCCTTTCACGCGCTGTCCGGCAGCGCCACCGTCTCCGCGCTGGAGCTGCAGCCCACCGGCCAGCCACGCGCTCTCGACAGCACCCTGCTCGCCTGGGAAGGGGGTGCCGCGGTCGCGGCGGCGGCTGCGCTGATCCTCCTGGTGCTGCGCAGCGGTCGCGGTCTCGGAGGGCTCCTGTGGTGCTGGCCGCTCGCGGCGGCTGTCGCGCCGTTTGCGCCCGATCCGCTGCTCCTCCCGCTGCTCGCACTCTCCGGCGTGCTGCTGTTGTTCACGCCTCGCGCGGGGCATCGGCTCATGGTCTGGGTCACGGGCGCCGTCCTGATCGGCCTGACCTGGTGGGCGCACGAAGAGCGCGTGCCCGCACTGTCGCCGCTCATCCTGAACCAGCTGGCTCCCACGGACTTCACCGGTCCGCCGATCGATGCGCGCTACATCTGGGCGCGCCATCCGCTCTGCCGCCGCTTCAACGGCTACATCAAGGACCAGACGCTGCGCGATGAGGCGGTCACGGCGGAAAAGGCGCCCGGCACTCTGCGCATCGTGACGCTCGGCAGTTCGTCCACGTTCGGCTACGGCGTCAGCGCACGCGACACGTGGTCGGCCCAGCTGGAAATGCTGCTCTCGTATCTGTGGCCCAAGCGCACGGTGCAGGTCGTCAATGCAGGCGTCCCCGGAGCCACCGCCGAGCGCCTGCTCTACTTCCTGCAGGGCGTGCTGCTGGACCTGCATCCCGACGCGGTGGTCATCGACCTCTCCTTCAACGACCACATCATGGGGGGCACGCACGACGAGCGCGCGCACTTCGCCGCGCTGACGAGCACGGGCATCGGGCCGCTCGAGGGGCTGCTGGCGGACTGGCGCGCCAGTCGCCAACGACGGGGCTGGCAGGCGCTCGTCTCGGCCGAGAAGGCCGGTCGTCCGCTGGATGCCGCGGACGTGAAGCGCTACTCCACCGAGCCCGCCGCGCGGTTCGGGGACAGCATCCGCGACATGGTGCGAGCCTGCCAGGCGGCGGGGGTGGCGGTGCTGCTCGTCCAGGAGCCGACGCGCCCCGGTGAGACGACTCCCTGGCTGGAGGCGTATCACGCCGAGCTGGCGGCGATCGGCCTCGAACTCGGCGTGCCTGTGGTCGGCCCGCAGCCCGAGCTGGATGCGGCCAAGGGCCCGCTCTACCTCGACGTGGTGCATCCGAATGGCGAGGGACACCGCATCATCGCTCGGGTCGTCGGCGGCGGCATCGCGGGCCTGCTCGGTCCGGGGCGCTGATTTTCAGGTGCGCGCGGCGCGGGTGCGCGGTCGTGCGCCTTCCGCTGCACCGGGGCTTTCGATAAACTGAGCCTCCTTTCGGGTTCCCTCGCACGGTGGATAGCGACCGGACCCCGCTTTCCATGCCGACCCCGCCCGCCGGCCCGCTCCCCCGGGGCCGGCACAGACGCAAGAAGGTTCATTGCACCCATGACCGACGTCGTCATCGCCAGCGCCTGCCGCACCCCGATCGGCAAGTTCCAAGGAGCCCTCGCGGGGATGACGGCTCCGCAGCTCGGTGCCCACGTGCTGCGCGAGGCGCTCACCCGCGCCGGCGTGCGCGCCGAAGACGTGAACGAGGTCATCATGGGTTGCGTGCTGACGGCGGGCATCGGCCAGGCTCCGGCGCGGCAGGCCTCGCGCGCGGCGGGCATTCCCGACCACACCTCGGCCCTCACCGTGAACAAGGTCTGCGGCTCGGGCCTGAAGGCCGTCGTGCTCGCGGCGCAGGCCATCAAGTGCGGCGACGCCGACGTGGTGCTCGCCGGCGGCATGGAGTCCATGTCCAACGTGCCGTACTACCTGCCCGATGCGCGCAACGGGATGCGCCTCGGCCACAGCAAGGTGATCGACGGCCTGATCCACGACGGCCTCTGGGATCCCTACTACGACATGCACATGGGCCTCACCGCCGAGGCCGTCTGCAAGGAATACGGCGTCTCGCGTCAGGCGCAGGACGAGTGGGCGGTGGAGAGCCATCGCCGCGCGCTCGCCGCGCAGAAGTCCGGGGCCTTCAAGGCCGAGATCGCGCCCGTCGCGATGAAGCCGAAGAAGGGCGACCCGTGGTCCTTCGACACCGACGAAGGGCCGCGCGCCGACGCCACGGTGGAGGGCCTCTCCAAGCTGCGCCCTGCCTTCGACAAGACCGGCATGGTGACCGCGGGCAACAGCAGCACGATCAACGACGGCGCCGCGGCGCTGGTGATCACGTCCGCCGACAAGGCCAAGGCGCTGGGTCTCAAGCCGCTCGCACGCATCACCGGCTACGCCACCGGCGGCACGGACCCCAAGTGGGTGATGATGGCGCCGGTCGAGGCCGTGAAGAATCTCGAGACGCGCACCGGCCGGAAGCTCTCCGGCTTCGACCTCATCGAGCTCAACGAGGCCTTCGCGAGCCAGTGCGTGGCAGTGTCCACGCTGTGGAAGGCCGATGCGGCCCGCATCAACGTGAATGGCGGCGCCGTGGCGCTGGGGCATCCGATCGGCGCGTCGGGCGCGCGCATATTGACCACGCTGATCCACGCGCTGCGGACGCGAGGCCTCAAGCAGGGCCTGGCGACGCTGTGCCTCGGCGGCGGCGGCGCGGTCGCCATGTCGGTCGAAACCCTTTGATCGCCACGGTGGCCTGCGGAGTCCCGGCATGATCGCCAGCGTCGCCGTCATCGGCTCGGGCACCATGGGCAACGGCATCGCGCAGGTGCTGGCCCAGAAGGGCAAGCGCGTCACGCTCGTGGACATCGAGGACGCGCGGCTCGACAAGGCCATGAAGGCCATCGAGGGCAGCCTGCAGCGCGTGGCGAAGAAGGGCGGGCTGCCGGAAGGCGAGATCCCGTCGGTGCTCGCCCGCATCGGCCGCAGCACGAGCGTGGCCGAGGCGGCGGCCGGCGTCGAGCTGGTCATCGAGGCCGTCTCCGAGAACCTCGAGCTCAAACAGCGCCTCTTCACGCAGCTGGACGCCGCGGCTCCCCCGGCGACGATCCTCGCGAGCAACACCTCGTCCATTTCGATCACGCTGCTCGCCGCGCGGACGAAGCGCGCGGACCGCGTCATCGGCATGCACTTCATGAATCCGGTGCCGGTCATGAAGCTTGTCGAGATCATTCGCGGACTCGACACGAGCGACGAGACGACGGCCACCGTGAACGGGCTCGCCGAGGAACTGGGCAAGGTGGCCGTGCCCGCGAACGACTTTCCGGGCTTCGTGAGCAACCGCGTGCTCATGCCCATGATCAACGAGGCGATCTTCTGCGTGATGGAGGGCGTCGCTCAGCCCGCGGCCATCGACGAGATCATGAAGCTGGGCATGGCCCACCCGATGGGGCCGCTCGCACTGGCCGACCTGATCGGCCTCGACACCTGCCTGTCCATCATGGAGGTGCTGCAGCGCGACCTCGGCGACAGCAAGTACCGGCCCTGCCCGCTGCTGAAGAAGATGGTGGCCGCGGGTCACCTCGGCCGCAAGACGGGCCGCGGATTTCATACCTACACCTGACGAACTGACGACGGATCGAAGCGACGGATCGAGACGTCGGCACGCAACGACGGCGACGCACGCGCGCCACGGAGTATCAGCTTGGATTTCGAACTGGACGAACAGCTCCTGCTGATCCGCAAGACGGCACGCGAGTTCGCGGACGCCGAGGTGGCGCCGACGGCGGACCGCCGCGACCGCGAGCACAGCTTCCCGCGCGCCGAATTCGATGCGGCGGCTGAACTGGGTTTCGCCGGCATGCTCGTGCCGGAGGAGTTCGGCGGCAGCGGCCTGGGCACGATGTCGCTTGCGATCGTGATCGAGGAGATCTCGCGCGCCTGCGCCTCGACCGGCGTCACGCTGTCGGTGCACAACAGTCTGGCGTGCAGCCCGATCGTGCGGCACGGCACGCCGGAGCAGAAGCGCGCCTGGCTGCCGCGGCTCGCCTCCGGCGAGTTGCTCGGCGCCTACGCGCTCTCCGAGGCGAACGCCGGCAGCGACGCTGCCGCGCTGCGCTGCAAGGCGCGGCGCGACGGAGACTCCTGGGTCCTGGATGGCACCAAGCTCTGGATCACCTCGGGCAACGAGGCCGATCTCATCATCGTGTTCGCGCGCTCCGACGCCGGCATCACGGCCTTCCTCGTGCCCACGGACAGCAAGGGTTTCTCGGTCGGGAAGGTCGAGGAGAAGCTCGGCATCCGCAGCAGCAGCACGGTGGAGGTCATCCTCGACAACGTGCGCCTGCCGGCGGACCACCTGCTCGGCGTGGAGGGCAAGGGTCTCAACATCGCCTTCGACACGCTGGACGGCGGGCGCATCGGCATCGCCGCGCAGGCGCTGGGCATCGCCCAGGCGAGCCTCGACGCGTCGCTGCTCTATGCGAGCCAGCGCGAACAGTTCGGCGTGGCCATCGGCCGTTTCCAGGCAGTGCAGTTCAAGCTCGCGCAGGTGTCGGCCGACCTCGCCGCGGCGCGGTGGATGACGTGGCGCGCCGCGTGGCTGCGCGACCACGGCCGCCCGCACACGCTCGAAGCCGCGCAGGGCAAGCTGCTCGCCAGCCAGGTGGCCAATCGCGCCGCCGACGAGGCCGTGCAGATCCACGGGGGCGCCGGCTACACGACGGAGTTCCCCGTCGCGCGCTACTTCCGCGACGCACGCATCACGGAGATCTACGAGGGCACCTCGGAGATCCAGCGACTCGTCATCGCAAGAAAGCTCATGGCCGGCTCATGACGGTGGCGGCCGGTGCGGATCTCCTCGGCAGGGTGCGCGCGGGCGAGGCGCTGGCCTGCGCGCGACTCATGAGCCTCGCGGAGCGCGGGGACAGCCGCTTCGTGGCCGAATACGCGCGCTTCCACCAGGAACTCGGCCGTGCGCGGCGCTACGGCATCACCGGGCCGCCGGGCGCGGGCAAGAGCACGCTCGTCGAGGGGCTCGCGCTGCACTGGCGCGCGCTGCAACGCAGCGTCGGCGTGGTAGCCGTGGACCCGACGAGTCCGTTCTCCGGCGGCGCGCTGCTGGGTGACCGCGTGCGCATGAGCCGGCTCGCGCTCGATCCGGGCGTGTTCATCCGCTCGATGGCGACGCGCGGCGTCTTCGGCGGCCTCGCGCGCGCCAGCGACGACGTCGTCGACGTGCTCGACATCTACGGGAGCGACACGATCCTCATTGAGACCGTCGGCGTCGGACAGAGCGAAGTGGACATCGCGCGCTCCGCCGACCTCACCGTCGTCGTGCTGCATCCTGGCGGCGGCGACACGATCCAGGCGATGAAGGCCGGACTCATGGAGGTCGCCGACATCTACCTGGTGAACAAGGCGGACATGCCCGGCCTCGACCGCCTCGTCGAGCAGCTCACGGACATCCTCGACCTGCGCGACATGCCGATGGCCGAGCGCCCGCCGATCCTCACGGCCGTGGCCTCGACGGGCGAGGGAGTACCGGCGCTCGCCGACGAACTCGACCGCATGCACGCCGCGCGGCAGGCCAGCGGGGCTCTCGCGCGGCGACGCGCGGACAACCTCGAGAAGCGCGTGCGCCGCCTCGTCGAAGGCCGCCTGCGGCATGATATCTGGGAGGCTCTCGGCCTGGCCGAGACGCTCAGCCAGCGCATCGCGCAGATCGGACCGCATTCGGCCTGGAGCCTGGCCGACGAAATCCTCGACAGCTATCGCCGACGTCGCCCACCGGAGACTCACGCATGAGCAGAACCGAAACCAGCCGCGACTCGGCCCACGACCAGTGGCAGGGCGCCTTTGATAAGGCCGGCGTGCGCGACGCCTCGTTCGAGACGGTGTCCAGCGCTCCGGTGGCGCCGCTGCTCACCGCCGCGGATGTCGCGGCGACGGATCCCGTCGCGGACATCGGGCTGCCCGGGCAGTTCCCGTACACGCGCGGCCCTTACCCGAGCATGTATCGCACCAAGCTCTGGACCATGCGCCAGTTCGCCGGCTTCGGCAACGCGCACGACACGAACGAGCGCTACAAATTCCTGCTCGGCAAGGGGCAGGACGGCCTCTCGGTGGCTTTCGACCTGCCGACGCTCATGGGTTACGACAGCGATCATCCGCGCTGCGAGGGCGAGGTCGGGCGCTGCGGCGTCGCGATCGCGTCGCTGAAGGACATGGAGGCGCTTTTCGACGGCATCAAGCTGTCGGACGTCACCACGTCGATGACGATCAACTCCTCGGCCGCGATCGTCTGGGCGATGTACCTCGTCACCGCGCAGAAGCAGGGTTGCCGCCTGGACCAGCTCGGCGGGACGACGCAGAACGACATCCTGAAGGAGTACATCGCGCAGAAGGAGTACATCTTCCCGCCGCAGCCGAGCATGCGCCTCGTGGTGGACACGATGGAGTTCGGCGCGAAGCACGTGCCGCGCTGGCATCCGATCTCGGTCTCCGGCTATCACATCCGCGAGGCCGGCAGCACCGCAGTGCAGGAACTGGCCTTCACGCTGGCCGACGGCTTCGCCTACGTGGAAGCCGCCATCGAGCGCGGGCTGCTCGTGGACGACTTTGCGCCTCGGCTTTCGTTCTTCTTCAACAGCCACGTGGACTTCTTCGAGGAGATCGCGAAGTTCCGCGCCGCGCGGCGCATCTATGCCCGGCGCATGCGCGACCGCTACGGTGCGAAGAACCCACGGAGCATGCAGCTGCGCTTCCACACGCAGACGGCCGGCTGTTCGCTCACGGCGCAGCAGCCGCTCAACAACATCGTGCGCACGACGTGGGAGGCGCTGGCCGGCGTGCTGGGCGGCACGCAGAGCCTGCACACCAACTCCATGGACGAGACGCTGGCGCTGCCCACCGAGACCGCCGTCAAGGTCGCGCTGCGCACGCAGCAACTCATCGGCTACGAGTCGGGCGTCGCGAACACGATCGATCCGCTGGCCGGAAGTTACTTCGTCGAGGATGCCACCAACCGGATGGAGCAGGGCGCGCTCGACATCTTCGCGCGCATCGACGAGCTGGGCGGCGTGATCCCGGCGCTGGAGAAGGGCTGGTTCCAGCGCGAGATCGGCAAGGCTGCCTACAAGTTCCAGCGAGAAATGGAGGCCGGTCGGCAGATCATCGTCGGTGTCAACAAGTTCGTGGACACCGAGGACGAGCAGCCGATGGACCTGCTCCGGATCTCCATGGAGACGGAGCACCAGCAGGTGCGGGAACTGGCCGAATTGCGCCGCACCAGGAGCGCCGGAAAGGCCGAGGCCGCGCTGGAGCGCATCCGGGCCGATGCGCGCTCCTCCGTGAACCTCATGCCGGCATTCATGCAGGCGGCCGACGCTTATGCCACGCTGGGCGAGATGGTGGACGTCCTGCGCGCGGAGTTCGGCACCTACCGCGAACCGGCCGTCTTCTGATCGACCACAGGGAGCAAGGCACCTGACATGGACACACCGATACGCGTGCTCGTCGCGAAGCCCGGCCTCGATGGCCTCGACCGCGGCGCCAAGGTCGTCGCCGCCGCACTGCGCGACGCCGGCATGGAGGTCATCTACGGAGGGCTGCACCAGACTCCGGAGGCCATCGCCGAGATGGCCATCCAGGAGGACGTGGACGCCGTCGGGCTGTCCGTGCTCTCGGGCGCGCACATGCACCTTTTTCCGCGCGTGGTGAACCTGCTGACGAAAGCCGGCGCCGGGCACATGCTCGTCACCGGCGGCGGCATCATTTCCGCCGAGGACATGACGGAACTCACGAAGCTGGGTGTCGGCCGGCTCTTCGGTCCCGGCGCGACGCTGAAGGAACTCGTCGAATACATCCGTGCGGAAGTCGGCCGCCGTCGTGCGGCCGCGAGGAGTGTCTGACATGGCTGGCCATCCCAGAAAGACCACGCCCAATCCGATGCCCGATCACGAGATCCTGAACATCGACGGAGCGGCCGCCTTCCTCGGCGTGAGCGTGAAGACCTTCAGCAAGGTGCTGCGCGAGGGCGACGTTCCCGGCCGCAAGGTCGGGCGCGAGTGGAAGTTCTCGCGCCAGGCGCTGGTGGATTGGGTGGGGAGTCGCACCGCGCGCGATTTCCTCGACGGCAGCGACGACACGGGGGACGACGACGCGACGCCGTCGAGCCCGCGTGATGGCGCGCCGCAGCCCGGCCGCGGACGTCCGGGCGGCGGGAACGGCGCCGGTGGCACGACCGCGCGCGAGTCGGGCGGCTCGCGCCGCAAGAAGGTGAACGACGGCTTTTCGGTGGACGAGATCTGATGCCCGCGATCCTGGACCTTCCCGTCAGCGAGGAGCAGGAGATGCTCCGCGCCACGGTGCGCGAGTTCGCGCGCGCGGAGCTCCTTCCTCAAGCGATCGAGATCGATCGGGACGCGCGCTTCCCGGTGGACACGTTCCGCAAGCTGGCGGAGCTCGGCATCCTCGGTCTGCCCATCCCCGAGGAGTACGAGGGCGCCGGCGTGGACAGCCAGACCACCGTCATGGTCGTCGAGGAACTTGCCAGGGTGTGCGGTTCCACGGCGCTGGGCGTCGCGGCGCACACCTCGCTCTGCCTGTGGCCGATCTACGCGTTCGGCACCGAGGAGCAGCGCCGCCGCTACGTGCCGGACCTCGCGTCCGGTCGCAAGCTGGGCGCCTTCGGCCTGACCGAGCCCAATGCCGGCAGCGACTCGGGCGGCACCCGGACGATGGCCGTGCGCGACGGCGACAGCTACGTCCTCAACGGCAGCAAGATCTTCATCACCAACGCCAACTACGCGGGGACCTTCGTGGTCACCGCGGTGACCGATCGGACGCGCGGCACGCGCGGCGGCATCAGCTCGTTCATCCTCGAGCGCGGCATGCCGGGCTTCGTCATCAACAAGGGCGACGAAAAGCTCGGCATGCGCGGCAGCGACTGGGGCGAACTCTCGTTCCAGGACTGTCGCGTCAGCGCGGCCAACCGGCTCGGCGGCGAAGGCCAGGGTTTCGCCAACTTCATGAAGACGCTCGACGGCGGCCGCATCGGGATCGGCGCGCTGGCGCTGGGCCTCGCGGAGGGCGCCTGCGAGCGCAGCGTGAAGTTCGCGCAGGAGCGCGTGGCCTTCGGCAAGCCCATCGCGGAACAGCAGTCGCTGGCCTTCAAGCTCGCCGACATGGCCGTCGGCATCGAAGCCGGCCGGCTGCTCGTGCGCAACGCCGCGCAGCTCCGCGACGCGGGCAAGGCCTACTCGCGAGAGGCGGCCATCGCAAAACTCTTCTGTTCGGAGATGGCCATGAAGGTCACCTTCGATGCGATCCAGGTGCATGGTGGTTGTGGATTCACCACCGAGTACCACGTGGAGCGCATGTACCGTGATGCCAAGCTTTGCACCATCGGCGAGGGGACGAGCGAGATCCAGCGCATCGTCATCAGCCGCGACATTCTGAAGGACGGAACGTGAGCACAACCAGCGGACTCCTGCGCCCGGAACACACTCTCTCGGAGGTTGCCTCCGGTGGAAGCCTCGCCGATCTCGAAGCCGCGTGGCTCGAGGCACTCGTGCAGCCGGCGCCCGCGGAGCGCTTCCTCGATGCGCTGGCCGCCGTGCCTGACGGCCTGCGCGGCAACACCGCCGTCTCGCTGCTGCTGCTGCTGCTCGAGGCCTGCGAGAAGCACGACGCGCACCGCGACACGGTGGAAGTCGTGCGCGCCCTGCACCCGTACCGCCAGCAGAAGGTGGACCTGCGCCTCCCGCTGCAGAAGGCGCTGGACGGCCTGCACGGCACGGAGCCGTGGTACGAGCTGTTCGCCGAGCTCTCGGAGCTGAGGGAGTCGCGAGGCGACATGCTCGATGCTCTCGATCGCTTCCAGCGCCTCGCGCGCCTTGCGCCGGGCTGCGTCGTCTATCACCGCAGCGGCTGGGGCGAAGGCCTCATCGTCGCGCACGATCTGGCCTCGCGCAGCTTCTCCGTGAGGTTCCGCGAGGACGGGAACACGCGCAGCATGCCCTTCGCCACGGGCCTCGACGTCCTGCAGCCGCTCGACCGCACGGACCTGCGCGCGCGCCTGCTCACCGACCTCGCCGGCCTGCAGCGCGAGGCCGAGGACACGCCCGAGCGCCTGCTCCAGGCCGTCGCCCGCCTGCACAAGGGGCGCGCCGCGGTGAAGGAGATCAAGCAGTGGTTGTGCGGCACGGTGATCGAGGAGAAGTCCTGGAACAACTGGTGGAAGAAGGCCAAGGTCGCGGCGGCGCGTGATCCCTTCCTGGCCGTCGAGAACCCGGCCCGGCCGGTGTTCGTGCTGCGCCAGCGTGCGCTGACGCCGCTGGAGGAGATGCGCTCCGCGATGAAGCGGGCGACGAAGCTCTCCGAGCTGCTGTCGGTCGTGCTCGGGCCGCTCTCGCTGGATCCCGACACCGAGGTGCGCGCGCTCATGCTCGACGAGCTGGCCGCACGCGTGGAGGTCGCGCCGGACGGGCCCGGCAAGGTCGAAGGCGCCCTGCTGCTCGTGCGCCACGGCGTCAAGCCGGCGGAGTTCGCCGCCCGGATCGTCGACAACACGGTGGGCACGGGCCCCAACCTGGCGGCGCTCATGGACTCCCTGAGCGATGCCACCCTGCGACGTGAGGCGCTCGATGCCTTCATCAGCGCACGCCCGCTGCTCTGGAGCGATGCGTTGCTGCCCGAACTTTCGGGCCTGTCGCCGCAGCTTCTGGACACGGCGGCGGACCGGCTGCTCGCCGCCGGGCGCGGGGATGCGCTCGCCAACCGCTTCCACATCTTCCTGCTGTCTCCAAGCAGGCATCCCGCGGCCGTGATGCGGCTTGCGAAGCGCTTCGCGGCGGGGATGTTCGACGGCGTGAACGGCGCGCCGTCGCTGACGGAGGTCTTCATGGGGGCACTGCACCTCGGCGAGACCCAGGCGCCGAAGGCGGAGCGCGGTGACAAGCCCGCCAAGGAAATCATGCGCACGCTGGTGGAGGTGCTGCTTGCGCGCAAGGGCGGGCTCGTCGCGCCCTTCGCCAAGGCCGGCACGCGCAGCGACCTCGCCGCCGCCATGGGCGTGCTGGTGCGCTGCCGCCGCATGCCGGACGACATCGTCGCCGGCCTGCGCCACGCGGTCGAGGCACGCTTCCCGGATCTCGCCCCGAAGGAGGAGATCCCGTTCTGGCAGACCACCGGCATCTTCTCCACGCGCGATGGCATCCAGCGTCGGCAGGAGGAGTACCGCGTGCTCACCCAGGAGAAGATCCCGGCCAACAGCACCGACATCGGACGCGCCGCGAGCTACGGCGACCTCTCCGAGAACTTCGAGTGGACCGCAGCCATCGAGCAGCAGCGTCAGCTCACCGAGAAGGCCGTCGCGATGGAGGCCGAACTGCGCCTCGCGCAGCCCATCGAGGACCAGACGCTGGAGCCGGGCGTCGTGTCGCCGGGCACGCGCGTCACGTTCAAGCAGGACGGCACCGAATCCACGATGCTGATCCTCGGGCCCTGGGACATCGGGGACGGCATCGTGAGCTACCGCGCGCCGCTGGCGGCAGGAATGCTCGGCGCGCGCGCCGGTGAGACGGTCTCCGTGGACCTGCCCTCGGGCCAGGCCTCCGTCGAAGTGAAGCGAGTCGAGCCCGCGTTCGGGTGATGACGCGGAGTCACCGGTGAGCGAGGGCGGCGAATCCGGCGAACCCGAAGCGCAGAAGACGGGCGGGCCGTCGCCCGCGGAGGTCCGTGCGGCGGCGGAGATCGCCGGCAGTCATCGCGTGAGCAGGCCGGGTCCCGAGCCCGACCTGCCGCCCGCGGGCAGCGATCACGGCAGGATGGCGCAGCGCCCGTCGCAGGATTTCTGGCGCGCTCTCTACGAGCGCCGCACGACCCGCCGCTTCGACCCGACCCGGCCGGTGCCGCGCGAGATCGTGCTCGAACTCCTCGACGCGGCGCTCATTGCGCCCACCTCGTGCAACCTGCAGATGTGGGACTTCGTGGTCGTGGACGATCCGGACCAGCGCGAGAAACTAGGCCGGCTCTCGCTGCAGGTGCTCTCGACGCCGGTGTCGATCTTCGTCGCGTACGGCAAGGAGTACAGCGAGGAGGGGCACGCCAACGTGCAGAGCGCGGCGGCCGCACTGATGAACATGTCGCTCGCGGCGCACGTGCTCGGCATGGGCACCTTCTGGATCAACCAGCTGGGACCGCGGGACGAGGTGGGCCGCATTCTGGGGCTGCCGCCGGACCGTGAGGTCGTGGCCGCGCTTGCCGTGGGCTGGCCGAAGACGTATCCGGGCGTCGCGCCGAAGCGCCGGCGCTTCGAGCACGTCGTGCACTGGAACCACTTCGGCGGGCGGCCGATCCCGAGTTCGCCGAGGCCGCGTGACTGGGGCCTCGACCTCATCCGCGACTACCAGCACGCGCGCGTGCTCAACGGCAATCGCTACAACAAGAGCCGTCCGTGGGAGCTGGACGCGGCGCTCGCCGCCGCCGACCGCCTGGCGCCGCGCAACGAAACCGCCGTGCCTGGCGACGACGCCCCGACCTGGCTCGACGTGCTGCCCGTGCACGGTGCCTTCACCGGCGCGATGGCGCGCGCGCATCGCGACCATCGCTGGACGGTGCTCGAGCTGTCGCGCGACGTGGCGCAGTTCGCCGCGAAACGCTGCCCCGGGCAGGTGCAGTGCGCGGCCCTCGTCTACGAGAGTACCGACGTGGAGGCGCTGCCCGAGTCGGCCTTCGATCGCATCACGCTGCTGAACAGGCTCGAGGCGCTGCCGCCGCCGGAGCGCCAGCTGCTGCTGGCCTGCCTGCAGCGGATGCTCAAGCCCGACGGCCGCATGGTGCTGCAGTACGTGAGTCGCCGCAGCTTTCACGGGCTTGCCGACTGGTTGCACGAGCGCCGCGGCGGCCCCGGCGGCGTGGAGTACGTGCTGGCGCCCGATCCCAACCTCGGTCCCTTTCAGGCGCTTTCACCGGGCGAGGTGGCGCTGCTCGTCCAGCGCTCGGGTTTCCGCGTCGTGGAGAGCACCGCGGCCGATGCCGTGCCGGCGCGCACCGAAGTCGAATTCCGCACGCGCAACATGCGCGGCGTCCGGCGCCTCATGGTGCGGGGCGTGGTCGGAGTCTGCCGGCTGCTGGCCGCGATACCGGGCGTTACCGCGCTCCTCGGCCGCACGCGCACGCTGGTGCTGCAGCGCGCCTGAGGCGGCCCGTCAGCGCGCCGCCTCGACGTAGCCCAGCTCGATGAGCTGATTGCGCAACTCGTCGCTCAGCTCGATCGACTGGCGCTCGGTGTTGCCCATGCGCATCGAGTCCTCCATGGCGGCCAGTCGCCGGCGCAGGCTGTCGAGATCGCTGACCCGGTCCGCGGCGAGATTGTGCGTCTCATCGGGGTCCTGCTTCAGGTCGAAGAGTTCCCACTCGATGCTGGCCGGCTCGTCGCGCGCATCGGTGGTGTCGCTGTGCACGATCTTCAGCTGCCCTTCGCGCAGGCCGGTGCGCCCATGCAGGTAGCGGTCGATGTGGGAGAAGAGCGGAGTGGGCGGCGCCGCGGGGCGGCCGCCGCGCACGTAATCCGCCAGCGAGCGGCCGTCGAGGCCTTCGGGCACCGGCTGGCCGAGCAGGTCGAGCAGCGTGGGGAGGATGTCCACCTGGCTGACCGGCTCGTCGATGCGCAGGCCGGCCGGGGCGCCCGGCATGCGGATGATCAGCGGGATGTGGATCAGGTCCTGGTAGAGCGTGCCGCGGTGACGGAAATGGCCGTGTTCGAAGAACTCCTCGCCGTGGTCGGCGGTGACGACCACGATCGTGTTGTCGAGCAGGCCCTTCTCGTCCAGCCTGCCGATGAATTCGCCGAGGCGCGCGTCGGTGTGGTGGATCGTCGCGTCGTAAAGGTCGATGAGCCGTTCGCGCGCGGCTTCGCTGGGCGGGTTCGTTTCCGCATCGCTCGTGTTGAGGCAACGCTGCGCGTCGAAGTCCGCGGGCAGGTCGTGCGGCCGCGCGAAGAGCTGCTCATCCGCGAAGGGCGGGTCGTATTCGTGCACCGCGAAGGTGTGGAGGAACACCATCCACTTGCGCCGTCCCTGGGCCGAGATCCAGCGCGCGATGTCGTCGAGCCCTCCGCCGGAGCGCGCCTGGGCGATGAGCTGCTTGTCCGGGTACACGCCGGCCGCGCTCGGCGCGAGAATCTTCGGCACGACGACCGGGTCGATGGTGGTGTAGCGGTCGAAGCCCGAGGCGAAGCCGTAGTCTACGGACACGAAACCGCCGCCCGTGAAACCGGCCGTGTGGAAGCCGGCCTCGGAGAGGATGCGCCCGAGCGTCGGCGTGCGCTGGGCATCGACGCGATCGAGCGTGTCGACGGCCAGGTGATGGGGCGGGAAGAGTCCCGTGAAGATCGAGGCGTGCGTGGGCAGCGTGTACGACGCGGCGGCGACGAGGTCCGAGAAGACCGTCGACTGGCCGGCGAGCTTGTCGAGAAAGGGCGAAGTCGGGCGGTCGTAGCCTTGGAAGCCGAGATGGTCGGCGCGCAGCGTGTCGATCGAGATGAGCAGCAGCGACGGCGCGTCGGGTCGCTCGGGGCCGCGCACCTTGGGCTGACCGAAGACCATCGCGGCGTCGCCGGCCACGGAGAACTCCACGGTCACGGGGCCCTGGATGTCCGGCGGCCACGGAATGAAGCGGTCCGTGAACTGCGGCGCCATGCCCGCCTCTCCCGTGTGCTCGATGATGTTCGCGAGCATGTGGTCGCCCGGCTGCAGCACGATGCTCCAGCTGGTGGCCGTGCCGGGCGCGAGCGCCGGGTTCGGGTCGGGACACGTGCCCACGGCGAGGTCCACGGCGCCCTCGGGGACGTTGATCGGGATGGAAAGCGTCTTGCCGGGAGGCACCAGGGCCGAGATGCGGTACTGGCCGGAGATCTTCAGCCCCGAGATGGACACCTTGCCGTCGCTGGTCGGCACCTCGGTGCTCGGGTCGTAGCCGTGGCGCAGCGTCGGTGTCGAGGCGAGCGACACGTTGTCGATGATCAGCGGGCTGTCCCACGTGGCGATCACCACGAGGAAGCCGCGCGTCTCGCCCGCGGGCACACTCATGTCGGTGTAAGTGCGCGCTTCGGAGAGGCCGGTGCCGGCGTCGGTGCGCCACTGCGCCCTGGGTGTTGCCGCGAGCACCTGCACCAGCCCTGCGAGGTTGCGGGCGGCCTCCGGATTTGCCGCGCCGCGGGCCGTGAAGGTCTGTTCCTTGAGCTTGAATGCCGGCGCCAGGTAGAGGTTGGGACAGGTACTCTCGGCCTTGGCCGGTGCGCCCCAGAGCAGCGAGGTCAGCGTGTAGCGCGCCGTCTTCGCCACCGCCTCGTAGCGCACGAGCGCACAGCCCGGCGAAAGAACGACGTGGCCCGCCTGCTGGATGATGCCCGGTGCACCCTTCGCGGGCACCAGCGACTGCTCGAGTTCGGGAGAACAGCTGAGCAGCCACCAGCCGTCCAGCGCATCGAGACCGTCTTCGAAGACGACCCTTCCGTCGAAGGGAAGTGCGTCGCCGGTCTGGAGCTGCCGCACGGGAAACTGCGGGACGGGCCGGGCCTCGGTCGTGCCGGATTCATCGCCCTGCCCGCATGCCAGCACCAGTCCGAGTGCGGCGCCAAGCGCGAGTCGGATCGTCAGCCTCCGGCCCGGAAGGCCTCCGATCGCGCCCGTGAGGTGAACTGACTGCGACCGGTTCTGCAACGAATGGCCTGCTCGATGGAAGTTCCGGGCGAGCCCGAGACGTTTGTGGGGCGCGTCCGGGCCCATTGAACCACGGATCGGGACCCTTGTTGCAGCTCGGACGACGCCCACATCGCTGCCGGGAATGATGTTTCCACCGCCGCACGCACTGCAGGCAGCCGTCGTCAGCGCGCCGCCTCGACGTAGCCGAGTTCGATGAGCTGATCGCGCAGTTCGTCGCTCAGGTCGGCCGGCGACCGCCGCGTGTTGCCGGCGCGCAGGCTCTCCTCGACGGCGTCCAGCCGCTGGCGCATGGCGTCGAACTCCGCGGGACGCTCTCCTGCGAGATTGCGCGTCTCGTCGGGGTCATGCTGCAGGTCGAAGACTTCCCACTCCACGGAGGCCGGTTCCGCGCGCACATCGCTGGTGTCGCTGTGCACGATTTTCAGGGGCCCGTCGCGGAGGGACGTGCGCGCATGGAGGACTCTCTCGATGTGCGAGAACAGCGGCGTCGGCGCAGTGGCCGGATGTCCGCCGCGCACGAAGTCCGCCAGCGAGCGGCCGTCGAGGCCTTCGGGCACCGGCTGGCCGAGCAGCTCGAGCAGCGTCGGCAGGATGTCCACCTGACTGACCGGCTCGTCGATGCGCAGGCCTCGTGCGGCGTCGGGCATGCGGATCAGCAGCGGCACGTGCACGAGGTCCTGGTAGAGCGTGCCATGGTGACGGAAGTGGCCGTGCTCGAAGAACTCCTCGCCATGGTCGGCGGTCACGACCACGATGGTGTGCTCGAGCAATCCCTTCGCGTCGAGCCGGGTGATGAAGTCGCCGAGGCATCGGTCCACGGCGTGAATCGTCGCGTCGTACAGGTCGACGAGGCGCGCGCGCTCGGCTTCGCCGGGAGGGCTGGTCAGCGCATCGCTCCTGGCGAGGCACTCGTGCGCATCGAAGTCCTCCGGCAGGTCGTGAGGTCTCGCGAAGAGCAGCTCGTCCTCCCGGGGCGGATCGTACTCGTGCACTCCGAAGGTGTGGATGAAGGCCATCCAGGAGCGACTGCCCTGGAGCGTGATCCAGCGCTCGGCATCGCCGAGTCCTTCGGCTGAAAAGGGGCGTCCCGCGAAGCGCTTCCCGGCAGGGAACTCGCCCGTCTCCGGCGTCACGCGCCTGAGCCCGACGACGGGGTCGATGCTGATGAACCGGTCGAAGCCCGCGGCGAAGCCGTAACCGACGGACATGAAGCCGCCGCCCGTGAAGCCGGCCGTGTGGAAACCCGCATCCGACAGCAGGCGCGAGATCGTCGGCGTGCGCTCCGCGTCGACGCGATCGACCGAGTCGATGGCCAGGTGGTGCGGCGGGAACAGTCCCGTGAAGAGCGAGGCGTGCGTCGGCAGGGTGTAGGACGCGGTGGCTACCGTGTCGGTGAAGACGGTGGACTGGCTGGCAAGCTGGTCCAGGAAGGGCGACGTCGGGCGATCGTAGCCAAGGAAGCCGAGATGATCCGCGCGCAGCGTGTCGATCGAGATGAGCAGCAGCGACGGCGCGTCGGGGTGCTCGGGACCTCGGACCTTGGGTTGCCCGAACACCATCGCGGCGTCGCCGGTCACGGAGAACTCCACGGTGACGGGGCCGTCGATGCCCTCGGGCCACGGAAGCAGCCGATCCGTGAACCGCGGCGCCTGTCCTGCGGCGCACGTCCGCTCGCTGAACTGCGCGATGAGATGGTTGCCAGGCTGCAGCACGATGCTCCACTCGGTCGGTGCGTCGGGCTTCACCGAAGGGCTCGGGTCGGGGCAGGTGCCCACCGCGATGTCGACGGCGCCGTCCGGAACATCGAGCGGAATCGCGAGCGTCTGCCCGGGCGGGACACGGGCCGAGATGCGGTACTGGCCGGAGATGGTGAGGCCGGCGATGGCCACCGTCGCGTCGTCGGTCGGCAACTCCGAACGCGCGTCGTAGCCGAGCCGCAGCGAGGGAATGGCCGACAGCGAAACGCTGTCGATGAGCAGCGGGGCGTCCAGCGTCGTGAGCATCACCAGGAAGCTCTCGGTCCTTCCGTCGGCGACCTCGACGTCCGCGAAGGTGCGGGCTTCGGCAAAGCCTGAGTCCGCGTCGACGCGCCACTCGGCCTTCGGATGGAGCGTGGCCTGCAGCAGCAGACCTGCCATCGCGGTGGCCGCTCCTGCTTCGGAGAATCGTCCCTCGGCGAGATCCCGGTTCTTGAGGTTGTGCGTCCACGCCAGGCTCAGGTGAGGGCAGGGTCTGCCGGCCTTCGAGGGTGAGCCTTGCAGGAACGCCGACAGCGTGTAACGCGCGCTCATCGACACGGGAACCTGGCGCACGAGAGCGCAGTCGGGAGGCAGGACGACCTCGCCGGGCCGCGCGCCGAGGCCCGGCACGTCCCCTGCCGGCACCAGCGAGACATGGCCCTTCCCGGCCGTCCTCAGCAACCACCAATCGTCCAGCGTGTCGAGATCGTCGTCGAGGATGATCTGGCCATCGAAGGGGCGGGTCTCTCCCGTCTCGAGCTGGCGCAGCGGGAAGCGCGACGCCGCCGGTGCGATGTCGGGGCTCCGGTCGAAGGCGGTCGACAGGCCGAGCAGCGTGCAGAGCGCGAGCCGCGCCAGGAGGCGTCCGCAGCCCGTGACGTGGCGCGTGAGCGGGTCGGCCTGTGAGCAGATCTGCAACGGATGGCCTGCGTGGAGCATGGCCCGGCGACTGACGCAACCTGCGCGCCAGCACGGTGTCGCGCCGGGCCTTCATGAACCGCTGGAAGCGATGATAGTGGCTCTCCGCCGACGGCGGTACTTTCCAGCCGATGCCGGGGATCGGGCCGTCGCGTGTCGCGTCCAGGCCGGCAGCCGGCTCAGGTCGTCGGGCTGCCCAGGAAGCGCAGGCAGGTCTCCAGAAGCCGCGCGCGGTCGACGGGCTTGGACACGTAGTCGTCGCAGCCGAAAGACAGGCACAGATCGCGGTCCGACACCATGCTGTTGGCGGTGAGCGCGACGATCGGCGCGGTGTAGCCGGCCGTGCGGAGCATGCGCGTCGCTTCGTTGCCGTCGAGCACGGGCATCTGCATGTCCATGAGAATCAGGTCGAAAGGACGCCCCTCGGACAGTGCCGCAAGTGCGAGGTCATGCGCCAGCCGGCCGTTCTCCGCAAGCACCACGTCGGTGCCGAGTCTGCGCAGCATGTGACTGATGAGGACCTGGTTGTCGCGCGTGTCCTCGGCCAGGAGCACGCGGCCGCGCAGGCGCACGGACGGTACGGGCTCCGCAGGCGGCTCGCGCGGACTCGTGGCGGCAGGCGCCGGGGAGCCGCATGCTTCTGACGGCGCGTCGAAGCTCGGCCGGATGAGCGGGACGTCGTCGAGCGCGCCGACATCCACGCACAGCGTGAAGCAGCTGCCGCGCCCCGGTTCGCTCTGCAGCAGGATGTCGCCGCCGAGCAGGCGTGCCAGTCGCCGCGAGATGGCCAGCCCGAGTCCCGTGCCTCCGAAGCGGCGTGTCGTCGAGGAGTCGGCCTGCGTGAATGGCTGGAACAGGGACGAGGCTTCCTCGCTCGTCAGGCCGATCCCGGTGTCCGTGACCAGGAAGTGCAGCTGCGGAGGACGGCCCGGCGACGCGAGGTTCCTGTCCGGCAGGCTGACACTCAGCGTCACGCCGCCCGTCGCGGTGAACTTGATCGCGTTGCCCGCGAGGTTGATCAGGATCTGGCGCAGGCGCGTCGGGTCGGTGCGGATCGTGGCGGGAATCGGCGTGCCCGCCGACAGGCTGAACGACAGGCCCTTTTCACCGGCACGCGCCTTCATGAGCGCCTCGACGTCGTGCATGAGCGCTGCGGGAGAGCACTCGGTGCACTCGACCGTCATCTTGCCGGCCTCGATCTTGGACAGGTCCAGGATGTCGTTGATCACGGCAAGCAGGTGGTCGCCGTTGCGGCGGATGACCTGCGCGTGCATGCCGACGTCGCTGCGATGGATGTCGGGATCGGACAGCAGGTCCGCGAAACCGAGGATGGCGGTGAGCGGCGTGCGGATCTCGTGGCTCATGTTCGCCAGGAATTCCGACTTCGTCCGCGTCGCGGCCTGCGCCTCGAGCGTTGCGGCCTGCAGCAGGCGCGTGCGCTCCTCGACCATGGATTCCAGGTCGTCGGTGCGCATGCGCGCCTTGCCGAGCAGGTTGCGCTTCTCGGTGAGGGCAAGCGCGAGCTGGCACACCTCCACGGTGTCGAAGGGCTTCTTCAGGATGAGCAGCTGGTCATTCAGGCCGACGCGAGCGCGGATCTGCTCCAGCGAGTGGTCGCTGTAGGCGCTGCAGATGACCACCTGCAGGTCCGGGTCGATCTGCCAGAGGCGCGCGATGGTCTCGAGACCATCGATGCCGGGGGGCATGCGCATGTCCACGAACGCGAGCTGGTACGGCGTGCCGCACGCCATCGCCGTGCGCACGAGAACCAGTCCGGCCTCGCCCTGGCTGGCCGCATCCAGTTCGTACTCGTCGGAGCAGACAGTCGACACCGTTGCGGGCTCGTCGCCGAAGAGGCCGCTGCGCGCGGCGGCGAGTTCCTGGCGGACCGGGCTGGTCTCGGGCCGCAGGATCTTCCGGAAGTCGGCCAGGATCGACTCGTTGTCGTCGATCACGAGGATTCGTCTGCGGGTCGGGATGGGCGTGCTCATCGTTCAGGCCACCTTGCGCGCGAGTTGCAGGGGCAGGTCGAGACGGAAGCTGGCGCCGGTGCCGGGGCCGTCGCTGTGCGCGGAGAGCTCGCCGCCGAGTTCGCGCGCCGCATTGGCCGCGGAATGCAGGCCGAAGCCGTGGCCGTCCTGGCGCGTGGTGAACCCCTGGCGGAACAGTCCCTTCAGGTGCTCGCTGGAGATGCCCGGACCGTTGTCGGTCAACGTGATCCGCACGCGGTCTCCCGGCATGCGTGCCACGGTGATGGTCATGCGCGGGTCGGGAGTGTCCGCATCGCGCAGGGCCTGGTGCGCGTTCTTCACCAGGTTGACCAGGATCTCGAGCAGCTTGTGCCGCCGCAGCAGCAGCCTGGGCAGCGGCTCGAAGCTGCGCACGATGGCCACCGGCGCCGCGCCCGGCAGCACGGGCGAGAGCCGCAGGGCAGCCTCGATCTGCTGGACCAGATCCAGCGGCTCGGGCTCGGCCTTCGCGCCCACGTTTTCCTGCTGTTCGTCCACGAGGGCGCGGATGTGCTCCACGCCGCTCTCGAGCGAATGCAGTTCGGTGAGCATGCGCTCGCGCTCGTCCACGAGGCTTCTGGAGAAGGCTGCGAGAAAGGCCGGCAGGTGCCGGCCGCGGCTGTCCTCGGTGATGAAGCGTGCGAGGTCCTGCTCGTGCGTTGCGAGCGTCGTGGCGAGACGCGGGGCATCGGAGAGGCTTCCGGCGTTCACCTGTGCATGCAGCGCGCCGGTGGACACGTTGACGCTGTTGAGCACGTTGCCCACGTTGTGCAGCACGGCGACGGCGACCTCCGCCTTGCCGTCGCGGTGCGCGCGTTCCAGCAGCTCCTCGTGGCTCCGCGCGAGTCGCTCGACCATGTCGTCGAAGGCTCGCGAGAGCAGGCCGAACTCGTCGCGGCGCTTGCTGTT
Source organism: Planctomycetota bacterium (assembly GCA_038212275.1). GTDB lineage: Bacteria > Planctomycetota > B15-G4 > B15-G4 > B15-G4 > JBBQUR01. The sequence continues at coordinate 196,293 of JBBQUR010000001.1, forward strand.
CATGCGCTGCGCGAGGTCGCCGTTGCTGCCGACGGCGAAGACGTGACTGGAAAGCTCTCCCAGGGGCTTGAGGATGGCCTGACGCAGCAGGAAGAACAGGACCGCGAACAGAAGCAGCGCCGCGACGAGCATCGACCCGAGCACGAAGGTGACGGCCTGGCGGCCCCGGGCCATCACGGCGCGAGGCAGGTCGGCGCGCACCAGCAGCGAGGGCCTTCCATCCACGGCCGGCAGCAACGTGAAGGCCAGCATCAGGTCGTCGTCCTGCGGCTGCAGGATGTCGTGCTCGCCCGAGAGCAGCGCCCCCAGCGCCTGCTGTTCCACGGGCTTCAGCGCCGTCGTCGCGAGCGTGATCGGGTCGATCGCCACCCTGGTCTGCGCGCACAGCTGCTGCACGCGTTCCGGCGTGAGCAGAACACCCATGATCAGCCAGCCGCGCATCGCTTCCTGCTTGAGGCTGTCCACGATGGGGCGGCTGGACACGAGCATGGTCCCGAGCTCGGTCGAGACCAGTCCCTTGACACCCACCTCCGGGTCGGTGCTTGCGAGCAGCGGATGGTTCGTCGGCCAGGCCGTCGAGCCGAAGGCGCTCAGTTGCTGCGCCTCGTGATCATGGTCCGGGTGGCGGAAGCTGCAGAAGGGCACCTGGCCGTCCAGCGACTGGATGCGCACCACGTCGAAGTTGCCGTTCTCGTAGGCGGAGACCTGCAGGTTCGCGCGCACGTAATCGTCGTCGTGGTCGGCGACGAAGTGAAACGTGTCATCCCAGGACGCCCAGTCGTGGCAGAAGGAATCGAGCGTGTCGATGTCCTTCTCGAGCGCTTCGATGGCGCGCGCGAGATTCCGGTGCGACTGCTCGGCTTCCAGCTCCTGGAAACTGGGCAGCAGGATCATGCGCTGGATGCCGTACACGCACGCGCCGAACAGCACGACCACGAAGAGCAGGCTGAGCAGAAGGTGCGTACGGATGGACATGCCTGCAGCCCGAGGGAAAAGACTGTCCGTCCCTTCGACCGATTGTCGCGGCAAGCTTGACCGGTGCTGCGCGTAGGCATTGCGCCGCTCCCGCCGGCGTGCCCAGGGTGCGTGTTGGGCCCGATGCGCGCGGTGCACGATCCACCAGTGACCTAGCAGTCGGCGCAGCCCTGGGCTCCCTGTTCGTCGGACGAACGGAGCGAGGCCAGCTCCGTCGGAGGTTCGACTCCCAGTACGCCGCGTTCGAGCGGCACCCACGCTGCAAGCACGTGGGACAGCGACGCGAGGTAGTTGCCGGCGAGCGCGGCTTCCGAGCCATCGGCCTTGCAGTACACGGCGGATGCGAAGGCGGGCACGGTGGCATCGCGGAGCCGGGCATCCCATGGCGCAGCGTGCCCAGCAGATCGTCGTCGCTGGGGTTGGCATTGTCGGTGGAGACGATGCGGAAGGTGCCGCTCACGAAGTTGCGCGGCTTGGGACTGAGCAGGTAGGCGGCCGGGCCGTCGCCGCGGCCGGCCTCGCCGTGGCACGTGGCGCAGTGGCGCGCGTAGAGCGTCGCACCGCTCGCCAGCACGCTGTCGTCCTAGCTGACGGACTGGCCCCGCGCCGGAGCCAGCAGCGTGGTCGTCAGGATGATGGTCAGTCGCATGCACCCGCGCATGCTCGGCGCATGCATCCGGAACCATGACCTGCGCCATGTCCGCATCGCGTTCTCCCGAACCAAGAGGCCATCTGCACAGGCCCCCTTGTCGCGCCGCGCCAAGCCCGCTTCCTTGACCGATGTCAATGTGCAGCGACACCGCCAGAGCGGCCGCGGATCGTCGGCATCGCGGGCCGTCCCGCTCGCGGCCGGCGGACGTGAGGCGTGCCAGCTGCTTGTGCGGGATGGGCCTGACGACGAAACTCGTCTGCGGAGTCGCAGCGTCGCGACGGGCGTTCGCCGTGCGAGCGTGGTCAGCTTGCGGGCGACCGCGAGTGGCAGCCCCGGGAGGATGAGTCAGTGAAGAGCGCGGTGTTCGTGTCCGGCCTGTGCGGCGTCGTCGCGGGTCTGCTGTTCGGGATGCTCGTGTGGGGTGGGGCGGGCGAGCCGGGCGCGCTGCCGTCCGCCGGCGTCAAGGCGGACGCCGAACTGCTCGCCACGCTGCGCGACCTGCGCGCGGCCGTCGACCGGCTGGCCGCGCGCGACGCGCTGCCGACCGGGCCCGCATCGGCCACCGCATCCGGCGCCGCCGCGCCCGCGCCGGTGCAGCCGCTGACCGCCGCGCCCTCGGCCGACGACTACCGCGTCGTGCTCGACCAGGCCGTCGCCGCGCTGCGCGAGGCGGCCAACGCGGGCAGCACCGGCTTCGCGGATCAGCCGGTGAGCCCCGATGCGGGCGACCGGTTGAAGCGGGCGTTCGCTTCCGACAAGGCGGTCTATCTCGAAATCTTCGGGTGTTCGCCGCGCGGCGTTTTCGCGAAGCTCGGCCGACCCTCATGGGTGGTACCCAACGATGGGCAAGTCGTCTGGCACTACACCGATGACGCCACGCGACAAGACTTCGAGGTGAGGTTCATGGATGGGTATGTCTCGTCCTACTGGCTCAGGCAGCAGTGAGCGTTCCGGGTCGCGCTCGATCGAGACCATGCGCATGGCTGGATGCCCCTCTCCTGCCGGTTCCGGAGCCTCAGCTTCACCGTCGCGCTCTGAAAGCGGAGGGCGGCGTGCCGCGAAGGGTCACAGCGTGACGCCGAACAGTCCCTTGAGCGCGAGGCCGGCAACGATGGAAAGCACGAAGAAGGCGGCGAGGATGCCGCCCTCGCCACCGGGGAACCAGCCGAGATCCCTCTCGGGGTACTTCCAGCGGATCGTTTCCACGGGTGAGTCGCTCGGCAGGCCCTCTTCGCCCGGATAGAGGAAGCCTTCCCAGCTCTTGGTGCGCATGACCGGCACGCGGCGGTTCTCGCCGCCCACGGCGATGCTCTTGGTCACCGCGCTGTCGCCGACGTGCACGGTGACGACGAGGTCGCCCGGCGCCTCGGTCCGCAGGCGCCACGCGATCTCGCCCCGGGCGGTGCGCACGGGTGGCGCGTCCTGCACCAGCCCCGGCGGAAGCTCCAGCGTCACGGCGGTGATCGGCACCGACAGATGCGCCGGATCGAGCTGGACCTCCAGGATTTCCACCGTGCCGACCGGAACCGGTGCGAAGGCGTATGTGGCCTCGAGCTGGAAGAGGATGGTCATCATCGGCACGAACATGACCACCATCGGCAGCAGGTTGTGGCCGATGTACAGCGCGTTCTTCCACAGGATCTTCAGCGTTGCGGTGAAGACTCCGAGGATGTCCTCGTTGTAGAGGCGGATCTCGAGCAGGTGCACCTTGATGTCGTTCTTCGCCGCTGCGATGCCCTTCTGGTTGCTCGCGTGCTTGTAGACGATCAGCGCGACGATGCCGCCGAGAACGGACCAGAAGATGATGTCGGCCCACGGCGACCACGCGCGCTGCACGCCGAACGGGGCGAGCAGCACGCCGAAGATGGCCGAGGTGATGGCGTTGAACGTGTTCATGGCATGCGGCTGCTCAGGAGATGTAGCCGAGTCCGCGCAGCTTGTTCTTGATGTCCTCGTCGCTCTCGGCGTCCTCGAACTGCTGCAGTTCCTTCTCGAGGATGTGCGTGATGAACTCCTCGACGGTGGCGTAACCGGCCGTGTCGGAGACCTTCTTCAGGCGCGCGATGAGGTCCTTGTCGAGCTTGACTTTGCCGCCACCGAACATGGTTGTCTCCCGTGAGTTGAGTTGCCGTCCGCCACCCGAGTGCGGCGGAGCGTCGTGCGTGACTTGCCTGGCTTGAAGTGTGTCAGCGATCGAGGATGGAGTGGCCCACCATGCCCTCGCCCGCGGGCAGCCCGAAGTGCTGCAGGAGCGTGACGGTGAGGTCGGGGAGCGCGTGGCCCGCGCGGGGCAGCTTCCGATTCACGAGCAGGATACCGGGGACGACCTCGGGAGCCATGAGGTGGCTGCCGGACCACAGGTCGTCGTTGTCCGAGAGCACGTCCGTGCCGACGTGGCCCAGCGTCGAGGCGTCGGAGCAGTCATAGCCGGCGTTGTAGCCGACGATGACGTCCGGGGCCTCGGCGCGACGCGGTGCCGAATAGATGTCGCGGCTGCGGTCCACGCGCAGGACGACCTGGCCGCCGTCCTTGTCGTCGCGCCATGCGAGCAGGTCGGCCGAGAGCTTCGCCATGAGCGCGTCGGCATCGGCGGGATCCACGCTGCCGCGCGCTTCGCGTCCCTTGAGGTTCAGATACAGGCCGTTGAAGCCGAGGCCGTAGACCGTCGTGCGCGTCCAGTCGATGTCGCTCGCGTCGATGTCGGGCACGCCGGAGACCACCACCTTGACCGTGCTCCCGTCGTCGAGCACGCGCTCCTCGACCTTGTCGGGCGAGGGAATGTCGCCCTCGGTCTTGTCCCCCTTGAGGAACAGGTAGCCATGCTCGCGCAACCAGCTGTTGGTGTGCGCCTGCCGCGTGTAGGGCTGGAAGCCGTGGTCCGACATGACGATGAGCAGCGTGCCCTCGGGCAGCGCCGTGCGCACCTTGCCGAGCAGCCTGTCGCAGTTGCGGTAATGATTCTCGATGTCGAGCGAGTGCCGGGCCGCGCTGTCCTTCTCCCACGCGGGGTGGTGGGGCACGCCGGGCGTCTTCGGGTCGCCGTGGCGCCACTCCATGTGGCACTGCAGGTCGATGTCCGAGAGATACATGAAGCTGCACTTGCCGGGACCGAAGCGCTCCAGCGCGAGGTCGAGCATGCGCTCGCCGTCGGCGTGCACGAGCCCGACCTGCAGCTCGTAGTCGTCATCGTCGAAGAGGCCGTCCTTGAGGGCGTTGATCTCCTCGGGGAAGCCCTGCGTCCAGTACGGGCCGAGCGCGGCGGCGAGCGCTTCGGCGGCGCCGTCCGGCGTGGCGATCGGCTGCGCGGGCGCGGCCGGATCGATGTTCACGGGCGAAGCGTAGAGCTTGAAGCCGGGGCGCACTTCCTTGGCGTAGAAGCGCACGATGCCGTGCAGCGACAGCATGCCCATCGGCAGCGCATCGAAACTCACGTTCAACCACTCGCTGAACTCGCCCTCGCGCACGATCGTCTCGGAGCCTCCGACCCGGATCCACAGCACATCCTCCTCGGGATCGACGTGCACGGTGAGGTCGGTGACGAGGTAGTCGTTCTTGCCCGGCAGCTGGCCCGGCTCGAGGTGGAAGATGTCCGGCGGACCGCGCAGTTTCGTGTGCACGGTGTCGGGGGTGCCGTCGAGGTCCTCGTCGTCCACGGTGACGAACTCGAGGTCGGCCTTGTGGTCCTTCAGCTTGGTGAAGGCGTCATCGGTGTACCAGGTGTACTTGCCGTACTCGCCGCGCATGTCCACCGTGCCCATGCCGGAGAGCGTCAGGGCTTCGCTGGCAGGCACCGGATAGTTGCCGGGAATGCGATAGACCTGCGTGTCCACGCCGATCTCGTGCAGGTAATCCCAGTAGGGCTTGCCGCTGCGGTTGTTGCCGACGGTCTCGCCGCCGAGCGGCAGCACGTAGCCGAAGAGATGCACCGAGCCGGGCACGTCGACGGACGGCGGCGGCGTCGCCGACGCGATTGGCCGATACGTCGCCGGGTCGCGGTGCACGAAGTCGAAGATGCCGTGGCCGCCGGGATCCATGCCCGTCGCGAAGGTGGACCACGCGACCGGGCTCTGCGGCGGATTCACCGTGGCGAGCGACTGGAAGGTGCCTTCCGCGGCGAGCCGCGTGAACTCGGGCATCTTGCCTTCGTCCATGAGGCGCTGAAGGATCACCGGGTCCATGCCGTCGATGCCGAGCACGAAGGCTCCGGGCTTGACGGGCGCATCGGCATCGCTCGCGCCGCGCGCCGCGGGAATCAGAGCCGACAGCAGGCCCAGAGCGGCCAGCGCGCACGCGGCGGTCGGGAGGCGCGCGCCTGCACGACGGCGCGTCCGCAGTGCTTCGAATCTGGAGCCGCGAGGCCTCATCGCCGCTCCCGATCGCGCAGCGGTGCGCGCGCAGGTGTTCCGGATGGCGGCGCAGCGGCGGCATTCGAGGCGTCCCCGGATACGGATGCGGTCGATGCGTGAGCAGGCGGGGAGGTGCCCTCGGGGAAGATGCGTGCGCCCGGAGCCGAGCCGGACTGCGAGAGCGTGTGCGGGTCGAGCGGGCCGCGCACGGCGGCCGCGTCGCCCTCGGCCGCGAAGACCGGCTTGCCCTGCATGTACTTCGGCGCCACCTGGCCGAAGAGGGCCATGACCGACGGTGCGAGGTCCAGGATGTTCGGCGTGTCGGTGTTGATGGGCAGGTTGCTGAAGAAGACGCCGGGCACGATGCGCGGATCCACGCAGTGGTCGCCGCTCCAGCTCTTCGTGTTGTCGGTGAAGACTTCCTTCGGCACCGCGCCGGTCGCGCAGTCCCAGGAATTCCGGTAGCCGCCGTCGTAGCCGACGATGAGGTCCGGGGCATCGAGGCGGTAGGGGCCGTCGAAGAAATCCGCGGCCGCGAAGACGTCGAGGATCGCGTGCTTGCCGGTCTGCGGATCGATCAGTTCCTTCAGCCTGGCGATGAGCTCCGCCTTCAGCGCGTCGTACTCCGCGCCCTCGGTCACGATGCCGCTGGCCTCGCGGCCCTTGCGATTGATGAACATGCCGGTGAGACCGAGGCTGAAGGCCTTCGTGCGGCTCCAGTCCACGCTTTCGAACCAGTCGCCGCTCGTCTCCTTGCCGTCCTTGAGGAACAGGTAGCCGTTTTCCTTGAGCCACGCATTGAGGTTCACGCCGCGGCGGAAATTCGTGAAGCCGTGATCGGACATCACGACGAAGGCAGTGTCGGGGTTCTCGACGACGTCCTTCCAGATGCGGCCGAGCAGGTCGTCCATGCGCTTGTAGACGTCGGCGATGGTGTTCTTGTGCTTCTCGACATCCTTGCCGTGGTTGGCCGGGTGGGTCGGGTCGAGGTAGCGGTAGAACATGTGCTGCACGCGGTCGGTCGTGTCGAAGACCGTCGTGACGAGGCCCTTCTTCGTCTTGCTCAGCGCGTCGAGGAACATCCTCTCGCGCTCCTCGGCGATGATCAGGCACTGCTCGTAGAAGGCCTGCTCGTCGATGACCCGCTCGTTGAGCGCCCAGGTGTCCTCGGCGAGGCCCAGCGTCGCGAACGGCCCGAGCTTCTTGGCGAGGTAGATCGAGTACACGCTCGGGTGGCTGATCGGCATCGCCGGGTTTTCCGGGTCGATGTGGATCGGCGTCATGTAGACGTTCACGTCCGGCTCGATCGCCATGATGTAGAAGCGCGCGATGCCCTTCACCTTGATGCCGAGGCCCGCCTTGAAGGTGAGCTGGATCCACGGCGAGTATTCGCGCAGGTTCAGGTGGAAGGGTTCGCAGTCCTCGATCTCGAAGCGCGCGCCACGCTGATCCGCGTCCACGATGAGCGTGAAGGGCACCGTCATCGACGGGTCGCCCCTCACCATGCTGTTGGTGGGGCCCAGGATGCGCGAGCGGATCTGTCCCTGCTTGTTGCGGCGCAGCACCGTCTGCTCGCCGCCCGTGAACGCCGCGTGACCCTCATGCTGCGCCGTGCTGAAGAAGCCGAAGGTGCCCTGGCTGCCGCGCAGGTCCGGCACGCACATGCCCGAGAGCAGCAGGCCGTTGAACTTCACCGGCGGGAAGGTGATGGGCACGCGCTGGATGATCGAGAAGATGTGCTTCTCGCCGAGCAGCTTCCAGAAGGCCTGGCTTTTCTGGAGCAGCTTGATGCGCGGCTTTTCCATCGGAATCATGTACTTCCCGATGTTCAGCACCTTCTTGGCGTTGCCGATGTCCGTGGACGACAGCATCGGCATGTAGGTGCACGGGTCGCGCGTGAGGAAGTCGTAGATGTCGTGGCGCGACGGGTCCACGCCCGTCGTGAACGACGACCACGCCACCGGCGACATCGACGGGTAGCTGGTGGCCAGCGGGCGGAAGACGCCCTTGTCCGCGAGCCTCTGGAAGTTGGGCAGCTTGCCCTCGCGCATGAGGCGCGTGGCGATGCCGGGATCCATGCCGTCGAGCCCGAGCACCACGACGCGCTTCACGCGCGCGTGCTTGAACGGGTTGCCCACGCTGACCATGCGCCAGACGAGCCGGATCGGCCAGATGAGCATCGTGCCGAAGGCGATGAAGAAGGTCAGGATGAGCGCGAAGGCCGAGCCCGCAAAGGCGAAGCCGGCACCCGGTCCGATGTACGCGTGTGCCTGCTCCCCGCCGAAGAGCACCCAGACGGCGACGAGCGCGGCGATACGCAGCAGCGGCAGCATGGTGATCCTCGGGAGGCATGCCGGGCTGCGCGTCGCGCTCCCGGCGGTCAGGTCAGTCGATGAAATGCAGTGTCCGCAGCTTTTCGCGGATGGCAAGTTCCTCGGCCTCGGGGATGTCCTCGCCGGGCGCGGCGGGGATCAGACCCTTGAGCTCGAGGTAGCGCACGATCGCGTCGGTCGATTCCTCGATGGACTCCTTGCCGGAGTCGATCTTGATTTCGGCGTGCTCGGGCGCCTCGTAAGGATCGTCCACGCCGGTGAAACCCTTGATCTCGCCTGCGCGGGCCTTCTTGTAGAGGCCCTTCACGTCGCGGGCTTCCAGCTCGTCCAGCGTGGCGTGGGTGTAGACCTCCACGAAGCTGCCGTGCAGGGCGCGGATCTCGTCGCGCACCGCCTTGTAGGGCGAGATGGCCGCGGCGATGCACACGGTGTTGTTGCGCGCCAGGAGGCCCGCCACGAAGCCGATGCGGCGGATGTTCGTGTCACGGTCTTCCTTGGAGAAACCGAGGCCCTTGGAGAGGTTCGTGCGCACGACATCGCCGTCGAGCAGTTCCACGTTCATGCCGCGCGCGAGGATGACGCGCTGAACGCGCTTGGCGAGCGTGGTCTTGCCCGCGCCCGAGAGTCCGGTGAACCAGAGAGTGAAGCCGGTGTTGGCCATGAGTAGTCCGGGGGAAAGGTAGGGGATGCAGGACGGGATCGGAAATGAAACGTTGGAATCGATCCGGCCACGCGAGGGCGGATCGGGCGTGCTTCAGCGCACCTTGGCCTCGAGGAACGGAACCTCGAAGACCTTCTCGTGCATGATCGGGCCGTGCCCGAAGTAGCCGTGCTCGCCGAAGAGCTCGCCGTGGTCCGCCGTGACCGTGATGAAGGTGTTCTTCGGCACGATGTCGTACAGCTTCGGGAAGACCACCCGGTCCAGGTACTTGACCGTGTTGATCTGGCGCTGGCGCAGCTCGTCCAGTTTTTCCTGGTTGAAGAACTGCGGCACCTTGTCGTCCTTGATCAGCTTGCCGCCGACGACCTGGCTGTCCAGGTGCTTGAAGACGCCGTGGATGCCCGAGATGCGCGGCCAGTCCTTCGGGTCCTCGTCTGGCAGCGCGAAGGGGTAGTGCGTCTCGCCGACGTTCAGCATGTAGAAGCTGGGGCGCTCGTCGCTGAACTTCAGCGTGTCGAGCATCTTCAGCATGTCGTTGTGCTTGTCCATCAGCTGGAAGGTGTCGAAGGCGCGGTTCACGCCGGTCTTGTTGTTGAGCACCGGCAGCGAGACGCGCGCGCCCGTGATGTATCCCATCTCGCTGCGCAGGAACTCCGGCATCCACAGCGACGGCACGAGCTTCCCGAACTCCATGCCCTCGGTGCCGAAGCGCGTGTTGTAGTTGAGGAAGTCGTCCTTGTAGTACTCGGACGCGAACACGTTCTCGGGGCTGTGATGCGGCAGCAGGCCCATGAGCAGGTTGTAGTGCGACGGGCCTGTCCAGCTCGCGTAGCTCCAGCGCCGCTCGATCTTTCCACCACTGATCTTCGCGATGTTCTTCGGCTCCGCCGCCATGAACGAGTCGTAGCGGCAGGAGTCGAGCGTGATCACGATGTAGTTGTTTTTGCCCTTCGGATCCGGGCGCGACGACAGTCCGCCGGGCATCGGGCGCGGGCCGGGTCGGCCCGCGCCGGCCGCGGGGCCCCTTCCCGGTGCGGGAGCGGGCTTGCCGCCGAAGAGCTTGTCGATCAGTCCCATCGGGAATCTCTCCTCGTGAGCGCGCCGCGGGTCGTCCGTCGGCGCGGGTGCAGTGGGGGTGTGGCGGCCGGACCGCCTGCGTTGACTTCGCCGTCGTTCAGGCCGGTGAGCCGGCCGATGCGGACAGCGCCGCGATCAGGATGTCGGCCACCTCCGGTCGCGTGAACTCCACGGGCGGACGCGTGCCGCTGCGCAGCATCTCGCGCACCTTCGTGCCGGAGAGCATCACCATGTCCTCGGGCAGCGTCGCCGCCGAGGTCTTGTTGGTGGCCATCGCGCCGGCCTTGCGGTCCCAGAAGGCGTTCTCGAACATCAGCGGCGTGATGCCGATCTCCTCCGCCGTGAAGCTGCGGATGAAGCTCTGCGCATCGAAGCTTCCGTAGAAGCTGCCCACGCCCGCGTGATCGCGGCCGACGATGAAGTGCGTGAATCCGTAGTTCTTGCGGATCAGCGCGTGGAAGACCGCTTCGCGCGGTCCCGCATACCGCATCGCCTGCGGATACACGGCCAGTGCGACGCGGTCCTTCGGGTAGTACTTCGCGAGCAGTGCCTTGTAGCAGTCCATGCGCACGCGCGCCGGGACGTCGTCGCTCTTGGTCTCGCCGACGAGCGGGTGGATCACCAGGCCGTCCACGCCCTCGAGCGCGCACTTGGTGAGGTATTCGTGCGCACGGTGCACCGGGTTGCGCGTCTGGAAGGCCACGATGGTCTTCCAGCCCTTGGCCTTGAAGAGCACGCGCGTCTCGCGCGGCGAGAGGCGGAACTCGTTCGCGAAGTCGTACTTCGGCAGGTCGAGCACCCACACCGGACCGGCAAGGTAGTCCGGGCCGATGGAGTCCAGGTACTGCACGCCGGGGTGGCTCTTGTCGGTGGTGCCGAGGCAACCCCGAGCCTCCTCGTTCTTGTCGAAGCTGTAGCGCTCTTCCAGCGTCATGATGCCGAGCAGGTTGCCGGCTTCGTCCTGCAGCGCGAGGTCGCTGCCGATGGCGTACTTCGCGTCGCCCTTGGCGGAGAGCGTGACGGGCAGCGGCCACACCACGCCGTTGGCGAGGCGGCACGTCGTCGCGACGGAGTGCAGGTCGTTGCGTCCCATGAAACCCTCGAGCGGGCTCATGGCGCCGGTGCCGAGCATCTCCAGGTCGCTGGTCTCGCGCGCGTTCAACGTCACGCGGGGGGCCTTGCGAGCTGCGGCCAGCAGCGCGTCGCGCTGTGCACCGGAGGCGATGCGGTTGATCAGGCGTCCACCATGAGCTGCGATCATCGAAAGGGTCTCCTACAGGTATCCGAGGTTCTGGAGTTTGCGACGGATCTCGGCGATGTCTTCCTTGGAGAAGGCGTTCGTCGTGCCGTCCGGGGGGTGAGTTGATGTCTTCTGCAGCGCGCTGTCGCCGACGAGGTCGCGCAGCACGAACACGATGAAGTCCGTCGGGGACGAAAAGCCCGACTCCGCGATCACCTGCTGGATCCGCTCGTAGAGCGGCCGCGGGATCTTGACGGTGACCTTGGGTTCGCGCATGGACGGTGGGGCCTTCGTGCGGCGTGGGGGCGTGGAGAAAGGCGTGCGAAGCGGGGTGCCCGGCTGAGCAGGGATCGGCGGGCCGGCGGAGTGTGGAGGAGGCTGGTTCTCGGTCGGGAGTCGCGGCGAGAGCTTGGATCCGGGTTGCTCAGGGACCCGATCCGGGTCACTTCGCACTCCAATCACACTCCAAAAGGAGTGCGGACTATACCCGCCAGATGCGACGGCGCAAGCACATCCCGGGCCTGCGGGACGGTGCCTTGAGGCAAAGCGACGAGGTCCGGCCTCGCATCTCCGCGCAGGCCCCGTATTCTGCGCCATTCGGGTTTCATTCCTCCCCCTTCGGCCCCTGGAGCCATTCCGATGACCATTCGCATGGCACTCGCCGGCAGCCTGCTCGTGCTGCTCGCGGCGTGCGGCACCAAGTCTCCCCAGGCATTGGTGGACGCCATCCAGGCCGACCTCAACAGCGGCAACTTTCAGGCAGCCAGCATCGGGGCGCAGTCCGCGCTTGGCCTGGAGACCATCAAGGCCGACAAGGCGCTCACCTGGCGCGTCGAGAAGATGCAGCTGGACGCGCTGGCAGGAAGCAAGCAGAGCGCCGACATCCTTGCGAACCTCACGCGACTGCGCGCGAGCAATCCTGCGCAGGTGGATGCGGCCCTCTACGCCTCGCTTGCAGGCAAACTGAGCCAGCAGCACGAGTACCTCGGCGCGATCGACATCGTCCACGCCGGCATCGAGCAGTTCCCCGAGCAGAAGGCGCGCTTCGAGGGCGAACTCAAGAACCTCACGCTCTCCGCGAAGGCTGCCAGCGAAACCGGCGACAACGCCGCGCTCGACAAGCTCCGCAGCCTCGGATACCTGTGAACCGCCGCGCGGCGTCCGTGCTTGCGCTTGCGGCCATGCTGGCCGGATGCGCGGAGCCTTCCGCACAGGAGCGTGCCGACGCCGCTCAGGCTGCGCTCAACGGCGGCAAGTTCGCAGCGGCCCGCGCCGACGCGGAAGCCGGCCTCGCCCGCGACGGGACCACGGCGGACAAGGCGCTCACCTGGCGCCTCGAGAAGCTGCGCCTCGACGCGATGGCCGGAAGCGGAGACGGCGAGGAAGTGCTCGCGAGCCTGACTCGACTCGCGGCGACTCACCCGGACAAGGTCGATGCGTCTCTGTACGTCGCGCTCACCGACAAGCTTGCACAGGAGGGCAAGTTCGTCGGCGCCATCGACGTCGCGCATGCCGGTCAGCAGAAGTTCCCCGACAGGGCGGAGTACTTCGACGAAGAGATGACCCGCCTCATGGATGCGGCGAAACGGGCCGCTGAGGGCGGCGACAACACGGCGCTCGACCATCTCGCCGGGCTCGGCTACCTGAGCAAGCCGAAGTAGCAGCACCCGGAAAGTTGAAAGGCCCGGCTAGGCCAGCGCAGATGCCGCAAGCCATGCGGCCAGCGCGAGCGCCGCTGCGACCACCAGCGCCGCGACGATCCGACGCCGACGCTTCGAGGCCGAGTGGACGTCGCGGGCCGTCTCAGGCGCGTGCGCCTCGGTCAGCAGCTCGACCCACGCGCCCGGTGACAGCCAGCCGCTGCTCACGAGGAATTCCCCGAGGCGTACGCCTCCGGCGGCCAGCGCCGCTTCTGCCTGGCGGACCTGCGCTGCGGTGAGGCGCTGATCGCGCTGCGCGAGTTGAAGTGCTCGCACGTCGAGCGCGCGTTGCGCGTCCGCCGGAACCGTCGTGTCGTCGCACACGAAAAGCAGGTCCGCGGCGCCCGCGATGAGGTGCGCGCCGTCGGCGACCGGCTCGGCGTCGACCACGCGGCGCAAGCCGAGTCGCGTCGGGTTCGTCGCCGACAGGTCGGTCAGCATCCAGCGCCCGTCCGCGTACGAAAGGCGCGCCTGCAGCGCCGACACGGACGGATCGTCGATGCGCACGTCGCAGCCGGCGCCGCGCCCGAGGACGGCGCTGCTGCCTGGGATCGGAACGACCGTGGCGTGGCTGCCGATGACGACGACCATGCGCGGCCGTCCCGCCGGCGCGAGGCCTGTGCGGACGCCGCCTCGATCGGGAGCGCCGCCGCGGGGCGCGCCGGCATCGGGAGCAGCGGATGCGTGCGACGCCGGCGCGGCCGGCCGTGCCGGCGCGACGGTGGTGCCGTACGAGCCGGCCGCCTGCTGCGCCGCTGCGCCTTCCGTCGTGTCGCCGTCGTCGTCCGTCGCAGCGTCGCCGAGGCGCAGGTCCAGCACCGTGTTGCCCAGCAGCAGCTGGGTGTCTTCGCGCAGCAGCACGCTCTCGCCCTTGCGCAGAACGGCGCCGCCCGCCACTGTCGTGCCGTTCGTGCTGCCCAGATCCGTGTAGCGCCAGCGCGCGCCGCCCGAGGCGGCGTCGTCGAGCGGCTGCAGCCGGCCGTGGTGCCCCGAGACCTGGGTGTCGTCCAGCACGAGGTCGTTGTCGGGTGAGCGGCCGATGGCCAGCGTCGCCTCGAGCGTGCGCTCGGTGACGACCACGTGGTCGTGGATGACACGCAGCGTCGCGGGAACGAAGTGCTGAGGGCGCATGAGCGTGAGCCGGGGACGTCGGCCGGTCGTGGCCGCGAGGCTCGCGGCCATCCGCGCCGGACGCTAGCCCCGCAGACGGCGCGGATCAAGGCGCGCGCGCGGTCTTCCCCGCAGCGTCGCGCGCGAACGGCCTCGCGAACGGCGCGGTTGACCGTGACCGCGCGCTCGCGCGACGATGGCGCGATGCCCAGCACACCCAGCCGCACGCTCGAGACCTTCGCCAACCCGCGCCCCGGGCGCGACTACGAGATCCGTTTCGATTGCCCCGAGTTCACCTGCCTTTGTCCGAAGACGGGCCAGCCGGACTTCGCGACGATCCGCATCCGCTACGTGCCCGGCAAGCTGTGCGTGGAGCTGAAGTCGCTGAAGCTCTACCTGTGGTCCTTCCGCGCCGAAGGCCACTTCCACGAGGACGTGACCAACCGCATCCTCGACGACCTCGTGGCCGCCACCGCGCCGCGCCGCATGACGGTCGAGGGCGACTTCCTGGTGCGCGGCGGCATCCACACCGTCGTGGTTGTCGAGCATGACGGCGGCTCGCGTTCCGGCGTCGGAGGCTCGCGTCAGGCCGATGGGAAGCGCGCACGGAGCGCGGCGCGGCGCAAGTCGGCCCCGTGATCGCCGAGTCGCGAAGGGGGGCCTTCGCGATCACCACCGACCCGGCGCGCCTCGACATCGACGCGATCCACGCCTACCTCACGCGGTCCTACTGGGCGGAAGGCATCGCGCGCGAACTGGTGCTGCGCTCGATCGAGAACTCGCTCTGCTTCGGACTGTTCGACGGCTCGCGGCAGATCGGCTTCGCCCGGGTCATCACCGATCACGCCACCTTCGCGTACCTGTGCGACGTCTACGTGCTGGAGGAACAGCGCGGCGCCGGCTTCGGCAAGTGGCTGATGGAGACCGTGATGTCTCACCCCGACGTGCAGGGCCTGCGCCGCTGGCTGCTCATGACCCGGGATGCGCACGGCCTGTACGCGCAGCACGGTTTTTCTCCGCTGGCGAAGCCCGGATCCGCCATGGAGATCGCGAGGCCGGGACTCTACCGCGCTCAGCGCGGCTCGTAGCTCAGGGCGGAGAGGAGCAGGCCGCCGCTGCGGTCCAGCAGGATGTTCACGGCGCGCCGCGGCACCTTGGCCACCTGGCTGCTGCGCTCGAGGCGGTAGGTCAGCGAGGTGCCGTCGGAGAGTCTGGCCGTGCCGGCGAAGCCCTGCAGCGGCGCGGCCTGCTGGCTGTAGTCCGCGATCGCGTCCGCGCTGAGGAGCAGGCGTTGAAAGTCCGCGCGCAGCGCCTCCAGATTCGGTTCCGCGACGGACAGGTGAAGGTCAAGCACCCGGTATGGGGGCCACTGGATCGAGTCATCGGCGCCCTCGAGCCAGAGCGCCTCGACGCGCGTGTCGGCGATGAGCAAGGCCGACAGGCGCCGCACGAAACCGGTGGGGAGGTGGTCCGCGCCGGGAAGCGCGCGCCGCCCTCCCGGCGTGCCTGGCCTGCCGTGCGCGTCGGAGTTTCCATGCGTCGTGGACATGTCGGCGCATGTTAGGAGCGGCGGTGCGCGCCCGGCAAGCGTCCTGCGCCTGCGCCTGCGCCAGCGCCAGCGCCAGCGCCAGCGCCAGCACCAGCGCCTGCACCTGCGCGTCGCCAGCGCCTGCGCGTGCGCGTGCGCGAACCGCCGCCCGCCGTGTGTTAGAACGTCCCGCCATGCAGATCCTGGTCGTGGGCGGCGGCATCATCGGGCTCTCGGTCGCGGCGCAGCTCGCGCGCGAGGGGCATGACGTGCAATTGCTCGAGCGCGAGCTTCCGGGGCAGCGCGCCAGCTGGGTCGCGGCGGGGCTGCTCACGCCGAGCAGTCCGTGGAAATACCCGCAGTCGCTCATCGACCTGTGCTTCGCCTCGGAAGCGCTGTATCCGGATTTCGTCGCCGACCTGCTGGAGCACACCGGCATCGACTCCGAGTTCGATGTGTCCGGCATGCTCTATCCGGAAGGCGCCACGCTTTCGGCCGCGCAGGTGGCCGACGAGTCGCGTCGCCGCGCCTCGATGGGCTTCGACATGCAGCACCTGCAGCGCCCGGTGCTCGACGTGATCGCGCCTGGCCTCGCACCGGAAATCACCGGCGCCGGCTGGCAGGCCGCTTCGGCACGCGTGCGCCCGCCGCGCCTGCTGGCTGCGCTGCGGCGTCGCGCCGCGGGCCTCGGCGTCGTGATCACGTCGCATTGCGAAGTGACCGAACTGCTCGGCGGCCCGGGCGGCGTACGCGGCGTGCGCACCTCGACCGGCCAGCTGCTCGTTGCGGAGTGCGTGGTGCTCGCCGCCGGATCGTGGTCGGGCGCTCTTGCGGCCACGCTGGGCCTGGCGGTGGACGTGCGCCCGGTGCGGGGCCAGATCCTGCTGCTGCGCGGGCAACCCGGCGTGCTCGGGCCCACGCTCAACAACGGCGACAGCTATCTCGTGCCGCGCCGCGACGGCCGCATCCTCGTCGGCAGCACGATGGAAGACGTCGGCTTCGCGGCGGTCACCACGCCGGAGGCCATCGCGCGTCTGCGCGTCGTCGCCCGCGCGCTGCTGCCCGCCACCGAGGGCATGGTGGGAGAAATGGCCTGGGCGGGCCTGCGCCCAGGCACGCCCGATCGCCTGCCCTACGTCGGCACGGTGCCCGAGGTGCCGGGTCTGGTCCTCGCGACGGGGCATTTCCGCAATGGCATCCTGCTCGCGCCGATCACGGCGCTGCTCGTCGGCGACCTCGTCGCCGGGCGCACTCCGCGCATGGATCTCGGCCCGTACGCACCGCGCCCGGTCGATCCGCAGGCCGTGCTGCTCCCCGCATGAGCTCGCGGCCGCGAGCGCCGCGCGCTGAGCAGCGCGCGATGAGCAACGTGCGATGAGCAACGTGCGATGAGCAACGTGTCCCGCATGCCGGCGTCGGTGGCGCTCATGGCACTCATGGCGCTGACGGCAGTGCTCGGCGTGGGGGCGGGCGCCGCACCGACGACCCGCCTCGGCGAAGAGCGCCTGGACCTTTCGGCGGCGACCTTCACGCGCAACGGCGTGGCCTCCGACGATCTTGCACGCGGTGCGCCCGGCACGCCCGACGCCGGCAGCGTCGCCCTGCCGCTCAGCGAGCGCGGCGTGCGCTGGGCCATGCAATGGTCCACGCCCGAGGCCTTCAGTGCGCGCCTCGCGCTGGACTGGAATCCCGGGCCGGACGGCGCGCTGTTCGAAGTCGTGCTCGACGGCCAGCGCCTGTCTCCCGTGCGTGACGCATGGCGGCCGTCGTCGCGCGAACTCCGCTCGGATCTCGGGGCCGCGTGGCTGGGCGCCGGCACGCACCTGCTGGAGTTCGTGGCGCGCGAACAATCGGCCGCCGCGGAGCTGCACCTGCGCGCGCTCGTGATGGAACGCCTCTGAACGGCGTCGCTCAGAACGACGTCGCTCAGAACGACGTGATGTGGAAGCCGCCGTCCACGTAGAGCACCTCGCCCGTGATGCCGCGCGCGAGGTCGCTCACGAGGAAGAGCGTGGCGTCGGCGACCTCCGCCACGTCCACGTTGCGGCCCAGCGGCGAGCGCGTGCGCGCCAGCTCGAGCACCGAGGAGAAGTCGCTGATGCCGCTGGAGGCAAGCGTGCGGATCGGCCCGGCCGAGATGGCGTTCACCCGGATGTTCCGGGCGCCCAGCTCGGCGGCCAGGTAGCGCACCGAGGCCTGCAGCGACGCCTTGGCGAGACCCATCACGTTGTAGTGCGGCACGGCGCGCTCGGCGCCGAGGTAAGTCATCGTGACCAGCGATCCGCCGCGGGTCATGAGCGGCACGACCCGCTGCGCGAGCGCCGTGAGCGAGTAGCTGGAAATCTCGTGCGCCAGCGCGAAACCCTGCCGCGTGGTGCCGAGGAATTCGCCCTCGAGTTCCTCGCGGGGCGCGAAGGCGATCGAGTGCACGGCGAAGTCCACCGTCGGCATGTGCTCGCGGATGGCGCCGAAGGCCGTGTCGAGCGCGGCGTCGCTGCCGACGTCGCAGGGCAGCGCAATGGCGCCGCCTGGAAGGCCGGCCGCGAGCTGCTTGCAGCCATCCGCAAGCCTGTCGCCCTGGTAGGTGAGGATGAGCCGTGCCCCTTGCGCCGCGGCCGCCTGTGCGCAGGCGAACGCGATACTGCGCTTGTTGGCGACGCCGAAGATGATCCCGTTGCGGCCCTGCAGCATGCATCTCTCCCGGCGTGCGTTGTCGGCCGGACGGCAGACACAGCCCGCGGCGCGGCCCATTCTTCGGGAGCCGTGGGCGCGATTCAATGCGCGTGCAGCTCGGCGACCTCCAGTGGCAGCTCGTCGGCGCGCACGACGCTTTCCGGCTTCCAGAAGGCGCGGCGCAGGAATGCCAGGGCCAGCGTGTGCTGCGTCAGCGGGTCGAAGGCCGAGGCCGTGAGCTGTCCGGCCTCCTGAGCGGCGCGCTCGCCGGTGCCCAGGAGCAGCGTGCCCGACGCCAGCGCATGGCGCCCCGCGGCGGAGAGTCGCACCAGCTTGCGCGCCACCTGCCCGAGATTCGTGATGCGTGCGACGACTTCCTGTCCGGGATAGCAACCCTTGGTGACGGAGACGTCGGCGTCGAAGCCGGCCTCGAGCGGAATGACGCCTCCGGCCAGCTCGCTGGCGAACCACGGGACGCCGTTCGCGAGGCGTTCGACCTGCAATGCCGCCATGCCGATCGCGCGTGCGCCGCCGTCGACGAGCTGCCCGAGCAGCGCATCGACACAGTCGGCCTGCAGCACCACGTCGACGCCCGGTGCACCGCAGAGTCGCGAGCGCACGGCGGCAAGCACCCGGTCGTCGTGCAGCAGCTCGTCCTCGCGCGGGCAGGGCAGCCCCGCGCCGGCGAGCAGCGCGTCGGCGTGCGGACCGAGCACGGACACGAAGCGGTGGCTGGCGCCCAGATCCGTCAGCACGACCTTGTCGCGCAGGATGAACATGTCCAGCAGGCGCAGCAGGCCTGCGTGCTGGCTGGCGGGAATGTCGAGCAGCAGACGCGCTTCCTCGCCGGGCCCGGCCGGCACGTGCAGCACGCGCAGGTCCGCGCGCAGCTTGCCCTTGCCGTCCATCAGCGTGGTGCCTACGGCGCGGCCCGGCTCCAGCGTCGCGACGGGCATGCTGCTGATGCGGTCGAGCCACGCAACATGGTCCGGCCCCGACACCGCGATGAGCGAGCGCACGCCGGGGCTGCAGACTGCCACGTGCGTACGCAGGGCGGTCAGGTCGTCGCGCAACGAGGCTTCGTCGGCTGAGATGGTCTGGCCGGCGTCGGTCATGCGTCGTGCTCCGTGGATCTGCGTGCGGCGAGCAGTTCGGGGGCCGCCGCGGCGAGGATGCGGCGGCTGGCCGTGGTGAGCGGCGTGTCCGGCGCGCAAGGCTCCATCCATAGCAGCGGTGCGCGCACGCGGCCTGTCAGTGCTTGCGATCGGAACGGCTGCACGCGGATGCGGTGATGCGTGATGCAGTGGCGCAACGCGGGCAGCGCCTCGCCGGTCACGACGTGCAGGCCGTGGCGCTGGTAAATTTCGGCCACCAGCAGCGCAGCCAGCGAGTCCTGCTCTCCCGCTCCGTCGATCCAGGCGGCATCAGCCGGCGCCTCGACCGCCGGCAGCTCGAGGAAGCCTGCATTCGGCGGCGCGCTGCGACGGTGCAGCAGCACGCGGCCGCCGCGTACCGCGAGAAGCGCTGCGTGCAGCACGGCGACGGAGGCCCTGCGCGGCCGCAGCTCGGGATATCGCGCCGGGTTGCCCTCCGCGCGCGCCGCGCAGTGGACGCGCAACGGGCAGGCCGGGCAGGCAGGAGCCACGGGCCGGCACACGGTCGCGCCCAGTTCCATGAGCGCCTGGTTCCAGTCTCCGGGGCGCCGGGAGTCGAGCAGAGTCGCGGCGCGCTCGCGCAGCACCGTGCCCGTGGCTGCGGAGCGCGGGTCGCCGCGCAACGCAAGCAAGCGGCACAGCACGCGCTCCACGTTGCCGTCGATGGCGGCCACCGGCTCGCCGTATGCGATCGACGCGACGGCCGCGGCGGTGTAGCGGCCGACGCCGGGCAGCTCCAGCAGCGCGGCGTGAGTGCCGGGCAGTGCGCCGCCGGCCTCGGCCACGCGACAGGCCGCCTGGTGAAGGAAATCGGCGCGCCGGTAGTAACCCAGACCTGCCCATTCCGCGAGCAGCTCCTGACGGCTCGCGCGCGCGAGGTCAGCGGGCGCAGGCCAGCGAGCCAGGAATCGCTCCCAGTAGGGGATCGCGGCAGCGACCGTGGTCTGCTGCAGCATGACCTCGCTCACGAGGATGGCCCAGGGATCGCGCGTGGCGCGCCACGGCAGGTCGCGGTGGCCGGCGTCCCAGTGCTCGAGCACCGCGCGCCTCACCGCATCGATGTCGAGGGCCGGAATCGCCATGTCACAGAGCCTAGCAACCACCGCCGTCGGTGCCGCGACGCACATCGTCCCGTGCCAGGCGTGCGAGCGAGCCGGCGTCGCGCTCGGCGGGCGCGATCCGTGGGGCGTCGCCCCGGGGCGCAGCGGGTGACGGCGGCAAGCCGACGACGGTCTGGAACGTGGAGCCGCGCTAGCATGCGGCCGCTGCCTCTCCGGAGTCGCGCCGTGAACCGAATCGCTGCCACGCCGTCCCTCGCCGCGCGGCCCGCTTGCGACGCGAAATCCGCACAGGTCATGCTGCCTGCACTGGCCCTGAGCGTCCTGTTCGTCCTGCTCGTCCTGCTCGTCCTGCCGGCACCTCTGCGCGCCGGCGACGAGGACTACTACATCTCGCTGCCGGCGCTGGGCGCGATTTACCGGCTGGACGCAGTCACCGGCGCGCTCACGCCGTTCTCCACGGGTTACGGCATCCCGTTCTACGGCGCGTGGTCGGTCACGGATGGCGCGCTCTACATGCCCGACCGTGACCTCGGCGTCGTGTTCAAGATCACGCCCAGCGGGCAGCGCAGCGTCTTCGCGTACGGAGGCTACCTCGCCTCGCCGGTGTCGATCGTGCAGGCGCCCGACGGCGGACTCATCGTCGCGGACATCTTCGAGCGGACGGTCGTCCGCCTGTCCTCGACGGGCGCGCAGACGCTGATTTTCGACGAAGCCGGTTCGGGCGGGCTGATCGACACGCCGGGCGGCATCGCATACGGCCCCGATGGCACGCTCTATGTCGCGAACAACTCCAGCGGCACGATCGTCGCCATCGACGAGGCGGCGCACGCGATCTCCGTCGTGTGCTCCAGCCCGCTGCTCGCCGGGCCCGGCGGCCTGGCCGTCGACGGTTCGGGCAATCTCTTCGTTGCGAACTACGACACGAGCGCGATCGTGCGCGTGCGCCTCGACACCGGAGCGGCCGACGTCTTCTGCGCCGACGCGTTCATGCACAATCCCAACGACGTGCGCCTCTCGCACGCCGGCGGGCTGCTCGTCACGCTGAGGAATGCCGCGCTCGTGCGCATCGACGCGCTGGGCCAGCTGAGCATCATCAAGCACGCGCGGGAACTGGGCGAGTTCGACGGCGTGGCGTCGCCCGCGGACTCTCCGCCCTGCGACGGCGCCTTCCTGCCCTACGGCGCGGGGACCGCCGGCAGTCTCGGCATCGTCCCCGAGCTGCGCGGCCTGTTCTCGCCCTGCGCCGGCGCCGCGGTGGGGCTGGAGTTCACCGGCTTTCCGGGCAATGGCTTCGGCGTGCTGGCCTGGGGTGTCGGCGCTGCCGATCTGCCGCTGAAGGGCGCACGCCTGCTGGTCGACATCGTCTCGCCCGGAGGGCTCATCGGCCTGAACTTCCCGGGCGCCGGTCCCGGCGGCGGCTCCTTGCGGCTGCCGTTCACGCTGCCCGACCTGCCGGCGATCGCGGGGCTGGACTTCTATCTGCAGGGTCTCGCGGCTGACCCGGGCGTGCCCGGCGGAGTCTCCGCCAGCAACGGCCTGCACGAGCACGTCGGCGGCTGAACGTTGCAGGGCGGGCGCCGCGCGCGTTGAATAGGCGCCGGCAGTCGCGGTCGCGCGACTGGCTTCCGGCGTGCGCGTCGCGCTGCGCCGGCTCCCCCCGACGAGAGAGAGCCTTCATGTCCCCGTTCGAGATCCTGACCCTTGCTGCACTCCTGATCGGCCTCGTGGCGCTGCTGCGCAGCGGATCGGGCGGTGCCAGAGTTGCTGCGCTGCAGACCCAGGTCGATGAGCTTAAGCGCACCGTGTCCACCCGCGAGGCGGACAACGGCGAACTCAAGGAGTCGCTGGACGGACTGCGCAAGCTGGTCGCGCTGCAGGTCGGCGGCAAGCCGGTGGACGCGGAGATGGTCAAGGAGAATCGGCTCTTCCGCAACGCGAAGGTCGCCGAGCTGCAGGCTGCGATCGCCGCGGGCACGCCGCCGTGCGTGCTGGATGTCCGCACGCCGCAGGAGTTCGCAGGCGGCCACATCGAGGGCGCCATGCACATTCCCGTGGACGACATTTCCAAGCGCCTCAACGAAGTGCCGCGGGATGGTCGCAAGCTCTACGTGATCTGCGCGGGTGGCGGGCGCAGCGCGGCCGCAGCGACCTTCCTCAGCAACCGCGGCTACCTCAACATCCACAACGTCGAGGGCGGCATGAGCAGCTGGCGCGACAAGGTGGTCAAGGCCTGAGCGCCTTGCAGTCCGGCTCCGCACCGATCGCCGACGTGCGTGCGCTGCTCGCCGGGATCGGTGCGCGCCTGCCGCCCGAGCCGCTGCCCGGGCAGTCAGGCGGAGGCCATCGTCAACCGGAGAAAGTCGCCGCGGCGCCTCGAGCTCTGGCCGCGAGCGTGGATCTCACGCTGCTGCGGCCGGAGGCTACCGCGCAGCAGATTCGCGCACTGTGCGATGCGGCGGCGGCACACGGGTGCTTCTCGGTGTGCGTGAATCCGATGTGGGTCGAACTCGCCGTCAGTTGCGCGGCCGGCCGGACGGCAGTGTGCAGCGTCGCCAGCTTTCCGCTGGGTGCGACGACGACGGCCGCCAAGCTCGCCGAGGCCTCGCTGGCAATCTCCGCCGGCGCTGCCGAGGTGGACATGGTGTCGGCCGTCGGCTGGCTCGTCGAGGGCCTGCCACGGGACGGCGGGCCGCCCGTCCCGGCGAGGCTGCTGGACTTCCAGGAGCAGGTCGCCAGGGTGATGCAGGCCGTGCGCGCGGCTGATGGCCCGGTTCCGGCGGAGCAGCGCGCGCTCAAGGTCATCCTCGAGACCTGCCTGCTCGACGATCGCCAGAAGGTCGCCGGTGCGCTGCTCGTGGCTGGCGCGCGTGCAAATTTCGTGAAGACATCGACGGGTTTTTCCACGGGCGGCGCCAGCGTGGCGGACGTGGCCTTGCTGCACGCGGCGCTCGGGGGATCCGCGCATGCGCACGGGTCCGCCAGCTCCGCGAGCAGCGCCCGCACCGCGATCAAGGCGTCGGGCGGCATCCGCGATGCTGCCGCTGCCCGGGCACTGCTCGAGGCGGGCGCGACGCGGCTCGGCTGCTCGTCGATCGCGGTGTTCGCGGCGCACTGATCCCGGTCGGACGATTGCAATTTCCTGATCGGGTTAGAACTTCGTCGCTTCGTCGTCCTCACGGTGACGGTAGTCTCCACCTCATTCCGGGCAGGATGGTGCGGGCTCCAGGCAGCTTCGGCGCGTCAAGCGTTTGCAGGAGGCGGGTGCATGCGGGGTGCGGTGTTGTCGGGCCGGTCGGCCGATTTCGGGACAATGAGCGCACATTCGTACGGTGCGGGCGGCAGGGGCAGCATGCGCTCCTGCGCGCCGCATCACCCGGGCCTGCGGGGCGCCTGAGATGGTGCCCGTCCACGGGAGGCTGAGCGAGCAGCAGCTTTACAGCGTGCTCGCGAATGCGCCGCATCCGGTCTGGGTGAAGGACCTGGAGGGCCGTTACACCCTCGTGAACCGCGCCTTCGAGCTGGCCTTCGGGGTGCGCGAACCCGATGTGCTCGGGCGTACGGCGGACGAGATCCTGCCGGTGTCGATGGCGTCGCGAGCGCGCGACCAGGACGCGGCCGTACTGGCCACCTGTTCGAGCACTGTGTCCGAGGAGAGTACCGAGCTGGACGGCGTCGGCATCGAGGCCGTCATCGTGCGCTTTCCGATCTTCGACGAGCAGGGCGCCGTCGTCGCAGTGGGCGGGATCGCCACCGACGTCACGCGGCAGGCGCGCGCGCATCGCCAGCTCCACGAAATGCACAGCCAGCTGCAGCAGAACCAGCGCCTGCAGTCCCTGGGTGCTCTGGCCAACGGCATCGTGCACGACTTCAACAACATCCTGCTGGCGATCTCGGGCTACACGGAGCTGGCTCGCCGGAGCCTGCCCGCGGATCACGATGCGCAGGCGATGCTCGCGGAGGCGCTCGGAGCCGCCGGCCGCGCTCGCGAGTTGATCACGCGGCTGGCAGACTTCGGCCGGCAGGATCAGCCGCAGCGCGTTCCCCTGCCGCTGCATGACATCGTCGACGAGGCGCTGCGTCTGCTGTCGGTCACAGCCTCATCGCACGTGGCCATCCGCGGGCCGCGCCGGGTGTCGTCGTTGCAGGCCGTGCCCGCGGTGCTCGGCGACTCGACGCAACTGCTGCAGGTCGTCATGAACCTCTGCGTGAACGCCCTGCACGCGATGCCCGACGGCGGCACGCTCGACGTGCGGATCGACGAGCGCGATGCGCCGGCCGATCATGGCATGACGCTGCAGGCCTCGTCCTGCGTGGTGCTGACGGTCTCGGACACGGGGGTCGGCATGGACGAGCGCGTGCTGGCGCATATCTTCGATCCGCACTTCACGACGAAGCCGCGCGGACAGGGCAGCGGACTCGGTCTCGCCGTCGTGCGCGGCATTGTCGAGGCCCACGCCGGCGAGATCCGCGTCGAGAGCACTCCGGGACGCGGCACGCGTTTCGAGGTGTGGCTTCCGGCGGAACCCGTCTATTCCGCCGCGAGCGACGGCGTGCACTGAGCCGGAGTTCGGCGCGCGGCGCCGCGGTTCACTCCACGACGAAGCCCAGCAGCGACGTCAGGTCGCAGCGATTGCCCTGCGGTACGCCGATGGTCTGCATGTAGATCGTGAGGCCGAGCACCCCGGGCAGCGCGCCCGGCGCCGGCATGGGGAGGTTCAACACCATCTCGCCGTTGCTCGCGAACGCGGCCGGGAACAGGTCGATCTGGTCGATGAGCCACCACGGCCCGAACTTGGTGTCCAGCGGCTGCTGCGGCGCGAAGGGCGGCTGGCCAATGGCGAACGGCGTTGCGAAGGTGAGATTCGCGACTCCCGGAGTGCCGTGGGATCGCAGCTTGAGCATGCCGCCTTCCGCCACCGGTCCCAGCGCCTGGATGAAGTGGCATCCGCCGTAGAGGACGACGGTCTCGCCCGCTTCGGCGCCCGCCGTCGGGTCGCCGCCCGGAGCGCCGATGAGCATGTCCGCGAAGCCGTCGTTGTTGAGGTCGCCGGCAAAGGCCACCGCGTAGCCAGCCGTGTCCGAACTGGTCGCGCCGTACAGGACCGTGCCACGTGCGTTGATGGCAGACAGCGCAAACGGAGTGGGCAGCGAAGGGCCTCCCTCGATCAGGTAGACCTCGCCGGAGGCGTTGAGGCCGTTGGCGTCGCCGTTCGACGCGCCGATGAGCAGGTCTGCGTAGCCGTCGCCGTTCATGTCGCCGCCGGCGGCGACCGCAGTGCCCGAGCGGTCTCCGGGCGGGCCATTGGTGGCGTCGCCGTCGATGCCCGTGAACAGCACGCCCGCGACGCTGGTGCCGACGTTTGCCGCCTCGATCGTGCCCGGAAAGCTGGTGCTGCCGTAGATCAGGTAGGAGCGGCCCGCATTGACACCCGTCCCCACGGCCGGGTCGCCCAGCGGGGCGCCTACGAGGATGTCGTCGAGGTCGTCGCCATTCACGTCGCCGGCTCCTTCGAGCTTCGCGCCGAAGGTGTCACCGCCGCTCTGGCCGTTGATGGTCACGCCTGCCGCGCCCAGCGAGGCGAGCGCAATCGTTGCCGGCAGCGTGGTGCTGCCGTAGACGATCCAGGCTCGTCCGGCGTCCGTCTTGCCGGGCAGGTCGGAGACCGGGGCGCCGATGAGCAGGTCGGGAATGAGGTCGCCGTTCACGTCGCCCGCCGCGCCCACCGCATCGCCTGACATCTCGCTCGTCGCGGTGCCGCGGATGATCACGCCGCCGGCGCCGAGAGCTGACAGTTCGATGGTGGCCGGCAGCGACGCGCCTCCGTAGATCAGGTACGTCGCGCCCGCGAAGTTCATCGCGCCGTTCTCCGCGCCCCGCGCGCCGATGAGCATGTCGTCGAAGCCGTCGTCATTGATGTCGCCGGGCGAGGCCAGCGAGGTGCCTGCCTGGTCGGACGAATTTGCGCCGTTGATCACGACGCCGCCGGTGAACGTGGAGAGGTTGTAGGTGCCGGTCAGCGAGGCGCTGCCATAGACGAGGTAGACGCGACCGGAGCCGGTGTTGCCATTGGTCTTCGCGTTCGGCGCACCGATGAGGAAGTCGTCGAAGCCGTCGTTGTTGACGTCGCCCGCCGCGGAGACCGCGAAGCCCGTCTGCCAGCCGACGAGGCCGATGTCTTCTCCCACGAAGGTCGCGCCGCCGGAGGACAGGTTGTGCACGCCCGTGGTTCCGAGCCCGCCGTAGACGAGGTAGACGCGGCCCACGCTGTCGGCGTTCACCGTGTCCCACTCGAAGGCGCCGACCAGAAAGTCGTCGAATCCGTCGTTGTTCACGTCACCTGCGCGAGCGACGGCGGAACCGCTGCGGCTGTTGACCGCCTCGCCGCCCCAGGTCGCGCCGGAGAGGCGCAGCCACGCGAGCTCCAGGGGCTTGTTCTGCGTGGATGCCGGCTGGGCGATGAAGCCGAGCGCTGCGAGGCTGAAGGACACGATGAAGAGGCGCGGGCGCATTCAAATCTCCTGCAAGTCGGGACAGTTGGCGGCGGAAGGGACATTCCCCGGCCGCGATGAGCTGCGGTCGCGCCGGCGATGCCCATCGAGGGGGCTGCACGTCAGCCTCTTCCCCCGTGCAACGGTCAGCTCTGCCGAACCCTCGCGGCCCTGCCGTGCCTGGCAGCCGTCGGGTGCACAAGCTGCGCTGCGCGCGGGCTCGATTCAATTGCTGTCCACAGCTTGTTCACAGATTGTGGAAACATCCCGATGGGCCGATATGACTTCGTCGGAGCCAATGAATCGACGTTGCAGGGGACTGGCCGCGCCATGTTTGCACACGTGAGCAGGAGCAACGACGGCCGGGCCGGCGGCGAGTGCGCGCCCGTCCACGGCGCATCAGAAATTGGGCCGGCCGCAGGCCAGCCCGCGCGTGAAGCGGACCGTGCTGTCTCCTAACATGCGGCGCGCGGTGCGTTCGTCGCCGCCACAGTGGCGGAGGTGACGATGCGGCATGGCGTCCTGCGTGTATCAGCCGGGCTTCTGCTCGGGTGTTGTCTGGCGGCCTGCGCCAGCGAGGAACTGGCGCCGAAGCGGACGGTGCAGCCGATGGTGCCCGCCGGCATCGATGGCCTGCCAAAGGCCGTCCTCGTAGGCGATGACGTGGTGCTCGCCGACCAGCCCAGCCCCGCCCAGCTCTCGAACCTGAAGCTTGCGGGCTTCGGCACGGTGATCAACCTGCGGCCCAACAGCGAAATGACCATGCCCGAAGACCTGATCGTGCGCGCCAGCGGCCTCAACTACGTGAGCATCCCGATCAGTCCGGCCACGATGGGGCAGGCGGAAATCAATCGCTTCCTCGACGAGGTGCGCGGCGCGGAGTCGCGCAAGGAGAAGATCTTCGTGCACTGCAGTTCCGGCAATCGATCCGCCGCGATGTGGGCCATCTACGAGATCACCGACCTGCAGGTGCCGGCCGAGGAGGCTGTCAGGCGGGCGCGTCAGGCCGGGCTCACGAGTCCAGAACTGATCGGCTTCATCGGGCAGCATGCGCGCAACATCGGCGTGTACTGAGCGGCGCACGGACGGCGCCTTGCTGTGCCGCCGAGGCACCGTGCTTCGCCGCCGACGAGAGGCTCCGACAGGTCACCAATGACCTCGCACCGGGTTCGAGAGCTGTCGCTGCAGTCGCCCGCAGGCGCCTTGCGTGCGCTGCACGACTCTCCGAGCGTGGAGTGGTCCGGGAGCGGACCGCGTACGGCGCTGGTCTGCCACCCGCACCCGCTGTACGGCGGAACCATGGACAACAAGGTGGTCCACAGCGTCGCCAGGGAGCTGCGCGAGCACGGCGTGCATGTGCTGCGCTTCAACTTCCGCGGTGCGGGCGGCAGCGAAGGCCTGCATGACCAGGGACGCGGCGAGGTGGACGATGCCCGCGCCGCCCTCGACGTGGCCGCCGGCCTCGCGGGCGATGCGCGCGTCGCGCCCGGCAGCGTGCTGGTGGCGGGCTTTTCCTTCGGTTCCTACGTCGGATTGACCGCGGCGCTGAACGACCCGCGTGTCGGGGAGCTGCTCGCCATCGCGCCGCCGGTGAACCACTACGACTTTTCGGAGATCGCGGCCCGGGCGCGGCGGCTCACGGTGGTCTACTCGGACGCCGACGAACTCGTTCCCGCGCCGCAGGTCGAGGCCTTCCTCGCCACCTGCGCGCACCCGCCGCGCGTCGTTCGCGTGCAAGGCAGCGGCCACCTTTTCCACGGGCACCTCGGCGACATCCGCCGGGCGGTCGCTGCGCTGCTCGAGAGCCTGGACTGAGTCCGGACTGAGCCCGGCGCCAGGAGACGGCGGAATCCCCGGCACAACGGAGCGCGGAACTCGGCGTGTCGGGCTGCTAGACTCCGGCCATGCTTTTTGACCGCTGGCGTGCACAAAGGGCCATTGCGACCCGCTCCGCTCCCTCCGTCGTGAACGAACCGGCCGCGCCGGAGTTGTTCGAGGCGGTGGAGTCGATGAAGGTCGCGGTGAGCTGCCTCGACTCCCTGGGCGACCCGAACTGGCACTACCGCTGGGAGGGGGACGTGCAACTCGTGGGGCTCGACGCCACGACGCGCTCCGTGACGGACGTGCGCCAGCGCCTGCTCAGGCTGGTCCACGAATGCGACCTGCGTCACATGCCGCGCGGACGCCGGCGCGTGCTGGCCGTCGTGCGCTGCGAGCCGCACGAGGACGAGGACCTCGCCGGCTGGGCTCTGCGCCTTGACCACGACGAAGGCGAGGTCGGCGCGTCCGACTGGCGCGCCGCGCGGCGCCGCATCGCCGTGCTGGCGATCGACGGCAGCGGCGCACACCTCCTCACCGGCGGCGACCGTCCCATCCGGGAGGCCGTGGCGACGTGGGCCGCCACGCGCGTCCGCACCGGCTGACGGTGTCCCGCGCGCGCGGCAGCGACGACCCCGCGCTCGACCTGTCCGACCTGCGCCACGTGCGCGCCCTGTTCTTCGACCTGCTCGGACGCAGTCCCGACTCCGACGAGCTGGAGCTGGCGCACGAAGCGAGCGCCGACTCGCTGCTGCGCCATCTCTGTGGCCTGCGCGAGTTCTGGGAACACTGGTACGAGGACGAGCTCTACTACTTCCTGCTCATCGACAACGCGCGGCCGGCGCAGGACAGCGGCGAGGACAGCCTTCCCGCGCGGCTGCAGCGCGGCGAGCTGGGCGCTCTGGCCGCCGTGCAGAACATCGTGTCGAGTTCCGCCTTTCATCGCGCCAACCCGGGCAACGACACCTTCGTCAGCGTCGTGCTCGAGCAGCTCCTCGGCATCAACGTGCAGCAGGACACCGCGTTGCTGCAGGCCGGCAAGAAGATGTACGACGGCCAGCCGTCGGCGCTCTTCGGGGAGCGCGGCGCGAGCCAGGCGGATGTCGTCGCGATCGCGTGTCGGCAGCCCGGTTTCGCGAAGCTCTTCACCGAGAGGCAGTATCGCAGGCTCGTCGGTGTCGAACCGGAGCGGCGCGCCAGCGAGGCCTGGGTCGCGGCACTGGCCGCGCAACCGACGGGCTTTCCGGAGCTGGTGCGCAGCTGGCTGTCGTCGCCCGCCTACGCGCACCGGCTGGAAACGCTGCGCGCGAAGTCCGATCTGCAATTCATCCGCGGCCTCTACGTGGACCTGCGCGGGACGCCGCCGGCACCGGCGGAGCTGCAGCGACTGCGCGGCGCGCTCTCGGTGCTTGCCGACACGGCCCCGCTGCGCTCGGTCATCGCACGCACGTTGCTCGACGGGGCCGACCTCGACCTGCCGAAGCGCGGCGAGGTGGATCCGGACGAGTTCGTGACGGCCAGCTTCCGCCGCTTCCTCGGCCGGAGACCGTCGCCGGAGGAGCTGCAGGACTTCGTGACCGTCTATGCGCAGGAAAGTTGTCTGCCTTCCACGCTCATCGCGGCCATCGTCACGCACCCGGAATACCAGTACTATTGAGGTGCGCACGCAGCCTGCCCGACGCGAGCGCGCCCTGCGCGGCGGCTCGGCCGGACGGCAGCAGCGCTGCGCCGTCGTCGCCGACAAGGAGATCGTGATGAGCACTTCACGCAACGACAGCCGCGGCAGGATCCTGCCTGGCCTGGCACCGTCGACCGGCCCGCGGGCGGGCGGGTTGAGCCGGCGCGACGTGCTGAGGAGCGGGGTGATCCTCGCGGCCCTCGCCTCGCTGTCGGGCCGCGCGCGCGCCGAGTTGCTGGCGACGCTGCTGCCGTCACCCGCGCCGGGCTTCCTTGCGGGGGCGCCACGGACCCGGCGCGTGGTGCTCGTGGTGTTCGGCGGCGGCGTGCGCAGCCGCGAGACGCTGCTGTCCGACAACACGCCCAATCTGCGGCGCATCGCCGAGCAGGGCGTGACGTATCCGCTCACGCGCGTCGAGAACAACGGTCACTACGCGGCCGCACTCTCCATTTTCACCGGCGCCACCGAGAACTTCGGCATCCGCGAGAACGACCGCTCGCCGCACCCGACGCTTTTCGAGTATCTGCGCAAGGGGGGCGGGCTCTCGGCCGCGGACGTGTGGCTGTCCACCTCCGGAAGCGAGCAGGAGACCAACTATTCCTACGGCACCGACCCGCGCTACGGCGCGGCGTACGGAGCCAACCTCATCGGCGGCGAAGGCATTTTCAATGCGGAGTTCCGCGAGCTGCTCGGCGCCTCGCGCGCACCGCCCGACGCCGAGCGCGAGAGTCAGTTGCGCCGGCTGCGCGCGGCCGTGCGGACGCCCTTTCCGACGGAGGGCAAGGGCGGCGTCGGCAACGATCCGGAAGCCGCGGCCCGCATCGAGGCCTACATCCTCGAGGAGCTGCGCGGCGGCACTGCCGCCATCACCGGGCTGGGCAGCAACGATGCCAAGGCGCTCCGCGTCGCGCGCAATCTGCTCTCCATCTTCAAGCCACGGCTGCTCGCGGTCACGCTGCGCAACGCGGATGTCGCGCACGGTTCCTTCAACGACTACGTGAACGTCATCAAGCGCAACGACACGGAACTCGGCGCGCTCTACGACGCGATCCGTGCCGACCCGGAGCTTGCGTCGAGCACCGCGCTATTCGTGCTGCCCGAGTTCGGCCGCGACCGCGACCTGAATGCGCGCCGGGGGCTCGACCACGGTGACGACAGCTCGGAGCTGCACCAGGTCTCGCTCGTGGCCTGGGGCCCGGACTTCCGCCAGGGCAAGGTGGTGAATCAGGAAACCCGCTCGCTGGACGTGTGCCCGACCATCGCCTCGCTCTTCGGGGTCCAGGCGAGCGGCGCGCGCGGAAGCCTGCTGCCCGGGCTCATGGCCTGACGTGCGGGCGGCGGCCCTGTGCAGCGCGATCTGCAGGCGAAGCCCGTCTGCGCCGCGCTTGCTTGCGATTCTCGCCATCGCGCTGATCGGTCTGGCGAGCGCCGCTCCGGCACCTGGCCCGAGGGCCGTCCGTGCGCTGCCGGCGGCCGCCCAGGTCGCGCCAGCTGGTGCTCAGCTCGTGCCAGCTGGTGCTCAGGTCGCGCAAGCTGGAGCTCAGCTCGTGCAGGCCGGTGCGCCGGTTGCGTCGGCGCCGAATCGCGCGGGAGGTGTCGGTGCGCCGGATGCCGGCTGCCGCGATTGCCACGCGGGCATCGAGGAGATGCACCCGTGGAAGGCGTTGAGCTGCGTGGATTGCCACGGCGGTGACGGCGCGGCCGTGGATGCGGCGCGCGCGCACGTCGCGCCGCGAGCCGGCTGGCCCATCGATGAGCGCGTCCTGCCGCTGGGCTTCGATCCCGCGGCACTGCGCTTCCGCAATCCGGCCGACCTGCGGATCGTGAAGGACACCTGCGGCCAGTGCCATGCCCGCGAAGTGGATCGCGTGAGCACGAGCCTGCACGCCACGACCGCAGGCCATCTCAACGACGGCCTCTACGAGAACGGGTTGCTGTCGAAGAAGCAGAGCAAGTACGGCGTGTTCGACAGCAACCGCGCCGGAGACGACGCGGGGCCGCACAGCCTGCAGCATCTCGACGCGATCGAACGCCTTCGCGTCCCGTTGACGCCGGTGACGCTGGCGGATCATTTCGCGGACCTGCCGCGCAAGGCGTGCATGCAGTGCCACCTGTGGTCGTCCGGTCTGGCGGTCGAGGGGCGGCTCGGGCAGGACGGTCTTTATCGCGGGGCCGGCTGCGCCGCCTGTCACGTCGTGTACGCAGAGGACGGTCGCAGTCAGAGCGCTGACGCGCGCGCCGAGCACGCCAGCCCCGGACACCCGCTGCGGCACCAGATGACGGCTGCCCCGCCGACCTCCACCTGCACGAGCTGCCACGTCGGCGACGCGGCCATCGGCAACGGCTTCCGCGGCATGGCGCAGCTCTACCCGCAGCAGCCCGCCGGCCCGGACATCCCCGACACGACCGACCACCTCATCGCGGGGCAGTTCTTCATCAAGGATCCCGTGCTCACGCCGCCCGACCTGCACGCCGCGGCCGGCATGGATTGCGTGGACTGCCACACGGCGCGCGATGCCATGGGCGACGGCAGCATGCCGGGCGCGATGGAGCACGCCGTCGAGATCGAGTGCAGCGATTGTCACGGCACGTTCACGTCCTACGCGACCGGCACGACCTCGCACGGGCACAAGCTCACCAACCTGGAGCAGCGCGGCGATCTCTTCGTGCTGATGGACAAGGCCGACGGCCACACCCGCCGCGTGAAGCAGGTGAAGGACGTGCTCGATCCCGACCACCCCGACTGGAACCCGCGCGCCGCCGCCGCGATGACCTCGGAGCACGGCGGGCTCGAGTGCTACGCCTGCCACGCCGGCTGGAACACGAACTTCTTCGGCTTCCACTTCGACCGCAATCTTGGCTTCACGCAGCTGGATGCGATCACCGGGGTGCGCACGCCCGGGCGTGTCACGACGCAGGAGCGTGTCTTCGCCTCGTTGCGGCAATTCTCGCTGGGCGTCAATCCCGAGGGCGACGTCGCACCATACGTCGTGGGCTTCTCGAGCATGGGCACGGTGCACGGCAAGAACGGCGAACTGCTGCTCGACCAGGCGCTGCCGGCCACCGCCGCCGGTCTGTCGGGCATGACGATGGTTCACCACCAGCTGCACACCACGCAGCCGGTGGCGCGCAGCTGCGTGGAGTGCCACCGCAGCCCGGCGACGTGGGGACTCGGGAGCGGTGACCAGTCGACGTCGTCCTTCGCGCTGTCGCGCGGACTGCTCGTCGTGGCGGGCGAGCGCGGCCTCGACACGCTGCTGCTGGACCGCGAGAACGCGCAGAACACGCTGTATCTCGCGCGCCTGCCGCTCGGAGGAGCCAGGAAGGTGGTGCTCGACAGCGACCCGATCACGGGGCGCGCGAGCACGGCCTTCGTCGTGATCGAGCACGCGGGCGTCTGCATCGTGGACCTCCGCAACCCGGCGCTGCCGGAGGTCATCGGCTTCGCGGCGGCGGGCGACGCGCGCGACTGCGCCCTGGCGGGCGACCTGCTCGTCATCGCGAACGGAAGCGGCGGACTGCGCCTCGTGGACATCTCCAACCGGCGCCTGCCGGTGCTGGTCTCGGATCTCGTGACCATGGAAGCGCGCGGGCTGGCCGTGCAGTGGCCGCGCGTGCTCGTGGCCGACGGTGCCGGCGGCCTGCTCATCGCGGACATCTCGAATCCGCGCCAGCCGACGGTGGCGGGCCAGGTGCGCCTCGCGCCGCCGGATGCGCAGGACGACGGCGACGCGCGCGCCGTCGCGGCCAGCTTCCAGTACGGCAGGCCGCGCGGCCAGGCGCGGCGCACGCTGGCGCGCATGATCGCGGTGGTCGCGAACGGGCGCTACGGCTACTCGGTGGTGGACGTCACGGAACCCGCAGCCGCACGCTCGCTGACGGGCATCTCGACGGGCTACGCCAACGAGCTGCTGCCGGTGGACGTGACGCTCGGCATGCGCATCGACCTCGGAGACAGCAGCGGCCAGCGCCCGACGGTGGAGCGCGACGTCGCGACGCTGCTGCTCGTGGCGGCCGACGGCGAGCGCGCCGTCACGGCGCTGCTGGACGTGACCGATCCGGGGAAGCCCGTGTTTCTTTCGCGCGTGAACATCGGCAGGAACACGGGGCTGCCGCCGGCGAGTGGGCTCGCGCTGCTGCGCAGCTTCAATCCGCCCGTGCTGGTGACGCAGGTGCTCGTCGCCGGCGAGGGCGGCCTGCAATTCCAGGACGTGACGCGTCTCGACGAGGGCAGGAACGGCCCGCTGCTCCCGGGCGTGGAGGGCGCGCGCGACGTCGCGGTGGAGGCCTTCGCCTTCGACCGCATGCTGGACGAAACCGGCCGGCAGCTGAAGGACATCAGTCACGACGGTGCGCGCTTCCTCACCACGGCCGAGATCCACCGCATGCTCACCGTGCCCGGCGAGCGGCTCGGCACCATCCTCGACGGTGGCAAGGTGCGCGCGGGCCTCGCCGAGGAATATGCGGACCGCGCACTGGCGGGTGGGGATGCCGCCGCGAGTCTCAACGTGCGGCGCCGCGATCGCGAGCAGGACGAGGCGATGGCGCTGCGGCTCGCCGGAGGCTTTCGCATCGCGCCCGAGGAGGACCTCGCGCGCCTCGTGCGGCACATGTCGGCACAGGACTTCGATGACAACCGGGACGGCTCCCTGTCGCGCGGCGAACTCGAGCGCCTCGTCTTCGCCGCGCTCGACGCCAACGGCAGCGGGACGCTCGATCCGCTGGAGTGGCCCCGGCATCCGGGCACCGACCCCGGGCACCTCGACAAGAACCACGATGGCGTGCTCTCGCGCTCCGAAATGGACCTCGGTCGTGACGTGACGCAGTACTTCGATCTCGATCGCGACGGCCGCGTCCAGTTTGCCGAGTGGCCCTGGGCGGTGAACGCCCGGCCGCTGCCCACGCTCTTCGCGGCCTCGGTCGCCAGCCTGCGCAAGGTGCTGGCGCGGCCCGGCTTCGACCAGCGCCGTCCGGAGCTCAACACGGTGTTCTACGGCGAACGCAGCACGCGCGAGCTGAAAGACGCGGAGCTGCAGCAGGCCATCGACCGCGCACGCGGCAATCCGCTCATCGACATCCGCGGCGACGGGGCGCCACCCGGTTTCATCGAGCGCTACGACCTGGACGGCGATGGGGCCGTGGACCTCGTCGAGTTTCCGGAGCTGCCGCGCATCGCGGACCGCTGCGACAGGAACGGCGACGGGCGCATCGATCGGCGCGACCGGCCCTGAACTCCGGGCATTGACCGCACGTGCCGGCGGCCGAGGTCCGCCTGCACGTCAGCTGCGATCCACCTGCAGCACGTGACCCCGGTCGCCGGCTCGGCGGACGCGCTGCGTGCTGCCATGTGGTTGCACGACCGTCGCGACCGTGGCGGCAGCGCGCAAGGGCTGCGTGCTGCACACTCTGGGAAGGGCGGATGGACGGGGTGGTTCGTGCGGCTCCGAAGCGGCCCGTCGGTACCGGGAAGGGTGAAGACTGTGATTCAACGCACGCTCGATCGCGCGCCGAGGCACCGGACGTGGGGCACGGCGCTGCTGCTGCTCCAGGTGGCGCTGTTCGCACTGACCGGTTGCGACGAACACGCACCCGACCTGATCGCCACCTTGAAGGGGCGCTGCGAAGGGCGCTGGGTCGTGGTGGACGCCGATCGCGCGCGCCTCCCGCTCTGCGATGTGCCGCGAGACCGGTTGGCCATCGAGCTCGCGTCGCGCGCGCCGCTGGGCGACACGCTCGTGCCCGGCGAGACCTATGCGATCGGCACGCTCGCCTGGGGTGATCGCGCGAGCGCCTTCGCGCTGGACTACCCGCTGGGCTCGCGAGACCTGTGCTGCGCCTATGCCCGCTACGTGAGCCGCGAGGTGGCTCCGTTCGGTCGTCTCGACGGCGCCGGCTTCAACCTGCTGCTGCTCACCGCCGGAGGCCGCGACGACGACCTGCTGTGCGTGGACTTCCAGCGCACGGCTCCCGTCTCCGGCGGCTTGGAGCACATGCTGCGCTTCGAGCGCGATCCGGCCGGCGACTGAACGCCGGCGCTTGGCGATGCCATCACGGTCCTGCATCGTGTCGCGGCTGAGGCAGGCGGCGGAGTTTCGGAGGACATCGTGAGCCCCGAGGCTGTTGGCGCCGTGGAGTCCGCGCTCGGCCCGGATGGCCGCAAGTCGTTCCCCGAGTTCTTCGGCTGCTCGCCGCGCGAGGTCTCTCGGAAGCCGGGACGGCCCTCATGGGTCCGTCCCTCCGAGGCCAGGACACGCTGGACATCTCGTCGCGAGTTGCCGAGCAGGGATCGCACTCTGATCGTCGACGTCATGGATGGCGGCGTGATCGCCTGCTACCCGAACTTCCATTGCTGAAGCTCACCTGCTGAAGCTCACCGGGCGCTCCCCTGCGACCCTCTCGCGCATGGATGTACGGGGCGGATCTCGGGTATAAAGGCCGGTCGCATCCCGGGTCGGAAAGTCGGCAGTCCGCGATCGTCCCGGCCGGGTCTGCACCCTCTCCCGCCTGACCCGGAGTCCGCTTGTCCGCCACGCCCTCCCATGCCGACGCAGACCGCAGCGGCGGGAGCACCGCAGGCATCGGCGGCATCGGCGGTAGCAGCGGTAGCAGCGGTAGCAGCGGTAGCAGCGGCGGCCCGGCCCTCGCCGAGCTGCGCGCGGGCGGGGTGACGGGGCCGAAGCCCGACTGGCTCAAGATCAGGCCGCCCGGCGGCGAGCGCTACACGCGCCTCAAGGGCCAGCTCCGCGAGCGCGGCCTGCACACCGTCTGCGAGGAAGCGCGCTGCCCCAACGTGGAGGAATGCTGGGGCGGCGGCACGGCGACGCTCATGCTCATGGGCGACACTTGCACGCGCGGCTGCTCCTTCTGTGCGGTGAAGACCGCGCGAGCGCCCGCGCCGCTGGACGCCGACGAGCCGGCCAAGTCCGCACAGAGCGTCGCGCTCATGGAGCTGGACTACGTCGTGCTCACCTCGGTGGACCGCGACGACCTGCCCGACGGCGGCGCTGCGCACTTCGCGGCCTCCGTGCGCGCCATTCGCGAGCGCAATCCGGCCACGCTCATCGAGGTGCTCATCCCGGACTTCCAGGGCGACGAGCGCGCGCTGGCGACGCTGGTCGCGTCGCGGCCCGATGTCGTCGCGCAGAACCTGGAGACGGTCGAGCGCCTCACGCACCCGGTGCGCGACCCGCGCGCCGGCTACCGCCAGACGCTCGAGCTGCTGGCCCGCGTGAAGCGCCTCGCTGCCAGCATGCAGACCGCCGACGCCGCACGCCACGCGCCGATGCTCACCAAGAGCAGCCTCATGCTGGGCCTCGGCGAGCGCGACGACGAGGTGCGCGCCGCCATGGCCGACCTGCGAGCCTCGGGCGTGGACTTCCTCACCTTCGGCCAGTACCTGCGGCCGACGCCGCGACATCTCCCCGTGCAGCGCTACGTGCCGCCCGAGGAGTTTTCGCGCTGGCAGGCCGAGGGCGAAGCGATGGGCTTCCGCTACGTCGCGAGCGGTCCGCTCGTGCGCAGCAGCTACCGCGCCGGAGAGTTCGCGATCCGCGCAGTGTTCGAACAGCAACGGAGAACCGGATGAGCACCACCGACATGTTGCAGATCCTCACCGAGAGCGGCCGCGCCGCGCCGGGCACGGACGCCGGCCTGAGCCGGATCCAGCTCCTCGACCTTTACGAGCACATGCTGCGCACGCGCCTCATGGACGAGCGCATGCTCAACCTGCAGCGCCAGGGCCGCATCGGTTTCTATGTGCCGAGCACCGGCGAGGAGGCCTGCCAGATCGGCGCCGGCTCCGCGATCGGCAAGCGCGACTGGATCTTCCCCAGCTATCGCATGCCCGGCACGCTCATGATGTGCGGCGCCCGCATCACCGACATGGTGGCCAACTGCTTCGGCAACGAGGCGGACCTGTGCAAGGGGCGCCAGATGCCGGTGCACTACGCGATGGCGGAGGCGCACATCGTGTCCATCTCGAGCCCGATCGGCACGCACCTCGTGCAGGCGACGGGCACCGCGATGGCGCAGAAGCTGAAGCACGACAAGGGCATCTCGTGGGCCTTCTTCGGCGACGGCGGCACCAGCAGCAACGACTTCCACTCGGGCCTGAACTTCGCGGGCGTCGCGAAGGCGCCGGTGGTCTTCGTCTGCACCAACAACCAGTGGGCCATCTCGGTGCCGCTCTCCAAGCAGACGGCCAGCGAGACCATCGCGTGCAAGGCCGAGGCCTACGGCATGCCCGGCGTACGCGTGGACGGCAACGACGTGCTGGCCGTGCAGCAGGCCTGCCAGCAGGCCGCCGAGCGCGCGCGGCGCGGCGACGGCCCGACGCTGCTCGAGCTGATGACCTACCGCCGCGGCCCGCACAGCTCCAGCGACGACCCGACGCGCTACCGCGGCAACGAGGCCGACGACTGGATCAAGCGCGACCCGATCGTGCGCTATCGCAAATACCTCGAGCTGGCCGACCTGTGGAGCGACGCACAGGAGAAGGACCTGACCGAGCGCCTGAAGACGCAGATCAACGAGGCCGTCTCCACTGCGGAGAAGGCGCCGCAGCCCGCGCTCGACTCGCTGTTCTCCGATGTCTATGCCAAGGTGCCCGCGCACCTGCGAGAGCAGTACGAAGACCTCATCCGCACCGAGGGCACCGGCCACGAGGCCGACCCCGACGCGGCCTTCCCGCTCTGACGACTCACCGCAACGCGCATCGCCCACCGACGCACGAACCAGCAGACACGCACGCTCACCAACTCGCACGACGGAAGCGCAACCTGCCGCTCCGCCGCCACCCCACGAACGACTGCAACGAAACGAGAGATCGATGGCTGAAATGACCCTGGTCCAGGCCGTGAACGAAGCCCTGCGCGCCGAGATGCGCGCCAACGACGACGTCGTCATCCTCGGCGAGGACGTCGGCATCAACGGCGGCGTGTTTCGCTGCACCGCCGACCTCGCGAAGGAGTTCGGCGAGGAGCGCGTGATCGACACGCCGTTGTCCGAGTCGGGCATCATCGGCGCCGCCATCGGCATGGCGCTGTACGGCCTGCGGCCCGTGCCGGAGATCCAGTTCAGCGACTTCATCTGGCCGGCCTTCGACCAGATCACCTCCGAGCTGGCCAAGATGCGCTACCGCAGCGGCGGCCAGTTCACGTGCCCGCTCGTGATCCGCACGCCGTATGGCGGCGGCATCCGCGGCGGCCACTACCACAGCCAGAGCCCCGAGGCCTACTTCACGCAGACGCCTGGCCTCGTCGTCGTGACGCCCAGCGACCCGTACGACGCCAAGGGCCTGCTGCGCGCGGCGATCCAGTGCGATGACCCGGTCATCTTCCTGGAGCCCAAGCGCATCTACCGCGCGCCCAAGATGGACGTGCCGGACGGCGACTACATCGTGGAGATCGGCAAGGCCGCGGTGCGCCGCGAGGGCAGCGACTTCACCATCACCTGCTACGGCGCGATGGTGGGTGTGGCCCTGGAGGCCTGCAGGAAGGCGGCCGAGCGCGGCTGGGAGGGCGAGGTGCTCGACCTGCGCACGCTGCTGCCACTGGACGAACCGGCGCTCATCGAGAGCGTCACCAAGACGGGCCGCCTCGTCACGCTGCAGGAGGCGCCGAAGTTCTGCGGCTTCTCCAGCGAACTCTCCGCGATCGTCGCCGAGAAGTGCATCGACGTGCTCGAGGCGCCGGTGAAGCGCGTCGCGGGTTTCGACACGCCGTTCCCGTACACGCTCGAGCACGTGTACATGCCGCATGCCGACCGCGTGATGCACGCGATCGAAGCGGTGATGACCTACTGAAACCTTGCACGCGCCCGACGTCGTGGCGCACCAGGCAATCCACTTCACAGCATGAGATGCGGCACCGGAGGCCGCGCGGGAGTTTCAAGACATGGGCAAGCGGGTCGAGTTCAAGTTGCCGGACATCGGCGAAGGCGTCGCCGAGGGCGAAGTCACCAGCTGGAAGGTCAAGGCCGGCGACGTTTTGAAGGAAGACCAGGTCATGGTCGAGGTCATGACCGACAAGGCGACCGTCGAGATCGGCTCGCCCGTGAACGGCACCGTGCTCGAGATCCGTGTGGCCGAGGGCCAGGCGGTGCCGGTGGGCGCGATCATCATCGTGCTCGAGGAAGGCGCCACCGCGGCGGCTGCTCCTGCTGCGGCGCCGAAGCCGGCCGCTGCGCAGGCCGCACCGACCTCCGCGAAGCCCGCGGCACCGCAGGCTCCGCCGTCCGCCCCGAAGCCTGCGATGTCGCAGGCCGCAGCGCACCCGGTCGCGCCGCCCGCAGCGTCCACGCCCGCCGCCTCGCGACCCGCGCCCGCCGCGGCGTCGTCGACCGCGAGGCCTGCTCCGTCGCCCGCAGCACCGGCCGTGACGAAGTCCGCCGCGGGCGGCGCGCGCGAGGAGATCAACTTCGCGCTGCCCGACATCGGCGAGGGTGTCGCGGAGGGCGAGGTCACACGCTGGATGGTGAAGCCCGGCGACAAGGTGCAGGAAGATCAGCCCATCGTCGAGGTGATGACCGACAAGGCCACCGTCGAGATCGGCTCGCCCGTGGACGGCGAGGTCCTGCAACTGCTGGTGAAGGCGGGCGAGACCGTGCCGGTGGGAGCGATCCTGCTCGTGCTCGGCGCAGCTCCCGGCGTCGGCAAGCACGTCCCCGTGCCGCATGGCGGACACGCCGCCGCCGCGAAGGCCGCGCCTGCCGCGCCGGCTGCGCCTGCCGCGCCTGCCGCGCAGCTGAACTTCGAGGACGAGTCCGCGGGTGAGGACTCCGCCGAACTGGTCGGCGCCGGCGTTGCGGCGTCTCCCGTTGCGCTGTCCGACAGCGGCCTGCCCGACCGGGGCGACGGCAGCCGCCGCGTCCGCGCCGCGCCGGCCACGCGCCGGTTCGCCCGCGAGGCGGGGCTCGATGTCGCGTCACTGAACGGCAGCGGGCCCGACGGCCGCGTCCTGATGGGCGACGTGCGCGCGGCTCTCGCCGGCGCCGCTCGTCCGGCGACGACGCGGGCTCCGGGCGCGGCGCAGCCCGCACCGCGCACGGCCGCACAGCCTGCGGCACGCACCACGGCGCCTTCGGCTGCGGCACCTGCGGCTGCGTCACCGGCGGCTGCGGCGCGCACGGCTCCGAGCCAGGCAGCTCCGTCGCGTGCGGCCGCGCCGGCCTCCGCACCCGCCTCCGCGCCGGCCGCGTCGCCGGCCCGCGCGCCGGCTGCCGCTGCGCCAGTCGCCGCCGCGGCCTCCGTGGCTGCGCCGCGGCCGCATGTGCTCGCAGGCGACGAGCGCGTCCCGCTGCGAGGCCTGCGCAAGCGCATCGCTGCGCAGATGCGGCTGTCCAAGCAGACCGCGGCGCACTTCACCTACGTCGAGGAAATCGACGTCACGGAGCTGGTGAAGCTGCGGGGGGCGGCCAAGGCGCGCGCGGCGGCGGCCGGCGTGAAGCTCACCTACATGCCGTTCATCATCAAGGCGACCTGCGTCGCGCTGCGCGAATTCCCGCTGCTCAATGCCTCGCTCGACGAGGCCGCGGGCGAGCTGGTCATGCACCACAACCACAACCTCGGCATCGCGGTGGACACGCCCAACGGCCTCATCGTGCCGGTCGTGCGCAACGCGGACCGCAAGTCCATGACGGACCTCGCGCGCGAGATGACCGAGCTGGCCGATCGCGCGCGCGCCGGCAAGACGAAGCCGGACGACATCGGCGGCGGAACCTTCACGATCACGAACGCCGGCAACATCGGCGGCCTGCTCGCGACGCCGATCATCAACGTGCCCGAGGTCGCGATCATGGGCGTGCACGCCATCCGCCGTCGCCCGTGGGTGGTGGCCGAGGAGATCGTGATCCGCGACGTCATGCTGCTTTCGCTGTCGCTCGATCACCGCGTCGTGGACGGCGCCGTCGGCGCGTACTTCATGAACCGCGTGAAGGAGCTGCTCGAGAATCCAGGCCTCATGCTGTTCGAGCCGGCGTGACGTCATGACCGGCGCACCCGCACCGCTGCAGATCCTGTCGCCCAACGGCAGCGTGGACACCGCGCTGCTGCCGTCGCTGCCGCCCGACCGGATGGTGGAGCTGTACCGGCAGATGGTCATGGTGCGCATCATGGACACGCGCATGCTGGCGCTGCAGCGCCAGGGGCGCATCGGCTTCTACGGCACGTGCAAGGGCCAGGAGGCCGCGACGGTGGGCAGCGGTGCGGCCGTCGCCGCGCGCGACTGGGTCTATCCGGCACTGCGCGAGGGCGCGGTGCTGCTCATGCGCGGTTTCCCGCTGGACCGCTACGTCGCGCAGCTCATGGGCAATGGCCACGACGAGGCGCACGGGCGGCAGATGCCCTGCCACTTCGGGAGCCGCAAGTACCGCTTCGTCACGCTGAGCTCCGTCATCGGCACGCAGATCCCGCAGGCGATGGGCACCGCGTGGGCCGCGAAGATCCGCGGCGACGATGTCGTGACGCTGGCCTACCTCGGCGACGGCGCGACGAGCAGCACGGACTTCCATTGCGCGCTCACCTTCGCGGCCGTGCACAAGTTGCCGGTCGTCTTCCTCTGCCAGAACAATCAATTCGCGATCAGCGTGCCGTTCGCGAAGCAGACGGCGAGCGCCGGCATCGCGGTGAAGGCCGTCGCCTACGGCATGCCCGGCGTCGCGGTGGACGGCAACGACGTGCTCGCGGTGTACAGCGCCACGCGCGAGGCCGTGGACCGCGCGCGCAGCGGCGAGGGCCCGACCCTCATCGAGGCCATCACGTATCGCCTCGAAGGCCACAGCAGCAGCGACGACCCGACGCGCTACCGCGACGAGTCCGTCACGAAGTCCTGGGCCCAGCGCGATCCGATCGCGCGCTTTCGCCGCTTCCTCGAGCTGGAAGGCCTGGTCTCCGTCGCGCTGGACGAGCAGATCCAGGCCGAGCTCAAG
Organism: Planctomycetota bacterium; assembly: GCA_038212275.1. Taxonomy (GTDB): domain Bacteria; phylum Planctomycetota; class B15-G4; order B15-G4; family B15-G4; genus JBBQUR01. The sequence continues at coordinate 239,712 of JBBQUR010000001.1, forward strand.
TCCTCCATCGATGCCGCGATCAGCCAGGCCGAAGCCGGCCCCGCGCCCGACGTCGAGACGCTGTTCACCGACGTCTACGCGGAGATGCCGGCGCACATCGCCGAGCAGCGCGACGAAGTGCTGCGCGAGCAGGGCGGCGGAAGCAACTCGGGAGCATTCCCGCTCTGACTCTGCCCGGATGGGGACTGAGCGTATGCGTTCCTCAGGCTTGGCCATGTTCCGCCTGCTCCTTGGGAGTGGCGCGGCAACATGTAACGGCACGAGCCAGCGCACGACATTGCCGAGTGGCAAGTCGCGCACACGGGGGGACACGCTCGTGGAGAGCGGGCTCCCCGATGCGAAGATGGCCGGCCTGCGCGCAGGCCAATCAACTGCCGGCGTGTTCTGCGTGAGTTCCACCCGATGTTTGATGCTTCTGGTATCCGCCGATCCCTGCAACTCCTGATCGAGGCCCGCTCGATCCGGCATCGTCAACACCTGAAGGTTCGCTCCGACCGTCGGCTCGGCTTCGCGGGGACTTTGCGATGAGCGGAAGCGAGCCGGAGGACCGTGGCGAGGTTCTCGTCTATGAGGCCCCGGACGGGGCGGTGCGCGTGGATGTCCGGCTGGCGCGGGAGACGGTCTGGCTGAGCCAGCAGCAGATGGCCGAGTTGTTCGGCCGCGAGCGCTCGGTGATCACCAAGCACCTCCGCAACGTGTTCAAGGAGGGCGAACTGGAGCCGGCGGCAGTATGTGCAAAAATTGCACACACTGCCGCGGACCGCAAGACTTACGAGGTCGACTTCTACAACCTCGACGCCATCCTCTCGGTTGGCTACCGCGTCAACTCGAGGCGCGGGACCCAGTTCCGCATCTGGGCCACGACGACTCTGCGGGAGCACCTGCTGCGAGGCTACACGCTTCATGAGCGGCGGCTGCGAGAGCGCGGCCTGAAGGAAGTCGAGGAGGCCGTCGACCTGCTGGCCCGCACCTTGACGACCCACGAGCTGGTCACGGACGAAGGCCGCGCGCTGCTCGATGTCATCCAGCAATACACCCGGGCTTGGCGGCTCCTGCTGGCATATGACGAGCAGCGGCTGGCCGAAGCACCGGAGCGCCCGGTGCTCCAGACGGCGGCGCTCTCGCTCGACGACGCGCGTGCCGCCGCTGCAACCCTGCGAGCAGATCTCGCGGCACGCGGTGAAGCAGGCGAGCTCTTCGGCCAGGAGCAAGGGGACGGCCTGGCGGGACTTCTCGGCGCCATCGAGCAGACCTTCGGTGGCAAGGCGCTCTATCCCAGCGCCCAGAGGCGCGCGGCGCACCTGCTGTACTTCGTCATCAAGGACCACCCGTTCGGCGACGGCAACAAGCGCATCGGCACGCTGTTGTTCCTCGAGTACCTGCGGCGCAACGGGTTGCTCCTTCGAACGGATGGCAGTCCGCGCCTTGCGGACAATGCGATGGTGGCGCTTGCACTACTGATCGCCGAGAGCGCCCCGCCGCAGAGAGACCTGATGGTCCGGCTGACCTTGAACCTGCTCGGTGACGGGACTCCGTGAATGAGGAAGGCGCCAGCGCTCAACTCATCCACATGCTGCCGGAGGCTGGCATGCGGATGCGTTTTTGCCGTAACCATTGTGTCGTGCGCGCCACTTGCATGCAGCGCGTATCGGCGCGGGCATGCCGGGCACACCAGGCGCTGACCCTCGAGGCGTCGTGCATGGGCGGAGGTGGGACGATGGGACCGGATCGACCGGCAGACGTGGACTGCCAACCGAACGACGTGGATCGCCGGCTGCGACGATGGAAGTGCGCTCCCGACGATACATGGCCGCACGCATCACGCGATCGCGTGAGTCGTCGTTGCGCTGCGACCATGCTGGTGATGCTGACGCTCCTGGCCGGGCAGGCTTTCGGGCAGGATGCAGACGCTCCGAGTGGGCTTCCCGGCCGCGTCGTCGATGCCGCGTGGGAGCCCGTGCCGTTCGCGAAAATCCTCGTCTGGCATCTCTCGAGTCCGGCCCCGATATGGGACCAGCTTCCGGATCCTCCTGCCGCGACGCTGACCGCGGACGAGCAGGGCGAGTTCCTGCTGCCCGCATCGGACAAATGGCTTCTGGTCTCCGCCGAGGCCGCGGGGCTGGCGGCTGCCTTCGATCTCCGCGTCGCGCCGGGAGCGCGGCCCCGGCACACGCTCGAGTTGCAGTTGGTGGCTGAAGTTCGCTGGACAGCACACCTGACGACCGAAGGCGGCGGCCCGATCGGCGCGGGCCGCGTGTGCTTTCATCCGCGCCGCGATGGAAACGCCCACGAGTTCACGCTGGACCCGGGCGTGCTGCGCGTCGATCGCCCGCTTCCCGATGCGACTCTGCGGGCGGATGGTTCCGCGACGGCCAGGGTGCCGGACGTTCCCTGCTTCGTCATCGTGTGCCCGGAGTTCTGCGCCGACTGGTCGGGGACGGTCAACCCGCGGACGCCGCTCGCGCTGGTGCTCCCGAGTCTCCACCGCGTTGCTGGACGCCTTGTCGATTCCGACGGGGCGCCCATCGCCGACGCCACCGTGAATGTGGGCAGCTACCGCCAGGAACAGACCGACGCATCGGGTGGGTTCAGCGTCGAGGTCGAGGCGCAGGACGGCATCGCCACGTTGCCGATCGCCGCCGCCGGTTTCGCGCAGACGTCGGCAGTGGTGGACGTGTCCGGAGGCGACGTCTCGGGAGTCGTGCTGACACTCGCGCCCGTGGCGCCACTACGCGGCGTCATCACGAACGCGCATGGCGACCCTGTGAATGCCTGCATCGATCTGCTCCGCAAACGAAGCGCCGACGGAAGCTGGGAGCGCGTCGATCCACAGTGGTCCTTCGACTGGTGGGCGACTTCATCGGACGGCAGCTTCGCGGCCCCCGTCCCCGCGGCCGGCGAATACATGGTCTCCATCGACAATGCGAATGACGACACGGGGACGCAGCTCGTCCTGCGTACGGGAGACGAGCCGCTCGCCATCCAGCTCGGTGAAGACGAACACGGTGCGCTGGACTCACTCACCGTGCTGGCGCACGAGGCACTCGGCGGAGCACCGATCGAGCCGACGCTGCTGCAGGTGACCACGCTCTTCGGGGAGCAGCGCGCGACCCAGTCCGCCGGGCCGCAGCGTGCCTGGAGCATGAGCGTCTCCGACATCCCGCTGGGTCGCGTGAGCCTGCGTCTCGCGGCGCGCGGCCACCTCGTGCATGACGAGACCATCGAGGAGACCGAGGGTGGCGGGCGACAAGTCGCGGTGTCCATGCAGCCGGCACGCTGCGTGCGGCTTCGGCTCGTCGACGGAACTGGCAGGCCGCTCGCGCACGCGCGCGCGAGCGTCCTCGACGAGAACGGCGTCGTCGTGCCGCTGCTCGCCGGACCGGAGTCCATCGTGGACGAAGTGCTGATGGACGAGCGAGGCGAAGCCTGCGTGGATGGCGTGCCGCTCGGCCCGGTCTCCGTGCTCGTGACGGTAATGCCTGGTGGGGACGCTGTCGCCCGGCCGCTCGAGCAGACGGCGATGCCAGGTGGGGATTCTGTCGCCCGGACTCCCGGGGCGGCGGAGGGGGAGACGGAGGAGGCAGCGGCGCACGACGACGCAACGTACGACGCCGCGTGGCGCGCCACACGGCCGAGCGGCGTCCTGCCGGCTAGCGACGTCGCTTCCGCGGACGACACGATCGTCGTGGTGATCTCAGCGCCAGGCAACGCGCAGCGTCGCTGATGCGCAGGAGGCCGCCGGAGACGAGTCCCGCCCCGCGGCTCCGGAATGCGCTGCGCGCTGACGGCAACAGCGCGTAAAGTCACACCTCTTCGCACGCGAGAACCTGCCGCAGTGACCCTGCCCGTCGGCTCCAGCCTCTCCTGCTACGAGATCCTCGGTCCGCTGGGCGCGGGGGCGATGGGCGAGGTGTATCGCGCCCGGGACACGCGGCTCGAGCGCGAGGTTGCGATCAAGGTGCTGCCCGAGCACTTCGCCAGCGACGGCGAACGATTGCGGCGCTTCGAGCGCGAGGCGAAGACGCTCGCGTCGCTCAACCATCCGAACGTCGCGCAGATCTTCGGCGTGGACCAGGTCGGCGACACGTGCTTCCTCGTGCTCGAGCTGGTGCCGGGCGAGTCGCTCGAGGAGCGCCTCAAGCGCGGGCCGCTGCCGCTCGACGAAGCGCTCGACGCGTGCCGGCAGATCGCGGAGGGACTCGAGGCTGCGCACGAAGCCGGCGTGATCCATCGCGACCTCAAGCCCGCGAACATCCGCGTCACGCCCGACGGCAAGGTCAAGGTGCTCGACTTCGGCCTGGCCAAGTCCGTGATCGTCGGCGAGCAGCACTCCTCCGACAGCGTGCTCTCGACCGAGCACGGCCGGCTTCTCGGCACGCCGACCTACATGGTGCCGGAGCAGGCGCGCGGCCGGCACATCGACCGGCGCGTGGACATCTGGGCCTTCGGCTGCGTGCTCTACGAATGCCTGACGAGCCAGCGCGCCTTCACGGGCGAGACGCTCACCGACGTGCTCGGCGCCGTGCTTCACACCACGCCCGACCTGGCGCGGCTCCCGGCAGGCACGCCGCGCTCCGTGCGCGAACTCCTCGCGCGCTGCCTCGAAAAGGATCCGCACAATCGATTGCGCGACATCGGAGAAGCGCGCCTCCTGCTCGGTGATCGCGCCGCGCTCGTCGCGGCGGAGGCGGCGGAGGCGTCGGCAGCGGTTGCGTCGGCAGCGGCGGCCGCTGCTGCGGCGTCCGACTCCGCGGCGCGTGGCGGCCGCGCGCCGTGGCTGCCGTGGACACTCGCCGGTGCCACCGTGCTGGTGGCAGTCTTCTTCGGGCTGCGCGGCGGACGCCAGCCGCCGCTCCCGCTGCCGGACGCCACTCCGACGCTGACCGCCGCGACGCCGTCGCCGCGCACGTTCACCCCCCGAACCTTCGGGCCGCAGTTCGTGTGCACTGCCCGCTTTCTGCCGCACGCGCAGGGCATCGTCTACAGCTCGGCGCTCACGGGAAACCGGCCCGAGATGTTTCTGCTCCAGACGGGCGCGATGGCGCCGCAGCGCATCGCACCCGCGGGCACGGTGCTGCTCTCGATCTCGTCGAGCGGCGAGCTGGCCGTGCTCACCGACGCGACCTACTTCAACCACCGCCTGTTCGTCGGCACGCTGGCGCGCATGACGATCGACGGTGCGCCGCGCGCCCTCATCGACGAAGTGCGCGACGCCGATTGGGGCCGCGACGGCGAGCTGGCCGTCGTCCGCAGGCTGGACGGGCTCGATCAGCTTGAGTACCCGTCGGGCAAGGCGCTTTACACGACGACCGGCTACGTGAGCGAGCCGCGCGTCTCGCCCGACGGCACGCGTGTGGCCTTTCTCGATCACACCGACTGGCTCGACGACCGGGGCTGGGTCAAGGTGGTCGACCGCGCCGGCAACGTCACGACGCTGAGCGACGAGTGCTCCGCGCTCGAAGGGCTCACGTGGGAGCCGGGCGGCGCGCGGCTGCTGTTCTCGGGAGCGCGCAGCGGTGGCTCGGCCCGCATGTCGCCGCTCTCCACGTCGGCGTCCGGCCCGGACGTGCGCGACGAGTTCGACACGCCCGGCGAGATGTTCCTGCTGGATGCCGCCGACGACGGGCGCCTGCTCGCCATCGAGGCGGACACGTTCTACGGCGTCGGGGTGCGACTGCCCGGGCGGCCCGCGGATCTCGACGTGAGCTGGCTGGACCAGTCGTGGGGCGGGCAGCTCTCGCCGGACGGGACTTCGGTCGTCTTCTCGAACGGCCACGGCGGGCCGAACTACACCGTCGTCACGCGCAGGCTCGATGGCTCACCGATCACGACGCTCGGCGAGGGTGATGCGCGGGGCTACTCGCCCGACGGACGCTGGGTTGTCGCGCAGCTCTTCACGCCCTGCGGTCTCGTGCTCTATCCGACGGGCGCCGGCGCCGCGCGGCCGCTCGAGCGCGGGCCGCTCGAGACCATCACGGGCGCCGCGTGGTTCCCGGACGGGAAGAGCCTGCTGGTGACCGGTGCGGAGAAGGGCCGGCGGCTGCGCTGCTACCGGCAGCCCATCGATGGCGGGCCGCCCGAAGCGGTCACGCCCGAGGGCTTCGCCGGAACCCTTTCACCGCTCGGAGACCGGATCATCTGCCGCGACGCAAAGACTGGCTGGGTCTTCTGTGCCCTCGACGGCGGCGCGGCCGTGCCGGTGCCCGGCCTCGATGCGCTCGATGACGTCGAGGCGTGGACTCCCGCAGGCGACGGCGTGTACGTGCAGCGATTCGGGGCCATTCCCGCACGACTCGATCATGTGGACCTCGCGACCGGGACGCGCACCGCGGCCTTCGTGCTCGGGCCGGAGAGCCAGGCCGGGCTCGTGCGCGTCGTGTCCGCCGAGCGCGTGCTCGATCCGCAGCGCGCCTACGCCTACGGCTACTATCGCCGCCTGTCGCAGCTTTTCGTGGTGGAAGGCGGACGATGAACGCGACCAGGGAGCATGCACCGTGACCAGGGACGAAGGACGCGACCGATCGTTCGCCGGGCCGCCCTCTTCGGGCGTGGATCTCCCGCCGTCGGTCCTCGATCTGGTGGGCAAGCGCACGGGCGTGGCGCCGCGCGTCATGCTGCGCGACGAGGACTCGGCCACCGTCGCGTCGCCGGTCATCGACCCCAGCTCGAAGGAAGTGGCGTCGATCCCGCTCGGCCGCAGCAACTACCAGTTCCTGGGCGAGATCGCGCGCGGCGGGATGGGCGTCATCCTCAAGGGCCACGACACGGACCTCGGCCGCGACGTCGCGGTGAAAGTGCTCGATGCGCGGCTGTCCGATCACCCCGAGGTGGTGCAGCGCTTCATCGAGGAGGCGCAGATCGGCGGGCAGCTCCAGCACCCGGGCATCGTGCCCGTGTACGAGCTGGGCACGATGAAGGACGAGCGCCCCTTCTTCATCATGAAGCTCGTGAAGGGCCGCACGCTGGCGACGCTGCTCGCCGAGCGCGAGTCGCCGGCCGCCGACACGCGCCGCATGGTGGACATCTTCGAGGCCGTTTGCCAGACGATGGCGTACGCGCACTCGCGCGGCGTCATCCACCGCGACCTGAAGCCCGCCAACATCATGGTCGGCGCCTTCGGCGAGGTGCAGGTGGTGGACTGGGGACTCGCCAAGGTGCTCGCGCGCGGCGGCACCGCCGACGAGAAGCGCGCGCGCCAGGCGCAGGTGCAGTCGCAGTTCACGGTGCTGGAGACGGTGCGCTCGAAGGAGGGCTCGGGCAGCGGCAGCGACTCGATGGTGGGCTCGGTGATGGGTACGCCCGCGTACATGCCGCCCGAGCAGGCCTCCGGGCACGTGGACCGGCTCGACGAGCGCGCGGACGTCTTCGCACTCGGCGCGATCCTGTGCGAGACCCTCACCGGGCTGCCGCCGTACACCGGCACGCGCGACGAGATCGTCGCCGCAGCCGCGCAGGCCGAGTGCGAGCCCGCGCTCAAGCGGCTCGAAGTCTGCGGCGCGGACCCTGAGCTGCTGAAGCTCACGAAGCAGTGCCTGATGCCCGCCGCGGCGGCGCGGCCGGCCAACGCGGGCGTGGTCGCCGAGCGCGTACACCACTACATCGTCTCCGTCGAGGAGCGCGCGCAGGCCGCGCGGGTGGAGAGCGCCGCGGCTCTCATGCGCGTCGAGCAGGAGCGCAAGGCGCGGCGGCTGACGGCGGCGCTGGCCGTGGCCGTGGTCGCCATCCTTCTGGTGGCCGGCGCGAGCTGGGCCTTCGTGCAGAGCGAGCGCACGGCCCGCGAGCACGAGCAGGCGGCGCGAGAGCGCGAGGTGGCCGAGCGCAACGCGAAGCTCTCGACCGAGGTCGGCGACGCGCTGGCCGAGGCCTCCGTGCACGAGGGCGGCGGGCGCTGGGACGAGGCGCTGCTGTCCGCGGAACGTGCCAGCGCGCTGGCGCAGGGCGGCGGCGCCGGTAGCGATCTGCTCGACCGCGTGAACGGCGTGGTGTCACGCCTGCAGGCGGCGCGCGACCTCGCCCGCGTGGCCGCCGCACGCGACGAGGACAACCGGCAGTTGGTGGCCGAGCTGCTCGAAGCGCGGGAGCCGATCTGGGCCGACAACCGCGACGATCCGGCGCGCGCGGAGGCGTCCTTCGAGGCCGTCTTCCGCATGCACGGCATCGACATCGACGCGGGCACGCCGCAGGACGTCGCATCGCTGCTGGTCGCGCGCGGCCTGGGCTCGGAGATCGCGCTCTTCCTCGACTCGCTCACCGCGCTGCGCCGCCAGACCGGCGACACGGCGGGCACCGACCGTGCGCTGGACGTCGCGCACGCCGTGGATCCCGACCCGCTGCGCGCCGATCTGCGCGAGGCGCTCGCCGCGCGCGAGCTCGGCATCCTGAACGACATCGTGGCCTCGGGCTTCCGCGACCAGCCACCGATCACGATCGAGCTGCTCGGCGCGGCGCTCCAGCAACTCGGCCAGCGCGAAGCCGCGCGCGGCGTCTATCGCGCGGGCATCGACCGCTTCCCGGGAGACTTCTCGCTGCAGTACCGGCTGGGGCGGCTGCTCACGCCGCCAGAACTGACCACGGGACCGCGCGACGAGATGGACGAGGCCGCCGAGTGCTACCGCGCCGCGCTCGCGCTGCGCCCCGACAGCACGGTGGTGCGCTACTACCTCGGGCGCATCTTCTTCAAGCTCGACCGCTCCGAGCGGGCCATCGAGCAATACCTGGTGGCGCTGCAGCAGCGCCCGGATGACGGCACCTTCCTGTTCAACCTCGCGGCCAGTCGCTTCAAGCTCGGCGAGGTCGAGCCGGCGCTGGAGACATTCCGCACGCTCGTGGATCGCAAGGATCCCGACTGGCTCGAGGGCTGGTCGGCGCACCTGATCGGGAAGTGCCTGCTTGCACTCGGCAGGCCGGGAGAAGCCATCGTGGCCGCCGAGCGAGCGGTGCGCGTGTTGCCGGGCCAGGCCCCGCTGGTCGGGGGGCTGCTCGATGCCGTCTTCGCCGGAGGCACGGTCGAGCAGCAGCGGCGCGTGATCGACGACACGCTCGCGCAGTTTCCCGTTGACTCCAACATGCTGGACAACGTGGCCTGGAGCCTGGCCAAGTCGAAGGATGCAGCCCTGCACGACACGGGCGAAGCGATCGCGCTCGCGCGCCGCTCGATCGAGCTGAACGACGCGTTCTCGGCGTGGAACACGCTGGGCGTCGCGCTGTACTACGCGGGCGATTTCGCCGGAGCCATCGACGCGATGCAGCGCTCGGTGCGGATGCAGGGCGCCGGCAGCATCAGCGACTGGCTCTTCCTGGCGATGGCCCACAAGCGCCTCGGGCACGACACCGAGGCGCAAGTCTGGTACGACCGCTCGGTGGACTGGATGGCGGGCCAGGTCGGCATCGACCCGGACACCGCGCGCTTCCGCGCCGAGGCCGACGCGCTGCTGGCGCCGTGAGGCGGCGGGCCGGGCCGTGCAAGTCTGTCGCTGCGGATTCGAGCGAGGAGCAGGCGGCGCGGCGTGGAGATGGAGCCGATGAACAAGCCGACGACTCGGCCGCTGCGTGTGGTCGTCATCGGCGCCGGGATCGGCGGGCTGGCGTGCGCCATCGCGCTGCGGCAGGTCGGGCACGACGTCGCCGTGTTCGAGCGTGCGGACGAGCTGCGCGAGGCGGGCGCCGGGCTCACGCTCTGGAGCAACGCGATCCGCTGCGCGCGGCAACTCGGCCTCGAGCGCGCGCTGCTCGACGCGGGGGCGGAACTGCGGCGCGCCGAGATCCGCGCGTCCGGCGGCAGGCTGCTCGCGGCGACGTCCGTCGCCGATCTGTCGCGGGAGCTCGGCGCCCCGAGCCTGGCGATCGCGCGCGCCGATCTGCAGGCCGTGCTCCTGGGGGCGCTCCCGCGCGACGTCGTGACGCTCGGCGCCCGCTGCGTGCGCCTCGATGACGGCGTGCACTTCGCGAACGGCAGCACGGAACGAGGTGACGTCGTCGTCGGCGCGGACGGCGTGCACTCCGTCGTGCGCGCGCAGCTCCACGGCGAGCAGCCGTTGCGCGAGGCGGGGTACACGTGCTGGCGCGCGCTGCTGCCGTTCGAACACGCGCGCCTGCCGCCGGGCCTGGCCTTCGAGACGTGGGGGCGCGGTGCGCGCTTCGGCGCCGTCGGCGTGGGACGCGGCCGCGTGTACTGGTTCGCCACGGCCAACGCGGCGCCCGGAGGCCGCGACGGCGACGTGCGCGCCGAGTTGCTCGCACGCTTCGGTGCCTGGCACGAGCCGATCGGCGCGCTGCTGGAGGCCACGGATCCCGCCACGGTGCAGCGCCTCGATATCGCGGATCGCCCGCCTCTGGCCGCGTGGGGCCGCGACGCGGTCACGCTGCTGGGCGACGCCGCGCATGCCACGACGCCCAATCTCGGTCAGGGCGCATGCCTCGCCTTCGAGGACGCGATCGTGCTGCGCGATGCGCTCGCGCTCGACGTCCCGACTGCCGATGCGCTGCGGCGCTACGAGGCGACGCGCAACCCGCGCGCCGCCTTCATCATCCGGCGCTCGCGCGCGCTCGGGCGCGTCGGTCAGCTCCGCCAGCCGCTGCTGTGCGCGGCGCGAGACCTGGGGCTGCGCCTGACGCCCGCGGCTGTCCTGCGCCGCGGCATGCTGGCCGCGCTCGCGGGAGGCCCGTGAGCCCCACTGCGAGCGCGGCCGGTGCGCACATCACCTGCGGTGCACGGCTGTTCCGGTGAGCTTGAACTGGTAGCCGTTCAGCACCCAGGCCCAGAACCAGTCTTCCTGGATGGTGATGTCGGTCAGGCGCGTGGTGCCCGGTTCCGACGCCACCGCCATCGAGTAGGCGTCGTTGAAGCGCTCGTTCTGGTTGATGGGGATGAACCCGAACAGCATGACGCCGGTGCACTCGCCGGTGACGGTGCCGCCTGCGGCCTCATCGGGGCCGACGGGTGTTGTGGGGATGCGGAGCGGTACGCCCCTGCAGCCCGCGAGGGCCACGAGAAGCAGGCACGGCAGCAGAAAGCGGCGCTTGGACATGATTCGACTTCTCCCTTTTCGTGGCGGGTTCACGTGCATCCACGTGCAGCGGTGATCTTGGGCGAGCGTAGCACGCCGCCACTTCCGTCGTTGGTATCGCTGCGTGGTGCAGGCACAATCCGGCGCATGCCACGTGCAACTGATTTTCGAAACGACCTCGCGGCGCTGCCGCATTTCCGTGGACTGCCGCCCGCGCTGCTGGAGCGCGTGGCGGAGCTGGCCCGGCTCATCACGCTGCGCCGCGGTGAGGCCGTGTTCCGCGAGCGGCAACGCTGCGACGGCTTCTATTTCGTGCAGCGCGGGCTCGTGAAGGTCTTCCGCCTGGCGCCGGACGGCCGTGAGCAGGTCGTGCACCTCGTCGGCGCCGGGCACAGTTTCGCGGAGGCGGCGCTGTTCCACTTCGGCGTGTTCCCGGCCTCCGCGGCGGCGGCCGCGACCGGCACGCGCGTCGTGCGCATCGATGGCCCGCGCTTTCTGAAGCTGCTTCAGGCGGAGCCGTCGCTGGCCACGTCGATGCTCGGCTCGTTGAGCGGCTGGATGCACACGCTGCTGGATCGCATCGAGGTTCTCACGCTCATCTCGGCCGGCTCGCGGCTGTCCACTTATCTGCTGCGGCTGCCCGCTACCACGGTGCGTGGCGACCTCGTCGTGGAACTGCCGGTGGCCAAGCGCTTGCTGGCGAGCGAGCTGTCGATCACGCCCGAGACGCTGTCCCGCCAGCTCGCGCGCTGGCGCGAGCGCGGACTCATCCGCGTCGAGGGCAAGCGCGTCGTGCTGCTCGACACGCAGACGCTGGAAGCCCTGGCTGACAGCTCGCAGCCCGACTGATACCCGGCGCGGGCTCCGGTGCGGCGGGACCGGACTTGACGCCGGTCAAGGTTCTGCGCGCGCGGATGGGCGATGTTGCTTCCGTGGTCGACGGCGGACACGGCGAGACAGATCTCGCGCTTCCCGTCCGGACGACCCGCACGGAGGTTCGCCATGTCCACTGTCCACCCAAGCCAGGCTCTTCCGCAGGGCGCCCCGGCCGCTGCCGGCGCCACGTGCTGCGGTCACCACGATGCCTTCGAGATCCTGCACGACTGCCACGAGCACATCGGCGAGCGTCTCGCGCGCCTCGACGCGCTGGCTCGCGAGGTCGGCCGCGACGGTGTGCTCGGAGAGAAGCAGCTCGCAAACCTGTGCGAGCTGCTGGCGTTCTTCGACACAGCCATTCCCGTCCACTCCGCCGACGAGGAGCAGACACTGTTCCCGCGACTGCGCGAAGCGCTGGGCGATTGTTCCGGCGGCACGCCGATGGACTGCATGGAGCATGAACACGTGCAGCACCAGGCGATGATGCGCCGCCTCAAGCAGGCCGTCGTCCAGCGCGATGTGACCGGGCTCGCACGCGCCGCCGCGGCGATCGTGGCCGCGTACCGCGATCACATCGGCAAGGAGGAGTCGATCCTCTACCCCATGGCCCGGGAGCTGCTGACCGAACGGCCGGTCATCGACGCGATGACGGGCGAGATGCGAGCGCGGCGGGCCGCGCTCGGCCTGGGCGGCTGCTGAGTTCTCGGGGAGATCGCTGACCATGAATGATTCGATCGAGGATGCCCGGCCGCTCAACAAGTGGTGGCGCCATGCCGCCGTGCTGGTGGCCATCGGCGGCTTCGCCGTGCTTTCCTTCGTGACGGTGCGCACGTATCGCGACGCGCCGCCGATCCCGGGGCACGTGCTGGATGCCGACGGCGCGCCGCTCTTCAGCGGTGACGACGTGCTCGCGGGCCAGGACGTCTTCCTGCAGTACGCGCTCATGGAGCACGGCTCGCTGTGGGGGCACGGCGCCTACCTCGGTCCCGACTACAGCGCGACCTACCTGCACCGCACGACGGAGGTCACGCGCGACGGCCTGGCCCGGGCGCGCTTCGGCAAGGACTACGCGCAGCTCGACGCGGAGCAGCAGTATGCGGTGGCCGAGGCCGTGCGCGTCGAGCTGAAGCAGAACCGCTACGACGCGGCCACCGACACGCTGCGCTTCACCGCCGGCGAGGCGGCCTCGTTCGTCGCGCAGAAGTTCGAGTGGCGCGCCTACTTCGGCAGCGACACGGCGCCGCCCGGCCTGCCCCCGCGATTCATCGACGACATGGCGAAGACCGACGCGCTCACCGCGTACTTCGCGTGGGCCGCGTGGGCGACTGTCGCGCCGCGGCCGGGCACGGAGGCGTCCTACACGAACAACTGGCCGTACGAGCCGGCCGCTGGCAACACGCCCTCGACGGCCAGCTACTTCTGGAGCGCGATGTCGCTGCTCACGCTGCTCGGCGGCCTCGGCGCGGTGCTGTTCGCGATGGGGCGCTTCCCGTTCCTCGGCTGGCAGCGGCCCAGCGTCTCGGGGCCGCTCGCCGAGAACCGCATGCTGCGCTGGGTGCTCACGCCCAGCCAGCGGGTCGTCGGGTTGTTCCTCGCCGTCGTCGCGCTGCTGTTCCTGCTGCAGGCGCTCTGCGGCGGCGCGCTGGCGCACTACCGGGTGGAGCCCGGCGCCTTCTACGGCTTCGACCTCGCGAAGTGGCTGCCCTACAACCTGCTGCGCACCTGGCACCTGCAGCTCGCGGTCTTCTGGATCGCGACGGCGTGGGTGGCCGGCGGGCTGTTCCTCGCGCCGATCCTCGCGGGCGGCGCCGGCAGCACCGGTGGCGCGGAGGCCCGCCACGAACCGAAGGGCCAGCGCCTCGGCTCGCTCATCCTGCTCGGCGCGCTCGCGATCGTGGTCTTCGGCAGCCTCTTCGGCGAATACCTCGGCATCAACGACAAGCTCGGATCGCTGTGGTTCTGGTTCGGTCACCAGGGCAGCGAATACCTGGACCTCGGCCGCTTCTGGCAGGTGTTGCTGGCGACCGGCCTCGTGCTCTGGCTCTTCCTGATGTTCCGCGCGCTGCGCCCCGCGCTCCGCCGGCCCGGGCAGAGCGACCTCGCACCGCTGTTCCTCTACGTCGCCGTCGCGATCCCGCTCTTCTATGTGCCGGCGCTCTTCTACGGCCCGCACGACAACTTCGCGGTCATCGACAACTGGCGCTTCTGGATCATCCACCTCTGGGTGGAGGGATTCTTCGAGCTCTTCGCGACGGTGCTCGTCGCGGTCATGTTCTTCGTGCTTGGCCTGGTCACGGCGAAGAGCGCGACGCGGGTCGTGTATCTGGACGCGATCCTCTACCTGGGCGCGGGCGTCATCGGCACAGGGCACCACTGGTACTTCACCGGGCAGGGCACGCTGAACATGGCGCTGGCCTCCTGCTTCTCGGCGATGGAGGTCGTGCCGCTCACGCTGCTCACGCTGGACGCCTGGGAGTTCATGCGCCTGCGCGGCGGCGGGGCGGGTGCGGCAGGTGGGGCAAGAGCGGTGAGCACGACGGGTGCGAGCGGGACAACCGGTGCGGCCGGTGCGCCGCTTGAGGCGGGTCACGCCGGCGCGCTGCGCCAGAAGTGGGCCATCATGTTCCTCATCGCGGTCGGCTTCTGGAACTTCGTCGGCGCGGGCGTCTTCGGCTTCCTCATCAATCTGCCCATCGTGTCCTACTTCGAGATGGGCACGACGCTGACCACCAACCACGGGCACGCCGCGATGTTCGGCGTGTTCGGAATGCTCGCGCTCGCGGTGGTCGTGTTCTGTCTGCGCGCGATCGCCGACGACCGCACCTGGCAGCGCAACGAGAAACTGCTGCGCACGGGCTTCTGGGGCCTCAACATCGGCCTGGCGCTCATGATGCTGCTCGACCTGTTCCCGGCCGGCGTGCTCCAGCTCTGGCAGTCCATCCGGTACGGCTACTTCGCCGCGCGCGAACTCACCTTCACGATGCAGGGCCTGTTCCACACGCTGGAGTGGGTGCGCGTCGGCGCCGACACGGTGTTCCTGCTCGCAGGCGTCGTGCCGCTGGTGCTGTTCACGTTCCGGATCGTGCTTGCGAGGCGCGTGCCATCTCCCAGCTGATCTACCCGACAGGCGCCCGCCGGATTGTCCTCAATCCGGCTCGCCCTCCGGCGAGGCGTCCTCGCTCTCGCGCGCATCGGTCCACGTGGCAAAGGCGCGCGCGAACTGTGCGCCGGTGAAGACGATGATCGACGCGAAGTAGACCCAGACGAGCAGTACGACGAGCGAACCGGCCGCGCCGTAGGCCGAGACCACGGCCGCGTGCCCGACGTACTGGCCGATGGCCCAGGCTCCGGCCAGGAAGAGTCCGGAGGTCAGCAGCGCACCGCTCCACGCCTCGCGCCAGGTCACGCGCGCCTCCGGCAGCCACTTGAAGAGCAGTGCGAAGAGTGTGGTCGTCACCGCGAAGGACGAGGAGAGGCGCAGCGCGAGGCTGACCCCGGCGCTGGCGCCGACGAGCTCGTCGAGTCCCGAACCCAGCGCGGACACGATGGTGTTCACGAGCATGGACGCCAGCAGCAGCACGCCGAGGCAGAAGACCATGGCCATGGAGACCAGCCGCGTACGCAGGTAGCGGATCGCGCCCTGCTTCGGGCCCGGCCGCACGCCCCAGATGAGGTTGAGGCCGTCCTGCAGCTGCGCGAAGACGGCCGATGCGCCCAGCACGAGCATCGCGAGGCCCACTCCCGATGCCCACAGGCCGGCGGACGAGGCGTGCTGCTCCTGCGCCAGCGTGCGCACCAGCGCAGCGCCATCGGGCCCCAGCGCATCCGAGACCTGCTGCACGACATGCTCCTGCACCAGGTCGCCATCCACGATGAGCCCGGTGACCGCAAAGGTGATGACCACCAGCGGCGCGAGCGACAGCGCGGAGTAGTACGCCAGCGCCGCCGACATCTGCGGCACGCGGTTCGCCACGAGCCCGCTCACCGTCCCGTACACGACTCCCAGTGCGCTGTCCGGCGGCGGATTCCTCCAGTTCATGGAGCGGATGATAACGTCGTGTCGCGGCTGGCGTTCAGCGAGGCGCGGCCACGGGAACGAACCGGCAGCAGCCGAACATGCGCCGCGCCCAGGCGTCGAAGCGCTCGCCGTCGTCGAAGGCGCGCCCGGGATCGAAGCGCAGCGGGTCCACCAGGATCACCGGGTCCCGCATGCCGATCGCGCGGTCCACTGCCTCAAACAGGACCGCGGCGAAGTCGTGATCGCGAAGCCAGGCGAGTTGCAGCGCCTCCCAGCCTCGCTCCCCGCGCCGCTCCGGAACCACGTGCTGCGGGCCCAGCAGCACGAAGGCATCAGCGCCCGCGGGGAGTCCCGAGCCGGCCTGCACGTAGCGCACCGCATGGTCCGGGTCCCAGCACGACCACGTGCCGTCGCGCGGATCGAGCACCTCGACGAAGCGATGGGCTCCGACAGACGCCGGACGCGTGCTGAATACCTGCACGAGGCGGCTCGTGAGCTCCAGGCGATCGAGCAGCGCCTTCAGGGCGTAGGCGCGCGGCCCGCACGACAGGTGCGGGCGGCCCTGCGAGAGCCCGCGCTGGTGCGCCCACATCCAGTGCAGGACGCGCGGCGTGTCGTAGGCGTAGCGGTCGTGGTCGCCGTCGATCCGGTGCTCCGAGTTGGCCGTGATGAAGTCGAGTGCCCGCCACAGCATGGCCTCGTGCCCGTCGCCAGGGGGGGCGGCACCCGGCGACTCGCGCAGCCAGGCGAGCAGTTCGTCGAGTTCGTAGCCTTCGCGACCGAGTTGCGCGGCGCCGCCGAAGGAGATCGCGTAGCGGCGGCCGTTCGTGTTCGGATCCGTGCCGTCGCTGCTCGAGAACCAGAGCGCGGCGCCCCAGTGGCTGTACCGTCCCGCGCCGAACTCGCGCACCAGCGAGTGGCGCTGGTGGGCAGGCCCGAGCGGCATGTCGTCCTCGTGCAGGACGAGGTCCGAACGGAACAGGGTCTCCGGTCCGTCGCTGCCGGCCTCGTGCGCGGGAAGCGCGGCGGTGAAGGCGAGCTGTCCGCTGGGGGCGAACGGCCGTTCCAGGATCTCGCGGCGGAATCGGTCCAGCGACGAGAAGTGAACGAACGGCCCCTGCACCGACGCGCCGTGCTCCTCGAAGAAGCGGCGCAGCTCTGGCGTGTACGGCCGGCCGTCGGCCTCGTCGTTGAAGGCGAGGAAGACCGCGCCGCCCGGGGCCAGGTGCCGGCTCGCGAGGTGCTCGAGGAACCAGCGCCATTCGACGGCCGTCCAGACTTGCGGCGTCTTGTGGCCGTTGAAGCAGATCTGGAACGCGGTCACGAGATCGAATCGTACGCCGAAGTCGGGCAGCGGCGACAACGCCTCGATGCGGTGCACGCGCCGGTTCACGCCGAGGGCTGCGACGAGTTCGTCGTACATCGGCGTGTCGTCCACGTCGAGCGCGGCCGCGCGATGACCGAGGCGCCCGCAAAGGTACGGAAAGAAGCCGGAGCCGGTGCCCAAGTCGAGCACGGAGCGATGCGGTTGGCGGGCGAGTTGCAGCCGCCGGACGTGCGCGAACTTTTCGACGAGCTGTCCGCCGAAGTCCAGGTACTTGCTGTAACCGTGGCCCGGGGCGGCGGCGCGGTGTCGCTCGCGGATCTCCCGCAGCCGGGTGAGGTCCAGGCCCGTGATCACCGCGCGCAGCTCGGCGGGGAGGTCGGTGTCGGCGAGCCCGCCGTCTGTCGGCGCTGTTGTGGCCATGTTTCGCTCCGCCGCTGCTGGGGAGCGCGCGATGCTGCGCCTTGTGGCGCGGGCCGTCAAGCACGACTCCCGCACAGGGAGCCGCCTCGCACCGAGGCTGCTTCCTTGCTGGCGCGGAGCGCTGTCCGCAGGCTAGATTCCGGCTTCCGTCACCACGCTCCGAGGAGAGTCCCTTGTCCACCACCACGCTCCAGGCCGACGTCGTCGTCATCGGGTCCGGTCCCGGGGGCTACGTGGCCGCGATCCGGCTCGCCCAGGCCGGCCTGAAGACCGTCTGCGTGGAGCGCGAGGTCATCGGCGGCGTGTGCCTCAACTGGGGCTGCATCCCGAGCAAGGCGATGATCGCCGCCAGCACGCTGGCCGAGTCCATCAAGCACGGCGCCACGATGGGCATCAAGGTGGACGGCGTGTCGGTGGACATGGGCGTCATGAAGGCCTGGAAGGACGGCATCGTGAAGCGCCTCACCGGCGGCATCGGCGAGCTGTTCAAGCGCAACGGCGTGCAGTTCGTGAAGGGCGAGGCGAGCTTCGTCTCGCCGACGCAGATCCGCGTGAAGAGCAGCGACGGCGAGACGACCATCAACACGAAGAAGACGCTCATCGCCACCGGCGCGCGCACCGTGTCGCTGCCCGGCATGGACATCGACGGCAAGCGCTTCCTCTCGGCCAAGGAGGCGCTGGACCTCACGGCCGCGCCGGGAAACTTCCTGGTGATCGGCGGTGGCATCGTCGGCTGCGAGATCGGCACCTACATGGCCAAGCTCGGCAGCAACGTGACCATCGTCGAGCTGGCGCCGCAGATCCTCACCGGCACCGACCCGGACATGACACGGGTGGTCGAGCGCGGCATGCGCAAGCGCAAGATCACCGTGCTCACCGGCACGAAGGTCTCGCACATCGAACACAAGCCCGACGGCATGACGGTCACGCTGGCCACGGCCGACGGCGAGCAGACGCTGGCCGCGGACAAGGTGCTCGTGGCGGTGGGCTTCAAGCCGAACACCGAGGGCCTGAACCTCGGCAACGTCGGCGTGCGCATGGATCCGAAGGGCCACGTGCTCGTGGACGCTCAGCTGCGTACCAGCAACCCGGCGATCTTCGCCATCGGCGACGTGATCGGCCCGCCATACCTCGCGCACAAGGCCAGCCACGAGGGCCTCGTCGCCGCGGAGGTCATCTCGGGCCTGAACGTCTCGCTGGACGTGAAGGCGATGCCGGCCGCGATCTTCACCGACCCGGAGATCGCGAGCGTCGGCCTCACGGAAGCGCAGGCGCGCGAAAAGGGCCTGAACATCAAGGTCTCCAGCTTCCCGTGGGTGGCCAACGGCCGCGCGCTCGCCATCGGCGGCAGCGACGGCATCACCAAGCTCATCGCCGACGCGGACGACGACACGCTGCTCGGCATGCACATCGTGGGTCACGAAGCGAGCAACCTCATCTCGGAGGGCGCGCTGGCCATCGAGATGGGCGCCACCGTCAAGGACATTGGCCTCACCGTTCACCCGCACCCGACGCTCTCCGAGACAGTCATGGAGTGCGCGCACGTCGTCGAGGGCCACGCGATTCACATCTTCGTTCCGCCGAAGAAGTGAGCCCGCGATGCGCGATGCCACCGGCGTGCGCGACGTGGTTCCGGTGCGCCGTGCTGCTGCGGTGCGCGACGTGACCGACCTAGCTGTCCGCGACCTCGGGCACATGCCGTATCGCGCCGCGTGGGCGCTGCAGAGAGAACTGGTCGAGGCGCGGCTCGCAGGCACGGCCCCCGACACACTGCTGCTCGTCGAGCACGCGCCCGTCATCACCGTGGGGCGCGGCACAAAGGGCGAGTTTCTCGCCTCGGGCGTGCAGCGCGCGGCGCCGCAGTCCGGCGATGCCGCCGACGCCGTGTTCATCGCGCTGCCCGGCGGCGCGCGCGCCGAGGTCATCGAGGTCGAGCGCGGCGGGCAGGCCACCTACCACGGCCCGGGCCAGCTCGTCGCCTACCCGATCGTGAAGCTGCGCGAAGGCCACCGCGACCTGCACGCGTACATGCGGGCCTTGGAGCAGGCCGTCATCGACACGCTGGGTGAGCACGGCTTCGCGACGGACGACATGCCGAAGACCGCCAGGAGCAATGTGCCGGCCAGCACGTCGAGCGGCGACGCGGCGTCGCGCGGCCCGCATGCCGGCCGCAAGCCCGGCGCCACAGGAGTGTGGATCGACGGCCAGCGCAAGCTCTGCAGCATCGGCGTCGCCGCCTCGCGCTGGGTCACGTACCACGGGCTCGCGCTCAACGTGCAGCCCGACCTGTCGCACTTCGCCGCCATCAAGCCCTGCGGTTTCGAGGCGGGCGTGATGACCAGCGTGGTGCGGGAGCGATCAGGCAGTGGTGTCGAGCCCGGGGTCATGCGCGCGGCGCTGTTGTCCGCGCTCGGCGTGCAACTGAACCGGTTTCGCGAGGTTGCCGTTCCCTGAAGTCGGTCGAGTTGCAACAAGGTCCGCGCCCGCTTCCGCGGTGAATCCTCCTGCAGCATCCACTGCGGGGCCGGCAGCAGGGGGCTTTCTGCGCGACCGCCCCAATGCGGACCGCGACAGTGTGCTCACGCCCTTGGCCCCGCCTCGTGCGTACCTGGCTTCCTGTTTCCGATGGACACCTCCATCTCTGCCTTCTCCTGCCAGATGGTGGTCCACGGAAATCATGGGCGGGGGATGTCGCAACCGGCTTGGCCGTGATAGCGTCCGATCCTGATCAGGGGCAGACTTCGGATGGAGGGCGCATGTCACGCACCGATATTGTCAGCGAGATGGGGCGGCGAGGCCTGTTGGTCGTGTTGCTGGGAGTGCTGATGGCTACAGGGCCCCGTGCTGGAGTGATCCACGTTCCAGCGGACCAGCCGACCATCCAGGCCGGCATTATGGCGGCGCAGGGGGGCGATCACGTGCTCGTGGCGCCTGGCACCTACCACGAGGCCATCTCCTTCCTCGGCAAGGGCATCGTGGTCGAGTCGATTGGCGGGTCGGCGCTCACGATCATCGATGCGACGGGGCTGGGAACGAGTGTCGTATCGATGGTGAACGGAGAGCCGGAGGCAACTCGGCTTGAAGGCTTCACGATCACAGGTGGCAACAGCGTCGGCAACGGCGGTGGTATCACGATCGGTGGCGACTGCTTCAAGCCCGGGCCTGAGGTTGCCGAGTGTCTCCTCAGCGGCAACACGGCGGCTGGCCTCGGAGGCGGAATCTACGCCGCGCGCGGAGTCATTGATCACTGTCAACTGGTAGAAAATCAGGCGGCGTCAGGCGGGGGAGCATACGCCTGCGACCGCGTGGCCATGCGCTCGTGCCTGGTGAACTCCAACGTCGCCATCAATGGCGGCGGCGTGTTCCTCTTCTACAACGCAGGTTCGGATGTGTCTCTCGTCGAGTGCACGATAAGCCGCAATCAAGGCGGAGGCGTTTACGTTCGCTCTGAGAATTTCTTCACCCAGGGAACAGTCGCAGAAGAGTGCGTGATCGCCGACAACACGGGCGGCGGGGCTGGAAGCGGTCTAACTTACGACCCGTACATCGACAACATTGACGAAGTCACCCTGCTGTTGAACAGCGTACTTTCCGGCAATGGGCTGGCGGTCGTGCCCCAAGGGCACTTTGCGACGGGATATTATTTCATTGTCGGCTCGATCCTTTCAGGCGCGCCGCTGTCCGGCTATTATTTATACGTGTCGTGGTCCGACGACGTCGGCGGTCGGCCTGGTACCGGAAACATCGCCGCGGACCCGCTCTTCGTCGACCCGGTGCACCTCGACTTCCACCTGCAGCCTGGTTCGCCGTGCATCGATGCCGGCGATCCCGCAGCTTCACTGCCCGCTTACCAGGACATCGACGGCGAAGCCCGCATCGCCAACGGCCGGATCGACATGGGGGTCGATGAAGTTCATGACTGCGATGGTGACCAGTTGCCGGACTACCTGGTGCTCGCTGCGGGAATGGATTCGGACATCGACGGAAACCACGTGCCTGACGCCTGTGACCCGGATTGCAACGGGAACGGCCTCGTGGATGGTTTCGACCTGATCCTGGGCACGTCGCACGACTGCAACCTGAACGGCATTCCGGACGAGTGTGAGCCCGTTTCAGACTGCAACGACAACGGTCAGAACGACGCCTGCGACATTGCGACCGGAATCAGCAAGGACTGCAACGGCAACGGCACACCCGACGAGTGTGACATTGCGTCGGGCAGCAGCAGCGACGAAAATGGAAATGGCGTTCCCGACGAATGTGAATCCATCATGGTTCCTCAAGAAGCGCCTACTATCGCTGTTGCTGTGGCGATGGCAGAGCCGGGAACCACGATTCTGTTGGCGCCCGGCACGTGGTCGGGGCCGGGTTTCTCCGGTATCACCGTGAACAAGTTGCTCCACTTCAAGGGTGCCGCTGGGCCAGAAGTCTGTGTGATCGACGGCACAGCCGCGGCTGGCGCTCGATTCGCCACGTTGAACGTTGCTGGCTGCTCCATCGAGGGATTGACATTCCGGGCGTTTGTTTCGGGATCCGTCTCGGGCGGAGCCATTTCCGCTGGTTACTCAGTTGAAGTGAAAGCGTGCCGCTTCGAGAACTGCTCGACATCGAGCCTGAGTGGGGGCGGGGCGATCATCCTGAGCGGAAATGCCGGCCAGAAGAGCGTGATCAGCAACTGCGTGTTTTCCGGAAACCATTCAGGCACCGAGGCGGGTGCTCTGGTCGTCACCGGTCAGCAGCTGGCAATCCTGCACTGCTCCTTCGTGGACAATGCTGCCATCTCGCGTGGTGATGACATCTCCATCAAGTCGAATGCCAAGGTCGCGGTTTCCGACTCCATTTTCTGGAGTCCGTCGTCGCAACTGCCGTCGATTTACTTCAATGGCGCTCAATCAACGCTGGGCTGCTCGACCAGCGATGTCCTCGCGGGCCGGTTCGGCGTGCAGTTCGGCACGAATCCCGGATTGTTCACCTGGGGCGCCGGCAACCTCGATGCCGACCCGCAGTTCGTCGATGCCGCATTCGGTGATTTTCATCTCGTCCCCGGCTCGCCGTGCATCAACGCCGGCGACCCGGCGGGAGAGCCCGATGCCGACAACTCGCCGCCGGACATGGGTGCCTATGCGTATCAACCCTGGGTAGATCTAGGTGGCGGCGTAGGCGGGTCATTCGGCGTGCCGCTGCTCGAGATGAACGGCCCGCTCACGGGCGACACTGCAGTGACCTGGTCGCTCTCGAGCGCCCGCGCGGGCACGCCGTTCGTTCTCATCGCCGGCTTCTCCGAAGCCGGCACTCCGTACTACGGCGGCATCCTGTGGCCGATGCCCGACGCGCTCGTCAACGGCTTGGAATTCGGGCCGGAGGGCGCCGCATCTGGCTACGGTCGCTGGCCGCTCGGCGTGCCGCCTGGCACCAGCATCTGGCTGCAAGCCTGGTACGAAGACATTGGCGCGCCGGCCGGCGCAGCGGGGAGCAACGGAATGCGCGGGACGGCGCCATGAGCGTTGCGATCCGAACGCCACGGGCGCGCGAGCCCGCAGTGCGGTTGGCGGCACGGCACTGATCCTCAAGCAGGCTCGGCACACTTGCCGTGAGCCAGCAGTGCGTGCTGTGGAGTACGCTCCGCGCCCGAGTGCCTCACCGGCACGAGCATCCACCGTGAGGCTTCCGCATGCACGCAGCACCGCCCCCCGACTTCGCCGCCATCGCCCGCACCGAGGGCGCGGCACGCGCCGCGTCCGAACGCGAGACGCTGGCGCGGCTGACCGAACTCGTCGGCATCGTGTATCGCCTGCGCGACGACGACGGCTGTCCGTGGGACCGCGCGCAGTCGGTGGACAGCATGGCGCTCAACCTCGTGGAGGAGGCCTTCGAGGCGCACGAGGCCATCGCGAATGACGACGACGCGCACGTCTGCGAGGAGCTGGGAGACACGCTCATGAACATCCTGCTCATCGCGCGCATCGCGGAGCAGGGCGGCCGATTCGATCTCGCGGGCGTCGCGGCCGGCATCGCGGAGAAGCTCGTGCGCCGGCATCCGCACGTCTTCGGCGATCGCCACGCGGGCAACGAGGCCGAGGCGCTGGCCAGCTGGAATGCCGCGAAGGACGCCGAGCAGGCGGACAAGAAGGCCAGCCGTCCCTCGGTGCTGGACGGAGTCCCCGAGGGCCTGCCCGCGCTGGCCGCCGCGCTGCGCACTGGGCAGAAGGCCGCCGGCGTCGGCTTCGACTGGCCCGACGAGCAGGGCGCGCTGCTCAAGCTGGACGAAGAGGTCGCTGAATTGCGTGGCGCGATCGGCCTGGGCGAAGCGCACAAGATCGAAGAGGAGCTGGGCGACGTGCTCTTCTCCGCGGTCAATGTGGCGCGCAAGCTGAAGTTGGACCCGGAGCTGGTGCTGCGCCGCGCGACCGCCAAGTTCAAGCGGCGCTTCGCGGTGGTGGAGGCCAGCTTCGGCTCCTCGCTGGGCAGCACGCCCCTCGATGATCTCGAGCACGCCTGGCGCGTCGCCGCAAGCAGCGAGACTCCGCGCATCCTGCCCTGAGTCGCTGCGCCCCCCGGCTGCGCACCTCTGCTGCGAGCGCGCGCGTCAAGTGCGGCGTCGCGCCGGTGGCCTCTTGACATTTCACACGGAGTGCTCGCACCTCCCGCGGACGGTGGTCGCCGGGCTACCATGCGCGCCATGCCCGTCTCCACGCCATGGTTCGTCGACGCGTTCACGAACAGCTACCTCGAGGCCTACGCCCACCGCGACGAGACTTCGGCGCGGCGCGAGGTCCAGGGTGCGCTGAACCTGCTGCGCCACGACGGCAGCCAGGGCATGCTGCTCGACCTCTGCTCGGGCGCAGGCCGCCACAGTCGCGCCTTCCGGCTCGCGGGCTGCCCGGTCACGTGCTTCGACCTGTCGCCGGACCTCGTGCTGCAGAGCGCCGCGATCGGCCTGCCGACGGTGCGTGGCGACATGCGTGCGCTGCCCTTCCACGGTGGCAGTTTCGCTGCGGTGGCCTGCCTGTTCTCGTCCTACGGCTACTTCGAGACGGACGCGGAACACCAGCGCACGTTGAGCGAGATGGCGCGCGTGCTCCGGCCCGGCGGCCGTGTGCTTCTCGACCTCATGGACCGCGAGACCGTGCGCTGCAAGCTGCGCCCGCAGAGCGTGGAGGTCACCGAGGGCCGCACGATCGAGGTCGAGCGCGCCCTCACCGACGACGGCACGCGCGTCGAGAAGACGGTGCGCCTGCGCCGCAGCGGGGCGCCCACGCGCCTCTGGCACGAATCCGTGCGCCTCTTCACCAGCGACGAGCTGCAGGTGCTGGCCAACGGCGCCGGCCTGAGTATCGAGCGCACCTGCGGCGACTACGACAGCCGCCCGCACGTGCCCGGCGAGACGCGCCGCCTGCTGCTGCTCCGCAAGCCGCAGCTCCCGCAGGCCGCTGACACCGCGACGACGACGCACGCTGCGGCGCCCGCGCCGATGCCACCGACGGCGGTGCCTGCGGCGTCCGCTGCGGCGTCGCCCGCAAGGCCACCCGCGCGGCCGCCCTCCGATCCGCGGAAGGGCTTCTGATGAGCGTCGTGAAGCTTTCCACGCGCGTTCGCTGCGTCGACGGTCTGGAGCTGGGTCTCGACCTCTTCGTGCCCGAGGGCGAGACGCGCCCGCTGCCGGTCACCGTGATCTGTCACGGCTTCAAGGGCTTCAAGGACTGGGGCTTCTTCCCGCCGCTTGCGTCGACGCTGGCCGAGTCGGGCCGCGCGGTGGCGATCTTCGACTTTTCGCACAACGGCGTCGGTGCGGAAGGGGCGGCCGGCGAGTTCACGCGCCCTGACCTGTTCCGCGAACAGACGCTTTCGCGCAGTGTCTCGGATCTCGGCCTCGTGCTGGATGCGCTCGACGGCAGCGCCTTTGCCGGGCAGTGCACGCTGCAGCGCAATCGACACTTCAATGTCGTGGGGCACAGCCTTGGCGCGGCGGCGGTGATGCTGCGCGCGGCCGACGACGGGCGCATCGTGCAGGTGGCCACGCTCAATGGCACGGCCAGCCTGGACCGCTTCTCGCCGGAACAGCTCGCGGAGCTGGCCGCCACGGGCCAGGTGCTCGTCCGCAATCAGCGCACGGGCCAGGAACTGCCGCTCGGCCGCGCGTGGTTCGACGAAGCGCGCCACCTCGACCTCGAGGAGGCCGCCACGCAGATCTTCGTGCCGGCGCTGGTCATCGCGGGTGACGCCGACGAGAGCGTGTCGCCCGACGAGAGCCGCACCATCAATGGCTGGATCGCGGGCAGCCGGCTCGTGATGATTCCCGGCGCCAACCACGTGTTCGGCGCGACGCATCCCTTCGCCGGCTGGACGCCCGCGTTGACCACCGCATGCAGGGAGCTGGACCAGTTCCTCCCGCACGTCGGGCGACTGGGAGGTATCTGAATCGTGGAGAGCCGCCCCCGCACCGCCGCGGTCGTGAGCGAGAGCCAGGTCGAGGCCGCCATCTCGCTGCTCACGGACAGCAGCGACCGCGTCGTCGAGGGTTGCCGGCGCGCGCTGCTCGATCACGCCTCGCTGGCGGAGTCGCTGCTGCGCGACCGCCTGCGGACCGCAACCGGCGCCGACGCGGAAACGCTGCGCGCCGCGCTGCTCGATGTCGTCGGCAGCCGGCTCGAGGCGCCGCTCGTGGAGCACATCGTGCACAACCCGTCGCTCGAACAGGGCGGCATCCTCATCGGGCGCCTCATCGACGCGAGCGAGTCGCCGCTGGCGGTGACGGCCGCCCTGGACGCGATGGCAGCGCAGGTCAGCGCGGAGCTCGAGGCGCGCCGCGCAGCCGGCACCGCGACGGATGCCGGCCCCGACAGCGAGCTGGCCGTGCTCACCGACGTGCTCGTGCGCGGGCACGGCCTCGTCGGCACCGACACGCGTCACGCGGATGCCTGGGATGCGGTGCTGCACGGCGTCACGCAGCGCCAGCGCGGCCTGCCGCTCGCGCTGTGCATGACCTGGCTGCTCGTCGCGCGGCGCGTCGGCCTGCCGCTCCACGGCGTCAACATGCCGGGGCATTTCCTGCTGCGCTGGGAGCGCCCGGGCCAGGTGCTCGTGCTGGATCCGTTCCACGGCGGGCGCATCCTGCGCGATGCCGAGTGCCGGGCCATGCTCGTGGACGCCGGCTACCCGTCCATCGACGTGACACTGCTGCACGCCACGGATCGCGACATGCTGCTGCGCACGCTGCGCAACCTGATGATGATCGCGTCGCGGCTGCGGCAGCGCGAGCTGGCCGCACGCTGCGCGCGCATCGTCAGCCGTACGACCGCGATCATCGGCGCCTGAAGGGCGGCGGGGCATGGCCGGCGAACGTATCCTTCTGCTGTGCGCTGAAGACGCCCGCCGGCGCCAGCTGGAGGACCTGCTCGCCGACGGTCGCTCTGTGGTGCGGCCGCTTCCGCGCGGCGCGCCCGACGTGCCCTGGGCCGGCCCCGCGCCGGACCTGCTCGTCATCGGCGCCTTCGGGCGCACGGCCGACGCCGTTGAGCTGGTGCGCGTCGTGCTCGCCGCGGAGGCCTCGCTCTCGGTGCTCGTCGTGGACGAGCCGGACAACTGGCCCGAGGCGCTGCTCGCCCTGCCCGGCGTCGCGGTGGTGACGCTGGCGGCACGCGGAGGCTTCGCCGCGGCGCGCATCCGTCTGGCGGAGCGGCGCGGCCTGCTCAGGGAAGTCGCGGCCAGGCGCGCGGAACCCAAGGACCGGCTCGCGGCCGAGGCGCTTGCCGGGGACCTGCCCGCAGTGCGCGAGATGCGCCTCATGCTCGAGCGTCTTGCGGAGCGCAGCAGTCCCGTCGTGCTGGCGGGCGAGCCGGGCACGCTGCGGCGGCGCCTGCTGCGCCACCTGCTGCGCACGCAGGGCGACCTCGGCGTGGACAGCGAGACCGTGCTCGTCGAGGACCTCGACGCCCTGTCGCCCGTGCAGCAGGGCAGCGTGCTGCGGCTGCTTCAGCAGGGGCGCCGCATCGTGGCCACGGCGACGACGCGCTTCGCGGAGCGCGTCCGCGAAGGCAGTTTCCGCAGCGACCTCTACTACCGTCTCGGCGGGCCGCCTGTCGCCACGGTGCCGCTGCGCGACCGGCCTGAGGACCTGCAGCGACTGGCGCACGCCTGCGGCCTGCGCGATGCGGCCGGCGACGCGCTGGCCCTGCTCGCGGCCTACGACTGGCCCGGCAACCTGCGCGAGCTGGAACTGGCCGTCGAGCACGCCCGGATTCTCGCGCAGGACATGCCGGTGGACAGCCGGCACGTGGTGCTCCCCGAGTTGTCGACGCACCGCCTGCCCTCGGGCTCGTTCGTGCTGCGCATCCCCGATGCGGGCGTCTCGCTCGAGGCCGTGGAGCGCGAGGCCATCCGGCAGACGATGGAGGCCACGGACCGCAACGTGGCGGAGGCCGCGCGGCGCCTCGCGCTGCAGCGCGGCAAGCTGCGCTATCGCCTGCGGCGCTACGGCCTCGGCCGTTGATCGCGCCGCGGTGCAGGCCGCGACGAAGGCTGCCGCGCTACTCCGAAAGCAGGCGGCGGGCGCTCAGGTCGAGTCCCTGGCGTTCCAGCGCCAGCGCGCTCAGCTCCGTCGCGAGGCGCTCGTAGCCGGGCTTGCTCCGCAGCGGCTCGAGGCGGTCCAGCGCCTCGCCGGTGAAGCCGCACTGCAGCGCGACGAGCGCCGACATGAGGCTGGCGCCTTCGTGGTTGTCGCCGGCGAGATCATGGGCCGCGGTCATTGCGCGCACGAGATGCTGCGCCACCGGCTCGGACACCCAGGTGAAGCCGCAGAGGGCGCGCTGGGCGTCGTCGACCGGATCGGAGAGCGTCATGAGGTAGCTGCTGCCGCGCAGCAGGGGCATCGCCAGCGCCACGCGGTCGCGCCCCGCGGGCACGGCCTCCGTGCCGACGTCGAGGTTCATGTCCGTGTTCTTCAGCTGGAAGGTGAGCGGGCCTGACGGCGCCTCGCGCAGCCGCACTCCGACGGGCGCATTGAGCAGCTTGTCGAGCGGGCCGAGAAAGGTGGGCTCGTGCGCGTCCTCGAGCAACTCGGCCTCGGGCACTGCCGCGAGGTCCGACAACTTGCGCGCCCGCACCGACTTCGGCCACCAGTTCATGCCCGCGAGCTCGGCGGGGAGCTCCGTGGCCGCAGCGGATTGCAGCAGATCCAGTGCGGCTTCGGGCTTGCCGTCGCGGAAGTCGCGGCGCAAGGCTGCGGCATCGAAGCGGCCGCCGCCGCCGAAAAGCCAGTAGGCGATGATCACCGTGGCGACCGGCAGCGCCCAGGGCCGGAACCGCTGCGCGAGCGCCTTGGCACGAGGTGTCTCGACCGTCCCGTGCGAGAGCCGCCTCATGCCGGCAGGGCGTCGATCGCGGCAGCCATGACGAGCAGCGTCTCGTGACCCGTGCCGCAGCAGCCTCCGAGGAAACGCACGCCGCGCAGGCGCGCGGCCCGTGCGAAGGCCGCCATCACGTTGTCGTCCACGGGCTCGTCGGGAGAGCCGGTGCTCGGCTTGCACCAGCGCGGTGCGGCGGGCAGCGCCAGCGCCAGCTTGAAGGCCTCGTTGGGCCCGCGGCAGCAGTTGAGGCCCAGTTCCACGCCGGCGTCCGAACTGCTCACGAAGCTCGCGATCTCGTCGAGGCGTTTGCGGTCCTCGCGGCTGCCGTCCGTGCTGCTCAGGCAGAGCACCGTCGGCAGGCGCGAGGCGAACTCCTGGTGCATCTCGAGCACGATCTGGCCGTCGCGCACGGTGTTGCAGGTCTCGAAGGCCAGGAGGTCCACGCCTTCATCGAGCATCACGCGCAGCACGTCCTCGAGTTGCGGCACGCGGCTCGAGAGGTCGCACGCCGCCAGCGAGCCGGCGATTTTTGCCTGTCCGCCTGCCGCCTTGCGCGCGATGCGCACCGCGGCGGCCACGGCTGCCAGGCGCTCCTTGCCGCTGACGATCGATGCGGACAGCGCATCGAAGGTGTTGGTGTGCAGCACGCGCGCGCCCGCCTCGCGATGACTGACGTGGACGTAGGAGACGAGTCCCGGTTGGCGCAAGTTGGCGAGCAGCGTGGGTTGCGCGGTCGACCAGCCGTGCTCGCGCAGGGACGTGCCCATGGCGCCGTCGAGGAGCACCGCATCATGGCCCGGAAAAAGTCGATCCAGAAGGTTCAAGGCGACCAGCGTACACCCGCCCCGACCATCGGGGCAGGCTCAGGGTGCGAGGGACGGATCCAGCGCATTCCATACGGTCGAGTCGTTTTCGATCGTGCGGCGCGCGGCGAGCAGCAGGCCTGCCGCGGTTGCGCGCGGGTCGTCCGCCGCTGGTGAGTTGTCGACGATCTGGCGGATGGCCCGGGCTGCCGCGGCGCGCACCCGGTAGTTGCTGTCGTTGAGCGACTCGCCGAGCTGGCGCAGGATCGTGCCGTCGGGGTCGGCCGTCCCGGGGTAGCCGGACAGGGCCGCGACGGCGGCGACGCGGACACGCGGCACCGGCTCGCAGCGTGCGGCCGCCAGCAGGAAGGGCAGCACCCGGTCATCGTGCTCGATGCGCGTGATCATCAGGACGATGGCCTCGTCGAGCCGGTACTTGTCCGTGCGGGAGGCCGTGGCCGCACAGAGGGCGAAGGCACCGGGGAAGTCGCGGTCCACCAGCGCCGCCAGCGCTGCGGCGGCGACCGAGCCATTGCCGTCCTCGGCGAGCGTGGTCAGCGCGGGCAGCGCTCGATTGCCGGCGTGGCGGGCAAGGCCGTTCGCGGCGGTCTCTCGCAGCCTTGCGTCGGGGGACGTGGCGGCCGCCAGCAGAGCCTCGGCCACCGCGTTGTCCTCGAGGGAACCGCGGAAGGAGAGCGCAACGAGCGCCGCGTTGGCGACCTCGGGCACCGCGTCCTGCGCCGCGCACAGCGCGAGCGCCGCCACGGAGGCCTCATCAGGCTGCCAGCCCGCCGGCGTGTCGGCGCGCGTCTCGGGCAGTCCGGCGAACCACTGCGCCGCGCGCAGGCGCGCCACCGCGTCGCTCGCGCTGCGGAGCTGGTTGCGCCACTGCTCCTCGGGCTGCTGCTGATCGATGGGGCCGGGCACCGAGGACGGGCTGTCGAAGGCCACCCAGTCCAGCGGACCCTCGCCGTCGAGCGTCAGGCTGGCGTGCAGGGAGTTCAGCTCCACGCGCGCCGTGTGCTCGCTGCCGCCACGGGACCACGTCACCGAGACCGGCAGGTGGTCGACGTGCCGCCAGACGTCGGGGCCCTGCACCTGCTCGATGCTCAGGACGGGGTCGTCGCCGGAGCCTGCGGCGGTCGGGGCGCCGTCGTAGACGGGCATGGTAAATTCGTTTTCACCGAGGCGCACACGGATCACCGGAAGCCCGGGACTGTCGATGAACTCGTCGAAGAAGCGGCTGAGGTCCACGCCGCTGGATTCCTCCATCGCACGCTGAAGATCCGCCGTGACGACGATGCCCGCTGCATGGCTGGCCACGTAGTGGGCCACGCCGCGCTGGAAGGCGTCGGCGCCGAGCATCTCGCGCAGCAGGTGCAGCCGGATGGCGCCGCCCTCGTAGCTGTTCACGCCGAACATCGCGTCCGGATCCACGTAGTCCTTCCACACGATGGGGCGATCGTGCTCGTCCGTCGCGCCGAGCGCCTTGCTGCGCATGGCCACGACACAGAGCCGCAGCGCCTCCTCGCCTCCGACATGGCCACGGTAGAGCGCCTCGCAATACGTGGCGAAGCTCTCGTTGAGCCACAGGTGCGACCAGTCGGCGCAGGTGAGGTAGTCGCCGAACCATTGGTGGGCTGCCTCGTGCGAGATGAGATCCAGTGAGCTGGCCTGCGGTTCGTCGGCCGGGTCGTGAATGGTCTCGGTGAGCAGCGTCGTGGCAGAGATGTTCTCCTGGCCGCCGGCGACGAAGTCGTGCACGCAGGACTGCGCGTATTTGTCGTACGGGTAGGGCTGGCCGGTGTACGTGCCGAAGAAGTCGATGAAGTCGGGCGTGGCCGCGAAGTTGACGAGCGCATCGGGCAGCTTGCCCTCGTCGGCGAGGACGAGCAGCGGCACCGGTCCACCGGGAATCTCCGCCTGTCCGAGCTGGCCCGCGATGAGCGTGAACAGGTAGCTGACGCAGGGCACGTCCAGCACCCAGGTGTCGGTGCGGAGTCCGGTGCGCTCGTTGAGGCGGCTGTTCGTCAGGCGGCCCGCCGAGAGCGTGCGGAAGCTGCCGTCCACGGTGACGTGCAGCGTGAAGGTGGCGCGGTCGTTGGGCTGGTCCCAGCACGGGATCCAGTGCCGCGTCTCATGCGTCTCGCCCTGCGTCCACAGATGCCACGGGCGCTGCGGGTCGGCAGCGGTGGGGCCCTGGAAGTACATGCCGCGCGTCGGGTAGCAGCTGTAGTGCAGGGTCACTTCCTCGACGGAGCCCGGTGCCAGAGCCTGGGCGAGTTCGACGCGGAGGGTGTCGCCGGTGCGGCTGTGCTTCAGCTCGCGGCCAGCCGTGTCCCACGCGCCGCTGACGTCGATGCCGACGGCGTCCAGCTCGAGCGTCGTCGCCGGGAGCCCGGGCAGCGCCGCGAACTGGATGGCCACCTGCCCGTTCACGAAGCCGGCGCGGTGGTCGATCTCGACGTCCACGTCATAGTGCTGGATGTCCACGAGCGGTGAGCGCACGGCGGGCACCGAGGTCACGGGGTGGGACATCGTGGCCGAGCGCATGAGCGTCGAGGGCGTCGAGGCGCAGCCCCCGGAAAGCAGGACCGGAACCAGGACCAGGGCGAGCCGCAGCGCCAGATGGCGCCGTCCGCGACTCAGGCCGGCCGAGCGGGGCGGGCAGTGAATGGACATGAGGCGCCTCCGCTGAATGGCCGATAGGGGAAAAAGCCCCACGGCAGCGGACGTCGCACCACGGGCGGGCCGGAATCCTAGCGGAACACCTGCTTCCTTGACACATGGCGAATCATGGACGACTCTGCATCTGTTTTCGCGGTGTCCCCGAGATTTCTGTTTCATCACACCGCATTGGTGCTCCGATTTACTCACTCGCTCCGAAGCCCATCGCGGCTCGCTTTTCCCGAACCCAAAGGATCCATCCCATGCTCAAGCTGGCCCGATTCGCCTGCCTCCTCGGCGCGTTCGCCTTCGCAGGCCCGACCTTCGCGCAGACCATCAGCAGCACCTCTCCGACGAATATCGAAGGTGCAGCCGTCGGCACGACGATCACGATCAACGGCAGCGACTTCGGTGTCGCGAAGCCGAAGGTGCAGCTCTTCGATTCGGTGACGAACAAGAAGTATGCGCTGAAGGTCGCGACGTTTTCGGACTCGCAGATCACCGCCACGATTTCCAAGGCGGTGTCGGGCGAGTTCTCGCTGCAGGTCATCGTGAAGGGCGCTGCCGCGCCGGCCGAAACCCCGATGACGATCAGGGCGCCGCTCGTCACGTCCTTGTCGGTCGCGTCGGCAGGACCCAATGCACCCTTCAGCATTCTCGGTGATTTCTTCGGCACCAAGAAGGGCAAGATCCGGGTCAACGGCCAGAACGCGAAAATCGTGAGCTGGGCGATGAACGAGATCCAGCTGCTCATGCCCAAGAAGCTGCCGAACGGCTTCTGGACGATCGCCGTCGACAACAAGGTCGGCGTCGACGATGGGGCGACCATTCAGGTCGTCGGCAGCACGGTCAAGATCGGCAAGGCGACGCTCAATGCCTACATCAACGGCACGAAGCTCAAGCTGAAGTACGGTCAGGGCGCAGTTCCGGGCAATTATGCCGTCGTTGCCGTGGGTGCCAGCGGAAGCTACCCGTCGGGCGAGGCCCTGGTGATTGGCGTGCCGTTCTTCGACGGCAACAACGTCCCCGAGGACTACGTGTGGGGCACGAACCTCTTCGTCGTCTCGTACTTCGAATACAAGGTCATCAGCAAGTTACCCGTGACCAAGGCCTACCTTCCGGCCAACGGCTTCACCGTGAACATCACCGCCAACAGCGCGGGACAGGTCGCCGGCAACTTCCACGGGACCCTGGCGAACGTGGCCAATCAGCTCGACACGGTCTCCTGCGATGGCGACTTCGTCGTGGACATCATCGATCTCTGAGCGTCGCGACGAGGGTCCGACGGCCGGCCGGGGCTCATGCCGCGGCCGGCCGGGACCGAAGCCTCTCTCAGGCGGGTCTCCCGCCTCGGGCGCTGCCCTGAAGCGGCCGTGAACAGTTCGATACGCGGGGCTCGGGAGCAGTGCGCTGCTCCCGAGCCCCGCGTCCGTTGTGGGGCTGCAGGCCCGGCTTCGCGCCCGGAGAAGCCGGCGAGTCCAGGCTGTGGCAGGCGGGGCCAGGCGGGCCAGGCGGGGCCAGGCGGTGGCCGGACAGCGGCGAGGGAGGGGCGCCCGAGGCTCGGGTTGCAACGGGACGAACACGCCTCGCGATCGGCCTGGCAGGGTGCTTGAGAGAGAAGTGCACATCCGATCGCTAGGCTGCTGGTGGCGCTGCGCTTCGTGCTTCTCAGGTCGACGCACGCCGCGGCCGTACACCACGCAGCCCCTCGCGCGGTGTCATCACCGGGCGTGCGGGGTTTGACCGTGAAAATCGCGTGCTACCGGGATGCCGTGCCAGATCGGCATCAGGGCGTGGGTCTCCCGCGCCGAAAATGGAGACCATCATGAAGACTCTCTCGTGCCTTCTGTCCTTCGCGCTGCTCGCCGTGCTCGGCAGCGCCACCGCCCAGATCGACACCGTGACCGGCGACGGCGTCGACCCGTCGATGGGTTCGCTCGGTACCACGCTGACGATCACGGGCGCCGGCTTCGGCGGCCCGACCGGGCTCGGCAAGCCGTCAGCCTTCCTGCTGGACCCGATGACGCTGAAGAAGTTCACGCTCAAGCTGCTGACCTTCTCGGACACCGAGGTCACGGCGCAGATCACGAAGGCCGCCTACGGCGCGCTGGACGTGAACGTGCAGCCCAAGGGCGGGCCATTGCTGGTCGCGGCGGGCGCCTTCACCGTGCCCGATCCGGAGATCACGGGCGTGCTGCCCATGGACGAGAGCGGCACCATCGGCACCACCGTCACCATCTCGGGCAGCGGGCTGCTGGGAGTGGTCGGCCTCTCCAAGCCGAAGGTGCAGCTCTTCGATCCGGACACCGGCAAGAAGTATGCGCTCAAGGTGGCCACGTTCTCGGACACCGAGGTCACCGCGTCGATCACCAAGGCCGTCGCCGGGACGATGGAGCTGCAGCTGCTGCCGAAGGGCGGCGCGGCGCTCATCGCGACGGCGGGCTTCGAAGTGCCGCTGCCGAACATCCTGAGCATCACGCCGGCCTTCGGCTTCGCCAACGACACGATCACGCTCGAGTGCGAGCACGTCGGCAACAAGAAGCCCAAGGTGAAGCTGGGCACCAAGAGCTGCAAGGTGCTGAGCTTCTCCGACACGGAAGTCGCCTTCCTGATGCCCAAGAAGCTGGCCAAGGGCGCGCAGACGCTGCAGCTCACCAACAAGGTGGGCGTCGCCACGCAGATCGCCGCGATCATCAATCAGGGCGACGGCCCCGACACGGTGACCGACGATGCCTTCACCGCGACGCTGGGCAAGACGAAGTTCGTCGCGGGTGGGTTCATCTTCTTCGTAGTGAGCTCCGACTATGACCCGATGCAGGTCGATACCAATTCCATGTGCTACTTTACGGACCCGCTGACTTTCCAGGAAATCGCTGGAATGGTCGTGCACACGCCCTTTGACCCGCACGCCTTCACGGAGCCGGTGGCATTCGTGGATGCCCCGGGAGGGAGCATCGGATACAAGCTGATTGATCCGAATGCAGATCCCGTCTTCGGTCTGCCCCTCGGGCGCTGGAGCTCCGATGCGGTCGGCGGCTCATCGATCATCACGGCGCTGGGCGTCGAGGAGCTGGGGGGCAATACCGTCCGGATGCGACTCGCTTTCTCCGGCACGATGGTACTCGTGGAAGGCACTGGTCCCGAGACGATCGTCGTCACCAACGGCTTCTTCCGAAGCACCTTCGATGCGCTGCCCTGATCGGCACACATCGCTTCAGGATCGTGATGCGGGGCCGACCGTCGGCCCCGCGCCTCTTTCCGGGGCGCTCCCGAGTATGCTGGCGCGCGATGTCGGATCCGAAGCGTGACACCGGGACGGGCACGGGAACTCGCACCGAGACCGAAACGGAGACCGTCACGAGCGTGCAGCTCGGGTTTCCGTGGAACGTCATCGTGTGGGATGACCCCGTGAACCTCATGAGTTACGTGGTGTACGTCTTCCAGAAGCTGTTCGGCTTCTCGATGCAGACGGCCACGAAGCACATGCTCGAGGTGCACGAGAAGGGCAAATCGCTGGTGGCAAGCGCGGATCGCGAGCGCGCCGAGTACTACGTCACCCGGCTGCATGCCTACGGGCTGCAGGCCACGCTGGAGCGCGCCGACCCCGCCTGACGCGGGCGGCGGCGGCGGGGCAGCGCGGGATGGCGCAGATCGAACAGACGACGCCCGAGGCCGACGGAGAGAGGCGCTGGTTGCTTCAGCTCCCTGCTGCCGAGGCTGCGCTCCTCACCGCGCTCCCCGAGCAACTCGCGCGG
Source organism: Planctomycetota bacterium (assembly GCA_038212275.1). Taxonomy (GTDB): domain Bacteria; phylum Planctomycetota; class B15-G4; order B15-G4; family B15-G4; genus JBBQUR01. The sequence continues at coordinate 275,929 of JBBQUR010000001.1, forward strand.
CTGCTGGCAAGTCCCGAGCGCAACCGGCGCCTCATCGCGCGACTCTTTCCGGCCAGCTACAGCGACCCGGCTCAGGAAAAGGAGCATCGCGCGCTGCTCGGGTCGTCACTGCTCGACAGCCGGCGCGAACTGCTCCAGGAGGTGCGCATGCTCTTCGCCAGCGGGACGCGCCATCGCAAGGGGCTCCGCATCAGGCTGAGTCCTGCGGGCGCCGACCAGCTCCTGCGCTTCGTCAACGACATGCGCCTCGTGCTGGCCACCGACCTCGGCGTCGAGAAGAACCTCGGCGAGCTGACCATCGCCGCCGACGACCCCAACGCGCCCAAGTACGCCCTGCTCGTCTACCTCGGCGGGCTGGAGTCGGCGCTCGTGGACATGCTCATCGGGGACCAGGGCTTCTGACGGCGGCCCCGTCCGGCCCCGCGCTTTCCCAGAGCTGTTCGCCGGACGGCATGGTTTCGATGAGGTGCAGGCCGGCCACCGCTTCGTCGGTCGGCTCTCGGCGCTGCGTGACCAGCACTCCGTCGGGGTGCTGCTGCAGCCAGCCTGCGACCTCGCGGCCCGGCATGCTGGCGATGGGCTCGCGGAGCTGTCCGAAAAAGTCGAACTGAGCGCGGTACTTGCCCAGCCACGCGATCGGGCGGCCATCGAGCTGCAACGCCGCCACGCGCGTCGCGGCGACGCGCAGGTCACGCTGCACGAGGGGCGCAGGCGGTGCGCCGAGGTGCACCGCGACGAAAAGCGTGGCGCAGACGCAGGCGAGCAGCGTCATGGCTCGCGGGAGCGTGCGCGGGACGGCTGACGCGATGGCGAGACCCACGCCGAAAAGGGCGACGCCAGCGATCGCCGACGTGCCCGCAAGGTCGGCGCGATCGAGCGGCGCCCAGCCCTGGGCGGCGAAGACGAGCGCGGCACCGCACGCCGCGAGCAGCAATCCGGGCACGAGCGCCTCGTGTCGCGGACGCCGCGGCCCGGCGCCCGGCTTCACACCGTGTCCGCCTTCGCCGCCGACGAGCGAAGCCGCGGCGTCGGTCTCCGCCGCGTGGCGCACGAGCGACGCGGTGGCGAGCAGCGCGAAAGCCGGCAGTTCGGGGAGCAGATACTGCTCCTGCTTCGAACCGATGGCCGACAGGATCAGCAGTGCGGGCAGCGACCAGGCCAGGCAGAAGCGCATGCCGCTCACGCCTGCCGCCGCTCGCGGCACGGCGGCGGACGTCGGCCCGCCCGCGCTGCGCCCGGAGCGGGCCGCGCGCCACAGCCGTGGCCAGAGACTCCACGGAAAGAGCATCAGGGGGAGCATCGCGACGTAGAACCACCAGGGCTCGGCGTGCGGGACCTCGGCGCTGTTGGCGAGGCGCGAGCTGGCCTGTCCCCAGAGCAGGGCCTCGCGATAGGCGCTGCCGCCCGCGTTGCCCGCCGGGATGACCCAGAGCAGAGCGAGCGCCACACCGAGCAGCACGGCGAGGGCCACGCGCGAGGCCCAGGCCAGTCCGCGTGTCGCGGGCCCGTCGGCCTCGCGCGTCCTGCGTCCGCCAGCCGGGTCGGTGCCGTCGCGGCCTGCTGCGGATGGGGACCACCAGCGCACGGCCAGAGCTACCGGCAGCACGTGCACCAGCAGCACCGGGCCCTTCAGCAGGAAGCCCGCGCCGAGGCCGAAGCTGCACAGCAGCCAGCCACGTACGCCGCCTTCCTGCCGCGCGACGAGCAGGCCGAGCAAGCTCAGCAGCGTGGCGCTCACGAGCAGCATGTCGAACATCAGGAAAGTGCTCCACGCCACGAACAGCGCCGAGCCGCACAGCATGAGCGGAGCCAGTGGGGCGACGGCTGGCGCCGGAGCAGGCGCGGCGGGGAAGAGCCGGCGTGCGAGCCGCGAAGTCAGCCACAGAGTTGCCAGCGCGGCCAGCGGAGAGATGAGCCGGGGCCACCACGCGTTCACGCCGAAGACAGCCCAGCCTGCGTGCATCAGCCAGAAGAGCAATGGCGGCTTGTCGGTGTACAGCGCGCCGCCGAGGCGCGGCACGAGGAAGTCGCCGCGCGCCCACATGCCCCAGGCGATGCCGAGGTAGCGCGTTTCGTCCACGGGCCACGCGGGACGCGCAGCCAGCGCCGCCGCCGTGCTGGCGATGACGAGGATCAGGCAGGTGAATGCCGTGCGACTCATCGCTTCAGCCTGCACAAGCAGGGCGGCACTTCCTAGGGCCTGAGGCTTCCGTCGGCCCGACTTGCTGCCGTCTCCTCAGCCGAGTGGCTGCTGGGCTCCGACGCGCGCCTTGTGCAGGCGCTTCGCGGTGGTGCTTCCCTCGATGCTGCCGTCCATGAGGGGCGTGCCCTCGAAGACGTTGAACGGGTCCGACCGCGTGCCGAGCAGCTCGGCGCTGTAGTTGTGGCCGCTCTTGCGGTTGTTTTCGGCCCATTGCTCGGGGCAGGTCTCGAGCAGGCAGAAGCTCTTGTGCACGATGAACTTCTCGTACATGCGCTTGTGGATGTCCGCCAGCGGCTCGTCGGCGATGTTGCCGTAGATCGCGTGGATGCGGTCGCAGGTCATGACGTCACCGTCATTGGTGACGTAGAGCTTGTGTGTGCCGGCCGGGCAGCGGTCCTTGCCGCTCCAGAAGAGGTTGTCCTCGCGGCAGCGCGGGTGGTAGCGCATCTTCCAGTAGTACTCGCTGTCCACGCCGACGTTGTTGTAGATCATCGGGTAGTTGAACAGCACCGAGAAGTCGTCCTCCTCGGCCATCTTGAAGGCGAACTCGATGTTCTCGCGCTCCTTGAGCAGGTTCACCACCGAGAGCGTGACCGAGATGCCCTGCTCGACGCAGTACTGCGCGAGCTCGCGCTTGAAGCTCTTGAGGTAGTAGCCGCCGTAGCTCATCTGGATCGTGGAGAGCCCGGCCTTTTTCAGGCGGTCGATCTTCTCCTTCGTGAGCAGCGTGCTGTTGGTGACGAGCGAGATGACGACGTCCTTAGGGATCGCGTCCACGACCTCGTAGATGTCCTTGCGGACCATCGGCTCGCCGCCGGTCACGTTCACGTGGATGAGCCCGAGCGCGTGCGCGTCGCGGGTGAGCTTCGCCACCGTCTCCACCGTCATGTCCGGCGGACGCTTCTGGGCCTTCATGAGGTCTTCGGCGTAGCAGAACTCGCAGTCGAGATTGCAGATCCACGTGACGGCCAGTTCAAGGCTGCGCAGCGTGCGGATGCCGGCGCGCATCTTGGCCTCGGACGCGAGCACGCGCATGGCCTGGCTGGGCGACTTGACGCCGAGCGAGAACTGCTTGATGGCCTTCTTGAGCATGAAGTCGTGCGTCCGGAGGTGAGCCGGGAAGTGTACCGGATGTTATCGGCAGAGCTGGCGCCGGACTGTTTCCGGAGTGGTCTGTCGGCTGCGGGATGGGGCCGCTCGACGCTCCCTGTTCCGGAGCGCGGGAGGCTGCGGCCTACTCGCGATCGAGGAAGATCACGCCGTCGATGACCCCGAGGCGCAGCGCATCGTCGGTGGACATGTCCAGCGCGGTGGGAATGCTCTTCTCGGCCCACACGGCGTCGTGGTTCAGGAAGCGGCCGATGTAGGCATTCTCGAGCCGGCGGCAGAGCTGCACGTACTTCTCGTCCGGCGGCGGGTATTCCTCGCGGTCTTCTTCGCCGTCTTCCGGCTCCTCGGGCTCGTCCCAGACCATGCGGTGGATGAGCAGCACGGAGTTCTCGAAGGCGGTGCGCACGCCGGTGCCGGCCATCAGGATGATGCAGGCCGCGCTCTGCGCGAAGCCCATGCACACGGTGTTCACCCGGCAGGGGATGCCGTGCATCGCATTGATGATCGCGCAGGCGGCCTCGACGTCTCCGCCGACCGAGTTGATCAGCAGGTCCACGGACTCGACCGGGTTTTCCTCGGCGAAGGTCAGGAGCTGGCCGACCACGCGCTCGGCGACGGCCGCGTTGATGTCCCCGAAGAGGAAGACGCGGCGCTTGCCTGCGAAGGATTGTCGTCGGGGCACGGAGGTCGATGTCGCGGAGGGAAAAGGGTCGGGGAAGCTTGACGGGGTGCGGCGCTCTGCCATGGGAGGCAGCATAGCAGCGGCGAGGGGCGGGCGCCCCCGATGCTTCCCGGCCAAGGCGGGCCGCCCGGACTTCGCGCGCCGGCGATCCGACGCGAGCACCTGTCCGCAATCGGTGCGGGGGCTGCTAATCTCGTCCTTGTCCCGGCCTTCGCCAGCCCGCTCGAGTCCTCCGTGCCGACAGCACCTCACGCCGCTTTCGTGTCGGGCCGCCGCCGGGAAGCCAGCGCTCCGCTCGCAGGAGCCGTCGCTTTCGCGCGCTCGGTGGCGCTGCGCGCGAGGCCCGCGAGGCCCGCGAGGCCCGCGAGGCCCGCGAGGCCCGCGAGGCCCGCGCTGCTGGCGCTGCTGGTAGCCGGCCTGGTGTCGTGCGGCGAGGCGAGCCATGCGCCGCCGGTCGCCGCGCCGCCCACGCTGCCCGATGCGCCACCCGTGGTCGTGGAGGTCAAGGCGCTCGACATCATCGAGGCCTTTGCGAGCGACGACGGCCGCGTGAAGATCCTGGCCCAGAACGCGCAGCAGCCGCTCTACTGCGGCCCCGGCAATTTCGAGAAGGACACGCAGCTCGCCTCCGATGCCGCGCACAAGGTCATCGATGCCCGCGCCGAGAGCGCCTTCGAGATCACGGTGGGGCCGCTGGGCAAGGGGGCGCGACTGCTGGCGCGCACGCTGGTCTACAGCTCCTTTCCACACGATCCGGCGCGCGCAGATCCCGCTCCCGTCACGTACCGCATTCTCGTGAACGGCACCGAGGCTAAGGCGCTGAGAAGCGACTACATCCTCGAGCCGGGCCCGAGCGAGCATCCCTACGACCAGTTCATGCGCACGCTCTCGGTACCGCTTGATGCCGCGGAAGCCGGGCCGGTGACGCTGCGCTTCGAGACGACGCGCCTCGGCGCGCCGGAACCCGGGCCGGGCGTCGTGGTGCCCGAGCCGCTCTGGTGGGACCTGGTCGTGCTGCAGCCGGTGGCCGTGCCGCGCGCGCTGGCGGATCGCGCCCATCCCAACGTGCTCATGCTCGTCGTGGACACGCTGGCCGCAGGCCGCATGTCGCTGCACGGGTATGAGCGCCCGACGACGCCGGAGATCGAGCGCTTCGCGACGCGCGGCCTGCGTTTCGAGCGCGCGCTCTCGATGTCGAGCTGGACGCTGCCGGCGACGGCCTCGCTGCTCACTGGCCTGGCGCCCAATGAGCACGGCGTGCTCGGCTACAAGCGCAACTATCTCATGGACGGCGTCCTCACTTGGCCCGAAGTGCTGCGCCAGCAGGGCATGGAAGGCGGCGCCTTCGTGGCCAACACGCTCATCTCGCGCGCCAACAACTTCCAGCAGGGCTTCGGCCACTGGGAGCAGGCCAACGACGAGACCGCCGAGCAGCTCAACGCGCGGCTCCTCGCGTGGTTGCAGTCGCAGCCGCCCGGAGCGCGCTGGTTCGCCTACGTGCACTACATGGATCCGCACGCGCCGTACGACGCCCCGGGCGCCGCGCGCGACCGCTTCTCGGGAGGCACGCCGGCGCCGGCGGAGCTGTCACGCCTTCGCCCGGAGAGCGTGCTGCGCGGCGAGACGCCGCCGCCCGACGCAGCCGCGCGCGCGCAGCTCGTGAATCTCTACGACGGCGAAGTGGCCTACTTCGATGCGTGCTTCGGCGCGCTCATGGCAGCGCTGGAGGCGCGCGGTCTCGCCGACGACACGGTCGTGCTGCTCACCGCGGATCACGGCGAGGAACTCTTCGAGCACGGCCGCTGGGGACACGGCTTCTCGCTCTACAACGAGATGCTGCACGTGCCGCTGGTGGTCGCCGGGCCCGGCTTCTCGTCCGGCGGCGTGCGCGACGATCCCGTCAGCACGGCCGCCGTCGCGAGCCTGCTGCTGGGGGCCGCGCACGCGCCGCCGGCGCCCGATGCGCTGGCCATGCTGCCTCCGCCGGCGCCCGGCGAGTGGCGCCCCGTGATGTCGCTGGTGCGCACCGAACTCTTCGGCCCGAAGCGCACGCTCGTGTCCGCGCAGACCGCCACGCACAAGGACATCTGGGTGCAGGCCGAGCAGGACGAGGCCGAACAAGTCGACGAGGTCTTCGATCTCGGGGCCGACCCGGACGAGCAGCACCCGCTGATCTTCACGCATCCGAGTGGCGACGAGGCGCAGCACAGCCTGCAGCGCCTGATCGACGAGACGCGTGCATGGTCGCGCGCCACGGCTGCGCGTCGGCCCGCCGAGCCGCAGCCGCAGAATCCGCAGATTCTCGAATCGCTGCAGGAGATCGGCTACGTCGGCGACGGCAAGCTCAAGTCGCCGCCGGTGCACGCTCCGGACGCGCAGAAAACCAGGGATGCGAAGGACGCGCAGGACGCGCAGGACGCGCAGGACGCGCAGCCGGAGCCACCGAAGTGAGTGCACCGTCGCCTGCCGTGCAGCGCCTGCGCGCCTGCCGCTCCGACGAACTCCTCGAGGGACATGTGCTCAGTCGCGTCCTTGGCGGCCGCCCGGTGGCGCTGCTGCGCCGCGCAAGCATCGTGTGTGCCTTCGGCGCCCTGTGTCCGCACCAGCAGGCCGACCTCGCCGAGGGGCTCGTGCTGGATGGCGGCATCACCTGCCCGGATCACCTGTGGCACTTCGAGCTTCCCGGCGGCCGCTGCACCAACGTGCCCGGCGCCGCGCTACCGGTGTACCCGGTCGTGGAACAGGATGGGGCGATCTACGTGGAGCTCGCGCCGCGAGGTAGCCGGTGAGGAGTGAGTCAGCGCACGGCACACCGGGAGCTGGTCCGGACGCCCCGACGGTCGCCACGCCGAGTGCTGCCTTCAAGCTGGCGAGCCGCACGCCGCCGACGTGGGCACCCGCTGCGGCGCGAGACCTGCACGCGCTGCTCTCGGACCACGCGCATTGCGAGCTGAAGGCAGCGGCCTCCGGACTCAGCCTGCTCAAGCGCCAGCCCGTGGGGGCCGGTCACGTGCCGCGCCTGCTGGCGCTGGTCCGCGAGGAAGTGGAGCACGCCCAGCGCGTGCTGCGCGAACTCGAGGTGCGCGGCTGGTCGCTGCTGCCCGACAGCCGCAGCCCCTACATGACCGGCCTGCTCGCGGCAGCGGGTGCACCGCGCAAGCGCCAGGACGGATACGTGGACGCGATGCTCGTCTCGGCACTCATCGAGGCGCGCTCTCATGAGCGCTTCGAGCGCCTGCTCGAGTGCGCGGAGCTGACCGAACTGGCCCCTCTGTACCGCGTGCTGGCCGAGGCCGAAGCGCGGCACGGAGCTCTGTTCGTGGAGTTGGCCTGCGCCGCCGCACCGCGGGAGGCCGTCCGAGTCCGCCACGCGGAACTGGCTGCGGCCGAGGCCCTGCTGATCGCCGAACTGCCCTGCGCGCCCAGGGTCCATTCGGGCCATCCGAGGGCCTGAACGGCCCAGGAGAGGAGTTCTCCTTGCCCCGGAGCGGGGACATCCGGGGCATTCACGAGATCTTCACGCAGCCGGGTTCGAATTCCCACGCGGTCCGGCCATCTTCCGGGCGCGACGAATCCCGACCACGAACGACGGAGATCCGATGTCATGAAGAGTTTCATCCGCCCGGTGCTCGCCGCGCTGCTCCTTCACACGGCCGTGTCCGCGCAGGCCGTCAGCGTCGATCCTGCACTGCCCGAGTACACGCCGGTGCAGGGCGTGTCCGGCAGCCTCAAGAGCGTCGGCTCCGACACGATGAACAACGAGATGGCGCTCTGGGCCGAAGGCTTCAAGCGCCTCTACCCGAGCGTGAAGATCGAGATCGAAGGCAAGGGCAGCTCCACCGCGCCGCCCGCGCTCGTCAAGGGCAGCGCGCAGTTCGGCCCGATGAGCCGCGAGATGAAGTCCGAGGAGATCGAGGACTTCGAAAAGGCCTTTGGCTACAAGCCCACGTCGCTGCCGACCAGCATCGACATGCTCGGCGTCTACGTGAACAAGGACAACCCGATCGAAGGTCTCACGCTGCAGCAGCTGGACGCGATCTTCAGCAAGTCGCGCAAGGGCGGCGCCGATCGTGACGTGCGCACCTGGGGCGACCTCGGACTCACGGGCGAGTGGGCGGACAAGCCGATCTCGCTCTACGGCCGCAACAGCGCCTCGGGCACGTACGGCTACTTCAAGGAACACGCGCTCTTCAAGGGCGACTACAAGGACGAGGTCAAGGAGCAGCCGGGCAGCAGCTCGGTCGTGCAGGGCGTCGCGAGCGACCGCTACGGCATCGGCTACAGCGGCATCGGCTACAAGACGGCCGACGTGCGCGCGGTGCCGCTGGCACACGCGGCCGGCGAGGACTTCGTGGCCGCGGAGCCGGAGAACGGCTACTCGGGCGACTATCCGCTGTCCCGCTACCTGCTGCTGTACGTGAATGTGAAGCCGGGCACCGCGCTCGACCCGCTGCGACGCGAGTTCGTGCGCTACGTGCTGTCGCACCAGGGTCAGGACGAGGTGGTGAAGGACGGCTACCTGCCGCTGCCCGCCGCGGTCGCCAGGGAGTCGTTGCGCAAGGTCGAAGTGCCCGGCGTCTGAGCGGGGTCCCCTTGGCACTACGCCAGCACGAGTCCGAGACGCGAGGCGGGATCGGGTGGTCGCAAGCCACCGGATCCCGCCTTGATTTGCAGGGCTCTGGACCACCATGACGGGCAAGCCGATCACCGGACGCTCGCGCCGCCGCACGACTACGCGCGCGGTGAAGATCGCGGAGAGCGTGTCGCGCGTGTTCATCACGTTCGGCGGGATGGGCACGATCGTGGCCGTGGGCGGGATTTTCCTGTTCCTGCTGTCGGTGGCCATCCCGCTCTTCCGCGGCGCCGAACTGCGCGACGATGCGAGCGTCGCCGTCCCCGCGCTGCCGGATGCGGTGGCGCCGCTTCACGTCGCGATGGACGACTACCGCAGCTCGGCGTGGGCGCTGCTGCCCGGCGGCGAGGTGGTCGCCTTCGCGCTGACGGACGGTGCGGAGCTGGATCGCCGCACGCTGTTCGAGGGACGCGCACCCACGGCCTTCCACGCCGCGACGCACGGCGACTCCGTGGCCTTCGGCTTCGACGACGGCAGCGTGCAGATCGGGCGCATCGGCTTCAGCAGCCGCTTTCTGAGCGCTGACGATCCCGCCGTGACTGCGGAACAACAGGCCTCACTGCAGCCCGGCGTCTGGCAGCGGCTGGGAAAGGGGCTGGTGGAGCTCACCCCCGAGGGCCAGCTTCGCCTTCAGGAACTGAACGTCAGCCTCGATGAGCCCGTGCGCTCCGGCAGCGCCTCGCGCGTGCTGCTCATCACGCACTCGGACAGCGAGACGCGCGAGGTCTTCACGGTGCTCAAGGCGGACGGCTCGCTGCGGCGCGAGGATGTCGCTCGCCGCAAGAATCTGCTCACGGGGCTGGTGACCGTGAAGGTGAAAGAGGTCTCCCTGCCGCTGCAGCCGCGGCTGGGTCACGGCGCTCCGTCCTTTCTGCTGCAGTCCGATCTCGCCGACAGCATCTGTGTCGCGTGGGACGACGGCTTCACCCAGCGTTTCGACGTCCGCGATGCGACGGCGCCGAAGCTTGCCGAATCGCTGCAGCTGCTGCCCGGGAGCGATCTCAAGCTCACGGCACTCACGCAGTTGCTCGGCGCGACGACGGTTGTGGTCGGCGACTCCGGCGGCGGCCTGTCGGGCTGGTTTCTTGCGCGGCCCGAGAACGAGGCGGCGGGCGGCGATCTGCGCCTCGTCCGCGGACACACGCTTCCCGGGCGGCCTTTCGCGGTCACGTCGCTGGCCGTGTCCGCACGCAACCGGCAGTTCGCCGCCGGCTATGCCGATGGCGCCGTGCGCGTGCTGCACATGACCTCCGAGCAACTGCTGGCCGAGGCCGCGCCGACGCAGGACGACAGTGTCGGCGAGTCGGGGTCCGGGACAGGCGCCGTCGCCGACGCGGACGCCGCCGCGGATGCGGGCGCTGCCACGGGATCATCCGGGGGTGATGGTACGGCCGCGCTCATCGCGCTCTCGCCGCGCGCCGATGGCCTGCTGGCGCTGGGCGCGGGCCAGGTGCGCCACTGGACGGTGCGCGCGGAGAGTCCCGAGACCACCTTCGCGGCCCTTTTCCGCCCGGTCTGGTACGAAGGCGCCAGCGGTCCGGCGCACGTCTGGCAGTCCGGCGGCGGCACCGACGACATCGAACCGAAGTTCGGCCTCTGGCCGCTCGTGTTCGGCACGCTCAAGGCCAGCCTCTACTCGCTGATCTTCAGCGTGCCCATCGCGCTGCTGGCGGCCATCTACACCAGCGAATTCCTGTCGCGCTCGATGCGCTCGCGCGTCAAGCCCCTGATCGAGATCATGGCCAGCCTGCCGAGCGTCGTGCTCGGCTTTCTCGCGGCCATCGTCATCGCGCCGGTGATCGAACACATCGTGCCGGAGGTGCTGGCGGCGATGCTCACCGTCCCGCTGGCCTTCGTGGTCGGCGCGCACCTGTGGCAGCTGCTGCCGCAGGGCGTGGCGCTGCGCCTTGCGGGGCTGCCCCGCTTCGCCGCGATGATTCTCGCCGTGTTCGCGGGCCTCGGCCTCGCGGCGCTCTGCGGCGGCGCTCTGCAGCGCGCCTTCTTCGCCGGCGACATCATGGCCTGGCTCGACGGCCAGAAGGGCGACAGCGTCGGCGGCTGGCTCCTGCTCACGCTGCCGACCGCAGTGTTCCTGGTCGTGCTGCTGCGCGTCCGTCTGCTTGCGGGCTGGACGCGCTCGGTGACGCGTCAGTACTCGCGCGGTCGCAGCGCGGCCTTCGGCCTCGGCCTGCTGGTCGTCTCGCTGGGTGGCGTGGTGGTGCTGGCGCTCGGCTTCGCGCACATGCTGAACGGCGCGGGCCTCGATCCGCGCGGGAGCTTCGTCGGCACCTACGTGCAGCGCAACGCGCTCATCGTGGGATTCCTCACGGGTTTCGCCGTGATCCCCATCATGTACACGCTGGCCGAGGACGCGCTGGCCTCGGTGCCGGACCATCTGCGCGCGGCGTCGCTGGCCGCGGGGGCCACGCCCTGGCAGACGGCGGTGCGCGTCGTCGTGCCGACCGCCATGAGCGGCATCTTCTCGGCAGTGATGATCGGCATCGGCCGCGTCGTCGGCGAGACGATGATCGTGCTCATGGCCGCCGGCAACACGCCGGTGCTCGACTGGAACATCTTCAACGGCTTCCGAACACTGTCCGCGACGATCGCCGTGGAACTCCCGGAGGCCGTGCAGGGCGGCACGCTCTATCGCGTGCTCTTCCTCGCGGCGCTCACGCTTTTCGGCATGACCTTCGTGCTGAACACGATCGCCGAAGTCGTCCGCCAGCGCTTCCGCAAGCGGGCTTACGAGCTGTGACGCCCGCCCCTGGAAACCCGCTGGTCTCCGGTGCCGCCCGCACGCCACGCCGGGCAGCAGCCGGCCATGGTGCGCTCTCGCGGCGCACCGAGGGCGCGCGGCGCACGGCGCTGTTCGCCCACGGCGAACCGATGATCTGGATCACGGGCGGGGCGCTCGCCATCGCGCTGATCATGATCGTCGGCCTGCTCACGCTCGTCGTCGTGCAGGGCGCGGACACGTTCTGGCCCGAGTCCGTCGTGCAGTTCACCACCGCCGACGGCCGCGTGCTGGCGGGCGAAGTGACGCGCAGCGAGGAGTGGACCGTGGACGGCTCGGCGGAAGGTCCCGGGCGCCGGCGCCTCCTTCGCGTCGGCAACTACGAGCTGACGGGCGAGCACTTCGCGTGGGTGCCCGATACGGACATCGTGGTGGAAAGCCGTCCGCCCTGGTTCCTGGTCGTGGAGCGCCTCTCGTGGGGGCGCTTCTACGGCGTGCCGAGCGGCTACGTATCGGGTGGCAAGGCGGTGGCCTGCGATCCTGCCGACGCCTGGGCGTTCTTTGAAGCGAATCACGACGCGGTGCGCGAGCGCTGGGAGCAACGCACGGAGCTGGAGACCGACACCATCGGCGACGTGAACCGCGAACTGGAAGACGCACGGCTCGCGCTGCGCACGGTGGAGCTGGAGCATGGCGTGAAATCGCCGGAATGGGTGCACGCGAACGACGCCTTCGAAGCTCGCCGGCTGGAGCTGGAGGCTCGCTACGCGGACATCCGCACGGAGATCAAGGCGCTCGATGAACGCAATGCCGCCGAGTGCCTGACGCTGCGCACCGCGGGCGGGCAGGAGGTGCCGCTGGGGCTCGCCGACATCGTGCGCGCCTACCCGGCCAACCAGCTCGGCGTGTTCGGGCGGCTGGGCGTCTATCTCTCGCGCTGGGGCGAGTTTCTCACCGGCGTGCCGCGCGAGGCCAACAGCGAGGGCGGCGTCTGGCCGGCCATCTTCGGCACCGTGATGATGACACTGGTCATGTCGCTGCTGGTCGTGCCCTTCGGCGTGCTGGCCGCGCTCTACCTGCGCGAGTACGCACGGCCGGGACTGCTGACCTCCGCGGTGCGCATCGCGGTGAACAACCTGGCGGGCGTGCCGAGCATCGTCTTCGGCGTCTTCGGCCTCGGTTTCTTCTGCTACATCGTCGGCGCGCGCGTGGACGAGCTCTTCTTCTCCGCCAAGCTGCCCACGCCGACGTTCGGCACGGGGGGCGTGCTGTGGGCTTCGCTGACGCTTGCCCTGCTCACGCTGCCCGTCGTCATCGTCGCCACCGAGGAAGCCCTCGCGGCCGTGCCGGGCAGCATGCGCGAAGGCAGCTACGCCTGCGGCGCGAGCAAGTGGCAGACCATCCGCCGCATCGTGCTGCCGCGCGCCATGCCGGGCATCATGACCGGCCTGATCCTCGCGCTGGCGCGCGGCGCCGGCGAGGTCGCGCCGCTCATGCTCGTCGGCGCGGTCAAGCTCGCGCCCGAACTCCCGGTCGACGGGCAGTTCCCCTTCGTGCATCTGCAGCGCTCGTTCATGCACCTCGGCTTCCACATCTACGACCTGGGTTTCCAGAGTCAGAACAGCGAGGCCGCCAAGCCGATGGTCTTCACCACGACGCTGCTGCTCATCGGCCTCGTCGTGCTGCTGAACATCGCGGCGATCATGGTCCGCACGCGCCTTCGCGCGCGCTACGTCACGGGGAAGTTCTGATGGACGGCATCGGCAGCGGATCGGAGAGAAGCCACGGCGCAGGTGGCGCGCGCGGTCACATCACAGGAGCACGGGGCGGCGCGCGTCCCGCGATGGAGGTTCCCGGCATGTACCCGCCCGTACCCGAGCAACCGTCGGTCGGCGCGCGCCGCGCTACCCCGGCGTCCGCGCTGCTCACGGCCATCGAGCAGGGTCAGAGCGTGCCGACCGACACGCACGCGGCGATCGCCCGCGAGGAGCATGTGCTCAACGTGTCGGACTTCTCGCTGTGGTACGGCGCGACGCGCGCGCTCTTCGACATCGGCATCGACATCCCGCGCGGCAAGGTCACGGCGCTCATCGGGCCGTCCGGCTGCGGCAAGTCCACGCTGCTGCGCTCGGTGAACAGGCTCAACGATCTCGTCGACGGAATCCGCATCGAGGGCGACATGCGCCTCAACGCCGACTCGATCTATGCGCCCGGCGTGGATGTCATCGAGTTGCGCAAGCGCATGGGGATGGTCTTCCAGAAGAGCAATCCGTTCCCGATGAGCATCTACGAGAACGTCGTCTATTCGCTGCGCATCGACGGCGAGCGCGACCGGCGCGTGCTCGACGAGGTCTGCGAACGCAGCCTGCGCAGCGCGGCGCTCTGGGACGAGGCCAAGGACCGGCTGAACTCCAGCGGCCTGGGCCTGTCGGGCGGCCAGCAGCAGCGCCTCTGCATCGCACGCGCGATCGCTGCCGAGCCCGAGGTGCTCCTCATGGACGAGCCGTGCTCGGCGCTGGACCCGATCGCCACGGGCCGCATCGAGGATCTCATCGCGGAGCTCAAGGGCAGCTACTCGGTGCTCATCGTGACGCACAACATGCAGCAGGCGGCGCGCACGTCGGACTTCACGGCGTTCATGTACCGCGGGCGCCTCATCGAGTACGGCCCGACGGGCGACGTCTTCACGGCGCCGCACCGTCCGGAGACCGAGGACTACATTTCGGGACGCTTCGGATGAGCCGCGCGCTGGAACACGAACTGACGCAGCTTCGACGGCAGTTCACGGCCTACGCGAGTTCCTGCCTGACGGCGCTCGAACGCTCGTGCGAGGTCCTCGCCGAGCGCGACACGGAGCTGGCGCGGCAGGTCATCGAGGGCGACGACCAGGTGGATGAGGCCGAGATCCACATCGAGACGGAGTGCGTCCGCCTGATGTCGCTGTATCAGCCTGTGGCGCACGACCTGCGCATGCTGGTGACCATGCTCAAGATGAACTACGACCTCGAGCGCGTTGCGGACCATGCCACCAACATCTCGTGGCTGGCGCGGAGCATCGTGAAGCGCGGCGGACGCATCACGCCGGACCTGCTGGCGCTGGCGGACCGCGTGGTGCGCGGCAGCCGGAGCGTACTGCAGGCCTTCCTGGACCAGGACCTCGCGCTGGCGCACGCCGTCGTGGCGGGCGACGCCGAGGTGGACAGGCTCGACCGCGTCGTCCGGCACGAGGTGCACGACATGCTGGCGGCCGACGGAGAGGTCTCCTGTGCGCTGGACGCCTTCCGCATCTCGCGGGAACTCGAACGCGTGGGCGATCACGTCACGAACATCGCGGAAGAGACGATCTATCTCATCACGGGCGAGATCGTCCGGCATCACGGCGGGGCCGCAGCCACGGCGCCCTGAGCCACGGCGCGATGATCCACGGCGACCCGCGCCGCGGTGGCGCGAGGCCGGGCGACCCGATCCACGGCGACCCGCGCCGCCGAGCCGTCATTCCATCTCCGGCTCGAGGTCCACGCCCAGACCGTCCGCGATGCGATTGATGTAGGCGAAGTACGCAGCCGCCTGCGCGGCGTCGTGGATCGCGACGTCGTCGAGGCCCGCGGCGCGCATCGGCTCCAGATGATCCGCCGTGGTGGAGGCGGGGGAGAGCGTCAGGCGCTCGGCGTACTGCAGCAGAGCCCGCAGCCTCGGCGTGTGGGCGGCCTCGCTGCCCTGGGCCGCGATGTCGGCCGCGAAGCTGCGCGCCGCCGTGGCCGCATCGTCGTCGGATGCGCCGGAAGCTCGCAGCTCGTTCTGGACCTCGACACGGAGGTCAGCCTGGTGGGCGGCCACTCAGTAGAAGCATTCGTTGCAGCGCGAGACGGTGACGGCAATGGCCTCGCGCTCGGCGCGCGTCAGCGGCGAGCGCCCGTACATGATCACGCGGTAAAGCTCGAGGGACGCGGCGAGCACCGAGGGATTCAGGCTCTGCAGCTGGAGAATCCTGAAGACGCGACCGGCGCGTCGCAGCGCGGCGGCGTAGATCCGCGCAAGCTCGCCTTGCGCGTCTCCGGGAGGAACCTGACGGATGTATGCCATGCGCGGCAGTATAGGCCGGTGCGCGACTCGCCCGGCGCGTCGGCGGCGCCCCGGCATGGTGTTCAAGGGACCCTCAGGTCAGCGCTTTCATGCGTGGCGCGGGCATGCGCGGCTTGACTTGCCCGTTCGGGATGCGTTTGCTGTTCCCTGCCCGCATGACGGGTGGAACGAGCGACACGTACGGATCGGCGACCGCCAGTGATGCCCGGGCATCCGGCGCCGGCTCCGGCGGAAGTCCGCGAGGAGGATTCACGAGTGGAACACAGCGATGCCCTGCAGGCCCTCTTCCGTTGGGCGCACATCGTGGCCGGAGTGCTCTGGATCGGCCTGCTGTACTACTTCAACTTCGTGAACGGGCAGGTCATGGGCACGCTCGACAAGGACACCAAGCAGAAGGTGATCCCGGAGCTCATGCCGCGCGCGCTCTACTTCTTCCGCTGGGGCGCGGCGTGGACGTGGATCACCGGCTTCGGCCTCCTCGGCCTCGTCTACCACATGAACAAGGACACGATGTTCGGGGCGCCCGTGATGAGCTCCGACGGCGTGCTGTCCGGCGGTGGCTGGGGACCGGGCGCCGGCATCATGGTGCTGCTCGCCTTCGTCGGCACGTTCATCTACGACGCGCTTGCCAAGTCGCCGCTCGGGAAGAAGAACCAGAACTTCGCGATCCTCGCCTTCGTGCTCGTCGCCGTCATGATCTGGGCTTTCGAACACGTGGGCCACCTGACCTACCGCGCCACGAACATCCACGTCGGTGTGATGTTCGGCACGATGATGGCCTTCAACGTGTGGTACCGCATCTGGCCCGCGCAGCAGAAGATCATCGCGGCGGTGAAGGCTGGGCAGGCGCCGGACGCCGCACTGGTGGCGCTCGCGGGGACGCGTTCGCGGCACAACACCTACATGTCGGTCCCGCTCATCTGGACCATGATCAACCAGCACACCGTCTCCTACTCGAGCCAGTACGGGACGGGCATGTACGTGATCACGGCCGGCGTCGTCGCCATCGGCTGGATCTTCGTCATGTGGATGTACAAGAAGGCCGGTTCGCTCAAGGGCTTCTGAGCGGAGGGCCGCTGCCCCGCAACGGATCGGCGTAGGTTTCGCGGCGCCACGCCCAGGGGGCATCGACGATCTCGCCGGGCGTGCGGGCGCGCTCCAGCACGTCCAGCGCGAGGCAGAGCACCGAGAGCTGCTGGGCGCGCGCGCCCGGTTCGCCCAGCGCGTGGCCGAAGGGCCAGCGCAGGAAGAGCGTGCGCGGCGGTCGCACTGCCTCCGAGATCTCGCGCTGGAGCGACAGCGTGATCGTGGGCAGCCCCTGCCGTTCGAGTTCTCTGGCGACCAGACCGGCCGTCCTGTTGCAGAGGCCTCAGGCGGGGACGAGCAGTGCAACGTCCGCCGGAAGGCCGCGCACAAGCTCCGCGACGGCAGGGGCCGTGCGCGCCCGCAGCGTGGCGACATGCGGGCCATCCACGTGGCCCATGAGGCCGACGTGCGCGCGCGCCAGGCCGGCCAGCCGCCCGGCCGCGACCAGCTCGCGCAGGCGCTCCACCGGATAGACGAGGTTGAGGTCGCGGCGCGCGTCTCGCGTGTCGTAGTAGTCGTGCGTGATGCGAAGGCTGGTTGCCGGCGCGTCTTCGAGCAGGACGCGGAACGACGGGTCGCCGTCCGGGTCGGTCATGTCGAAGGGCGCCTGATCGGCCAGGTGCACGCCGCCCGTGGTGATGACGACGAGCGTGCACTCCGCGAGCGGCCTGCGCAGCGGTGTCCAGGGCACGTCCGCCTCCACGGCCTGCGGGTGCGCCGCGAGCCAGCGCTTCGTGAGCCACGGAAAGGCGGCAAAGAGCCGCGCGGCGAGCGTGCGGAGCAGGCTCATCGCGCTGCGCGGCGGGACGGGACGTCCGGGCAGGCCGGGGCGTGTGGCGGCATGCGCGGCGCTCTCATCGGTCGTTGAGCGACCAATCGTAGTCGAGCCATCGGATCGAGAGGTCATCGCGATGCGCGCGGATGAAGTCGACGGCCGGCTGCGGCGCATGGCGCAGCACGAAGTCGATCTTCGAGGCGCCGTCGCGGCTGAAGTCCTCGCCGAACCAGTCGAAGAGCGCGGACAGGTACAGCCGCTGGTTCTCGCCGTAGAAGACGCCGGGCTCCGTCTCGAAGCGCAGGCCCTTCGTCGTGTCGGCCAGGAAGGCGCGCGTGACGCGGTCGAGCTGTTCGTCGAGCGTGGCGGCCTCGTAGGCGTCGCTCTGCAGATCCGGGCAAGAACGGCTCGCACACACGATCGCGAAATGGATGCGCGGATCACCCAGCGGCCGCAGCAGCTTGTGCTCGATGGTGTCGAGGCTGTAGCGCCGGCCATGGACGAGCCAGCGTTCGGCGTCCCAGCGTTCGCCGGAGGAAATGTCCTTGATGCTGCGCAGGTCCGGCGCCTGTTCCAGGATCAGCTTCAGCGTGAAGGCGTTGTAGGCATTGATCCAGAAGGCCTTGAGCGAGTCGCCGGCCAGCAGGCCCGGATCCGTCGAGCCCAGCGTGGCGATGCAGGCGTCAAGTGCCGACTCCTGCTGCCTGAGCAGTGCGTAGTCGACGACGCCCGAGTGCACGCAGCGCGAGAGCAGCGCGGTGAAGGTCTCGTGTGCGAGGGGTATCGGCCTCGACTGCGCCATCACGCGGTCCGCACACGCCGCGAGCAGCATGAGGCAGACCTGCGCTGCGAGCGGGGACGCCAGCGGATGCTTCATGCGATCGGACCCTGCAGCGCCGCCTCGTTGACGGCCCGCTCCTCGATCGGCAGGACGGCCGGCCCGAGCTGTCGCTGCGCGCGCCGCTCGCGCAGCGAGAGTACGGCTACCCACCCGAAGCTGGCCGCATTGAGCGCGAGGAACGGCCCGATGAGCCAGCTCCCGCGCCGGACGAACATCACGACGCCAAGGGCCGACCACAGGGCGAGCGCCGCTTCGATGAGGCAGAGCGTGTCCACGGGAATGCGATAGCCGCCGCCGGCGTGGCCGCGGCTGTCGCCGGTGAGGTTGGCCTTGGGCGTCCTCACGAACTCGCTGTCGATGCCGAAGAGGGCCTCGAGCACCGCGCGCGTGTTGCTCACGGCGATGCCGGTGCCAAGCAGCATCAGCCAGCCGAGGTCGGCCAGGCTCCAGCGTCGGCGCTCCCGCAACGCGCGCTGGCTGGCGATGTAGAGCGTCGTGGGTCCCGTGGTGCCAAGCGCCAGCAGGAGTGCGAGCACGGCGATCGCCGTGGGCGGGAGCTGCTGCCGGCTGGCGATCAGCGGCACGGGCACGGCCAGCACGACCATGGTGAGCATGAGCGGATGCACGAGGTGATGCGTCAGGTGCAGCATGGCCTGCCATCGGGTTGCCAGCGGCAGCCGGCTGCGGAGCAGGCGCGGCAGCAGCTTCTTCGCCGTCTGGATCGATCCCTTCGACCAGCGCTTCTGCTGGCTGCGGAACGCCGACAGGTCGGCGGGGATCTCCGCGGGAACTTCCACGTCGAAGGCATACTCCACCTTCCAGCCGGCAAGTTGCGCGCGGTACGACAGGTCGAGGTCCTCGGTGAGCGTGTCGGCCTGCCATCCGCCGGCGTCGGCAATGGCCTGCCGGCGCCAGAGCCCCGCGGTGCCGTTGAAGTTCAGCATCCAGCCGGCCCAGCAGCGGCCGGCCTGCTCGATTCCGAAGTGCCCGTCGAGCGCGATTGCCTGCGCGCGCGTGAGCGCCGACGAGTCGCGGTTGAGATGTCCCCAGCGTGCCTGTGCAAACCCGATGTCGGGGCGCGACATGAGCGGCACCATGCGTCGCAGGAAGTCCGGTGCGGGCACGAAGTCCGCGTCGAAGATGGCGATCAGGTCGCCGCGCGCCGAGGGCAGTGCATCGCGCAGCGCACCTGCCTTGAACCCGGAGCGGCGCGCCCGCCGCACGTGATGGATGTCATGGCCCTTGCCGGCCAGCTCGGCGCACAGCGCGGCGGCGAGGCGCGTCGTGTCGTCGGTCGAGTCGTCGAGCACCTGGACCTGCAGCCTGTCGGCGGGCCAGTCGAAGGCGACGACGGCTCGCAGCAACCGTTCCACGACGTAGCGCTCGTTGTAGATCGGGAGTTGCACCGTGACCACGGGCAGGGCGGACTCCGGAGTCGTGGCGGCCCAGGTCTCGCGCTGCCGCGACAGGCGCAGCAGCCCTTCCTGCCGGCCACGCCGGAAGACGGCGCAGAGCACGTGGCAATTGAGGCCGTAAATGCAGAGAAAAGCTGCAGCCAGCCAATAGAGTGCGAGCAACCACGTGAGCATGTAGGGTTCCGCCGGGAAGGGCAGTCGAGGCACGGCACATCCCCCTCAACCGCCGCCAGCCGCAGGGTACTCGGCGGCCCGACGACGGTTCCACCGCCCGGCTCCGCCGCCCGACTCCGCCGCCCGACTCCGCCGAGGGCCGTGCTGCCTCCCGCCGCCCGAGCCTGCTAACCTCTCGCGCCGACCCAGTGTCCCCCCGATCGGAGTGCGTGACCGTGACCGAACTCGTCCGCTGCACCCGGCTCGAGCATCTCGCCTGGCTGCACCTGGAGCGCCCCGAGGTGATGAACGCGCTCTCCTACGAAACGCTGGCGCAACTTGCGGCGCACGTCGAGGTCCTGCGCGCCGACGACCGCGTGCGCGTCGTGCTCGTGCGTGGAAGCGGAGAGCGCGCCTTCTGCGCCGGCGCCGATCTCAAGGAACGCGCGTCGTTCAACGAGAAGCAGACGCGCGACTTCGTGCGCCGCATCGGGGAGACCTTCGAGGCGCTCGCCTTGCTGCCGCAGCCGACCATCGCCGTGATGAACGGCGTGGCCTTCGGCGGCGGCCTCGAGCTGGCGCTGGCGTGCGACCTGCGCGTGGCTTCGTCGTCCAGCCGCATGGGGCTCACCGAAACCGCGCTGGCCATCATTCCGGGCGCGGGCGGCACGCAGCGGCTTCCACGCGTGGTGGGGCTGGCCAAGGCCCGGGAGCTCATCTTCGCGGCACGCCGCCTGGACGCTGCCGAGGCGCTGCGGATCGGCCTGGTGAATGCCGTGGCCGCACCGGAGGGACTCGATGCATGCGCGCTGGAACTCGCGCAGGCGATTGCAGCCAACGGGCCGATTGCCGTGCGCGCTGCCAAGGAGGCGCTGAGCTTCACCGAAGGTGGCGCGTCGCTTGCCGTGAACCTCGTGCGGGAGCGCGAGATCTATCTGCAGCGCGTGTTCCCCAGCAAGGACCGGCTCGAAGCGCTCGCTGCCTTTGCCGAGAAACGTCCGCCGCATTTCCGCGGCAACTAGGCGACCTAGGGCAGCTGCTTGCCGAGCTTCAGCGTGGCGCGCGCCTGCCCGGCCGGCCCGCCTCCCCAGAGCACGCCCTTTCCCTTCAGCGGCGTGAAGAGTCCGTCGGCATTCGTGCTGCCGGTGGCGGACAGCAGAAGCTGGAGCTGCTGCGCCTGCGTGCCGTTGCCCGTGGCGAAGGCGCCTTGCAGGACGAGCGTCGACGGAGTCTCGTCGCGGCTCTGGAAGCCGCGGAGCACCAGCGAGCGCGAGCCGAAGAGCCCGGCCAGTCCGGTGTCCTCGGTGAATGCGAGGCCGAGCGTGAGCGATCCGGGCATGACCGAGAGCACGCAGGACTGCTTGAACTTGGTCTCGCTCGCGTCGGCCTGCATGAGGCTTCCCGCGAGTGTCGCGGCGAAGCGTGCCGGCGCGAAGGCGAGGTCGCCTCCCAGGACGATGCCGGCCTCGGCGCCGAGCTGCCGCACGAGCGTTCCGTCGTCGGCGAGCACGCTGATGAGGCTGCTGTCGCGCGAGACGACGTAGAGCAGCCCGTCGGGCCCGATGGCGACGCCTGCCGTGGCGTCGAGATCTGCGGAGGGTCCGAGCATGGCGAGTTCCGCGCCCGACGAACCGAGCGCGACCACGCTCTGCCCCGTCCCGGAACTGACGAAGAGGCTGCCATCCAGCCCGAAGCAGAGGCTGATGGCGAGGCCGAGCGAGCTGTCTGCGCCGAGTTCGCGCAGCGTGGCGCCTGCCGCATCGAACTCGAGGACGCGTCCGGTGGCCGCGCTGGCGACGAAGAGGTGACCGTCCGCGCCGAAGGCAAGATCCGACGGCACGACGACGTTGGCGCCCGCACCGATGGTGCCGAGCAGCGTGCCGTCGGTGTCGAACTCGAAGATCGTGCCGGTGCCGAGATCACCGGTGAGGACGTGACCCGTGGGACCCACGGCGAGGCCGCGCGGAGAGAGCAGGCCCGAACCCGCGCCGAGCGTCGCGACCACAGAGCCACTCGCGTCGAAGCCAAGCAGCCGATCGCTGCCGGAGGACGCGACCCAGAGCACGCCCTGCGCGTCGAAGGCGACTCCGGCCGGCGCGAGCAACCCCGAACCGGCACCGAGCGCACGCACCAGGCTGCCCGAGGCATCCAGCTCGAGCACGGTGTTGCTGCCCTCGGAGCAGACGAAGAGATGCTGCGCCGCAAAGTCGCCGGCGCGCGCGGGGGCGCTCAGCGCAGGCGAGAGCAGGGCAACCAGCGTTGCCGCGACGAACGCGGCGCGGGCGTGGACGGACGAGCAGGCAGCGGGGTGGGCGGACATGCCGTCCTCATCGGACGGCGCCCGGGCATGTCTGGAATCTGAGTCGCGCAGGACTCAGGCAGCACTCAGAAGGTGTAGCCCAGCGAGGCGAAATAGTCCCAGTCGGTCTTGTGGACGTCGCCTTCCGCGGTGCTGTCGTAGTCCATTTCGAGACCGATCTTGAAGATCCAGGGCGAGTCGTCGGCAATCTGGGTCTGCCAGGCGGTGCGCGCCAGGGCCCGGTACTGTCCGAGATCGTTCAGGATCGGGTAGATCTCGCCGCCGGCCGTGACCTTCGTGGTCGCGCTCAGGTTGTGCCAGTAGTCGATGCCCAGCACGCCTTCCGGACGCACTCCGTCATCGTCGCCGCCGTAGTCCTTGGACAGTCCCAGGCCGAAGCGACCCTGCAGCCAGGTGTCCTTGGTGTCCTCGAAGTCGTAGCTGCGGCCGGCATTCACGCCGACGCGATAGTCGAAGTCGCGGAACTTGTCGGTCTGCACGGAAGCGCCGACGAAGGTGCCCCAGGGCGAATCGGCCTCGGGCCAGGTCACGCGTCCCTCGGTCAGGCTGTTGTTGGCAGTGACCTCGTTGTCCTGCGTCGCCCGCTGGTAGGTGAATCCGAGGTCGATGACGCGCGTGTCGGTCTTGTGTTTCGCCACGAAGGCCCCGCGGATGTTCTGGTTGTCCGTGTTGCCGGTGGAGCCGTTGACGCCGGCC
This sequence comes from Planctomycetota bacterium, assembly GCA_038212275.1. Lineage (GTDB taxonomy): Bacteria > Planctomycetota > B15-G4 > B15-G4 > B15-G4 > JBBQUR01. The sequence goes on from JBBQUR010000001.1 coordinate 298,663, forward strand.
TCGAAGGTGCCGCTCCACGGCGACGGCGGGGGCGTCTGCTCGGGCACCGCCACGTCGATGACGGCAGAGGGCGGCGCGAGGGCGATCTTTGGCACCTTGAGGACGCCGAGGTCCGGGTGCTGCATCGTGATGAACTCGTCGTCTTCGGCGAGGATCACGCCTGTGACCGAGTCGCCCGACGCGAGCACCACCTTCTGCGTGGGAGCCGGGACCGGCGGGTTCACCTGCGCGGCCGCAAGGCGGGCAGGAACGAGCATGCTGCCGATCATGGCCAGCACTGAGAGGGCGACGCGGATAGTCAACGCAGTGAACTCCGGGCAGGGCGCGCGTGCGAATCGAAGGGCAGAGACGTTAGGGGATGGGGGTGCCGCCGATCAATGGTGCCGGCGCCGGCGCTCGCGAGCTGACGTCCTGGCGTCGATGCCGCGGCCCTCCTGCCACACAGTCGTCGGTGTATGCTTCGGGGCACGCGGTCTGCGGGGCTGCCTTGGGACGTCCCGGAGTTGATCGCAGCCCGGCCGCGCGGAGCGTCTCTCCATGCTGGTGTCCCGATTCATGACAAGGCGTCCCGTGACGGTGACGCCTTCCACTTCACTCGATGAGGCCATCCGCCTCATGGAACAGCACCGTTTCCGGCACCTCCCGGTCGTGGCTGATGGAGCGGTCGTCGGCATGCTCTCCGATCGGGACGTGCGTCTGGGCACGGGTGGGCAGTCGCTCGGCGAACTGCACGTGCCTCGCGATGCGGCGCTGCCGTCGCGTGTCGAGGAACTCATGCACTCGCCCGCCCTGTGCGTGCAGAGCGATGAGCGCGGTCCGGCCGCCGCCCTGCGGATGGTCGAGCACCGCATCGGCGCCCTGCCGGTGCTCCAGGACGGGCGCCTGGCGGGCATCGTCACGGAAACGAATCTCGTCACCGCTTTCCGCGACCTCTGCCGCGATCCGGCAAGTGCCGACGTGCTGGACCGCAACGTCGAGGAGCTGATGCACTCGCTGGTGGTCACGCTCGGCCCGGGCGACACGCTCGAGGAAGCCATCCACCATTGCCGCGACTGGCGCATCCGGCACATCCCCGTCCTCGACGACAGGGACGAACTGGTGGGCATGGTGTCGGACCGTGACATCCGGCTCGCGATGGGGCGTGCGCTCGTCGCGGATGCACTTGCGGCGAAGCGCGGCGGGGCGCCCGAGCCCGCGCCGACCATCAGCGGGCTCATGTCCGGGAACGTCGTGAGCATCGATCCGCGCGAGCCGTTGTCGCGCGCGGTGAGCGTGATGCTGGGCGGACGCATCTCTGCCCTGCCGGTCATGCTCGACGGCATGCTGCTCGGCATCATCACGCGCACCGACATCCTCGAGCACTACGGAACGATTGCGTGAGCGACGCTCGGGGCGTGTGCGGATGAGTGTCGGATCGGGCCGCGCGTCGCGTGGACGTGCCGCCCTGTACGTGGTGCACGCGCTGCTCGGCCTCTGGGCCGTGCGGGCCTGGGCCGATGGCCCGTTTCATGGCGAGGCGATCCAGGACGCCGCCAACGTGCTGCGGCTCGCGATGTTCGGCCCGGGGGCCGGTGCCGAACCGTGCAGTCCGCTGTACCCGGCCTTGCTCGGCATCGTGCTGGCACTGCGTGCGTCACCGGTCTGGGTCTTCGGATGTCTGGGCGTGGCGACCTCGCTCGCGGTGCTGGCCGGGATATCCGCCTTGTGCCGCAGGCTTGCCGACCCGAGCGCCGCTTTCCGGGCAATGCTGCTCTATGTGCTGTCGGGCTCCGTGCTGGCCTTCATTCCGCAGCCGCTGCCCGTGCTGCTGGGGACGGCGCTGCTGCTGTGGGGCAGTGTTGCGCTGACGGCGCGGCGTGCACCGGACGCGACGGGTGGCGAGACCGGTGGCGAGACCGCTGCAGCCGGCGCCGAGAAGCTCGCTTCGCTGCCCGTGAGGCACGCGCTTCTCGGCGGCGCGCTGCTCGCGGCCAGCGTGCTGACGCAGGCCCCGCTGCTGCTGCCTGCACTCTGCATCGTCGCCGGGCTGCTGCGCCGCGAGACGGTGCGCGTGGCGGCGGCGTTCGGTGCGGCGCTGCTGGTGGTGGCGCTTGCCGCTGTCGCGTTGCCGCTCGAGCTCTGGCCTGCCGGCGCCGGGCTGCAGATGCGCCTCGGCAACGGCGGTGCGCGCAGCGGATGCCCCGACGTGCGCCCGGGCCCCGCGCTCGACCAGATGCGGGTGGAGCCGGTGGTGGCGGCCTGGGAGTCAGCCGATGCCTCCCTCTCGGCGGACGCGTGGCAGGTCGGGCGACTTCTCGAGGAGTGCGCCGAAGATCCCGCGGGAGCCTTCGTGACGCTGTGCCGCAAGCTCTACCTGTTCTGGCAGCGCACTGAAATCGTCGAGGGCGCGGACTTCCGCCACGGGCTGTCGGGCATGGCGCCGGAGCGACTGCTGCTGCTGAGTTTCGGCCTGATCGGGCCGCTGGCTCTGGCCAGCCTCCGGAGCCGGGCAGGCGCCGTGCGTTCGCGACACGGCTGGCGCCAGGGCGCGGTGTGGTGGCCGGTGCTCGGCGTGCTGCTCGCCAATCTCGCCATGTTCACGTCCAGCCGCCACCGGCTGCCGGCGCTGCCGTATCTGTGCATGGCTGCGGGGATCTGGCTCGCGGCTCGTCCCCGGCGCCCGGAATGGATGCTCGCCGCGGCGCTGGGAGTCGTGCTCAATGCGGATCTCGCCAGCCGGCCATTGATCTGGGCCGGCGATGGCGAACTGCAGGAGGGCGCGCTGCTCCTGTCGGAGGGAGTCGTCGATCCGGCCTCGGTCGTGCTGGCGCGTGCCGCACAGGTCGGTGCCGACCCGCGCGCCGCCTTGCTGCTGGGTGCGGCCTTCGACCGCGAGGTGAGCCTGCACGGCGATCTCACGCTGCGCCTGCAGGCCGAGGCGTGGTATCGCGAGGCTCTTGCGCGGCGGTCGCTCTATCCCGACGCCGCCGATGCGCTCATGCGCAGTCTCGTCACGCAGGGGAAGCCCGAAGAAGGTCTCTCTTTCGGGCAGGCGTATGTCGGGCGCGATGCATGGGCAGGCGCCGCGCGTCTCTCGCTGGCGTCGATGGTGGTGCAGCTCGGCGACAAGCAGGGCGCGCGGGACCTGCTCGTCGAGGGCAACCGCAACATCGCGCTCTGGGCCATCGCGCACAACGATCCGCAACTGGCGCAGCGCTGCACCACGGAGCTGCTGCGACTCGCGGCTCGCGACCCGGTCCTCGAAGCGCTGGCGGCCCGGTGAGGGCAAGTCCATCCTGCACATGCGTCCCGGCGCGATGGCCGCGAGGCGCCTACGGAGAGAGTCGATGAGGATCACGTTTCTGGGCGCCACGGGCGAGGTGACCGGCAGCAGCTTCCTGGTCGAGACGAGCCGCGCTCGACTGTTGCTCGACTTCGGCCTGCACCAGGGCGGACAGGGCGCGGAGCTGGCGAACCGGCGTCGCGTGCCGGCCGACTTCTCGCGCCTCGACGCCGTGGTGCTGAGCCATGCGCACATCGATCACTCCGGCCGCCTGCCGCTGCTTCCGGGCGCCGGCTGCCGCGCCCCGGTGTGGTGCACTCCCGCGACCGCCGACCTCGCGGGCATTCTGCTCCCGGACTCGGCGCACGTGCAGGCGCACGACTCGGCACGCTGGGCGCGACGACGCGAGGATCGGGGCCGCCCGGCGCGACAGCACAGGCGCGAGAGACGCGGAGCGCAGAGATCCGCACCGGCATCCGCTGCGCCGCCCGCGCTCTACGACCTTGCGGACGTGGATCTGGTGCTGGAGCAATTCCGGCCGCTGCGCTACGGCCATGAGCGCGAGATCGCTCCCGGTGTCCGCCTGCGACTCCACGATGCCGGACACATCCTCGGCTCCGCGGTGGTGGACCTGACGCTGCAGGACGGAAGTCGCTCGCTGCGGCTCGTCTTCTCGGGCGACATCGGCGGCTCGCACCAGCCGCTGCTCCGCGACCCGGTCACTCCCGATGGGGCCGACGTGCTGCTCATGGAGTCCACGTACGGCGATCGCAATCACCGCCCGCCACAGGCCACGCGCGACGAGCTGCTGGAGGTCCTGGTCGCCGCGCACGCCTCGGGGGGCAAGGTGCTCGTGCCCGCGTTCGCCGTGGGGCGCACGCAGCAGATCCTCTACGAACTCGGCGAGTTCCAGCGGGCCGGCACGCTGCCGCACATGCCGGTGTTCGTGGACAGTCCGATGGCCATCACCACGACCGAGCTCTACCGCCGGCATCGCGAACTCTTCGATGCAGAGGCCTGGGCGATCATCGACTCCGGGCATGCGCCGCTGGACTTCCCGGGCTTGTCCTTCTGTCGTTCGCCGCAGGAGTCCATGGCGCTCAACTCGCTGGCAGGGCCGGCGGTCATCATTGCGGCGTCGGGCATGCTGAACGGCGGGCGCATCGTGCACCACCTCAAGCACCACGCGGCCTCGCCGGAGGCGCACATCGTCATCGTCGGTTACCAGGCTCGTGGCACGCCGGGGCGTGCGCTCGTCGAAGGGCACCGGCAGGTGCGGCTCATGGGCGAGAGCGTGACGGTGAATGCGCGGGTGCACACGCTGGGCGGTTTCTCGGCGCACGCCGGACAGACGGAACTCGTCCAGTGGGCCGCGCCGCTGGCCGCGCTGAAGCCCGCGACGTACCTCGTGCACGGCGAGGATCCTGCCCGACGGGCCCTTGCCGACTGCCTGCAGTCAGGTCTCGGGATGCTCGCGCACAGCCCGCAACCCGGCCAGGTGATCACGCTCTGAAGGCGTCCCGGCGGGAGATCCGTACGGCACCTCCTCGAGCGCGCCTCGTCGAGCGCGTCTCGTGCGGGCCGCTGGTGCGGGCGCGCGGTCCCGGTCCCGTCACGTGCCCTTGAGGCGGCCCGCCGGATGCAGTGGCCCCGCGAGCGGCGCCGCGTAGGCGACGAAGGCCGCGGTGATGTCGTTGCCCTTTGCATTGACGAAGGCGCGCGGCATCGGTTTGGTGAACCTGGCCACTTCGGACAGCGCGACGAGCTCCGTGCGGCAGCGGTAGCGACGACCCGGCTCGCGCCGCAGCACGACCGTGCCGGAGTCGGCCTGCAGCGCGTAGCGCACCGCGTCGCGCCCGACGAGACGCGCCTCCTGCGCGTCGCTCCGGCTCCAGACGCCGGCGAAGCTGCGCTGCAGGTAGCCGAAGGTGTCGGCGCGGACGCGCGCCCCGGGGAGCGCGCCACGGACAAGTCCCGCGAGGTGGTCGCCCAGCGCGCCGCTGCCCGAGAGCTGCACGTTTCCGTGCGCATCACGCTCCGACTTCGCGGCAAGCTTCTCCGCGACGGTGATGCCGGCCGCGTCGTGCACGCCTTCGCTCACCGCGACGACACAACGGCCAAGTCGTTCGTTGACCGCGATCACGTCGGCGACGAAACGGCGCTCGTCGAAGTCGACCTCGGGCACGTAGACCAGGTGGGGGCCGTCGTCCGGGGCCTTGCGCGCCAGCACCGACGCCGCGGTGAGGAAACCCGCGTTGCGTCCCATGACGATGTTGATCTTGATGCCGTTCAACGAACGGTTGTCGAGATCGTCGCCGAGAAAGGCCTGCGCGACGAACCTGGCCGCGCTGCCGTAGCCGGGGCAATGGTCCGTGACGCGCAGGTCGTTGTCGATCGTCTTGGGCACGTGGAAGATGCGCAGGTCGTGTCGCTGTTCGCGCGCGCACTGGAGCAGGATGTCGGCCGTCTCGGCGGAGTCGTTGCCGCCGATGTAGAACAGGAATCGGATCTCGTGCTTCCTGAAGGTCTCGAACATCGCGAGGCATTCCTCGCGGGTCGGCTTCTTGCGCACCGAGCCCAGCGCCGCGGCCGGCGTCGCCGCCACGCGCTCGAGGTTCGCCACCGTTTCGCGGCCGAGGTCGAGCAGGTCGTCCTTGAGGATGCCGCTGACGCCGTGCCGCGCTCCGAAGACCTTGCGGATCACGCCGGGATGGCGGCGCGCTTCGAGCACGATGCCGACCAGCGACTGGTTGATCACGACCGTCGGCCCGCCCGACTGGCCGATGAGCGCATTGCCTGCGAAGGCCTGGCTGGCGCGCCGGGAGCCTCGCGCTGCCTTGCCGGCGCGTGCGGCCTTGCCGGACCCGGCCCTGGACTTGCCCTTGGCGGGGGGGGCGCCTGCCGCGCTGCCGGGGCCGGCCTTGCTTCGGCCGGCTCCGGAACGGGAGCGGCTGCGGCGGGGGGCGACTCCGGTGCGGTGTCGGGCTGGCATGTGATGACTCCGAGGCAGGAAGCGCATGTCATACGGCGTGGCCGGCCGGTGAATCCAGTCGGCGCGGAGCGCTGGAAATGGCTTGGGAATCGTCGCCGTCGTTGACACCCGTGGCTGTGGCCCGGTAGTTTGTCGAACCTTTCGCTCGACCCCGCGCAGGCGCGTACTCGGCCGCCTATCCCGACAGCGCGTCGGTCCCAGGACACAAACCCATGACCAAGCCCCGTTGGATCGATGCGGGAGCTTTCCGCACGCTTCGTACCGCGACCCGGAATCACAAGCTGGCCGTCATCGTGGGGCCGCGCCACGGCAGTGCGAGCATCTCGTCGCGGGCGGCGCTGAAAGCCGCGCTGGGCGACGGCGATCGCGCCACGCTGGCGGACGATGCGCGCTTCAAGAGCGCTCCGGACGCGGGCCTCACGGCGCTCTACGCGTTGAAGCTGCCGGGCATCGTGACCACCTCGATCAGTGATGCGGTGCTGGCCTCAGCGCCCGAGGGCGTCGAGAAGCCGCGCGTCTTCGGCCCGGAGACCAAGGGCCTCAACAGCGCCTGGGAGCGCAAGGATGCCTTCGTGGTGCGCCTGTGCGGCGCAGCCGCCGAGCCGACTTCGCTGGTGCTCACCAACAAGGATCGCAAGCCGCTGGTCGTTCCCGACAGCCGCTACCAGAACTTCCTGCGCACCACCTTCGGTCGCACGGTGCTCTTCTCGGGCTTCGACCTCGGCGACCCGGACCTCATCGAGGTGCTCGAGGACGTCAGCCGCGGATTCAACGGCCACGTGCCGCCGAACATGGCGCTCGTCCCGGCCGGCAGCACCGATCCGAGCACCGCGCTGCGCGCGTCCATGCACTACGGCACTGCGCTGGTCGAGTATCCGCCGGAGCTGTCCGCCGAGGCCGCGCTGGCCGAGGTGGCCACGCTGCTCGAGGAACTCGAGGTGCCCAAGCCGGCGTCCGGCAATCCGCCGCGCGGCTTCACGGAATTGACGGCCGACTATCGCAAGGCCGTGCCTGCCGCCGACGCGGCCGGCCTCGACCTGTTCGATCGCGGCGACAGCTCGACCTGGCAGTCCATCAAGGCCGGCGCCGACGCCGCGCGCACGGTGGCGGCGCAGATCCAGGACTTCCTCGTGGGCGCGGTCGAGCCGGGCCAGACGCGCATCGCTCTGGTGCGCGGCCGCAAGGGCGAAGGCAAGAGCACGCTGCTGCGTCGCATCGGCTGGAACCTCAGCGACGCGGGACGCCGCGTCTTCTGGCGCGAGTTCGGCGCGGGCGTGCCCGACAGGTACATCCCGCAGGAAGACGAGGACGCGATCGCCATCTTCGTCGCCGACGATGCGGATCAGCTCGACAACCTGCCGTCGCTCGTGAACTACCTCGCGGCGCACGGCGGCGGCAAGGCCCGCTTCCTCCTCGCTTCCGAGGGCGATGACTGGGATCGTTCGGGCCTCGACCATCGCATCCGGCGCACCACGACCATCCTCGACGTGACCCTGGCCTGCCCCGAGCCAGGCGAGGCGAAGGCGATCGCGGAAGGCCTGCGTGCACGTGGTCACCTTGCGAAGGACCTGCAGCCGGAGGCGGCCGCCGAAGCCATCATCACGGCCGATCGTTGCCTCATGGATCGCATCGCGGAGGCGCGCGGCGTCGGCAGCGTCGCGGCTGCCGTCGGTGCGCGGATCTCCGCCCTTGAGACCAAGCCGGACGCGGAGCTCCTGCGTCGCGCCTACCTGGCCACCGCGCTCGTGCATCGCTACGGCATGTCGCTCGCTCGCGGCCATCTGGCGGCCGTGCTGGGGATTCCCGAGTCGGAGCTCGAGTCGCGCGTGCTGACGCCGCTCGACAAGAGCCTCGTGCCCGCGGGCGCCAGCTCGGTGCGGACGCGGCATCCGGTGGTCGCGGCTGCGGCGTGCCAGGTGCTCTCGCCCAGCGACGAAGAGCGGGACGCCATGGTCCTTGCCCTGCTCAACACTCTCCCCGGGGGCAGTGTCTCGGACGAGACCGTGTTCCACCGGCCCTCGGAGCTGATCCGCGCGCTGCGACATGGCCCGCTCGCGCCGCTCATGCTCGACAAGTTCTTCGAGTCGGGCAGCAATGCCGCCGACAACGACGTGCTCTTCTGGTTCGACCGAGGCCGCTTTGACGTGGGATTCTCGCGCTGGGAGCCGGCGCTCGAGGCCTTCGACAAGGCGATGTGGAAGCAGCCCGGCGACACGCTCGAGCGCGAGCACAACGCCGCGGTGCAAGGCTATCGTGCGCGCTGCCTGCTCTCGCTGCACCGCAAGAAGGAAGCCGCGGCCGCCGTTTACGAAGGCCTGCAGCTCTCGCCGCGCGACGGCGTGCTGCAGCGGCTCGAGGAAAAGGTGGCGCCACGCCGCCGGCCGGGTCCGGGCCCGCGTGGCCCGCGCCAGGACGGTGGCGGCGGTGGCGGTGGCGGCGGCGAACAGCGCCGAGGCCCCCGCGAAGGGCGTCCGCCGCGCGGTGAGCAGCCGGGCGCAGCGCAGCGCGGCCCGACGTCCGGCGCGACCCAGCAGCCGAGCACCTGAGCAGCCGAGCACGTGAGAGCGGACCACGGCCCGCTCTCGCGTGCGCCGCGTCACGGCGCGGCTGGACGACTCACACCGAGAACGAACTGCCGCAGCCGCAGCTGCCGCTCGCGTTCGGGTTGTTGAACACGAAGCCGCGCTTCATGACGCTGTCGTTGAAGTCCACGACCGTGTTGTCGAGGTAGGGCAGGGCATCGCCGCTCAGCAGCACCTTGAGCCCGTGGAACTCCGCGACCTCGTCGTCGGGCTTGCGCTCGGCGTCGAATCCGATGACGTAGGAGAAGCCGCTGCAGCCGCCTCCGGAGACGCCGAGGCGCAGGCAGGTCGCGGCATCGAGTCCCTGGTCGGACATGATGCGGCGGACTTCGGCGACGGCCTTTTCGGTGACGGTGATCATCGGTCGTGTTCCTGGGATCGGGTGGTCGCGCGGCGGCGAACGATGGGCTGCGGTCCGCGGTCAGGCCAGCCGGGGCGGGGCCGCGGCAGTCGTCCCGGCATCATAGCCCGCGCGGGGGGGCTCGGCATGCCCGGGGACTCCCGGTGCGGCGGCCTGCTCGTCGCGACAGAGGTGGGCGAGCCAGCGGGCGGCCTGCTTCTCGAGCACGCTGTTGGTGGCGAGCCGCTCGTGCAGATTGCCGAAGTCCACCGCATCCAGCAGTTGGTCCTGGTTGAAGCACGAGAACACCGGCTCGACGGGCTTGCCCGTGACCGGGTCCACGTGGCGCTGCAGGCACTGCGCGCAGACCTCCTTGAGCATGCACTGCATGGGCGAGTTGATGCTGCCGATGGCTACGTGCGGACCGAGGTATGCGGCGAGGCGTTCGCGTCGCGCGTCCTTGACCGCGCGCATCATGCCGTCGCTGCCGATGACGATGAGTCGCGTGACGTCTCGCAGCGCGATCGGATTGCCCGGGAAGCGGCCGCTGCCCGCCGCCTCCATCGCGTCGACGATGTTCCCGCGGAAGAAGTGGTCCGACGGCCGGTTCACCGTGATGTCGGGGCCCGCGTCGCAGCACCAGACCACCACGTCGGTGGCGCTCTCGATCTGGTTGCGCATGAAGACGTCGCCGGAGTTGCGATAGCCCGCGAAGTACAGCACGCGGTTGCCGGCCGACTTCAGTGCGGCGGCGATGGAGAAGAGCACGGCATTGCCGAGGCCGCCGCCCACGAGCGCGACGGTTTCACCGTGCGGAATCTCCGTCGGCGCCCCCGTGGGGCCCATGACCACGATGCGCTCACCGGGCACGAGTCGCGCGCACAGGTTGCTGCTGCCACCCATCTCGAGCACGATCATCGACAGCAATCCGGCGTCCCTGTCGACCCACGCGCCGGTGAGCGCCAGTCCTTCCATGACCAGCGGAACGCCATGCGCTCGAGGCGCGCTGGCCACGTAGTTCTGCAGCCGGAAGAACTGGCCGGGCTGGAAGTGGCGCGCGGCAAGGGGCGCGCGCACGACGACGTCGACGATGGTGGGCGTGAGGCGGTCCACGCGCACGACCACGGGGAGGAGCAGGTCGTCGAGCGTCGCGAGCAGTCCGGCGAGCGCCTTGCGACGCTTGTCCGCCCCTGCCGGTTCCAGTGCCGCGAGCTGTTCGCGGAAGAGCGCGACCACCGACGGATAGCCCTGCTTGGCGGAGGCCATCGCCTTCACCACGTTGCCTGCGAAGACCGGGTGGTTGTCGCCATAGAAGCTGACGCGACGGTCTCCGGCGCGGTAGCTGGTGAGAAAGGCGCCTGGCTGCTTGGCGCCGTCCATGTCGAAGCACTCGAAGAATCGGCCGCGTGCATCGATCGTGAAGGTGCCGGGGTGTTCCTTCTCGTAGATCGTGTTGGGTTGCGTGCCCGCCGCGATGAACATCGAGCGCGCGGGCAGCGTCAGCGTTTCGCCCGTGCTGCGCCACCGACCCCTGTCGTCGCGCGCATGCCTGTCGAGGACGACGGCTTTCAGCGCGTCGTGCCGGTCGTCGATGGCCGACAGCGGCGACACGCCTTCGAGGAAGGCGATTCCCTCCTCGAGCGCCTTGATGACCTCCTCGTGGTTGAGGCGATACGCGGGGCATTCGTCCAGCCCTTTTCGGTAGCAGATGGTGACGCCGCCCCAGTCGCGGAGCAGCCTCACGAAGTCGGGCGGACGATTCTCGCTCGCGGCCGCGACTCGCTCCTCGCGCAGCGCACGCGCATGGTCGAGGAAACGCGCGTGAATCTCGCGCTCCGGGCCGGACAGCCGCGACAGCACCTCGCTCTGGTCGCCGTGCGCCACTAGTTCCTCGTGGCGCGCCAGCACGCGTTCAACCTGCACCGGGTAGTAGGCGAGCAGCTCCGTGGCCGTGTCGATCGCCGTGAGGCCGCCGCCGACCACGAGTGCGGGCAGCTCCACCTGGAGATTGGCGAGCGCGTCCCGCTGGAAGGCTCCCGAGAGCTGCAGGCTCATCAGGAAATCCGATGCCTTGCGGATGCCGCGCGTCAGGTTGTTCTGCATGTCGATGACGGTGGGCCGGCCCGCACCGGTGGCCATGGCCACGTGGTGGAAGCCGAGCTGCCAGCAATCCTCGAGCGTGAGCGTGCCGCCGAAGCGAACGCCGCCGTAACAGCGGAAACCCCGGCGTCGCTCCAGCGTGAGCTGGATGAGCCGGAGGAAATTCTTGTCCCAGCGCACGGTGATGCCGTACTCGGAGACGCCTCCGAAGCCGGACGGCACGCGCTCGTCGAGGGGCACGGTGAGCGCCGACCAGTCGCGCACGGCGGGAGGCGTGCCGCCCGCGCTGCCGACGAGCGACTCCGGCAGCGGCTCGATCTTCAGGCCATCCACTCCGACGACGGCGAAGCCCTCGTTGAGCAGGTAGTGCGCCAGCGTGTATCCGGCCGGCCCTTGCCCGACGACGAGCACGTTGAGCCCGTTGTAGGGCAGCGCGTGCGGGCGCTTGCGGTTGAGCGGATTCCAGCGCGTGAGCAGCCCGTAGACCTCGACGCCCCACGGCATGTCCAGGACGTCGGTCAGCGTGCCGGTCTCGATGCGCGGGATGTCCACCGGCTCCTGCTGCTGAAAGATGCAGGCCTTCATGCAGTCGTTGCAGATGCGGTGGCCCGTGCCCGGACACATCGGGTTGTCGATGATGACGAGCGCGAGCGAACCGATCGGGTCGCCTTCGTCGGCGAGTTCATGCGCCTCGGAGATGCGCTCATCGAGCGGGCAGCCGCCAAGCGGAATCCCCAGCGGGTTGGCGCGCTCCTTGCCCTGCTTGTCGAGGAGTCCCTTGCTGCAGCTGTCCACACCGCGCTCGTGGCAGATCAGGCACGTGTCGAGCTGGCCGAGGCGGTCGGCCAGCGTGCCGCGATCGTCCGTGAGCGCGAATCCGTCGCGATGGCGCAGCGTGGCGTGCGGGCCGATCACCGCGCCGGGCGCCACGTCGGGTGCCGGCACGGTGGGGACCAGCCGGTTGAAGTCGAGCTTGTGCTGCAGGTGCAGCGACGGCCAGTCGCGATGCCGGTGCTCGCGCAGGCATGCCGCGGCCCAGCGCTCGGCAAGCATCAGCAGCGCGTCGTCGGGGGAGGCATCCGGCGCATCGAGACGGCCGAGGACGGCATCGGCCACCGTCTGTTCGTCCAGGGATCGACCGAGGGTTGCCTGCAGTTCGGCTTCGAGCAGAACGGCGGTGTCTGCGGGTCCTTCGGCCGGTTGCCCGGCGCGGCGCGCCGCACGGGTCTTCACGAATCGCTTGCGGAAGTCGAAGCGCCGCTGCTGGCGCGTGATGCGCTCCTTGTGAGCCGCGGCCGGCGCCTCCAGGCAGAACAGGCGGACGATGAACGCGGAGACGTGACGACCGAGCGCCACAAGCAGCTCCGCCTCCGCCTTGGCAGGCAGGGCCTCGCCCGCGAGCCACGCCTCGTAACGCGAGGCCAGGGATGCGTCCGCCAGCGCCAGTTCTGCCCGGAAGGCCGCGAAGAGCCGGGCCAGTCCTTCGGGCTCATGCAGGTCGGCCGGTTGGAAGCCGGCAAATCCCAGGCGCAGGACGGTCGGTGCGGTCACGGGCTGCGGCTCCCTCGTTGCTCGGGTCCCGAAGCTGCCGGGCGCCGATCAAAGCTGTCGATTCTAGCCGAAGCGGCGGCCCCGGCGCCCCGGTTCGGGAGACGGTCCTGGCGAAGACAGCGCTCCGGTCAAGGCTGCGTGGGGAGGCGCATGGGTTCCCCGGGGGCCACGGACGCGCCGCGCCGCGACGCACCCGCACCGGAGGCGAGCAGAGGCTGGAGCGACGACGATCCTCGGAGCGCCAGAAGCGGTTCATGCCTCGGGCGCGAGCCGCCTGGGCTAGCCCGCAGGAGATCACCGGCTCACCGTCCCGTCTCCTGACCGGCCCCGCACGGCGGGGCGCGGAGATCGGGACCCGTCTAGCGGCGCCAGACCTTGGCGACCTCGCTGGCCTCGAAGCGGCGCTGAGTCTCGCTGGCCGGATCGATGATGACGCCTCGCTGCTGGACGGGGTTGTAGAGCATTCCGCCGCGGATGATTTCGCCATCCTTGAAGTAGAGCGTGGCGACGTCGCCGGCGTGGAGGCTCTCAAGCTTGGCGCAGAGTTCGAGGGTCGTCATGGCGGGCATTCGTCCTGTGTAGGCGTTCGGTCCTTGCTGCATTGGAAACCGCACACTTACGGAGATCACCTCTCAAGCGTTGCAGCACACCTGAGCGGCTGTCGTGTATCGAGTGATCGACACTTTCCGGGCACCCGACAAGCGGGCGATCGTACCAGCACACCGGCGAGTTGAATACGGTCGGACCTTCACGCCAGCTTGTTGACGCGAACGTTCAGGGGCTGAGGAAACCGTGTTGAGAACTGGTGCAAGTCAGCCACCCCGCATGACTTGAGGACACTGGGGTCTCGCTGAATGGCCTGCCGCCCATGTAAGCAATCGGTCCGTGTGATCATGCCGAGGGCTCGCACGGGATCCGCCGCGGTGCCTCGAGACGCCTTGCAGCGGCGCCGTGCGGCCGGGGATAACGGCTGCCATGACCCCAAGTCCAGGCCAGATCTTTGAACTGACTCGACGCGTCGAGTTCTCCGCGGCGCACCGGCTTCACAACCCGGCCTTCAGCGACGAGCGGAATCGCCTGATCTTCGGCGTGTGCAACAACCCGCACGGGCACGGCCACAACTACGTGCTCGACGTCACCGTGCGCGGCGTGGCGGACCCGGAGACTGGCATGGTCATGGACCTCAACCGGCTCATGGTGCTGCTGCACGAGCAGGTTTTCGCCGAACTGGACCACCGTCACCTCGATCATGACGTGCCGTGGCTTGCCGGTCGGGTGAGCACGGCGGAGCACGTGGCTGCCGCGATCTGGGATCGCCTCGCCTTGCCGCTCGCGGGCAGGCTCTTCCGCCTGAGGCTCTACGAGTCGGCCATGAACTACGTGGACTACTTCGGGCCGTCCGCCGGCCAGCGCTCGAGCGGCGATCCGGCGGGTGCGGCCGGGACGTCGTCGTCCTCGCCGACGTAGTTCAACTGCAGCAACTGCTGCCGCGTGGCCTCATCGATGACGACGTTGCCGCCGGCATCACCTGCATCGAGACGCGCCCTGAGCGAGAAGATCTCGGCGAGCTGACGATACAGCGCCGCGTCGGCATCGCCTGCGAAGGGAGCATCCCGGCCCAGGTCGTGACGCTCGGCGGCATCGGCGCGCAGGTCGTACTCCTCCAGCGTGCGCGGTTCGCCGCGGAAGATCGTCGCGCTGGAAGGAGTGCGCAGAGTGGCCATGTACTCGTTCGGGAACATCGTCCGCTCGGCGAGGATCGGCTGGTCCGTCGTGCGCCCGGACGCGAGCGATGCGATCAACGAGTGTCCGGTCATCGTGTCCGGTCCGGGGATGCCCAGCAGTTCGAGCAGCGTGGGCATGACGTCGAGCAGGCTGGCCTGGCCGGCGACGCGCGTGCCGCCCAGCCGCCCTCCCGGCAGATGCACGATGAGCGGCACGTGCAGGTGCTCGCGATAGAGCTGGTCGTGCTCGTAGTGCCCGTGCTCCGCAAACTCCTCACCGTGATCCGAGAGCACGATGACGATCATCCGGTCGAACACGCCGAGCATCCGCAGCGCGCCGAAGAGCCGGCCGATCTGCGCGTCCGTGTAGGCCACTTCACCGTCGTAGAGATCCGACAGATAGGCAGTGTCTTCGGGCCCGAACCGGTCCACGTCGGCCCAGAAGCTGCTGAACATCGCGCCCCATTGCTCCTGGAAGGGACGGTCCTCGATCGCCAGGACGCTTCGGCCCACGAGCCCGCGCGGTTCAGGTGCGAACCGGTCGCGGTATTCCTTCGGCGGCAGGTAGGGGCCGTGCACCTGATAGGTATGCATGAAGAGGAACATCGGCTCCGGCTGCGCGAGACCCGCTTCGGCAGCCGCGAGCGTCCGGTCCACGATGACCGAGATGTCCTCGGTCTCGGACCTGAACCGGGACTCGAAGCCGCGATCGAAGCCCATGGCGCCGAGCAGGTTTGCGCCGCAGGCGACGCCGGCATTCCAGTATCCGGCTCGTTTCAGGACCTGCGGAAAGGTCAGGCGGTTGTGGCCCAGCTGATGGACGGGCAGCTTCAGCCGCGCTGAGGCATTGCTCACGCCGTGAGCCGACACCGGCAGCGACGTGAACAGGCTCATGTGCGACTCGGCCGTCTTGCAGGACGTCGAGTACACCTCGTCGAACACCACGCTCTCGCCGGCGAACTCGTCGAGGTTCGGAGACGTGCCGCGGGTGTAGCCGTAACAGCCGAGGCGGTCCGCACGCAGCGTGTCGATCGAGATCAGCAGCACGGGCGCGCCCGGAAAGACGAGCGGAGCTTCGACCGGTGCTCCGTCCCCGCAGGCCGTCAGCAGGAGCGTGGCCAGCCAGAGTCCGGCGAGGCACGCCGGCATGCGCTTCATCGCGCGCTGCGTGCTCCCAGCAGCATGTGGGCAAGCAGCAGCGCTGCCAGGACCAGGCTGCCCGTGATCGGCAGGCTGAGCCAGTCGATCGGTTCGGCGACGCTGGCGCTGGACGGGGCACGCACGGCACGGCCGTCCCGGCCTGCCGCGGAGTTCGTCGGCGCGCCGGCGGGTGGCGCCTCGCGCTTCAGGCGGATCGACTGGATCGCCTGCATGAGTTCCGGCTGAACGATCGCCCAGTCAGCTGCATAGGCCTGGAGACTCACCATCGCGAATTTGTTCCGGTCCGGTACGTACACCACCGTCTTGCGCATGGGCACACCTGCCTGATTCTTGAACGACCCCTCGAGGCGGAATCCGCCGATCGGGGGCTTCACGGCTTCGGTGATTTCCACAGTCATGCCGGTCTTGCCGTAGGCCTCGATGAGCTCCTCGGAATTCCGGTAGGGCGGCGGCCCGTCGAACACGTGCACATCCATCTGGCGGTTGTACGGGCTGGTGCCATCCACCCAGAAATAGTGGTGCGAGAAGAGCTCGCCGTCGACGGCCTCATCGCGCGGCACGTTGCGCGCGGCCTCCTCGGAGACGTTCATGATGAGGGCGCGATGCGCAGGCGTCACCTCCTGCAATCCTTCCGGGACCGACACTTCGAGCCCGAAGTCGGGATCGGTGAACGACGATTGCGCCCGCAGCGTGCCGGAGGCGCCGGCGAGGCCGGCCAGGAGCAGCAAGACGATGGGAATGCGCATCGGAAGGTCCTGCAGGGTGGCGCTGGATCGGTGGAAGCATAGAGCACGATGAGCCTGGGTCACAGCCCGCGAGCCGCCCGCGGCGCGTGTTTCCGGCGTGCCTCGTGTCGGCTGTGGAGGGCCGGTGCCTGCATTCCCGTGTCGTCGGCGCGGCGCACGTCCTTAGAATGCGCCGCCGATGAACTCGTTGCTTGCACTCGCCATCGCTTACGTTGCGGGCAGCCTCTCGTTTGCGACGATCGTCGCGCGCAGTCGCGGAGTGGACATCCGCAAGCAGGGGAGCGGCAACCCGGGGGCGACCAACGTAGGGCGGGTGCTGGGCCGCCGCTGGGGGCATCTGGTCCTCGTGCTGGATATCCTCAAGGGGCTGCTGCCCGTGCTTTTTCTGCGGGCTTTCCCGGGCTGGGTGGATGACGGCCGCGCTCCGATCGCCGCCGCGGTCGTGATCGGTCACGTGTTTCCGATCTTCTCGCCGCTCCACGGCGGCAAGGGAGTGGCCACGTTTCTCGGCGCCGGTCTCGGCATCGACTGGGTGCTCACGCTCATTGCTCTCGCCGTGCATTTCGGCGTTCGCCGGGCGACCGGCTACGTCTCCGTCGCATCGGTCGCGATGGCGTGGTCGCTGCCCGTATCGCAGTGGATCGCGCGTAGTCTCGGCTTGTCGGAGACCGTGAACACGGCCGGCGCCCCCGTGCTTGCGGGACTCGCGCTGGTGATCACGTTGCGTCACGCGAGCAATTTCGTGAGGATTCGTGCCGGCAGCGAATCCCGGATCGGTCGGCCGTCGCCGCACCCCGGCCAGTCCGGGGACTCTGCGCCGACGTCGGAGAAACCCATGCACAAGGGAAAGCACTGATGGAAAACGTCGCGGTCCTCGGCGATGGAGCATGGGGCACGGCCCTGGCGATGGTGCTCGCCGAGCGTGGCGCCTCGGTGATCCAGTGGAGCTACTCGTCCGAGCGTGCACTCGAGATGCAGACCTCGCGCACGAACCGCAAGTATCTGCCGGGATATCGCATGCCGGACGGCGTGACGGTCACGGCCGAAGCCGCCGCCATGGCGCACGCCGACCTCATCTTCAGTGTCGTGCCGAGCCAGTTCCTGAACGCGGTGCTCTCCGGCCTCAAGCCGCACTTCAAGCGGGCACGTCCGTTCGTGTCCGCGACCAAGGGCCTGGAATTTCCGACGCACCGGCGTGCGACGGAGATCATCCTCGAGACGCTCGGGCCGCGGTCGATCGCCGTGCTGTCGGGGCCCAGCCTGGCGGGCGAGGTCGTTCAGCACATGCCGACGGCCGTCGTGGCTGCCTCGCGCGACCTCGGGCTTGCGCTGCGCGTCCAGGACCTGCTCACGACGGAGCACTTCCGTGTCTACACGAGCCAGGATCCTGTGGGCGTAGAGCTCGGGGGCGCGCTGAAGAACGTGCTGGCCATCGCCGGCGGCATGGTGGATGGCCTGCGACTCGGCGACAACACGAAGGCCGCGCTGCTCACGCGCGGCCAGGCGGAGATGGCACGCCTCGGCACGGTGCTCGGCGGACAGACGGACACCTTCCACGGCTTGTCCGGCATCGGCGACCTCGTCGTGTCGTGCATGTCGAGCCAGGGGCGCAACCGGCAGGTGGGGGAGCGCATCGGCCGCGGCGAGACGCTGGACAGGATTCTGCCCACGATTCCCGGCGTGCCCGAGGGCGTGCTGACGAGCAAGGCCGTCATGCAGCTGGCCGAGGAACACGGCATCGAGTTGCCCATCTGCCACGAGATCCACGAGGTGCTGTACCGCGGCAAGGATCCGCTGCAGGCCGTCGCGGACCTGATGACCCGCCAGCAGAAGGACGAAGTCATGACCTGATCGGCAGCGCGCCGTCCGGCGCGCGCGATCAGCCCTCAGGGGCCATCGCTCCGGGTTCGGGCACTGGTGCGGACGCGGGGGCCGGAGTGGTCGGCGGGGCTGCCGGCGAGACTGTCGGCATCGCAGCGGGCATCGCGGAGTAGTCCATGCCGCACCAGGCCTTGAAGGCCTTGCGCTGAGCGTCGCTGGGCGACTCCACCGGCAGCAGCCGCCAGTCCGCGAGGCGCAGAAGGCGCGGTCGCAGAGTCACCCGTCGCAATTCCTGGCCGCGGAAGAAGGAGATCTCCACGTGTTCGCCGCGCGTCCTGTCCAGGCGATCCTGAAGGGTGGCGGCGTTCAGGCGCATGCCGTTCACCGCGAGCAGCAGATCGTGGACATTGAGCCCTGCCGCGAAGGCCGGGCCATCCTCCAGCACCGCCGTGATCCGGCACAGACCGCCTTCGTCCGCGGTGGAGACCCCGAGGTCAGGCGACAGCAGGAAGCCGTCGCGATCACGGGCGAGCAGGCGCGCGGATTCGGTCGGCTTCTGCACCAGGCGCAGTCCGACCCAGGCGAGATCCTCATCGGGTGAAAGCGGCGCAGTTCCGTCGACCCAGTCCGCGAAGAACGATGAGAGGTCGGTGCCGGCGGTTCGCTGTGAAAGTTCCCGCACGGCGCCTTCGGGAAAGCCCGATCCGGCTTCCGTGTATTGCTTCCACCCCAGCCGCAGGGCGTCGGCCAGGCATCGCGATCCGCCGGTGGCGCGACGGATGCGCATGTCGAGCAGCAGCGCGACGAGGCCGCCCTTGGTGTAGTAGCTGACCGAGGCATTGCGGCTGTTCTCGTCCGGACGGTAGTACTTGATCCAGGCGTCGTGGCTCGCGCGCGTGAGGCTCATGCGCCGTGCGCCGGGGAGTTCGGCGATCTCGCGGAACCCGGAAGCCAGCACGTCGAGATACTCGGACGGCTTGTCGCAGAAGCCTGCGCGCACCGTGGAGAGGTGGTCGTAGTAGCTCGTGATGCCTTCGGCTACCCAGAGGTCGCGCGTGTAGTTCTCGTGGTCGTAGTCGAAGGGACCCAGGGAGGACGGCCTGAAGCGCTTCACGTTCCAGGCGTGAAAGAATTCGTGCGCGATCAGCTCGAGCAGCGCGCGGTATTCCTTCTTCTGGTGCAGGGTCCAGCGCTGGGCGACGCAGACGCTGCTGTTCTTGTGCTCGAGGCCGCCGCCGCCGCTGTCCACGAGCGGGATGATGAAGGTGTAGTCGTCGAATGGCATCAGGCCGAAGATCGAAGCGACCTCCGCGACGATGCGTTGCACGTCGCGCTGCAGCGCCGCCTCGTCCACGGCGCCTTCGCCTGCGAGCACGATGCGAAACGGCACGCCGTCCTGGGTGAAGGCGAGCACGCGGTGCGGCCCGACCTCGATCGGACAGTCCACCAGCGTGTCGTAGTCCGGGGCCAGCCAGCCGTCTCCGTCCGCCGTCAGGCCGGTGGCAACCTGCCAGCCGTCCGGTGCATCCAGTTCGACGCGATGGCTGCCTGCCTCGCGGCCTCGCACGAAGAGGAAAGTCGCGGCCGGCGAGAGGAAGGCATGGCGGTCGTCGACGTGGCTTGTGCGCACGGAGCGCTCGTTGGCGTAGACCGTGTAGTCCACGTGCACGACCCGCGCGCCGCCGGAGTCCACGCGCCACGAGTTCTTGTCGAGCTTCTCGACGGGCAGCGGGCGGCCGAGGTCGTCGCTGGCAACCAGGTCGAGCACGTTGCGGCTGTACTCGCGCACGAGGTAGCTGCCGGGCGTCCATACCGGCATCGCCACCACGAAGCCTTCGGGCGGCGCGTCGGAGAGCGAGAGGCGCACGTCGACGCGATGAGCCTGGCGGTCTGGAAATCGGAGGGAGTAGCGGAGCATGGCGGTCTCGACGGGGGCTGGCGGAGGCGCCGGTTCGCGCTGCAGCGGCTCGACCAGGTCGGCGGAGGCTGCACCCGGAGGACCGGGCTCGCTCACGTCGCGCGGACCGATCGCACAGGCAGTCAGCAACAGGAGCGAAACGGCGGCGACGGCGTGATGAGGCACGCACCGATCATCCGGAAGACTCGCGGCGCCGATCAAGCACGGAGCCGTCGAAGTCGTGGCGAGGGCGCGCCACCGCGACGGGGCGCGGCGCGATCCGCCTCAACGAACGAGCAGGTCGTCGAGCACGGCGCGGATGTCGGGCGGGAACGGGACGCTTGCGAAGGTGTCGAGATCGATCAGCGCCACCGTGCCCAGGGCCTGCACGGACGGCTCGGACTGCCCGCCGTTGAAGCCTCGATACCTGAAGGTGACCGACGTCCGGCCGATGCGCGTGACATCCAGCACCAGTCGCATCGGGTCGCCGAAGCGGAAGGCTTTGCGGAAGTCCGTCTCGAGCCTGACCATCGGCAGGCCGAGCCGCCGCTCCGAGAGGAGAGTGACGTACGGCTTGCCGAGCCGCTCGCCGAACATGTCCTCGAACACCGCGTGGAAGTTCTCGAAAAAGCGCGGGTAGTACATGATGCCCGCGCAATCCACCTGGCCGAAGCGCACCGGCAGCGTGACCTCGAAGGCCCCCAAGTCAGTCCTCCAACTCGTCGAGCCACGCCATCTGGATGGCCTCGAGCACCTTCTCGCCGCCCTGCTGCGACAGGCCGGTGAAGCCCGGCAACGCAAGCACCCAGGCGTGAAGGTCCGTGAATCGCACGCTCAACGGGTCGACGTCAGGGTGCGCCTCGGCGAGCAACGGCGCGATGTCGTGCACGTCGGTCCAGCCCATCGGTCTCATGCGCGCGGCTCGGGAAGTGCGGCGGATGCCGCATGACCGCGGTTGAGCTCGGACTTGATGGCCGCGCCGATGACCTCATCGGCGAGCACGTGCGTGCGCTCGCCGAATGCGTCGCACGCGGCCTTGAGGCGCGGGACGTCTCCCGCGGCGGCGAGGCTCTCGATCTCCGAGATCTCGCGCGTGAGCTCGGAGCGCTGCTCGTCCGAGAACGGCATCTCGGCCATGCCGAGTACGCGCCGCGTTCCGTGCACGAGGTTGTGCGCCTTGTTGCGCAGTTCGACGAGTTCACGCGCGGCGAAGTCCGACTGCGCGTTGACGATCGAGTCGCGGATGATGCCCTTGACCTGGTCGCGCGTGAGGCCGTGGCTCGGCACGACGTCGATGGCAGCTTCCTTCCCGCTGCGCTGTTCACGCGCGGACACAGTGAGCACGCCGTCGGCGTCCACCAGAAAGGTCACCTCCACGCGGGGCATGCCGGCGGGCATGCCGGGCACTCCGCGCAGTTTGAAGCGACCCAGCTCGCGGCAGTCGCGCACCAGCTCGCGTTCGCCCTGGAACACGTTGATGTCGATGCTGGTCTGGTTGTCCACGGACGTGGAGAACATCTCCGTGGCGCGCGCGGGGATGGTCACGTTGCGGTTCACCAGCTTGGCGAACGCGCCACCCACGGTCTCGATGCCGAGCGAGAGGGGGATGACGTCCAGGAGCAGCAGGTCGCGCTGACCTCCGGCGAGCACGTCCGCCTGGATGGCGGCGCCCAGCGCCACGACGCGATCCGGATCCAGCTCCGTGTGCGGCTTGCGCCCGAATTCCCGCTCCAGAAGCGCGCGGACGGCCGGGATGCGCGTGCTGCCGCCGACGAAGACCAGCTCGTCGACATCGGTGAGCTTCAGATGCGCGTCGGCGAGCGCGGCGCGGCAGCAGTGGAGCGTGCGCTGCAGCAGCGGGGCGATGAGGGACTCGAAGTCGGCGCGAGTCAGCGTGTAGCGGACGGGCTCGCCCTCTCCGAGGTCGATCTCCAGTGTGGCGAGTTCCTTGGCGGAGAGCTCGATCTTCAGGGCCTCGGCGGAGAGCCGGATCTGCTGCAGCGCCTGGGGCAGCACCTTCAGGTCTGCACCCGTTCGCGCGGCCACGAGGTCGATGACGCGCTGCATGATGAGCTGGTCGAAGTCGTCGCCTCCGAGGTGCGTGTCTCCGTTGGTCGACACGACCTTGAACACGCCCTGCGTGATCTTGAGCACCGAGACGTCGAAGGTGCCGCCGCCGAGGTCATAGACGACGATCGTGCCTTCGCGTCGCGTGTCGAGCCCGTAGGCAAGGGCCGCAGCCGTCGGTTCGTTGACGATGCGCAGGGCGGTGAGGCCGGCGATCTTCGCGGCATCGCGCGTCGCCTGCCGCTGACTGTCGTCGAAGTACGCCGGCACGGTGATCACGGCCTTGTCGACGGGACGTCCGAGCGCCGCCTCCGCGACCTCGCGCACCTTGCGCAGGATGAGCGCGGAGATCTCCTGCGGCGTCAGTCGGCGTCCGTCGATCTCGACGAGGACGAGACGTGCGCTGTCCGACGGCACGATCGCGTACGGCAGCATGGTGCGTTCCGCGGCCACGTCCTCGTAGCCGCGTCCCATGAGCCGCTTGACCGAGTACACGGTGCGTCGCGGGTTGATGATGGCCATCGCGCGCGCCTTCTCCCCGACCACGATCTCGCCGCCGTCGAGGAAGGAAACGACCGAGGGAATGAGGGCATTCCCGTTCGCATCCGGAAGCACACGCGGACCGTCCGCGCCGACGATGGCCGCGAGGGAGTTGGTCGTCCCGAGGTCGATGCCGATGACGGTGCCGCCGGTCGCGGGGGCCTTGCTGCCGCCAGCAGCGCTCATGCCGCACGCTCCGCGTCGCGCAGCATGCGGCGCAGGACGCGCAGTTCGTGCAGCAGCGTCGCGAGGCGCCGCGTGTCGGGCGACGTCCAGGCCGCGGGCTCGTTGAGCACGGACAGGCGCCGGGTGATCTCGTCGCGGAGTTCGTCGCCAAGCCGCGCCAGCCTGGCGATGTCGTGCCCGGCCACGGCTTCCTCGGCGGCCTCCGAGGTCTCCATGGCCGTCATCAGGAACTCCGGAGAGAGTTGCTTCCAGCGCTCGAGCGCCTGCGGGTCGTGCAGCGCGAGCAGGTATTCCGCCCGCGACTCCTCGTCGCCGAGGGTCACGTAGGCCTCGTTGAGCAGGGCGCTGTTGCGCAGTGCAAGGTCGCGCAGGGCGGCGTCGGCGCCACCGTGGAAGTCGGGGTGGAGCAGCCGTGACAGGCGCAGGTAGGCGCGCTCGAGGCTACCGGCGTCGGTGCGCGAACCGGCATCGCCAGGCAGGCCGAGCCTCTGGAAGTGCGTGGAGTCCGCAGTTTCCTCGAGCAGGCGCCCGCAGTGCAGGCACGCCAGCGAACTCCCCGGTTCCGCGCCGCATCCGGGGCACGCCGGCAGTGTGGATGCACTCGTCATCGCAGCAGTTGCCACGCTCAGACCGAGAAAGACGTGCCGCACCCGCAGGTGCCGCTGGCCGTCGGGTTCTTGAAGGTGAAGCCGCGGTCCATCAGGCCGTCGTTGAAATCGATCACGGAGCCGTGCATGTAGAACTCGCTCTTCATGTCCACGCGCACGTCGATGCCGTGCCAGCTGCTGACGATGTCGAATTCGTCGGCGGCATTCCGATCAAGGTCGATCTGGTACGCGAAGCCCGCGCAGCCTCCGCCCTTGACCGAGAGGCGCATGGCCGTCTCGGGGGGCAGGCCCTTTTCCTTGAGGATGTGGCGGAATTCCCGCGCGGCGCGCTCGGTCACCACGATGGGTGATTCGGTGCCGGTCAGCGTGTCGGTCTCAGTGCTCATGTCGATCCTGGGGAGGGCGGGCTGAGGGCGGTCAGGCGGGCTTCGTGCCGGCGGGCTGAGCGTCCTGTGCGTGCTTCGAGCGGTAGTCGTTCAGCGCCGCGCGGATCGCATCCTCGGCAAGTACCGAGCAGTGGATCTTCACCGGCGGCAGCGACAGCTCGTTCACGATGTCCGTGTTGCGGATCTGCAGCGCCTCGTCGATGGTCTTGCCCTTGACCCATTCGGTGGCCAGGCTGCTGCTCGCGATCGCCGAGCCGCATCCGAACGTCTTGAACTTGGCATCCTCGATGATGCCCTGTGCGTTGACGCGGATCTGAAGCTTCATCACGTCGCCGCACTCGGGTGCGCCGACGACGCCGGTACCGACCGCAGGATCGCTCTTGTCGAGACTGCCGACGTTGCGCGGGTGTTCGTAATGATCGAGGACTTTGTCGCTGTAGGCCATGGGAGTTGTTCCGGAAACGGTGTTGCGTGTGTTCGATGCCAGGTGTGCGTGCTGCGAGAGCGGCGCCGCTCAGTGCGACGGTCCCCATTTCACGCTGGAGAGGTCGATTCCCTCCTGGACCATCTCGTACAGCGGAGACATCGCACGCAGGCGCGTCACCGTCGAGATGATCGTGTCGGCGGCTTCGTCCACGTCCTGTTCCGTGGTGAAGCGACCGATGCTGAAGCGGATGGAGGAGTGAGCCAGTTCGTCGCCGACGCCCAGCGCGCGCAGCACGTAGCTGGGCTCGAGACTCGCCGAGGTGCAGGCGGAGCCCGAAGAGACGGCCACGTTCGGCACGCCCATGATGAGCGACTCGCCCTCGACGTACGCGAAGGAGAGATTGCACGTGGTCGGCAGGCGCCATTCCGGATGGCCATTGAGTTCGACGTGGTCGAGCCTGGCGCGGATGCGCTGCTCGAGGCGTTCGCGCAGGCGCTTGTAGTGCTCCTGGTCCTTGTCGAAGTCGAGCTTCGCGAGCCGGCAGGCTTCGCCGAGTCCGACGATGCCCGGCACGTTGAGCGTGCCGCTGCGCATCCCGCGTTCGTGGCCTCCGCCGTGCATCTGCGGAGCCAGCCGGACGCGCGGGTTCTTGCGGCGCACGTACAGCGCCCCGACGCCCTTCGGCCCGTAGAGCTTGTGAGCGGACAGGCTGATCATGTCGAGCTTCATCTGGTCGACGTCGAAGGGGATCTTGCCGACCGCCTGCGTGGCGTCGGAATGGAACCAGATGCCCTTCTCCCGCGCGAGGGCGCCGATTTCCGCGATCGGGTGCAGGGTTCCGATCTCGTTGTTCGCGGCCATGAGCGTGATGAGGATGGTGTCCGCGCGCAGCGCGTCGCGCACCTGGTCCGCGGACACGCGGCCGAAGTGGTCCGGAGCCAGGTAGGTGACATCGGCCCAGCCGCGGCTCTCGAGGTACTTGCACGAGTCCAGGATGGCCTTGTGCTCGGTCACGCAGGTGATCACGTGCCGGCCCTTTTCGGCGAGCATCTCGACGGTTCCCTTGACCGCGAGGTTGTCCGACTCCGTGGCGCCGCTGGTGAAGACGATTTCCTTGCCGGTGCAGCCGATCAGCGCGCCGATGTGACCGCGAGCGAGTTCGACGGCCTCCTCGGCTTCCCACCCGAAGTGGTGGGTGCGGCTGGCGGCATTGCCGAACTTCGCCGTGAGGTACGGCATCATCGCCTCGAGCACGCGCGGATCGAGCTGCGTGGTCGCGTTGTTGTCGAGGTAGATCGAATGTTTGGACTGCGGCATCGACATGGCTTCGTTCACTTCCCGACGGGGATCGCTGGGGTCTGGGGCTGCATGAGCTCTGCGAGGCTGACGTCCTCGAGCAGGGCGATGATCCGGCGATGCACGCTGCGCATCGGGCTGCGCGACGGGCACACGTCCTCGTAGCCGCAGTTTCCGACGGACAGGTCCTCGACGGCGCAATCGATGAGTTGCACCGGTCCGTCGATGACATTCAGCACGTCGAGCAGCGAGATGTCGGCGGCCGGACGGGCAAGCTGATAGCCGCCGTGGAGTCCGCGCCGCGACTGGAGCAGGCCGGCCTTGCTGAACTCCTTCAGCAGGTTGGCCACGACCGTGCGGGGCATGTGATAGAGGTCGGCCAGATCGCGTGTGCTGGCAAGCTCGGTCTCGTGCCGGGCAAAATGGCCCAGCAGCAGGACGCCGTAGTCGGCCATGCGTGAGAAGCGAATCATGGGGTTGCCTCGTGTTGCTGCCGGCCGATCCCGATCTCCGGGAGGGCCGTCCGCAACGGTCGCCCTAGAATAGGATGAGATCGCTGCTCTATCCATCGGAAAAAGAGGAGTGAAACAGTACTCTTGCTTCGAAAGGGCTCCCGTCAGCCCGCGTGGACGTCCCTTGCGGAGTCCCGGCGCAGCTCTGACTGCCCTTGTCCCTTCGGTTTTGCGAGACTTCCTGCCCACCTTTCCCAGCGCGCACGGATCCCGATGACTGACCGCAAAGCCGCCCGAAACCCGCACGCCCTGTTCGTGATCGAAGGGGACTGCCAGCGGCCGCTGGCCTTCGGCCCGCTGGATCTCGCCGATCTCCATGCGAATTATCAGGTCGACGACATGGCCACGGTCGACGAGCGCCTGTCAGGCAAGGGTGTGCGACTGCGCAAGCTCATCGACCTGGTTGGCCCCGGATACGGAACCGCCTGGCTGACCATTCAGAGCCTCGAGGGCTTCACCGCCTGCGTGCCCCTGGCTCAGGTGTCACGCACGGGAGTGATCCTGTACGAGAAGTCCGGCAAGGCGCTCTCGGTGGAGGACGGCGGGCCGGCCCGCCTGATCGTGCCCTTCTTCGCGGCCGAGTGCGCCGACGTGAAAGGCCTGTCGCGCTTGTCCATC
The DNA here is from genome assembly GCA_038212275.1 of Planctomycetota bacterium. Classification (GTDB taxonomy): domain Bacteria; phylum Planctomycetota; class B15-G4; order B15-G4; family B15-G4; genus JBBQUR01. The sequence goes on from JBBQUR010000001.1 coordinate 325,479, forward strand.
AGCCGTGAACCGACCAGGCACGTGGCGACAACCGCGCAAGCTCAAGGCAGCGGGACCGCATTGCGGCGCTGAGGCGCCGCCGCCGGTCGCCTACGCGAAAAGCGTCTTCCAGCGCTCCTCGTGGAAGCCGACGACAAGTGTGCGGCCGATGCGCATCGACGGCGCGCGCAGATTGCCGGTCGGGCCCAGCAGCACCTCATACAGAATCTTCTCCACGGGAGGATCGCGCTTGAGGTCGTAGTCCACGAAGGACTTGCCCTTCGCTGCCACCACCCGGTTGGCGTGGCGCAGCAGCGCGGCAATCTGCGGCTTGCCGAGGACCACCTTGCGGGCATCCACGACCTCGCTCGCGGACAGTCCGCGCTTCTCGAGAAACGCGTCGGCCCGGGCGCAACTGGTGCAGCCCTTGCGGTGGTAGTACCAGTCGATCTTTGCGGCCATGCCTCGCCTCGCTCCCGTGGAAACGAGGCTGAATTCTAGCATTTCGACGGGCGAAACTCTTCAGGCGAAGAGCGGGAGGCGCGCATGGTCGCCGGGGACCGCCAGGGTGGACGGCATGCCGAGCCAGTCCGTGAGACTGACGTAGACGCTGCGGAAATCCACGCCGACGGGGACATCGGTGTCCCGGTCTCCGGAAAGGTCGGGATCGATGCCTAGGACGCCGCCCTTGACGGCGCGGCCCAGCACGAACACCGGGCCGCCTGCTCCATGGTCGGTGCCTCCCGAGGCGTTTTCCTCGACCCGGCGTCCGAACTCCGAGAACACCAGCGTGGTCACCCTCCCGTCGTCTCCCTGCCGCCGCAGCCTGCCTTGGAAGTCGTCCAGCGCCTCACCGAGTTCCCGCAGGCACAGTTCGTGCGAGCGCTCCTGGCGGGCGTGGGTGTCATAGCCGTCCTGTGTCACGTAGATCACGCGGGTGCCGAGCCGGGCTCCGATGAGTTGCGACGACAACGCGAGCGCACGCGCCAGCGGTGTCGTCGGTCCGTCGCCGGCCGGCTCCTCGCGTGCCAGGTCGTGCAGTCGCTGCGCGCAGTCGAAGGCTGCCGAGTCGGCCACCGCGATGCGTGCGGCAAGTCCTTCACGGCTGGCGGGTGAACGACACGCCTCCTGCAGCAGCCGGCGGGCGGCGGCGCCCCGATCGGTCCCGGCCGGGAGTGTGATCGACAGGTCGGACAGCGACTGCAGCGCCGGCGCCTGCCGCGGCGCGCCCGCAAGCGCGAGCGGCAGGTCGCGGCCGCCGATCCGCACGAAGGGAAGCTCCGAGGAGGCGTCCGGTCCGGCATCGGCCGCCTGCTGCGCCGCGAGCAGGCCGAGCCAGCCTGCCGACGGCGGGCTGTCGTCGGTGCGGGCCGTGTGCCAGATCTCCATGGAGCGGAAGTGGCTGCGATTCTCGTCGGGGTAGCCGACGCCCTGCACGACGGCCATACAGCCTTCATCCCAATGCGGAAGCAGAGCACCGAGGGCGGGGTGCAGGCCGAGATGGTCGCTGAGGCGCACGACTCGCTCGGGTCGCAGGGCGAGCACCGGGCGCGCGCGGTGGTAACGATCGTCCGCGAAGGGGATCACCGTGTTGAGGCCGTCGTTGCCGCCGGTGAGTTGCACGACCACGAGGACCCGCTCGCCGGGTTCCGCGGCGCACACGTTCCGAAAGGTGTGCGCCAACCCTGCGGGCATCAACGCGAGCAGTTGCAGCGCGGCTCCGGCCTTGAGGATCTCGCGTCTCGTCAGGCCCGGCAGTGCATGAGCCCTCGTCGGTGGACAGTGCGCGGACGCGTCACGACGTCGACGATCCTGCGTCTCCTCGTTCATGAGAGTTGCGCCTCCGGCAGCGACAGCAGGATGTGAATGGCCTGCGTCAGCGGCATGTCCCCGGATGCGAGGCGATCACGCAGGCCGCCCGGCAACTCGCCGTCGAACAGCAGGTCGATGAGCGCACCGAGGTCCGCCACGCCGTCGCGCAGGGGCGCCGGATCGGGCTTCCGAAGCGCGGCGAAGGACGTGGCGAAGCGCGCCGCGAGATTCATGCGCCCGATGAGCGTCGCTGCGTTGAGCCACGCCAGGCCTCCGTCCCAGCCTTTGACGCTCGGCGGCTCGTAGAGCGCCTGGCCGAGGTCCGCGAGCCGTGTGCCGAGCTCGCTCGTGTCGGGTCGCAGTCCGAGCGTCCGAGCCGCGCCGATGGCCAGCGCCACCGGGGAGCTCACGAGCGAGCGTCGTGCCTGCGCATCGAAGAACGCGCGGCTTGCAAACAGCTCGCGCAGCAATGCCAGCGTGTCGTATCCGCTCGCGAGGTAGTGTTCGCCGATCAGCGTGACAAGCTCAGGCGAAGGCGCCGCATGCACGAAATGGCGGAAGAGCCGGCCGCCCACGTGCTCGGCACATGCCGGCCGCTCGAGGCACGCGGCAAGCACGTCATCGCCATCCAGGGGCCCGGAGCGTCCCAGGACCAGCTTGTCGCTGCCATCGTGTTCGCGGGCGTTGAATCGGAAGCGGCCGTCCTGCTCGTGCCAGCCGCTGAAGGCACGCGCCGCGTCGCGCACGTCGCACTCCTCGTAGTGTCCGACGCCGAGGCAGAACAGTTCGAGCAGCTCGCGTGCGAAGTTCTCGTTGGGATGGCGCGCACGGTTTCCGTTGCCGTCGAGCCAGCGGATCATCGCCGGGTCGCGCGCGACCGCGCCGAGCAGGACGCCGAAGCGCCCCGGCCCTAGCGTGCGCAGCAGATCCACCTGCGCCGCCATGAGATGCGGGCCGCGCACCTTGGCCACGGACGTGGCGAAGTGTCCATGCCAGAAGAGCGCGAGCTGCTCGCGCATGGGGCGTGGATCGCGCAGCATGCGGGTGAGCCAGACGGAGCGATACAGCTCGAGACTTCCCGCACTGAGCAGCGGAGAGAGCGCCTCCAGCACGCTGGCATAGGCGCCTTCGATCGGCGGGCAGGCCACCAGTTCATTCACTGCAGCGCCCGGACCCCACCGCAGGACCTGATCGCGTTCCTGTCGTGTCCCGCCGAAGCAGGTGCGGCGCAGCAGGTGCGACGCGGAGCCCGCATCCCAGGGGCCGTCGATATCCGGCCGGAATGGAGCGAGCGCCTCCTCGGCAGTGCGCCACGACGCACTCATCGATCGCCTTCAGCGGTCCGGAGCGTCGCCGGCGGGGCGAACCCGAGCGTGAGCTCGAGCTGCAGGCCATCCTCGATCTGGCGCACATCGGCCCGCAGCTTTGTCAGCACAGAGAGCAGTTGCAGCAGCTTGTCGATGTCGCTGCCGGCCTCGTCCGGATCGGCACCGTCCTCGAGCATGCGTTGTGCGACGAAGCCCGCGCGGTTCTCGCGTGCGAGCTCGATCGCCGTCGGCATGTCGATGTCGAAGCCGAACGTGCCGTCGCGCTCGACCGGCGCACCGCCGTGAATCGAGCTGATCAGCCGACGCACCTGCTCGGCCGACGAGCCGATGAGCAGCCAGTCGTCCACGATCGCCGCCGCAGGCGACCAGTTGGGATCGGTGCCGAGCGCCGCGGGGCCGTCGGTCCTGCGCGGTGCGAGCCGCGCCAGCCGCATCGGCACGCCCTCGTGTTCCTCCACCTCGAGCACGAACGGCGCACGACCATCCCGCGCCCGGTCCATGTTCACGATGCTGACCATCGACTGGAAGGCGACGGACACGGAATCGGAAAACTCCGACGCGGCCACAAGGCGTCCGACGAGGCAGAAGCCGGGCAGGCGCACCTCCGGCACCAGAGAGGCGTCCGCGAAGAGCTGTCTGTCCACGACGAGTGCGAGCTCCGGCGCGACGGCCGCAAAGACGTCCTCTGCAGGTGACAGTCCCGCGAACAGGACGGCGATGTTCTCGTCGGCCTTCGCGAGAGCCGGCTGACTGTCCTCGGACATGAGGACCTCGCGCTGCCGCCACCAATCCGCAAGATCGCGCCGCGCGGACACGACCGCAATCGTCTGTGGTGTCGTCGGCACGACCATGCTGTCCACGCCGGGCGGGAACCATGCGGCGGCTGCATCCGCGGGCGGCGGAGGCAGCAGCGCCTGGAGGGTCAACGAGTTGTCGTTGCTCGTCAGCGCGCCGTCCACGCGGCCCTCGGCCAGCGTCAAGCCGCCGAAGAGCAGGTTGGCCAGCGGATTGGCGAGCCGGCGACCGAGCAGCTTGCGGCCCGGCTGGCGCACACCGCGAAGCGTCGATGCCTGCAGGAGCGCGGTGTCAAAGGAGAACGTGGCCAGCGTCGCGGAACCCGTCGGAGGCTCCTTTACGCTCGAAGGCACGTTCGCTGCGGCCGGGCTGGCGCGCGCACCGACAGTCGCGGCCGTTGCAGCCTGCCGCACCCGCTCGAGCGCCTCGGTCAGCAGCTCGTCGTTGTTGCCGGCGATCAACACGCCTTCGTGGGCGGCCACGAAGAGCTTGCGATCCACGCGCGCGTAGGGCAGATCCTTGTGCAGCAGGTGACGCACGTCGTGTTCGTTGGAAGCCAGCGCCAGCAAGGCTCCGAGCGTGCGCTGCAATCCCTCGGCATCCTCCGTGCGGGACAACGCGACGACGGCGCGCGGACCGCTCTCGCCGGCTGCCAGACGCGACGGAGGGCCGGCGTAGAGCGCGACGGCGACCTCGCCTCCCAGCAGGAAGCGCAGCAGGGATTCCGGATCGGCGCCCGTGGCGAGTCGGAGAGCGCCGCGCAAGGGCGCGAGTTCGCGAACGAGGCCGGACTCCTCCGCGAGAGCGCGGGCGCTTCGGCCTGCCGGGCAGTCCCACACGGCCAGTCCGCTCGGGACGTGCACGCAGGCGAGCGCCCCCTCCGGCAGCAGGCCCGAGAGCGAGTCATCGCTTGCTGCCGCGCGCGGCGCGGCGAGGGGAGCGGGCGCGGAGGTGGCCGCCGGTGCCGACACCAGCACACCCGGCGTCGCGAGCCAGAGAGCGCTGAGCAGCCACACGAGGAATCGCAGCATGGCATCTCCCGAACTGGCCCAGCCGACGGTGGTCGATGGGCCGTGATCGTATTCGTCGCAGCCGTCCCGCCCTGGTCTGCACCGGTCTGCACCGGTCTGCACCGGCCTGCACCGGCCTGCACCGGCCTTTGCCCGCGGGGCCGGCGTCACGGCCATGGTTGGGGAATGCGACTCGGCGGTTTCAGGTGATCACGCGTGATCTCGCGCCTGTTCTCCGGCCGGGCATGCGCGCCTGCCCGACCGCCGCTCGAGCTCAGTTCTTGTCGAAGGCCTTGTCGAGCTCCACGAGTTGCTTGACGATCTGCTCCGCTGTCTTGGTGTCATGCAGCGACTGGGCGAGCAGGAACTGATCCTGCAGCGCTTCGTGTGCCGGTTCGTAGGCCTGCTCGGCGATGGCGTTCTCGTACAGCACGGCAAGTCCGTTCCACACCGCATCGAGGTCGCGGATCGCGCGCCCGACGCGCACGGCTTCCTTCATCGTGGTCGAGGACTCGGCGAAATTCCGGTTGTCCGCCTGCACGCGGCCGATGAGCGCGAGGGCCATGGACTGACCCCACGTGTCGTCGAGCTCCCGCGCACGGCCGAGCGACTGCTGCAGCGGGCTGATCGAGTTGGCCGCCTCCTGCGGGCTCTTCGCCTGGCGATAGAGGGTCGCACCCTCGCGGAAGAGCCGCTGTCCCTCGCGGAAGCTCTTCTGCTGCTCGTCGTTCCAGCCGTAGAAGGCATTGACGTAGGCAACGTAGCGCGTGTCGCCGAGCACCTGATCGGCGAGTGCCGCGAGTCTGCGGCCGGCCGCCTGCATGTCGGCGGCTTGCTTCCTGCCTTCTTCGGTGTCGAGCGCGCCACCCTCCTTGAGGGCGAGCCAGCCCTCGCAGCGGCTGTCGATGTAGCCGAGGAGCTGCCAGCCCTCGTCGTGGAAGGCCTGTCCGAGGCGGCTCTCGTCACCGGCTTCGAGCAGCGCGTCCCACAGCTCCGGACCGCTGAGATTTTCGTACGGATCCTTCGCGGCCGCCGTCGGATCCGTGCCCGCACGGGGGTCGGCGCCCGAGCGCGGATCCTTCCCGGCCCTCGGGTCGGTGTCCTTGACCTGCCCGGCCAGACCACCGGACATGAGGACGAGTGACAGGGCGCACCACGGCGCGCAGCGGCGGAAGGCGAAGCGAACGGAACGCATGCGGAAGTTCCTCAGGGAATGCGGGTCAGGGTGTCATTGAGTCGGCCCGAGCGGAAGCCTTCGGCCTCGATGCTCCAGTGCAGAAAGCCGGCGTCGCGCGTCGGGCCGTCGAGGGCGCCGACCGCGCCCAGGGCGACCAGGTCCGCGACGCGCTCCGGCTCCACTTCGAGGCGCACGAGGTCTCCGTGATGCCTTGCACGCACCTGCCGGAAGCCCAGGCCGAGCAGGTGTCGCTCGACGGCGTCCACAGCCGCCAGCCGCTCGGAGGTCACGCGTGTTCCGTAGGGGAGCCGCGACGCGAGGCACGCCAGCGCGGGCTTGTCCCAGTTGGGCAGGCCGAGGTGGGCGGCGACGGCGCGCACCTCCCGCTTGGTCATTCCGCACGCCAGCAGCGGGGAGCGCACCCGGGCTTCGGTGGCGGCCGCGAGGCCGGGGCGCCAGTCGCCGACGTCATCCGCGTTCGTGCCGTTCAGTATGCACGCCAGGCCGTGCTCGTCGGCGATGGCGCGGCACACGGCGTAAAGCTCCGTCTTGCAGTGGAAGCAGCGGTCCGGGCCGTTGGCGACGTAGCCCGGGCGCCGCAGTTCGGCAGTCTCCGCGAACAGCAATCGCGCGCCAAGCTGATGGCCGAGGCGCTCCGCTTCCGCGGCCTCGGCCGGCGCGACGGCGGGCGAGAGGCCGCTGACTCCCAGCGCGCGCTCGCCGAGCACGTCGGCAGCCAGCTTGAGCACGACGGTGGAATCGATGCCGCCCGAGAAGGCCACGACCGCCGACCTGCACGCTGCGATCTCGGCGCAGAGCGCTTTGACGAGCACGGCGGGGGAGCGCGGCGTCTGCTCCGTGGCCTGCTGCTCTGCGGCTCCATGCGCTCCTTCATCGTTCGCGAGGCCGCGGCTCAGCATGTGCCGGCCTCGTGCGCGGCGCGCCATTCGGCAGCGGCCGCGACGGCGGCTGCCAGGACGTCCTTCACCGGCACGGCCTGCACGCGCGCGGCGCGTTCGCAATCGTCGTATTCGGGGGAGATGTTGATGCACTGTTCGCCGAGAAACCCGAGCTTCACGCGCACGGCGCCGTAGCACGTCTCGACGCGCTCGTGCCGCCGGACGAGTTCGGTGCGGCGGACGTCGTGGCTGCGCACGCCCAGCGTCGTGGTCTCGCGGAGGATGATCTCCGTGAGCACGCCTTCCAGCTCGGGGCGGGCCAGCACGGAGAGCAGCGTGCCCGGGCGTTGCTTCTTCATCTGCAGAGGCAGCAGCACGACATCGAGCGCGCCGGCCGCGAAGAGGTGCTGCGCGACGGCGCCGTAGATCCGCGGGTCCATGTCGTCGATGGCCGCTTCGATGATCACGGCGTGGCCGTGCGCGGCTCCCGCAGCGCCGGCAGGCATCGCGGCGGCGGGAGTCGTGACCCGCTCGCCAAGCAGGACGCGCAGGACGTTGGGACGGTCGGGCAACTCGGCGCTGCCCATGCCCGTGCCGGTCGCGAGCAGGCGCATCGCCGGCGGCGCACTTGCTGCTCGCCCGGCCGGCTGCGCGCAGAGCGTGGCAAGGATCGCAGCGCCGGTGGGAGTCACCGTTTCGAGGGATCCGGCCACGGGCACCAGCGTGAAGCCGAGCAGCAGGCGTGCCGTGGCCGGGGCGGGAAGCGGCATGACGCCGTGGTCACCGCGCACGCTGCCGGCGCAGATCGGGACGGCACTGCACGAGAAGCTCGTGGCGTCCAGCAGATCCACGGCGAGCGCCGCACCGACGATGTCCACGATGGAGTCCATGGCGCCGACTTCGTGGAAGTGCACTTCATCGGGCGTGCAGCCGTGCACGTGCCCTTCGGCGGCCGCGAGCGTTCCGAAGATGTCGAGAGCCAGCTGCCGGGCTCGATCGGGGAGCGACGCGCGTTGCAGCAGCCCGCGGATGTCCTTCCAGTGCCGCGACGGCGCCTGCACTTCGGCGCGCACCGTGAAACGGGCGCCGGCCATCCCGCCCTTCCATTGACGGTCGAGCGACACGGCGCTGAAGGGGAGGCCCGAGTCGCGCAGGCGCTGTTCGAGCGTCGCGAAGTCCGCGCCGGCGTCGACGAGGGCTGCGACGGTCATGTCGCCCGCGATCCCGCCGACGAGGTCGAGGTGCAGGTGTCGCTCCGCGTTCATGGGGCGTCGGTCGCGTCGGGCACGGGATGGTTGATGAGGTGCGCGGCGCATGCGGCGCCGAAGCCGTTGTCGATGTTGACCACAGTGATACCGGCGGCGCAGGAGTTCAGCATGGCGAGCAATGCGGCGAGGCCGCCGAAGCTCGCGCCGTAGCCGACGCTGGTGGGCACCGCGATGACCGGGCACGCGACGAGCCCGCCGACGACGCTGGGCAGCGCGCCCTCCATCCCGGCGACGACGACGAGTGCGCGCGCGCGGCGCAGCAGCGGAAGGTGCTCGACGAGCCGGTGGATTCCGGCCACGCCGACGTCGGTGAGTCGCTCCACCCGGTTGCCGAAGAGTGCGAGCGTGCGCGCCGCTTCCTCGGCGACGGGCAGGTCGGACGTCCCCGCGCAGGCGACGACGATCAGGCCGGCGCCCGTGTCCTCGACGGAAGCAGCCGACCAGCACCACGTGCGCGACAATGGATCGTAGTCGCCGGCAAGTTCGTGGCCCGCGTCGAGTCCCTGACCGCAGGCGGCATGCGCCGCCGGATCGAGGCGTGTCACGAGCACGGGGTGCCCGCGTCGCTTCAGCCGCGCGACGATGGCGACGATCTGCTCGGCGGTCTTGCCTGCGCCGTACACGACCTCGGGCAGACCGCTGCGCGCATGGCGCTCGTGGTCCAGTCGCGCGAAGCCGAGGCTGTCGCCATGCAGGTCACGGAGAGCGCGCAGTCCGGCCTCGTCGCCGAGGCGGCCGGCGGCGAGATCCTCCGCGAGCTGTTCGAAGGGTGGGCGCATGCGGCCGACAGTGTAGCCACTTGCAGGGCCCTGCCGATCAGCGCACGGCCGACGCCGCCATGTCCTCCGCCAGTCCCGGCCGCGCCGGATCGAGCCGGGCCGCGACGGAGAGTGCGGCGGCCGCGAGATCGCGCTTCTCCATGCGCAGGAAGAGCCGCCCGAGTTCATGCCAGGTGACCGGATCGCTGCTCCAGCGCTCGGTGGAGGCTGCCAGCGCCGTTGCCGTGGCGGGCACGTTGCCTGTCAGCGCCGCGGCGCGCGCGCGCAGATTCCAGGGCAGCTCGGACCGCGGGTGCAGGGTCGCGAGCAAGTCCGCGTCCGCAAGCGTCTCGGGACTGCGCCCGGCGGCCAGCGCCAGCGCCGCACGGTTCACGCGCGATTCGGACAGGTCTCCGTCCAGCGACAGGGCACGGTCGTACGCGGCGAGTGCTTCGTCGCTGCGCCCGGCGGCCTCCAGGATGAGGCCGCGCACGTGCGCGAAGTCCGGACTCGCATCGAGCGAGGGCAGTCCCGCCGGCGTGCCGTGCGCCGCGTGGCCCGTCGACCACGCGTCGAGACCTGCCGCGGCCTCGTCGTTGCGGCCGATGCGGTACAGGCCCGCGGCGATCAGCCCCGAAGCCCAGGCGACACCCGCGTCGGTCGCGAGCGCCGGGGCGAGCCGACCGTCAGCGAAGAGCCTCAACGCCCCGGACGGCTTGTCGTAATGACGCATCGGCACGTCCGCGGGACGCGGAATGCGGCGGCGCACGTGATGATCCACGGTGCGCACGAGCGGGAGGTCGAAGGGCTGGCTCCGGCGCATGTGGCAGTCGACACAGGCTTCGGGCGCGTAAGCCTCCGCGCCCGTCACGTCGCGCACGCTCAGCGAGTCCGGGCGCGCGCAGGCCGGCTTGCCGTCCGAGTGGCAGCGGATGCAGGCCCTGTCAAAGGACGCAGGCCCCTGCTCGGCGACGCCCGCGTGTGCTTCGTGGCAGCTCGTGCAGGTCATGTCGGGCGAGCTGCGGAAGCAGGCGGAGAGCGCCAGGCGCTCGAGCTGGCTCACGAAGCGGAAGTCGTCGTCGGGCGTCGCGGGGACAAGCACCGGACGCACGGCCTGGAGCACGTCGTCATGCGGTCCGTAGCCGACGCGCGAGGTGAGCTCGAGCCGGGCGTCACCTTCGAGATGGCAACGCGCGCACACGTCGCGTTGCTGCGCGGCGGGCAACGCGACGAGCCGGGGAAGGCCGATGTCGTTGCCGTCGGCCGGCACGCGCTCGTGCATGATCTCGACATGCAGCGCCGTGTCGCCGTGGCAGGCAGAGCAGGTCAGGGGCGAGAGCCGCTGCAGCGCGTCGACGCCGAGCAGGTTGGAGGGATAGATGTGCCGGGCCGCGGGCGGCGTGTGGCCCGGGTTCGCGTCGATCACGGCTGGCAGCCGCGCAGGGTCCTCGGTCGTGTGGCAGGACAGGCACTGCGCGGTCACGGGCTGGTCGAGACCTGCGGAATGGCCTCCGCGCTCGAAGGGCGCGAGCGCGAGTCCGTAACCGGTGATGCGCTCCACGGGCGCGAAGAACAGCCGCTGACCGACGGCTCCGACGGCGTCGATCTCCGCGCCGACGAAGGACATGTCGAGCAGGCCGGCGCCGATGCGCCCGACGAGTTGCTGTTGACGCTCGCCTCCTGCGCGGGTGCGGAGGCTCATCGTCGTGACGCCTTCGATGGTGTCGAATCGGTAGAGGTTGCCCGTGGCCGGGTTCTCGAGCGAGCCGCCGGGCGGATCGGTCAGCGGCCCGAGGCTGTCCGACATGCCGTGCAACAGGTAGGTGGTGACGATGCGTGCATGGCAGCGTGCGCACTCGCGCATGGAGTCGGGGACGTCGCGTACCGCGCGCGGCGGAGCACCGGGCGAGATGTTGGCGGAGTCATTCCCGTGGTCGCCGCGTGCCGGAACATCCGAAGCATGCGCATCGCAGCCGGCGAGCAGCAGGCCGGACAGCAGGCCGGGCAGCAGCCGTCCGATGCCTGCGCGGCGCCTGCGCCGAGGCCGCGTCGTGCTCAACTGCCGAAGCGGATGCCCTGCGCGAGTGGCAGGGAGTCCGTGCCGTTGATGGTGCAGGTCTGCCGGCGCATGTAGGCCTTCCAGGAGTCGCTGCCGGCTTCCCGGCCTCCGCCCGTGTCCTTCTCGCCGCCGAAGGCACCGCCGATCTCCGCGCCGCTCGTCCCGATGTTCACGTTTGCGATGCCGCAGTCGCTGCCGGCGGCCGAGAGGAAACGCTCGGCCGACTGCAGGCCCGACGTGAAGACGGCGCTCGACAGCCCCTGGGGCACGTTGTTGTTGGCTGCGATGGCCTCGTCGAGATCCTTGACCGTGACGAGGTAGAGCAGCGGCCCGAAGGTTTCATCGCAGAGCAGCGGCATGTCGTGCGGGACCGACGCGATGGTGGGCTGCATGAAGTAGCCGCCCTTCGCGCCGCGCACGGCGGCCCGCTCTCCACCGCACAGGATGGTGCCACCCTGCTGCTTGACGACAGCGACGGCAGCGAGCACGTTGTCCAGCGCCGCCTGGCTGGCGAGCGGCCCCATGAGGGTGTCCTTCTTGAGCGGGTCGCCGATGCGGACCTGCGCGTAGGCCTCGACCAGTCTCCGCGTGAAATCCTTCGCGATGCCCTGCTGAAGGAAGACCCGGCGCGTGCTCGTGCAGCGCTGGCCTGCCGTGCCGACGGCTCCGAAGAGCACGGCGCGGAGCGCCAGCTCCAGGTTGGCGTCATCCATGATGGCCAGGCCGTTGTTGCCGCCGAGCTCGAGCAAGGTTCGTCCGAGGCGCTCGCCGACCACGGAGGCGACGCGTCGCCCCATGCGCACGGAGCCGGTGGCCGAGATGAGCGGCAGGCGTCGGTCCGCCAGCATGGCCTCGCCGACGGGCTGCACGTCCCCGGCGCAGAGGCAGAACACGCCGCCGAATCCGGCCTCCTCCATGATCGGGTTCACGATGTTCTGCACCGCGACGGCGCAGAGCGGTGTCAGCGGCGACGGCTTCCAGATGACCGTGTCCCCGCAGACCGCCGCGACGAAGGCGTTCCAGGCCCAGACGGCGACCGGGAAGTTGAAGGCCGTGATGATGCCCACGGGTCCGAGGGGGTGCCATTGCTCGAACATGCGATGGCCGGGCCGCTCGCTGTGCATGGAGAGTCCGTAGAGCTGGCGCGAAAGTCCCACCGAGAAGTCGGCGATGTCGATCATCTCCTGCACTTCGCCGAGGCCTTCCGGGAGGATCTTGCCCATCTCCAGCGACACGAGCCGCCCGAGATCTTCCTTGTGCGCGCGCAACGCGTCGCCGCAGCGGCGCACGAGTTCACCGCGGAGCGGCGCCGGATGACTTCTCCAGCGCTGAAAGCTTTCCTGCGCGGCATCAACACATGCCTCGTAGTCGGCCTCGCCGCCCTGGACGACCATGCCGAGCGGTGTCCCCGTCGCGGGATTGTGCGACACGACGGCGGACCCCGAGGGCCGACGGAGCCAGCGTCCGGCGTAGACTCCCGACTGTCCGGTCTTGCCCGTGGATAGGCTGTCGACGGAGGCTGTCAGACCCAGGCGGTCGAAGAGGTCGTCCATCGATTCACGATCACCGAGGAGAAGAGGCGTGCGCGGAAGGGCGGGCAGGATACCAAGCAGCGCAGCACGCTCGTGAGGCACCATCGGGTGCCCATCGGGAACCTGCTGGCGCTTGCATGCATTCTGCTCGCGACGGCTTGCGTGGAGCCGCCTCGCGTGTCCTTGCGGACGGCGCACGGCACGGTGTCCGCCGACGACACGCCGGCCGCGCGTGAACTGGCGGCGATGCTCATCGACCTCCAGCCGCGCGTCCGGGAGCTGCTTCCGGGCAATCGCGACAGGATCACGGACGTGCGCCTGGACCCCGGCTTGATCCCGGAGGACCTGCTCCGCCAGCAGGGGGTCGTCGCGCAGACGGAGTTGAGCACCGGGCGCATTCTCATCGGCGGCGGCGCCTTCGGGGTCGGGAACGACTTCCTGCTGGCCCACGAACTGGTGCACGCACTCATGGACGACAGCTGGGATCCTCTGCCCGCGATCATGAAGGAGGGCCTCTGCGATGCGATCGCGTGTCAGGTCGTGCCGGCTGACGCGGCGCAGGTCAGGGCATTGCGGATGTTCGGCGCGCGCTTCGCTTTCGGCGAGCAGCAGATCGACCTGGCGGTGACGGAGCCGTCCTTCGGAGCACGACTTGGCGTGACCGTGCGCGTGGCCGTGTCGGAGTCATCCTCACGCGATCCCGTCGAAGCACTGTCGCTGGGCGGACACGGTGTCCGCCTGCACGACGAGTTTCATGATGCGGACGTGCTCTACGGTTACGGACTCCTGATCGTGGAACGCGCGATCGCCCGCATCGGGATCGACGGGCTGCACGTCCTGTGCCTGCGGAGCCGCGCCGAAGGACGTTCGCTGCTCACGATCGACGAGGTCCTCGCGGCGGCTGATCTGGACACCAGCGTGCTGGCATGGCGGGACGCACTGGCGGGGGCTGTCGGTCCGGCCGAACTGCAGGCGCTCACCGAGCAACTCGGCGTGCGTCTGGCTGACGCCGTGGTCACCAATCTCCGCTATCGCTATGCGGATTTCTCGGCGGACGATTTCCTGGATCAGGCGGACGCGAGTCTCGCCTTGCGCGGTGGTTCCGCCGAACTGCCCCTGGCGCTGCTGCCGGACCTGACGGAGCACGTGGTGGCCGCGTGGGACGCCGCGCAACCGCAGGCGTTGCGCCCCGGCGAGATCCAGGTGCATGGCGATCGCGACGGCGTGCACCTTGGCCTGTTTGGAAACGTGGACGACCTCGGCGGCTGCACGTTGCAATGGTTGCGGATGTCGACGACCGTGCTGGAGCCGCGGCACGCCCTCAGCGTGGCTGTGAGTGATGTGTCGCTCGTGCCGGAAAGCGCGGAGGTGGAGGCCCACCTGCGTTTCCAGCGCAGTGACGAGGGCGTGTGCCTCGTCTCATCCCGCCCAGGCCGCTTCGAGCAATATCGCGTGGAAGTGCACGGTGTCGTGGTGGCGGACCTGGAGTGGGGGCTGAACGTCGGTGTCGAGCGGGACGAGCACGGCTGGACCATGATCACGAGCCACCTCGACCCCTCCCTGCAGTTGGAGGACGCCGTGCTCTACGGCTCGCATGCCAACGTGCTCGTCTCGCTGCGCGCGAGTGACGGCGTGGAAGGCGAATTCCGCTATCCTCTGTCGATTCCGCTGCAGCGCTGAGCTCCGCGTGTCCTCACACGGGCCGCTGCGGCGGCACCTCGGCTGGCGGACCGGCTGGCGGACAGGCGACGCAGCCACACACTCGTCACGCCGGCTCCGCATGAACTTCACGGAGCCGCACTAGAGTCCGGCCTTGTTCCACGGGTGACCAGCCGCCGACGTCCGTTCGGGGTACGTGGGAAAGACAGGCCTTCGCTCGAGCCGCCACGCGCATCTGGCTCGCGACCTCCTTTCCCTGGCGGTTGGCGCCAGCGGGGCGATGAGAGAGATCGAGACGGCTAGGGAGCCTCCGGCGACCATTCGGGGTCCGCCGGAGGCTCCCTGACTCTCCGGACCTCCCGACGTGCCGATCCCGACGCGCCGGTGCTGCCGCCGGGCGCTCCGTGAGCCACGGCAGCCAGCGGATTCCATTCCATGTCCGTTCACGCGACACTGGGAGCCATGCGCCCAATCCACAGCATTCTGATCGCCGAAGACGATGCCGACATCGCCAACCTCGTGCGGCTGCATCTCGAACGCGCCGGATACCTCGTGACTCGTGCCGCCGATGGCCGCCAGGCCGTCAAGCGCTTCGACGAGGGCGAGTATGACCTGGTGATTCTCGACCTCATGCTGCCTCACCTGGACGGCATGGAAGTCTGTCGGCACATCCGCAACGCCGAAGAGCGCTACGTTCCGGTGCTCATGCTCACGGCGAAGTCGGAGGAGGCCAACAAGGTCGCAGGTCTCGAGATGGGCGCCGACGACTACGTCACGAAGCCCTTCTCGGTGGAGGAACTTCTCGCCCGCGTGAAGGCCATCGGTCGCCGCGTGCAGATGCTGAGCAAGCTCAAGGACGAGTCATCCGAGCAGACCCTCGCCTTCGGAGACCTCGTGGTGGACCTCACCAAGCGCATCGCGCTGCGTGACGGTGAGGACCTGAAACTCACGCAGAAGGAATTCGAGATCCTGCGCGTGCTGGCGCTGGCACCCGGCCGTCCGTTCTCGCGGCGCGCCCTCTGCGAGCGCGCAGGAGTCGAGAGCTTCGACGGGACGGACCGGACCATCGACACGCACATCAAGCGCCTGCGCTCCAAGCTGGAAGAGGATCGCAACCGGCCCGTGTACGTCCTCACCGTCTGGGGCTTCGGCTACAAGCTCACCGACAAGTTCTGCTGACGCCCTCCCGTGCCTCCCTCCGGTCGCTCCCGCGCGCTGCTCTGGACGATCACGCTTTCGCTGGCCGCCGGTCTGCTGCTCTTCAAGCTGATCGAGCACCTCCTGCAGCGTCTCGACCTCGGTGGTGGCGTGGCGTCGGCGCTGGCCGGTGCGGTGGCGCTGGTCGCGGTGCTCATGCTGATCCAGGTGAGCGTGCTGCGACGCCTGCAGCGTCTGAACGCGGCGTTGCAGCAGGTGGCGGGAGGCGACCTCGGACGGGCGCTGCCGCGCAGTCGCGATGACGAGATCGGCGAGTTGACCGCCAGCATCAGCGCGATGGTGGCCACGCTGCGCAGCAACTACGAGGACCTGAAGAAGAACGACGAACTCCGGCGACGCCTCATCGCCAACGTGAGTCATGAACTCCGCACGCCGCTGACTTCGATTCAGGGCTACCTGGAGACGGCGCGACTGGCAGGCGCGGAGAGTCCCGATTTCGCGCGCAACCTGGAGATCTGTCATCGCGAGACGCGCAAGCTCTCGCGCCTGGTGCAGGACCTCTTCGAACTCTCCAAGCTCGACACGAAGCACCTCGAGTTCCACTTCGAGACCGTCCCGCTCGTCGAACTGGCCGACCAGGTGGGGCTCGCCTTCGAGCAGCGCATGACGGACAAGGAAATCCGCTTCGAGACGCGCTTTCCGGATGACCCGCTCGAGGTCTGGGGCGACGGCAACCGGCTGGGGCAGGTGATCACCAACCTCCTCGGCAACGCCGTGGTGTTCACGGAGCCCGGCGGGACCATCACGCTGAGCTGCACGCGCCGTGATCGCATGGCCGTGCTCGACGTGAGCGACACGGGCGTCGGCATCCCGGAGAAGGATCAGCCCCACATCTTCGAAAGCTTCTTTCACCTCGAGAAGTCGCGGACGCGGAATCTCGGCGGCACGGGCCTGGGACTTGCCATCTGCAAGGCCATTGTCGAGGCGCACGGCGGGAGCATCAGCGTGTCGAGCCGCATCGGCGAGGGCACCACCTTCACGGTGGAACTTGCCCTTTCGCCGTCGGCGACCTGAGTCCGGTCCGAGTCCGGCCGGCGCGCGACCGGTGGAGGGGCGGCACGCGACGGAGGCACGGTCCGGGCACGGCCCCGGCGGCAGGCAAGGCGCCGCAAGCCGGGGCCAGACTGCGCGGCCTGCACCGAGGTGTCGTCGGGAACGCACGAGAACTGCACCGGCATCGCACGGGGGCGCACCGGCCTCGCACCGGGGGGCTCGGCGGCACCGATCCGGGGAGATTGTCGATCATGCGAGAAGGGATATAGACTGCGGACGCTTGGGCCCGATCCCTTGTGCTCCGCACAGGGAACCCCATGATTCCACCGTTTCGTGCGCAGTCGACGGTCGCGACGCTGCCGCTTTGCCTACTGATCGGGTGCACTCAGGAGAGCGAGTCCCCGGCCCGCGACGACGTCCACTCCGCGAAGGCCGTGGCGACGCGCCCCGCTGATGCGAGCCAGCCCCTCGGCGCTGACAAGACGCATCCCGGCCCGCACTTCTCGATCGACGACGGCGCGTGCGGCATCACGCACCGCAATCTGTCGGGCCCGACGGCGGAACAGGGCAAGCGCTACCTGCTCGATTGCATCGGCCCGGGCATCGCCGTGCTGGACGCGGATGGCGACGGCCGGCTCGATCTCTACTTCGCGCAGGGGCGCGCGGCCGACCTGCCGGACGGTGGCGACTGCGCGAACCGCCTCTACCTCAACCTCGGGGGTCGCCGTTTCGCTGAGCACGGCGCCGACGCCGGCGTGGCGGACCGCGGCTACGGTTTCGGCGCACTCGCTTTCGACTTCGACAACGACGGCGACAGCGACCTGCTCGTCACGAATCACGGCCCCAACGTGCTCTACCGGAATGATGGCGGCCGATTCACCGACGTCACGGCGGAGCATCCCGGCATGGCAGGCGGCGCGGAGGACTGGTCCACAGGCGCGGCCGCAGCGGACGTCGATGGCGACGGTGACCTCGATCTCTACGTGTGCAATTACCTGCGGCACGACGCCTCCGACCTGGATCGCAGGGGACTCTGCCGATTCATGACCGAGTGCCACGTGCCTTGCGGACCGCTCGGGCTCGATGCCCAGGCCGACGTTTTCTTCCGCAACGGCGGCCCGCCGGACTACCGCTACACGGAGGCCTCGGTCGACGCCGGACTTGCGCACGCGCCGAGTTACGGCTTCCAGCCCGTGTTCAGCGACGTGGACGGCGACGGCGACCTCGACCTCTACGTGAGCAACGACAGCGTGCCGAACTTCCTCTTCGTCAACGACGGCAGCGGCCGGTTCACCGAGGTCGGACTCGTCGCCGGCGTCGCGTGCAGCAACGCGGGACTCGCGGAGGCGGGGATGGGCGTCGCGTGCGGTGACCTGCAAGGCGATGGCCTGCCGGAGTTCTACGTCACGAACTTCTCCACGCAGCTGAACTCGCTGTACGTGAATCGCACGAGACCCGGAGGACCGCCCTGGTTCGACGAGCAGGCCAAGCCCGTCGGCGTCGGCGGCCCGACGCTCTTCAAGCTGTCCTGGGGCTGCGCCATCGCGGACTTCGACAACGACGGCGTTCCGGACATCTTCTGCAGCAACGGCCACGTCTACCCGCAGGTGGACGACTGCCGACCCTCCGAGATCGTGTATCGCCAGCCCTGCAATCTCTTCGCCGGCGTCGCCGGGCCGCGCCTGCGATTCACGGACGCGAGCGCGGACGCCGGCGCACTGACCACTGTGCCGGACAGCCATCGCAGCTGCGTCGTCGCCGATCTGGACGACGATGGTCGCCTCGACCTCGTCGTGAACCGGCTCGACGAGTCGCCGCTGGTGGCGTGGAACGACACGCCCGCGAGCGGACACTGGCTGGCGCTGCAATTGCAGCTTCCCGGCGCGACTCCCGAGGCACCCGGCCATGCGGCTGTGGGGGCGCACATCCTGGCGCGTGCTGGCGATCGGCGCTGGAGCGCGGAGGTGCACTGCGGGAGCAGCTTCCTGTCCACGGAGGATCTGCGCGTGCATCTCGGGCTCGGCGACACGGCCATGCTCGACGAGCTGCTCGTGCACTTCGCGAACGGTGCCGCCATGCGCATGGAGAACGTGGCGGTCGATCGGGTGCTGGTCCTTCGCTCCCCTTCTCCCGTGCCGGCCGGCGGGGCCGCTCCCGCTCCGGACGCGGCCACCGCGGACGCCGATGCCGCCGGCAAGGGTCCGCCATGAGCGCACGACGGATCCTGCTCGCCGTGGCGGCGTGTCTGCTGGTCACGGCGGGGACCTTCGCCCAGCAGGACAAGGTGTTCGACCAGGCCAGGTCGCTGCGCAGGTCAGGGCAGCCCGGAGCCGCCGCCGCGCTACTCGCCGCGGCCATCGAGCGCCACGGCCGGGACGAGCGCCTTGCCGGCTTGCGGGGACTGTGTCTGCTCGATGACCGTCGAGTGCCGGAAGCACGCGTGCTGGCCGCGCCCTTCGCAGGCTACGCCGGTCGCGAGCCGCGCGTGCACGTCCTGCTCGGCCGCCTCGCGCAGGCGGACGCGAACGCCGAGTCGGCGATCGCATCCTTTCGCGCCGCGCTCGCGCTCGAGCCGGCTTTCGTGGAGGCGTACGCGTGCCTCATCCAGGTGGCGATGTCGACGCGACAGTTCGAACTGGCTGCCGAGGAAGCCGGGCGACTGGAAGCCATTCAGCCCGAACTGGGACGCTCGCTCGGTGCGGACGCGCTGGTCGCGCAGGCGCAGGTGATCCGCAGCGCAGCCGACGAGCAGTTCGGCTACGCCATCGAGAAGTACGAGGCTGCGCTCGTCAAGCGGCCTGGTGATCGCGCCATCGCGCGCGCGTTGCTCGACTGCATGATCGACTACTTCCGCATCGAGTCGGCGCGCGCGCTGTCCGCGTCGATCTTCTCGGAGGATCGGGACGCGGCCGAGCGCCACTACTACGAGGGCCGCTGTCTCGACGCGCTCGCGGATCCGCCGGGCGCGCTGGCCGAGTATCGCGCCGCGCTCGCGTCCGATGCCGGCCATGTGGCGGCGCGGCACCAGATCGCCCGCCTTGCGATCGAGGACGGCCGCTTCGAGGAGGCGCGCGAGCAACTTGCGCTCGCCGCGGCGGCCGGACCCGTGAGCGCGCGCTCGTGCCTGCTTCTCGGCCTCGCGGAGGAAGGCCTCGGCCACGACGTGCAGAGCGAGGCTGCCCTGCGGGAATCCGTGAGCCTCGACCCGGGAAACAACAAGGCGCTGTATCACCTTGGCAGGCTGCTGGTGCGGACGGGCCGGGGCTCGGAAGGTGAGGCCTTGCTCGCCCGAGTGAACACCGGCCCCCGATAGCGACCGCCCCGATCACGACCCGCGCGACGACGACCCGCGCGACGACGACCCGCGCGATGGCAACCCGCTCGATGAAGACCAGCGCGATGAAGAGCAGCGCGACGGTAAGCAGCGCGATGACGACCAGCCCGGAACTCAGGGCAGCGTGAAGAGCCCCGCGGCCGCCGTGGCGATGCCCAGCATGAGGCCGCCGACGCGAAGCAGCCGCTCGCTGCTGCCGTGGAACACCTCGGGCAGCAGGTTTCCCACCGCCACATAGAGGAACGTGCCGCACGCGAGCCCGGTGAGCAGCGGCTGCACACCCTGGTCCGCGCGGTCGGAATGGAAGAGCGTGCCCGCGACAAGCCCCGCGGGCTCCGCCAGACAGAAGATGGCGAGGCTGCCGAAGACACGCGCATTGTCCAGTCCGGCGAGGCGCATGATCGTCGCCAGGGAAAACGTCTCGCTCGCCTTGTGCACGGCGATCGATCCCAGGAAGGTCCACACGAGGGAAGGATCGGAAGCCACCGCCGAGTAGCCGAGCCCCGTCGCGAAGCTGTGCACCGACAAGCCGATGAAGGTGGCGAACCACACCACGCGATGCGGGTTATCCGTCGCCTCCGTGCGCGTCGCGTGACCGTGAGCTCCGTGGGAGTGGCCGGCGTGCGCGTCCTCGGCAGGGCCGTGCGCGGCGTGCCCGGTGAGCCAGATCTTCTCGATGAAGAACAGCAGCACGAGTCCGAAGAGCGCGGCGGCCCATGGCGCGACGAGCGCGAGGTGGTGGGCGTGACCGGCCTCGTCGGCCCGCAGCGCGACGGTGCCGAGCGCCAGCTCCGGCAGCAGGTGCAGGAAGATCGCACCGAGGAAGATGCCGGCGGAAATGCAGACGAAGAAGTGCAGTCCGCGCTCCGACCAGTGCCGCAGCAAAGGCAGCACCGCGCCGACCACGGACACGAGCATGAGGACGAGCACGGCCTGGACGAGAGTTGGCGACATGGGCCGCACAGCATAGGGACCGGGCCCCGGCGGTCCAGCGGACCTGCCGTCAGTGCATGCGCTCTACCGAGAGGGCGGCCTTCACGCGTGGATACTCGTCGTCCATGCGAAGGAGCAGTTCCTCCGCGCCAGCAAGCGAGCCCTGTCTGCCGAGCTGCTCCAGCTCCCGGCAGCAGTCCTCGAGCGCCCACGCGCCGAACTGCCCGCAACTGCCCTTGAGTGCGTGGGCCTCGCGGGAAATCGCCGCCGTGTCTCCCGCGTCGAACGCATGCCGCAGCAGCAGCATGCGACGCGGCGTGTCTTCCAGGAAGATGTCGACCAGCTCGGCGAGCAGGCCTCCGTCGCCGTCTTCGTCGCACGCACGGAGTTCCGCGAGCGATGCGGGGTCCAGGGTCGGCCGGCCGTGCTCGGTCATGCTCATCGGGAGATCCTGGAAGGCCTGGGGTCGCGCGGCTGCGCCGAGTCGAAGAATCGGTCCATCGGCAGAAGCCACCGTGTGTCTCAAGTCGAAGGCCGGCGCGGTTATGCTCCGGAGCGCGCGGAGGGCACGGACCGCGCGGCCGGTTCGCCGGCCTGCTGGCCCACTGGCCCACTGGCCCACTTGCCCGCTGGCGAGACGACGACCCGAACCCCACGGAGCCCGACGGCACGATGCGCTGGCTGGTGCGTGGTGATGTGGACGGTTTCTTCGGCCTGGCGCTGGACAACCTCGTCCAGCTCATCCTGATCGACACGCTGTGCCGGTCGGTGCTCGGCTTTCCGGACGCGCTGCTCTATGGGCGCGTGCTGCCCGGTGTCGCGGCGTCGCTGCTGCTCGGCAACCTGTACTACGCGTGGCAGGCGCGGCAGATCGGCCGCCAGACCGGACGCACCGACCTGTGCGCGCTGCCGTACGGGATCAACACCGTCTCGCTCTTCGGCTTCGTGTTTCTGGTCATGCTGCCGGCGAAGCTCGCGGCCGAGGCGGCAGGCGCCGCGGACCCCGCGCGAGTCGCCTGGCTGGCAGGCCTCGCGGCCACCGTGGGCAGCGGCCTCATCGAATTCTTCGGCGCGTTCGTCGCCGAGCGCATCCGCCGCGTGACGCCTCGCGCGGCGCTGCTCGCGACACTGGCCGGTATCGCGCTCACCTTCATCTCGATCGGCTTCCTCTTCCGGACCTACGCGCGCCCGACGATCGGCCTGGCGACGCTCGCCGTCGTGATGCTCACGTACTTCGGTCGCGTGCGTTTCAGGGGCGGGCTGCCGGGCGGCCTCGTCGCGGTGGCGCTTGGCACCCTGCTGGCGTGGGTCACGGGCGCGGCTCCGGTCGGCATCGCGCCCGCTGCGGGCCCGTCGCTGCATCTGCCGGTGCCGGTGATCGGCGATCTGATCGAGGCTCTCTCGAGCGGCATGCTGCTCACCTTCGTGTCGGTGATCATTCCGATGGGACTGTTCAATCTCGTCGGCTCGCTGCAGAACATCGAATCCGCAGAGGCGGCCGGCGACAGCTATCCCACGCGGCCTTCGCTCGCGGTGAACGGCGTGGGCACGCTTGTCGCAGCGCTCTTCGGCAGCTGCTTCCCGACGACGCTGTACATCGGCCACCCAGGCTGGAAGGCGATGGGTGCCCGCGCCGGCTACTCGATCCTCAATGGCGTGTTCATCACGCTCGTGTGCGTCACGGGGACGCTTGCGCACATCGTCTGGGCCGTGCCCGTGGATGCCGGCATGGCCATCGTGCTGTGGATCGGCATGGTCATCACGGCGCAGGCCTTCCAGGCCGTGCCGCGCGGTCATGCACCTGCGGTGGTCATGGGATTGCTTCCGGGCGTGGCGGCGTGGGGAGCGATCCTGGCCAAGAACTCGCTGCGTGCGGCGGGCATGGGGCCGTCCGGCGCGCTGCCGGGCGGGGGGCCGGCGCACGGCGCTCCGTTCACCGAGGCACTCGTCCCGGCATTCCTGTCCAGCGACACGTGGATCGGGGGCGCCTTCGCGCTCGAGCAGGGCTTCATCTTCACGTCGATGATCCTGGCGGCGACCGTCGTCTGCATCGTGGAACGGCACTTCGTGCGCGGTGCGGCGTGGTGCGCCGCGGCGGCCGCGCTGTCCACCCTGGGCCTGATGCACAGCTACGCGTGGACGGCAGGCGACACGGTCCTCGCGATGCACCCGACCTGGCCGTGGGACAACCCGTGGACGCTCGGCTACAGCGCGATGAGTGCCGTGCTGCTTTCAGCGCGCTGGCTGACCGTGCCGGGCGAAGCTCACTGAGGACGCGCGAGCGCCGCGTCGAGCACGGCATCGCGCCCCGCGAACCAGTCTGCAGGCAGGGCCGGCACGAACAGGTCGGGTTGAATGCCGTCGGGCGTGCCGCCGGTGGGTTCGCCGACCAGCCGAAGTCGCGTGCCGTCCTCGCGACAGGAGTTGTACTGCACGTGGACGGCGCGCTCATCCGGCAGCGTCATCATCCAGAAGGTCTTGTCGACAGCCCGCAGTCAGCGCGCGGTCAGGGCTTGATGAGTGAACCGGTCTTCAGCGTGCCCGTCGCGATGCCCTGCGGGCCCGAGCGCTGGAAGTCGCCCGAGCCGCTCTTGAGCAGGAAACGCGCGGGCAGCGTGGGTGCGTCGGGCTGCGAGACCAGCTTGCCGCGCAGCTTGAGCTGCACGGCGGTGGTGCCTTCCTGGGCGGCCGCTGCGCCGACCTGCAGCGCGCCGAGCACAGCCGTCTTTCCGTCCGTGCCCGACGTCGCCAGCAGGCCGTTCAGGATCCACGTGTCGCTCTGCCATGACTGCGCGAGCGGGCCGTCCGGCTCGAGGAGCCGCACGCTCAGCTGCGGCCGGCCCGGCGCGTACGACACCACGGCCTTCGCGCTGAACTTCTCGGACTTCTGATCGGGCCGCGTCAGCCGCCCCTTGATCGAGGCCTTGAAGAGAAAGGGCGTGAAGGCCAGACCGCGCGGTGCCAGCGCGCTGCCGTCCGCGCCGAGGACGCGCACGACCGCTCCGTCGGCATCGAAGGCGATCACGCGGTCGTTGCCCGAAGAGTTCACGTAGAGCAGGCCGTCGGGGCCGAAGCAGAGTCCCGCAGGCTGCTGCAGCAGGCCGTCGCCATCGAAGGAATGGACCACGCTGCCGGCCGAGTCGAGGGCGAACACGAGATCATTGCCGGAGGATGAGGCCCAGAGCGTGCCGTCCCCGTCAAAGCAGAGGCCGAGCGGTTCGGAGAGCGCGCCCTCGGCGTCGTACTCGTCCACGAAGGCGCCCGAAGGATCGAAGACGGCGATGCGGTCGTCGCCCCTGCTCGCAACGCACAGCCGGCCGTCGGGACCGAAGGCCAGACCCCACGGTTGCTGCAGGCCGTCGAACGCACCGATCTGTCCGGAGAGCACGCCCTCGCGATCGAAGACGAGCACGCTGTCGGTGCCCGCGGACGCGACGTAGAGCGCGCCGTCCGGACCGAAGGCGAGACCGCAGGGATCTGCGAGCGGCGTGCCGCTGCCAAAGGTATTCAGCACGGCGCCGCTCGCGTCGGTCACGAGCACGAGGTCGCTGCCGGAGTCGCTCACGAAGAGCGTGCCGTCCGGTGCGAAGGCCAGGTCCTGCGGCAGCATCAGGCCGGTGACGGGTTGGGGCAGGGTGCCGCCGCCCTCGTCGTAGGCTGCCACCGCGCCGCTCCCGGCAGACGCGATGAGCAGCTCGCCCGACGGGAACAGCTCGGGATCGGCCTCCTTCTGGAGGGCGATCGCCGTGAGGTTCAGGCAGGCGAGAGCGACGGTGGCGACGGCTGTCCTGGTGTTCATCCCTGTGTGCCATGGCGAAGAAGGAGAGCTCGCCGTGCAGACTGATCGCCCTTCGGCGGCGTGCGACTTGAGCGATCGGGCGGAGGGGAGGGCGGATCGATCGCGGCCGTGCGGCTCGGGCGCGCTAGGCTCTGCGCCATGACCCTTTCGCCCCACGATGCCCGTGACGTCGCCGGCAGCGGGCCGCCCGGCCCGCGGCAGCCGGAGCGCTCGTCAGTGGCGGTCGTGCCAGTCCGCCGGGTGGAGGCTGCGGGGGCGTCCGCGACGCAGCCCGGAGGCGAAGACCTCGGTGGCGAGGACCGCGTCGTCGTCGAGGAGCCGCTCGAGGTGCGCCTCGGGACGCGGAGCCTTTTCATCACGATGCGAACTCCGGGTGCGGACCTCGATCTCGTGCGCGGCCTGCTCTTCACGGAAGGCCTGGTCGCGCGAGCGGAGGACATCGGCGCCCTGCAGCATTGCGCGGACGTGCCGGCGGAGGCGCGCGGCAACGTCGTCGTCGTGTCGCTGAACCCGGGCGCCGCGCTGGTCGAGGAGCACGCCGTGCGCGTGGGACTCATCACGTCGGCGTGCGGCGTGTGCGGCAAGGCGACGCTGGAAGCCTCGGGTCGCGGTGCGCCCGTCGTGCGCGCGGGGCCGATGCTCTCGCGCGAGCTGCTGCTCTCGCTGCCGGCGCGTCTCTCGGACGGCCAGCAGTTGTTCGCGAGCACCGGGGGCCTGCACGCCGCCGCGCTCTTCGCCGCCGATGGCCGGCGCCTCGCGCTCGCCGAGGACGTCGGCCGCCACAACGCCGTGGACAAGGTGGTCGGCGAGGCGCTGCGCTTCCGGCGCGTGCCGCTGCACGACACGCTGCTGCTCGTCTCGGGGCGCACCGGTTTCGAGATCATCCACAAGGCACGGCGCGCCGGCATTCCCGTGGTGGCGTCGGTGTCGGCGCCGTCAAGCCTGGCCATCGACATGGCGCGCGACGCGGGGCAGACGCTCATCGGCTTCCTGCGCGACGGCGGCTTCAACATCTACTGCGGTGCCGGACGTTTCGGCCCGTGAGCACCGCGGCATGCGGCGCGGCCGACGGCTCCGGTGTGCGGGGCAACGATCTCCGGCGCGACGAGCCGGCTCGTCGCACGGGTGACGGGACGTCGTGCTCCTGCGACACTGCGCGCGTGCGTCCCGAGGCATGAACAGGAAGGAGTCTCCGGCATGAGCCGTGCGCGTCTGCAGGGCCTGATGAGCTGCCGGCTGCACGCCGTCGCCGTCGCCGTCGCGGCCTGCATGCTGCTGACCGTGCTGGCGGGCTGCGGACCCGGACGACCGGCGGGCCGCAACATCGTGGTCATCACGCTGGACACCACGCGGGCCGACCACGTCTCCGCCTACGGCTATCCACCGCGGACCACGCCGCATGCCGACGCTCTGGCAGTCAAGGGCATGCTCTTTGAGCAGGCCTACGCGCCGATGCCGCAGACGCTGCCCTCGCACAGTTCGATGTTCACCGGCTTGATGCCGCGACATCACGGCGCCCTCGAGAACCACGACGTGCTGCCGGACACGGTGCAGACGCTGGCCGAGGTGCTTCGCGAGCGCGGTTACGACACGGCCGCGTGCATCGCGGCGGCCGTGCTGGACCACACGACCGGCATCCAGCAGGGATTCGCGACCTTCGACGAACCGCACGGGATCGCGAAGAACAGCCAGCATCCGGTCGAGCGACGCGGTGACGCGGTGACCGACGCGGCGCTCGCGTGGGCGCAGTCGGCGCGCGACCGTGACAAGCCGTTCTTCCTGTGGGCGCACTACTACGACGCGCACGGTCCCTTCGAGGCTCCCGACGACTCCGTCCCGCTGCCCATCGTCGAAGCGCAGGTGTCGGCGCTCGCCGGAGCCTTCACGGACTCGGAGCTGGACCTCAAGTCGATCGCGCGGCTTTGGTGTGCGTACGACAACGAGATCGCCTACGCCGACGAGCAGGTGCACCGTCTGCTCTCCGGGCTTGCTGCGGAGGGCCTGCTCGACAACACGGTGATCGCGATCGTCGGCGATCACGGCGAGGGCCTGATGCAGCACGGCGAGAAGGGGCACGGCGTGCTGATTTTCGAGGAGGCGCTGAAGGTGCCCTTCCTGCTGGTCGCCCCGGACGGCGAGCTGGCCGGAACGCGCCTCGAGCGGCCCGTGCACGTGGCGGACCTGACGCCGTCGCTGCTGACGCTGGCCGGACTGGCGCCGATGCCCGGACCGCAGGACGGCGAGGATCTCGTCACCGCGCTGCGCAGCGGGCGGGCTGGGAGCGCGGACGATGCGGCGCCGGTGTTCTCGGAGCGGCCGCACTACAGCAAGGAGCGTCTGGCGTGGCGCAACGGCGCCAGCGAGCGCTTCGCCTGGGGTCTCGTCGCCGGCGTGCGCCTCGGCAAGGACAAGCTCATCCGCGACACGGACGGCTCCATCGCGCTCTTCGACCTCGTCGACGATCCGCACGAACTGCACGACCTCGGCGCCGATCCGGCGTCGGCGGCGACGCGGGAACGACTCACGCGCGCACTGAACGACTGGCTGGCCGCCCATCCCGCCCCCGAGCCGGGCAGCCACGCGGAGCCGGACGACGAGCGCAACCAGGCCCTGCGTCAGCTCGGATACTGAAGGACGACGCACGGATGTCGCAGGCCAGTCAGCAAGCGTCGCGAGGGCAAGGGAAGCAGGTCGCGAGCAAACGGTCGCGGCGGGACGTGCCGCTCGGGATGAGCCTCGCGCGCTGGGCGTTCGTGACGGCCGCCGTCGCCTCTCTGTGGACGCCAGCCTGTTCTCCCGCAGGCGATGAGACGGCTCGGGACGTGCAGCCCTCCAGTGCGCTGGCGGGGAAGCTGGCCGGCCAGGACTGCCTGATCATCGTGATGGATGCGCTGTCCTCACGACATCTCGGCTGTTACGGCCAGCCCTTGCCGACCTCGCCGGAGATCGACGGCTTCGCGGCGGGGGCGATACGTTTCACGCATGCCTGGTCGCAGACCAGCTGGACGCTGCCGTCCACGGTGAGCCTCATGACCGGGCTGTATCAGGAGTCGCATGGCGTGCGGGCGCCGGGGACGCAGCTCGCGCCGTCGGCCGACACGCTCGCGGAGGCGTTCGCACGCGCCGGCTATGCAACACTCGGCTTCACGCAGAACGCCTTTGCGTCGGATGCCTTCGGGCTCGGCCAGGGCTTTCAGTCGCTGCAGCTGATGCCCGCGCTGGACGAGGAGCTCGCGCCCGGCGAGCGCAGGGCGGACGAGCGCTTCGCGGACGCCGTGCTCGCCGCGCTCGGCCCGCGGGGGAGCGGTCCGCCGCGCTTCGTCTACTGCCACTTCCGTCGGCCGCACATGCCCTACGATGCGCCCGCCGCCGAGCGCGCGCTCTTCTGCGACCCCGCCTACGACGGTCCGGTGAAGGGTGTCCAGGCGGACTTCCTCCGGCACAACGCCGGCGAGTTCAAGGTGCGCGGGAAAGACCTCGAGCAGCTCACGGCGCTGTACCACGCGGGCATCCACGAGGCGGACTACCAGGTCGGGCGCATTCTGGAGGGCATCGATCGCACGTCGACGATGGTGCTCCTGCTCGCTGACCACGGCGAGGAACTGTCCGAGCATGGCCTGCTCGGCCACAACTTCACGTCGTACGAGGAACTGGTGCACATCCCGATGCTGTGGTCGCATCCGTCGTTCACCGAACCGAGTGCGACAGCGCCCGGGGCCGGACCCGCGCCGCCGTCGGGAACCGCGAGCGGAGCCGGTCGCGACGTCGGGGAGCCGGTCATGAGCATCGACGTGCTGCCGACGCTGGCGGAGCTCTTCGGCCTCGACGTGACGGCCCGGCCGCACCAGGGGCGCTCGCTCGCGCCGGAGCTCGCCGGCGGGGAGGGGCCGGCGCGAGCCGCCGTGTTCACCTCGTCTCGCGCCAACGCGAACCAGATGTTCGCGGCGACGGACGGCCACCTGAAGTACCTGATCCTGCCTGCAGCGGGGCTCGAGCAGCTCTTCGACCTGCAGGCCGATCCGCGGGAAATCGCGAACCTGGCGCCCCTGCACCCCGCCGACACCGAACGCTGGCGGGCGCTCATGGCCGACTGGCGCTCGCACCAGAGGCGCCTCGGCTGGGATGAAGCCGCGACGACCGATGCGGCGACCGACGAGCGCCTGGAAGCGCTCGGTTACGTGGGCGGGGCGCGCTGAGCGCGGGCTGAAGGCCGACCGGCAGGTCCGGAGGGAGGCTGGGCGCCGCTCATTTCGGTGCTGGGTTCTTGGAAGCGCGGGGGCCTCGCGCTAGGATCCCGCCGCGACTGTCGCGTGGTGCCGGAATGTCGTCTCCGACGGCTGGCGGGCCTCGCGGCGGATCTTCACGCTCGCCCCGCAGGAAGCCGAACGCCGTGCCCGAACAGGCCTTGAACGACTACCTGCCGGTGCTCCTGCTCCTGCTGTTCTCGCTGGTCTTCGCGGGCACGATCCTGGGGCTGTCGTGGCTGCTCGGCAAGCGCGGCTCGACGAACCCCGACAAGGAGTCGGCCTTCGAGTGCGGCATGCTGCCGCTGCAGCAGGGCCGGCGGCGCTTCTCGGTCAAGTTCTACGTCGTCGCGATGCTGTTCATCCTGTTCGACGTGGAAGTGGTCTTCCTCTACCCATGGGCCGTGAAGTTCCGTGCCCTCGGCATGTTCGGCTTCGTGGAAATGCTGCTCTTTCTCGGCGTGCTGCTGATGGGTTGGTGGTACGTGGTCCGGAAGGGCGCCCTCGATTGGAGCGTGAGGCCACCCGCCCCGCGCAGGGACACGCCATGACGACACCGAATCCCGCATTCACCGGCAAGCGCACCGCGGAGCTCATGGTGCCGGAAACCCAGAGCGCCACCGGCCTCAACGACGAGGGCGGCTTCTTCGCCACGCGCGTGGACGCGCTGGTGGACTGGGGGCGCAAGAACAGTCTGTGGCCGCTGCCGCTGGGCCTGTCCTGCTGTGCGATCGAGTTCATGGCCACGGCCAGCAGCAAGTTCGACATGGCGCGCTTCGGCGCGGAGGTCGCCCGCTTCTCGCCGCGCCAGGCCGACGTGCTCATCGTCGCCGGCACCTGCACCTACAAGATGGCCGAGTCCGCCAAGCGCGTCTTCGACCAGATGGCGGAGCCGAAGTGGGTCATCAGCATGGGTGCCTGCGCCAGCAGCGGCGGCATGTACCGCTGCTACAGCGTCGTGCAGGGCATCGACACCTTCCTGCCCGTGGACTTCTACATCTCGGGTTGCCCGCCGCGCCCCGAAAACGTGCTGAACTGCCTGATGAAGCTGCAGGCGAAGGTCGCCGGCGAGAAGCCGCTCGCCGAATTGCTGAGCGGCGAGCGCGCCGTGGTGGCCGCGCCGCAGAATGCGCGGCCGAACGCCATGGGCTCCGGGTCCGTGCCGCCCGCCG
Source organism: Planctomycetota bacterium (assembly GCA_038212275.1). Classification (GTDB taxonomy): domain Bacteria; phylum Planctomycetota; class B15-G4; order B15-G4; family B15-G4; genus JBBQUR01. The sequence goes on from JBBQUR010000001.1 coordinate 355,448, forward strand.
AGTTGCCCGAGAAGCCCGCACGCTCATGAGCACCCTCACCGATCACGGAGACCCGGCCGCCGGCGTCGCCCTGCACAAGGCCTTTCCCGCGTTCACGCGCGAACCCGTCGTCTATCGCGGCGACGTCACCGTGCACGTCGATGTCGGCCACGAGATCGACGTCATCCGGCACGCCAAGGACAAGCTCGGCTACGCGATGTTCATGGACCGCTTCGGCGCGGATCGGGGCGAGGAAGCCGAGCCCCGCTTCGACGTCATCACCATTCTCTACAACCTGAAGACGGACAAGCGCCTGCACGTGTGCCTCACGTTGCCGGGGCCGGACCCCGAGACGCCGACGCTCATCCCGGTGTTCCGCGGTGCGAACTGGTTCGAGCGCGAGATCTACGACATGTACGGCGTGCGCTTCGCAGGCCACCCGGACCTGCGTCGCATCCTCATGCACGAGTCCTTCCCGGATTTCCCGCTGCGGCGCGAATATCCGGTGGAGGGGCGCGGCAGCCACCAGGCTCCGCGGCGCGCGCTGGGTGGCACGCGGGACGCGGTCGATGGTCACGTTGCGGTGAACTTCATTCCGAGCGTGCCGCCCGAGGCGGGGCCGGACGCCGAAGCGGGCGGCGAGAGTGTGCCGCCCGGCGGTCATGTCCCGCCCGGGAGCAAGCCGTGAGCGACGCGCGCACGCTCGACGTCGAGATCGACGAGGACCGCCACAGCGAGCACATGCTGCTCAACATGGGGCCGCAGCATCCGTCCACGCACGGCGTGCTGCGCCTGATCCTCGAACTGGACGGCGAGGAGGTCGTCAAGGCGGAGCCGGTCATCGGCTACCTGCACCGATCGAAGGAAAAGATCGGCGAGAACATGTCCTATCACAAGTTCATCCCGTACACGGACCGGCTCGACTACCTCGCGCCGCTGGCCAACAACGTGGCCTACGCCGTGGCGTGCGAGAAGCTGATGGGCATCGAGGCGCCGCCGCGTGCGCAGGCCATCCGCGTGATCTGCGCGGAGTTGGCGCGCATCTCGGCGCACCTGCTGGGCCTGGGCGCCTACGCGATGGACCTCGGCGCGATGACGGTCTTCCTGTGGACGTTCCGCGAGCGCGAAACGATTTACACGCTCATCGAGCGCATCTGCGGCGCGCGTTTCACCACCAGCCACACGCGCATCGGCGGACTCGCGACCGACCTGCCCGACGACTTCATCCCGCTGCTCGAAGCCTTCGTGAAGGCGTTCCCGGGGCGCTGCGACGAGTACGAGGCGATGCTGTCGCGCAACAAGATCTGGGTGAAGCGCACGCAGGGCATCGGCATCATCAGCGCGGAGCAGGCGCTGGCCTTCGGGCTGACGGGTCCGAACCTGCGCGCCAGCGGCGTGGACTACGACCTGCGCAAGGCGCACCCGTACTGCGGCTACGAGCAATATGAGTTCGACGTGCCGATCGGCAGCGTCGGCGACTGCTACGACCGTTACCTCTGCCGCGTCGGCGAGATGCGCGAGAGCGCGAAGATCCTGCGCCAGGTCATCGACACGCTGCCGGGCGGCCCGATCCTCAATCGCGACGAGCGCGTGCTCAAGAGCGTCTTCCCCGAGAAGGAGAAGGTGCTCACGAACATGGAGTCGCTGATCCACCAGTTCATGGTGGCGACGGAGTCCATCAATGCGCCGCCGGGCGAGGTCTGGTTCTCTGCGGAGAACCCGAAGGGCGAACTGGGCTTCTTCCTGCGCAGCGAGGGCGGCCTGTCGCCGACGCGTCTGCGCATCCGCGGCCCGTCCTTCGCCAACCTGCAGATCCTGCCCGAACTGCTGCCCGGGCACATGGTGGCCGACGTCATGGCCATCCTCGGCAGCATCGACTTCGTGATGGGCGAGTGCGACCGCTAGGTCGGCCTGCACCGGGAGAGCTGATGCTGCCAGAGACGCTGAAGTCCGAAATCGTGGAGTTGACGAGCCACTATCCGCACGCCCGCGCCGCGCTGGTGCCGGCGCTGCGCGCGGCGCAGCGCGACCTGGGATGGCTCGGCAAGGAGACGCAGACGGAGGTCGCGTCGCTGCTCGGCATCACGGCGCTCGAGGTGCACGAGGTCGTCAGCTTCTACCCGATGCTCTACGACAAGCCGGTGGGTCGGCACGTCATCCACGTCTGCCGCACGCTCTCGTGCGACGCGTGCGGCGGCAAGGAACTCTGGAAGCACCTGGAGAGCAAGCTCGGCGTGACGCGCGGCGGCACGACGGCCGACGGACGCTTCACGCTCATGTCGGCCGAATGCCTGGCCTCGTGCGGCACGGCGCCGGTGCTGCTGCTCGACAACGAGCGGCACGAGAATCTCTCCCACGCGCAAGTGGACAAGCTGCTGGAGGCCGCGCGGTGAGCGCCCTGACCGAGTCCCGCGTCATCTCCGCACGTTTCGGCAAGCCGCAGAGCTGGACGCTCGCCAGCTACCGCGCCGACGGCGGCTACGAGACCTTCCTCTCCGTGCTCAAGACGAAGAAGCCGGACGAGGTCATCGCCGAGGTGAAGGCCTCGGGGCTCAAGGGCCGCGGCGGCGCCGGCTTCTCCACGGGCATGAAGTGGTCCTTCGTTCCGAAGGGAACGACGAAGCCCGTGTACCTGTGCGTGAACGGCGACGAGTCCGAGCCGGGGACCTTCAAGGACCGCCAGATCGTCGAGATGGACCCGCACCAGCTGCTCGAGGGCGTGGGCATCACATGCTTCGCGATCGGCGCGCACACGGCCTACGTCTACCTGCGCTGCGAATTCGCGGAGGGCCTGCGCAAGGTGGGCGCCGCCATCAAGGAGGCGTACGCGGCGGGCCTGTTCGGAAAGAACATCGGCGGCAGCGGCTTCGACCTCGACGTGCACCTGCACATGGGCGCCGGGGCGTACATCTGCGGCGAGGAAACCTCGCTGCTCAACTCGATCGAGGGCGTGCGGCCTTATCCGCGCAACAAGCCGCCGTTTCCTGCGGTGGAAGGCCTGTTCGGCTGCCCGACGATCATCAACAACGTCGAGACCATCGCCAACATTCCGCACATCATGAAGCGCGGTGCGGCGTGGCACGCGGGTCTGGGCCACAAGGAAGATCCCGGGTCGCGCCTCTGGTGCGTGTCGGGCCACGTGAACAAGCCGGGCGTCTATGAACTGGAGACCGGCTACTCGCTGCAGGCGCTCATCGACGGCCTCTGCGGCGGCATGCGCCGCGGGAAGAAGCTCAAGTGCGTCATCCCCGGCGGCAGCAGCAGCCGCGTGCTCACCGCCGACGAGGTGCGGACCGTCACGATGGACGTGCCCTGCATGAAGCGCGTCAACAGCTCGCTCGGCAGCGCCGGCATCATCGTGCTGGACGAGAGCGTGGACATGGTGGACGCCGTGCTCAACCTGATGAAGTTCTACGCGCACGAGTCGTGCGGACAATGCACGCCATGCCGCGAGGGTTCGCCCTGGCTGGTGAAGATCCTGTCGCGCATCGCGCACGGACAGGGACGCCCGCAGGATCTCGAGCTCATTTTGGACATCGCGGACAACATGGAAGGGCGCACGGTCTGTGCGCTCGCGGACGGTGCGTGCTGGCCGCTCATCTCGATCCTCACCAAGTTCCGCCACGAGTTCCAGGCGAAGATCGACGCGGCGGCGCGAAGCGGGGCGGCCGGTGCGCCGACCGGCGTGCGCGCACCGGCGGGAGCGCACTGACATGATCACCCTGTCCATCAACGGCCGGAAGGTCGAGGTGCAGCCCGGCACGACGGTCATCGAGGCCGCGTCGGCGATCGGCATCGAGATCCCGCACTACTGCTACCACAAGGACATCGGCGTCGACGGCAACTGCCGCATGTGCCTCGTGCAGGTCGGCGCCAACACGCGCAAGCTGCAGATCTCTTGCATGATCCCGTGCTCCGAGGGCATGGACGTCCAGACCGAGTCGCCCGCGGTGATCAAGGCGCGCAAGGGCGTGCTCGAGTTCCTGCTCATCAATCACCCCCTCGACTGCACGATCTGCGACCAGGCCGGCGAGTGCCCGCTGCAGGACTACACCTACCGCTTCGGCCCGGGCGATTCGCGCTTCACCGAGCACAAGCAGAACAAGCCCAAGACGGTCGAGTTTTCCGATCAGGTCATGTTCGACGGCGAGCGCTGCATCCTGTGCACGCGCTGCGTGCGCTTCTTCGAGACCGTGCGCCACGAGAAGCCGCTCGGTGTCGAGAACATGGGCGGGAAGAGCCTCATCACGCTGGGACCGAACGGTCCACTCACCGACCCGTACCAGATGAACATCATCGACATCTGCCCGGTGGGCGCGCTGACTTCGCGCGACTTCCGTTTCAAGCAGCGCGTGTGGTTCATGGACTTTGCCGACACGGTGTGCCCGGGCTGCTCGCGCGGCTGCAACATCACGGCCGGCGCCTACCAGGGCAAGCTGCTGCGCTTCGTGCCGCGCCGCAACCCCGAGGTCAACAAGAGCTGGATGTGCGACGACGGTCGCCTTTCCTACAAGCAGTACAACCTCGACGAGCGCGTGCGCGGTGCGCACATCGCCGGCGAGCCTGCCGAGACCGGCGCGGCGCTGGCGCGCGTGTCGGAGCTGGTGGGTGATGGCAACGGCGTCGCGGTGCTGGCCTCCACGAAGAACACGTGCGAGGAGCTCTACGCGCTGAAGGCGTGGGCAGGTCACGCCGGCATCGCGCTGCTGTGGCATGGCGCGGCGAGCTGGGCGGGGGACGACTTCCTCAAGCTGCCCGACGCGACGCCCAACACGGCGGGCGCGCAGGGGCTGGGCTTCGTGCCGGTGCCCGGCAACCGTCCGCGGCTGCGAGGCCTCATCGTCGCAGGAGACGTGGCCGTGCCGCCTGCGCTGCTTGCGGACCTCGACTTCGTCGTGCTCCAGGCCCCGGTGGCCGGCATGCTCGGAGCTGCGGCCTCGGTGCTGCTGCCCGGCCGCACGGCGCTCGAGAAGAAGGGCACGTGGATCAACGCGCAAGGCCTCGTGCAGCGTATCCGGCCGGCGCTCGACGCCGGACCCGGAGTGCCCGAGGACTGGACGCTGTGGCGTGACCTGCACGGCGGCCACTGGCCGACGCTGCAGCATCTGCAGTCCGAAATGGCTCGCGTGGCGGGCGCGAGCGGCGGCAAGGTCGAGCAGGCGGCGCAGCCGGCGGGCAGCCGGCCGTGAGCAGCGACCTCCTCTTCAGCATCGTTGCGGCGCTCGTCAAGATCCTGGTCTTCGTGCACATCGCGCTCATCATCGCGGCCTACATGTCGCTGGCGGAGCGCAAGGTCTCGGCCTGGATGCAGGACCGCATCGGGCCCAACCGCGTCGGCTATGGCGGCGCGCTGCAGCCGATCGCCGACGCGGTGAAGTTCATGTTCAAGGAGGACGTGGTCCCCGGACACGTGAACAAGGTGCTGTACGTGCTCGCCCCGGCGCTGTGCGTCGTGCCGGCCTTCCTCGTCCTCGCCGTCATTCCCTTCGGGCCGCCGCTCACCGTGCTCGGGCGCAGCGTACCGCTGGTCATCGCGGACCTGGACATCGGCATCCTGTGGGTCTTCGCGATCAGCAGCCTGGGCGTGTACGGCATCACCATCGCGGGCTGGGCGAGCAACAGCAAATACCCGCTGATGGGCGGCGTGCGCGCCTCGGCGCAGATGATCAGCTACGAGGTCTGCATGGGCCTGTCGGTCGTGGGCGTGTTCATGGCCACGAGCAGCCTGCGGCTCACCGACATCGTCGCGCACCAGGCCGACGGCGCCTGGAACGTCTTCACGCAGCCGATCGGCTTCATCGTGTTCGCCATCGCGGCCTTCGCGGAGACCAACCGACTGCCCTTCGACCTGCCCGAGGCCGAGACCGAGCTGGTGGCCGGCTATCACACCGAATACAGCAGCATGAAGTTCGCGATGTTCTTCATGGCCGAGTACACGTCGATGTTCGTGTTCTCCGCGCTCATCGCGACGCTCTTCCTGGGCGGATGGGACATCCCGTTCATCTCGGAAGCCACGCTGACGGCGCTGGGCAACTGGGGCGCACTGCTCGGCTTCGCGTCGTTCATGCTCAAGTCGGCCGCGTTCCTCTTCTTCTACGTGTGGGTGCGCTGGACCATTCCGCGCTTCCGCTTCGACCAGCTCATGGCGCTGGGCTGGAAGGTGCTGCTGCCGCTGTCGCTCGCGAGCCTCGTGATCACCGGGCTGGTCATCCAGACCGGACTCGATGCCTGGTTGACCCATTGGTTCAAGGGGGCCTGAGATGGGCAAGGTCGTCCAACGCCGACCGCTGACGTGGAGCGAGCAGCTCTACCTGCCGGCGATCCTCTCCGGTCTCGGCCGCACGTGGCGCGAGATGTTCCAGCCGGAGACCACGCTGCAGTACCCCGAGGAGCGGCCCGTCATCCACGACGGCTACCGCGGAGCGCCGGGCCTCGTGCGCGACGACGACGGTCGCGAGAAGTGCGTGAGCTGCCAGCTCTGCGAGTACATCTGCCCGCCCAAGGCGATCATGATCAAGCCCGCGGAGATCCGTGACGCCGCCTCCTCGGAGACGACCGGCCCCGACAACGTGGAGAAGGCGCCCAAGGAGTTCTTCATCGACATGCTGCGCTGCATCTACTGCGGCTACTGCGAGGAGGTCTGCCCCGAGGAGGCCATCTTCATGACGAGCGTCTACGAGCTGAACGGCAGCTCGCGCGCCGAGCTCGTGCACGACAAGCCGAAGCTGTACGAGATCGGCGGCACGCGCATCGACAAGATCAAGAAGTGGAAGGACAAGTAAGGTGCACGAGCTCGCCTTCTATGCGCTCGCCGCGTGCATGGTGCTGTTCACGCTGCTGACCATCGCGTCGCGCAATCCGGTGTACTGCGCCATCTTCATGATCCTTTCCTTCGCGGCGACCGCGGGACTCTTCGTCCTGCTGGGCGCGTTCCTGCTCGCCGCGGTGGAGGTGCTGGTCTACGCCGGCGCGATCATGGTGCTGTTCCTCTTCGTGATCATGCTCATCAACCTGCGGACCGAGGAGCAGGAAGGGCTGCGGCTCAATCCGCTGGCCATCGTGGCAGCGGGCACCTTCCTCGCACTGGTCTCGCGGGCGCTGAAGGACCTCGGCCCGGCGGTTGCCGACGCGCCGAATGCGCTGGAGGGCAGCCCGGGCCTCATCGCCGAGACGCTCTTCCGCCGCTACGTGGTGCCCTTCGAGGCGGTCTCGATGCTGTTGCTGGCGGCCATCCTCGGCACGGTGGTGCTCGCGCGCCGCCAGAGGGGCGAGTCGTGATCACGCTCGAACACTACCTGGCGCTGTCCGCGATGATCTTCACGCTCGGCCTGTGCGGCGTGATGATGCGCCGCAACGTGATCCTCGTGATGATGTCCATCGAGATCATGCTCAACGCCGCCAACCTCGCGCTGGTGGCCTTCAACAGGCACCTCGTGCCGGTCGCGGGCGCCGCCGTCGCGCCCGACGGCCAGGTGCTGGTGTTCTTCACGATCGCCGTCGCGGCCGCCGAAGTGGCCGTCGCTCTGGCCATCGCCATGCTGCTCTTCCGACGCCTCGACACGGTCTCCGTGGACGACGTCGCGAACCTGCGCTGGTAAGGGGACAAGCACGTGGCGCCTTCGATGAACTGGCTGATCCTGCTGCTGCCGCTGACCTCGGCATTTCTCATCACCTGCTTCACGCAGAAGAGCAAGTGGCTCTCCGCGACGCTTGCGCTCGCCGCCGTGTGGGGCGCCTTCGCCATCGCCGCGAGCCACCTGCCAGCGGCGCTGCACGGCGAGGGGCACTTCGTCGTGGCGGACTCCTTCCGCTGGCTGTCGGCCGGCGACACGGTCTTCCGCTACGGCTTCCTGATCGACGGCCTCTCGCTCATCATGCTGCTCGTCGTGCTGGGCGTGGGCGGGCTGATCCACATCTACGCCATCGGCTACATGCACGGCGACCCGGGCTTCTCGCGCTTCTTCGCGTATCTGTCGCTCTTCATGTTCTCGATGCTCGGCATCGTCATCGCCGACAACTTCTTCCAGATCTTCATCCACTGGGAACTGGTCGGCGTCAGCAGCTACCTGCTCATCGGCTACTACTTCCGCAAGGACAGCGCGGCGGCCGCGGCCAACAAGGCCTTCCTCACGAACCGCGTGGGCGACTTCGGCTTCATGCTCGGCATCCTGATGCTGTTCTACGCCACGAAGTCGTGGGTGGCGCCGGGCAGCGGCGCCGGCGACTTCCGGGCGATGGCGGCCGCCATCTCGGCCCCGGGCTGGCTGGAACAGACGGCGATGTCCATCGGCGGCGGCCGCTGGATCATGACCAACGAGCACTTCCTCTGGATCGCCGGCGCGCTCACCTTCATGGGCGTCATGGGCAAGAGCGCGCAGTTCCCGCTGCACGTCTGGCTGCCGGACGCGATGGAAGGCCCGACGCCGGTCTCGGCGCTCATCCACGCGGCCACGATGGTGGCGGCCGGCGTCTTCCTGCTGGCGCGCATCTTCTTCGTCTACCTGCCCAGCGAGACGGCGCTCTCCATCATCGCGCACATCGGCTGCTTCACGGCCTTCTTCGCGGCGACGATCGCGACGACGCAGAACGACATCAAGCGCATCCTCGCCTTCTCCACGCTGTCGCAGCTGGGTTACATGGTGATGGCCATGGGCCTCGGCGGCGTGGATGCCTCGATGTTCCACCTGACGACGCACGCCTTCTTCAAGGCGCTGCTCTTCCTCGGCGCCGGCTGCGTGATCCACGCGGTGCACACCAACGACATCCGCGAGATGGGCGGGCTGCTCAGGAAGCTGCCCATCACGGGCTGGACCTTCCTCATCGGCACGCTTGCGCTCTGCGGCGTGCCGCCGCTGTCGGGCTTCTGGAGCAAGGACGGCATCCTGCACCTCTCGCAGCATCCGCCGCACTATGCGCACGACTGGATGATCACCACGCTGCCGACGATCACGGCAGTGCTCACCAGCTACTACATGTTCCGGCTCGTGCTGCAGACCTTCTTCGGCAAGCCGCGCGACCAGCACCGCTACGACCATGCGCACGAGGCGCCGACCTGGATGTGGGCGCCGATGGTCGTGCTGTGCGTGCTCGCGATCATCGGCGGGCAGCTCATCGGCAGCCCCGACACGCTGGAAGCCTTCCGCACCGTGACGCGGCCCGCGGGCGTCATGGAGTTCGAGCCGATCCACGCCGACGAGCAGACCATCCTGCACGCGCTGCTCATCTTCGGGCTTGGCGCTGGCGCGGCCTTCGCCGCGTGGGGCCCGCGCCGCTGGATCCATCCGGACCGGATCCTCGCCATCCCCGGCATGCGCGCCGTGCACGCGCTCTTCGACAACCGCTGGTATGTCGATGACTTCTATGCCTGGATCGTGAAGTACGTCCAGCAGAACGTCGCGCGCGCCTGCAACGCCTTCGACCAGTACGTGCTCATCGGCTTCATCGTGAACGGCGGTTCGTGGCTCACGCGCGCGACGGGCGCCATCGTGGCCCGCTACCAGACCGGCTCGGTGCGCGCCTACGCCCTCCTCTTCCTCGCCGGAGTCGCGGCCCTGCTGGCGCTGAACCTGTGAACACGCTGCTCACACAACACGTCCTGACCCTCATCCTGGCCATGCCGGTGCTGGCGACGGTGCTGCTGTTCATCGTCCCGGCGAGGCGCCCGGACATCGTGCGTTACGTCGGCATCGGCGCCGCGCTGTGCACGGCGGTGCTCGCCACGTGGCTCTTCTTCCACTACGACCAGGTGCGCGCGGGCTTCCAGTTCACGGAGCGGCTGCCGTGGGTGCCGTCGCTTGGCATCGCCTACATCGTCGGCGTGGACGGCATCTCCGTCGCCATGGTGATGCTCACCGCGGTCGTCTTCCTCGCAGGTTCGCTGGTGAGCTGGCACATCCAGAAGCGCACCAAGGATTTCTACATCCTGCTCTGCGCGCTGGTGGCGGGCGTCTTCGGCGTCTTCGTCAGCCTGGACCTGTTCTTCTTCTACTTCTTCTACGAACTCGCGGTCGTGCCCATGTACCTGCTCATCGGGTACTGGGGCAGCAAGAATCGCGAGTACGCCACGATGAAGCTCACGCTGTACCTCACGGCGGGCGCGGTCGTGGCCCTCGTCGGGCTGCTCATGCTGTATTTCTCGGGCATTACCGAGAAGCCGACCTTCGACCTGCTCGCGATGAAGGCCGCGGTGGAGAAGACCGGCGGGCTGGGCTTCGCGCAGCAGAGGCTGCTCTTCCCGATCCTGCTCGTCGGCTTCGCGACGATCGCGCCGATGTGGCCGCTGCACACCTGGTCGCCCGGCGGTCACGCGGCGGCGCCCGCCGCGGCCTCGATGATGCACGCCGGCGTGCTCATGAAGCTGGGCAGCTACGCCATCATCCGCATCGCCATGACGCTGCTGCCGCAGGGCGCGGTGCACTGGCTGCCCGTGGTCGCGGTGCTGTGCTGCTTCAACATCATCTATGGCGGCTACATCGCCATGAGCCAGCGCGACATGAAGTTCGTGATTGGCTACAGCAGCAGTTCGCACATGGGTTACGTGCTGCTGGGCGTGGCGTCCATCACGGTGCTCGGCACGAGCGGCGCGGTCTTCCTGATGTTCGCGCACGGCATCATGACGGCCCTCGCCTTCGCGCTCATCGGCTTCTTCTACGATCAGACGCACACACGCATGCTCGACGACCTCGGCGGCATGATGAGCCAGATCCCCTTCGTGGGCGTGCTCTTCGTGATGACCGCGATGGCCAGCCTCGGGCTGCCCGGCTTCGCCAACTTCGCCAGCGAGCTCATGGTGCTCGTGGGCAGCTGGCAGCGCTATCCGATCCCGACCATCCTGGGCGTCTTCGGCCTGGTCATCGGCGCGACGTATCTGCTGCGCACGGTGAAGGCCGCCTTCCTCGGGCCGCCCAACCCGCGCTGGAGCGGCCTGCGCGACGCGAAGAGCTTCATCGACCGCGCGCCGTTCCTGCTGCTGCTCGGAGTGCTCATGCTGTTCGGGTTCTATCCCGCGCCGGTGGTGGACCTGATCCAGACCGGTGTCGCTCCCATCGTCCAGGCGCTGCTTGCCGCCGAAGCCGGAATGGGAGGCTGACGTGAACTTCGACGCAGGCTCCCTCTTCAGCGTCTTCAGCACCGAGGTCCTGCTCGCCGCCCTGGCGCTGCTGCTCATCGCGGTGGACCTGCTCACGGGCCGCGGTCGCCTCACGGGCCCGGCCGACGCGGTGCGCGTCACGGCGCTGCTCGGCCTCACCGCGCTGCTCGTCCACTCCTTCACGCTGACGGCCCATGGCGCCGAGGTGTTCGGCACGCTGGACTCCTTCGCGATCTACTGGAAGCGCTTCTTCCTGCTGACGGCGCTCGGCGTCGTGGCGATCAGCGGGCCCTACGAGAACCGGCTGCCTACGGGCCGCGCGGAATTCCCGACGCTCATCGTCTTCACCACGATGGGCATGTGCCTGCTCGCGTCCGTGAACGACTTCGTGACGCTCTTCGTGGGTCTCGAGCTCGTCACGGTCACGCTCTTCCTGCTCGTGGCCTGGCGCTCGACGCTGCCCAGCTCGATCGAGGCCGGCATCAAGTACGTGATCATCGGCGCGCTGGCCGCGGCCTTCATGGTCTACGGCATCGCGTGGATCTACGGCGCAACGGGAAGCTTCGACTTCACGGCCGTGCACGCCGCGCTCAACTCCGGTGCGGAAACCAGCGCGGGCCTGAAGCTCGGCCTGCTGCTCGTTCTGGTAGGCCTCGGCTTCAAGCTGGGCGCCGTGCCCTTCCACATCTGGGTGCCCGACGTCTATCAGGGCGCGCCGACTCCCGTGACCGCCTTCCTCTCGGTCGGCTCCAAGGCCGCCGGCGTCGTGCTGCTCATGCGCCTCGTGCACACGGTGCTCGGTCCGGCCGCGGTGCACTGGTCCGCGCTGTTCGCGGGTCTCGCCGCCCTGACGATGCTCATGGGCAACCTTGGCGCCATCCCGCAGACGAACCTCAAGCGCTTCCTCGGCTACTCGGGCATCGCGCACGCGGGATTCGTGCTCTTGGCGTTTGCCACGCACAGCATCGACTCGGCCACGGGCGTGCTCTTCTACCTGGGCACCTACCTGTTCGCGAACCTTGCGGCCTTCCTCGTGATCATCGTCGTGTCACGCACGGAGGACAACGCCTCGATGGATCGCGTGAACGGGCTCGCGGACCGCTCACCCTTCCTTGCCTTCGTGCTCACGGCGTGCCTGCTGTCGCTGGCGGGCGTGCCGCCGCTGGCCGGCTTCTTCGCCAAGTGGATGATCCTGCGCGCCGCGATGGCCGATCCATCGCTGCACTGGCTGGTCTTCCTCTCCTGCGCGATGATCGTCGTGTCGCTTTACTACTACCTCTGCGTGATCAAGCGCATGTACATGCGCGACGCGATCGACACGAGCGTGCTCGAGATCTCCGGCGCCACGCGCTGGATGCTGCTCGCGAGCGTCGGCGTGCTCCTGGTGCTCGGCGTGTGGCAGCAGCCGCTCGTCGTGGCGGCAGCGCAAGGCGCCCGCTCGCTCTTCCCGTGATGAGCGCGGCAAACGTCGGGGCGGGCATCATGCGCCGGCTCGTTGCGTGCGGCATGCCGCTCGTCATCGCCGTGCTGCTGTTCACGGCCTGCGCCGTGCCTCCGGGCGAGCCGGCCGGCCTGCGCCTGCCGCCGCTTCCCGGCACGCCGGGCGACCCGCGCACGGCCGTCACGTCCGAGGAAATCGACGAGCACGTCGAGGTCCTGGCCAGCGACCTGTTCGAGGGGCGCGAGGCCGGCACGCGCGGCGAGCAGCGCGCGTCGGCGTACATCATCAGCCAGCTCGAGGAATGCCCGCGCCTGCAGCCCGCCGGCATCGAGGGCGGCTGGCTGCAGCCCTTTCCGATCGTCCTGCACGGGGAAGACGCCGTGGCGCACAACATCTGCGCGCTGCTGCCCGGCACCGACCCGGACCTCGCGCGGCAGACGATCGTCCTCGGCGCGCATTACGATCACGTCGGCTTCGGCGAGTCGGGCAATGCGATCGACGGGGGCGGCGAGATCCACAACGGCGCCGACGACAACGGCTCGGGTTCGGCGACGCTGCTTGACCTGGCCACGTCGCTGGCGAACTCGGACTGGCAGCCGCGGCGCTCCATCCTCTTCCTGTGGTTTTCCGGCGAGGAACTCGGACTGCTCGGCAGCGTGCACTGGTGCGAAAACCCGCTGCGTCCGCTGGAGGACACGGTGTTCATGCTCAACATGGACATGGTGGGGCGGCTCGTGGAGAACACGCTGGTCGTGGGCGGCACCGGCTCGAGCCCCGGCCTGTCCGAGCTCGCTCAGGCGGCGTGCCTTGCCAACGGCCTCGTGATGATCGACGACCCGCCCGGCAGCGCGCCCTCGGACAACACGAGCTTTTACGAGAAGCGGATTCCGGTGCTTTTCCTGTTCACCGGACTGCACGACGACTATCACGCCGCGACCGACGACGCCGCGAAGATCAACGCCGACGGCGCCGCGCGGATCGGCCATGCCGCCGCGAGCGTGGTGCTGTCCCTCGACTCGCGCGACGAGCGCCCCGAGTTCCGCATCGCGCCCGGCAGCGCACTGATGTTCCGGCCGCACGCCTACGTCGGCGTGGTCTTCGGCATCGTGTCGGGCGCTGCGGCGACGGGGCCCGTGGAGGTCTCCGTGATCATTCCAGGCTCGCCCGCGGATGCGGCCGGCCTTCGAGAGGGCGACGTGATCGTTGCGGTCGACGGCCAGGTGCTGCCCACCGCGGATGCCGCCGACCCCGGCGGCGACGACGCGCGACGCAGCCGCGCGCTGGCGACGCTCGACGCGCGACTTGCGCGCATCGAGCCGGGCCTTCCGGCGATCGTGCTGAGCGTCGTGCGGGATGGTGCGGCACCTCGCGACATCAGCCTGAAGCCCGTCATCCGCTGACCGGTTGCGCCGGCCCGGCGCCAGGAGGATCCGCCTATGGACGCCGCCACGGCGGGATGGTTCGTCGCGGGCCTCGTGCTGCTCGTGGTCGGCGCGGAGCTGCTGGTGCGTGGCGCCTCGCGTCTCGCCGCGAGCGTCGGCATCTCGCCGCTCGTCGTCGGCCTCACCGTCGTGTCTCTCGGCACGAGCGCGCCCGAAGCGTCGGTGAGCGTGTCCGCCTCGCTGCAAGGCAGCGGCGGCCTCGCCTACGCGAACATCGTGGGCAGCAACATCTTCAACGTGCTCTTCATCCTCGGGCTCTGCGCGGTCGTCGCGCCGCTTGTCGTGCAGCACAGGCTCGTGCGCGTGGACGTGCCGGTGATGATCGGCATCTCGCTGCTGACCTGGCTGCTGTCGCTCGATGGCACGGTGTCCCGCTGGGAGGGCCTGCTGCTCGTCGTGCTGATGCTGGCCTACATGGTGGCGTCCGTGCGCGGTTCGAGACGCGAGACGGAGACCGTGAAGCGGGAGTACGCGACGGAGCACGGCGCCAGGCCGACAGCGCCCCGGCGCGTTCCACGCGACGTGGGATTCATCGTCGCAGGCCTGGTGCTGCTCGTGCTCGGCAGTCGCTGGCTCGTGACCGGCGCCATGGCCGTGGCTGCTGCGCTGGGCGTGAGCGATGTGATCGTGGGACTCACGATCGTGGCCGCGGGCACCTCACTGCCCGAGGTGGCCACGTCGATCATGGCCACGATCCGTGGCGAGCGCGACATCGCCGTGGGCAACGTCATCGGCAGCAACATCTTCAACCTGCTCGGCTGCCTGGGCCTTGCCTCGGCAGCCGCGCCGGACGGTATCCCGGTGCCGCCGAACGCCCTGGCCTTCGACGTGCCGGTCATGGTGGCGACCTCCTTCGCCTGCCTGCCGATCTTCGTCACGGGCCATCGCATCGTGCGCCTCGAAGGCCTGCTCTTCTTCGGATACTACGTCGCCTACACGGCCTTCCTGGTGATGGACACGGCCAGGCACGACGCGCTGCCCGCGTACAGCGCGCTGATGCTGCAGTTCGTGCTCCCGCTCACGCTGATCACCCTCGGCATCGTGCTCTACCGCGCCGTGACGCGCGACAGCGGCGACAAGGCGCAGGCGGCCTGACGGGCACGGCCTGCGGAGGCGTTTCCTGACGGGGAAGAATCGGCCCGTCCCTCAGCCCGTCCCTCAGCCCGGGCCTCGCCCCGTTCCTTCACTCCAGCGCCGGCAGCTCGTCGCCCGACAGCGTTTCCTTCTCCAGCAGGAGCAGCGCACCTTTCTCGAGCACGGCGCGCTGCTTCGTCAGGATCTGCAGCGCGCGCTCGAAGGCGGCCGACACGCTGTCGCGCACGGCGACGTCGATCTCGCGTGCGGTGGCTTCCGAGAAGTGCGCCACGAACGGCGCTGATTGGAAGTCGATGTAGACTGACAAACAGTGTTGATGCTGCATGAGAGATGGAGGCAGGCCCTCCGGGGACGGGTTGCAGGACCAGTCCTCAAACCGCCCGACGCTGCGCGGGG
>JBBQUR010000002.1:0-296777 GCA_038212275.1 Planctomycetota bacterium
CCGTGCGGTCAGGCTCCAGCGCCAGCCGCACGGCCTCCTGCTTGAACTCGGTGCTGTACTTGCGACGTGATCCCATGGGCACTCCTTCTCGGAGCATCTTCGGCTCCTATCGGGGTGTCCACCAAACCGGGGCAAGATCAATCAAGGGGTGGGCCGTCGCCCCTTCCGAGTCTCCCCGCATGTCACGGCCACACGTGCGAAGCACCTGGGCCGCC
Source organism: Planctomycetota bacterium (assembly GCA_038212275.1). Taxonomy (GTDB): domain Bacteria; phylum Planctomycetota; class B15-G4; order B15-G4; family B15-G4; genus JBBQUR01. Next base: position 216 of record JBBQUR010000002.1, read on the forward strand.
CTTGGCGTAGCCGTATTTCTGGCCAGCGCGGGCAATCTGCGGCTCTGGAAGGCGCTCATCACGGAATCGACGGCCGTGTCGTGGCCGGTGGTCGCGTGCGGCTTCCTCGTGGTCGCGGCGGTATTCAACCTGCTGTTGCAGGCCGTCGCGCTGCCGTGGCTCTTCAAGCCGGTGGCCGGAGTGCTGCTCGTGTTCTCGGCGGTCACGTCCTACTTCATGCTCGACTACGGCGTGCTCATCGACGTGGGCATGGTGCGCAACACGCTGCAGACCGACGCCGCCGAAGCCGGCGACCTGGTGACGCTGCGCTGCATCGCCTTCATCGCGCTGCTCGGCGTGCTCCCGGCGCTGCTGCTGGCCTTCACGCGCGTTCGATACGCGCCGGCGCGCGCCGAGCTGGCGCTGCGAGCGAAGGTCGTCGCGCTCTCGCTCGTCCTCGGCGCGCTGGCTGCGTGGCCGGCCTACGGCGAGCTGTCCATCGTCGTGCGCGAGAGCCGGGCGCTGAAGTACATGACGAACCCGGTGTGCCCGCTCGCCGCGCTGCTCAAATACGCACGCACCGAGGGCGCCGCCGCATCGGCTCCGCTGGAGCGCATCGCGGCCGATGCGCGCCGCACCGTTGTGGGGCCTTCCGGCAAGCGCAGCATCGTCGTCTTCGTGCTCGGCGAGACGGCCACGGCCAGCCACTTTTCGCTCAACGGCTACGAGCGCGACACGAACCCCGAGCTGACCGCGCGCGGCGTGCTCAACTTCCCGCAGGTCATGTCCTGCGGCACCTCCACCGCGGACTCCGTGCCGTGCATGTTCGGTTCTCTGACGCGCAAGGACTACGAGCGCGGCAAGGCCCCGAGCCGCGAGAATCTGCTCGACGTGCTGCAACAGGTCGGCATCGACGTGCTGTGGCGCGACAACAACTCCGGCTGCAAGGGCGTCTGCGAGCGCGTGCCCCATGAGCCCGTGAACGGCCCCGAGTCGCTGCGACAGGGCGACGAATACTTCGACGAAGCGCTGCTGACCGGGCTGCAGGAGCATCTCGCCCGCACGGCCGGCGATCTGTTCATCGTGCTGCACCAGAAGGGCAGTCACGGCCCCTCGTACTTCAAGCGCTCGCCGCCGGCCTTCAAGCGATTTCTCCCCGAATGCGCGCTCGCGGAACTGCAGGATTGCCCGAGCGAGGAACTCGTCAACGCCTACGACAACACGATCCTCTACACGGACCACGTGCTCGGCCTGGTGATCGACTTCCTCGCGGCGCAGAGCGCGGACTCGCAGGTCGCCATGCTCTACGTCTCCGATCACGGCGAGTCGCTCGGCGAGAACGGCATCTACCTGCACGGCTTCCCGTACTGGCTCGCGCCCGAGGAGCAGAAGCACGTGCCGATGGTCTTCTGGGCCTCGCCGGACTTCCTTGCCGCGCAGGGCCTGCAGTACACGGACCTCGCCGCGCTGGCCGCACGCGACTACAGCCACGACAACCTGTTTCACACGGTGCTCGGCCTCTTCCGCATCGAGGCCGCCGTCTACGAGCCGGAACTCGACATCTTCGCGGAGCGCCTGCCGCGCTGACTTCAGCGTGCAGCGACCTGCCGGACGGCCTGGCATTCAAGGCACCGGATCACCGCCGGCGCTGCAACCGCCCGATCTTCGCGAGTCGCCGCAACGCGTCGGCGGCAAGCTCGACAGCGACAAAGAGCGCACGCGGATCGGCAGGCACGACAAGGCATTTGCCAATCAAGGAATCGGGCACTGCGCGGATGAAACCGTGGCTGCTCCCATCCGTCATCCCTCACGGACCCACATCAGCCCGTCCACCGCGCACACCGGACTCGGGTCCTTTCCGGCCGCGCCTGATAGGATCACTGCCTTGCCCGAGCCCGCCTTCATGAACCTGCGCATCGAACTCGATCGAGAGACGGACGGCCGCTGGATTGCGGAGGTCGTCGATCTGCCAGGCGCAGTGGCCTACGGCGACTCGCGCGACGACGCACTTTCGGCCGCCAAGGCATTGGCGCTCCGAGTGCTCGCCGATCGCCTCGAAGCCGGCGAGTTGCGCGCTGACGACTGCGCCGACGTGCACTTCATTCCCGCCGCAGCATGAGCCGCTGGCCTTCCGCCCGGGCCTCCCGGGCGCTGGCCGCGCTGCTGCGCATCGGCTGGTCCGTCAAGCGGCGCAGCGGTGGGTCGCACGTCGTGCTTCAACGAGAGGGCTGGCCCGATTTCGTCTGGGCCTTTCATGACTCCGTCGAGATCGGTCCACGTTTGCTCGCCCGCATCGCGAAGCACACGGGCCTTCAGCCGCACGATGTGTGAACACGCCTCTAACCTTTGGCGCGTTCATTCTTCAGCGCACGCCAGCGTCGCGTGCGCCTCGCGGCGGTTCAGTCGTCGTCTTCCTCATCCCCTTCGTCGTCGTCATCGTCGTGCTTGCTCGCGCGCAGGATCTCGTCGTCGACGATGCGACCGGTCGCGTCGAACTGCATCTCGTGCCGCTTGCCATCGACGGTCAGCAGGACCTCGAAGGTCGGCTTGTCGCGCGTGTTCGGCGTGACGCTGCGTTCGATGGCCTCCACCGTGCCGTGCGCGCCCTTCGCAGCTGTCAAGGCCGTCGCCACCGCAGCCGGGAGCTCGGCTTCCGTGATCCGCTCCTCCTCCGAGAGCACCGTGCCATCCAGCAGCAGCGTGACTTCCAGAGTGCGGACACCGGCGGCGCCCGGCACATGGAGGATCGCCTCCCAGGCCTGCTGCCCGTCCTCGTTCTCGGCGCCGTCGCGCACGACGGTGGCGCCCGGGTAGTGCCGGGCCAGCGCGGCGGTCACCGAAGCCGGCGCGGCAGCGTGCATCGCGCCTGCGTGAGGCTTGTCAGGGTCGTTGCCGGACGAGCAGGCGCCGACCGTCGCAGCGAGCAGCGCGCAGCAGAATGGCAGCGAGCGACGTATGAGTGATGTGATGCGCATGGGACAGCTTCCTGGGGAAATGGTCACGGGCGCCGAGTGTCCCGACCCCGCGTGAGGCGTCCATGAGCGTCTCGCGCCGGCGCGCTGCGGCGGCCGTCACCGGCCGCCACGGCGCTACACTCGCGCCATGCGGATTCTGGTGGTCGAGGACGAGGTGGAACTGGCGCGCAACGTCGCGCGGGCCATCCAGGAAGCCGGCATGTCCGCGGATGTCGCGCTGGACGGCGAGCGCGGCCTGGCGCTGGCCGTCCAGCACGACTACGACGCCGTGCTGCTGGACCTGCTGCTGCCGCGCCGCTCCGGCCTCGACCTGCTGCACGAGCTCAAGCGCCTCAAGCCGACCCTGCCCGTGATCGTGACCACCGCGCTCGATCGCGTGGAGGACGTCGTGACCGGGCTTGACCGCGGCGCGGACGACTACCTCGCCAAGCCCTTCGCGCTGGCCGAGCTGCTCGCGCGGTTGCGCGCCGTGCTGCGCCGCGGGCGGCTGCCGGAGTCCACCGTGCGACTCGGCAACCTGGAGGTGGACACCGCGGCGCGCCTCGTGCGCCGCGGTGGCGCGCCCATCGAGCTCACGCCGCGCCAGTACGGGCTGCTGCTGCTCTTCCTGCACCATCGCGGCGAGGCGCTGTCGCGCGAACAGATCGGCGCGCGGCTCATCGACCGCGACTTCGAGGCCACCTCCAACATGATCGATGTCGCGGTCTGCGGCCTGCGCGCGAAGCTCGGCGCGCCCGACCTGATCAGCACCGTGCGCGGGCTCGGCTATCGCCTCGACGACGGCGCGCCGGCGTGATGCTGTCCGGCGTGCTGCGCACGATCCGCACGCGCGTGGCGCTGGCGACCTGCCTGCTGCTGGCGGCGGTGCTCACGGTCACGGGGCTGGTGGTCGACAGCGAGGACGGGCGGCAGGAGCTGGCCGCGCTGGACCAGCGGCTCAACTCCGAGGCGCGGGCGCTGGCGCAACTCGTGCGCTTCGACGGTGAGCGCGTCTGGCTGGAGTTCGAAGACGAGACACTGACCGACTTCGCGGCGCGTGGCAACGGCGCCTACTTCCAGGTGTCCACGGCGGCGGGCCTCGTCGAACGCTCCCGGTCGCTGGGCGAAGCGTCGTTGCCGGAGCCGGAGGCAGCCGCGTTCGCGGCGTCGCCCACGGCCACCGCGCCCGTCGCCATGCTGCGCACGCTGGACGGGCCGTTCGAGTCGCGCGCGCGCATGGTCACCCTCGTGCTGACGCGCCCCGTCAGCGCCGACGACGAGGACGACGCGCCCGACGCGCTGATCCCGTCGCAGGCGCCGGATGGGCAGCGTGGCAAGGCCGGAGGAGTCGCGCGGGGCGCGCCGCAGGATCAAGAGCGGCAGGCCTCGGGCGTCGAGGTGGCGGTGGAGGTGGCGCGCTCGCTGGCGGGCGTGGAGCTGGCGCAGGCGCAACTGCGCCAGGCGCTCGGCGTCGCGCTGCCGCTCGCGCTGCTCGTGGCCACGCTGGGTGCCTTCCTCGTGGCGCAGCGCGCGACGCGGCCGATCCTGCGGATGAGCGCGGAAGCCGGCGGCATCGCGGCGGGAGCGCTGGAGTCGCGCATCGACCTGCAGCGCACCGACGGCGAGCTGCTGCAACTGGGCCGCACGATCAACGAGGCCTTCGACCGGCTGGCCGACGCGGCCGCGCGCGAGCGGCGCTTCTCGGCGGACGTTTCCCACGAGCTGCGCACGCCGCTGGCCGTGCTGCGCTCCGCGAGCGAACTGGCCCTGTCGCGCGAGCGCAGCGGCGCAGAGTATCGCGACGCGCTGCAGCAGGTGCAGTCTGCGAGCCTGCGCATGCAGCGGCTCATCGATGAGCTGCTGCTGCTCGCGCGCTGCGAGTCGTGGCAGCCGTCATCCGAGGTCCTCGACCTGCGCGCGGTCGTGCAGCGCGCAGTGTCCGCAGTGTCCGCAATGGCCGCGGCGGGCCAGCCGGCGATGGCCGCGCCCGACGCGGCTGCTGCGCATGGCCATGTGCAGGTCCACCTCGGAACCGAGCCGCTGCCCGTGCGTGGCAGCGCCGTCCTGCTGCAGCGCGTGGTCGAGTCGCTGGTGGAGAACGCGCGGCGCCACGGCGGGACAGAGACGCCCATCGAAGTGCGCGCGGAGGACGTCGGCGGCCACGTGGAGCTGTCCGTCGCAGACTGCGGCCCGGGCTTTCCGCACGAGCTCCTGCCGCGCGTGTTCGAGCGCTTCGCCCGCGGCGACGCCTCGCGCAGTCGCGAGAGCGGCGGCGCCGGGCTGGGGCTCGCCATCGTGCGGGCCGTCGCCCGCGCCCACGGCGGCGATGCGCAGGCCGGGCCGCGGCAAGGCGGCGGCGCGCGCGTCGTCGTGACGCTGCCGCTCGCAGCCGGCGACCCCGGACAGCAGGCGCCATTGGCCTGCTGACATCCGCGGCCGCATGAGTCGCTCCACGTCGAGCGCGTGATCAGGACTGTGCGGCACGCCTGCACCCACCAGGTCATCGCGGCTCGCTTGCGCGCACGTCCTGAACCAGCACAGTCGGCCAGCGCCGATTCGCGGCGCTAACTCACTCCTGCCGCGCGCAGCGCGGCGAGCACTCGATCCGGCGTGAAGGGCAGTTTCGTGAACCAGATCCCCGTCGCGTCGAAGAGTGCGTTCGCGATTGCGGGCAGGCTGCCGTGCAGCGGACCTTCGCCCGCCTCCTTCGCACCGTAGGGGCCTTCCGGATCGATGGATTCCACGATGAGCGCTTCCATCTCCGGCGTGTCGAGCGTGGTCGGGATCGTGTACTCGAGCAGCGACGGGCGCATGTGCAGGCCGGCTTCGGGCAGCGGGCGCACGGCTGGCCCGCCGGCGCTCGCGCCGCCGGCACCCGCTGCGGCCACGCGCGCGCCGCCCGCGCCGCGGCCGTCGGCGGTGAACTCCGGATACACCTCGTGGTGCTCCAGCGTCACCTCGGCGACGCCCATGTAGGTGCTGCCCTCGATCTGCCCCTCCACCTGCACGGGCGAGATGGCGCGGCCGCAGTCGTGCGCGATCCACACCTTGGGGACGCGCACCTCGCCGGTCTCGACGTCCACCTCGACCTCCGCGACGTGCGCGGTGAACGAGTAGGCCGGCGACGCGCCGATGGTGCCGCCGCGATAGTCGCCGCCGCGCTCGGGCGTGTTGTACGAGCCGCTCGCCGACAGCGACTCGAACTTCGCCTCCGCGAGCTGGAAGGCTTCCTGCGAAGTGAGGCAGCGCGACGGATTGTCGCCGCTCGCCCCCGCGGTGGCGCCGGCCGCTGCGTGCCCAGGATCCTCGCGATCGAAGGCGAAGCCGTCCGCGAGCATGACCTGCTTCGGGGGAATGCCGAGTTTCTCGCCGACGGCGTCCTGGATCTGGTCGCGCAGCTTGCGCGCGGCGTCCACGGCGGCGTTGCCGGCCATGAGCGTGATGCGCGAGCTGTAGGCGCCGAGGTCCACCGGCGTGAGGTCGCTGTCCGCGGAGACGACGCGCACCTGGTCGAGGCGCAGGCCCAGCTCTTCCGCGACGATCATCGCCATGACGGAGTTGCTGCCCTGGCCGATGTCCGACGTGCCGGTGTAGACCATCGCGAGGCCGCTGCGATCGAGCCGCACCATGATGCCGGCCTGCGGCATGTCGTTGGGATACACGGCGTAGTTCGTGCCGGAGATGTACATCGAGCCCGCGATGCCGATGCCGCGCAGCACGCGCCGGCCGTCGGGAGTGGTCGTCGCGAGGCGCGCCGCGGCGGCGTCGGCGGCCGCGGCGGCGGAGGCGGAGGCGGAGGCGCCGGTCGCCCCGCTCGCCGCAGCGGCGTCGGCGCGAGTGCCGCCGGCTCCCGGCGCGGAGTTGAGTTTTCCGCGCTTCGCTTTCCAGCCACTCGCGCGCTCGACCTCGTCGAGGCATTGCAGGAAGCCGTTGCTCGTGACGAGCTGGCCGTTGACGGTGCGCGTGTCGGGGTCGATGCAGTTGCGGCGGCGGAACTCGATCGGGTCGATGCCGAGCTTCGCGGCGAGGCGGTCGAGCTGGATCTCCAGCGCGAAGCGCGGCTGCACGCTGCCGTGACCGCGCTTGGGGCCGCACGGCGGCTTGTTGGTGAACACGCGCGTGCTGTCGAAGCGATACGTCGGGAAGTCCGTCGGCCCGCAGAGGAGCTGGCCCGAGTAATACGTGGTGACGAGGCCGAAGGACGAGTAGCTGCCGCCGTCGATGAGGATGCGGCTGTCCACGGCGGTGACCTTGCCGCGCTCGTCGCAGCCCGTGCGGAAGTGCATCGCCATCGGGTGGCGGCCGCGATGCGTGTAGAAGGTCTCTTCGCGCGTGAGCAGGAACTTCACCGGGCGCCGCGTGCGCAGCGCGAGCAGGCACGCGCAGAACTCGAAGTAGAACGGGTCGCTCTTGCCGCCGAACGCGCCGCCGAGATTGGGCTGGATGACGCGGATGCGATGCGCCGGCATCTCCAGCACGCGTGCCAGGGCGCGGTGCACGTAATGCGGGATCTGCGTGGACGACCACAGCGTGAGCACGCCGTTGCCGTCCACCTGCGCGACCGCGCAGTGCGGCTCGATCGGCGCGTGCGCCGTGCCGTGGAACTGGTAGTCGTCCTCCACCACCACTGCGCTCTTCGCCAGCGCCGCATCCACGTCGCCGAACTCCAGCTTCACGTGCTTGGAGATGTTGTTCGCCGGCACCGCCGGCTTGCTGCCCGACGCGGGCCGGCCGTTGTCATGAATGGCCGGGCTGCCCTGGCGCAGCGCCTTCTGCGGATCGAGGAAGGGCTCGAGCACCTCGTAGTCCACACGGATGAGCGCCAGCGCGGCGTTCGCGGTGTCCTCGTCCACGGCGGCGACGGCCGCGACCTCGTCGCCGACGAAGCGCACCTTGTCCAGCGCGAGCGCGTTCTCGTCCTGCGTCCACGGGATGACGCCGTACGTGATCGGCATGTCCTTGCCGGTGATGACCGCGTGCACGCCGCGCAATGCCAGCGCCGCGCTCGCATCGATCGACCGGATGCGCGCATGCGGGTGCGGACTGCGCAGCGTCTTGGCGTGCAGCATGCCCGGCAGCGCGATGTCGTCCGCGTAGACCGCCTGCCCCGTCGCCTTGTGGATGCCGTCCACCTTGCGCACGCGCTTGCCGACGACGTGGAACTCGCCGTGCGGGGCGCCGGGCCCGTGCGTGCGGTTGATGGACTTGCGCTCGTCCATCAGCGCTCGGCCTGCTGCGTGAGCCGGCACGCGTGCTCCACCGCCTCGTGGATCTTGGTGTATCCCGTGCAGCGGCAGAGGTTGGAGGCGAGCGCGGCCTTGATCTCGTCGCGGCTCGCGCGCGGGTTTTCGGTGACGAGCTGGCGCGCGGCCATGATCATTCCGGGCTGGCAGAAGCCGCACTGCAGGCAGCCGCTCTCGTCGAAGCAGCGCTGCACGACGTCGGGGCCGTCCGCGCCGACGAGGCCTTCGATCGTGGTGACACGCCGCCCCTCGACGTCCGCGGCGAGCGTGAGGCACGAGAGAATGGCCTTGCCGTCCACGTGCAGCGTGCACGCGCCGCAGTCGCCCTTGTCGCAGCCCTGCTTGCTGCCCGTGAGGCCCGCGCGATAGCGGAGCACCTCCAGCAGGGTCCAGTGGTCGGGCGCCGCGATCTCCGCGGCGTCCCCGTTGAGCGTGAAGTGGAGGATGCGCACGCGGGGCATCGTAGCGGCCGGCCTCTCCGCGACAAGCGACCTGCGGGCCACGTTCCGCGGCTCCTGCCGAAGCCCGCGGCTGCGTGAGCGCGCGCCCCGCGGACCCGGGTGGGCGCAGAGGGCCGAGCCTCAGCGCTCCAGCGCGCGCGCCGGGCGCAGGCCGACGTAGTAGCTGAAGAAGGCGGGCGGGCCGCCGTTGCGCGTGGAGGAGCGCGCTTCGGCCGGACCGTGCAGGAAGCCGCCACCGCGGTAGTTGTGCGCGGTCTCATCCACCGAGCAGAAGCCGTCCCCGTCGCGCGGGTGCTGGACGTCCCAGTCCTCCCAGGTGTCGAGGCACCACTCGCTCACGTTGCCGATCACGTCGTGAAGTCCGAAGGCGTTGGCGGCATAACTGCCGACCGGCGCGTGCGCGGTGAAGCCGTCGTCCATCCAGTCCACGTACTTCCACGCGTCGTGGCCGCCATGCGTGCGGGCGTAGTCATCCGCGAGGTCGGCCGCACCGGCGAGGCTCTCCGGCTCAGCGCCTGTCCACCACGGCGTGGTCGTGCCGGCACGCGCCGCGTGCTCCCATTGCGCTTCCGTCGGGAGCGTGAGGCCGAGCTCGCGCGTCACGCGGTCCGCGTCCGCCCAGGTGACGCCCTCGACGGGATGCTGCAGCGGCCGCTCGGCGTCAAGAAGCCTGGAACCGGGCCCGTAGGTGGACGGGTTGCTGCCCGTGTGCCGCTGCCACTGCCCCTGCGTCATCTCGAACCTGGAGAGCAGGAAGGGATCCAGGCGCAGGGTCTGGATCGGGCCGTCCCAGCGCCCGCACCAGGCATCCGTTTCAGGTGTCGCGCCGACGTGCGTGAGCCCGCCCGGCACGAGCACCAGCACGACGGCGCTGGCCTCGTCGATGGCGAGCTTGCCCGTGCCGGCATCGCGCGTCGGCACCACGCCGGTCTGCAGCACCGCAAACTCCTGCAGGTGAGAGTCCCGGTCGGCGCCCAGCGGGACGAGGCCGCTCTGAGGTCGCAACGCCAGCCCCTCGAAACGCGGGTCGGCGCCGACGGCGGCGGCCGCGGCCTCCCACGCGGCGTGCGGCTCTTCCAGCGTGAGCCGGCCCACCGAACGCGCGAAGTCCATGCGCGCCTGCACGCTCGACACCGCCGCGCGCAGCTCGTCGAGCGCGGGCAGGAGCTGCGCGAGCTGTTCGTGCATCCACGCATCGGTGATGCCCGAACCGGCGGCTGCCTCCGCGAGCGCCTGCCGGTGCTGCGCCTCGCGCGCGAGCACCGGCTGCGCAGCCGCCAGCCAGGCCTCCATGGCCGCCAGGCGCTCGGGCTCCGCAGGCCACAGCGTGCGCTGCTCGTCGAGCAGGTCGCGCGTGACTTTCTGGTCCGAGAGGCGCGTCACGTCCGCAAGCGTCGCGCGCGTCTCCGCAAGCAGCGATCCCGTCACGACGAGCGCACCGAGGACGACGACGGCGAGCGCGCCGAGGCTCGCCGCCAGGCCTGGATTGCGGCGTCCCCAGCTCAGCAGGCGCACGATGGGCCCCGCCGGCCGCGCGAGAATCGGCTCGTGGCGACGCACGCGGCGCAGGTCCTCCGCGAGATCGAGGGCCGTGCGGTAGCGGCGGTCGAGGTCCTTGCACAGCGCGGTGCGCAGCACCACGCAAAGGTCGCGGCCGAGGCCCGCGGGCAGGTCCGGTTCCGTGGTCAAGATGGCGTGCACGAGTCCCTCGCGCGTCGGCGCCTCGAAGGGCCGGCGACACAGCAGCGCCTCGTGCAGCGTGACGCCGAGGGCCCAGACATCCACGCGTCGATCAGGCACGCGTCGATCATCCACGCGTCGATCAGGCACGCGTCGATCAGGCACGCGTCGATCGGGGCTGCGTCGTTCCGGGCTGAGCCGGGGCGCGCCGGAGCCGCGCGACGCGCGCGCGCTGCCCAGTTGCTCGGGCGCCATGTACGCCGGCGTACCCAGCGCATCGCCGGTGAGCGTGAGCGGCGGCCCGTCCTCGTCGGGGCGCGCGACGCCGAAGTCCAGCACGACGGCCTCGCCGCCGGGCGTGATCATGAGGTTGCCGGGCTTCACGTCGCGGTGCAGGATGCCGGCCTCGTGCGCGGCGTGCAGCGCGCGCGCCGCGCCCTCGATGAGCGCCAGCGCCTGCTCGCGCGGGAGCGGGCCGTCCGCGAGGCGCCGCGCCAGCGTCGTGCCCTCGACGTAGCGCAGCGCAAGCCACGCGACGGCGTCATCGAAGCCGACGTCGTACACCGCGCAGAGCCCCGGGTGCTCCACGCGCCCCGCAAGCTGCGCCTCGCGCCGGAAGCGCGGCGCGAGATCCTCCACCAGCGGCGAGCGCGGCACGAGCTTCAGCGCGACGGGGCGCTCGAGGCGTTCGTCGTGCGCAAGCCAGACCGTGCCCTGCCCGCCGCGTCCCAGCTCGCGCACCAGTCGGTAGTGCGCGACGCGTCCCGCGTCGCCGGCCGCTGGCGAGGCCATGCGAGCGGCCGGCGAAGCTCGCCCCTGCGACGCGCCCGTCGACGCGACGCTGGCGCGCGACCCGGTCGTCGCGCGCAGATACTCGGCCTGCACCGCGCGTTCATGGCCCGGATAAAGCGCCTGGTAATCGGCCAGCGTGTTCGCGGCTCCCGCCGCGCGATCGGCAAGCAGCCGACCGAGGAAGTCGACGAGGATGCTGTCCGGGAGCGGTGGTTCCACGCGGCAAGTGTAGTCGGCGATCTGCGCAGCGGGCGGCGGCGCGGCGCGGCCGGCTCCGGCGCAGCGCGATCCGAGATCGCTGTCCGCGGCTCAGGCCGCGACGATGTCGGACCAGCGGGGTTCGGCGCGCAGCTTGTCGCACAGACGCTGCCAGCGTTTGGCCACGGCGTCGGGGGAGAGCGACAGCAGCTGCCCGACCTCCGCGTGGGAGAGCCCCTCGAGGCCGCGAAAGATCAGCAGGCGCTGGTCCGCTTCGGGCAACTCGCGGCAGCGCACGACGAAGCGGCGCATGGCGTCGTCGCGCGCGACGGCGCGGGTGACGGCCGTCGCCGGGTCGGGAATCGAGGCAAGCGCTTCCGTCGGCAGGCCGATGGCGGCGCGCGGGCCGGCCGCGCTCAGCCTGCGGAAGGCCTCGCGCAGGACGTTGCGCGCGATGCCGAAGATCCAGCCGCGGAACGGACCGAGCTGCTCGGACCAGGAATCGAAACCCGCGTAGCCGCGGCAGGCCACCTCCTGCAGCAGGTCCTCCGGGTCGAGTCGCGCGCGCAGCGCCGGCCGGATGTGCAGCGAGGCCCAGGCATGCAGCGCCGGCGCAACGCGCGACCACGCCGCGTCGAAGCTGGGCCGGTCGCCACTCTGCGCACGCTGGGCAAGCGCATCGGTCGGCAGGCCTTCGGGACCAGTGGTCAACGACGTCGCTCCGTTCCGGCTCCCCAGCCGAGCCGCTCAGTGTAGCCCCCATCCCGCGGCGTGGCGTCCGGCGGCCCCGCCCGGGCGCCCGATGGTGGCGGCACGCTCGCAGGCGGGTCATCGCCGCGCGCGCGAGGCCCTCACGTCGCCGACAAGGCCCTGGTCATCAGCGGCAGCGAGCGCTCGTAGCGGTAGCTCACGCCCATGTGGCCGTCGTCGAACTCCTCGTGATGCACGGCGACGCCCTTGGCACGCAGTGCGTCCGCGAGCTGCCGCGCGCCGTATTGCAGGTGATATTCGTCGCGCAGGCCGGCGTCGAGGTAGACCAGCGCGAAGTCCGCGAGCACCTCGCCATACACGGCGGCGCGCTCCACCGGATCGAAGGTGAGCCAGCGCGCCCACACGTCCGGGCGCAGCCGGCCGGTGCGCGGCTCGACCGGAAGCGCGAGGCCGAAGGGCAGGTTCTCGTCCTCCGAAGGCGAATACGCGGCCGCCATCGCGATGACGTTCATCGCGAGGATCTGCGCCGTGCTCTTGCGCGGCGAGGCCTCGAAGGCCGCCACGAAGGCCTCCAGGGTGGCGTGCCGGTCGAGCTGCGCGAGCAGCCGCGGAAAGTCGCCGCGGTAGCAGAGGTCGAAGGCCGCATCACCCGCGTGCGATGCGAGCGCCGCGAAGACCTCCGGGTGCTGCAGGCACAGATGCAGCGCGCCGTAGCCGCCGCTGCTCTTGCCCATGACGCCGCGCCGGGCGCGCTTGCCGCCCACGCCGAATTGCTTCTCCACGGCGGGCAGCACCTCCTGCAGCAGGTGGTCCTCATAGCGGCCGGTGGCTGGACTGTTCATGTACTGGCTGCCCCCGAAGCGGGTGAAGCCATCCGGGAAGACCAGCGCCGCGGGCGCCGCGCTGCCCGCGGCGAGCAGCGTCTCGAAGCGCGCCGGCAGCGACGGCTCCCAGGGCGTGCCGCGCAGCTGTCCCGCGCCGATCCCGGTGAAGCCCGCCAGCACGAGAATGACGGGCATCCCCGGCGTCGCGCCGCCCGGCGGGAGATACACGGGCAGCTCGCGCCGCCACGGATCGCCCAGCGGGTTGTCCCGCAGCACCGCGCTGTCCAGGACGAGGGTGTGAATCGAACCTTCGAGCAGCGTCATGGCGGGCCGCAGCCTAACTCGCCATGCGCTCGGAGGGTGAGCGTGGCCTGCACGTCGAGGCGCCCGGCGCGATCCTGCGCCGAGCCGGGATGCCGGGGTGCTGGGAGGTCAGGCTGCCGGGATGCCGGGATGCCGCCTGGCGTCACGGAGGAGGTCGCGCGTGTCGGCCGGTTCGGGATCGGAGTCGGCCACGACCGTGACGGCGAGGGGCGCCAGCTGTGGCAATTCACGCGACAGACCGGGGCGCGCCGCCCGCTCCCGGGCCACGCGGCCCCGTCCCCATACCCCGCCGCTCATGGAAGGGTTATGGTTGATGCATCACTCGCCGGGAAATCCGGTGATCACTCTCTGTCTTTTCGTGTCTGGAGATGTGCATGCCTGTCGGACGTGTGAAATGGTTCAGTGACGAGAAGGGCTACGGCTTCATCGAGGTCGAAGGCCGCGAAAAGGACGTGTTCGTCCACTACAGCGACATCAAGGGCGACGGTTTCCGCAGCCTTGAAGAAGGTGTCAAAGTGGAGTTCACGATCGAGCCGGGAAAGAACGGCGATCGCGCGAAGGAAGTCATGAAGGTCGAAGCCGAGGTCTGAGACTCAGGGCGGCCGGCGCCACCACCGCCGGCCCGCGACAACTTACGCCACCGCGGGCCCTGTCCTCCTGAGGGAGTCGGGGCCCGCGCTGTTTTCGGCGCGCGCCTTCATGCTGTGCGCCATGGCCTGCAGCCCGCGCGCCGCGCAGCCTGCGCGTGTCAGTCCCCGGCGCGCGTTAGTCCCCGGCGCGCGTCAGTCCCCGGCGCGCGTTAGTCTCCGGCGCGCGTCAGTCCCCGGCGCGCGTTAGTCCCCGGCGCGCGTTAGTCTCCGGCGCGCGGCTGCCCCGGGCGCCCCGCCGGTAGCCAGCGCCAGGCTCGGCAGCTATCGTGCGAAGTTCCCTGCGCCAGCCGCGCGCACAGCGCGTCGTGCGGCCCGCTCCCTTCACCGCGAGGTACACGCCATGCCGATCATGAGTCTCGGACCGAAGGCCTCCCATGCCGCGATGGCGGCCGGGCCGCACTGCTTCATCGACGTGCGCACCGCGGAGGAGTTCAACGCCGGGCACCCAAGCGGTGCGATCAACGTGCCGATCGCGCACCGCACGCCGGCCGGCCAGATGGCGCCCAACGCGGACTTCGTCGCGGTGATGAAGACCGTCGCGCAGCCCGGCACCAAGGTGTTCGCGTCGTGCCAGGCAGGCATGCGCTCGATGAACGCGTGCAAGGCGCTGGAGCAGGCCGGCTACACCAACATCGTGAACATCGAGGGCGGCTTCGGCGGTCGCAAGGGCGCCGCGGGCCTGCCCGACGTCCCGGGCTGGCGCGAGTGCGCGCTGCCGACGGACAGCACGCCGTCCACGTACGCCAAGCCGAAGGCCTGAGGCGGGCGGATCGCGGCGCAGGCCGCTCGTCCAGCGCAGGCAGCGCGGCCGGACCGGGCAGCGCGAACAGCTCGCGGGCAAGCGACCTTGGGCCGATACAATCCGGGCATGTTCGACCTGCCTGATCCCGAGTCCCCGCCATCCGCTCGATTGCGCGCCACCCTCGAGATGTATGCGGACGGCGTGGACATCATGCGACGCGGCCTGCGGCGAGACTTCCCCGAGGCCACGGAAGCGGACCTCCTCCGCATGCTCGTCCGATGGCTCCATGAACGGCCGGGAGCCGAGCAAGGCGATTGCGACGGCACGCCGCGACACTGGGTCCCTTCGACTTGACGCCTCTGGGCGTTGCCTTGTCCCGAGTCGTCGCTGACCTCACGCAGGATGGCGTGCGCTTTGCCGTTGTCGGCGGCATCGCCGTCTCGGAACGCACAATGCCACGCTTCACCGGGGATGTGGATCTCGCCGTCGCCGTCGAGTCGGACAGCGAGGCCGAGCGCGTCGTCGGTGGACTGCTCCGCCGCGGGTACCGACTGTTCAAGCAGTTGGAGCACATTGACACGCACCGCTTCGCAACGGCACGCATGCTCCTGCCGCCCGCACTCTTCGCAAATGATGAATCACCGGTCGTGGATCTCCTCCTGGCGACAGCAGGCATCGAGAAGGAGGTCGTCGCGGAAGCGGAAATCCTCGAGGTCGTCGGCGGACAGCGAGTCCCGGTCGCCCGCATCGGCCACCTGCTCGCGCTGAAACTGCTGTCCGAAGACCCGGACCGCCGGCCGCTGGATGCTGCCGACATCGTGGCCTTGCTTCGGAAAGCCACTCCAGCGGACCTCATGACGACGAGGAGTGCCGTCGCGCTCATCGAGAGTCGAGGATACGCGCGCGGCAAGGATCTCGCGCTCAAGCTGAGCGAACTGCTGAAGCGACACGGCATGCGTGGCTGAGTCACTCGACTCTCAGATGCGCTTCCAGATCCTGCTGGCCTGCATTCTCAAGTCGCTTCCCGATGAAGCGGAGGCGGCCTGCTCCCTTGCAAGGCTCCCATGAAAACCGGATCCGGCCACGCGCGGTGGTCGCCGCGATTTCTTCGTCCAGGTCGATCACGACCATCCGGCGACGAACATCCGCATCCAGCCAATCGGCGAGTTCACGATGGATCGCCTTATCACCGAAGCTGTAGCCGGCCACGACCACGCGAACCAGTGCGGGATTTTCGTACTCGTCGGAGACATCCTCGAACACCTGCAATGCGACGTAATAGAGGTGCTCGTAGTTGACCACCGTCCCCGCATCGCCCGCGAATCGCGTCGTGCACAACTCGTTCGCCTTCTTGACGAAGGCCTGAGCCATCCGGCGATCGATACGGTGCGATGGATCCTCTACCCCGCTGAACCCGTAGCGCTGATCGTTGGACTTCACGACGCCCTCTGCGGACAAGATGCTCTTCGTGATGAATTCCGTAGAGGGCAAGCCGGCACCGCGGGATGCTCCGGAGCCAAGCAGGACGATGACGCGGTCAGGAGCGGCGGCGGTTCTCATGGCTCGTCGCTCAGTCAGCCCAGCAGCGCGAGCAACTCGTCCACCGTGGTGACGGGCGCCTGGCACGTGCCGCGGCGGCAGACGTAGGCGGTCGCGCGACCGTCGAGCGCGATCTTGCCGGCCAGCAGCGGGAACTGCGCGGCGAGTTCCGGCGCGACACCGGCGGCGGGCACGGCGACCACCGTCACCGAGGCGTCCAACTGCAGCGCGAGGGCGCGGCGCATCGCCTCGAAGCCGGGCGCGGGCGCGCCGTGCGCCGGCAGCAGGCCGTCGGGACCGGTGGGCCCGGTGGCGGCGGGCGCTCCGAGCGATCCGCGCACTCCGGGCGCCGCGGCCACGGAAGCCGCCGTGACCGGCGCGCCGGCGAGCACGACTGTGGGCGCGCCGTCGGCGCGGATGAGAGCGAGCAGGCCGCGGGCGAAGGCGCTCGGCGATGCGGCGATGATCGGTTCGACGCCGGCCAGCGCGCGCTCGGCGCTGCGGCGCAGCGTGTCGTCCAATGTGAGTTCCGAGAGGCGCACGAGCACTTCGACCATGACGCCGTTGCTGGAGGGCAGCGCGCCGTCGAAAAGGTCGCGCGGGCGCGTGATGAGCTGCTCGTGATCGTCGCTGGTGAAGAACCAGCCGGTGCGCGCGGTGTCGGCGAAGTGCTCGTCGGCGACGCGGGCCAGCGAGAGCGCCTCGCGCGCCCATTGCGCGTCGCCGTCTGCCTCGAACAGGTCGAGCAGGCCGTCGGCGAGGTAGGCGTAGTCGGCGAGCGTGCCGTTGAGGTGCGCCTTGCCGGCGCGATACGTGGCGAGCAGGCGGCGCCCGTCGGGGCGCATCGTGCCCAGGCAGAAGCGCGCGGCGCGTTGCGCGGCATCCAGGAAGCGGGGCTCATCCAGCACGACGGCGGCCTGCGCGAGCGCCGAGATCATGAGGCCGTTCCACGAGACGAGCACCTTGTCGTCCGTGCCCGGGTGCACGCGCTTGTCGCGCGCCGCGAAGAGCATGGCCCGCGCCGGCTCGAGCGCTGCTGCCAGCGCATCGGCCGCCGCCGAGGCACGGTCCGTACCGCGGCCGGGCAGCGCCTGTTCGGCGACGAGGCCGCAGGCCTTCACGCGAGCACCGCTATCGTCCACGGCGACGACGGCGATGCGCGGCGTGATGCCGAGTTCCGCGACGAGCTCGAGGTCGGGCTTGCTGCGCACCGGCACCCAGGCGTGGCCCTCGAAGTTCGGGCTGTCGCCAAAATTCCACGCGACGTTCACGAGCCGGGCGTGCTTCTCGCCGACGAGCGCGAGCACCTCCTCGCGCTGCCAGCTGAAGAACTTGCCCTCCTCGCCCTCGCTGTCGGCGTCCTGCGTGGAGTAGAGACCGCCCTCGGGGCCGGTCATCTCGCGCAGCACCCACTCGCAGCAGCCGCGGGCGACGCGCGCGAAGTCCGTGCGGCCGGTGATGCGATAGGCCTCGAGGTAGGCCGGCACCAGCAGCGCGTTGTCGTAGAGCATCTTCTCGAAGTGCGGAATCCACCAGCGCTCGTCGGTGGAGTAGCGCGAGAAGCCGCCGCCGAGCTGGTCATGGATGCCGCCGCGCGCCATGCAGTCCAGCGTGTGCACGGCGGCGTGCAGCGGCTGGCTGTCGATGGCCGTGTTCACCAGCGCGACGTGCTGGCGCAGCAGCAGGCGGATGTCGTCCGCATGCGGAAACTTGGGCGCGCTGCCGAAGCCGCCGTGCTCGCTGTCGAAGACGGTGAGCAGGTGCGCGACGGCGCTGTCGACGAGGGCGAGCTGCGGCGCACGCGCGTCCGGCGCGATGGGCGGCAGGTCCGCGCCCTCGAGCGACTGGCGTCGCAGGTGCTGCGCGACCTTTTCCGCCTGGCCGAGCACCTGCTCGCGGTTGCGCGCCCACGCCGCGCCGAGATTCTCCAGCACCTGCACGAAGCCCGGCTGCCCGTAGCGCGCCGCCGGCGGGAAGTACGTGCCGGCGTAGTAGGGCTTCAGCTCCGGCGTGAGGAAGACGGACATCGGCCAGCCGCCGTGCCCCGAGATGGCCTGCGTGGCCGCCATGTAGATCTCGTCGAGATCCGGCCGCTCCTCGCGGTCCACCTTGATGCAGATGAAGTGGCTGTTCATCACCGCGGCGACGGCCTCGTTCTCGAAGCTCTCGCGCTCCATCACGTGGCACCAGTGGCACGCCGAGTAGCCGATGCTCAGGAAGATCGGCTTGTCCTGCGTGCGCGCCAACTCCAGCGCCTCGGGCCCCCACGGATGCCAGTCCACCGGATTGTGCGCGTGCTGCAGCAGGTAAGGCGAGGTCTGCGACGCGAGGCGGTTGGCCGGCCGGCCGGCGCCGTGCGGAGATGAGGGATGGGACGGCGAGGGCGAGGAACCGGTGGGCTTCGACATCGCGGCGTTTTAGCACGCGAGCTGCGCGCAGCGCCGCTCAGATGTCGACCACCAGCTCCGGCGCCGACGGGTCGGTGCTCACCTCGAAGGCGCCGCGCGCGATCACCTGGTCATACGTGGCGGGGTGCACGCTCAGCGTGCGGTAGGTCCCCGGCGGCAGGCGCAGGGACGCCGGCCGCGCGGCAGAGACCGGCACCGAGAGGTGCACGCCGGCATGCGTGCTCTCCACCCACACGACGCGCGGCAGCCCCTCCTCGTCGACGTTGCGCAGACTGACGAGGCCGGTGCCCGGGAGAGACATGGGCACGACGACCTCCGCGCAGCGCCCGCTCTCGATCTCGACGGACTTCACGACGACGGTCGCCGGCCCGGGCTGCGCGCTGCCGCGTCCCGCGGCGATCACGCACGTCAGCTCCCAGCGTCCTGACGGAAGCGTGGTGAGCTCGAAGCGCCCATCCGCATCGACGACGGCCGTCAGCGGAGACATCGTTTTCACTCCCACCCCGGCGTGGGCCTGAACGCTGGCCATGACATCGGCGGCGGGCGGCGGTTGCAGCCGGCCGCGCACCGCGCCGCAGGGCGCGTCCGTGAACTCCAGCGTGCGCAACTCCCCCGCCGCCAGCTCGACGCGCTGCGGAGCGGCGCCGCCCTGCGCGCCCAGCAGTCGGACCTCGTACGCTCCGGCCGGCACGGCGGCGGCGATCTCGCCAGTGCGCGGGTCCAGCTTCACGAGGCGCCGCTCGTCGTCCGCGAGGCGCCGCAGCTCGATCCGCGCCGGAAGCCGCTCGGCTCCCTGCGCGTCGCGCACGACGACGCGCAACGTCGCGGCGTTCGGCAGATCAGGCAGCACGAGGTCGACGGTGTCGCCGTTGCCGACCGGCGAGCGCACAACGGTCCGCCCGCCGAGCTGCACCTCCAGAGCAACCGGCGGCGGCACGCTCGAGATCCCCTCGCGGCTGCCGGACTCGAAGGCGCTCATGAAGACCTCGTCCGTCTCGCCCGTCGCGAGCGAACGCGCGATGGCCGGCACGTTGCCATTCCACAGCACGGTCGTGCGCTGCGAGAGCTCCGCGATGTCCAGCTCGCGGCCGCTCGCATCAAGGATGCGGAAGTTGAACATCAGCGCCGCGCCCGCGGAGGACCCAACCGCAGCTGCATTGGCGCCCCTCGCGAGCGGATCGAAGGCACACTCGAGCCGCGCCTGCGCGCCCGGAGCCAAGCGCACGGCGCTCGCGAGCGGTGCGGAGAAGCGCCCCGCGCGCAGGAGCACATTCCACTCGCGGCGCGGATCGAGCCCTTCGAGCCGGGCTTCACCGGCCTCGAGCGGTGCGGAGCGCCTCGCATCGCTGGCGCCGTCGACGGCTTCGAGCACCACCGTCGGTGCCGGCGTCCCGCGTCCGTTCGCGGCCGCGAGCGTGTCCACCGGACCGACGACGGCGACGGTGAGCGTGGCCGACCGCGGAAGCCGCAGCGTGAAGACGTGTCGGCCCGACGCGGGAAGTTCGACGGTGAGCCGGCGCCCTCGCTTCTCTCCGGGCGGCGCGACGAGAGCGCTGAGCACGCGCCCGCCGGCCAGGCTCGCGTCGAAGGCACCGGCGTCGTCCGTAACCAGCTTCGCGAGCGGCACGAAATCCGGCCAGCGGGCTTCGGGCGCGACCCAGCGCTCGAGGGCCACGCTCGCGCCGGCGATGGGCGTGTCGTCGTCGTCCCAGACGAGCCGGCCCTGCAGCGCGACGAGTTCCGCCAGCGCGAAGTCGACGGAAGCGGGCCGCATGCCCGTTGCAAGCAAGCTCACGGCGGCGTGCGCGCTCTCGCGCCCGTCGGCTGCGGCGCTGACCTCCACCGTCGAGCGGCCGGGCTGCAGCGCGAGCTCGTAGCGACCGTCAGCGTCGGTGACGGCGGGCGGCTCCGGTTGCGTCGCGGGCGCGCCTTCCGTCACGCCCACGCGAGCACCCTCCAGCGGCGCGCCGTCCGTCGCGGTGACGCGGCCTCGTACGGTGACGAACTCCGCGGCGGCAGGAAGCGTCTCGGCGTCGCGTGGCGGCACGATGGGCAGACCGTTGGTGCTGCGCGCGGCGAGATCATCGGACGTGATAGACGCCTCCGTCGACACACCGGCGCGGGCCGGGTCGCCGCTTCGTGCGCGATCCGCGGGCCTCGGCACGTCGGCGCCGTCGATGCCGTCGGCTCGCGTGCGGAGCACGACAAAGAGGGCGACGATGACGACGAGCGCCACGAGTCCGGCGGCGATCCGGCTTCCCTTCATGGGGCCGTCCCGAAAACATGCGATGGCACTTCGGGTTCCCCGGGAGTCATCGCGTCAGCGTGACTCGACATCGGCGTGCGGCCACACCAGCTTGTGCACCTCGCTACCGATCGCGAAGACCGTGTCTTCCTTTTCTCCCGGCACGACGCGGAGCTTGTTCACCGCGTTGCCCATCGCGTCGGGCAGCCAGGTCCTGCCGCCGTCGGCGGTGCGGAAGCCATGCGGCACCGCGCCGACCCAGCCGTGTTCGGCATCCACGAAGCCCACTCCGAATTCGCGCACGGCGGCTTCGTCCACGAGCGGCAGCTCCCTCCACGTCACGCCACCGTCGGTGCTCTTGCCGACGAAGCGCGCGTTCGCGGCGGGGCTCGGATCGTAGGACTGGATCGTCACGTAGCCGGTGTCGCGCGTCGGGAAGGAGAGTTTCCAGGTCAACTCGAAGGCGCGCTTGCCGCGGTAGGCGACGGTCCACGTTTCGCCGGCGTCCTTCGTGTGCAGGACAAGCGCGTGGCTCTCCCCGGCATCGCGGCTGCTGGCCGCAGCGAGCACGCCGTCGCACAAATTGAAGAAGTGCACGTCGAGGATCATGCCGCAGACGTCGGAGAGGTCCTTCACGCGCCACGAGACGCCGAGGTCGTCCGAGAAGGCGATGGCCGCCGGCCCGCCGACCCGCCCCGCCGCGATGAGGCGCACGCGCTCGCCGAGTTCGCCCGCATTGATGAACTTGATGCGCTGCACCTGGAGCGCGCACACGCCGACGAGCGTGTCGCCGGCGAGCTGCGTCACCGGCGCCCACGTCGCGCCGCCGTCGACCGTGCGATACAGAGGCGTCGTGTCGGTGACGCCCGGAAAGTA
Organism: Planctomycetota bacterium; assembly: GCA_038212275.1. Taxonomy (GTDB): domain Bacteria; phylum Planctomycetota; class B15-G4; order B15-G4; family B15-G4; genus JBBQUR01. The sequence continues at coordinate 21,842 of JBBQUR010000002.1, forward strand.
GTCCGTGCCGATGTTGCCCGCGATGCCGACGTTTTCATCGACGAAGGCGAGGCAGCGCACGAAGGTCCCAGGCTGCTCCCACAGCAGCGACCAGCTGCTGCCGCCGTCGCGCGTGCCGAAGATCTTCCCCGCGCCGTTGCCGTACCAGCCGCGCTCGGGCGACACGAAGAAGATGTCGTCCTGCTTGCCCTTGTACGCCTCGGTCGGGAGCTTCTCCCAGGCGGGCGCTTCGGCCGCGGCTTCCGCTTCCACCTGCAGCGCATCGAGCGCCGAACGCGCAGCCGACTCGGCCGACGCCCTGCCTTCAGGTGGAGTCGCAGGCGGCGTCGCATGTGGCGTCGCATGTGGCGTCGCATGTGGCGTCGCAGGCGGCGTCGCAGGCGGCGTCGCAGGCGGCGACGTCTCCGCAGACTGCGCCGTGCAGGTGCCGTCAGTGACGACGTGCGCGAGGGCCGAGAGGACGAGAGCGATCCGCAGGACGCGCAGGGCGTGTGTCATGGCAACCAGCGTACCGCCGGCCAGCCGGCGCGTGCAGTGACCTGCGTCGTGCGTTGCGTGGCGCCTTGCGTCGTGGCCATCGCGGGTCACCGCCTGCCGCAGCGCAGCGAGCGGCACGCCACGCTTGCAGCCGGCTGCCCGCATCGCCTACGTTTCACGGCGCGCCGCAGCTTTTGGCGACCGATGGCGGCGCGGCGGCGCGCGAGCTTCACGTCCGAGAGTCAACGATGCGCATCGCCCTCATTCACCTGCGACATGCCGAAGTGGGCGGCACCGAACGCTTCATGAACCGCATGGCGGCGCACCTCGCGGAGCTCGGGCATGACGTGAGCATCGTGTGCCGGCGGCACGGCGCGGCGCCGCACCCGCGCGTGCGCTTCGTCGTGCTGCATGGGCTGGCGATCGGCGGCGCGTGGCGCGCGTGGCGTTTCGCGCAGGACGTGGAGGCGCATGTGCGCGAGGCGCACGACGACCTCACGTTCGCGCTCGGCAAGACCTGGACGCACGACGTCATCCGCAGCGGCGGCGGCTGTCACCAGACCTATCTCGACAACGCGGACCGCCACGCGCGCGGCGCGTGGGAACGCGCCGCAGGCTGGGGCGCGCTCAAGAACCGCGTGGCGCTGGACATCGAGGCGCGGGCCTACGCGCCGGGCGCAGCGCGCCGTGTCATCGTCAACTCCGACATGGTGCGCCGCGATCTCATGGCGCGCCACGGCGTGCCCGAGTCGCTCATCGAACTCATCTACAACGGCGTGGATCTGGAGCGCTTTCATCCGCGGCATCGCGCGGAGTCCGGCGCGGCGTGGCGGTTGCGCAACGGCTACGGCAGCAGAGAGACCGTCGTGCTGTTCCTCGGCAGCGGCTTCGGACGCAAGGGGCTTGCGCCGCTGCTTGCTGCCTTCGCGCGCGTCGCCGCGCGGCGGCCGGAGCTGCGCCTCGCGGTCGTCGGCCGCGACGGCGCGCAGGCGCGCTACGAGTCGCTGGCGGCGGGGCTGTCTCTCGGGGACCGCGTGCGTTTTCTCGGCGAGTCGCGCGCCCCCGAGGAGTGCTATGCCGGCGCGGACCTCTACGCGCTGCCGACGCGCTACGACCCCTTTGCGCACACGGTGCTCGAAGCGCTGGCCAGCGGCCTGCCCGTGCTGACGACGGACGGCACCGGCGCGTCGGAACTGCTCGGCCCGGAGCACGGCGAGGTGCTGCCGGCGCCGGGCGTGCCGAGCACCACCGACGCGACGGCGCGGCGAGCGCCTGGCGATGCGCGGGACGCAGGCGCCACGAGCGGCGACGAAGCCTCCGTCGAAGCCTTTGCCGCGGCGCTGGAGCGCTGGACCGACCGCGACCGCCTCGCCGCCGCCGCGCCGGCCGTGCGCGGGCTGGCCGAGCAATACCCGTTCGAGAAGACCTTGTCGCTCACGACGAAGGTGCTCATGAACGCGGCAGCGGAGGTTGCGCGGTGATGTCACGGCACTCACGGACCGAAACGGCACGACGCAGGTTTCCCGCTCCCGCCCTCGCGCTGGCTCCCGCTCTCGCCTGCATGCTGGCTGCGATGCTCGGGTGCGACCAGGATGAACCGGCCTCTCGCGCGCCGGCGCCTGCGGCCGATGCATTGCCTTACGAAGCGACGGCATGCGTCGCCATGTCGCCAACGCTGCTGGCGATCAATGGCGACCTCCCGAACTCGCACCTGGGACTCCAGGTGTCGTGCGGCGACTGGGACGGCGACGGACTCGACGACGTCCTCGTGGCCGGCGGCGCCCAACCCGCCAGCAAGGACACGGCAGTCTGGCGGTCACGACATCGACGGCGACCAGCGCGACGAGGTCCTCGTGGGTGCGCCGCTGCGCAGCAATCCGAGCGTCAGCGGCGACCCGTGCGGCTGCCATCCCACGGGCGGCGGCTTCAGCGGCTGCGCTTACATCGTGTCGATCACGGGTGAGGCGCGGCCGCTCACGCCGCAAGCGCGAGCGAGGAGACACGGACCGTCTCGATGCCGTCTGCGGTACTCCCCGCAACTCGAAGGACCGTGCAAAGGGCTCCGAGGAAGGTGAGCTGGACGTGTTCCCGGGAGAATCCATCCGCCGGCCGTGAGCCTGTGCCTGCAAGCGACCTGCAGTCCGCGCGATGCGGCCGACTCTCGAGTGCATGCGACGGGTTCAGACGAACTCTTCTTCAGAAGTCGGAGAAGATCTGCTGCCGGGTTAGTCTCCAGGCTTCGCATCGTCCACACGCAAGCACCTGCCGGAGATTCTTCCATGTTGATCAGCATCCGTCGTCGCATCGAGTGCGCCGCTTTTCTCCAACCCGGCGCATCGGGACGTCGCATGCTCTGCGCCCTCGTGGCGCTTTCACTTCTCGGCGCTCCCGCGGCTTCCGCGCAGAACACTTATTGCGAGCAGGGCAGCCTCATGGTCGCGCAGGTCGAGAGCGCGGGGCCCGCCGCCGGCTGGGCGGTCGAGACCTCGCTGCCGGGCTTCACCGGGGCGTCCTATCTCCGCTGGGTCGGCGGCAATCAGTTCGCCAACCCGGGCCAGGGCATCCTCACGTACACGCTGAAAGTGACCACGCCCGGCACGTATCAGATGCGCCTGCGCAACCTTCACAACAACCCGGATCCCACGGTCGAGAACGACTGCTGGGCGCGCATGGACGGCGGCAGCTGGATCAAGATCTACTCGCCGAACACCTCGCCGGACTGGAACTGGGGCAGCTTCTTCGACCCGGGCAACGTGCTGACCGCCTACGTGCTGTCGGCGGGCACGCACACGTTCCAGATCAGCGGCCGGTCGGACAACTTCCGCATCGACCGCGTGCACTTCTTCATCGACGGCACGCCGTTCCCGCAGAACCTCTCGTACCCCGAGAGCCTCTGCCCGCAGACCTGGACGAATCTCGGACAGGGTAAATCCGGCACCGGTGGCCTGACGCCCACGCTGGGCGGCGCGGGCACGCTCATCGCGGGTTCGGCCACAACGCTCACGCTGGCACAGGCCCGCGCCAACACGCTGGCCAGCCTGGTGATCGGCCTCGGCCTGGCCAACGTGCCCTTCAAGGGCGGCGTCATGGTGCCGCAGGTCAGCTTCCTGATCAGCGGACTGCCCACCAGCCCGACCGGCGGCCTCGCGCTGATGTCGACTTGGCCGGCCGGCGTGCCGGCCAACTTCAGCGTCTACTTCCAGTACTGGGTCACCGACCCCGTCGCGACACAGGGCCTGGCCGCCAGCAACGGGCTGAAGGGCACGACGCCGTAAGCGGCGCGGCGACGTACACGGCACAGCCGCTTCCCGCGGCCGCATGACCTCACCGCGCGGCACATCATGGCGTCGTGGCACGCAGGCCGGTTGCCGCGGCGAAGCCCGCGGGCCCCGCAGCGTCCTGCACCCACCACTGGAAGCAGGTGCTGAAACCGGAGGGCAGGCCGGCCGGCCAGGTCGCCGGAATGTCCAGCGCGCCGAGCGGGCCGGTCGGCAGCGACACGATGAAATCCGGCTTGGGGACCATCACGCCGCCTTTGAACGGCGCGTTCAGCGCGGTCAGGCCGATCAACAGCCACGCGGTGCTGCTGCTGCGCGCGTCGTCCAGCGAGAGCACGATCGGCTGGCCGCCAAGCAGCGGGCCCGAGCCGTCGATGACGGGCACGCCCTTGGTGCCGACGGTGTCGCGAAGGTGAGCCGCACTCTGCCATTGCCCAGCGTCGTGGCCGCGATCAGCGAGTGCTGCAGCTTGATGTCGTTGCCCAGCTCCTGCGCGAGGCATTCCGGCACCTGGCTGTCAGCAGGTTGTGATTCTCACCACGCTTTGCACTTGGAGAGGCGAGGGATTCTCCTTGCGCCATGCACTCCGCGTCAGCCGCCCGCGATCGCGTTCACCGCGCCCCGACGGAGAGCCGCTCCTCGAGCGCGTGATACTGCTTCCACATCTCGGCGGGCATCGCTGCGCCGAACTTCTCGAGGAACTCCTTCTGGCCGGCGAGCTCGGCCTGCCAGGCCTCGGGGTCCACGTCGAGCAGTTCGCTGAGCGCGGCCGGGCTGATGTCGAGGCCGCTCATGTCCAGCGAGCCGGGCGCCGGCACGTTGCCGATGGGCGTCTTGACGGAGTTCTTCGCGCCGCCGACGCGATCGAGCACCCAGCGCAGCACGCGCATGTTGTCGCCGAAGCCGGGCCACAGGAACTTGCCGTCCTTGTCGGTGCGGAACCAGTTCACGTGGAAGATCTTCGGGGCCTTCTCGCTCTTCGCGCCGACCTTCAACCAGTGCCCGAAGTAATCGGCCATGTTGTAGCCGCAGAACGGGAGCATGGCCATCGGGTCACGACGCACGACGCCGACGGCGCCGGTCGCGGCGGCGGTGGTCTCGGACGCGACCATCGCGCCGACGTAGGTGCCGTGCTTCCAATCGAAAGCCTCGAACACGAGCGGCGCGGTGCGTGCACGGCGGCCGCCGAAGACGATGGCCGAGATGGGCACGCCGGTCGGATCGTCGAACTTGGGCGAGATGCTCGGGCACTGCGCCGCTGGCGCGGTGAAGCGGCTGTTCGGGTGCGCCGCCGCGGTCTTGCTGGCCGGCGTCCACGGCGCGCCCTTCCAATCCGTCGCGTTCGCGGGGGGCGCGGACAGTCCCTCCCACCACGGCTGTTTGTCCGCGGTCACCGCGGTGTTCGTGAAGATGCTGTTCTTCCGCAGCGACGCGAGCGCGTTGGGATTGGTCTTCTCGCTCGTGCCCGGCGCGACGCCGAAGAAACCGCTCTCGGGATTGATCGCGTAGAGCTGCCCGTCCGGCCCGTAGCGCATCCAGCAGATGTCGTCGCCGACGGTCCAGATCTTCCAGCCCTTCTGCGCTGCCGGCGGCACCAGCATCGCGAGGTTGGTCTTGCCGCACGCCGACGGGAACGCCGCCGCGATGTACTTCGTTTCGCCCTGCGGGTTCTCGATGCCGAGGATCAGCATGTGCTCCGCGAGCCAGCCCTCGTCGCGCGCCTGCACCGAGGCGATGCGAAGCGCATGGCACTTCTTGCCCAGCAGCGCGTTGCCGCCGTAGCCGCTGCCGTAGCTCCAGATCTCGCGCGTCTCGGGGAAGTGGCAGATCTGCCGCTTCTCCGGATTGAGCTCGCCCGTGCTGTGCAGGCCCCTCACGAAGTCCGTGCTGTCGCCGAGCTTGTCCAGCGCCTGCCGGCCCATGCGGGTCATGATGCGCATGTTCACCGTCACGTACGGGCTGTCCGTGATCTCGATGCCCACCTTGCTGTAGGGCGACTTCACCGGGCCCATGCAGTAGGGGATCACGTACATCGTGCGGCCCTTCATGCAGCCGTCGAACCAGCCCTTCAGCTCCGACTTCGCCTGAGCGGGGTCCTTCCAGTTGTTGTTCGGACCCGCGTCCTCCTTCTTCTCGCTGCAGATGAAGGTGAGGTGCTCGACGCGTGCGACGTCACCGGAGTCGCTGCGGTGGTAGTAGCAGCCTGGCCACTTGCCCTGGTCGAGCTCGCTCATGAGCCCGCTGCCGCACATCTCCTTGATGAGCCGGTCGTACTCGGCCTGGCTGCCATCGCACCAGTGCACGCGGTCGGGCTTGCACAGCTTCGTGCAGCTCTCCACGTATTCGAGCAGGGCCTTGTTCGTCGTCGGTGCGGTGGTGGTCATGGGAGCAGGCGTATCCAGCGGGTGAAATGTGAGCCGGGCAGCCTGTGCCGTGCTGCCCGCGGCCCCCTTCTCGCCGGCACGCGGCATGCGAAAAGGGGCGAGGAGTGTAGATCACGATGCGGCAGGCCGAAAAGCCCCCGGGTGAGGGAGCGCGCGTCGTCAGGGAAGCGTGGCCTGAAGTCCGTTGGTGGCGGACGCGCCGCTCGTGGCGCCCGGATCGGCGATCCACTCCTGAAAAGTGAGCGTGAGGCCGGCAGGCAGACCCGTGGGCCAGGCCGCGAATCCCAGCGGCAGGCTGCCATCGGCCAGCGTGCCGAGCTGCAGCGAAAAGAAGAACGGGAAGGGCACCAGCGTGCCGCCCTTGAGCGGCACGCTCCCGGCGGCATTGCCCACAAAAAGAATCATGAGCGCATTCGGTCGCGCATTGCTGAGCGTGAACGCGCCCGGGCTGCCGCCCACCAGGCTGCCGGTGCCGACGAGCAGCGGCAGCTTGCCGCCGGTGCCGGCCTTGCCCTGGCCGAGGTCCGTCCACGGCGGCAGGCTGACGCGCGCGACGAAGGCGTCGCCGCCGCCGTTGCTGGTCGCATCGAAGGCCCCTGACGTCACCGGCAGGTTGGTGGACGAGGTCTCGCCGGCGAGAAGTCCCGCGCCGTGCACATCGAGCGCGAGCGCTTCGGCGCGATCGTCGCCGCTGCCGCCGAAGGTGCCGCTGCTGCGCAACGTGGCGCCGTCCGCGGAGAAACGGGCGAGGAAGGCATCGCTGCCGCCCGCATTGCCGGCGCCCACCGAGCCGGACGTCACGGGGAAATTCTCCGAGGTCGTCTCGCCGGCCAGCGTCGGCTGGCCCGCGGCGTCGAGCGCCAGCGCGTTGGCCGCGTCGTCGCCGCTGCCGCCGAGCAGGCTGGCCCACGTCAGCGCGCTGCCATCGGCCGACAGGCGCGCGATGAAGGCGTCGTTCGGTCCACCGCCGAAGAGCGTCTGCGCCGCGCCGACGCTGGCCGGAAAGTCGATGCTCGCCGTGACGCCCGCGACGCAGACGCCGCCGTCCGCGGCGAGCGCGACGCTGCGAGCCTCGTCGCTCTCCGCGCCGCCGAGATACGTGCTCCAGGTCAGCGCGCTGCCGGTCGGCGAGAGGCGCGTCACGAAGGCGTCCAGCTTGTTGGCGGTCGAGCCGTTGAAGCTGGTGTCGAAGGCGCCTGCCGTCGTCGGGAAGTTGTTGCTGCCGGTGAGGCCGGTGACCGTGGCCGCGCCGGCGGCATCCACGGCGATCGCCAGTGCCTCGTCGCGCAGCACACCGCCGAGCAACGTGCTCCAGATCGGCGGGCCACCGCCGAGCGGGAGCTTGGTCACGAAGACATCGGTCGTGAAGAAGATCGAGTTGAAGCTCGTGTCGGCGGCGCCGGCGGTCGTCGGAAAGGGCGGCGTGCCGTCGGAAGCCGTGCGGCCCGCGACGAACACGCCGTTGCTGCCGAGCGCGAGGCACGTCGCCACATCGTCCTTGCCGCCGCCGAGGAAGGTGGACAGCGCCAGCGTGCCGTCGGCGTTCAGCTTCGCCACGAAGGCGTCGCTGCCGCCCGCGAGCACCGGCTGCCACGCGCCGGGCGTCACGGGAAAATCAGGCGAATTGGCCGCGCCCGCGATCCACGCCGCACCGCCGGCGTCCACCGCCAGCGCGCGCGCGGATTCCTCGACGAAGATCACGCTGTCCGCGCCGCCCAGATAAGTGGCCCACGACAGCGCGCCGGTCGAGAGATCCATGCGCGCCACGAAGGCGTCGCCGTAGCCGGCCAGCGCCTGCTGCGAGGAGCCCGGCGTGTTCGGAAAATTGCCCGATGTCGTGTAGCCGGCGAGATACACGGAGTTGCCCGCGCCGCGCGCGATCGCATTCACATGATCCCAGTTGCTGCCGCCGAGATAGCTGGAGTAGGTGAGTCCGGGGTCGAGCACCAGCGCGCGCTCCGGATGCCGGCCCGGCGCCTCGAAGCCGAAGCGCTGTCCGCCGAGCAGCACGAAGCGCGCGTCGAGCGGCTCCCGCGTGCCGTCCGGCAGCACCTGCCATGTGGCCGGGATGTCCTGCGCCAGCGTGCCGACATCCGTGCGCGCCAGCAGCGCACCGTCGGCGCCGAGCGACAGGTCGAGTGCTCCGTCCAGCTCCATGACGACGTCGGAGAGCCGCGCGCCGGGCGCGAGCATCAGGTCGTACTCGAGCCGGCCGCCCGCATCGCGCAGCACGACATCGACGCCGGGCTGCAGCTGCTCCCAGCGCACGGCGTCGTACGCGGGGATGTCCGTCAGCCACGCCTCGGGGGACGCACCGTGATAGAGGTGCACGCGGCTGCCCGGCGCGCCCTCGCCCGCCAGCGTGGCCTCCGACGAGGCGCCCACGAAGCGCAGCACGAGGCTCGCGCTGCGCGGCGCGTCATGCGCCGCACCCTGCGGCAGGACGGGGGCGCCCAGCAGCTGCAGTGTCACGCCGTCGGCCGCGACCTCGGCCCGGACGCCGCCGCTGCGGGCCGCGAAGACGACACCGTCGGGAAACTGCCCGCGGTTCTCGACGAACTGCAGCGGCAGCGCGTGTTGCGGCGACGCCGCGGCTGGTGCTGCCGGCGCGAGGGATGGCGACGGCGCGATGTCCGCTGCGTCGAGTCGCGGCGGCGCCTGGCAGCCTGCAACGCACGTCGACAACGCGGTGACAAGGCACAGGCTCGCACGAGCCCGGGGAGAAGGCTGCGGCATCGGGGTTGCGCCGGATGGGGAGAGAAGCGTCGGGCCGCACGCGCTCGGGGAAGACGGAGCGGCCCCCGCATTCATCGGCCGAAGGATACCCGACCCCGCAGCGGCCGGGTGGCCGCGCGGCCGCGCGACCGCGGTCAGTAGAGGCCGGCAGCCCAGGCGAAGCCGTCGTCGTCGAAGCGCACCCAGTAGCGGTCGCCTTGGTCGATGCCCGGCGGCTCCCACAGCAGCGTGGCCCCGCCGGGCGGGCCCTGCTCGCGGTGCCGCGTCGGGTGCGAAAGGAAGCACCACACCACTTCCTGCTGGGTCATGCCCGTGACCACCTGATGCAGGAGGATGCGCTGGCTGTGCCCCTCGGGCAGCGCGATGGTGCCCAGCTTGTCCTGCGCCCCGGACAGGGCGAGGTCGAGCGTGCGCACGACGGACTGCGTGGCCATCGCGTCCACGGCCGACTGCGGGATCTCCAGCAGCAGCTGGCCCTTCTCGAGGTTCGGCGGCGGGTCGATCGGCGAGAGCTGCGGCTCGACGACCCAGCATCCGCCGGCGAGCAGCGCGAGGCCGACGAGCAGCGCTCCCGCGCGCAAACCGCCGGTGAGCCGAGCCGCGGTCGAGCGCCGACGCACGCCTGATGCGTGGTCCGGGTTGGAGAGCGTGGTCGTCACGCCGCGCAGCATAGAATCGCGCCGTGCCTGCTCCAAGGCGAGCTTTGCTCCGCCGCTTCACCCTTCACGCTTCCGACGGGACCGCCCGACCGCATGAGCCCGCCACCCAGCGACCCGGCCTCCCGCCCCCCATCCGCTGCCGCAGGTGACGGCCCCGGTCCGGGCCCGGACCCCGCAGCAGCCGCCCGCCTCGCGGAGCACGAGCGCCTCGCCGCCGCCCACCTGCGGGCCGTGGCGCGAGACCTCGTGCTGCCCAGCTTCGGCGGCCCGCTCGGCGACCACCAGTGGGTCAGCCACACGCAGGTGCACACCGCGGCCGACGCGGTGGCCGGCCAGGCGCTGCACGAGTTGTTCACGCAGAGCTTCCCGGGCCACGGCCTCGTGATCGAGGACCGCCCCACCCTCCCCGGCGACGGCGTGCATGAGTGGTACATCGATCCGATCGATGGCAGCGCGAACCATCTGCGCGGCATCCCCTACGTCTCGCTCACGGCCGGCCTCGTCATCGCTGGCGTGCCCGTCGTCGGCGTCGTGCACGACCTGATGCGCGACGTGACGCTGAGCGCGCATCGCGGTGGAGGCGCGTGGATCACGGACGCGCACGGCGCGCGCCGGCCGCTCGCCGTGTCCGCGATGTCGCGCCTCGACGACGCCATGCTCATCGCGCACCTCTCGCGCCGCGGCCCGCTGCTCTGCGTGCCCGGCGTGCTGCAGCACCTGCTCTGGAACGTGCGCAAGATCCGCTGCATGGGATCCATCGCGCTGGATCTCGCACTGCTGGCAGCCGGCGAGGCCGACCTGCTCGTGGTCGGTCGCGGCACGCCGCAGCGCATGCTCGACATCCTCGGCGGGCTGGTGGTGCTGGAGGAAGCGGGCGGCGCCGTGCGCACCGCGGCCGGCAAGCCGGTCTCGGCCACCACGCGCACGCTGGTCGCCGGCGTGCCCGGGCTCGTGGACAAGTTCGTGGAGCTCATGCGCGACTTCGACCTGGAAGGCTGGCGCGGTGAACAAGCGCTGCGTCCGCCGCGGGGCGCGCGGCAGGCGTAGGGCGCGGCTGCCGCTGTCGCCCGAGCTTCGCGGCAGCGACATCACCGACCACCCGCTCCGGACAGGAAGCCGACGCAACGTCACCTGCCGGCCACGAGTCCTCGGATATCGTGGGCGCCGCTCGCTCGGGATGCGGGCCCGGAGAATCTCGAGATGGCAGCCAACCGTGTCCTCCTTCCTGTTGTCGGCGGCCTCGTGCTCGTCGGCCTCGCCGCGTTCCTCATGCTGCGGGGCGACGTCGACGCATCGGGCGGCGAGGCGGCGGCCGTGCTTCGGCAGGACAGCGCCGCGAGCGCGACGGATGGCTCGCGCAACGCCGTCGCGCCGGCCACCGAGCGCACCAGCCTGCCGGCCGCGCTGCCTGCGAGCATCGCGCCCGTGGCCGCCGTGGTCTCCGTCGACAGATCCGCGCTGCCCGAATCCTTCCGCCGCTCGCTCGGCGTGCTCACCGGCCGCATCATCGATGCATCCGAAGCGCCAGTGCCGGGCATGACCGTCGAACTGGTCGGCGGCCGCAAGTCCATGGCGCTGCTCCCGCGCGACGCCCTGCTGACCGAGGGCGGCCTGGACTTCAACCCGATCGTCGGCAGCGCCGTCACCGGGCCGGACGGGCGCTTCCGCCTCGCGGATCTCGAGCCGCGCACCTTCGGCGGCCTGATCCTCGATCCGGGCGGCCCGCGCGCGCTGCTGCACGCGCTGGATACCTCGCCCGTCTCCGGCCAGGAGAAAGACCTCGGCGACATCAAGCTGCCCGCCACCGCCACGCTCAAGGGCCGCCTCGTGGACGAGCGCGGCGCCGCGATTTCCGGCGCGCGCGTGCGCGCCACCGAGCTGCCGATGGCCGGCATCCCCGGCATGGAGTCCGTCATCGGCTCCATCGCGGATTTCCGCGCAGGCGGCGCGGTGCTCGTGCCCAGCAGCGCGCAGACGCTGGATCACGACGTGGTCTTCGCGCCCCCGGCCTCGCTGACGCGGCTGGAGAAGCACCTGCCGCTCCCCACCACGTACACCGACGCCACCGGCGCCTTCGTGCTGAACGGCGTGATCCCCGGCCTCGTGCTCGTCGCGGCCGACGACGGCGTGCACCTTCCGTTCGTGAAGGAGGGCGTGCCCACCGGCGCCGCGGGCGGCGAGCGTGACCTCGGCGCGCTGACCATGGGCGACGGCACAACGCTGCACGGGCGCGTGATGAACGACAAGGGCGAGCCGGTGGCCGGCGCGGAGGTGTTGTCGGGCAATGCTCTCGGCATCGTGCCCGCGGCGCTGCTCAAGGGTCCGGTGAGCACCGACGCCGAGGGCCGCTTCGCCGTGAAGGGCCTGCGCGACGCCCTCGTGTGGACGGCCGCGCGCACCGACCGACGCAAGGAGTACTCCGCCTTCTCGACCGACGACCTCACGCGCGAGTTCGTGATCACGCTGCCCGCGCCGCGCACCCTGCACGTCACCGTGACGGACGGCAACGGCGTCATGGTCGGCAATGCGCGCTTCTTCGGCCGCATCATCGAGGAATCGAAGATCCCGGACTTCCTCGTGCCGCCGCGCCCGCTGGATGAGCACGTCAAGCCCACCGCCGGACAGCCGGGCGCCTACACGCTCTCCGACCTGCAACCGGGCAAATGGGAGTTGGCCGTCAACGCGCCGGGCTTCGGTCTCGAGCGCGCGGAGGCCGACCTCAGCGCGGGCGACGGAAGCGTGGAGATCCGGCTCCCCGAGGGCCGCGCGCTGATCGTCAGGGTGGTGAAGGCGAGCGACGGCACGCCCGTCGAGCACGCGTTCGTGGCGGCCTACCAGGGCGAGAAGGAAAGCCCCGACACCGCCATGCGCACGGACGCCGACGGCCGCGCGCGATTCACCGCCCTGCGCGCCGGCGACGTGAAGCTGCAGGTCACCCACCCGGCGCTGGCCATCGCCGAGCAGAACGCGATCGTGCCGGGCACCGACGGCATCGCCGACGTGCCGGAGGTCCTCGTCGAGCTGATGGCCGGCAGCTCGATCCTCGGCACCGTGCTCGAGAACGGCGGGCCGCCGCTCGAGCCGCTCATGATCGTGCTCGCCCCGCGCGACGGACCCGGCGACAGCGAGCTGCCGCGCGTCACCGTCAGCGACCTCGACGGCAACTTCCGCTTCGACCAGGTCGAGGGCGGCACCGTGCACCTCGAGGCGCGCTCGCGCAACGACCTGCAGAGCGGCCTCATGCTCTTCGAGGCCTTCTTCAACTCGCCGCTCGCGCAGGAAACCGTGGAAGTGGCAGCAAACAGCGAGACGCGCGCGACCCTCGTCATCGGCGCGGCGCTCGCGGACGTGGACACCGGCTTCCTCGCCGGCCGCCTCGTCGTGAACGGACGCGCCGCCGCAGGGTGGAAGGTGCGCTCGTTCGGCGAGATCCGCCGCACGGCCGTGGTGGATGAAGGCGGACGCTTCGACCTCGGCCGCGTCGAGGCGGGAGAGGTCATGCTGGCCTTCAGTGCACCGGGCACGTCGCTCATGGAAGGGTCCACGGACACCCGCCAGGTGGCCCTGGTCAAGGACGAGCACAAGTTCGTGGAGTTGAGCTTCTCCACGGGCGGCATCCGCGGACGGGTAACCTCGGCGCAGGACGGACACGGCATTCCCGGCGTGAAGCTGCGCGCCGTGGGCGACGGTCAGGCCAGCAACTGGTTCCGGGGATCGGGCGGCGTGAGCGGCCCCGACGGCAACTTCAATATCGAGACCATCTCGGCCGGCACCTACCGGATGACAGCAAGCGCCGACGGCTACGCCAACTCCAGCAGCGAAGCGTTCACCGTCACCGAACTGGCGGTCGTGAGCGGCATCGAGGTACGCCTCGCCAAGGCGCTGAACATCGCGGGCACGCTGTCACTGAGCAGCGGCGAGAAGCCGACCTGGATGTGGCTCGTGGCCGAGTCCGCGGACGGCACCACGCGCGACACGGCGCAGGTGGACCGCAAGACGGGCAAGTTCTCCTTCGACGGCCTCGCGCCGGGCGACTGGACGTTGACGCTGGCCACGAACCTCGACGACGACCTCGCGCCGCTGCCGATGCACTTCGACCACGACAGGACCGACCTCAAGCTCGTCTTCGATCCGGCGCCCGAGGACGCTGAGGCGGGGCAGACGCTGGAGGTCAAGGCCTTTAACGTCGAGATCAAGTAGCGGCGCGACGGACCGACTCAGATCGGCTGCAGTCTCGGGAAGAGCCGGCGCAGCGCGTCGGAGAGCCACTGGTCGGAGCTTTCGTCCGCGGGCGGCGGGCCGTCGTCGTCACCACCGTCCCGGCGGTCGCGGCCGATGATCATGATGCGGGCGCGGGAGATGGCGTTGCGCGTGAGGTGACTGTCCACGCCCTCGATGCCCTCGGTCTCCGGGTCCACGTCGTGCAGCACGATGTGCACGCCCTGCACGCCCAGGAAATCCTGCTCGCCCACCTGGGGCGGTTCCACGCGGCGGATGTGCCGCTCGAAGAGCGCCTCGAGCACCGCCGTCACCTGCTGCGGCGTCACCGAGTCCTCGACGTAGAAGACGTCGATGCCTGCGCGAGACATGACCTCGAACAGAAAGCGGCGCAGGCGCGTGCCGAGCGCCGACTGGAAGGACTGGCCGAAGGTCATCGACGGCGGGCGGTCGCTCTCGGGGCGGTCGTCGTCGCGCGTGAGTCCCACGACCATCCAGCACTGCGGCACGAGGAAGGTGCCCTCGCCGCGGTCACCGAAGCGCGGACGCGTTGAGGCGAGCAGGCGTTCGAGCGCGGTCACGGCGCGCGCCGCCTTGTCGCGCTCGTCCGCTTCGGACAGCACCTGGCCCGGGTCGCGCGCCACCAGGAAAAGCGCGCCCGGCACGCGCGTCAGCGGCACGCGGCAAGGAGGCATGAGGCCGGGCGGGATACCGACGAGCAGGTCGGCGTCCTCTGCATCGGGCAGCTTCTCCGAGACCACGAGTCGCCAGCCGGACGCCTCGATGGCGACGGCCTCGTCCTGCAGCGTGCGCGCCTCGGGGCCCGGCACCGCCCACAGCACGCGGCTGCGCTCGAAGGCCGGATCGAAGAGCCGCCGCCGCCGATTGAATTCGCCGATGGCGAGCAGCGCGCCGCCGGTGAACAACCACGCGGAGGTCCAGCCGTAGAGGCGCAGCAGCACGTCCGTCACCGGGAAGAGCTCCGCGCTCACCGACGCCGTCGGCGCCAGCGCGCACAGCAGCAGCAGCGACTCCAGCGCGAAGAGCCGGTGGCTGTCGCGGATGAGGTCTCCCAGCGGCGCGGTCTTTGCCGTGCCGTCCTTGCCGAAGGCGATGTTGAGCCACGGGCCGCCGGGCGGGTCCACCGCGCGCACCACCGACGGCAGCAGCGCCGCGAACGCCAGCGCCGCGATGCAGCCCGGCAGGCCGGCCGCATCATCGAGCAGCGCAAGCAGCGCCGTCACGGCGATCATCGAGCCGATGACGACGCCGGCGCGCGCCGCGACGCGCAGCCGCGTGCGCCCCTTGAGCACTTCGATCGTCCCGAGCACGATCGCTGGAAGCTGAACCGCAAGTCCCGCGAGCAGCGCCAGCCAGATGGCGCCGAGCAGCAGCACGTACGCCGTGCGCAGCCCCGGCACCTCGCGCAGCACGACGAGCAGCTCGCGCAGCAGGCCGCGCGCCGGATACAGCACCACCGCCGCCGCGCCGGTGACCAGCACCGCGCGCCGCAGCGTCGTGAAAGCGGGCAGACGCGGATGCCGGTCGGGGTGGAAGTCCAGGCCGAGACTCAGCACGAGCCGCCCGCGCAGATTCTGGATGCCGCGCAAGGCGAAGTCGAGCAGGCCGTGCGTGAGCGGCAGGTTGCGGTAGCGCACGACCGAGCAGCCGATCATGAACAGCAGCGGCAGCAGCAGCACCCAGGGAATGTCGCCGACATCGTCCGCCGAGTGCTGTCCGAGGAACTCGATACCCAGCACCGCCACAGCCAGCACCAGCGCCTCCCACGGCGAGATGCGCCGGAAGAGTCGCGTGAGCGTCGGCGAGCGCAGGAGGCGGGACATCCCGACATCCTACCTGCGGTCTCGCAGGGCGGTCGAACGGCGGGGCCGTCAGCGCTAGAATCCCGGGGAGGCAGCTCGTGATCCGGGTTGCGCTCACGACCTCGGACCCGAGAACGGCCACGATGCACGCAAGCGTATCCGACCAGTTGCTGAGCGACATCACGCGGCGGATCGTCGACCGGTTTCATCCGCGGCGGATTCTTCTCTTCGGCAGTCGGGCACGTGGCGATGCGCGCACCGACAGCGACATCGACCTCTTCATCGAGATGGACTCTTCCAAGCGTCCCTCCGACCGGGCCATCGACGTGCTGGCGCTCTTCGGCCTGCGGCCGTGGTCGATGGACGTCCTCGTCTATACGCCTGACGAAGTGAGACGCTCACGCGGCAACCCGGGTTCGCTCGTCGAGTCGATCGAGGCGGAAGGCCGCGTCCTTCATGAGCAGGCCTGATCGCCCGGAAGACGCCGGCAGTCGTGCCTGGGTGCACAAGGCCGACAGCGACTTCCTCTGCATCGAGAACAACCTTGCCGCCGCCCACGTGCCGTGGGACGCCGTGGCGTTCCACGCACTGCAGGGCGTGGAGAAGCTCCCAAGGCATTCCTCATCTCTCGGCGATTGAGTCCGACGCGCACGCACGACCTGGTGGCGTTGCTCGCATTGAGCGCCGAAGTGGCGCCCTCGCTCGCGGACTTTGAAGCGGATTGCGCGGAGCTCACGATCCGCGCGATCCGGTCGCGCTACCCGGACGATCGCGAAGAGGTCACCGAGGACGACGCTCGATCGCTCGTCGCGAAGGCGCGGCGCATCCGCGAGGCGCTCCTTCACCTGTTGGCTTGATCCGCTGCTGCGCTGCCTTGAGCGCGCTGCGTCGCTGAGATCGCGAATCGCCGACCACCACGGACATCACCTGTCGTCGGGGCGGCGGATCCAGACGGCGTCGTCGACGTCGATGAAGGCGGGAGCGACGCGGGCGGCGGGCGCGCGGCCTGAGTGCGTGACGTGCAGGGAGCGCGGGTGTTCGCCGCCGCCCGGCTCGGGGTGCGCGGGGTCCACCATCGTGCGGAACAGCTGCGCCACCGCGTCGTCGTCGTGCTGCAGGCGCCACGTCTCGTCGGCCGCCGGCACGAAGGCCGCGCTGGCCTCGATGATCTCTTGCTTGCTGAACACGGACGCACGGCCCGCGACGCCGTTGCCTCAGGTACAGCCCAACGGATGGCCGTTCATCATCCAGAGCAGCTTCGGCTTGCGCGCCTCGTTCGCCGCGCGCAGGCCGTCGGCGAAACTCGCGTGCCAGCCGATGCGAGGCCGGCGCCGAGGGCGCGTGGCTCGACGACCTCAGCGTCGACCCCGCCGACGGCTGACACCGCGCGTCACGGCGTGATCGCGCGCAGGCCGTTGCTTGCCGCGACGCCCTTCGGGCCGACCGGATCGACGATCCACTCCTGGAAGTAGAGCGCCAGTCCCGAAGGCAGGCCCACCGGCCAGGTGGTCGGCAGCGAGAGCGCGCCGCCGGCATTCGTGGGCAGGCCCGTAAGGAGGATGTCGGCCGCTGGCACCAGCGTGCCGCCCTTGAACGGCGCGCCGAGCTGCGTGAAGCCGATGAAGAGCGCCACGCTGGCGAGCGGTCGCGCCTGCGTGAGGTCGAGGCTCATCGGGTCGCCGCCGGCGAGCGCGCCGGTCCCCGTGAGCGACGGCAGGCCCGCCGTGCCCGCCAGCGCGAAGCCAAGGTCCGTCCACGGCGAGAGCGGCTTGATGCGCAGCACCTTGTTCGCGTTGATCACGGAGACGAAGAGGTCGCCCGCCGCGCTGAACGCGATGTCCTTCGTGGACAAGCCCGTGGCGAAGCCGGTGCCCACCGTGGTCTTGACGCCCGTGGAGCTCACGCGCACCAGCGTGCCGGCTCCGGTGTCGAGGACGTAGAGCTCCGTCCCGAAGGCGCCGCCCGGCGCGTACTCCACGCCGCCAAAGCCGGAGAACGACGCCAGCGCACCGATCGCGAGCGAGCCATCGGCGTTGTAGACGTAGAGCTTGTTGTCGCTGGCGCCGACGACGATGCGATCGTCCGGCGCGATGGTGATGTAGATCGGATTCACGGAGCCGGGCAGCGTCGCAAGGATCGTCGGCGTGCCGCCCGTCGAGGTCCAGATGCTGCGCGACTCGCCCGCCGTGAAGAGCAGCCGACCGGTGTGGTCGAACTTCATCTCGATGATGTTGGCCCAGTTCGACTCGAAGAGCGTGGCGACGGTGCCGTCGGGATGGATGGCGCTGAGACGACCGAGCACGTTGCCGACGATGAGACCGCCGACGAGCAACGAGCCGGGCACGCCGGAGATCGTGCCCGCGACGTCGAGCACGGTCGTGTCCGGATCGGGGATCGCCACGTTGCCGAGCGGCGTCACGGGCGAGCCGCCGACGCCGATGCGGTTGACGAATTGCGCCGTCGCGGACCCTGCCGCGACGGGGTCCCTGCCGGCGTAGAGCGCGCCGTCCGGGCCGAAGGAGAGCAGCACGGGATTGGGCACCGTCGCGTAGGTGCTGACCTGGAAGCCGGGCACGGATTGCGCGGACACGGCGCGCGGCGCGCCGAACAAGCCGGCCAGCAGCGTCGCGCAGGCGACCAGGCGGCGGGCAAGACGCGGAGACCGCGCCGTGAACGAGCGATGCATGGGTCTGGACATGACGGGAATCTCCTGGTCAGGGTCGAGCGGAAGCCGGCGGACCGGATCGCGGTCGAAGACCGCACGCCGGAGCCCGTTGAAGCCGGCAACTCCTGAATCGGGATCGCTGCGCCCGCGTGACCCCGCATGCGTCGTGCGGCAGCGGCGCACCGCTATCATGCGCGCCACCATGCGATACCGTGCGCTGCTCCTCGACCTTGACGGCACCCTCGTGGATGCCTCCGCGCCCATCGCGGACGGGATCCTCGCGCTGGCCGCGCGGCACGGGCTGGCCGTCCCGGATCGGGAGTGGGCGCTGGCGCGCATCGGCGGTTCGCCGCAGGACACGTGGCGGCTGCTCGGGGCACGCGACCCGGATGCGCTCGTCGCCGAGTTCCGCGCGGAGTACATGGCCGACCTGCCGGCGCGCACGCTGGTGCTGCCGCGCGCGCGGGAGACGCTGATCGCGCTGCACGGTCACGGCTTCCGCATGGCGCTGGCGAGCACGCGCGCCACGGACAGCGCGGTGGCGACGCTCGCCCACGCCGGCATGCTGGACCTGCTCGAGCACGTGCTCGGCGGCGACCTCGTCGCAAGGCACAAGCCCGCGCCCGACGTGATTCAACTCGCGCTGAAGCGAATGGGCCTCGCCCCGCACGAAGCGCTCATGATCGGCGACACCACGAACGACGTCGGTGCCGCGCACGCGGCCGGCCTCCCGTGCTGGGCCGTGCTGGGCGGCACGCACGACGAAGCCACGTTGCGCGCGGCCGGCGCGGACTCCATCCTGTCCGGCATCGCGGCGCTGCCCGCGGCACTGGGCCTCGGCAGGCCTCCCGGTCACGTCCACCCCTGAGTCGTCACGACGGGGCAGAGGAACAGCGACGCAGCGGGTCACGCCCGACGCGTTCGGGCGGCGCCCAGGCTACGGCGTGGTGGCCTGCAGCGCGTTGCTCAACGCCACCTGTTTCAAGGCGATGATGTCGCTGATCGCGTACTGGAAGTAGACCGCCGTGCCCGGAGCAAAGCCCGCCGGCCACGTGATCGGCAACGAGAGCCCGCCCGCTGTCGACGTGACGAGCGGAACGGCCAGCAGCGACGGCAGGGGAATCAGCGAGCCGCCCTTGAACGGCGATGGCACCGACGACAGCGACATGACGAGAAGGCACGCGGCCCCAGGGACCGTGTTGCCGAGCGAGAGTTCGCATGCGGACCCGGGCTCCAGCGTGCCGGTCCCGACGAGGATGGGCGTGCCACTGCCTGCCAGGCCATGGCCCAGGTTCTCCCACGGACTGGCCGGGCCGCCCTGATTGAGCAGCACGGTGGCATAGGCCGGCGCCGGGCCGGACAGTCCCCCCGTGTTCGCCACGGCCAGGTCGAGCCGGCCGTCACCGTCGAGGTCGCTGGCGAGGAGGTCCATCGGGCCGGGCCCCACGCCGTAGTGCGTCGCGGCACCGAGCGAGCCGTTGCCGAGCCCACGCAGCACCGAGACGGAGTACCCGGTCAGGTTCGCCACCGCGAGATCGACCGTGCCATCTCCGCTGAAGTCACCAGGCGCAACGGCGTAGGGGTGACCTCCCACGGGATAGCTGACCTTCGGACCGAACTGCCCTCCGCCGGTACCAGGCAGCAACGAGACGGTGTCGCTGGCGTAGTTCACCAGCGCGAGGTCGAGCGTGCCGTTGCCGTCGAAGTCGGCCAGTGCGACTGACCGCGGCTGGGACCCCGCGGCGTACTTGTTCACGTGGCCGAAGGCGCCGCCACCCAGACCCAGGAGCACCGCCACGGCATCCGGGCTGCTGCCCGAAGCGACGATGTCGAGCGTGCCGTCGCCATTGAGGTCGCCGACGGCGATCGTCCCCGGATGACACTCCACGCCGTGCGGGACGGCCGCACCGAACAACCCGCCGCCGAGGCCCGGAAGGACGAGCACGTTGTTGGAGGCGTAGCTCGCCACGGCCACATCGAGGTGGCCGTCACCGGTAAGGTCGGCGATGACGACCGACTGCGAGGCGCTGCCTGTGAAGTGGGTGACGGGCGCAACGAACGTGCCGTCGCCCAGGCCGAAGAGAACGGAGACCCGCATGGAGCCCTCGTTCGTCACGACGAGGTCGAGCGTGCCGTTCTCGTCGAGATCGCCGGCGGCGATCGACGTCGGTGCAGGGCCCGCGCCGTAGCCCGCGACGCTTCCGAACACGCCGCCCCCCTGGCCCAGCAGCACGGCGACGGTGTCGAAGTCCGTGTCGGTGAGCGCCAGGTCGGGGCGGCCGTCCGCATTGAAGTCTCCCGCCGCGAGGGACGTGGGGCACGTTCCCACCAGGTATTCCGCCGGTGCGGCGAACACTCCGTGGCCCTGGCCCAGGAGCACGGCGACCGCGTCCACGTCCGCGTCGGGCAACGCCATGTCGAGCTGGCCATCCGCGTTGAGGTCGCCCAGCGCGATGTCGGGAGTCCCGGAACCCACGTGATAGGTGGTCACGTTGCCGAGAAGGCCCCCGCCCACGCCGGGCATCACGATGACTGACTTCGTGCCGGCCATCGACACCACCGCGTCGAGCCGCCCGTCGCCATCGACGTCGCCGAGTGCGATCGCGCGCGGCTTGGACAGGATGGCGTACGTCTTCGGCGGGCCGAACGAGCCGCCGCCCTGACCCAGCAGCACCGAGATCGTGTTGTGCGGGCTGTCGGTCAAGGCCGCGTCGGGCAGGCCGTCGCCATCGAGGTCGCCGAGCGCGAGCCGTTCGGGCGTGCCTCCCGTGGCGGCGCTCGTCGCCGCGCCGAACGCTCCGCCGCCCAGGTTCAGCAGCACGGAAAGAGAGCCCGACTTGTTGTTCGTCACCACGAGATCGGGCGCGCCGTCGCCATCGACGTCGGCCACGGCGACCGACCTCGGGGACATGCCCACCGGCAAGGGTGTCGCTGCGCCGAACGAGCCACCGCCGAGTCCCGTCAGCACGGTGATCGTGTCCGAGGAGCTGTTCGTCACGATGAGTTCGGGCTGGCCGTCGCCGCCGAGGTCCGCGGCCACGATGGACTGGGCAGTCTCGCCCGCGAAGAAGCTCGTCGCTGCGCCGAAGTGTCCCCCGCCCAGACCCAGCAGGACGGACACCGTGCCCGACTTGGTGTTCGCCACGGCGAGATCGGGGACGCCGTCGCCGCTCAGGTCGCTCACGGCGACCGAGGTCGGGTTGAGGCCCACGCCGTAATCCGTCACGGCACCGAACGCACCGCCGCCCATGCTCAGCAGCACGGCCACCGTGCCGGGCGTCGTGGAGAGTTTCGGCTTCGTCACGACGAGGTCGAGCAGCCCATCGCCGTCGAGGTCAACCAGCGCGACGGACTCCGCGTCGCCGCCGACGGCCTGCAGGAGCGGGGCCGGGAACAACATCGCGGACTGCGATGTGGCGCGGGTCGCGGACAACGCAAGACACAAGGCGCCCCACACGACGGCGTGCCGATGAAGTGCCATGAGATCCCCTATTCTTTCCTGGGAAAGTTCCCTTGCCACGGCCCGAACGATCCGAGGCATGTTAATCCGAACGGCCGGTGCTGACCATGTGGCGTCGACCCCGACCCGGTCGTGGCCGGCGGGCGCTCTGCCACGGTTATCATCCCGCGGCTGTCGCCGACTCCCGCCACGCACGACTCCAACGACTCCCTCCACGCCCCGCGAGACCCCACATGAAGCTCCCCTTCTTCAGCCGCAAGCCGCCCGAGCTGCTCGCACCCGGCACTCCGGCGCCCGCCTTCGATGTGCTCGACCATCACGGCGCGCGCGTGCGGCTTGCCGACCTGCGCGGCCGGCGCCTGCTGCTGTGGTTCTATCCCAAGGCCAGCACCGGCGGCTGAACCGCGCAGGGCAAGGGGTTCCGTGATCGAATCCCCACCATCGGCGACAAGGGCCTCATCCTCGGCGTGTCCTTCGACACGCCCGCGGACAACAAGACGTTCGCGGACGCGCAGGGCTTTCCCTTCCAGCTCCTGTGCGACACCGACAAGTCCATGAGCATCGCGTACCGTGCGTGCGCCGACCGCGGCGCGAAGTATCCCGACCGCATCACCTACATCATCGACGCCGAGGGCCGCATCGAGTCGGCCGAGCGCGTCGCGAACATCGCCGAGCACGTGGAGTCCGCAACGAAGCGGCTCTGCCGGCTCACCTGACCACGCACCTCACACCTGACATCACGCACCAGGCACCCGGCCTGCGGCCCCCGCGCCGCAGGCCGGCCACGCCTGCCGAACGCGCGACCCGCCGGAGCATGACCATGACCATCACCACGCAATCGCTGCTCGACTTGCTCTCCGCGCCGCTGGCCGCAGCCGCGCAAGCCCACTGCAAGGACCCGGGCGGCGCGCGCGCCGTGCTGCACCGCCTCTATCCGCCGGAGGGCAAGGACAGCCAGGCTCTGCGCGCGGCGCTGCTCGAGGCCGTCGCGTCCGGCGTCATCTGCGACAAGGGCAAGGGCGACATCCGCTACAGCCGCCTGAGCAAGCCGGACGCGAGCACGCGCGACTTCTCCATCGACTTCGTGTGGATGACCGGCCCCGGCATCAACCACCGCCACCCGCAGGGCGAGATCAACCTCTGCTACGCCGTGGAGGGCGACCCGCGCTTCGACGGCCAGCCCGAGGGCTGGGTCGTGTTCCCGCCCGGCTCGGCGCACGTGCCGACGGTGACGGGCGGGCGCATGCTCATCGTTTACTTCCTGCCGCAGGGCGCCGTGGAGTGGATCACCGACGGGGCGAAGTCGCGGGCGGACGGGTGAGGGGTTGGCGGTGGGGCTTGGTTCCGCTTGGGGGGTCCGGACGCTGCCGTGACGGCGAGACGAGGGGGAGTCGCGTGGCGCGGTGAGTGCGCCGTCGAGGGGGCGGCGGGCCGCCTCGGTCAACGACCCGCCATGCGAAGACCGGTGCCAAAGCGAGAGGCGCTCGTGGCGGTCGGAATCTAGCGGTCCGCCGCCCCCTCGCCGCGCACGCTGACGCACGTTTCTCCGCGCGGACGAGTGGCAGCGTCCGGCCCTCGGCGCTCCGCCTCGCGACGATCGGGCGTCCGCTTCTACGCGTGTTGAACGAGAACCCGCAACGAGATGACGGCGAACTTGTGGTGCAACCAGGCATCGCCCGAAGCGTGTGAGAAGAAGCGCAGGCGCGTTCGTGCATCGTGCGGTGCGTCTCCCCGATCGTGCCGCGGCCACTCGTGTCGGGCGCGCTCGGTGTTCGTTCCCCAGCTTCGCCGTGCTTGCAGTTCCGTCGTGCGCATCGTTGAACTCGTGGCGGCGTCGAGGAGCGCGTGCGGCGGGGGTGCTGCTCGCTTCGTCCGACCGGAGACCCGTGCGTTGCCGTGCGCGGCGACGGGGCTGCGGGCGTCAAGATTAGGCCGCCGCATGCGGCCAGGGCGTTGGCGCGCCGTTTCCTCGGCGCGCCGTCTGACCGAAGACGTCCGCAGCCCCGTCGACGGCGCACTGCAATCCCAGCCCGACTCACCGACCTCACGCTGACCGTGCGAGCAGCACCCCCGCCCCCACAAGCGGAACAAAGCCGCCCGTCAGAGCAGCGTGGCGCGCAACACCGCCAGCACGACGATGAGCGCCTCCAACCCGACCGTGCCCCGCTCGCGCCGCAGCACCTTGACCCACGGGTAGTCCTCCCGCGTGTCGGGGCGCGGAAGGCCGTCCGGGCGCGTGAGGCGCGGGATGAAGCGCGGCACGAGGCGGCAGTATTCCGGGTAGTCGTCGGCGTAGAGCTTGATGAGGATCGACTCCTCCCAGCGCACGACGAAGTGGTACCAGAGCATGGAGGACACGGCGGCCACGGCGCCGAACCACGCCGGGCCGAAGAGCAGGCACGCACCGGCGATGCCCGCGGTGTTCGCGACGTAGAGCGGGTTGCGCACCAGCCCGAACGGCCCGCCGGTGACGAGCACCTTCTTCTCCTGCGCCTTGCGCGCATGAACACGCGCCGCGCCGCGAATGTGCTTGGCGGACCAGAGCCTCCCGAAGAGGTGCACGCCCAGCAGCACGCCGCCGAGGATCATCGCATCGCGCTGCGCGCGCCCGACGGTCAGGCCCAGGACCACGGCCGTCGTGAGCAGCACCGGGTGGATCCAGCGCCGCAGCTCGAAGAGCCTGGCGCCCGCCGAACGGTCCAGCGGAAGTGCTGCCTCGCCATTCTCGTGGCCGGGGCTTGCTCCCGTCCGACCGGCGCCGGCCGACGCCACGGAGCCGGAAGCTCCCGCCTGCTGCCCGATGACCTGCGACTTGCCGCGCTCCATGCGCCGCCCAGTATGCCGGATCGCGTCAGCGCAAGCCCGCGCGGAGGACCCCGTCCAGCACGGCCAGCAACGCATACTTGCCGTGCGGCCTGTCGCGGCGCGCCTCGCGCCGACGGTCGAAGGCCCAGACGGCGCGCCAGACGGGCGACGGGTGGCGCAAGTAATGCGCGACGCTCGCCTGCAGTCGCGACCTGTCTGCGTAGCCCCGGACGAAGGCCTCCACGTCGCTGCGCAGGCGCTGCGCGTCGGACTTGCTGCAGCGCGCCAGCGAGCGCAGGCAGGCGGCGATTTCCTTGGCGAGCAGCGGCGACAGGTTGCGACGCGCGCGGAAGCTGTTCTCCAGGTCGAAGCTCGCGAATCGCAGCGCGCTCACCGGCCGCGAGGCGGCCTCCGTCCACGCGGCGCCGGCCGGCGCCGCCACGAGCACGTGTTGCACGCCTCCGTGCTCCTGGACGAGGGCCGCCTCGCCCAGCGACAGCGCACGGGCGTGGCGCTTCGCGGTGTCCGCTGCGAAGCGTTCGATGAGGGCCTCGCGCCGGGAGCGCGGCAGCGCAGGGTCGGCGAGCAGCGCGGAGAGCAGCGGACCGTCCACGAACTCGAGCACGAGGGTGCGCGGACCGGCGAGTTCCGGGTGACGCGCGGACAGCTCGGCCGGCACGTCGAAGCCCTGCTCGCGCCAGAGCGCCAGCAGGCGCGCCTCGGTGGCGCGTCGCGCCGCCGCCCGCGTGCCGGTTTTCCCGCCGCGCAGGCGGCTGGCCAGCTCGCGGCCCCATGCATGCAGCCAGGAACCGCGCTCCGCGTACAGCTTCTGCAGCACCGGGCCGTGCGCGGTCTGCACGCGCCAGATGCGGTTTCCGTCAAGCCGGAGCAGCTCGCGGGCTGCGGCCGCCTTCGGCACCGTCAGCTCCCGCGCGTGAGCGAGGCCGCGTCGAGGCGGCGCTTGAGGTCGCGCGCCACGCCGTACTTGCTGTACTTGCTGTGGTGGCGCGGCTTCAGGCGCACGTCGAGCCAGCGCCCGACGCGGATGACGGGGTTGTCGTTCGCGAAGGCGTGCTCCCAGGCCGCCAGCAGCAGCGTCTTGTCCGGGTAGTGCGCGACGAGTTCATCCATGAGGCGCTCGTAGAGTTCGTCGCCGAAGAATTTTCCGGCCGAGCGCATGTAGGCCAGGATCTCGCGGCCGACGAGGTCGCGCACATTCCGCGAACGGAAGCAGATCTCGAAGTCGAAGTAGGTGAAGCCACCCTGCCAGAGCATCACGTGCTTCACGTCGCCGTTCTCGTGGATGAGCATCGGCTCGCGTTCGCGCACGGCGATCATGTGCCGGCGGTGCCACTCGGGCACCCAGCGGCGCCACATGGCGAGGCGCTCCTCCAACGGGACGGCCGCGTCTTTGAAGTACTCGCGGAAGTGCCGGCCCGGCGTCCAGTCGTAGAGCATGTAGCCCTCGTCCGGCAGGCCGGCGACGCGCACCTCGGGGTGCATGCCGAAGCAGCGGAAGCCGTGCTTCTCCCAGAGCCGGACCGAAGCGACCTCGTGACGGAAACGCGCGCGCGGCATCTGCGACGTGCGGCCCGTCAGCAGCAGGTTGCCGAGCGTTTTCTTCATGTAGAGGAGCGAGCTGCGGCTGCCGTAGTAGACCTTCAGCACGGCGAAGCCGTCGGTGCCTCCCGCGAAGGGAATGCGCCAGAGGAAGTTGCCCTCGCCGGCAAGCACCTTTTTCTCCAGGCCGTCGAGGCTCAGCGTGACAGGAGCGCGCGGCGACGACGTGCCGGGCGCCACCGGCGTGCCGCCCGCTTCGGGTGCACGGCGTTCGGGCCGCTCGGCAGTTCCGCTGTCGCTGGGCAAGTCCGCTCTCTCCTCTGATGAATCGCGCCGGTGATGAATCGCGTCGGCGCGGCGTGCGAGTCCCGCGGCCATGGCGGTCTTGTCATCGTGCCGTGGAAGGGCGCACCATACAACGGTCGGAGATGGGCCCATCACGGCCCACCATGCCCCGCCTCCGGCACGCGAGACCCGCGCCATGACCGCCGCTGCAAAGCCAGCCAGCCCGCGCTGCATGAAAATCCTGGTCGTGGACGACGACCCCAAGCTGCGCGCCTTCGTGACCCGCGGCCTGACCGAGTCCGGGATGAGCTGCACCACCGCGCCGGACGGCGAGACGGCGCTGGCCCTGCTGCGCCGCGAGAAGTTCGACCTCATGCTCCTCGACGTCATGCTTCCGGGCCTGCAGGGTTGGGACGTGCAGGAGGCGGCCCGGCGCGAGGGCATCCGCGTGCCGGTCATCTGGGTCACGGCGCGCGACGCGCTGGACGAACGCCTGCGCGGCCTGGCCATGGGCGACGACTACGTGGTCAAGCCCTTCGCCTTCGCGGAGCTCGTGGCGCGCATCCAGGTCGTGCTGCGACGGCACGAAGACGAGCACGTGCTGCGCATCGGCGACCTCGAGATGGACCTGCTTGCGGGCACTGTCCGCCGTGCCGGCAAGCCGCTGGACCTGACGCGCACCGAATTCTCCCTGCTGCGCCAGCTCGCGGAGCGCCCGGGCGAGACCATCTCGCGCACGGAGCTGCTGAAGTCCGTCTGGAACATCGAGTTCGACCCGGGCACCAATGTGGTCGACGTGCACATCCGGCGCCTGCGCCGCAAGATCGACGAGCCGTTCGACGCGCCGTTGATCCACACCGTCAGGGGCTCCGGATATGTCGTCACCCAGCACGCCTGACGACGCGGCCGGCGGACCCATCGCCACGCGGCCCCAGCAGATGCACTGGTCGCTGACACGCCGCATGGCGCTGATCTTCGCGCTGACCACCACCATGATCATCACGATCTTCGGCGTGTGGAACGGATTCCTGCTCTGCACCGCGCTGCGCACCGAGATGACGGAACTCATCGAGCACGAGACCCGCGAGCTGGTCCTCGAACTGGAGGATTCGGACGGCAGCGAGGCCGCCGTGCGCGAACACGTGAGCGACGTGGAACAGGTCTTCGTGAAGCCCGCGTGCGCCTACATCGTGCGCAATCGCCGGGGAGAGCTCATCGCCCAGGCCGGCAAGGAGCGCCTCCTCCACGCCGAGACGACGGAGATCCCGCCTGGCGCGACCCCCAGCCTGTCGCAACTCATGGGCACCGCTCCGTTGAGCTCAACGCGGCAGGTGACCGGCCACGACCTCGAGGTGCAGGTGATCGTCGACGGAGCGCCGACGCGCGCCACGCTGCTCACGTTCCTGCGCTCGATGGTGGTGTCCTTCCTCGTGGCGCTCGGACTGGCCGCGCTCGCGGGCTGGTACACCGCGTGGCGCGGCCTCGCCGGCCTGCGCGCGCTGGTCGCCCAGACGCGCATCATCGATGCGCACTCGATGCAGCAGTCCGGCTCGCGCCCGCGGCTGCAGCTCGATGGTGCGCCGCAGGAACTGCACCGTCTCGGCGAGGAGCTGGACGCGATGTTCCAGCGCATCGACGACGGCCTCGGACAGATGCGCACGTTCACGGCCGGCCTCGCGCACGAGCTGCGCTCGCCGCTGCAGAACCTCATCGGCGAGACCGAGGTCGCGCTCATGTCGCCGCGCGAGAGCGACGAATACCGCGCGCTGCTGCACAGCAATCTCGAGGACCTGTCGGACCTGTCCGACGCCATCGACAACCTCATCACCTGGTGCCGCACGAACGACCCGGGCCGGCAGAAGGGCGCGCACGAGTCCTTCGACCTCGCGGCGGAATCCCGCCTGCGCCTGCAGCGCGAGCGCCGCTCGGCGGAACGCGACGGCGTGACGCTGGAGTTCGACGCGACAGGCGATACCACGCTCGTGGCGGACCGCGAGGCCGCCTTGCGCGTGCTGCGCAACCTCGTCGCCAATGCCATCGCCTGGAGCCCGCGGGACAACGTCGTGTCCGTGCGCATCGATGGCCAGTCGGACCGCGTGGCCATTCGCGTCGAGGACAGGGGGCCGGGCATCCCGCCGGAACTGGGCGAGCAGATCTTCCTGCCCTTCATCAGCGGGCGCCAGCAGCGCGGGCGCCGCGGGGGCTATGGCCTGGGCCTCGCCATCTGCCGCTCCATCATGACCGACCACGGCGGCAGCCTGCACTACGAGGCGCGCGAACAGGGCGGCACGCGTTTCACCGCGGAGTTCCCGCGCGTCGCTCGGGCGCCGGGCGCCACGCGCAGCGCCGCGTCCTCGGATCGGAACGGTCAGCGCGGAACGAGCCGCACCACGTCGGCCGGTTCGGTCCTGAGCAGCAGCAGCTCGCCCTGACGCTCCAGCGCGCCGCGCACCCGGACCGGCACGGCCACGCGATCGAGCAGCTGGAGGTTCAGCGCCCGGCCGTCGCGGCCCGTGAGCAGCGGCGTCAACTCCGTGCCGTCCGCGGCGCGCACGCGCAGCAGCGCCGGGATGCCGCCCGACAGGCAGCGCTCGGCGCACGCGCGATGGCTCGTGCCCTCGGCCGGATTCATCACGCCGAAGTAGCACTTGCTGTCCACGATCTGCCCGACGAGTTCGACCTCGCCCAGCGCGACGAGGGCGCCATCGGCGGCCGCCGCAGCGCCCAGCTGCGCCTCGCTGGCCGGCACCGGGCGCTCCGCGAGTTCGAGCATGACCTGTCCGCCGCGATAGACGAGTGTGCCGTGCAGAGCGACGGCCTGCCCGTCGAGTCCTGCGCACAGGGCCTGCGCACCATGCTTGCCCGGCGCCACGAGCAGGTAGCGCGAGACCAGTTCGGCGGGTGCTCCGGGGCCGGACGAGCCCAGGTCCGTCACGCCGAGGCCGGGCCGGCGCACTTCGAGCAGGGGTTGCGGGCTCTCGTGCAGGACTCCTCTCCACGCGCCGACATCCCCGAACTCGAAACGGCTCCCGCGGAACGGCCCCTGGCCCGCGAGCAGCAGCGCGCCGCCTCCCAGCATGACGAGCAGCACGCCGACGACGGCCCGCTGCACGAAGCGCACCAGGCGTGGCGGCACCGCCGGCAGGTAGCCGACGAAGAAGTCCTCGTCGGGCGCGGGCCTCTTCCCGGTCGCTTCGCCGTCGGCGATGACGGGCAGCACCTGCAGCGTCCCGGGCGCGCAGGCCTGCGGGTCGAGCAGCACGCGCCCGCCACGCAGCGTCACGCGATACGTCGGCACGGCCTCCGTGAACGGCGGCGGCGAACGGCCGCTCTCCGGCACGTACTGGTAGCCGTGCCACGGGCACACGATGCACCCGTCCTGGATGCGGCCCTCCCCGAGCGGCCCGTTCTGGTGCTGGCACGCATTGGACAGGGCGGCGACGCGCCCGCCGGTGCGGAAGAGCGCCACGCGCTCGCCGCCGACGTTCAGCACGCGGCCGCGCCCTTCGCGCAACTCGTCCACCGCGCAGACGTCGAGCAGCGCGCCGTCCGCCCCGCCCTGGCCCGCTGCGGCGGCCGAGGTCGCGGCGGAGTTCGAGGTCGCGTCCACGCGGTGCTCCTTTGCGGCAGCGAGCAGGTGCAGCGCGCACAGCAGCACGACTCCTGCGCCCAGCACGAGCGCGAGCGGAGCGCCGACCTCGTCCTGCAGCACGCCGAGGCCCACGTGCACCAGCACGAGCCACCAGGCCAGATACACGGCCATGTGCAGCGCCTTCCACACGGGCGCCGTGAGATTCACCAGCCAGAAGTCGTGGCTCGTCGCGGCCATGAGGAACAGGATCAGCAGGGCTGCCGCGCCGAAGGGCTGGAAGGGCCACTCGGAGACGACCGACCAGCGTCCGCCCGTGGTGAGCAGCGAGACGAGCGGGTTGCTGTCCCCCAGCGCGTGGTACTGCAGCAGCGCGAAGCCGCCATGCAGCAGCGCGACGGCAAACATGGTGACGCCGAGGTGGCGCCGGTTGTAGAGCAGCGGCAGGAAACGGCGGTCGAGGCGGCACAGCGGCCCGATGGCGAGGATCACGTGCAGCAGGAGCAGCGCGCAGCTTCCCGCCGCACGGATGACCGCGGTCTCGAGCGTGACCGCGGGGTACAGGGCGAGCATGCCGCCCGCAAACAGGACGAGGTACGAGAGCGTGGCGCCGAGAAGCACGCCGTCGTACAGGCGCTTGCTGCGATTCCAGCCGACGGCGCGATAGCCGACGCTCACCGCGCGCCTCCCGCAGCGGGCAGGGCCTCGCGCGCGAGCACCGTCTGGTGGCCGAGGCTGTAGAGCCACCATTCGTTCGCGTCGGCCGGCAGGGTCCAGCGTCGCGCCAACGTGCCCGAGAGCGCGCCCAGCAGGCGTGCATCGGCCGGCAGCGCGGTGTCCGTCGTGCCCGCGCGAGCCGAAGCCTTCGACACGGCGTAGACGAGGACATCCGGCTCGAGCAGTGGTTCTTCGGGCTGTAATTCCAGCAGGCGTGCACCGCCCGGGCCGTCCACCGACACCCGGACGGCCAGTTTCAGCGGCAGCAGCAGCGGAGCGCCGTCGAGATCCGCCACGGCGCCGAGGCCCGCGCGCACCTCCTGGGTGAGCGCCGGCGCCACCTCCGACGGACGCGCCGCGCGGACGCGCAGCGCGACGATCAGCACCACCGGCGCCAGCAGCGCGAGCATCCGCCAGACGATGAGGTGACGACGGCGCAGCCTGCCGATCACGCGTCGCGCCCGTGCGCAGGCTCGCGACCGCAGGCCCACCAGCGCCTGAGGAGCAGCGGCCACAGTGCCACGGCGCCCGGAAAGATCGCCGCGCGGAAGCCCGGCGTGCCGGTGTGTGCGGCCGGATCGATGCGTTGCGCGCCGCGCGTGACGAAGGCCAGGGCAAACACCACGCCAAGCGCTGCATAGGCGCCCAACGCGACGACGATGTCAGCAGCCACGTTCACGCGGATCGGATGCTCCGGGTCGTCAGGAGGTTACGCCTCCGAGGGCTTCCGAGGAATTGTCGCCGTGTCGTTTGAAGCGCGACCTGTGCACGGTGCGACGATCGACTTAGGCTGCGCGCGTTTCACGATCGGGTTCCGCGCCTTCCTGCCGCCTCGACTCCGTCCGAGATCACCCGCACCATTGTCCCGGAGACTCCCATGAAATACGCCCTCTCCCTGCTCCTCTGCCTTGCCCTCTTTGCGACGGAGGCCTCGGCGCAGACGACCTTCCGCGCCAACCTCGACGGCTTCCAGGAGACGCCGGCCATTCCGGGCACCAAGGCCGGCGGCTACGTGCTGCTCACGCTGAATCCCGCGGGCACGCTCACGTACGACCTGCGCACCTTCGGCCTCTCCGCCACCGCAGCGCACATCCACAAGGGCGCCGTCGGAGTGGCAGGCGGCATCGTCTTCCCGCTCACCGGCGGACCGACCGTCTTCACCGGCACGACCGCCGCGCTGACCGCGGCTCAGGAGGTCGACCTGCGCGCCGGCCTCTACTACGTGAACGTGCACACGGTCGACCACCCCGGCGGCGAGATCCGCGGCCAGGTGGCGCTGTCCCCGAACACCTTCGGCGCGCGCCTCGACAACCTGCAGGAAGTGCCCGCCAACGCGTCCCTGGCGCGGGGTCATGCGGTCTTCACCGTGAACCCCGACATGACGCTGACCTACCTGGTCACGACGACGGGCCTCGTGGGCGGCACAAACGCTCACATCCATTCCGGAAGCTTCGGCAACGGAGGCGGCATCGAGGTGGTGCTGCTCGGCGGCCCGACGACCTGGTCCGGCACCTCACCAGCGCTCAGCGAGGGGCAGATCGAACTGCTGCAGAACCTCGGGCTTTACGTCAACGTGCACACGATCGGGAAGCCTGCCGGCGAGATCCGCGGCCAGATCGTGCCGAGCGGCTCGATCTACGGGCCGAACAGCAACCCGCCCACGGGCACGATCGTCCTGGCCAGCACGGGCGCCCCGACCGACGTCGGCGGTGGCGGCACGTTCACGCTGAACATCACCGGCGGCAAGCCGTTCGGCTCCGGCAGCCTCGCGGTCAGCCTCGGGGATGCCGCGACGCTCATCCACAGCGAGCCGCTGCTGGTCAACATCGGCTCGCTGCTGACGCTCATCGCGCTGCCGCTGGACGGAACTGGCAGCCTCACCATCCCGGCGACCACGCCGGCTCTGCCGGCGAGCATCGACATCGACTTGCAGTTCTTCGGCTTCGACAACACCGCGGTGAACGGGTCGTTCAACTCGTCCAACGGTCTGAAGATGACCATGCAGCACTTCTGAGGCCGCGGAAGCTCGGCGGGGACTGCTCCGGAGTGCCCGGAAGCGCCGAGGCAGTCCCCGCAGCGCCCCCTGAACAACCGCCGGCAGCGCTTCCGGAGCCGGGTCGCACCTTTGCGGCGCGACGCCGGTTCAAGCACAGCGCGCGCGGAGGACGGGCAGCGACGATCTGCAACTCGTTTCGCACCCCCCCTCACCCGTCCTCCGCGCGACTCTTCGGTCACGCGCGCGCCGCTCTTCCATTGCGCTTTGCTTTTGCTAGAAACGGGGACATGAACGCACCTTCCAAGATCCGCCTGTTGTTCGTCCCCGTTCTCCTCGCGCTGCTGACCGCACAAGCAACGGCGCTCTCCAACACGCAGAAGGGGAAGTCCAATCTCGTGCGCTTCGATCCGGATGCGCCATTGGCGCTGCCGCCCGACACCGACGCGAAGGGCACGTTCCAGATCGAGACCAAGACGAGCACCGGCCGCGACCGGCTCACGGTCCTGGTCAAGAAGGTGAGTTCCACGCAGACCTACGACCTCTGGATGGAAGACCCCGAAGATCTCGGCGGCCCGCTCGTGAACGTGGGCACGCTGGTCAAGAGCGGCAGTTCACAGAAGCTGAAGCTCGACACCGACAAGGGCGACTCGCTCCCCTTCGGTGAGGACAGTTTCGACAACCTGATCGGCCTTCAGGTCGAGGTGCGCGTCGGCTCGGCCGTCTACCTGAGCTGCATCGTCCCGTCCTTCGACGGCGAGAAGAAGACGCTCAAGGCCAAGCAGGACCTCGGCTTGGCGCTGAACTCGCCCGACAGCAACGGCAAAGGCGAGTTCGAACTCTCGGGCAAGGCCAGCAACGACGACCAGCGCATCCGCGTGAAGGTCAAGGCGATCGACTTCGACAGCCACACCTTTTCCCTTTGGATCCAGCACGACGCGGACAACGATCCCAAGTCGCCGGACATTTTCGAAATTGCCGGCGTGTTCACGCGCAAGAACAGCAACTCGGGCGAGTTCGAGCGCCGCACCAGCAAAGGCGCTCCGCTCCCCTTCGGCGACCTCTCGGCCGCAGACTTCTCCGGCCGCGTGATGGAGGTCCGCGACCAGAACGATGTCGCGTACCTGAGCGGGCTGATTCCGCAGCTCAACTGACGAGGCGAGGGGCGGGCGCGGTTGAGGCGGGCGCGCTTCGGGCGCGGTTTCGCTGGGCCGGGCGCTGCCCCTTGGGGCGAGGTGAGAGGGAGTCGTGTGGAGCGGGGTGTGCGCGGCTCGGGAGGCTTGCCCGGCGCTGCGCCCCTTGGGCAACTGGACGCGTAAGGATTCCGGGAGCGGCGCCCTTCGCGCCGGACAAGACTCCCGATCCGCGCAAGCCGAGGTACGAGTCTCCGTGCCATGCGAAGCGGGGCAGCGCCCGGCTGACGCTGCACCGCGCGTGAAGTGCGTCCTTGGTTTGGAACGCATCCTCCGCAACCCGATAGCGGCGTGGCCGCAACGCGGTCAAGCAACGCGTGATCGTGGATAGAGGAAGGGCGGGCGGCGTGGCGCAACTCACGCGCTTCGCGGCCCCGCACGAGTCGGCAGCGCCCTCGCCACGAGGGGCTGTCGTCATTCGCTCTTGGCTGCTGACCTTGCCACGGAGCACTCCGGGCGCGCTCGCAGTCCAAGCGTTCAACTTCTCCAAGCGTGGGACGGCGTCGTGGAGCGCGAGCGCCGGGGGTGCTGCCCACCTCGCCCGGCACGGAAGTCCGTGTCTCGGCGGCGCGGATCGGGATGCTTGTCCGGCGCGAAAGGCGCCGCTCCCGGAATTCTGACGCGTCCTGTTGCCCCAGGGGCGCAGCGCCGGGCAAGCCTCCTGAGCCGCGCACACCCCGCACCACACGACTCCCTCTCACCTCGCCCCAAGGGGCAGCACCCCCGGCGCGGAAGCGGAACAAAGCCGCCCCCCGGCCTCGTCCCGTCCAGTCTCAGACCAGCAGCTTCTTCGTCCTGAAGTGCGTGCCGCCCTCGAGGAAGGCCACGCTGGCGACGACCTCGCCGTCCACCCACGCGAAGCAGGGGTCGGCCATCACGAAGCCCGGAGGCGTGCGCAGCGTCTGGCCGCGCACGAGGCGGTTGCGCTGGTGCAGCGGCACGTTGATGCGCGGCAGGTCGGCCATGGCCGGCTCGATGCCGATGATGTGCGATGCGTCCACCTCTTCGGGCAGCACGGCCGTGGACAGGTCGAGCGCGCCGACGTGCGTGCGCACGAGCCGCGACATGTAGCCGCCGATGCCGAGGCGATTGCCGAGATCGCGCGCGATGCCGCGGGCATAAGTGCCCGACGTGCAACGCAGGTGCAGGTCCAGCAGCGGCCACTCGTAGCGGTCGAGTCGCAGCTCCAGCACGGTGACCGGGCGCGGCGCGGCTTCCACAGGATTGCCCTTGCGCGCTTCGCGGTGCATGCGACGACCGTCCACCTTCACGGCGCTGTACGTGGGCGGAATCTGCATGATCTCGCCGCGGAACTCCGGCAGCGCGGCTTCGATCTGCTCACGCGTCGGCGGCGTCACCTCGCCGCTCGAGACGATCTCGCCCTCGGCGTCGTCGGTGTCGCTGCGCGCGCCCAGCGTGACGGTCATGTCGTAGACCTTCTCGCCGCGCACGATGAGGTCCTGCACCTTGCGCGCCTTGCCGACGACGAGGATCAGCACGCCCGTGGCAAGCGGGTCGAGGCTGCCGCAGTGCCCGAGCGCACCGAGGTTCAGCCGCTTCTCGACGATGTTGAGCGCCTTGCGCGAGGTCAGTCCCTGCGGCTTGTTGACCACGATGAGGCCGCGCGGAATGTCCTCCGCCTGCGCCTCGCCCGAGGACTGGGAATCAAAGTGCTGCGGGGCTTGTGACATGGGGCGGCGCTCGGCGGGTGCGGGCGGAGGGTCCTGCGCCCTCGACAGGTTGAGGGCACGCGTGAACCGGACGAGGATACCGGGCGGGCGCCGCCCGGCGCGAGGGGTTGCCCGCCGCGGCCGTTCTCGAGGAGTTCGTGCGGCTCTCGCACGGTCCGGGCGCGGTCCGGGCGCGGTCCGGGCGCGGTCCGGGCGCGGTCCGGGCGCGGTGCGGGCGCGGTGCGGGCGCGGTCCGGGCGCGGTGCGGGCGCGGTGCGGGCGCGGTCCCCGGGCGCGGTGCCGGCACCATCCCCGCCGGACGCGCGCGACGGCCTGTACGCGCTGGCCGATCAGCCCGGTACGGAGCAGGGGACACGGCAGTCAAAGAGGCTCCGGCTCCGGGAGTGTGCGGGACCACCCCGACCGCAGAGCCGCCGTGCCGGGGTGGTCCAGGGACCCTTCTCCGGCACGGCGCGCTCCATGCGTGTGCCGCCGCCTCGCGGCGACGGCCCTCAGCCTCTGCCGGCGAGCCTCACTCCAGCATGTCCACGTGCACCAGCCGCAGGTGCTTCTCGTCGAACAGGCGCTGGGCGTGCAGGTTGAAGCTGTCGAGATCCTTGAGGTGGAACCACGAGTTGGCCCACGTGCCCGAGCGCGAGATGCCGATCCACTTGCGCTTGCCGCCCTCCACGTAGGTGGTGACGAAGACGAGCCGCTTGCCCTCGTCGTCGAAGAGCTGCTGGGCCTTGAGGCGGAACTGGTTCTCGTCCGGCGAGATCCACCAGCGGTTGGCCCACGTGCCCGAGCGCACGATGCCGAGCCAGCGGCGCTTGCCGCCCTCGATCCACGTGCGCACGTGCACCAGGCGCCGCCCTTCGTCGTCGAAGAGCTTCTGCACGGCCTTGTTGAAGCTCGTCAGGTCGTTCTTGATGACGAGGCTGTTGGCCCAGTCTCCGCTGCGCGCGATGCCGACCCACTTGCGCTTGCTGCCTTCCGCGAACGTGGACGTGTGCACGAGGCGCAGCGCCTTGTCATCGAAGAACTGCTGCGCGGTCTTCTGGAAGTCCGCGAGGCTGTTGCTCACCCAGAAGCGGTTGGCCCAGTCGCCGGCGCGCGCGATGCCCGCCCAGCGCCGCGCACCGTTCTCCAGATAGGTGGTCACGCTGGTGAGCCGCCGGCCCTTCTTGTCGAACAGGTCCTGCGTCGTCTTCTCGAACGATGCCAGGTCCGGCGACACGATGAAGGAGTTGGCCCAGTCGCCGGCCATCGAGATGCCGATCGTCGGCACCGGCCAGCCGGGAGACGTGGACGCGGGCCAGATGGAGACCGAGTCCTTGCTGATGCCGTGTTGCGAGAGCGGGAACCACGGACCCTTGCCGCCCGGCGGCTTGAGCTTGCTGCGGTCCACCACCCACGCGCTGCGGAACGGCATCGGGCGCAGCGCGCTGTCGGAGGTGCGCCCCGCCTCGATGTGCGTGTGCGGGTTGGTGGCGCGGCCGGTGTTGCCGGCGCGCCCGAGGAACTGCCCCTCGAAGACGGGCTTGTCCTTCACCTGCAGCGACTTGTCCATCGAGTCGTGGCGGAAGTGGCAGTAGGTCACCTTCTCGGTGCCGTGGCGGATGACGAGGTGATTGCCGCTGCCGGGATCGGGGGTCGGGTCGGGGAAGAGCAGGCTGCCGTCGGCGTCCTGCTTGATCGTGTTGTCCTTCAGGCCGTCGGACCAGCTGTCCACGAAGCCGTCGGCGACCGCGCGGATCGGCTTGCCCCAGATGCGGTAGTCCTCGTTCTTCAGCTTGCTGCCGCCGGGGACCAGGCCGGACCACTTCTTCGTCTTGGCGTCCCAGCCGACGACGCTGATGTCGTGCGCGAAGATCTGCGTGCCGCCGCCGCCGCCGTTGGCCCAGTGCACCGCGTCGGTCTGGTAGTACTCGTCGTCGCGCAGTTCCCCCGCCGCGTACGGGAAGCGGTACGCGCCGCCCGCCACCGGGCTCACGTGCTGCACCAGCGGCAGCGTCCGCGTCACCGGGTCGGCGTAGCTCTTGCATGTGACCTCGACCTTCACCTGCGTCGGCGCCGTGCCGGTGAGGAAGATCGCGTTGTTCACGAACTCCTTCACGTCGGGATCCGGGTCGATGTCCACGCGCCCGTTGGACCACTTGACCGTCTCGCCGGGGCTCAGGTCCAGGCCGCCGTCCAGGTTGACTCCCTCCATGTCCTTCGACGGCTGCGTGGAGCCCGGGAATGAGAACTTGATCGCCTTCACCTTCACGGTGGAGTTGCCGGTGTTCTCCATGCGCAGGCGCAGCACGACCTTCATCATCGTCTTGCCGGACGCGGTGGTCGGCGCGAGCAACAGGTAGGTGGCCTTTCCGTTTTCGACGGGCTGGATCTCGAGCTGCAGGTTGGGAACGGCCATGGACGACATGCCTCGCTGTGGGTGGGAATCGTGCGCGGCATGCGCACACGCTGGAATCGGCGTGCCGTCGCCGATGTGACAGCGCGGGCATCGAGAACGCGTGCCGTCACGAGCGGCTCCCGCTCCCGATGAAGAGGCGGCGGCTCGCAAGCCGTCGCCCCGCCACCATTTCCAGGAATCACCGCCATGCGCCGTTCGCTCGCTGCCTCTCTGTCCGCCGTCCTGCTCGCCGCCGCGTTCCCGATACCGTCCGCGTCCGCGCAGGGCAGCGGGCTCACCGCCGGGGACATGTATCTTCTGAGCGGCGGCCTCGGCGCGCTCGTCCGGGTGGACCTCTCGAGCGGCACGGCCAGCATCGCGGTGGACACCAGCTTCACTCCCGCGGCGGCGGGCGCCGTGGTGTTCGACCCCTACCGCCAGCGCATCGTGTTCCGCGGCAGCATCGGCCCGCCCAGCAACCCCCCGTATCTGTGGGCCGTGGATGGCGCCGGGAACCTCGACCCGCTCATTCTCTCGACGGGTCCCTCCATCACGGCGATGTCGCCGACGGGCGACGGCCGCATCTACATGCGCGTCAGCGAGACCCCGCCCTTCCGCTACCTCGACGCCTCCAACGACATGCGGACGCTCATGGACGAGACCGGCGCCGCCCCCTTCATGATCGACGGCAGCAGCAACTTCGACTTCCGCGGGATGATCTACGACGCGGGCACCAACGCGCTGTTCATCTCGTCCCACCTCGAGGGACTGTGCGGCGGGAGCGCGGGCCGGCTCAACGTGCGCAAGCTGCCGCTGTCCGCGGACGGCACACGCGTGGTGGGCCCGGTGATCTGCTCGCAGTTCGAGGTGAGCGCGAGTGGCGAGAACCCCGTCGGCTGGAGCCACGGCCCCTCGGGGCAGCTCGTGGTCGTCGTGGACACGAACAGCAACGACGTGGAGCCGCGCATGGTCCTGGTGGACCCGGTGACGGCGGGCATGTCGGCCCTCGCCAGCAACGGCGCGCCGGGTGTCTTCGCGGCGGCGACCAACGCCGGCACGTGGAATTCCGCGCTGGGCAAGGCGGTCATCCTGGACACGGGCGCCAACGTGCTGCGCGCCTTCGGGATCGGGGAGACCGGCGCCGGCACCGTGCTTTCCATCTCGGGCGAGATCCTGTCCCCCAACGGCAGCTCGGGCGAGCAGGCGGCGCTCTGCGAGGTGGAGCCCACCGCGTGCGACGGCGCATGGATGGCCTACGGCGCAGGCCTCGCCGGCGCTGGCGCGTTCGTGCCGCGCCTCACGGGCGGCGGCTGCCCCGAGGTGGGCGGCTCGCTCACGCTGACCCTCGACCGCGCCGTGGGCGGCGCGAGCAGCGTGCTGTTCGTGGGCCTGGCCGGCGCCGCGGTCCCCTTCAAGGGCGGCACTTTTTACGTCGGCGCGCTGGTGCTCTCCGTGCCGCTGCCGATGGGCGGCGCGCCAGGCGCGCCGGGCGCAGGCGCGCTGACGCTGCCCGCGGCACTCCCCGCCAACCCGCTGCTGTCGGGTGTGAACGTGCACCTGCAGGCGGCCTTCACGGATGGGGCCGCCGTGAAGGGCGCCTCGCTGACCAAGGGATTGCGGATGACCATCGGCGGGTGAGGACAGGTGAAGACGGGTGAAGACGGACGCGGGCAGCCGTTGCGCTTTCGCACGGAGGCGCGCAGCGACATCGGGAGTCGTGCAGACAGCGACGCAACCCGCGTCTTGTCCGCGGAGCGCTCTCGGAGCGCCCACAGGGAATCAGCATGCTGAGTAGAATGCCGAGCGCGCCGCCCGCGCCGACCTCGACCCGCTCGGGAGACTTCACATGCTTGAGTTGCTGGCAGCCCTCATGCTCGCGTGCACCGCGGACATCCATGTCGTGGACGACAACGGTCCGGCCGAGTTCTCCAACCTCCAGACCGCGATCGATTCCGTGGAGGCGGGCGAGACCCTGATCGTGAAGGTCGGCGAGTACGCGGGCTTCACGCTCACCAAGCGTCTGACCATCCTCGGGCAGGACGGGCCGTTCGAGCCTTTCGTCGGCACGGAGCCGTACATCGGCAGCACGACCACCATCGACGGCGCCGCGACGTTCACCCTCGCCGGCTTCCGCATGTTCGACCTGGCCGTGGCCAACGTGGCCGGCGCCGCCCTCGTGGACGATGTCACCGTGCTGCGCGGCATCTCGGTCGTGAACAGCCAGCAGGTGTCGCTGAGCCGGGTCGTGATGCCGGCGGCCCAGCAGGACGTCACCGCGGTGAGCGTGACGGGCTCTCGCGTGACGCTCGTGGACTGCCAGATCACGGGCGGCCCCGGCAGCGCGCCGTTCGCAGGCCCCGGCAACCCGGGCAAGCCGGCGCTCGAAGCGAAGGCCGGCAGCGTCGTGCTTGTCGCCGGTTCGTCGCTGACGGGTGGCAATGCCGGCCAGGGCTTCTCCCAGGACGGGCCTGCCGGGCACGCGGTGAGCTGTCTCGGAGCAACGGTCATCCTGCGCGGCTCGAGCACCGACGTGCTCGATGACGGGAACTTCGATCCGTCCTTCGGCGGCGCGCCGGGCCACGCGATCCTGTGCTCCGGCGGCTACGTCCAGCACAGCGGCGTGACGCTGGCGGCGGACACCCTTGCCGTGGCGGGCGGCAGCATCGTGCAGGTGGCGGCGCCGGAGCCCTACCTCGAGATCACCGGCACCGACGGCCCCGGCGGCCAGCGCTCGATCGACCTCTACGGGCCCGCAGGCTCGCAGGCCTTCCTCATCCTTTCCCTGGGCGCGGGCCCGCTCACGCTGCCCAAACTCGAACTGCCGCTGGCGCTCAACCTGAACGCGCCCCTTGCCATCCTGCCCTTGCCGTTGCTCGGACAGGACACGCCGCTCAGCATCGCCGTGGCGCTGCCAGCCGCCGCCGGCTTCGAGGGCGTCGTGCTGCACGTGCAGGCCATCTCTCCCGCGATTCCCAGCACGTTCAAGCCGGGCAAGCAACTCGTCACCAACCACGCGCCGCTCATCGTTCAGCCGTAGAGCAGCGGGCGCGTCGGAGCAGCGGGGCGCGTCAGAGCAGCGGGGCGCGTCGCTCGCACAGGGATGCCTCGCGTGCTCTACCAACCCTGAAACCTCAGCTCCACGGCGTTGGAGAAGCCGGCGCCGTGAGGTGGCAGTCGAGCATCCTGACAGACGAACTGCACGACGAGGGCGATCGGCTCGGCGGCCAGGTCGCCCGGAAGCGGGAACGACACGAGACCATCCCGGTCGGCATCGTGCAGCGGGAGGCAGCCGATCAGCGTCGCGGGAACCAGCGTCCCGCCGCGCGCTGCGCGCGGTGCACTCGTGAGCCCCACGAGCAGCACTCCGGCAGCGCCGGCCGGCAGGCCTGAGAGTGCGACGCTTGCCGTGCCCGACGGCGCCAGCGGATCGCCGCACACCGCGAGCCGCACGCCGCCGGGGCCCGCATGACCGAGGTCAGGCTGGCAGACCGGCCTGAAGACCACGCGCGCCAGGACGGGGTCGTGATCGCTCGCCTGCACCTGGAACTCCGCGTTCACATGCACGATGTCGTACGTCGCGAGGCGGGCGAGCGGCCGGCTCACGAGGATGTGATCGAGACTCTGCGCATTGCCGTCGAAAACGAAGCTGTAGCGCTCGACCTCCGGCAGTGTCTCCGTGAGATTCGCGAGAATCTGCACCGGGAGGCCCTTCAGCACAGCCAACGGCTCGTTGTAGGAGAACTCGTTGAGGTCGCCGAGCACGATCACGTTGGCCGCCGGATCCGCGGCCAGGAGCTCCGCGACGTGATCGTGCACGACCTGCGCCTGGGCCACGCGCTTGGCGACGGATCCGTTGATCGGCGGCTGGACCAGCCCGAACAGCGGCGTGCTGCCCGACTTCGACGCGAAGTGGTTCCCGATCACCGTGAGCTTCCGGCCCCGGAACATGAAGTCTGCGGCGAGCGGGAGGCGCGACCCTTGAAAGGCGTTGCCGTCGCGCAGGTCTCCGTCGGTGATCGGCTGCAGCGACCCCTCGTCGAGGGACACGCGCGACGGCTGAAAGAGGAAGCCGACCCGGATGTTCCCGCCCGGCTGGCCGCCGCTGCTGCCGTTCAGTGGCGCCACGTCGCGGTACGCGTAGTCCGGTCCGCCGGCTGCGACGATCGCGGCGATGAGCGTGGCATACGTGAGACTCGCGTCGGTCTCGGCGGTCTTCTCCGCGCCGTCGTTGTCCTGGACCTCCTCCAGGCAGAGGATGTCGGGCGAGCGCAGCGCACCGGCGATCTGCGCGCCGAGCCGGTCAAAAAAGC
The DNA here is from genome assembly GCA_038212275.1 of Planctomycetota bacterium. Classification (GTDB taxonomy): domain Bacteria; phylum Planctomycetota; class B15-G4; order B15-G4; family B15-G4; genus JBBQUR01. The sequence continues at coordinate 64,059 of JBBQUR010000002.1, forward strand.
CCGACCCGACGTCATCGTCGATGTCGGCCGCGCTGCCGACGAGCGCAAAGCTCTCCAGCTTGGGATCGAGGTTGTGGACATTGAAGGCGGCGATCGAGAGCTGGGCATCGCCCGGAACCGGGGCGGGCACCGGCTCGGCGGTCTCGGGCTGCAGCCCCGCGTGCTTCACCACGAAGGGCTGCGTCGCCAGCACCTCGTAGTTGCCGAAGGAGTACGAGACCACGCCCACGACATCGCCAAGAGAGTCACCGGTGCTTACGGCCGGATCGAAGCCCGGAGTGAGCTGCTCGTCCAGCTGCACCTGGATCCGCTCCGGGTTGGAGTCCGCGGCGGTGAGCGTGAGCCCCGAACGCGCGTTGAGGTGCGTCGCGGCACGCCCGCCGTTGCTGACGGTGACGATCTCGCCGAAACCATTCCTCGCGCTCACGGCCAGCGCCCCGCGGATCAGCACGCGCATGCCCTCGAGCGTCTCGAAGAAATCGATCCCGTCGCTGGCCGGGTCGAAGTCCGAGAAGCCATCGTCGTCGATGACCTCGGTGGGGCACAGCGTGCCGGCGACGCCCACGACGACCGGCGCGGGGAACTCCCCCACGGCGCGCAGCACTGTGACGTCAGGCTCGGCGAGCTCCGTCACGCTGAGGTTCTGCGAGCCGGCGCCGCCCGGCTGAAACTCGCCCACGACGCCGACGACTCTCACCGCATTGCCCGCCACCACGCCCGGCGCGGAGGCCGTGAACACGAAGAGCCCGTCCGAGGTCGCCGGGTCGCGATCACCCACGGGATCCTGAAGATAGAAGCCGTGCGAGTCCACGGCCGTCACCGTGCCCGTCGTCTCCACGAGCATGCCCGCGACGGGCGACACGTGCCCGGCGCCCTGGATCTGCGGAATGGCGAGCGCCTTCGCGACAACCTCGGGGTCGGGGTAGGTCCCGAGTCCGGAGAAGGTGTCCTCGGTCAGGCCCTGCCACTCGATCGCGGGATCGAAGGCATCGCTTCCGTCTGCATCACCGGCCGTGACGCGGGAGCGCCGACGCAGCGTGTGATCCGCCGTGGTGATGCCGCCGACGCCCCACGCCACACCCGGATCGAAGCCGATCTGCCCGACGACGTCGAGCAGCACGCCGCTCCGCACGAGGGCAACGGCGTCGTCGCCGTTGAACCAGCTTCCCGTGACGGTCTGGTCCGCCACGGCCAGGATGTCGTCATCCGCCGCGCCGTGCGCGATCACGAACACCTCGCCATCCGCCAGCGTCCCGGAGAGAGCGGTCGTGAGCCCGGGCGACGAGCTCCCGTTGAAGTAGCAGCGCACCTGGCAGGTGGAGAGATCGACGCTGCCGCCCGTGTCGTTGAAGATCTCGAGCGCCTTGTTGCTGCCGCTCCCTTCGATGTATTCCGTGAAGCGCAGGCCGCCCGCCAGCGCAACGTTCAGCACGCCCAGCGCCACGTGCGCCACGACGACCGCAAGCCACGCGCCCGGCCGGCTCACGCCGCCCCACCGCCGACCTGCGTCGCGTCCCGATCTGATGTCATGGCTTGCCCCCGCGGGCCTCCGCGCCGTCCGCGACGACGTGGCCCCGTGCATGAGGACGCGGGACCGGCCCGTGCGTTACATCAGCCGCCCGGCCACGCCACGCCCAGCCTCCCGGCGTGGCGACGCGCCCGCGCGGCACTCAGCGCGACGCATCGTGTCCGCGCGGCACTCAGCGCGGCACTCAGCGCGGCACTCAGCGCGGCGCGTCGGCGCCTCCGGCGGTGTCTTGCGCCTCGGCTCCCGGCGCGGCGTCCGGGGCGTCGGGGCCGGTGGCCAGCAGCGCGAGGGCGTAGCAGGCGAGGGCAAGCACCGCGACCGTCGTGAAGCCCGTCTCCATCGCGACGATGATGGCGAGCACCGACGCGATCACGCCCGCGCCGCCGTTGGCGCCGATGGCCCAGGCGACGAGCTCCGGGTTGACTGCGCGCAGGCGCGCCAAACCCTGCGGGAAGGGCAGGCCCATCATGAAGTTCATCGGCGCGAGACAGCCGACCGCGACCGCGATGCGCCAGGCGAGCGGCAGCCCGAGCAGTTGCGCCGTCACGACATCGAGCAGCAGCGTGAAGGCCGCGATGAGAAGCACGAGCACGGCCAGGGCCATGCGCGTCTGCCGGGCACTGCCGCGCAGGAAGCGCCCCGACCACAGGCTGCCGAGTCCCGCGAAGAACAGGAAGCTGAACAGCACCACGGTGAGCGAATAGGTCGGGTGCCCGAGGAAGAGCGCCAGCCGCTGCACCGAGCTGATTTCCAGCAGCATGAAGCCGGCGCCGACGGCTGCGAAGAACGTGAGCTGGCGCACCGAACCCGCGCTGCGCAGACCCCTGCGGCGCCGAAGCCAGAGCGGCAGGACGACGAGCAGCAGCACGAGCACGGTGCACTGCAGCAGCAGCGCGCGCAGGATGCTCGGCGCGATCGGAATGCGCGAGTCCATGGCGCGCGCATACGCCGAGTCCTCGGTGTCACCCGCGTCCCAGACGTGGTGGAAGTTGAAGAAGAAGGGCGAGTCGTCGTCCACCGGGCGCACGTCCACGCCGTAGTTTGCGAAGAATGCGTCCTCGGTGTGGTGGTCGATCGCCTCGGCGAGTCGCGTGAACTCGTTCGGATGCGTGGCGCCGGATCCGGGCAGGTAGATCACCGAGTGGAGTCCGGCGGTTTCGCTGTCGGCGATGCGCTGGTAGGCGGCGATGTCCTGGGCCGACAGCGGCTCGACGGAGAAGAGCGTGCCGGCGGCCCAGGCGGCCCGGATCACCGCGGCGTGCTCCGACGGCCGCTCGACGCCGCGACGCCGCAGCTCGAGCAGCGCCATGCCGAAGAAGCGCAGCGTCTCGCGGTCGGGCTCGTCGAAGGCGCGGATGACGCCCAGCGTGCCGCCCGGGTTGAGGTGATCGAAGTAGTCGCGCACCGCCTCCGTCGTGTAGAGGTACGACTCCGAGAGCACGAAGGAGCCGATCATCCCCGCGGTGTAGGTGTCCGCGCCGGCCAGCTGGATGAGGTCGAAGGTCCGGTCGAGCCGGCGCAGCGTGCTGCGGCCTTCGCCCTCCATGACCGTCACGCCGGGCTGCTCGAGCAGGTGGCCATTGAAGTCCGCGAACTCGCTCCGCAGCAGGTCGATGATGCCCGCGTTGATCTCGATGCCCAGCACGCTCTCGGCGCCAAACGCCATCGCCTGGCGGAGGTCGGTGCCGCCGCCCACGCCGATGACCAGCACGTTCGGCCGGACGCCGGTGTCCTTCAGGCGGCGCAGCAGCGGACCGTAGGCCACGGCATGCGTGTCGAGCAGCGACGGCACATCCCAGTGATCCTTCGAGAACATGAAGGTGCCGGCCGCGCCGTCCTGCAGCAGGAAGAGCGCTTCACGGTCCGCCTCCGGCGCGCCGTAGAGGTCGAGACGGCAGAGCGGCGTCCAGTGCCGCGCGACGAGCTCGCCCTGGATGTGACGGCGCTTGCCGAGCCCGAGCTCGATGGACATGTGCTGCTCTGCGCCGACGAAGAGAAAGGCCGCACCCACCAGGCTGAGCGCGGCGACCGCGCGCGGCAGGCGCGCCTTGCCGGCGAAGAAGAGCGCAGAGAACGGCCCCGCGGCGGCACAGAGCACGAGCAGCCGCTCGCCCTGCAGCGGACCGATCAGCGCGATGAAGAGCCAGGCGCCGAGCGCGCTCCCGAGGAGGTTCACGAAGTAGCGCGCATGGATCTTCCCGCCCGTGGACAGCGCAAGCGTGACCACGATGCCGCCGAGGATGTACGGCACCATCAGCAGCGAGAAGGCGATCGCGAGCAGGCCGAACTCGCCGCCCGCCGACACCGTCGTGACCGCGTCCGCGGTCCGCGTCAGCAGCAGGTGGCCCGCCGTGACGGCGAAGCCGAACAGCGTGGCCGCCCAGGCCATCGTCGCGCCCACGTTGCCACGCGTGAGCCGCGGCCAGACGGTGACCAGCGTGCCGGCCGCCGCGAAACCCAGCATCGCCATCGTGACGACCACGAAGGCGTGGTGGTACCACATCTGCACCGAGAGCACACGGGCGTGCAGCACCTCGAGCGCGAGGATCGCCGCGGAGAGAATGAACAGCCCGAGCTTGATCGGGAGGTCGGGCCCCGTGGTCTCCCCCGAGGCCGTCATGACGCGAGCACCGCGCGCCACGCACGGCACGCAGGCTGCATCGCCGTGCCTCCGGACTGTCGTCGCGTGCCGCTCATGCTTCTCTCTCCGGACGTCCGTCTGCCCGCGCCATTCAGCATGGCTGCGGGCATGTCGCCGTCTTGCATCTCCGTCGCACGTCGCCGCCACGCGTCGCCGCCACGCGTCGCCGCCTTGCACCGCCCCCCTTGCACCGCGAGGCGCCCGGCCCGCCGAAGAAGGGCGCGGCATCCTATCTCAGGCTGCCGGCCTGAGGTAGGCTCGCCGCCCATCACCCCCGGCGAACGGAGCACATGAGCGACAACGAGCCTGAAGATGGTGTCGAGATGGTGCCGGGCGTGAAGCCCGAGGGCATCAACGAATTCACGCTGCGCAGCGTGCTGGTCGGGCTGCTCGTCGCGGTGGTGATCGGCGCCTCGTATCCCTACGTCGTGATGAAGCTCGGCTTCGGGCCGAACATCTCCGTCGTGGCGGCGTTCTTCGGTTTCCTCGCGCTCGGGCTCGTCTGCAAGACCTTCAACCGCTGGGAGAACAACATCGTCGAGTCCGCGGGCACCGCCGCGGGGCAGACGGCCTTCCTCTGCACGCTGCTCGTGGCCTTCGACCTGCTCGACCTCGACAAGTCGCTCGGCATCGACGTCCACCTCGGCACGATGCAGATTTTCCTGTGGTTGAGCATCGCCGGCACGATGGGCGTGCTGCTCGCCGTGCCGATGCGCCAGCACTTCGTGGTGGACGAGAAGCTGCCCTACGCCGACGGCATCGCCGCCGCGCAGACGCTCATCATCCTCGACAGCAAGGGGCCGCAGGCCAAGCTCTCCGCCTTCGCGATGGTCGGCGCGGCCGTCGTGGCGGGCGGGCACTTCCTTCTCAAGACTTATCACTTCGCGCTCGAGGCGCTCTCGCCCGCCGGCCTGCTCAGCGCCGGGGCCACCGGCGCCGGCACCGTCGCGAACGCGGCCAGGGTCGGCGTCGGCATGTCGCTGGGCCTGCTGTCCTTCGGCTCCGGCATGATCATCGGCGTGCGCATCTGCCTGAGCATGCTGCTCGGTGGCACCCTGGCCTGGGTCGTGGCGACCAACTGGCTCGTCGGCACGGGCGGCCCCGGCGGCGCGCCCTATCTCGTCGGCGACTGGTCCAAGAGGGAGGTGCTGCTCTGGGTCATGTGGCCCGCGACCGGCATGCTCACCGCGGGCGGACTCACCTCGCTCGTGCTCAAGTGGAAGATCCTGAAGAAGAGCTTCCGTTCGCTGACCGGTGCGGGCCAGCAGGAGAGCACCGACTTTCCCATCCGCTGGGTCGGCATCGGACTCGCCGTGCTCACCGTGGCGCTCGTGGTCTTCCAGAAGGTCAGCCTCGGGCAACCGTGGTGGGTCACGCTGCTCGCGCTGCTCTTCAGCCTGCCGCTCGTGCTCGTGGGCCTGCGTGTGCTGGGCGAGACGAACTGGGGCCCGATCAGCGCGCTCTCCAATCTCATGCAGGGTGTCTTCGGGATGATCCAGCCGGGGAACATCGCGGCCAACATGACGGCCGCCGGCGTGACAGGATCGGTCGCCTCGGAGTCCGAGGGCCTCATGCAGGACTACAAGGTCGGCCACATCCTCGGCACGACCCCGCGCTACCTCACCTACATGCAGCTCATGGCGGTGCCCGTTGGCGCGGCCACCGTCGCGCTGGTCTATCCGCTGCTGCGTCCGCAGGTGCTCGAGGGCACGCTCACCAGCCCCATCTCGCAGAAGTGGGTCGGCTTCGCCAAGATCCTGTCCAAGGGCGTCGACGCGGTGCCAGCGAGCGCGCTCTACGCGCTGGTCGTCGCCACGTTGCTCGGCATCGTGTTGACGATCCTCGAACAGAAGCCGGCAAACAGGAAATGGTGCCCGTCACCGACCGGAGTCGGCATCGGCATGCTCGTCCCCTTCGGCGAAGTCGCCGTGATGTGCGTCGGTTCCTTCGTCGGCGCAAGCTGGCTGAAGCGGAGCCCGGAAACCGCCAGGCACTACCTGATCCCGGTCGCGTCAGGCTTCATCGCCGGCGAGGCGCTGCTCGGCATCGTGGTCCCGGCGCTCGTTGCGGTCGGCTGGATCGCCGCGCCGTAGCGCGGCGTGGCGGGGGCGTCCGGAGAACCGGAACCCTGCCACCCACGACGGGATCTGGACGACCTGCGCGCCCCGCTACACTGCGCGCGATGAGCCGCCCCTCCCACGAGACGGCCCGTCCGTCCGCTCACGTCCCGCCGACACAGGGTCCGCGCATGCACCTTCAAGCACCCGGAACGCTCAGCCGCGCGCAGCCGCGCGCCGCGTCCACCGTCCCCACCGTCTCCGCCGTCTCATCCGTCTCCGCCGTCTCCTCCGCATCCTCCGCTTCAGGCCGATCCGCCTCGTGTTGAAACGCCTGCTGCTCTCGGTGGTTGTGACGCTCTGCATGCTGCTCCTCGTGGAGGGCGCGCTCTCTCTGGCGACCGGCGGCAGCCTGCGCTCGCGAGCCCGCGGCGCGATGCCGACCACGATGACGACCACGATGCCGACGACGATGCCGGGCGGCGGCGACGCGACCGCGGCGGATGCCGCGACGATGCTGCGGCAGCCGGCTACCGACGCCGAGCGCCACGACGCCGGCTCCTCGAGCAAGGGCGTCTACCAGATGCACGAGGATGCCCGCGTGCGCTACGTGCTCAAGAGCGACGCCGAGCTGCCCTTCGTGAGCAGCCGCACGCACACCGATCACCTCGGCATGCGCGTGCGGCCCGGGCCGCCGCCGGCCGCCGACGCGCTGCGCATCGCGGTCGTCGGCGACTCGGTCGCCTTCAGCTACGGAGTGGACGACGACCAGACGATCGCGGCGCACCTCGAGCGCCTGCTGACCGACGTGCGTGGCCCGCTGGCGCGCCCGGTGGCCTGCTACACGGTGGCCATCCCGAGCTGGAACCACCGCAACGCGCTGGCCTTCCTCACCGATCACTGGGACCAGGTGCACGCCGACATCGTGCTGTACCTGCCGATCCCCAACGACCTCGGCGACACCGGCGCGCTGTACGAGTCGGGCAAACTGCGCGTGGAGCCCGACCCCTTCCAGTCCGACCCGCTGCTCGTCGTGAGCCGCAGCCTGCTCGCGGCCATCGAGGGCAACATCGACGCGAAGACTGCGGGCCACGCGCTCGACATCAGCTTTCTCGGCCCGTACGCCCTGGAGTCGGACTTCAGCCCGGAGAGCACGCGCCGCTACGACGACAACGCCCTCTCGATCGCGCTCATGGAGGACATGCTGGCCGCGCGCGGCGCGCGCCTGCTCGTCGTGCACACCGACCAGTCTCAGTACACCTGGCATCTGGACACGCGGCTGCAGCGGCTCGCGCCCGAGCTGCCATTCCTCTATCTCGAGCGCTTCCTGCCGCCGGAGTTCACGCTGGGCGTGGACCCTCACGCGAATGCCGCAACCTGCAATGCCCGCGCCAACTGGATCGCCGCCGACCTGCTCGCCCGCGGCTGGGTGGACCGCGGCGCCGATCTGCCGCTGCCGGAGGTCCCCGAGCCGCACACGCGGCTGCTCAGCCCGCAGCACACGCCCGAAGAGGTGCGCGGCTATTCGGCCGAGTCACGCGACCGGATGCGCGAGACCGTGCTCGACGAGATCGACTTCATCACGGGCAAGGGCCTGCGCCAGGTCATCGGCGGCTTGAACATCGACCGTACGCTGCGCATGCACGGACTCTTCCTGCTGAAGGCGAACGGCCCGAACGTGCTGATGGAGCTCGGTCCGCTGCCGGGCCGGCCGGACCTGTATCCACTGGAGGTCGGCGTGGAGCTGGGCGGCGTGCCCGCAGGGACGATCACCGTCGGCGCGCCGGAGAGCACGGTGGTCAGTGTGCCCCTGCCCCCGTCGGTGACTCCGGGCACGATCTTTGAGGTCAAGCTGTTGCCCGTGACATGGTGCGTGGACGCGGCAAACGACCGCTCGCAGATCATCTCGCTGCGTCCGCTGCGCATCGCCTGTCCCGCTCCCTGAAGCGTGATGCCCGGCGGCGCTACAGCGTTCCCGTCGCCGCAAGCGTTCCGGCCGAGCGCGTGTCGACGCGCACGCGAAAGGCGCCGCTGCCGCGCACGATCCAGCGCAGGCGCACGCTGCCGTGGCCGGGGATGCCGCCGTCGAGGCGCAGGCGCGCGGGCTCGTGCTCCACGGCGTCGAAGCGCGTGAGGTCGAAGAGGTCCGCGCCGGTGCCGCCGGCAATGACCTCGAGCGATTCGCCTTCCAGCGTCACGAGGTCCGGGCGGCCGATGCCCTTGTCCGCGGCGAGCGCGGTGCGCGTGGGGATCCAGCGATCGTTGGAGATCTCCACCGTGATCACCTGCGTGCCGTCGGGACCGGGCGTGACCTCGGGTGCCGCGATGGAGAGACGCGGCAGCTGCGAGGCGTGATAGATGCAGAAGGCCGCGTTGCGATGCAGCATCTCCTCGATCATGAAAGCGGGCGGCACGCGGCGCGTCATCTTGCGGAAGCCGCCGACCTCGACCTCGCCGTAGAGCGGGTGCTGCACCGGGTGCCAGTCCACGAAGGTCTCGCCGAACATGAGCCGGTCGTCGAACTCCAGCTGCTTCAGCGTGTCGGCGTTGCGGCCGGCACGGCCTCCGCGGCCGCCGCCTGCGCCGCCGCCGCCGTCGGCCGCGCCGGTGCCGTCCGCGAAATACTGCCGGTCCTCCCACATCTCGTTCGTGAACGAGATGATGCCCAGCCCTTCGGCGGTCCAGTTCACGAAGCCGCCGTGCACGTCGTAGAGATCCTTGTAGATCACCAGCGCGCGGTAGAACGGGATGATCTGCACGCCCTCGTCGGCGATCGCGTCGTACACGCGGCGGTCCGCATCCGGATAGAAGCCCTCGCGCGCGCGACTGCCGGGTCCGCGCAGGATCATGCCGCCGGAATTGTGGAAGGACTGCACGGCCGCGATGTTCGGGTGCGCGAGGATGAAGGCTCCGATGGCCGCGCTCTCCGGATGGCTGAAGGGATAGTCGCCCGCGCCGAACTGGATGTAGTCGGGCTGCCAGTCGGAAGGCCAGTTGCGGTTGAGGTCGTAGCCGCCGATGCCGTCCTCGTTCACGCGGCCGTCGCCGTCGTTGTCGAGGCCCTCCTGGCCGAGCATCAGGTAGTCCGCGCCATACTCCACGCGCTTGTCGGCGGGCACGAACTCCAGCACGCGCGCGTCGTCGGGCGAGATGCGGTAGCTGCCCGTGCCGGGCGCCACGCGCTTGCGCATCATGAGGATCTCGCCGTCGCCATCGAGGTCGTCGGGGCCGTCCTCGTCGGCCACGCCGTCGCGGTCGTTGTCCAGCGGCGCGACGCCGCTACGCGAGCTGCTCGACGTGTTCGGGTCGTCGAACCAGTGCTGCCGGCCGTCCGGATTCACAGTCGGAAGGATGTAGAAGACGTTGCGGTCCAGCAGCTCCGTGAGCTCCGGCAGCTCGCCGTGGCGCTCGAGCAGCAACCACGCGAGGTAGAGCGCGGCCTCACTGCCCTGCACTTCGTTGCCGTGCACGTTGCCGTCCACCCACATTGCGGGCTTGCCTTCGGCCGGCCCGGTCTGCGGATTGGACAGCGTGAGCAGCGGCATGCGCCGTCCCTCGTGGCTGGCGCCGATGGAGGACAGCGTGCACAGCTCGGGGCGACTCGCCGCAAGACGCTCGCAAAGCTCGACGAGGCCGTCGTAGTCGTAGAAGCGGTCCCACGCGATGGCGACGCGCGGCGTGCGCACCGACTGCGCGGAGACGCTGCCTGCGAGCGGCGCGGCCACGAGCAGCGCGAGCAGCGCGCAGGCCGGCGCGAGCCGCCCCGATGCGGATGCCAGCGTGTCGGCCCATCGGTGGAGCGGGCGTGTCGTCATGGCAGCGTGAACTCCACGTTCGTGGCGGGGACGGAGGCGCTCTCCAGGCTCAGGGTGACGCGCTGGCCGGGTGCGCCGGCGAGCACCCAGCGCAGCGTTTCGCGCCCGCCGCCGCCGTCGAGCCGGTCGATGAAGACGTGGCTCTCGCCGTGCAGGCGCGTGGCGCCGTCGGGCAGCCCCAGCGTCACGTGCAGCGGTCGCGAAAGCCGCGCAAGCGCCGCGAGCCGCGACAGCGTCGGCAGCACGCCGCGGTTGACGACGGAGACCTCCACGTTGGCCACGCCGCCCGAACCCGTCACCTTCAGGTCCTCGAAGGCGACGCGCGGCAGGCAGTCGAGCAGCGTCAGCGCGTAGGGCGCGAGCAACGCGGAGAGCGCGTCCACGTCGGCGCTGCTTGCGGCGAAGAGCGTGCCCGGCGCGAGGCCGCCCAGCTGCACCGGCCCGAGCGCGTCGTGCTGGAAGGCATGCCACGGGACAAAGCCGGCGCCGTCACGCTCGGCATCGAGCCACGCCAGGACGGCCGCCGGCGCGGGACTGTCCGCGTCGCTCGTCGGCTTGTCGTCGTCCTTCGACTTGTCGTCATCCTTTGACTTCTCGTCGTCCTTCGGCTTGTCGTCAGCCTTTGACTTCTCGTCGTCCTTCGGCTTGTCGTCAGCTTTCGATTTCTCGCCAGCATTCGGCGGCTCGTCAGCCTGAGGTTTCACATCGTCCTTCGGTTTCTCGTCGGCCTTCGGCATGTCTTCAGCATTCGCCTTGCCTTCAGACTTCGGCTTGTCGGCCTTGGGAAGTTCCGTCGGCGGGCTCCAGGTCTTCAGCGCGAGCGGCCAGCGGCCGGCCTGGTGATAGGCCCATGCGAGGAAGCTGCCGCCGGTCAGGCCGTCGCCCTTCACCGCGTGCTCGTGCTCCTGCGACTTGCCCAGCGCGACGAGGCGCCGCTGCAGCTCCTTGAGGCTGGCGACATCGTCAGCGTGCACGCCGTCGAGGGCCGCGCTGAAGTTGCCGTCGGCGGGCGCGTTGCCGGCGGCCTTGGGCAGCGCGACGAGCGTGTCCTGCGCGCCCAGCACGAAGACGGCCTGCAGTCGCGGATGATTCAGCACGAAGTCCGCGAGCGCGCGCGACTCCGGCTCGCTCAGCGGATAGCGGCCGGCGTCCGGCGCGAACTCGCGCCATCCCTGCGGGAAATTGCCGTCGGGCTGCACGCCTTCGGTGCCGTCCTCGTTCTCGTCGCCGTCGCCGTCGTCGTCGCGGCCCTCGAGCAGCAGGCGGTGCGTGCCGCGCTCGCCGCGCTCGGTGCGCGCCTTGCGCAGCGCGCGCGGGTCGTGCTCGTCGAAGACCCACGGGCCCTTGCCGTCCGGCACGGCCATCCACGTGATGAGGCCGTCACCGTCGAGGTCCTCGGGGCCGTCCTCGTCCTGCCGGCCGTCGCGGTCGCGATCATCGGGCCGCCCGTTGCCGGCCTGCTCGCGCCGCACGACGGCATCGCCTCCCGCTGCGGCGCCGTACGTCAGCAGCTCCGCGCCGTCGGGATTTGCTCTCGGTACGATGACCACGGCGGCGTCGCCGAGCCGCTCGTGCAGGTCGCCGGTCGCGTCCGCGAGCAGCGCTTCCGCCACGCCGAGCAGCACGTTGGCGTCCGTCGCGCGCCGGCCGTCGAGACCGCCGACGAACAGCAGCCCCTGGCGGTCGCGCAGCGGCGCGTCGCCCGCCCCGATGACGAGCGCGAGCACCGGCCGACCGCCGAGCGTGATGCCCAGCGTGTCCACGCGTGCGAGCTCCGCGTGTGCATCGGCCAGCGCGGCCAGCCTTGCGCCCACGGCGTCCGCGTCGAGCCATGCCGCAGGCACTGAAGTTTTTTCCGGAGCGGCCGGCGCAGGCGCGGACACCGCGGCGATCGCTTCCGCCGGAGGCGCATCGGCAGGCGCCGTGCCGGCATCCTGAGCCGGGATTTCCGCGCACATCAGGGACAAGGCGGCGCAAACCGCCAGCACTCTGCTGCTCACGAGCGGTGATCTCCCGGGATTGCAGTGCGGCCAACGACCACTGGATGCCGATGGATGGGCGCGGCATCCTACTGCCCCCTCACGCCCGGCCGCCATCGCAGATCGACATGAACACCCACATCCCCACGCTTCCCCCGGATCACCAGGACGTCCCCGAGCCGCTCGGCCGGCTCCTCGACCTGGCCTACAACCTCTGGTGGACCTGGCACCGCGAGGTGCGCGCGCTGTTCGAGCGCATCGACCCCAATCTCTGGTCGCGCTACCGCAGCCCGGTGCGCGTGCTGCTGCTGGCGCGACGCGCGCGCCTCGCGGAACTCGCCACCGATGAGTCGTTCCTCGCAGAGCTGCGCTCCGTGCTCGCGCTGTTCGATGCCGACACGGCCGGCCCCGCCGATCGCAGCCAGCCGGTGGCGTACGTCTCGGCCGAGTACGCGCTGCACGAATCGCTGCCCATCTACTCCGGCGGCCTCGGCGTGCTCTCCGGCGACCATCTCAAGGAAGCGGCGGACATGGGCCTGCCCTTCCTCGGCGTGGGCCTGTTCTACCGCCGCGGCTACTTCCACCAGAACGTGGACGCGGACGGCTGGCAGCAGCACAACTACCCGGACCTCGACGCGATGCGCCTGCCGATGCTGCGCGTGCGCGGCCCGGACGGCGACACGCTGCGCGTCAACATCGAGCTGGGCGATCGCAACATCTCGCTGCGCGCCTGGTGCGCCTTCGTCGGGCACGTGCCGCTGCTCCTGCTCGACAGCTTCACAACGCACAACCCGCCCGAAGACCGCTTCATCACCAGCCAGCTCTACGTGCGCGGCCGCGACATGCGTCTCGAGCAGGAGCTGGTGCTGGGTCGCGGCGCCGTCGCGGTGCTCTCGGCGCTGGGCATCCGCCCGCGCGTCTGGCACATGAACGAGGGGCACTCGGCCTTCCTCGCGCTGGAGAACGTGCGCCTGCGTCACGGCCTCGCACGGCTGGACACGCAGACCCCGCAGGCTCGCGATGCGGGCAATCACACCGGTCGCGGCATCGTCAGTCTCGACGACGCCATCGCCGAGTGCCGGCCGCTGCACGTCTTCACCACGCACACGCCCGTGCCCGCCGGCAACGAGGTCTTCTCACGCGACAAGGTGCGCCCGTATCTGCAGGCCACCGCGCGCGACCTCGGCGTGGACACCGAGGCGCTGCTCGCGCTGGGCGAGGCCTCCGGCGCCGGCTTCGAGCCCGGCTTCAACCTCACGGCCCTTGCGCTGCGGCTTTCCTGCAAGGCGAATGGCGTCAGCCAGCTCCACGGCCGCGTGAGCCAGGACATGTGGCAAGGCTACAGGGTCGGCGCGATCACCAACGGCGTGCACGTGCCGACCTGGCTCGGCCGCGAGATGGCGCGCGTGCTGCACGCCGCCCACCACGACGATCCCTTCGAGCTGGCGCGCCGCGCCGGCGAGCTGAGCGACGGCGTGCTCTGGGCCGCGCACGTCGCGCAGAAGCATCGGCTCATGCGCTTCGTGCGCGTGCGCGCGCTGCGCCAGGCGGCGCGGCACGGTCATCCGCCCGCGATGCTGCGCCACATCGAGAACCTGCTGAATCCGTCGGCGCTGACGCTCGGCTTCGCGCGCCGCTTCGCGCCCTACAAGCGCGCGGACCTGCTGTTCTCGGACCCCGGTCGCCTCGAGCGCCTGCTCTGCAGCACGGATCGCCCCGTGCAGCTCATCATGGCCGGCAAGGCGCACCCGGCCGACCGCGCCGGCCAGGAGATCATCCGGCGCATCTTCGAGCTGACCGGCGGCGAGCGCATGCGCGGCCGCATCGTCTTCGTCGAGGACTACGACCTTGCCACGGCGCGCCTCATGGTGCGCGGCGTCGACGCGTGGCTCAACACGCCGACGTGGCCGCTCGAGGCCAGCGGCACGAGCGGCATGAAGGCCGCCGCCAACGGAGTGATCAACGTGTCGGTGCCTGACGGCTGGTGGGCCGAGGGCTACGCGCCAGGACTCGGCTACGCCATCGGCGAACAGCGCGCGCCCGACGACGGCCGCGACGCGGACCTGCTTCTCAACATCATCGAGCAGCAGCTCGTGCCGCAGTTCTACGAGCGCGGACCCGAGGGACTGCCGCGCCGCTGGACCGCGATGATGCGCGCGTCGATGGTCGCGTTCCTCGGACGCTTCTCGACGCGACGCATGCTGCGCGACTACTGCCGCGAGATGTACGAGCTGCCCGAGCACTCCGACGCGCTCGCAGCGCCGCGCAGCGTGCAACCCGCCGCGCGCTGAGCGTCTCGCGCAGAGTGCCGCGCGCATGCACATCGCTGCATGCCACGTGTTGCGCCGTTAGTCGCGCGACTCGTCGTCGTCTTCACGCTGCCGGCTCCCCGAGACGGTGCGGATGGGAAGCGGAGAGGACGCATTGCTCGATGCTCGTTTCCGCCGGATCTGGGACTCGGCGCGCTTGCCCGAGCCAGCCCGGTTCGACTGCGCGAACGACGCGCACGTCGAGGAGCTGGCCTGCCTGCTGCTCGAGCGATTCCGCAATCACGGTGACGCCGAGGCCTTCGCGCTCCTCTTCCAGTTGACCGGTCCGAGGCTCGAACGCATCGCACGACGCCTGCTCGACCGACACGCCCGGGCGCTGCAGGCCCCCGACGTCGTGGAGGCCTTCAAGCGCCAGATCTTCCTGCACGGTCCGGAGTCGCCGGTCCGGCTGATCGGCAGCTTCCTGGCCCTGGCCCGCAGTCACATGGAGCATCGCCTGCGGATGCCGTCGCAACCCCCGAGACCACCCCGCCCCCCAGGACGCCCCCACGGAGATCGCCACCGGACCTGAGACCTCCTCCCCGAGTCGCCGCCGCGCGTTGCGCCTTGTGTCGGCGCACGCAGACAACGGCTCGCCGCTGCACTTATCCACAATTCGACGGCGGCCGAACCTGCCCGAAAACCACATCCACTGGAGCCTTCGCGGGTCATATGCACCGCGGGGTTGGATAGTTCTCCATTCCGGGGTTACTTTTCCACAGGCACGTCGTCGTGTCACCAGCACCCGTGGACCAGCGGGTGCCTGTCTCCTGAGGGAGGAGATGGAGGGCAGGTTCTTGGACGTCAGTCATTTCTCAGCGCGCTTGATTGCCATGCCGGGAGCGGCATGTCTCGAGCACCTGGGGCCATTCGACCCGCGCGAGGACGCGCATGTGGACGAGGCCGCGCGATTCCTGCTGGATCGCTTCCGGCAGCACAGCGACTTGGAGGCCTTCACGCTCCTTTTCGAGCTGACCCACTCCAGGCTGGCCAGTTCGGCGGATCGCATCACCCGCAAGCTGGCCCCCGCGGTGCAGGCGGACGACCTGGCGGCGGCCTTCATGGCCCGCCTCTTCGCCGACGTCCGGCACAAGTCCAGCGAGCCGGTGCGCCACTTCCTCGCGCTGGCCCACACGTCGATGCGGAACGACCTGCTCGACCAGCTCCGGCAGCACAAGCGCGCCGCTGCCAACGGCCGCGGCTACCACTCCACGCTCCGCGCCCCGGCCGATCCAGCCGAAGAGCTCGCCTCGATGGAGGAGGAGCACCTGCTCCTCGGGTTCGGACGCGCGGTCCTCAGGCTCACGGCCGAGTGCTTCCAGGAGCTCGACCCGCGCGATCAGCAGGTGCTCGTGGCGCGCGAGATCGTGCGCCTGCCGTATGACCGCGTGGCCAGCATGCTCCAGCTTTCTACTGATCAAGTGGGCATGATCATTCGCAGAGCGCGCATGCACCTGGTCAATCGCATCGTAGCCCGCATGCCCGAGGCGGCAGCCAGCGCGGACGTGCCCTTCGACGCCGGTCAGCTCCAGTCGCTGCGCGACATGGTGGTCAGCAATCTGGGCAGCAAGGAAAGCACGCGGCACGTGCAGGCGCTCATGCAGCGCATGCTCGACCTTTCCGCGGAGGCCGGCCGCCGCAAGCTGGCCGACCTGATCTACGAAATGGCCAAGGCCTGCCTCGTGGTGGCTCCGGGCTTCACCACCCGCACGCTGATCGCCGCCGAACCGCGCCGCAGCGGCGTGGTGGGAGGCGACCTGC
Organism: Planctomycetota bacterium; assembly: GCA_038212275.1. Classification (GTDB taxonomy): domain Bacteria; phylum Planctomycetota; class B15-G4; order B15-G4; family B15-G4; genus JBBQUR01. Next base: position 80,149 of record JBBQUR010000002.1, read on the forward strand.
GCCAGATGGCAAGCCGGCTGGCGGGCGTGGCCGGTGCACCCGACGTCGCGCGCCTCGCCGACACGCAGCCCGAACCCGGCACCGCGCTCGACGACGCGCACGCCTGCCTCACCAAGCTGGCCGAGATCGAGGGCACGTCGGGCCGGCAGCAGGTCGCACTGGCCCTCGCACACATCCACGGCGGCAAGCCGACCGACGCGGAAGGCATCCTGCGCCCGCTGCTCGATCGCGAACTTCCGGCCCGCACGCGCCAGAACGTCTCGCGCAACCTCACGCTGGCCCTGCTGCGCCAGAACCGGCACGCCGACGCGCTGGCCACCGCGGAAAGCGCTGCCAGCGAATGGCCTGAAGATCCGGTGCGCGTAATGAACCTCTGCTACGCCTCTGCCCGCCTGGGCGATGCGTCGCGCTTTGCCCGGTACGCGGCCGACCTCACGACGTTGTACCGGCACACCCCCAGCGATCGTGTGCGCGCCTGGCTCGACACCGAGTTGCCGAGCCTCGCCGCCGAGGTGGGCCTCAGCCACCTGCTTCCCGACGTGCCCTCGCCGGTCCCGCCCGAGGCGGAACCGCCCGAGACAGAGACGTTCCGCGCCGCCTTCACCACGGCGCGCTCGTCCGCAGCCTCCTCAGCCACCGTCCTGCCCGATCCCGGTCACAGGGACCTCTGACATGAAGCCCTCATCCAAGCACCTGCTGAGCCGTACCGCACTCGCCTTGCTCACACTGTTGGGCGGCGCACCTTCGGCCTCGCTGTCCGCGATGGCTGGCGTGTCCGAACGGCCCGGCCGCCCGGCGCAGCTCGGCAACGACGGCGTCGGCGGCATCGAGAAGACCGGCGGCGTCGGCCCCGCGGGCAGCGGCCCCGGGGGCAAGGTCGGCCCCGGCGGCACCGGTGGTTTCCTCCCCGGCGGCCCTGTCGGTTCGACCAGCTCGGCCAGCCCCTCGGCCTGGCACGACCTTGGCGAAGCCCTCGGCACCACGGCCGTGCTCCCCACACTCGAGGGTTCGGGCACCGGCGAGGCGGGGACGCTGGTGGTCCTGTCGCTCTCCGACGCCAGGCCCGGCGCGGTAGCTGCCCTGGTCATCGGAATCTCCACGCTGAACGCCCCGTTCAAGGGCGGGACGCTGGTTCCCACGCCGATGCTCATCATTCCCGGCCTGCCGGTGAACGGCGCGGGGACGCTCGATCTTCCCGCATTGCTCCCCGCGTCGGTGCCGTCGGGCCTCTCGCTCTGCATGCAGATGTGGATGACCGACACGTCGGCCGCGAAGGGTTTTGCGGCAAGCAACGCGCTGGAGCTGCTCGTCCCCTGAGCCCTCCCCTGAGCCCTCCCCGGAGCCCTCCCCTGACCGGCCCCTAGACCGAAGCCGGCACCGAGGCCGGCACCGAAGCGGGCAAGCCTGCGCGGCGTCGGGTCAGCTCGGTGGCGTCGGTGCTCGCCCGACACGGGTGCCGGTCGGTAAGCTCCCTCACGGGCAGTTCGGACGCAGGGCGGTCAGGCGCACGGGAGCGCCCCGGCCGTCGGCGGAAGATGAGCAGGGAGTGCGCTTGGACAAGCCGGCGGACGACACCGACTTCCTCGTGCGCAACATCCGGCGCGTCTGCGGGCAGCCGGATCTCGTGCTGCCCGAGCCCTTCGATCCGCGCGACGACCGCCACGTGGATCTCGCGGCCTGCGTGCTGCTGCACCATTTCCGCGAGCACGACAGCGCCGATGCCTTCACCGTGCTGGTGCAGCTCAGCCAGATGCGCACGTCCGCCATCGCACGGCGCATCACCCGACAGCTCGGCCTCGCGGTGGATCCCGACGACCTCGTCGCCACTTTCTTCGCCAACCTGTTCGTGGACCTGGTCAAGGACCAGCCGCTGGTGCACCGATTCCTCGGCTTCGCCCACACCGCGATGCGGCACGAGGCGCTCAATCAGCTCCGCCAGTTCCGGCGCGCGCAGGCCCGGCACATCATCTGGGGGCAGCGCTTCCTGGGCGGCTCGGCCGACCCGTCGACCGTCATCGCGGAGCGCGAGGAATGCGAACTGCTCGAGCGCAGCGGCACGACCTTCCTGCTCGTGGTGAATCAGTGCTTCCACGAGTTGTCCGAGCGTGACCGGCGCGTGCTGCTCGCGCGCGAAGCCGACGGCCTTTCCTATGACGACATCGCCGTCCGGCTGGACCTGCCGCGCAACCAGGTCGGCATGATCCTGAAGCGCGCGCGCACGCGCCTGGCAGGGCGCATCGACGACAGCTTCGCGCGCCTGACCGAGGCGAGGGCCGCCGCTCAGGCGCGCGGTGCGCTCGCCCCGCTCTCGCGCGCCGTGCCCGAGTCGTCGGACGACGCCGAGGCGGAGGAAGCCGGCGCCCGCTGAACCGCCCCGCGCGCACCGGATGCGCCCGTTCCGGTGGTCGCGGTGGTTGCGCCGGTCGCGCCGGTCGCGCCGGTCGCGCCGGTTGCATGGGCCGCGGGCCGCACGGACGCTTCACTGCCGAAGAAGGTCGCGTGCAGCATCGCGAGCGCCTGCTGCAGATGCGCCTCGGGCACGACGCACGACACGCCGACGTCGCCAGGGCCCCGGCAGAGCAGTTCCACCGGCACCTCGTGCCGCGCGAGGCATCCGAGCAGCGCCGCCTCGTGCATCGCACCGCGGCCGATGCCATCGCCGACGAGTCCGAGCAGCGCGACGTGATCCGTGATCGTGACGTGAGTGCTGCCCGTGGCGGGGCTCTCGAGCACCTTGAGAGCGCGCCGCGCGTGGGCGACATCCTTCTGGTCGATGCTGCACGAGAGCGAGGTCATGGAGCTGGCCACCGCATCCACGTTGATGCCCGCGTTGCCGAGCGCCGAGAGAATGCGCCCTGCCGCGCCCGGCTCGTTGACCATGGACGCAGCCTGTGCGCGCACGAGCGCCACGCCGCGCCGCGCCGTGAGCGCCGTGGGTGCCGACGGCCTGTCCGTGCGGCGCTCGACGACGCGCGTCCCGATGGTGTCCACGGCTCGCACCGGCCGCACGCTCACCTCGATGGGCAGGCCGCGCAGCGGATCGAGGCAGCGCGGATGCAGGATGCGCGCGCCGTACAGGCCCAGTTCGCAGGCCTCGTCGAAGGAGAGCTCGGGCACGAGGCGCGCGGTGGGCACCTCGCGCGGGTCGGCGGTCATGAAGCCGGGCACGTCCTTCCACAACTGCAGGCCGGCGGCGGACAGTCCCGCGGCGACGACGCCCGCGGTGTAGTCGCTGCCACCGCGCCCGAAGAGCACGACGTCGCCCGAGGCGTTGACGCCGTAGAAGCCGGTGAGCACGAGGGCGCGGTCGAACAGCTCGTGGCGAAGCGCTTCGAGGCCGGGGCGGCTGGCCTCCACATCGCACGCGCCCATGCCGAAGGCGCCGACGGCGAGCAGGCCCGCTTCCTCTGCGGTGACGGCGCGCGCATCGGCGCCCGCGGCGAGGATGGCCGCCGCGAGCAGCGGCGCGGAGAGGCGCTCGCCATGCGCCATGACCAGGTCGCGCGTTCGCGGAGTCAGCTCGCCCGTCAGGCGGATGCCCGTGAGCAGGCGCTCGATGCTGTCGAAGACCGGCTGCATGCGCAGCAGCGCGGCGGCCATCGCGGGCAGGTTGCCGGCCACGGCCTCGTGCTGGCTGCGCAGGCGCAGCAGCGCATCACGCACCATCTCGTTGCCGGAGCGCGGGTCGAGCGCGAGCGCCGTCGCGTGCTCCAGCGCGTCGGTCACGCCCTTGAGCGCCGACACGACCACGAGCAGCCGCTCGCCGCCCCGCCGTCGCGCGACGATCGACTCGGCCACCAGCGACAGGTCGCGCCCGCTGCCCAGCAGCGCTCCGCCGACCTTGACCACGGTCAGCGGCGAGGCGCCCGAGAAACCGTCCCCAGCGTTCAGCATGATCCGGCCAGCTCTCCGCTCGAGGTGCCCGTCGCGCGGCGATCGAGCGCGGCGGCCGCACGGTTGCCGACGCCAGACGCAACCGCCTCGCGTGCGCTGGCCTGGCCGTCGGACGCAAGACCTGTCCCGGCCACGTGCGGCGCGGCGTCCGCAGCCACCAGGGCCTGCTGCAGCGGCACGAACCACTCCGGGTAGCGACGCGCCGTGAGCGCCAGCGCCGAGGACACGCGCTCCGCGCCGCGCGCACCGATGGGGCCGAGCGGCGCGCGCACGCCCGCATCGCACGCGCCGAGCTGCGAGAGCGCGGCCTTCAGCGGGACGGGATTCCTGCTGCGCTGCGGCACGGTGCGCCGTTCGCCGCGCACGGGCAGGTCTTCCTCGGTCGTGATGCTGGCGAGCCCGAAGAGCAGCGACAGGGCGTCGTGCAGCTCGCGTGCCGCCGCGGCGCGTCCCGCGCGTGCGGCGTCGTACAGCGCACGCATGGCCGCCGGCGCAAGATTCGTCGTCGAGGCGACGGCGCCGTCGGCGCGGATGTGCGGGTCGAGCAGCGCGTCGCGCAGCATGAGGTCGTCGCCGCACAGGATGGCGAAGTGCTCGCCGCACAGCTCGCGCACGCGGCCCATCCGCGCGAGCCGTCCCGTCGCGTCCTTCACGCCGACGACGTTCGGGCAGTCCTCGGCCAGGCGCGCGAGGTCGTCGGGCAGCAGCTCGGTGCCCGTGCGCGAGGGCACGGCGCAGGGGAAGAGCCGCGACTCGGGCAGCGCGCGCGCCACGGGTTCGTGCCACTGCGTGCGCAGCGCAGAACTGCTCGCGCCGCTGTACGGAGCATCCGTGAGCAGCAGGTTCCGCACGCCGCGCGAGCAGGCCTGCCGGGCGCGTGCCAGGACGGTGGACAGCGTCCCCTCGCCGAGCGCCACCATGACCTGCTCGGGGCGCGCCACGCCGAGCACCGCGTCGAGCAGTCGCTCGCGCTCGTCGTCGTGCAGCGCGCTGCCTTCTCCCGCGATGCCGAACAGCAGCACCGCATCGCAACCGTGCGCCAGCTGGAAGCGCGCGAACGACGCGGCAGCCGGCAGGTCCGGCGCGCCATCGCCCGCTCGAAAGGGCGTCACAAGCGCAGACACCAGCATGATCGTCGACTCCCGCAGGCCACCACAGCCGCGCGACACTCTATCAGCCGACCTCGCGGCCGTGCGAGACGGCCTCGCGGCCGTGCGAGACGACCTCGCGGCCGTGCGAGACGACCTCGCGGCCGTGCGAGACGACCTCGCGGCCGTGCGAGACGGCCTCGCGGCCGTGCGCGGCGCCGGCGCGGCTGGCGTGCCGCGACGGCGGTGGTGCAGAATGCGCCTGCTCCTCGACTCGCACCGATCCCGTGGTCGGCCGCCCTCATGAGATGCCCGCCATGCGTTGCCACCTCGTCGTCGCCCTCGCGCTCCCACTGCTGGCCTTGCCGCTGCTGGCCACGGGTTGCGCGCAGCTCCAGAACATGCTCGGCAGGCCGAGCGCCAGCGTCGACAAGGTCTCGCTCAAGGACCTGGACCTGGCGGGCGTCGACATGCTCTTCGACGTGTCGGTGACCAACCCGTACGCGGTGGCGCTGCCGATGTTCGGCCTCGACTACGACATCCGCCATGCCGACACCAGCGTGCTGCGCGGCAACCTCGATGCGGACGGCATGATCCCGGCCCACGGCACGCGCACGGTGCCGGTGCCGGTGCGCCTCGACTTCGCGTCGCTGCTCGCGCTCGCGAACGACATCACGCCCGGCAGCGTCGTGGAGTACGTGGCCGACATCGGCATCACCGTGGACGCCCCCGGCTTCGGCAACATGCGCCTCCCCATGGAGCACTCGGGCAGCTTCCCGGTGCCGGCCGTGCCCGAGGTCGCGCTCAACTCCGTGCACTGGGACAAGCTCTCGCTGACCGAGGCTGCGGCCGTGCTCGACATCGGCATCCGCAACACCAACGCCTTCGCGGTGGACCTGTCGCACCTCGCTTACGACCTCAAGCTGGGCGGCACCTCCGTCGCGTCCACGGGCGTAGACCAGGCGCTCTCTCTTGCCGCGGGCGCACCCGGCGCGCTGAAGCTCAAGCTCTCGCTGAAACCCGCCGACCTCGGCATGGCAGCCTTCAACATGCTGACCGGCAGCAGCTCGACCTACGAACTCGGCGGCCGCATGACGCTGGGCACGGCCTTCGGCCCGCTCGACCTGCCCTTCAGCCGGCAGGGCAACGTGCCGTTCAGCAGGTAGACGGTCCGTTCAGCGCCTCGCGACGGCCTCGCGCACGGGCACGAGCAGCATCGTCAGTTCGTGCGGTGTGCCGGCGGCCGACGACTTGCTGCGGATGAAGATCTCCGAGATGGCGTCGAGGTGCGCGCGCACCTCCGCGTGGCTGGCCGCGTCGAGACGACTGTGCAGACGCGCGACCACGGGAGCGGTTGCTGCCTGCTCGACGCCCGGGTCGCGGCCGATCGCGCGGCGCAGGTTTGTCTCGGCGTCGCGAAGCATGTCCAGGCTCGTGCGGATGACAGCTTCCGCGCCGGCGCCGGCCTCATCCTCCACCGCAAAGGTCAGGCCCTGAGCCGAGAGCGCCAGCACGACTTCCTCGCGCCGCCCCGCCGGCCGCGTCCCGACTCGCTCGAGCACGCCCACTTCGAGCAGGCGCCGCACGTGGTAGTAGAGGGAGTCCGCCGAGCGGCGCATGTAGCTGGAAAGTTCCCCGACGGTGCAGCGCTCGTGCGACTGCATGTGCCGGATGATTTCCATGCGCACCGGAGAGGCGACGGCCTCGACTTCGTCACGGGTGGTCAGGGAGAGACGCTTGGTGGTCATGGCGCAGAGTCTCGTGGGTTGAAAAGAACGGCGCCCCCGACGCGGGGCCGGAGGAACCGGGAACCACGGGCGCGGCGTGGAGAGTCCGCACGAGCTCCGGAATGCGCGACCGTTATCACGGCCACGCATCGAGGCAACGTAGCCGCCGTCGCGCCGGGCAAGTGGAGGCCAATCGGTGGCGAAACGGGCTCGGGGCAGCAGCGCCTCCGGTTCCGGAGGCGCGGTCACGCACTCACGGCGTCACACCCTGCAGCGCATGGCTGAGCGCGAAGCCCTTCACGCCGGACGCATCCGCCACCACGGCCTGCACGAACAGATCGGTGCCCGAGGGCACTCCGGCCGGGAAGGCGCCGGCGACGGCGAGGCCACCCGCGCCGCTTGTCGCGAGCACGATGACGACGTCCGTCTGCGGGACCAGCGTGCCGCCCTTGAAGGGGGCGTTGATCGTCGTGAGGCCGAAGACCACCGCAGCCGCGGCGCCGTTCGCTGCGCCGGACAGCGTGATCGACACCGGCGAACCGGCCTGCAGCGTGCCCGCACCGGCGAGCGACGGAATGCCCGCGACGCCGGCGAGACCGCCACCGAGGTTCGTGAAGGCACTCCCCTCGTTCAGGTTGATCAGCAGCGAGACGCTGGCGCTGCCGGTGTTCGCCGCCACGAGGTCGAGGCTCCCGTTGCCGTCGAGATCGGCCGCGGTCACGAAGGACGCCTGGCTGCCCGTCGCGAAGGGCGTGGCCGTGCCGAAGCTCCCCGTGCCGCCGTTGGCGAGCACCGAGACGTTGGCGCTGTCCTGATTCGCGGTGGCGACGTCGAGATCGCCGTCGAGATCCCAATCGCCCGCCACGATGGAGACGGGGCTGACTCCCCCGGTCGCAAAGCTCACGGGTCCGGCAAAGGCGCCCGCTCCGAGGCCCGCGCCGACGTTCAGGAAGCGTGCGACGACGTTCAGGCCGTTGCCCGAGGCCGCCACCGCGAGGTCGGTGTCACCGTCCGCATCGAGGTCCGCGGCGACGATGCCGTCCGGCCGGAGTTGCGCGCCCAGCGAGACCGTGCCTGCCGCGCTGAAGGCCCCTGCGCCGTTGTTCGCGAACAGGTCGAGGCGGCGGTCATCGTGCGCCGTCGCCACGAGGTCGAGGTCGCCGTCGCCGTTCAGGTCACCCACGTTCACGTCGCGCACGTCCTGGCCGGTGGCGAGCGTGGTCGCGGTGAAGCTGGCCGCGCCGGCATTCAGCAGCACCGTGACGCTGTTGCCCGAGCGGTTGCCGCTGACGAGGTCCGGCAGCCCGCCGTTGAAGTCGGCCACGCGCAACGCGCGCGGCTCGGCGCCGGTGGCGAACAGGCCGCCGAGGCTGAACGCGCCTGCGCCGTTGTTGAGCAGCACGCGCACCGCGTCGGCATTCTGCAGCGAGACGGCGACGTCGATGTCGCCGTCGCCATCCAGATCCGCTGCCACCGCGGTGTGCGGCCCGGTGTTGGCACCGGTCGCGACGGACACGGCGCCACCGAAGCCGGCCTTGCCATTGTTGAAGAGAAAGACGACGCGGTCGGGCGCATCGACGGGCACGGCGAGATCCGCATCGCCGTCGCCGTCCCAGTCGCCGATGGCGACGGAGTCCGGTGAGGCGCCGACGGGCAGCGCAAGAGCCGTCGCGAATTGCGCGGCCGCCGCACCGGAGAGCGCAACGAGCGTGGCGCCCGCCGCGAGAAGGGACGTGGCGCGCGCGCCGCGGAAAGACTGGAGAGAACGCGTGAAGAACATGGGCAACCTCTTCGTGTGAAAAGCGGATCAGCAGGGAACGGCGCGAGTCACGTCGACTCGCGTGAGCCACGACAGAGCGAAGTGCATGCCAGTGCGCGCGGCCTGCGCGCGGCCTGCGCGCGACTGGCGCGCGACTGGCGCACGGCGTCGCGTCGCTCGCGTGTCGCGATTCCGGACACGCATGTCCAGCACGCCCGACACGAACGACCTGCGGATGGCATGGCGACGGCGCCGACACGAAAAAGAAGGAGGCCGCCCTTGCGGGCGACCTCCTCCTGCCGAAGCGTGGTGTCAGCGATGTGATCGCTGCAGCGCAGGCGACCGCTTGAGGGCGGAGTGCCGAGGGGGGCGGCCCCTCCGCTGCGCCGTCGTCGCGCAGCCCGCGCTCACGGCACGTCGATCACGGCCTGCAGCACGACGACGTCGCTGCTGTCGGTGAGCTGCACGAGCGCACCGACCGGGTCGAAGTCGAGCAGCAGCTTGCTGCCCTTGGCGACGGTGGCGAAGGTCAGCTTGCCCTTTCCCGATGATGGCTTCGGGGACACGGTGAGCACGGACGTGCTGGGCACGCTGTTCACCACGACGCCGTAGTCGCCGGCCGGAAGATCCTTCACCTGGATCTGCAGCTCCTGTTCGCCGTTGCCCTTGAGCTTCCAGCTCAGCGTGCCTGTCGCGTCCAGGTCCGCACCGGCGTTGATCAGGTTGACGTTCACCTTGTTGGACTTGAACGTCTCCTTCTTGTACTTGCCCAGCGCCGACTGCACGGACGTCGGGAAGACCGTGCTGAGGATCACGTCCGCGCCGGACTTCACCTCGATGAGCTGGCCCTTCACCTCGAAGGTGAGCAGCATCACGCCGCCGCGCGGCGACGTGCTGTAGTTGAGTTGCGCGTGCCCCGTGGAGTCCGCGGACAGCGTGCCCACCGGAGTGCCGTTCACGGACAGCGGGTAGTCGCCCGCGGGAACGTTCTCGATCTCGACCTCGAACTCGGTCTCACCGGTCTGCGTCAGCTTGGCCTTGCCGCTGGCGCCGGCCTGCACGCCGCTGTTCGCGAGGAAGACGAGCAGCTCGTCGCCCTTCGTCTTGCCCAGATCCTTCGCGCCCTGGCTGCCCTTGTTCGGAGCCTTCGTGCCGGTGGACGTGTCCGAGCCGGACAGCACGCCGGTCAGGTAGGTGGTGCCGTCGAGCTCGACGTCGATCTGCGCGCCGAGCGGATCGAAGTTGAGCAGCGTCTTGCCGGCCTCGACGGGGTTCTGGAATTCCAGCACCACCGACGCGGAGCTGACGGTGGTGATCTGCGCCACGGGCGTGCCGGCGACGAGCAGCGTGTACGTGCCCGCGTCCAGCTTCTCGACCTCGATCGCGAACTTGGTCTTGTTGCTCTTGATCTCGTACTTGAGCTTGCCCTGCGCGTTGATGTCGGGGCCGACGTTGACCATGTACACCTCCGTCTTGGTCTTGTCGCCGCTGTTGTTCCCGCTGCCGCCGCTGCCCCCGTTGCCACCGCTGCCGTTCGCGCTGAAGGTGTCGGTGAAGAAGATCGTCGCGCCCTGGCGCACCTCGACAACCTGGTCGAAGACCTCGAAGTCGAAGAGCGGCTTGGGGCTGTCCAGCGGCGCCTTGAACTCGATCTCGCCCTGGCCGGTGCCGCCCACTGAGATGCTGCCCTTGGACAGATCGAGGTCGGTGACGTACAGCTCGTAGCTGCCGGCATCCATGTGCTCGAGTTCGACGCTGAAGTCGAGCGAGCCATCGCCCTTGTCGCGCCAACGGGCGCGCGCCGTGCCGTTGCCGTCGGCGCCGGTGCTGGCCAGGAACTGGAGCACTTCCTGGCCGTCATTGCCGCCGCTCTTGGCGGACGCGTCGCCTGGCAGGAAGCCCGCGACCAGGGCGAGGGTGAGGGCGGAGCCGAACAGAGCCAGAGGACCGTGACGGCCGGAAGACGTGGATTTCGTAGTGGAGTTCATGGGAGTCGGATTCCGGGAGGTATTCGATCGGGAGGAAGAAGCAGAGGAGGGACCGAGAGTGATTGCCAGACAAAGGCACAGCCGTTCCTGGAGTTCAGCTCGCGGCCGGGAGGGCAAACACAACAAGCGCCATGCCAAACCAGGAAACCGGCCCGCGATGGCGTTTCCGGACCTCGGTCCGCACGAGCCGGGCCGGTCCAGGTCCCAAATGACCAGATTGTGGATGGCGCGTCCGGATCATGGGCAGCACCGCGACCGCCCGCTCGGACCGAGGGACCGCGAGACAACCCAGGACTCGCCTGTCACGGCCCGGCACGGCCCTTGCTACTTCAGGCGCAGTAGACTCTCTGTCCCTCGAGTCGCGCGATTCCGGATGACACTGCTCAGCATGCTCGACACCTTGAAGCCTCGCCTTGTCCTGCGGATGCCCCGGCTGCTATGCCGGCTGGCCGCCATGCTGCTGCTGGCCGCCGCGCTCCCTGCCCAGTCGGCCACGATCGCCCGCGCCGATGGCACCGGCGGCTACGAGCTCTGGTCGGCACTGCCGGGCGGCCCGGCCCAACTTCTCGGCGGCAGCGTGCACTTTCTGCCACTCGACCTCGCGGGCGACACCTTTCGCGATCACCTGCGCCTCGACCTGCCGGTCGTCGCGGGGGCCGATTCGCCCGCGCCGCACATCCGCCTTCCCGGCGGCGGAAGCCTGTTCCTGATCGACGCCTCGGGCGCAACGGCGCTGCTGCGCATCGCCGCGGACGGTTCGCTCTCGGTGCCCTTCGCCGTCGCCGCGGGCGATTTGCAGCTTTCGCTGGCAGTCGCCTCCGACGGCAGCCGCGCGCTGCTCGCCACGACGCAGGCGGCCGGCGGTGACGTCGTGCTCGTCGACCTCGAGCCGAACGCTTCGGCGCCGCCGCTTGTGCTCACGGCCGCTCAGGCCCCGCTCGCCATCGACGCTTCCTCGCTGCGCACCTCCGCGGAGCGCTCCTTTTTTGTCGCCGGCAACGGGCTGTGGCGCGCGGACCTCACGGCCGTCGGCCCGGCCTCGCAGGCCCTGCCGGTCGCGTTGCCCGTCGGGCCAGGCGACACGCTGCTGCCCGAGACAGTCCTCTCCGCCGACGGCCGCTCGCTCGCGCTGCTGAGCCGCGACCCGTCGACGCAGAGCCAGCTTCACGTCGTGACACCCTTCGGGGTGCCGGTGCTGCTGAATGCGGTGCCGGCTGCGATCGATGCGCCCGCGCTGCAAAGCCCGATCGGTCCGTTGCTGGCGCTCTCGCCCGACGGCACTCTCGCCGCCTGGCGCCAGACCATCGGCCCGAGCAAGGAGGTCTTCCTCCAGGCCGTGCCGCAACCAGGCCCTCCGCCGCCCGCCGCGACGCAACTCACGGCCGACACCTACTTCATCGACACGCTCGACAGTGCGGGGATTCTCGGCTTCGTGAACAACGTCGTCCTGAGCTTCGTCGCGGGCGAGGCGGGCGGGCAGGCCGTGGGCGCCGCGGATCTCTTCGTCGCGCAGCTTGGCGTGGGCGGCGGCGGTCCGGCGCTGCAGAACGCGACGCTCACCTCGGGCGTCAGCCTGCCTCCGTTCCTCGTGCCGGGTGACCTCGAGATCAGCGCCGCCATGCTCGATGCAACGAGCACGCGCATGCTGTTCATCGTGGATCCGCACGGCGGCGACGCGGCGCTCTTCTCGACCGCCGCGGATGGCAGCGGGACCCCCGCGATGCTGCTCCCGACACTCCAGCAGGACCCGGTGCTCGTGCGCGCGGGCCAGAGCGTGCTGGTGCAGTCCGTGCCCGAAGGCCCCGGCGTGCCCAAGACGCAGCTCCACCTGCTGCGGCCGGCGGGCGTCGCACCGCTGCTGCTCGGCACGCTGCCGGCCGGCACGCTGCTCGACCGCTTCACCGACAGCGCCGACGGCACGAGCGCGGCCTTCGTCGCGCACGCGGGGCCGCTCGCGCCCATGCTGCAGCTTCCCGTGCGCCTCGACACGAGCACGGGCGCGCTGCTCCCGGCGTGGAGCCAGCTCCTGCAGGTGTCTCCGCTCATGGCGCTGCCGCCGTCGGGCGCTCTCATCGCGGGCGTCGGAGCCGCCGGCGGCCCCTACCTCAGCGTCGCGTTCACCGGCTTCGAGCAGGGTTCGCTGCTGAAGGTGCCGATGGGCTTCACCTTCCCGCTGCCCTACTGAACGCGCGGCGTCAGTCCGCGCTGTCGGGCGCGAGGCCGAGGCGAGCGAGCTTGGCATAGAGGCCGGCTCGGGAGATGCCCAGCAGCCTGGCGGCCTGATCCTTGCGGCCGCCCGCGGCGGTGAGCGCGCGCTGCACGGCCACGCGTTCGGCATCCTCCAGCTTGAGCGACGCGGACGTGCTGGCCGGCATCGCGTCGCTGCCGCCGTCCCCGACGCCGCGTCCCGCGTCGGCGGGCTCGCGCACGAGGGAGGGATCGTCGATCACGTCTCCGGACAGGAAGTAGAGACGCGAGACCTCGTTGGCCAGCTCGCGCACCTGGCCGGGCCACGCGCGCCGCGCGAGCGCACGCAGGACAGGCTCGCGCAGCGTGCGCGCCGTCCGGTGCTTGCCATTGAGCAGCGCCAGGAAGTGCGCCACCAGCAGAGGCAGGTCGTCGAGACGCTCGACCAGCGACGGCAGCCGGATCTCGGCTCCGTTGAGGCGGTAGTAGAGGTCTTCGCGGAAGGATCCCTCGCGCACGCGCGCCGGCAGGTCCCGGTGCGTCGCGGCGACGATGCGCACGTCCACGCGCACGTTGCGGCGACCGCCCACGGGCCGGTACTCGCCGGACTCCAGCACGCGCAGCAGCTTGGCCTGCAGCTCGAGCGGCATGTCGCCGATCTCGTCCAGGAAGAAGGTGCCGCCGTCGGCCTCGGCGAAGAGGCCCGGTCGGTCGCGCTCCGCTCCGGTGAAGGCGCCGCGCACGTGACCGAAAAGCTCGCTCTCGAGCAGCGTGGGCGGCAGCGCCGCGACATTCTCGATGACCAGCGGCTTGTCCGCGCGCAGGCTTCGCGCGTGCAGCGCGCGCGCCACCAGGTCCTTGCCCGTGCCTGACGGCCCGGTCACCAGCACGGGCAGTTCCGTCGGGCCGAGGCGATCGATGAGCATGTAGACGCGCTGCATCGCTTCGCTGTCGCCCACCATGCCCGGCGCGGGCGAGACGCTGCCGCGCTGGCGCAGCAGGGTCCGCGCGGTGACGAGTTCCTGCTCCTGCACCTGCACGCGCGCGGCGAGGCGGGCATTGAGCGACTCGATCTCCGCACGCTGAGCGAGGAGCTCTTCGTGGCGCGCAGCCAGCTCGGCCGCGCCGGCCTGAAGCTCCGCACGCCGGCGCAGGTTGGCGATCGCAAGGCTGGCCTGGTCCGCGAGCCAGCCGGTGCGCTCCGCGTCGGTGTCGTCGAAGACCGATGCCTGCTGGTCGTTGTCGAGGTAGAGCGCGCCGGTCACGGGCCCGGGCAGGCGCAGTGGCACGCACAGCACCGAGCGCAGCCCGAAGGACTCGATGCTCTGCGTGCCGCGGAAGCGGCTGTCCGCGGCGGCGTCCGTGGTGACGACCGTGCGCCCCGACGAAACGGCATCGCGCACGACGGTGAGCGAGAAGCGCGCCTCTTCCTCCGGCATCGCGGCGCGGTCCATGCCGCGCGCGGCCTGCACGGAGACCGCGTCGCCTTCCAGCAGCACGAGCAGGCCGCGGCGCGCGCCTGTCAGTTCCAGCGCGCTGTCGACGATGCCAAGCAGGAGGCCGGCCAGGTCGTCCTCGGCCGCCATGCGACGGTTGCACGTGAGCAGCCAGGTGATGTCGAGCCCTGCGGGCGACTGGCCGGCGCGCGGCGTGTCAGTCGAGGTCCCGCTGTCCGGGCCTTCGGGAACACCGCACAGCAGGTGCGTCATGCGCTCGAGTGCTGGCTGACGTGCGGCGGCGGGCAGCGTTTCGACCAGCGCGTCCGTGGCCTCGGCAGCGCGTGCCGACGCGCGGCGACGCGTCGACTTGTCGCCGGCCGCGTCCGCGACGTGCGCAAGTCGCTGCGCCACGACGCGCACGAGATCCGTGCGGCCCGCCTGCTCGAAACACGTGAGCAGCTCCTGCAGGGCCTCCGACGACAGCGACTGCCGCGCGGCGATGCGCCAGCGCAGCTCCGCCGCGCGCACCGGTGAACCGAGTTGATCCGCGGCTCCGCGCAACATCGTCACCGCGTCGTCCGCGTCGGGCGACAGCGCCACGAGCAGCGCCGCCGCGCGGAACAGCTCGGCGACATCGCCGTGGTCCTGCGCGTGGCGGCAGGCTTCGCGCGCCGCAAGTCGCGCGCCGGGCAGCTCGCCGGCGCACGCGCGGACGAGCGCCGTGGCGCGCGCGCGAAGCGCCGCATGCTGGTCGCCGGGCGCCGACGACGCCGGCACCAGCGCGCCGGCCGCATCGACGTGGCGACCTGCGAGAGCGAGGGCCATCGCGCGGTGCAGCTCGAGCACGACCGCCTCGGGCGCGTAGGTGCTGCCGGTCAGCCGCGCGCGTGCGGTGTCCAGTTCCGACAGGGCCGCGCCCACCTGCCCCGCATCCAGCCGCAGCAGGGCAAGGCTTCCGAGCGTAGGCAGAATGCCGTGCGTCTCGCCCGTGCGGCGCCTCAGGGCGAGCGCTTCCTGCAGTAGCGCCCGGGCGGCGGTGAGGTCGCCGAGATCGCGGTGCAGCACGCCGAGATTCTGCAGCGCGAGCGCGCGGCCGCTCACGTGACCCGCCGCGTCGAAGCTCGCTTCCGCACGCTGCAGGGCTGCGACGGCCTCGGCGCTGCGCCCGCGGCGCCGGTCGAGGATCGCGCGGTTCAGCTCGGTGCGCGCGCGCGCGAGCACGAGCGATGAGCCGCCCGCCTCGCACCGCCTCAACGCGTCCGAGAAGCAGGCCTCCGCCTCCGGCCAACGCTGCAGTCGTACGCACGCGACGCCCCGCAGGTTGAGCAGAGCCACGGCCGGACCGTCCGGGTCATCCTCGCGCGGCGCGTCCGCGATGATGTCGAGGCAGTCCTGGCTTCGACCTTCGAGCCACGCCGCGTAGCCCAGACCTCGCAGCGCATCGAGCTCCTGCGCGCGCCCTGCCGGCGCGTCGAGCACGCGCTGCAGCCAGACCCGCGCCTCGTCGCGGCGACCGGCCAGCTCCGCGGCCTCCGCCGCCGCGAGCAACTCGTCGGAGGCGGCGCCGGACAGGTCGTCGCCGAAGCTGCGCTGCAGCTCCGCCAGCGCCTCGCGCGCGCGACCCTGGACGAGTTCGAGCCGCGCGGAGAGCAGCGCGAGGCGACGCGCCACGGACGGCGAGGTCTCGGCGCGCGCGACGGCCTGCGCCAGCGAGCGCGCCATCGGCACGTGACCATCGGCGAGCTCGAGGTCGGCGCTGTCCAGCACCGCAAGCCACTCGGCGTCGCTGCGTGCCACCGTGGCGGCCAGCGACGCCCACGTGGCGCGGCGCGACGAGGCGTGTCGATCCTCCGTGGCGGGAAGCGACGCGCCGGGCCGTCGCAGGACCTCCATGCAGCGACGCGCCCACGACTCCCTGCCGGCGGCCTCGAGGTCGTGGCGCGCGGCGTCGAGAAGGCGCGGATCCGTGGCGGCGTAGCGCGCCGGGCCGTCGTGACGCAGCAGGCCGCGTGCGAGCAGGGCGCGCAGTGCTGCCATGCCTTCGTCCGCGACGACCTCGCGAAGCACCTCGCCGTCGGCCGGAGAGCCGAGCACGGCCAGCGCGCCGAGCAGCGCGCGCTGCGCCTCGGGCAGGGCGCCGAACTCGTCGGCCAGCGCGGCCTCCGGCGCGAAGGACGCCGGCCAGTCGGCCCGCAACGGCGTGTAGAGCGCACCGTCGGCGCGCAGCACGCCATCCTCCACCGCGCGGGCGAGCAGGCGGTTGAGGTCGGCGCGTCGGCCCGCGGTGCGTTCGTGGCCGTGCGCGGCCAGGGCGGACGCCATCTCCGGCGATGCATTCCCGGTGAGGCGACGCAGGTGCTGCTCGAGCGCGCCGCGCGGCACGGCCGGCCACGGCACGAGCGTGAAGTTGCAGAGGTCTGCGCCCAGTTCCCGCTCGCGGATGACCGCGCCCAGCGCCTGCACCTGCTCCGCGCTGCCGAGCGCGAGGAGCCGCGGTGCGCCGTCGTGCGCCGCCAGCAGCAGCGCCAGGGCCCGCTCGATGTCGGCGGCATCGGCCAGCACGAGCACGACGGCATCCGGCGCCGACGCGCGCACGCGCGCCACCATGCGGTCGGGTTCCTCGGCGTTGCCGACCCGGGCGACGCGGCGCCCCGCCACCGCGACGGCCAGCTCGAGTTGATCGGCCAGCTCGGGCAGTTCCTCGGGATCGCGCACGCTGACGAGCGCGCTCTCCGGCTCCCTCCCGCGGCTCGTGAGCGCCACCAGCCGTGCGAGAGCCGCCTCGCGTCCGGCGAGAAAGGGCAGCTCGCGCGGGGACTCGGCTGTGGCCGCCGACGGCTCATCCCCCGGGTCGAGCAGCGCCTGAGCTGCGCGCGCCGAAACCGGCCGGTCGTCGGGGTGGCGACGCACGAGCGCCTGCACGAGCGCGGACAACTCGGGCGGCAGCAGCGCGGCGTCGAGCCCGGAGGCCTGCCAGAAGGATTGCCCGGGAAACCGGCCGTGGAAGGCGGCCGAGGGCTCGCCGCAACATGCGAAGGCGACCATCGCACCCACGGAGAAGAGATCGGAGCGCGGCGTGTGCGCGTGGCCGAGCAGCACCTCGGGTGCGATGTGGAACGGCGAGCCGGCACCCGCCGCGGCCGGGCCGCCGGCAGCACCCGCGGCACCCGTGGCACTGGTGGCACTGGTGGCACTCGGGAAACTCGCGGCACCGAAGGCTTCGGCTGCACCGACGAGATCCAGATCCACGAGGGAAGTGCTCTCCGCGCCGACGATCACGTTGGCCGCCTTGATGTCGCGGTGCACGAAACCGGCTTCGTGCAGGGCCGCGAGTCCGTCGAGCAGTTCGTGGAGGCGCGCGGCGGCGAAGCCGGCGGGTCGTTTCTCTCGCAGTGCTGCATCGAAGGGCAGGCCTTCGATGAAGGGTCGCAGCAGCCAGCTGCGGCCATCGTCGGCGCGGCCCCACGCCGTCGGCGCGACGAGTCCGCGAGCCGCGACGCGCGCAAAGAGCGCCACCTCGGCGTCCGTTGCCGAGCCTGCCTCCAGCCCGCCGAGACGCAGCACCGCATCGTGCGGCTCGCGGTCCTGGCGCACTCGGAGCACGTGGGCGCGCTCGGAGCGGCTGAGTTCCGCAGTGACTCGCAGGCCGGAAGGCAGCCCGGCCGGCAGTTGCACTCGCGGTGGTTTCGAAGCGGGCGGCACGGGGCTCATGGGCTGCCAAGCCTAACCCGGTTCCACGCGCGTGTCTGCTGGCCGTCCAAGCTGCGTACGACATTCGGACATGAGCGTGCGACCCGGCGGATGGACTCGGAACCCGCGCCGGGGCCATGAATGGCGGGACAGAGGCGAAGCATTTCGTGCCCGGACTTCGCGTTTCGCAGGCCCGCTCGGCCACTACCGCCCTCACTTCGCGATCCGGATCCCCAGGTCCCCTGCCCCCTGCCCTCTGCCCGCCTGCCCCCTGAACCCCCAAGGAGAACTCGCACCATGTCCTTCGACATCGCTCTTCGGTCCTACAGCATCTCCGCATCCCCGCGGACCCGTGGCGCTGCGTCTGCCGCCGCCGCCTGGCTTTTCTTGTCCGGCGCCGCGCTCGCGCAGAGCTTCAACGTGGACTACGGCTCGAGCACTCCCGCTCCCTCCGCCTCCTACGGCGCGGCCGCAGAGCAGCCGGGGCCGTGGAATGCCATCACCGGGCTCGAGGACCGCGCCGTCGCGCTGGTGGATGTCGCGGGGCAGCAGACGGCCGTGACCATCAACCCGGACCTGCCCTTCGGCCCCGCGGCCTTCAATCACCCCGGCACCTCCGGCGACGCCGAGGCCTTGCTCGACGACTATCTGGACCTGCACTCGGTGCCGGCCGCCTTTCATGTGGACGGCCTGCAGCCGGGCACTTACGTGGTCTACACCTACGCGTGGGCGCCGGATGAGGCCGCGTTCAAGACCTTCGTCACCGTGAACGGCGCCGACACGCAGATTGTCGGCGGCAAGTGGCCGGGCGGCCTGCGCAAGAGCATCACGCACGCGGTGCACGTCGCCGGCATCGCCGAGGGCGAGTCGCTGGACATCCAGACCTTCGGCCTGGGAAAGGGCACGCTCAACGGCCTGCAACTCGTGCGCATGGACACGGCCTTCACGGATCTCGGCGGCGGACTCGAGGGCGAGTCCGGGCGGCCGGAGTTCTTCGGGCAGGGAGCGCTGACGGCGGGCACGCCGGTGACGCTCACGATCTCGCGTGCGGCGCTGCTCACGCCGGTCACGCTGGTGGCGGGCTTCGCGCGCGTGGACCTTCCGTTCAAGGGCGGCGTGCTCGTCCCCTCCCCCGACCTGATCCTGAGCCTGGGCACGACCAGCGAAGAAGGCACGCTCACGCTCGTGACCACCTGGCCGGCCTCCGCGCCGTCGCAGACGGAGCTTTTCCTGCAGTGCTGGTTGCCGGACGCGGCCGCCATCCAGGGCGTCGCGGCGAGCAACGCGCTGAAACTCTCGGTGCCGTGATCCGTCCACCCCGAGGCTGCCGCACACTCCAGGGCGCCTGGCGCCACCCGTCAGGCGTGCAGCCCGCCCACGCACAGGACTGAGGCGCCGACGAGATCGTCGAAGGCATTCTCGAAGGGAGTCGCGCCCATGTCGGCGGGCGTGCCGTCGGAATCGTGCGGACTGGCCGGGTTGCCGGCATCGATGCATGGCGAGGCGGGGAGCAGGCGGTCATCGTGGTTCGCGGCGCCCGAGAAGGTGCAGCCGGTGACGGCGGCGAACCCGTCGTTCACCACCATGCCGCCGCCGCGCGCGGCGAGCGAAGCGCCCACGGAGTTCGCCGCGACCGTCCTGCCCTGCGCGTTCGCGTTGATCGTCGTGACAGCGGCGCCACCGGTGCTCTCGATCACGAGCTGCTTGCCGAGCAGGGCGATGGTCTCGTCGTAGGTGCCGAGCGCGACGAGAATCGTGTCGGCGCGCAGAGGCGCGTGGCGCGAGCGATGATGACCGCGTGTTGCAGCGCGAAACTGTCGTGCTCGACGCAGGCGAAGAACGCTCGCTGCGTTGGCCCGCCGGCGAGCCGTGAAGCCGGGCCCTGCTCCGGCGGGCCGCTGCATGGCGGCCCCCGCGCATGAACGCTAGAGTGTCCTCCGTTCGCTAGGGGTGTGAGCCACGGGCAGCGTCGCGCGGGAAGGCGTGGCGAGGGCACGCGGCGCACTGAGATCAAACCCTTGGAACCTGATCAGCGCGAGCTGCGGAGGGAAGCGGGCACGGACAGCGTGCGGCGTTCCCTCCTCGCGTGCCGATCAGCGCACGCCGTCACGGAGCACGAAACCCATGTCCATCGAATCGCTGCCGCGCACTCCCTCCGCCGGGCCCAAGGCTTCTGACCTCGCCGCGCCGGCGCTCCCCGCCGGCCTCCCGCCGCTCGGCGACAACCCGTCGACGCAGCGCCAGGGCACCTCGCCCGGCAGCTTTGCGAACAAGGGCCGCGTCGGCACGGCCTGGACTTTCAGCTCGCCGGACACGCCCGGCATGCCGCAGCCGTCGGAGCAGACTGCGTGGAACTTCATGCCCGCGGACTGGACCTGCCTCGTTGACGACGCTGCGGCCGTCGCGACGGGCGCTCATGGCAGCCGCGACCCGGCGGCGCTGGCCGCAGCGCGCGCGCGGCCCTCCGCCTGGCGCGCGCCGGCCGACTTCGTGCCGCGCACGCAGCTCGAGCATGCGCGGCTCGGGACGATCACGCCGCAGATGGTGCGCGTCGCGGAGCGCGAGGCGCACCTCACGCCGGAGCAGGTGCGCGACGAGGTCGCCGCGGGGCGCATGGTCATCCCGGCCAACATCAACCACCTGAAGTGGGCGCTCGACCCGATGGCGATCGGCCGCGCGAGCCGCACGAAGGTGAACGCCAACATGGGCGCCTCGCCCGTGAGCAGCGGCACCGAGGAGGAAGTCGAGAAGCTGCGCTGGGCGGAGCAATGGGGCGCCGACACGGTGATGGACCTCTCCACCGGCGGCGACCTCGATGCCTGCCGCGCCGCGATCGTGCGCGCCAGCACGGTGCCCATCGGCACGGTGCCGATCTACTCGATGATTCTCGGGCGGAAGATCGAGGATCTCGACGAGGAGACCGTGCTGGCCAGCCTGCGCCACCAGGCCGAGCAAGGCGTCGACTACTTCACCATCCACGCAGGAGTGCGGCGCGCGCACCTCGACCTCGTGCGGCGGCGCCTCATCGGCATCGTGAGCCGCGGCGGCGCGCTGCTCGCCAAGTGGATGCTGCATCACGGTCGCGAGAACCTCATGTTCACCGCGTGGGAGCGCATCTGCGACGTCCTGCGCGAGCACGACGTCACCTTCTCCATCGGCGACGGCCTGCGCCCCGGCGGCACCGCGGATGCGACCGACGCCGCGCAGCTCGCGGAGCTGGCCACGCTGGGCGAGCTCACCGAACGCGCCTGGCGCAAGGGCGTGCAGGTCATGGTGGAAGGCCCCGGCCACGTGCCCTTCGATCAGATCGAGTTCAACATGAAGCTGCAGCGTCGCCTGTGCCACGGCGCGCCCTTCTACGTGCTCGGGCCGCTGGTCACGGACATCTTCCCCGGCTACGACCACATCACGAGCTGCATCGGCGCGACGGCGGCGGGTTACCACGGCGCCGCGATGCTCTGCTACGTCACGCCCAAGGAGCACCTCGCGCTGCCGAAGAAGGACGACGTCAAGCAGGGTTGCGTGGCCTACAAGATCGCCGCGCACGCGGCCGACGTGGCGCTGGGCATCCCCGGCGCGCGCGACCGCGACGACGAACTCACCAAGGCGCGCGCCGCGCTGAACTGGGAACGGCACTTCGAGCTGTCCTTCGATCCGGAGCTCGCGCGCCAGTACCACGACGAAGACCTGAAGGTGGACACGGACTTCTGCGCGATGTGCGGGCACGACTGGTGCTCCGTGCGCATCAGCAAGGAGATCATGGAGTTCGGCAGCGGCAAGGATCGCGACGCGCAGCCGGAGCAGCGCACGCGGCCGTCGCCCGCGGTCGCGGCGGAGCGCGAGGCGCTCGACGCCCGCGCGCGTGCGGCGGCCGCCGAGCACCACAAGCTCGGCTGCCACAGCGATGTCGTCGCGGACGACGGCGCGGCGAAGCGCCTCCAGGAACAACTGATCTCCGTGCCCCGACCGTGACGGCCGCCCCCCCGCGCCGGCCCCACCGCGCCGGCCTTGGACATCTCCGCATGACCCCAGCTGAATCCGCCCTGCCCCTCGCCGACCAGGAGTGCGTGCCCTGCAAGGGCGGCGTGCCGCCGCTGACGCCCGCGCTTCTCGAGCCGCTCGCGAAGCAGCTCCCCGAGTGGACGCTCGTGAAGGCGCACCACCTGGAGCGCGAGTTCGGCTTTCCGGACTTCGCGTCGGCGCTGGCCTTCGTGAACGAGATCGGCGCGGTGGCGGAGAAGCACAAGCATCACCCCGACCTGGAACTCGGCTGGGGTCGCGTCGGCGTGACGATCTTCACGCACAAGATCGACGGCCTCACGCAGGCCGACTTCGTGCTGGCCGCGAAAATCGACCGCCTGCAGCTTCCCCGCTGACCGCCAGCGAGTCCCTCGACCTCCCCCCATCTCGTCGCACCAGCGCACGGAGTCCCATGCCCGACAGCAGTCATCCCCACTTCAACGACCGCGGCACTCTCGCCTGGCACGCGACGTTCGACGAGGCGCTCGCCGCGGCGAAGCGTGACGGCAAGCTCGTGTTCATCGAGATGGGCCGTGAGCAATGCAGCAACTGCCGCTCACTCGTGGAGTCCGTCGTGACGCAGGCGAATGTCGCGAAGCTTCTGCAGGATGGTTTCGTCGCGGTGGCCTCGGACATCGACGACCCCGAGCCCGCCGTTCTCGACCTGGCCATGGCGAACCTGCCCGATGCGATGATGCTGCCCTTCGTGCTCTTCACCGACGCCGAGGGGAACTTCCTCGCCGGTGGCCACGGCGCCGTGAACCCCTCCGCCTTCGCCAGGACGCTGCAGACCCTCGCCGAGAAGCGCTGACACCCCCGGCGTGAGCAGCGCCCTCGGCGTGAGCGGTGCGAGCGAGACAACAGCTGCCAGAAGTCGCGACGAGGCGTCGCGACACCTCATCACGCGGCTCGCTCGGACACCCGTGTGATGTTGAGGCACTGCCTCTACATCACACAGGCCGCGTGAGAAGGGTTCGTGAGAGCTGTCGAAGGTGTCCCGGTCCTGGCACCTGGGGTTGACGGGTCACCCCGGCAGCGGTCACTCCGGCTGCGAGCCATACGGTGAGTGGGCCGGAGGGCAAATAATTCTGGAGCCGTCCCACCGGCTTCGAGAACAGGGGT
The DNA here is from genome assembly GCA_038212275.1 of Planctomycetota bacterium. Classification (GTDB taxonomy): domain Bacteria; phylum Planctomycetota; class B15-G4; order B15-G4; family B15-G4; genus JBBQUR01. The sequence continues at coordinate 103,063 of JBBQUR010000002.1, forward strand.
AGACTCAACATCCACAAGCGTGCCCCGAATGGGCACACCGAGAGGGCGGAGGCCCCCAAATGGCCCGGGAGCTGCTATCCCGGGCCATTGCTTTGGATGGCGCCGCCCGCTTCCACTCCTTCTCCTGCCCCTCTCGACCCGAAGAAGGCCACGATGCCCCCGCTGCCGCGATTCCCGTTGCCGCTCCGCAGGTCTCGCACCGGGCTGACTGCCTTGCTCGTGACGTGCTGTGCGCTTGCGATGTCGACGCACGTGGCGGCGCACGTGCTGGTGCAGGCCGCGCGGCCTGGCAGCGGCCGAGTCGCCCCGCATGACGTGCTCGACGCGCCCCTCCGGGAAGCGCTGGCCGCCGCACGCAGCGTCGCAGCGCCGTCGCAACTCCCGGTCTATCTCGTGATGGTTGAGCAGCTCGACGGTGGGCGCGTCGCGGAGTCGCTCGGCGGCGTGCCGCAGAACGCGCGCCGCGCCGCCGTCATCTCGCGCCTGAAGCAGCACGCGGCGACAACACAGTCTGCCGTGCGTGCGGCGCTCGCCTCGGCGCAGGCGGCGGGCCGTGCGGGCAGCGTTCAGTTGCTGTGGATGGGCAACGCCGTGGTCTTCACCGCGCAACCCGACGTCATCGAGGCCCTGGCCGCACTGCCCGGCGTCGATCGCATCCGCCTCAACCTGGATCCGGACCCGTCGCAGGTGCAGGACGCCGTGTCGACGCCGCTCGCTGCCGCACCGGCCCGCGCGCCGATGCCGGGGCCTGCGATCGCGCCCATGCCCGCACCGGCGCCCATGCCCGCACCGGCGCCTGTCGCACCGGCGGCCATCGCGGCGACGCTGGGGACGGCGCCCTATCCTTTTGCCGACGACTTCGAGTCGGGGACGCTGCAGCCGTGGTGGACGGTGGCGACGACGGGCAGCGGCTACGCGACGGTCAGCACGGCCAACGGGCCGGTGAACACCTGGCATGTGCTCATGGCCACGTCGGTGGACGGCGTGGATTCCACCGCGAGCCTCACGCTCTGCCTGAACCTGCTGGGCCAGTCCGACGTCGGCATCCGCTTCCAGCACAAGTCGTTCAACGACGACGCCGACGCGCAGGACGGCGTCTTCGTCAGCACGGACGGCGTCACCTGGAAGCTCGCGCTCTCGCTGCAGAACGGCACGGCGACGTACTCGCCGAAGACCATCAACCTCGACGTGGTCGCGGCCTCGCTCGGCCTCTCCTACACGAGCAGCTTCTTCGTGCGCTTCCAGTGGCACGACAACTTCAACATTCCGTCGGACGGCTTCGGCTTCGACAACTTCGAGATCGGCCCGGGCCTCTACGTGCCGCCGCCGGCGCTTCCCGAGGCCAACCTCGTCGCGCTCCAGGCCCCGCAACTCTGGGAGCTCGGCTATCGCGGCGAGGGCGTACTCGTCGGCACCATCGACTCGGGCGTGCTCATCACGCACCCGGACCTCGTGCACCGCATCTGGAACAACCCGGGTGAGATCGCGGGCAACGGCCTCGACGACGACGCCAACGGCTTCATCGACGACGTGCACGGCTGGGACTTCATCAACGGCACCGGCAACGTGGTCTCGACCGACCCGCACGGCACGAGCACGGCCGGCATCGTGGTGGGCGACGGCGGCGGCGGCAAGGCCACCGGCATGGCGCCCGGCGCGACGCTGCTCGTCTGCAAGGTGCTGAGTCAGGCCAGCTACTGGCTTGCACAGCAGTACTGCATGCAGGAAGGCGTGGGCGTCATCACCTCCAGCTACAGCTACAAGTGGGCCGACGTCCCGCAGCCCGACTACCACATGTTCCGGCAGCTCACGGAGATGGAACTCGCGGCCGGCGTGATCCACGCCAACTCGATCGGCAACCAGGGCTCGCTGCTGTCGAGCTACCCGGTGCCGTTCAACATCTCGACGCCCGGCAACTGTCCATCACCCTTCAGGAACCCGCTGGACGTGGTGGGCGCACAGAGTTCCGTGCTCGGTTGCGGCGGCATCCAGCTGCCGCTGGACAGTCTCTACCTGCCTTCGGGCCGCGGCCCCGCCGCGTGGGACAACATCACGCAGTACAACCCGGCCTACGCCTACGCGCAGAACAGCGCCTCCTGGGATTATCCGTACGGCGGCTTCTCCGGCACGGGCCCCGGCCTGCTCAAGCCCGACCTCATGGCCTACGCGACGAACGTGACCACGGCCACCATCAGCACGACGTACACGATCTTCTCGGGCACGTCGGCGGCGACGCCGCATCTGGGCGGCGCGCTCGCCCTGCTCCGCCAGGTGCAGCCCGCGGCGCTGCCGCGCCACCTCGCCGCCGCGCTCGAGCTCTCCGCGAAGGACCTCGGCGTACCGGGCAAGGACAACCTCTTCGGCTCGGGCCGCATCTCGGCCTTCGACGCCGCGCGCCGGCTGCGCATTCTCGGCCGCATGAGCGACATCACGCCCGCGCTCGGCCACTCCGTCACTCTGGAACTCTTCGGCTACCCGTCGGCGCAGCTCTACGGCTTCTTCGCCGCGTCGATCTTCGACGGGGCCGGCGCCTTCAACCTCTTGGCGCCGTTCTTCGCGCTCGGCCTGCCGCCGCTCGGGCCGGCGGGCACCGCGTCGGTGCCGCTGCTGCTGCCCAATGACCCGATCCTGGTCGGCGTCACCGTGTGGTTCCAGTTCGCTGCCAAGAACAATGACGCGACGTGGGGCAGCGGCGCGCTCATCTCCGTGCCCGAGGCGATCACGATCAAGCCCTGACGGCGCCTCTCAGCTGGCGGCGGGCGGAGCCTTCACGGCGAGCACCGCGCAGGGCGCCAGCCGCACGACCTTCTCCGCGGTGCTGCCCAGCAGCAGGTGCTTCATGCCGGTGTAGCCGTGCGTGGCCAGCACGACGAGGTCGGCGGACTCCTGCTTCGCGAGGTCGCAGATCCGTGTCGCCGCGTTGCCCGCGTCCACCAGCGGGCGCGCCTTGATGCCGCGCTTGACGAGGCCGTCGATGAGAGGCGCCAGCGCATTGACCGCGCTGGCGCGCGCGCCGTCTTCGAAGGCCACGGGCGACACCGGAGGCATGCCGTAGGCCACGGGATACAGCACCGGCTCGACGATGTGCGTCACGATGAGCGTCGCGTCGAAGCGGCGGGCAAACTCCTCGGCGTTCTCCAGCGCCGCACGGCTGCAGTCGGAAAAGTCGATCGGGCAGAGGATCGTGCGGATCGAGACCATGGGTGCGGCTCCTTGGTATGCGGCGCCGTCCGGGACGTCCGCGGGCTTGAGATCGGGGGATCGGACAGTGAGCACCGGACACCCGGCAAGGTTCACCACGCGCTCGGCGACGCTGCCCAGCAGCACGTGCGACAGATGGCTGCGGCCGACAGTGCCCAGCACGATGAGCTGCGCGCCGAGCCGCTTCGCCGCTTCGACGATGCCGAGCTCCGGCGCCACCGCGCGCACCACGCTTCGGCTGGCGACGACGTCGTCCAGCTCGGGGGGCACCGTCAGCGGAAGTTGTCGCTCGGCCTGCGCCCGCTCGAGTTCATGAAGCGGCACGCAATGAATCACGTGCAGCCGGGCTCCGCTGCCCGAGCAGCGCGCGAACTCCACCGCCCATGCCTGCGCGCAGGCCGCCGGAGCCGAAAAGTCGGTGGCCATCAGAATGATGGAAGGGAACATCAGGCATGCTCTCCGGCGAGCCGATCGGCAGCGGGAGCACCCCGCGCCGGGCCCGCTCGCCCCGAGGAATCATTGCAATCAGCGTGCCGATGCGGCACGGCCGACGCCAGTGCGGGCCCCCCGGGGGCAGCGTCACGGCACCTTGCTGGTGATCGCGTTCGTCGCGGAGTATCCGTGCGGCGCCGCACGGTCTTGGACCCAGGCCTGGTAGGTGATCGGGAATCCGGACGGCACGCCACCGGGCCAGAATCCCTGGAGCGCCAGCGCGCCCGAGGCGTCGGTGAGCAGGCCGAGCAGCACGAGGTCCGGTGCGGGCACGAGCACGCCGCCCTTGAAGGGCAGCTTGATCTGCACGAGCGAGATGCACACGGCCAGGTCGGACTGCGGCTGCGCATCGTCGATCTGCAGCGAGAAGCCCGAGCCCGTGGCGAGCGCGCCGGAACCGACGAGGTCGGGCGCCCCGAGCGCGCCGGCAAAGGCGCTGCCGACCCAGGTCCACGCCGCCGGCTGCGTCTTCACGACGCAGGTCGCGCCCTGCACGGCGAACGAACCCACCTTGTTGTTCGGCGCGCCCACGAGCATGAGCGCTCCGTCCAGGCCCAGCGTGGCGCCGAACTGTCCGGCGGGGCCGATCTCGGCCGGCGCGGCGAGCTGCTCGCCGGCCCAGGAGCCATTGCCGAATCGGAAGAGCCACGCCGAGCCGACATCGATGCCTGACGTGCCGACATCGTCCCTGGGCGCTCCCACGACGATCACGTTGCCGTCGACCTCGACGCTCGTTCCGAAAGCGTCGCCCGGAAGGCCGTCCCCGGCGAGCAGCGTCTGCTCCTGGACGAAGCTCGTGCCGTGGTCGCGATAGACCCAGGCGGTGCCGCGGCCGAGGTTGCCGAACGGCCCGGCATCCGGTGCGCCCGCGACGATGACCGGCCCATCGACGGCGACCGAGGTCCCGAACGAATCCAGCGACATGCCGCCGGAAGGCAGCAGCTTCTGGCGCTCCACCCACGCACCCGCCACGCGGCGGAACACGTAGACCGCGCCGTTGTCGGTCGCGCCGTTGCTGTCTTCTTCCGGCGCGCCGACGACGATCACGTCGCCATCGATGTCCACGCTTGCGCCGAAGCGGTCCCCCGCGAGGCCGTCCGACGCGAAGAGCTGCTGCTCCAGCACGAAGGAGCTGCCGTCGAAGCGATACACGTAGACCTCTCCCTGCTGGCTCTTCAGCGCGACGTCCTTGGCCGCGACGCCGACCACGATGCGGTCCTGCGTCAGGGCGAAGCGCCCGCCGAAGACGTCGAAGGAGGCGGCGTCCACCGCCGTCAGGGTCTGGCGCCACGTCCACACGCCGTCGATGCGGCGGTAGATCGCGATCGCGCCCGCGGAGTTCTTGAGGAGCAGCTTGCGGCCCGGCACGCCGACGACGCACAGGTCGCCACGCAGGCCGACCTGGCTGCCGTAGGCATCGAGCGACACGGGATCCACCAGCGTGAGCTTCTGCTCGGACTCCCAGGAGCTGCCATCCCAGCGACGGACGTAAGCTGCACCGCCGTCCGCAGCGAGGCCGATGTTCGCGCCGCTGGCGCCGATGATCGCGGCATCGCCGTCGAGGCTCACGCTCTGCCCGAACTTGTCGCCGCCCGCTCCGTCGCTCGCCGTCAGCGTGTCCGTGGCCTGGGCCCGGACCGCCGGTGCGCCGAAAAGCAGCACCGCAGCCAGGGATGCGCCCAGCATGGGCACGAAGGAACCGGCTGAAAGCATGGGAGCAGAGAACTCCTGGTGCTGATCTTGAGGTGGGCGCCCGAACGCGCCGGGGAGACTACTTCGATATCGACCGTCGCGCCAGCCACCACATCAGGCAATTCCTGGATCAGCGTTCCGCGGAGCGAAGGCGGGTGAGCCGTCCCCAGCGATTCCAGTCCATCACGTAAAGGTTGCCTGCGTCATCCCAGGCGGCGGAGTGCGGTGCGAGGAATTGCCCATCCACCCACTTCTCGCGCGGGACGCCGTTTTCTGCGCGCAGTGCCTCGTCGGGGTTGTCACCCAGCTGCGCGACGACCCGGTTGGCGCCATCGAGCACGGTGACGCGGCCCGCGAGGTCCGGCACCACGAGGAATTCGCCGTGCTGCTGCAGCTTGCACGGGCGGCGCAGATCGGGCGCGGCGGCGACGACGCCGAGCGGCGTGCCGTCCAGGCCGAAGCGCTGGATGCGGTGATTCTCGCGGTCGGCCACGAGCAGCGTCGGCTGCTCGCCGCGCGCCGCGCCGCGCGTGTCCACCCACACGCCGTGCGCGCAGTTCAGTTTCCCGACCTCGCTGCCCGGCCCGCCGAAGCACGAGCGCCAATTGCCCTCGCGGTCGTAGACGTGGATCCAATTCCGGCCGTAGCCGTCGGCGACGAAGATCGTGCCGTCGGGCGCCACCGCGATGCTCGTCGGCGCGAACTGCTCCGCGCTCTCGTACTTGCCGGACTTCATGGGCGCGCCGCGCTGCAGGAGGGTCGTCCCGTCCAGCGTGGACTTGAACCACTCATGCCGCGTGAAGTGCACGAAGTAGAGCCGCTCGCTGCCGGGAGCATCGGCCGTGCGCACTGCGCCGGGCGCGGCGTCCTCCGTCGCAAGCGTCATGCCGTGCACGCCATTGCCGAGGTCGTCGCCGAAGGCGGAGACCGGCGTGCCGTCCGCGCGGAAGGTGCGGATCGACGGCGGCGTGTCGAAGCTGATGTGCAGCAGGCCCGCGCGGTCCACGACGATTTCGCCGTGCGTGTTGCCCCACTCGGTGCCTGCCGGCGGCGCGAAGGCGCCGTGCATCCACTCGTAGGTGTGGGCACCGGAACCGAGCAGCACCCGCTCTGCCGACGCGGTGCCGCTCGCGCCGGCGGCCTTTGTCGCTTCGGCAGCCCCGGCGGCTCCGGGCGCTCCGGCCGCCTCGGCGACTTGGGCCGCCTGAAAGGCTTTGGCTTCCACGGGCTCCGAAAACACCTTGCCTGCAAGGCCCGGATGATCCTTCGCGATCCGCGTCGCGCGGAACAGCGCGTGCGCCGGCGCCCTGCCGCCCTGTGCGCTCGGCTCGATCTCGCCGCCGAGCGGATTCTCGAACTCCCACACGGCGTGACCGTCCGGCGTGACCTCGATCACGCGCCCGGTCTTGCCCTCGCAGATGAGCGTGTGGCCGTTCGGCAGGCGCTGCGCGCCGGAGATGAATTCCGAGAAGAAGCCCGGCGGGTCCTTGCAGATCCACGCCGGCGCGTCCGGTCCGAAGGGCCAGTCGCCATCGAGCAGGAAGCCGCGCGCGGGATCGAAGGGCAGCACGAGTTCGAGCACTGCCGAGGACGTGGCGCCGCGCTCGCTGAAGTTGTCGTACACGAGCACGCGCAGTTCGCCGGGTCTGCTGCCCGGCACCCACGTCGGGTTGTGCTGGTAGAAGAGGCGCTCGCCTTCCTTGTCGCCCTTGCCCCAGTTCATGGGGTTGCCCCAGCGGTAGAGCAGCGCGCCGCCATGGCCGCGTCGGCCGCCGGCCTCGCCCGCGGCCTGCTCCGTGGTCGTCGAGTGATCGATCACGAAGAGCTCTCCGGCGTGCGGCGAACTCAGCACGATGAGGTCTTGCTCGGGGTGGTAGTCGAGGCCGTTGGTGTGCAACCAGTCGGCCTCGAGCTTCGGGCCGGCCGGTGGTGAGCCCGGTGTACCCGGACCGCCCGATGCGCCTGGCGACGGTGCGCCTGGCGGCGGCGCGCCGTGCGGCGGTGCTGCCGGCGCCGCCGCGGTGCCGCCCACGTAGCCGAGCGCGGCCATCTGCTCCTCGCGCTGTTCGCGCGCCACGCGCTCCTCGTCCGTTTCCGGCGCCTTGGCGATCGCGTCGAAGTTGATGTCGAGCCGGCCCGGGTGCTCGGACGGGTCGCCGAAGTGCGGCAGCGAGGCGTCGCGATGCTGCACGAGGTGATCCCACATGCGCCAGCGCCACACGACGTCGCCGCCGGCGGGGAGCACGGGCGCGACCTCCTGCACGATGTCGCACCAGAAGCCTTCTTCCGGGAGGAAGGCCGGGTCGCGGCCCGCCGCCAGCGCCTCCTCGCGCGAGTGGTATTCCCACGCGATGACGAGCACGTGCCCGTTCGGCATGAGGTGGATGTCGTGGTGCGCGGTGAGCTTGTCGTTGGCGAGTTCGTAGTCCCACACCACGGAACCGTCCCACGCGAGCTGCTGGATGCGACCGCCGATGCCGCCGCCGTGGAAGCGCGGGTTGGCATCCTGCATGCCGCAGCGCAGCAGGTCGCCGTTGTCCATCAGATATGTCGCGGCGCCGGGCGCGAACTGCGTCCGCCACGTGTGCACGACGTTGCCGTCCATGTCGATGAGATGGATGGACTTGCTGTTGAGCGGCGCGAGCAGCGTGTAGCCGCCCGAGGCCTGCGGCGTCGAGAGCGTCAGGCCGCGCGGTTCGGGTTCGGCCTGAGCACCGGGGGCAGGGTGCCCCTGCGCGTGGAGCGACGAGGCAGACAGAAGGATCGACAGCAGCAGTGCGCCTGCCGACAGGAACGCGTGGTGAGTTTTCAGCATGCATCCATGCTGACAGCCCGGCGGGGCGGACGGCAACCGCTCCCGCGAGCGCCGGGCGGTTATGCTCCGCGCCCCCGCGTCGGCCCCGCTTCGGGGCGACCCCGCGACGCGGCGACCGCCGGCTGCTCCGGGAGCGCGCGCACATGTCCACGTCACGCCTTCCGTTCGCGCCGCAGCTGCGGCTTCACGTGCTCCTGCAGTCGCTCCTGCAGTCGCTGCTGCTGTCGGTGCTGCTGTCGGTGCTGCTGTCCTCGGCGGCTGCGCAGGCCTCGCCGCAGGCGGGTGTTCCCGCGGTGGACGCGCAGTCCGTCCCGCAGGCGGCGCTCGCCGCGGCGGCCGTGCAGCCGCGGTCCGCCACCGAGGTGCTCCGCGCAGGCGACCGCATCTGCCTCGTCGGCGGCGCGCTCGCGGAGCGCTTCCAGCACGACGGCTGGATCGAGGCGCGGCTGCAGTGCCGGCTGCCGGAGCTGGGCCTGTCCTTCCGCAACCTCGGCTTCACGGCCGACACGCTCACCGTGCGCCAGCGCACCGACGGCTTCGGCACGCAGGACGAGTGGTTGACGCGCTGCCGCGCGAGCGTGATCTTCGGCTTCTTCGGCTTCAACGAGTCGTTCGCGGGCGAGGCCGGGCTGCCGCAGTTCCGCACGGACCTCGCCGAGTGGTTGCAGCACGTGCAGGGCCAGCGATACGACGGCGTCGCCGCGCCGCGCGTCGTGCTCTTCTCGCCGACGCCGGCCGAAGAGCTGCACGATCCGCACCTGCCGACGGCGGCCTCGCACAATGCGCGTCTCGCGCCGTACGTCGCCGCGATGGCCGACGTGGCGCGCGAGCACGGCGTCCCGTTCGTGAATCTCTTCGCGCCGCTGCGCGACGGCTTCGCGCTGAGCCTGCCGCCGCCGGTCGGCGCCGACGGCAGGCCCGGACCGGAGCACCTGACGATCGACGGCATCCACCTGAACGAGCGCGGCAACGAGTCGCTCGCGTCGCTCATCGAGTCGGCGCTCGTGCCGGCCACGCACGAAGCGTCGTTCGCGCCGGACGCCGCGCGGCTCGCGTCGGTGCGCGCGCTCGTGCAGGCGAAGAACGATCTGTGGTGGAACCGCTACCGCGTCACCGACGGCTACAACGTCTACGGCGGGCGCTCCGCGCTCAGCTACGACGGCCTCACCAACTTCGTCGTGCTGCAGCGCGAGCTGGAAATCCTGGACGCGGAAACGGCTCAGCACGACGAGCGCATCGTGGCCGCGGCGCGCGGCGACGCGCAGCTGGCGTCCTCGCCGGCGGGGCGCGGCGACATCGCGGTGCCCGAGCCCATCCCCGTCCCCACCAACCGGCCCGGCGAAGGGCCCGGCGGCAGGCACGAGTTCCGCGACGGCGAGTCGGCCATCGCGCTCATGACGCCTGCGCCCGGCATGGCGGTGAATCTCTTTGCGGACGAGGCGCGCTTTCCCGAGCTGGCCAATCCCGTGCAGATGGCGTGGGACACGCGCGGCCGGCTGTGGGTCGCCGCATGGCCCACGTATCCGCACTGGGCGCCGAACGATCCGACCGGCGACCGCCTGCTGATCCTGGAGGACGAGGACGGCGACGGCCGCGCCGACACGTGCAAGGTCTTCGCCGACGACCTGCACAATCCGACCGGCTTCGAGTTCTGGAACGGCGGCGTCTTCGTCGCCGAGGCGCCGGACCTGCTCTTCCTGAAGGACACCGACGGCGACGACCGCGCGGACTTCGTGGAGCGCACGCTCGGCGGACTTGCGTCCTCCGACACGCACCACTCCGCCAACAGCTTCGTGCTCGGGCCGGACGGCGCGCTCTACTTCCAGGAGGGCATCTTTCACCAGACGCAGATCGAGACCGTGTACGGCCCGGTGCGCAATCACGATGCCTGCGCGTGGCGCTACGAGCCGCGCACGCGGCGCGTCGAACGCTATGCCGCGTACGGTTTCCTCAATCCGCACGGCCACGTCTTCGACCGCTGGGGCCAGGACTTCCTCACCGACGGCACGACCAACGAGAACTTCGTCGCGGGCCCGATGGCCGGCTACGTGGAAGAGCCGCGCAAGCATCCAGGCACCTTCACCTTCTTCGCGCAGCGCAGCCGCCCCGCCGCGGCAACGGAGATCCTGAGCAGCAGCCACTTCCCTGCCGAAAACCAGGGCAACTACCTCATCGCCAACGTGATCGGCTTCCAGGGCATCTTCCAGTACCGCCTCGCGGACGATGGCGCGGGCTTCTCCGCCACCGAGGTCGAGCCGCTCGTGCACAGCGCCGACCCCAACTTCCGGCCCGTGGACATCGAGGTCGGCCCCGACGGCGCGGTCTACTTTCTGGACTGGCAGGCGCCGCTCATCGGGCACATGCAGCACCATCTGCGCGACCCGAGCCGCGATCACAGCCACGGACGCGTCTATCGCGTGACGTGCATCGACCGGCCGCTGTCGGCGCCGGTGCCGATCGCGGGCCGCCCGATCGAGGAACTGGTCGCGCTGCTGGCAAGCCCGGACGACCGCGTGCGCTACCGCACGCGCATCGAACTCTCGGCGCGCGACAGCGACGAGGTCGTGTTCGCGGCGCGCGCGTGGGCCGCCGCCGTCCTCCGCACGGATGCCTACTCTGGACACGCCGCAGGCCGCGAGCACGATCTGCTCGAGGCTCTGTGGTTGCAGGAGCAGCACCAGGTGCTCGACCGCGAGCTGCTCATGCGCGTGCTCGCCTCGCCGGACGCCCATGCCCGCGCGGCCTCGGTGCGCGTGCTGCGCCATCTGCGCGCGCAGTTCGCCGCCGGCGTCGGCCTCTTTGGCTCGCAGCCCGGCGCGCCTGCCTGGGTGCCGTCCGTCGCGCATGCCACTCCGCTCATCGATGCGCCGGGCGCGCTGGACCTGCTCGCGAAGGCCGCCACCGATCCCGAGGCCCGCGTGCGGCTCGAGGTCGTCGTCGCGTGCAGTTTCTTTCCGGAGGCGCGCGCGGCGGAGATCGCGCTGACGGCGTGGCGCGCGGGTCACGACCGCTTCCTCGACTACGCGCTGGACGAGACGCTGGCCACGCTTGCGCCGCAATGGCGCGCCGCGCTCGCGAGCGGTCAGCCCCTCGCGGCCAATGACCCCGAAGCGCTCGCGCTGCTGCTCGCGCGCCTCGACCTGTCGGAGCTGGCCGGCGTGCGCGAGAGCGATGCGCTCTACGTGGAACTTCTCGGCCGGCACGGCCAGAGTACGGACCGTTTCGTGGCAGCTGCTGCGAGCCTCGCGCGGCGCCGCGGCACGACACCCGCGCAGGAGTTGCTGGCCGCCATCGGTCGCGCCGACGCGCGCAGCGACGGCCACGCGGACCACCTGCTCTCCGGACTCTTCGAGGCCGTCGCCGCGCTGCCTGCCGACACGCAGGCCGAGCTCGCCGCGCCGATGGCCGCGCTGGCCACCGACGCCCGCCGGCCGAGCACGCGGCGCCTCGCCACGGTGGCCCGCCTGCGCGCCGACGGCGACGTCGAGCGTGCGTGGGTGACGGCCTGCGCCTCGCCCGCCGCGCTCATCGACCTGCTCGACGCGCTGCCCTTCCTGCACGACCCCGCGCTGGCCGAGGCGCTCTTCCCGCGCCTGCTCGCGTTGCTCGACACGCTGCCGCCGCAGCTCGCGGCGAGCGGCGCGGGTGCGCCGGCAGGGGCGGGCGGCCATGGCGCAGGTGGCGCAGGTGGCGCAGGTGGCGCAGGTGGCGCAGGTGGCGCAGGTGGCGCAGGCGACGCAGGCGACGCGGGTGGCGCGGGCGAAGCGGGCGACGCGGCCGCTTCGTTGCGCGGCACGCCGGGCCGCTTCGTCCGCGTGGAGCTGCCCGGCCCGGCGCACACGCTCACGCTCGCCGAAGTGCAGGTCTTCTCGCGCGGCGAGAACGTCGCGCGGCGCGGCACGGCGAGCCAGTCGAGCACGGCCTGGGGCGGCGTCGCGGCGCGCGCGCTCGACGGCAACACGAGCGGCACCTTCGCCGACGAAGGCCAGACGCACACATCCGAGGACCGCCCCGACCCGTGGTGGGAGGTGGACCTCGGCAGCGAGCAGCCGATCGAGAGCATCGTCCTGTGGAATCGCACCGAGGACGGCGGGCGCTGGGTCTCGCGTCTCGACGGCTACGTCGTGCGCGTGCTGGACGGTCAGCGGCGCACCAGCTTCGAGGCGCACGGCGAGCGCGCCACGCCCGAGAGCATGGTGCTGCAGATCGGTTCGCCCGCGCAGGCAGTGCGACGCGCCGCGGTCGCCGCGCTGCCGGCGCTGGGCGTGCGTGAAGCGGACGCCGTGACCGCGCTCGTCGCGCGCTTCGATGACGACGAGCTGCGCGGCGCGATCGTCGCGGCGCTGCGCGCCGTGCCCGCGTCGCGCTGGCCCGCGGCCGCGCGCACGGCGCTGGCCGAAGCGCTGCTGGCGGACTTCGCGCGCCCCGATGCCGGCGACTTCGGCAGCGACGCCGGCCGCGCGCGTCTCGCACTGGCCGACGAGCTGGCGCCGGCCCTCCGCGCGAACGGCAGTGTCGGCGGCGAGCTGGCCACGCGGCTCGCGGCGGCGCGCGAGCGGCTCGGGCCGCAGGTCATCGTCATCCGGCCGGTGCCGGACAGCCTGCGCTTCGACCGCACGGAGTTCGCCGTCGTCGCGGGCCGGCCCGTCGAGCTGGTCTTCGAGAACCGCGACATCATGCCGCACAACCTCGTGATCGCCGCGCCGGGCGCGCTGGCCACGGTGGGCATCGCCGGCGAGAAGCTTGCCGCCGATCCCGAGGCCGCCGCGCGCGGCTGGGTGCCGGACCTGCCCGAGGTGCTGCACGCCAGCCGCCTGCTGAATCCCGGCGAGAGCCAGACGCTTGCCTTCGACGCGCCGGCCACGCCCGCCGACCATCCCTACGTGTGCACCTTCCCGGGCCACTGGCTCCGCATGAACGGCGTCATGCACGTCGTGCGCGAGGAGGACCTGGCCGCGACGCGCGCCGCGATCGCCGCGCGTGCGGACGTCGCCGTGACGGGCAACGCGCCCTCGCGGCGCTTCGTGCGCCTGTGGACACCGGCGGATTTCGCGACGGACCTGAACGCCGTCGATCACGCCTCGCCGCAGCGCGGGCGCGCGGTGCTGGATGCCGCCTCGTGCCTGCGCTGCCACAGCATCGCGGGCGACGGCGAAGGCGGCACCACCGGGCCGGAACTGCGCGGGGCCGTCGGCAGGCATGAGCGGGCCGCGCTGCTCGCGCAGGTGCTGGAGCCGTCGGCCCTCATCGCGGAGGGCTACGGTGCGGAGCTCTTCTTCCTGCGCGGCGGAGGCGTCGTCTCCGGGCGCGTGCTCGGCAAGGACGGGCGCGTCGTGCGCGTGCTGGACGACCCGTACGGCGCCACGCCCCGCGAGGTGCCGCTCGATCAGATCGAGGAGCGTCGCGTCTCGGAGGTGTCGATCATGCCCGAGGGATTGCTCACGACTTTCTCTCGCGAGGAGATCCTCGACCTGCTCGCCTACCTGGAGTCGCTGCGGCTGCAGCCGGCGTCCACGCCGGGAGTCGCGCCGGAATCAGGACCCGCGCCGGCGACGACGCCCGGGCGCTGAGGCTTCGTTCCGCAGCAGTCGTCTGCGGACTCTGCACGACTCCGACGCGTGCGTCGAGGTGCCGTGCCGCGTCGGCAGGCATTCGAGAGGCCGGGTAGACTCCCCGGCCCCCCATCCCACGGATCTCAACGATGCTTGCCACCCTCGTGACCCTTGCGGCGACTGCTTTCGCCACGCTTGCCGTCGTCCCCGCCGCGCAGGCCGCCGACCTCACGCTCTCCAAGGTGGGCGGCGGCGCGCTGCAGACCACGACGCTCACGCTCAAGGGCAACCCGGGCACCAGATACCTGCTGCTCGTGTCGCCGTACGAACAGGCCGAGCAGATCAAGCCGGGTGTCGTGCTGGAGATCCCGACGGCATTCATCGACCTCTCGGTCACGGTGCCGGGCTTTGCCGGCGCGCTCTCCGCGGGCGGCGTCGCGCAGGCCAGCTTCGTGCTGCCGGCGGACCCGGTGATCCTCGGCCTCGTGCTCTCCTTCCAGGCGCTGGACTTCCAGCCGATCACGCAGGCGTCCAACCTCGTGCGCCTGACGCCGGCGCTGCCGGGCAGCTTCGAGAACACGCTGGGCGACGCGGCGCTGCCGCTGGCCGGCGGCGCGGCCATCGAGCGGGCCGACGGCACGGTGCTGCTCGTCGGCGGCTCGGGCCCGGTGACGCAGATCTACGACAGCAATCGCGAGGAGTTCAGCGTGGGCGGCGCGTCTTTCGGCGTCGGCCTGCTCGGGCAGTCCACCGCGCTGGCGGACGGGCGCATCCTCTTCACCGGCGGCTTCGGCCTCGACGGCCAGCCGAGCACGGCCGCCGCGCTCTACGACCCCGTCACCGACACGACCACGACGCTGGCCATGCTCTTCCCGCGTGCGGGCCACGGCGCGTCGCTCATGCCGAGCGGCAAGGTGCTCATCACCGGCGGTTTCTCGGCCTTCGCGCTGACCGACGTCCTTGCGCTGCTGCAGGGCATTCAGGGCAGCACGGAGATCTTCGATCCCGCCACGCTGGCGTTCACCGCGGGCCCGACGCTGCTCGAGCCGCGCGCGCTGCACACCTCCACGACGACCTCCACCGGCCGTGTGCTCATCGCCGGCGGCCTCACGCTGGTGCCCATCGTGAACATCCCGACGGTGTCGGCCACGGCGTACAACTTCAACCCGGCCAACAACTCCTTCGGCCTGCCGATCTTCTTCTCCGGGGCGCGCCTCATGCACTCCGCCGTCGCGCTGGACAATGGCAAGGTGCTGCTCGTCGGCGGTCTCACTGCGGACCTCGCGGGCGTGCTCGCCTCGGGCGACCTCACGCAGATCGCGATCGGCTCCGTGGGCAACGGCCAGCTCTGGACGACCAACTTCCTCGGCGGCTCCTTCACCACCGTGCCGGGCCTGTCCGTGCCGCGTGCCGGCGCCGGTGTCGCCGCGCTGCCGGGCGGCGGCGCACTCATCGCGGGCGGCCTGCAATTCGACCTGTCGAGCGCGGCCCTCGGCCTCACGCCGCAGACGGCGTGCGACGTCTACTCGTCCGCCTCCGGCTTCGCTTCCATCGCGGACCTCGCCGCCGCGCGCACGCTCCCCGTGCTCGAGCGCCTCAACGACGGCACCGTCCTGGTGGTCGGCGGCGGCCCGCTGAGCGCGGAGATCTTCCAGCCCTGAGGCAGGTGCGGGCGGGCTCGCGAGGCCTGCCGCCCGAGCCGTCAGCTACACGCGCAGCAGGCGGGCCGCTTCCTCGGCGAGCGGATGCTCGAAGGCGCTGGCGTATGCAACGAGCGTCGCGGCCTTGAGGCGCAGTGCGCGGCCGGCGACGCGCCAGCCCGAGACCGCCGTGAACACCTCGCGCAGGATCTGCTTCGCCGTGTCGGCCGGCAGGCCGAAGCGCGGCGCAAGCGCGAGCGCTCCGGCGATGCTCGGGTCTTCGCCGTCCTCGCTCAGGGGGGTCTGGCCCGCACGCGCCCGCTCCATCTCGGGCACGGGATTGAGGTCGTAGGCCGGCGAGAGCGCCCAGCGGCCCGCCGCCCGCATGAGGAAGCCATGGTTGCGGAGGTGGTCGTCGACGTTGCTGGCGAGCAGCGAGAAGGCCATGCGGCGCCACAGTTCGCGCAGGTCGGCCGCGACGTCGTCGCCGTGCTGGCGGATGCCATCCGCCAGCATCGTGTAGCTGCCGCGGCCGGAGTCCCCGCTCGTCTCGCGACCGGGAGCGGTCGGCATGCCGAGCAGGCTCGCTCCGGAGAGAAAGGGAGTGCGCTGGCCGCCGGCCCGATCGAAGCGCGTGATGACGGCGGCGTGCTTGCCGCGCACCGTCGCCAGTCGATGCTCCGCGACACGGATGCCGCACGAGCGTGCGAGGTGCAACGCGAGAATCTCCCCGGCGGCGATGTCGCGCGTGTCGTCGGGCTTGGGAAACTTCGCGAGGGCGAGATCGCCGCCGGCGAGGCTGACTGCGCACTTGGGTCGTGCGCCGCCCAGCGGCGAGCCGGCGCCGAGGAGGAAGCGCAGATCGTCCGCGGTGTCGGTTTCCGCGTGGATCGCGTCCGTGGCGGCCAGCAGGGCGGCGAGGCGCACGAGGGGAGGAACCCTGCCACCGGTGGCGGCGAGGAAGGGGCTGCCGGCGTCGTGCCGGAAACGGAGCGCCCCGAGTCGCGTGGCGTCGTCGAGCGCGAGCACGAAATCCAGGTCGCGATACGGTCTGCTCTCAAGGACTCTTCTGCGCACGGCGCGTTCGATGAGCACGCGGCCCCAGCGATCGGGACCGCAGTCGGCCACGGCACCGAAGAGCGACGGCGCATGCTGCGCCCCGGATCGGAGCGGCAGGGAGGTGGGGTCGATCGCGAAGGCGCCCGCGTGCGTGAGCCATGCGCGCGCATACTCGAACGCGACGGACGGCCCGCGCTCCGCGGCGTGCAGTCGCCCGACGAGCCGCGTCTCGCCCTGCCAGTCCACGTGCACTTCGACGCTCATGGGCGCGGCCTGCGGATGCGCTTCGGCAGCCGGAGCTCGTCGAGGCCGAGCGCCAACTCATCGGTCGCGGGTGTGGCGAGGCTCCCGAGCCGATCGTGAAGCTGGAGGATGAAGGCCACCGTGGCCAGCGTGCCGGTCGCGACCGTCGGGTCGCCGCGCTCCAGGCGCCACAGCGTGTCGCGGCTGACGAAGGCGCGCGCCGCCATGTCGGCCGTGGAAATGCCGCGCTTGCGCCGGGCAAGTGAGAGGTCACGGCCAAGCCTGCGGAGTGCGTGCACCACGGGCAGCGGATGGGAGGATGCCTTGGACATCGACATAATGTCGGCCATAGCAGTCAATAAATCAAATAACGTTGGATATGACGGTCATATGGGATCGCAGATCCCAAGCCATGGAGGGGTGCTTCAGGCGTGATTCGGGACGCCACCCCACGCGTGGTGATCTGGGCTCAGGCCTGTCCGGCGCCGCGCGGTGGCAGCTCGGTCTGCTCGGCGCGCCAGACTTCCGGGTCGAATTCGCACATCAGCGCCACGAAGCCCGTCACCAGGCCGGGCACGCCGGCGACCAGCGTGCGGTTGTGCTCCGAGAGCCTGGATGGAATGAGAAGAACACCCGGCCCGCCCCCTGCCTGATCATTCACGTCATGAATGATGATCATTCACGCGGTGAAGATCATTCCACGGCTGCTCGGAGACGCCTTGCGCGAGCGGCTGCGGGTCATGCCCGCGGTCGTCGTGACCGGGGCGCTTTCTCATCACGGGCTCAGCCAACCTGCTGCTGATGCGCCAAGTCGGCGAATCAGTGGCCGGCCGTGCGAGCTACCTCACGCCGTGGCCGATGACGAGGCGCGAGCAGCAGGGCCACGGGCGCTGCGGCGTGTGGGACGAGTTGCTCGCGGCCCGCGACGACGAGTGGCTGGACATCCTCGCGGCGCATCCTGACGAGCCGGACGACTGGCGCGCCCTGGCTCGCCGGGGCGGCTATCCGACGCCTTCCATGGAGCTGCAGACCGCCGCCGAGCGCGCCATCTGGTTCGACGGCTACGCCCGCACCTACCTGGAGCGTGACCTGCAGGATCTCGCATCCATCGCCGCATTGCCCGACTTCCGCCGGCTGATGCGCGCCGCAAGCCTCAGGCTCGGGCAACTTCTCAATCAGACCGAGCTGGCCCGCGACGTGGCCCTGCCGCAGCCCACCGTGCACCGCTGGCTCAACCTGCTCGAGACTTCCTGCCTGCTCGTGCGTCTTCCGGCTTTCGCAGTGAACCGCACCAAGCGACTCATCAAGTCGCCCAAGCTCTACTGGAACGACACCGGCCTGGCGTGATGCGCGTCTCGATCGCGCGGAGCTGAGTTACTGGCGACCGGCGACCGGCGACCGGCGAGGAAGTGGACTTCGTGATCGAGACCGCGGGGAAACTTCTGCCGATCGAGGTCAAGGCCGCCGCACGCCCGCGACTCGGCGATGCCACCCACCTTCGCAGTTTCCGCACCGAGTACGGAAAGAAGTCCCGCGCCGCGCTGCTGCTGCACACCGGCAGCACGCTGGAATGGCTCGCACCCGACGTGCTGGCCGCGCCGTGGTGGAGGGTGCTCTGAGCGCCTGGCCAACGGCTCCGTCCTGGTGGTCGGCGGCGGCCCGATGAGCGCGGAGAGGCGTGCGCCCCGCGTCCAGTCACGCGACGTTTGAGACGCCGCGCCATCCGCGAAGTGCGGACGGCGCGGCGCGAGATGCGCCCACCGGGAGCCTGTGCAGCGAGGCTGCTGCCCTGGACGCCACACTTTCCCTGGCGAATGGCCGGCCGTGAACTTGGCGTTCAGCCGACGCCCATTCTTGCGTTCAGCCGCCCGGCACGGCTTCCACCCGCCATACCCCGGATCGCCAAGCCCTACCCCCCGATACCTCGCGTCTCGGCTGCGCGAGGCTCTTGGCGACACGCCCGCCGTCCTGATCAACGGCCCGCGGCAGAGCGGCGAGCCCACGCTCGCGCGTGCCGTCGGCGAGCCGCGCGGGTACCCACCCAATCACCCGCAGCGTGTCCCCCCGGTGCCGTGCTGGCCGCGCCCCATGTTGGACGGTGCTCTAAGCGCGGGCCGGTTGACCTGCACGGCTGAAGCCCGGCAGTGAAGCCGCCTACTCCCCCGCCGGCAGCGCGAGGTCCAGCGGATGGACGCCGGGCTTGTGCTTGCCGAAGCCGAACATCGTCGGCTCGTAGCTGCCGACGAGGTCCACGTTGCTGCGCTCCGGGATCTCCTGCGCGAGCAGCAGGCACCAGTAGCAGGCATTCACGAGCAGGCGGCGCAGGTCTTCGGACTGCAGGTCCACGGAGGCGCCCATGGTCGAGCAGAGCACGCGTTGCGCGCCGCTGCCGGGCAGCGCGATCTCGCGGATCCAGGTGACGGGCATGCGCGGCTCGTTGCGGCCGTCGGTCACGGGCGGCGAGCTGCTGCTCATGCCGGAGAGCACCTCGCCCTCCAGCAGCACGGTGGCGTCGGGCGGCAGCGGCCCGACGGTGTAGACGTCGGTCGGGCCCCACACGTCGGAGACGCCGCGCAGGATCGCGTGCGCCGCGACGCCGTCCGGGATCACGCCGCGCGTGCTCTCCTCGCCGTGGTGGCCGTAGTGCGCGACCCAGGTTTCGCCGAGCACCTGCTTGCCGAAGCCGCCGGGATACGCCGCGTCCGTGCTGTCCCAGCTCCAGCTGGCGTAGGGGCTCTTGCTGCCCGCGTCGTAGGCGAAGGCGTGCGTCGCGGTGCGCAGGCCGATGACCGGGCGCTTGCTGTTCACGAAGTTCACGAGGTGCGCCATGTCCTCGTCGGGCAGCTGGCGGAAGCGCGTGAAGAGCACGAGCAAGTCGGCGTGATCAACGGCATCGATGCCGGGGATGTGGTCGCGCGCGCCGGGGTCGATGCTGCCGTCGGCGGCGGTCGAGAAGAGCACCGTGCAGCGGAAGCCGTGGCGCACGGCGAGGATCTTCGCCAGTTGCGGCAGCGCTTCCTCGGAGCGGTATTCCTCGTCGCCGGCAATGAGCACGATGTGCCGGCCGGCGCCCGGGCCCGGGCCGGGTTCATAGGTCAGCGCGGGCAGCGCGGCGATCCGCGCGGCTTCGGCAGCGGCAGCCGCCTGTGCAGCTTGCGCGGTCGCCTCGGCCTCCTCGGCGGCGGCCTGCGCGAGATCATCGGACGCGCATCCCGCCAGGACCAGCGTGCCAGTCAACGCGCCGGTCAGCGCGCAGGTCAGCGCGCAGATCAGGGCGCAGGTCCGAGCACCGATCCGTGCGCTCGTCGTCGGCATCAGGCTTCGCAGCATCGCAGTCGGGCTCCCGTTCGGTGTGACGCAGGACACGTTACCGATTGCCGCCGCCCGCAGGCACCGGCCCGTCCGTGACGGGTGTGGCGAGAGGCACTCCGGGGACACGGCGGCCTCGTCGACCGGCCCTTCGGCGGCTGCGGCGCGCGCAGGCTCGGTTTGTCTGCGGGCCCGCGCCACGGGTACCGTGCGCTCTTCCCCCGGAGTCCCGCCGTGATCGTGCCCCGCACCACCCGCGACGAGGTCCTGAAGAAGCTGCGCGCCAAGGTCGAGCGGCGCCTCCCCGTGTTCATTGCCAGCGCGGGCAGCGGCCTCGTGGCGCGGCTGCTCGAGCAGGCCGGCGTGGACTGCATCAACACCTTCAGCGGCGCACGGCTGCGGGCCAACGGCATGGGCACGATGGCCATGATGTGGCCCATCCTGGACAGCAACGCGCAGACGCTGGACTACACGGAGCAGGACATCCTGCCCGCAATCAAGGGCGACGCCTTCGTGTGCGCCTGCCTCAATGCCAACGACCCGCTGCGCGACATGCGCAGCGTGCTGCTGCGCTGCCGCGAGATGGGCGCGATCTCGGTCTCCAACATCGGGCCGTCCATCAGCTATGTGGACAAGGGCAGCACCATCCGCGCGGTGCTGGAGAAAAGCGGCATCACCTTCGCCAACGAGATCGCGATGCTGGCGCTCGGCCGCGAGCTGGGCCTCGTCACCGTGGGCCTCGCCTTCGACATGGAGGACAGCCTCGCGCTGGTGAAAGGCGCCCGACCCGACATTTTCTGCTTCCACGCGGGCACCACGAAGGGCGGACAGAGCGGCTTCGACAGCGGCGAGACCATCGCGCAGACGGCGCGCCGCACGGAAGAGGTCTACGCAGCGGTGCGCAAGCTGGCGCCGGAGACCATCCTCGTCGCGCACGGCGCCGCGATGGAGACCGTCGCCGACGCGCAGTACATGCTCGCGCACACCTCGGGCCACGGCTTCTGGACGGGCTCGTCGACGGAGCGCCTGCCGATCGAACGCGCCGTCCTCGCGACGGCGAAGGAATTCGCCGCGTTGCGCTTCGACGAAGGAGGCCGTCCATGAAGACAGGGAAGCAGAAGCGGAAGTCCGGGAAGGCGAAGGCGGCTCATCCGGACGCTCCGGCGCAGGCCGACGCGAAGAAGAAGTCCCGCTCGAAACCCGCGCGCAAGCCCAAGCCCAAGCCCGCACCGAAGTCGAAGGCCGCTGCGAAGAAGCACGCGAAGCGCCGGGCGAAGCGGGAGACGGCCGAGCGGCGCGAGGCGAAGAAGCAGGCAGGGAAGGTGGCGAAGAAGGCCCGGAAGGCGCACGAGAAGCAGGAGCGCAAGGCCGCGAAGGAGTTGAAGCGCGCGGCGAGGGAACTCGAGCGCGACGCGCGCCGCTCCGGCGGCGGCACGCGGGTGCCGCGCCCGGTCATCGCGGTGCTGGCCACGCTGGACACCAAGGCACCCGAGGCCGGCTACCTGCGCGAGTGCATCGAGGCTCTCGGCGGCGAGGCGATGCTGGTGGACATGGGCGTGCTCGGATCGCCGGGCGCCGTGCGCCACGCCGCGCCGGACGTCACGCGCGCGGAGGTCGCCGCGGCGGGCGGCTCCACGCTGGCCACGCTGCTGGCCGCCCCCACGCGGCAGGCCGCCTCGCCGGTGATGATCGCCGGCGCGACCGCGCTCCTGAAGCAGCGCATCGCGGACGGCTCCTTGCACGCGGTGCTGGGTATCGGCGGCACGCAGGGCACCAGCAACGCCACGGCCGTGATGCGCGCATTGCCCTATGGCCTCCCCAAGATCATGGTGTCCACCGTGGCGAGCGGCGACGTGTCGGCGTTCGTGGACATCAAGGACATCACCATGATGTTCTCGGTCGGCGACCTGCTCGGACTCAATCCGTTGACGCGCAGGATTCTGGGCAACGCCGCCGGCGCCGCCGTCGGCATGGCGAACTCCGGAACGACGCTCAAGTCGTCACGCGCGGAGTCCACCGACCGGCCGCTCATCGGCATGAGCAATCTGGGCGTGCTGACGGACGGCGCGCTGCTCGCGCTCGAGCTGTTCGCGCAGCGCGGCTACGAGGTGCTCGTCTTCCACGCCGTCGGCTCCGGCGGCCGCGCGATGGAGCAGCTCATGAAGGAAGGCGTCATCGGCGCGGTCTTCGACTACGCGCTGGGCGAACTGAGCGACGAGCTCTTCCACGGACTGCGCGCCGCGAACGCCGAGCGCTTCACCGTCGCGGGCTCGCTCGGCCTGCCGCAGGTGATCTGCCCGGGCGGCAGCGAGCACGTCGGCCTGCTCGTGCCGGCCAACACGGTGCCCGAGCGCTGGACCGGCCACGCGCACGTCTTCCACAACCCGATCATCCTCGCGCCGCGACTCTCGCCGGACGAGTTTGCGGGCGTCGCGCGCGAGGCCTGCGCGCGACTGGCGCACACCACCGGCCGCGCGGCCTTCCTCATGCCGCTGCGCGGGACGTCGCGCTACGGCGTGCCGGGCGGCCCGCTGCACGACCCGGCCGGCGACGCGGCTTTTCTCGCGGAGCTGCACCGCAGCCTGCCGCCGGGCGTGGAACTCGTCGAAGTGGACGCCGGCGCCGAGGACGAACTCTTCGTGCGCACCGCGGTGGACAAACTCGTGGCGCTCATCGAAGCATCCGCGCCGACGTCCTGAGGCGCGATGGACCGCCGGAGACGGGATCGCCACACTACGCCGCCCCGTCATGCGCGCCAGCATTCCCCGCTTCACAGAGCTCGCCCGATGCACACACGGACGCTGATCCTCGCGACCTCGCTCCTGGCTTCCTGCGCGTCGCAGGCGCCGACTGCTCCGACCGCTCTGCATGCGCCGTCGGCGCCGTCGGCGCCGTCGGCAGCGTCGGCAGCGTCGGCCCCGTCGGCCCCGTCGGCGCTCAGCGCGCCATCGGCGTCACGCCAAATCGCGCCGGCGGACGACTCGCCCGCCGCATCGGCTTCCCAGGCCGCTCCCGACCTGCAGCGCCTCGTCGTCGTGCAGAACGGCAGGACCGGCGAGGTGCTCACGCTGAGTGAGCTGCTCGATGCGCTCGAGGAGAGCGATGTCGTCTTCCTCGGCGAGTCGCACACGGACGAGACCACGCACCGCGTGGAGCTCGCGGTGTACGAGGGCCTGCTCGCGCGACGCGACGGCAACGTCGTGCTTGCCATGGAGATGTTCGAGCGCGACGCGCAGGCGGCGCTCGACGACTACCTCGCGGGCCGCATCGACGAGGCGGCCTTTCTCGCGGCCAGCCGGCCGTGGGGCAACTACCACACCGCGTACCGGCCGCTCATCGAGGCCGCGCGCGCGGCGGGCGCGCCCGTCGTCGCAAGCAACTTCCCGCGACCGCTGCGCATGCAGCTCATGAAGGACGGACCCGACACGCTGGCCGCGCTGCGCGACGCGGGAAGCCGCGACGTGCCCGCCGAACTGCTCCCGAACACCGACGCCTACTGGCGCCGCGTGGACAACGCCGTGCGCGGCCACAAGGGCATGATGGGCGGCGACGACAGCCCGGAGGCGCGACTGCTCTCGACGCAGTCGCTCTGGGACAACTCCATGGGCGAGTCGTGCGCGCGCGCGCTCGATGAACATCCGGGCGCACTGGTGCTGCACGTGAACGGCGGTTTTCACAGCGAATACTGGGACGGCACCGCATGGCAGCTGGCGTTGCGGAAGCCGGACGCACTCATCACCAGCGTGGCCATCGTGCCGACGAGCCAGCCCGCCACCGCGGACGTCGGCGGCCTGCCCGCGGCGGACTACGTCGTGTTCGCGGAGCAGCGCGCGGAGGACCTGGAAGGCGGCATCGGCGCCGTCTTCGTGCCGCGCAAGCTCGAGTATCGCTTCCACCGGCCCGCGGACGCGTCCGCCGATGCGCCCGTTCCGCTGCTCATCTGGCTCTCCGACGACGGCCTCACCGCCGAAGAAGGCCTGGAGCTCTGGAAGGAGCGGCTGGGCGACGAGGCGGCGATCGCCGTGCTGGAGGCGCCGAATCTGGAGCTGCAGGCGGACCTCGCGCCGGGCGGACGCTGGTTCGGCGGCGACGACTTCACGCAGGAGGCCGACGGCCTGCGCTTCGCCGTCGAGCGCGTCGCGGCCTTCCTGTTGCAGCACGAGGCGATCGATCCGGCGCGCATCTGCGTGGCGGGTGAAGGCACCGGCGGCACGGTGGCCGCGGCCGTCGCCCTGCTGGGCGGGCCATTCGGCGTGCGCGCCGTCGCGCTGCAGCCGCGCGGCTTCGCAAACCTGCGCGACATCCCGCTGCCGCTGCCCGAACTGCGCGGGGACGAGCCGGCGCCGGACTCGTCGCTGCGCGTGGTGCTTGCCGCGCAGGACGGCTCGCAGCATTCCGGCGCCGCGTGGTGGACGACCGAGCTCGCCGAGTACGAGGGCGTCGGCCTGCCGGGCCAGCTCGTCGAGGTGAGCGACGACCCGTGGCTGTCGCAGCGGCGCGACGAAAATGAGTTGCGTGCGGCACTGGGTCTGCCGGTGCGCGAGGCACCGCCGGCGTCGGCTTCGGGCAGCCGGCCATGCGTGCTCGTCCCCGACGACTCGACGCGGGCGCTGCACTGGGCGCGGCTCTTCGCTCTGCGCGCCGAGGCGCTGTCCGGTCAGCCGGTCGCCGTGCTGCAGGCGATTCCGGCGGGCGAAGCAGCGCAGCCGCTGTCACTGCAGGTGAAGGCCGCGCCCTTCGCGGCGCCCGACATGCTGCCGCTCTGCCCCGGCGATTTCGGCGGGACGACCATCGTCGTGCTTCCCGCGCGCACGCCGGCGGAAGAGGTCCTCGCGTGGCAGGCGATGGCCGCGGACGATCCGCTCAACAAGCAGAGCCGCTTCCATCGCCTGCGCGTCGCCACGGCGGAGACCGGGCAGTTGGGCAAGCTCCTGGAAGAACTGGAAGCCATGCACCGCACGAACGTGCTCATCGTGCCGGCCACTTTTCACGCCGACGCCGAGGCGATGCTCGCGCTGCAGCGCGACGTGCGCGACGTCCGCGACCGCTTCACGCTGCACTGGCTGCCGGGGCTGGGCAGGCAGCTTCAGCCTGGCGGCTGAGGCGCGGGAGCGCCTGCGCGCTCGCCGCCGTCTCTGCCGCCGTTTCGGCCGCCGGCAGAAGCCCTACGACAGCTTGAAGCGCCTGAGCCGCAGCGCGTTGCCGATGACCGACACCGAACTCAGGCTCATCGCGGCGGCCGCGAGCATCGGGCTCATGAGCGTCCCGGTGAACGGGTAGAGCACTCCCGCCGCGATGGGCACGCCCACGACGTTGTAGAGAAAGGCGAAGCCCAGATTCTGGCGGATGTTCCGCACCGCGACGCGACTCAGGCGACGGGCGCGGTCGATGCCGAGCAGGTCACCCTTCAGCAGCGTGACGGCCGCGCTTTCGATGGCGGCGTCCGTGCCCGTGCCCATCGCGATGCCTACGTCGGCCTGCGCGAGGGCCGGCGCATCGTTCACGCCGTCGCCGGCCATCGCCACGCGGCGCCCCTGTTGCTGCAGCGCGCGAATGCGTTCCAGCTTCTGTTCGGGGAGAACGCCGGCGAACACCTCGTCGATGCCGAGCTCGCGCGCGACCGCCTCGGCCGTTGCCTGCGCGTCGCCGCTCAGCAGGACGATGCGCAATCCGTCGGCGCGCAGCTCGCGGATGGCCTGCGGCGTCGAGGCCTTCACCGGATCGGCGACGGCCAGGCAGCCCGCGGCCACGCCATCGACCGCCACGAGCATGGCTGTCCGTCCCTGGCGGCGCATGTCCTCGGCGCGCGGCTCCAGCGTGGCGACGTCCACGTGCAGCTCCGCGAAGAGCGCGGCGTTGCCGAGCGCGACCGTTCGCCCGCCGACACGACCCGTGATGCCCTTGCCCGTCAGCGAGCGGAAGTCCCCGGTCGGCTGCAGGGAAAGGCCGCGCTCCTGCGCGCCTTTCACGATCGCCGCCGCGAGCGGATGCTCGCTGCCGCGCTCCAGGCTTGCGGCAAGCGACAGCAGCTCGTCGGCGCGCGAGGCATCCGCCCACGCACCGACGGGTTCCACGGCCACGAGGCGCGGCTTCCCTTCGGTGAGCGTCCCGGTCTTGTCCACGACCAGCGTGTCCACGTCGCGCAGGCGCTCGAGGGCCTCGGCGTCGCGGAACAGGACGCCGGCGTGCGCGCCGCGCCCCATGGCGACCATGATGGACATCGGCGTCGCGAGGCCGAGCGCGCAGGGGCAGGCGATGACCAGCACCGCCACCGCGTTGATCACGGCATGCGCAAGCCGCGGCTCAGGGCCGGTGCTCCACCAGATGCCGAAGGTGAGGACGGCGATCGCGATCACCACCGGCACGAACCACGCCGCCATCCGATCCGCCAGGCCCTGGATCGGCGCGCGGCTGCGCTGAGCCTGCGCCACCTGCGCCACGATGCGGGACAGCAGCGTCTCCGCGCCCACCTTCTCGGCGCGCATGACGAAGGAGCCCTGGCTGTTGCTGGTTCCGCCGACGAGCTTGTCGCCCGCCTGCTTCTCGACGGGCATCGACTCGCCGGTCACCATCGACTCGTCGAGCACACCGGTGCCTGTCAGCAGCACGCCGTCCACCGGGACGCTTTCGCCGGGCCGCACGCGCAGGCTGTCGCCGGGAACCACCTCGTCCAGCGGCACGTCCTGCTCGTCGCTTCCGGACACGCGACGCGCCGTGCGTGGCGCGAGATCGAGCAGTGCACGGATGGCTGCCCCGGTGGCGCGCCGGGCACGCAGCTCGAGCACCTGACCGAGCAGCACGAGCGTCACGATCACGGCTGCGGCCTCGAAGTAGACCGGCACCACGCCGGAGTGATCCCGGAAGGTGGGCGGAAAGACGTCCGGCGCCAGCACGGCCGCCATGCTCAGGAGCCAGGCGGACAGCACGCCGAGCCCGATGAGCGTGAACATGTTGAGCCGCGGCCACGGGGCAGGGACCACCGAACGTGCGGCGCGCACAAGGAAGGGCCAGCCCGCCCAGAGCACGACGGGCGTGGCGAGTGCAGCCTCGATCCACTGCAGGTCACGCGGCGACCCCAGCCCTGCCAGCAGGCCCCCCGGCAGCATGTCGCCCATGGCCACCGCAAGCAGCGGCGCCGTGAGCACGGACGCGATGAGTGCGCGGCGCGACATGTCGTGCAGCTCGGCGTTCGCTTCCTTCGTTCCGGCAGCGCCGCCTTCCCCGTGCGGCTGCGCACGGACCGGCACGAGCGGTTCCAGCGCCATGCCGCAGATCGGGCAGCTTCCGGGCCCCTCCTGCCGCACGTCGGGATGCATCGGGCAGGTGTAGACCGACGCCACCGGATGCTTGTCCGGCCCGGGTCCGGCGCGCTTCAGGAAGGCGGCTGGATCGCCGCTGAAGCGCTCGCGGCAGCTCGCGCTGCAGAAGGCGTAACGCACCGCGTCGTGCACGTGCACGTACTTCGCGTGGTCCGGATCGACGGTCATGCCGCAGACGGGATCAGTTGCCTGCATGTCGCACCCCCGCGTCCCCGGTACCGGCCGTCAGCATCTCGCGTGCGCTCTTCATGATCCGGGCACCAGCTTCATGCCGCACTTCGGGCAGCGGCCGGGTTCATGCGAGATGACCTCCGGATGCATCGGGCAGGTGTAGACGGTGCCGGTCGCGTCGGCACTTCCGGGTGCGTGGGCGCTTCCGTCGGCTGACGTGGCTATCACGTCGATGCCGTCGCGCTGCAGATCCGCGGCGCTTGCCGTCTCGGCGACCGTGCCGGCCGGATACGTGTACCAGCCGGGATCACCGTCGCCGCTCAGCGACTCGCGCACCTTGAGGATGGTGAACATGCCGCCCATCGTGATCACGTCGAAGGGGCCGCGGCCGCCCAGCATCGGGATGCTGTTCGGCGGCACCGCCATGCCCATCTCCGCCATGTCGCCCATGCCCGCCTGCCCCATGGTCATGTAGTCGGGCAGCAGTCCGCGCACCTCGCGGTCCAGCCCGCCCGACTTGACCCCGATCATGTTGGGGATCTTGTGCCCCATCTGGTTCATGACGTGGTGGGTCATGTGGCAGTGCATGGCCCAATCACCCGGCGCGTCGGCGACGAACTCGACGTTGCGCGTGCTGCCCGTGGGCACCAGCACCGTGGTCTCGGGCCATTGGGCGGACTCGGGGATGTCGCCGCCATCCGTCGCCGTGATCCTGAAGGCGTAGCCGTGCAGATGAATCGAATGGTGATCCATCGCACTCAGATTGCCGAAGCGCAGGCGCACGCGTTCACCCTGCTGCGCGATCAACGCCGGCGTCCCCGGGAAGGCGCGCGCGTTCATCGTGAGGATGTTGAAGTCCGTCATCTCGTTCGGGTCGGGCCGCGACGTCCCAGGCGCGATCTTCCATTCGCTGAGCATGATCGCGTAGTCGCGATCCGCGCGCGGCGCCTTCGATTCGCGCGGGTGCACGACGATGAGGCCCATCAGGCCCAGCGCCATCTGGGTCATCTCGTCGTGGTGCGAGTGGTACATGAAGGTGCCGTGCTGGCGCAGCGTGAACTCGTAGCGGAAGGTCTCGCCCGGCGGGATGGCGCGCTGGTTGAGCCCGCCCACGCCGTCCATCCCGTTGGGCAGGTAGATGCCGTGCCAGTGCGCGGTCGTCGGCGCGGGCAGCCTGTTGGTCACGTAGATGCGGACGCGATCACCCTCGACCGCCTCGATGGTCGGGCCGTGCACCGAGCCGTTGTAGCCCCAGCACTCCGCGAAGAGCCCCGGCGCGAACACGTGCCGCACCGGCTCTGCGACCAGGTGGTAGACCTTCACGTCGTCGACGATTTTCCACGGCAGCGTGCTGCCGCCGGGCGTGATGACGGGCAGGTAGTCGGTGCCCGGCATGCCCGGCGGCAGCGAGGTGGCATGCGGTCCGGGAGCGGGAGGCCGGGCCGGGCCTGCGGCAGCAGCTGCCGCCGCTGCGCCCGTTGCAGCTGCCGACTCGCGGAGCGGGAGTGCCTGCGCACCCGATGCCGCGCCTGCCAGCAGCGCGCCTCCCGTGAGCATGGCGCCGCGGACGATGACCTCGCGTCGCGAAAGATCCTGCGGGGAACTCATGGATGATCTCCGTGCTGGTGCATGGGCATTGGCATGGGCATGGGAGCGGATTCAGCGGGCTGCTGATCCGGCGCGTCGCTGGAAAGTCCGATCGCGGGCGGAGCCATCAGGGCGCTCTCCACAGCGGTCGTGGGAACGGATGCAAGCGAACCGCCCACTGCGCGTTCGAGCGCCGTGCGGGCCAGCCAGTAGTCGCGCAGTGCTTCGACGCTCTGCCGCCCCGCGTCGATCTCGGCGCTGCGCGCCATGAGCAGCTCGAACACGCCCAGTTGCATCGCGTTGTAGTGGAGCTGCGTCTGCTGCACGATGCGGTCGCGCAGCGGAAGCACGACGGCGCCGAGGTAGTTGGCCCGCGCGCGCGCCGCCATCAATCTCGCCTGCTGGGCACGCACTTCGGAACGGATCCGCACGGCGAGCGCGACGTACTCCTGCTGGCTGCGCCGCAACAGCGCCTCGTCGCGTGAACGGCGCGCCTGTCCCTGGTCGAAGAGCGGCACGGGCAGGCCGATGGAAGGGCCCGTGGTGGTGTCACCCTGCGGCTCGCGTTCCAGATGCACTCCGACCTCGAGCGACGGAATGAGGGCCGTCGTGTCGGTGAGGTCGAGCACCGCGGCGGCGGCCTCGATCTCCCGCGCGGCCAGCGTCAGGTCGAGACGCTGGCTGAGGGCGAGCTCCTGAAGACCCTCGGGCGTGAGTTCCCGGTCGGGAAGTTCCGGCAGGCGCTGCGCGACCGTCCACTGCGTGTCGTCGCCCCACAGGCCCATGAGCGCCGACAGCGCCTCGCGTCGCTGCACGAGGTCCGCCTCGGCCTGCAGCAGGTCCAGGCGCGCCGCGCCTTCGGCGACGGCTTCCGTTTCATACTCGAGCTCCGTGACGTTGCCGGCCTCGCGCAGGCGTCGCGCCACGTCGGCGGATGCGCCGGTGGCCACGACCACCGACTGCCGGAGCTCCACGGTCTGCTCCGCAGCCTGCACCTCGAAGAAGGCCGCACGGACGTCGGCTGCGAGATCGATGACGGCATTCGCCACGCGCAACTGCGCGGCCTCGAACCCGGCCGCGGCCACGCGCTCGCGCAGCGAACGCGTGAAGATGCTCATGACGTCCTGGATCAGGTGCACCTCCAGCGGCCGGTGAGGATCTCCGGGGAAGCGCAGCTCGAAGTCGAGGAAGGGGTTGGACAGCAGGCCGGCTTGCACGAGGTCCGCCTGCGAAATGCCGAGATCCTCGAAGGTGCTCTGCAGTCCCGCATTCCTGAGCAGCGCGATCTGCACCGCCGCGTCGAGCGTGAGTTCGTTCCGGAGCAGGTCGCTCACGAGCTGGGCGGCCTGCGCATCCTCCGGCCGTCCGCGATCCCAGGCGACGCGCTGCGGCACACGCTCCGCGACGAGGGACTGCACGGCTTGCAGGCCGCTGTCGTCGTCGATCGTGGTGCATCCCGCAAGTCCGGGCAGGCCTGCGAGGATCAGCAGCGCCCACCGGCGAGAGCGCCTGCGGGTCGTCAAGCGTGCGCATGCGAGCTGGGCTGGAGCCGGCGCGCTGGCGTGCCCGCGCTCCGGAAGGAGGCAATCCGGCATCCGTCCGTGGACGCCTGACAGAGGCTGAATTGTCTTCATGATCGAGTGAGTCCGCTGCCGCGAAGTGTGTCGAGTGCACGCGCATCGCCCGGGCGCGCCTGCACGGATGGAACACGTGCCGTAGCGGTCCGGTCTGCCGCGATCGGGACGTCAGCGTCGCTTCGCTGGCGTCCGTGGAGCGGCTCGACGCCGGGCGTCGGCCTGCTCCGGTCGCATCCACACCGATACGAACAGTGGATCACGTAGAGCGGCGGCGGTCGCGATCGGTCCGGCGCGCTGCTCGGAGCGCAACTCACCGGCGCGGCCACGAGAGGCCGGAACGAAGGCATGCGCTCGAGGAAGGCGTGAGCCGCCCCATGATCGGCGCCCATGTCCGGCTTTGCCGGCTCGCCGACGAGGACATCCGAATCCGCGCAATGGCAGATGTCAGCTGGTCGCTCGTTGCCGAGCCGCGGGCAGCCCGAGGCCGGCGCCGCACGCTCATGCGTCGTGCCGTCTCGTTCGGCGGCGCAGCACGCGCTCGTGCGGGCCGCATGCCCGCCGGATCCTTCTTTCCCGTCGCAATCGCACCAGCCGATGCGCCCGCCCGTGGCGATGGCCAGCACGAGCGGCGCCATCAACCAGAACGTCCACGGTCTGTGCATCAGGAAGGACGATCTCATGAGGCTCGCGACACTAGCACGCAGTGCCGAGCGGCGCACATGGCTTCGGGCACTTTCCGCCGGTCACGCCTCACGTCGACGCCGAGACGGAAGGCGGCTCACGGACTCGGAGCTTCACCGTCCGCAAGCGCAGTGCGTTGCCGCTCACCGGGACGGAACT
This sequence comes from Planctomycetota bacterium, assembly GCA_038212275.1. Taxonomy (GTDB): domain Bacteria; phylum Planctomycetota; class B15-G4; order B15-G4; family B15-G4; genus JBBQUR01. The sequence continues at coordinate 134,560 of JBBQUR010000002.1, forward strand.
CATGCTCATCGCCGCGCCCGCGATGAGCGGGCTGAGCAGCAGGATGATCGGGCTGAGCAGCAGGCCGAAGAACGCGTGGAGCACCCCCGCTGCAAGCGGAATACCCGGCGCGATGCCGACTTCGGCTCCCCGCCTCGGTGGGCATCGGACAGGTGCAGACCTGCCCGGCCGCCGAAAGGGCGGCTGGCTGGGCGGCGCGATGCAGCGCCGCGCCCGATCGCGCCGGTCTCCTGCTCCCGACTGCCGGCACGAATGCCTGCGCCGAGCCGTTTCTACAAAGCGGTCTGCACGCACGCGCGACTCACGTCGCGGTCCGGCTCACTGCCACGGCGCCCACGCCCGCATGCGTCGCAGGACTATCCGCAGCAGCTGCCGGCTTTGGGATCCACCTTCGAACCAGCCGGCGCAGCGAGGAACTTCTGCTGGCAGCGGCTGCTGCAGAAATAGAATGTTTTTCCATCGCGGTCGGTGTGCAGAGCGGTTTTTTCATCCACGGCCATTCCGCAGACGGGGTCCTTGTTCACGACTTTGGGTTCTTTCATGGTCTTGTTCCTGTTTCCTGGGACGGAGCAGCATGTGGCTCCGTGGTTGTGTCAAGCCTTCACGACGAAGACTTCCTGGACACCCTGCTGAAGATGACGACGAGCAGCGCGGCTACAGCCAGGCCGAGCACGGGCCAGATCCACATCTGGCCGTCCATCCATCCCTCTGCATGATCCATCACGAGGCACCTGCCTTTGTGCTGCGATCAGCCCGATTCGGACGATCCGCGCGGTCAGGCTCGCTTCGCGCGGAAGCCGCCGGCCAGAAGGATGATCAGGCCGACGAGCAGCACCAGCCCGAGCCCCCCGCCACCGTAGGCCGGCCCTCCGAAATAGTAGCCGCCACCACCGAACAGAAGCAGGAGAACCACGACAAGGACAAGTGTGTTCATGGGAACGATTCCGAAAGAGGAAAGACTGGCAGGCGAGATGGCGCCCTCGGGAAGACAACAGCAAGTCGCGCTCCAATGGCGGCAAGTCCGGAGGCGGACCCTGAGGCGGGCGTCACTCAGGGCGACGCGCCTATCGCCGCATGGCCCTGCTGCGGCTTGCCGGTCGGCAGCCAGTCGCCGAGGACGACGTGCACGACGTGCCTGCCGCCATCCTGCACGCACGGGATGGCGGTGGCGGGGACGCTCACGCCATCGAGAGTCGTCGTCGCAACGCCTCGGCAGCGTCGCTCGGGATTGGTCACCGTGATCTCGTGCCGCGTGCCGCGATGCACCCAGGTGAGTTCGAAACCAGGCCACGTGGAAGGGATGCACGGGTCGATCGAGAACGTGTCGCCGCGGAGTTGCAGGCCGAGGATGCTCTCGAGGCCCGCGCGATACAGCCAGCCCGCGGAACCCGTGTACCAGCTCCAGCCGCCCCGCCCCACGTGCGGCGCCCGCGCATAGACGTCGCCCGCGACGACGTAGGGCTCGGCCTTGTAGCGCTCCACGTCCTCCGGCGTGCGCGTGTGGTTCACCGGATTCAGCATGTGGAACAGCTCCACCGCTTCGTCGCCGCTGCCCAGTTTCGCGACGGCCATCAGGAACCACACGGCCGCGTGCGTGTACTGGCCGCCGTTCTCGCGGACACCAGGCGGATAGCCCTTGATGTAGCCGGGCTCCTGTGCGGACACGTCGAAGGGCGGCGTGAGCAGCAGCACGAGTTGCGGGCCGCGGGCGACGAGCGCCGCGCGCACGGCGTCGAGCCCGCGCTCCGCGAAACGCACGGGCACCGCCCCCGTGAGCACGGCCCAGGACTGCGAGAGCGAGTCGATGCGGCATTCGTCGTTCTGCTGTGAGCCCAGCGGCGAGCCGTCGTCGTAGTAGCCGCGTCGGTACCACTCGCCATCCCACGACTGCTCGAGCGCCGCGGCGAGGCGCTGCAGCTCGTTGCGGTAGCGGCCGGCGCGCGGGCGCTCCGCACGCTCATCGCACAGCGGCACGAAGCGCGCGAGCACCTCGTGCAGGAACATGCCGAGCCAGGTGCTCTCGCCTCGCCCCTCGGCACCGACGCGGTTCATGCCGTCGTTCCAGTCGCCGGCGCCGAAGAGCGGCAGCCCGTGCGCCCCGGACGTGAGCCCCTTGTCGATGGCGCGCACGCAGTGCTCATACAGCGTTCCGCAGACCGCGGACACGGTGGGCTGGCCGTAGGCCTCGTGCGCGTCGGCGGCAAGCGGCGGCGCCTCCAGGAACGGAAGGACCTCGTCGAGAACCGCCGTGTCGCCCGTGGTGCGCACGTATTCGGCGACGGCATACGGCAACCACAGCAGGTCGTCGGAGCAGCGCGATCGCAGCCCGCGTCCGCTGGGCTCGTGCCACCAGTGCTGCACGTCGCCCTCCACGAACTGTCGGGCCGCCGCGCGCAGCAGGTGCTCGCGCGTGAGGTCCGGCCGCGTGGAGAGCAGCGCGAGCACGTCCTGCAGCTGGTCGCGGAAACCGAAGGCGCCGCCCGGCTGGTAGAAGCCCGTGCGCGCCCAGAGCCGGCAGCTCACGCTCTGGTAGAGCAGCCAGCCGTTCATGAGCAGATCGAAGGAGTCGTCGGGCGTGCGCACCTGGATGGCGCCCAGCGTGCGGTTCCACGAGGCCTCCACGGCTGCCAGCGCGTCACGCGCCGCGTCCACGTTTCCGTGCCGGCCGAGAAGCCGCCGGGCGTGCGCGGCATCGCGCCCCTGGCCCAGCAGGAAGAGCAGCGTGTGGCTGGCGCCCGGCGCGAGCTCGACGGACACCTGCAGGGCCGCGCACGGGTCGAGCCCCGCGCCGAAGCCTTCCGAGAGCGTGGCGCGTTCGAGCGCCGCCGGATGCGACAGCGTGCCGTTGCGCCCGATGAACGAGCGCCGGTCTCCGGTGGCCGATGCCGGCGCCTCGCTCGAGAAGGCAAAGGCCACGTGGCCGGCGAAGTCATCGTTGTAGGCGCTCTGCGCGAACACGGCGCCGGTGGCCTCATCGCGCGACGTGAGGACGTGGAGGCGCTGGCCCTCGCGCGGCGGTCCGAGAATCCAGTCGTTGTAGGCGTAGACGCTCAACTGCCGCGTGACGCTGTCCGTGTTGGTCAGCGTGAGCAGCGAGTGCTTCAGCGGCTCGATGGCATCGACGAAGACGACCAGTTCGTGGCCGATGCCGCGCGTCGTGCGCGAGAAACGCGTGACGCCCGGTGCGTGGCGGATGACGATCGGGCCGTCGTCGGCCGCGCGCTCCATCGGCCCGGGCGTCGGCGACCAGGCCTGGCCGGTGCTCTCGTCGCGCACGAAGAGTGCCTCCGCGCTGCCATCCGTGACGGGGTCGTTCGTGAACGAGGTCAGGCGGTTCTCCCGGCTGTTGTGCGCCCAGGTGTGCGCGGCGCCGGACGCCGTCACCAGCGTCCCGAACTCCGGGTTCGCGAGGACGTTGACCCAGGGCAGCGGCGTCTCCTCCGCGCCGCGCAGCACGATCGTGTAGGCGCGGCCTCCGTCGGTGAAGCCGCCGCGTCCGTTGGGCAGCATGAGGTCCGGCGCCGGCGCGTCCGCCTCGCCGGGTCCGCCGTCGCGCGCTCCGTTGCGCGCTCCATCGCGTGATCCGGCACGCGCCGGCATCCCGCCGGACGTGATCAGCGACGTGAACGACGGCGCGGGCGCGGGAAGCGGCTGGAACAGCGGCTCGAAGGCGGCCGCCGTCGCGATGCCGTCGGGCTCGTGCAGGCGGTCGAGCTGGGCGCGCAGGTTGCCGCGGTCGCCGGAGAGCACGGCGCGCGCCACTGCCTTCAGCAGCGTGCGTTCGGCGCCGCTCATGCGGTCGGCACGCAGCAGATATGCGCCACCGGGCCGGTGCCTGGAGCTGCGCCACGGGCCGTTGTCCAGCAGCCCGGTGAGCTGTGCATGCACTTCGTCCATGTAGCCGAGCGGATGCTCGTTCAGCACGACGACATCCGCAACCAGCCCCTTGAGGCGCCAGTACTCCTGCGCCTGCAGCACCTGCCGCACCAGCGAGAGGTCGTCGTCCTCCACCACGCGCACGAGCAGGATCGGCAGGTCGCCGGAGATGCCGAAGGTCCACAGGCCGGGCTGGCCCAGCTCGCTGGCCGCGAGCGTGGCCGCGTCGGCCCGCAGCGAGGCGTCGACGTACAGCACGCGCGACGCGAGTCGCTCGAAGAGCAGGGCGTCCTCGCTCGTGATCTCGAGGTGGCGCAGTCCGCTCCGTGCGTGCGTGAAGGCCAGCGCGAAGGTGCGGGAAGCGGCGACCGGGTCGTGGTACTTGCGCGCCAGCGCCTCCGCCGTCTCGCGATCGCTGGCGATGCCGGTCGCGAAGCACAGCCGCACCGACGCACCCGGCGCCAGGCGGATGCGCAGCCGCAGGCTCAGGATCGGGTCGAGCACGAAGCCGGTGGTGCCCGACAGCGCGCGGCCGTCGAGCGCTGCGGGCGAGCGCGTGTCGCGGCCGCGGCCGAGGAAGCGCGCCCGGTCGGTCTCCCATTCGACGGAGCTCTGCAGGCGGCCCTCGAGGCTGAGCACGTGCACGGCCCAGCGGCCCGGCTCGCGCGCGTCGCGCGGCCGCCGTTGGCACAGCAGCGCCGTGCTGTCCGGGAGGTACTCCGTGTGCAGGAAAAGCTTGCCGAAGGCCGGGTGCGCCAGGTCCTCCGCCTGCGCGGCGAGCACGACCTCCACGAGACTCGTCACGTCGATCTCGCGCACGCGCGGACCGTGATTCGACACGCGCAGCCGGCGCACCTCGATGTCGTCCTCGGTGGAGACCGCGACCTCGAGCTGGGTGGAGATGTCGCCGTCGCGGCGCCGGAAGGTCGCCTCCTCGGGACTGAACTCGACGAGGTAGTCGTCGGGCTCGTGCGCGGTGGGCAGGTAGGTCGCGGACCAGAGCGTGCCGTCGCGCACGTCGCGCAGGTAGATGCACGAGCCGCCCGGGTCGCAGGTCGCATCGCTTCGCGCGCGCGTGACCGCGAGGCCTGCGCTGAAGCTGCTCCCGCCGCCGGCGTTCGTGACCACCGTGACGAAGTTCCCGTTGGACAGGAACTGCGCGTGCGGAAACACGGTGTGCGGCGAGCGCACGCGCCGCACCGGCAGCGCGGGCAGCGGCGCCACCACGCGCATGTCGTCCAGCGGGCGCGGCTCGATCGCCGGGACGTGCCGCGGCACGCGCTCCTGCAGCAGCAGCTCGGTGGCCTGCACGCGCGGATCGGCGTGAAAGCGCCGCGACATCGGCTCGCCGCACAGCGCGTTGCAGAGCGCGACGAGCGTCATCCCGGTGTGGTGAGCAAAGAAGGTCTGGACGACGACACCGACCTTGCCGTCGCCCGCCGGCGCGCCCTCGCGCGCCTCCGCGTCGCGCTGCGTGTAGTCGATCGACTCGAACAGGCCGTAACGGCCGGCCAGCCCTGCGGCCCCCAGGCGGCGCAGATTGGCGGCGCACTCCGCGGGCGCGATGCTCGCGGCCAGCGCCGAGGCGTATGGGGCGACGACGAGGTCGTCCCCCAGCCCGCGCTTGAGCCCGAGGCCCGGCACGCCGAAGGCCTTGTACTGGTAGGTCTCGTGCCGGTCCACGACGTTGTATGCGCTCTCGGAGACGCCCCACGGCACGCCGCGCGCGTGCGCGTACTCCAGCTGCCGGCGCACGACCATGCGCGACGACTCATCGAGCAGCGTCTCGGGATAACTGCGCATGACGAGCCTCGGCATGAGGTACTCGAACATCGAGGCGCTCCACGACAGCAGCACCGGCGTGCCGTGTACGGTCGTCACCGAGCGGCCGAGGTGGAACCAGTGCGTCTGCGGCACGTCGCCCTTGGCAATGGCGAGGAAGCTCGCGACGCGTGCCTCCGACGCGAGCAGGTCGTAGAAGGACGCATCCGGGCGGCCCGGATTCTCCGCGTCGGCGAGCCGGTAGCCGATGGTGAAGAGCTTCCGCTCCGCATCGAAGAGGAAGCGGAAGTCCATGCGGTCGAACAGTTCGCCGGCGCGCGCGGCGAGCGCCGGCAGCCGGGCGTCATCGCCAAGCTCCGGCAGCGCCGAGGACAGCGTGAGCAGCGCGCTGGCCAGGTTGCCGCTGTCCACGGTCGACACGTATTTCGGGAGCAGCGGCTCGAGCGTGCGCGTGTCGTACCAGTTGAGCAGGTGGCCCTGGAAATGCTCCAGCCCCTCCAGCGTGGACAGCGTCGCGTCGAGGCGCACGATGAGCGCCTCGGTGTCGATGAAGCGGAAGTCGTGCGCCGCGAGCGTGGCCAGCAGAGACATGCCGATGTTGGTCGGCGACGTGCGGTGCGCCACCGTCTCCTGCGGCACGAGCTGGATGTTGTCGGGCGGGAGGAAGTGGTCCTCGGGACCCACCAGATCCCGGAAGTATTCCCAGGTCCGCAGCGCGAGCTCGCGCAGGAAGTCGCGATCCGCCTCGCTCAGCACCGTGGTGCGCACCGTGACCGGGAGGCTGAGCACGTACGCCAGGTACGGGGCGGCCAGCCACGCCGCCAGCAGCGGCCACGCCACGTGCAGCGCCGCAGGCTTCACCGCGAGCAGCAGGCCCAGCGAAGCCAGCGCGATGGCCGGGCTGGCGATCATCGTGCGCAGGAAGACTCCCACGCGCGGTTGGCCGACGCGATGCGCACTGGCGGCTGCCGTCTCCCACTCCAGCAGCCGGTGGTGCGTGAAGAACAGGCGGATCACCGTGACGAGGATCGCGTGCACCATGTCGGCCGCCTGGTGCGCGAGACAGGCCAGCTGGAGTGCGCCACGCGCCGCCACCGGGCTCAGCTCATCGAAGCCGCCGCTCGCCCAGGCGCGCCACGTCTCGCCCGCCACCGGACCGGCCAGCGCACGCAGGAGCTGCAGCAGCACCGGCAGCGCGATCGGCGCGAGCACCATGGCGGTCCACGCCCACGGGCGCCCGGGCAGCAGCGTCCAGCCGCACAGAAGCGCGGCGATCGTCGCCGGCGCCGACAGGCTGCGGCGCAGGTTGTCGAGGATCTTCCAGCGCGCGATGAATGGCAGGCGGTTGCGCTCGATGCCATGGCGCGTGGGCACGAACGGGAACAACCACCACAGGATCTGCCAGTCGCCCCGCACCCAGCGGTGCTGGCGGCGCGCGTGCGCGAGCACGCTGGCCGGATAGTCGTCCACGACCTCCACGTCGGTGACCAGCGCCGTGCGCGCATAGAGGCCCTCGAACAGGTCGTGCGAGAGCAGTGCGTTCTCCGGCACGCGCCCCGCGAGCGACGCGACGAAGGCGTCCACGTCGTAGAGGCCCTTGCCGGTGTAGACACCCTCGTGGAACAGGTCCTGGTAGGTGTCGGAGACCGCCGTGGTGTAAGGGTCCACGCCGGTGTGGCCGGCGTAGGTGCGGGCGAAGAGCGAGCCGGCCGCGCTGGCCATGGTGACGCTCACGCGCGGCTGCAGGATGCCGTATCCCCCGGTCACGCGCCCCGCCACGCCGTCCACGTGCGGGCGGTTGAGCGGATGCTCGATGATGCCGATGAGTTCGCACGCCGCGTCGCGCGGCAGTCGCGTGTCCGAGTCGAGCGTGAGGCAGTAGCGCACCGACGGCAGGATGGACAGCTCGCCGACCTGCGTGGCGAAGCTCGTGTCGGTGGCGCCGCGCAGCAGCCGGTTGAACTCCTCGAGCTTGCCGCGCTTGCGCTCCCAGCCCATCCACGCGTGTTCGCGCTCGTTCCAGCGACGCTCGCGATGGAACAGGAAGAACCGGTCGGCGTGCGCCGGGCCGAAACGCCGGTTGAGGGCCTCGATGCCCGCGCGCGCCGCGTCGAGCAGCGCGGCGTCGCCGGGCAGCTGCGCCGAGTCCGCATCCACGAAGTCGCTCAGCAGCGCGAAATGGATGCACGGATCCGTGTTGCCGAGCGCGAGCACCTCCAGATGTTCCAGCAGGTGCGCCACGCCCGACAGGTTCGTGAGCAGCGTCGGCACGACGACCATCGTGCGGGCGCTCGCGGGAATGCCCGTCTTGAAGCTCATGCGCGACAGGCGCCGCGGCGGGATCGCCCAGGCCGCGACGCGCTGCACGAGGCCGATGGCCAGGTCCGCGCAGGGCAGCAGCAGCAGCAGCGCGGCCAGCGCCATGGCGGACCGCGAGGCGCCGGCCTGCCACGCGTACCCGGCCGTCGCCGCGACCAGCAGCGCCGTCAGCAGACCGATGGGCAGCAGATACACGGGCGTCGGGTGCGCGAAGACGAAACGACGCAGCCGGCCTCGAAACTTCGGCCGACAGGCGACGTCCGCCTCGAGCCGGGCTCGCCCGCGGTCGATCAGGTGGTAGCCGACGTGCGTCGCAGCAGTCTGCGCCGCGACACTCTGCGCGGCCTGCCGTGCGCTCTCGATGGCGCGCAGCGCGACGCGCACCTGCGCCTCGCCCGTCGGCGCGGCCAGCTCCTCCACGGCCTGCCGCTGCCGGTCGCGGCTGAGGAAGTCCATCTGGCCGTAGGCGCCCGCCGGATCGCGCTGCAGCACGCGCTCCACGAGACTGACGGACTCCACGTACTTCGGCCAGTCGAGCACGGAACACAGCCGCAGGCTGGTGATGGCGTTGGCCACCGACACCTGCGTGGCCGCCTGGCGCTGGTGCTCGCTGCGCACCTCGTCCTCCGCGGTCGCGTGCCGCGACGCCAGGTGCGCGTCGATCGCCGTGCGCACCGAGGCAAGACGCGGCCCGTACTCGCGCAGACGGTGCAGCAGCTGGACGACATACGCGGCGCCGGGCGACACCGGCAGCGAGCACGCCAGAAAGCCGCCCGCGCTCTCCAACCGCGACACGTATCCGTCCGCGGCCAGGCGCTGCCTGCGCGACTCCGTGATGCCGTCCGAGAGGCGCCGCAGGTTTTCGACGAGCGCAAGCCGCAGCATGCTCGGCCACGCCCACAGCTCGCCGATGGTGAGCGGCGCCACGCGCTGGTAGCTCTCCACGAAGAGCGTGAGTTGCTGCAGCGTCAGCCGGCTGTCGCTGTGCCGCAGCAGCTCCACCGCCATGGCATAGATGCGCGCTTCTCCGTCGTGCTCGCGCGAGGCGAGTCGCGTTAGCTCCCGGTAGTAGGTTCGCGGCAGGTTGCGCCGCACGTCCCGGATCTCGGAGGACAGCAGGTGGAAGTTGTCCAGCAGCCACTCGGCCGCCGGCGTGACGAAGCGGGAGGCGCGCACGTCGGACGCCAGCGTGAGGTAGGCCTCACGCAGGACCCGGGCGTTGTCCTCGAAGCGCGGGAAGATGTCGCGCGCGCGGCGCTCGGCATCCAGCGTGAAGCTGGCGCCCAGCGACAGCGCACGCTCCTCGAGCCGCTCCATGCTGAGCAGTTCGTCGCGGAAGGGCTTGTCCGGTTCCGGCGCGCTCCCGCCCAGCAATCGTCGGAGGGCTCGAATCAAGGCAGCCTCCCGGGACATCGCGGAGCGAGCACGGAGCCACGCTGGCTCCGCAGCCCACGCATCCACATAGCAAGCCGCATGCCAAAGCCTGCGTGCCCCCGCACCGTTCGGCACGACGCGCGTGGGACCGGATGCCGGCGTCACGCGGCACCGACCGCCGCAGGTGCGTGGCGCCGCATCCCGACCGCACGCGGGTTCTACAAATCACTGCGCGCGTTGTCGCGGGCCCCCGGATCCCACCGTGCCGCCGGGGACGGCGAGGGGCGCGGCTCTCCGCACACTCTCTCGATTCACGCCTTCCGCTGCGCTTCGGTCGGCGAACGACCCGCGCCCTGAGCCACGGCCAGCGCGGCGGTCACAATCCTCCGCGCTTCCTCGGCGATGCTGCGCAGGTGCGCCGCGTCGGCAAAGCTCTCGGCGTAGATCTTGTAGATGGCCTCGGTGCCGGACGGGCGCGCCGCGAACCATCCGCTTCGCGTCACCACCTTCACTCCGCCGAGAGAAGCCTTGTTCCCCGGAGCGCTGGTGAGAATGGCTTCGATCGGTTCGCCGGCCAGTTCCTCGAGTTCAATCTGCGCCGGCGACAGCTTCGCCAGCAGCTTCTTCTCGTCCGGCGTGACCGGAGCCTCCGTGCGATCCTGGAAGGGCTCGCCCAGGTCGCGGGTCAGGCTGCGGTAGATCGAGCCGGGGTCCTCGCCCGCGCGCGCCGTGATCTCCGCGGCGAGCAGACAGGGGATGAAGCCGTCCTTGTCGGTCGTCCACACGCGACCGTCCCGCCGGAGGAAGGACGCGCCCGCGCTCTCTTCGCCCCCGAAGCCCAGCGAGCCGTCGAGCAGGCCGTCCACGAACCATTTGAAGCCCACCGGCACCTCGAAGAGGCTGCGGCCGAGGCGCCTGGTCACGCGATCGATCATCGAACTGCTGACCATCGTCTTGCCGACCGCTGCGGTGACGGGCCACCCCGGGCGATTCCGGAAGAGCTGGTCGATCGCCACGGGAAGAAAGTGATTGGGCGGGAGGAGTCCGTCGCCGGGTGTGACGATGCCGTGCCGATCATGGTCGGTGTCGCACGCGAACGAGAGATCGAAGCGGTCCTTCATCCCGATGAGGCGTGCCATCGCATGAGGCGAGGATGGGTCCATGCGGATCTGGCCGTCCCAATCCACGGTCATGAAGCGGAAGGTGGGATCGACCGCGTCGTTGACGACGGTCAGGTCCAGCCCGTGGCGCTCCGCGATCCGCGCCCAGTAATGGACGCCGGCGCCGCCCAGCGGATCGACGCCAAGCCGGAGCCCTGCGCCGCGGATGAGGTCCATGTCGACGACATGGCCGAGGTCGTCGATGTAGCCGGAGAGATAATCGTGCCGGTGCGTCGTCGCCGCGCGCAGCGCCTGCTCGTGGGGCACGCGTTTCACGTCCGCAAGCCGGGCTTCGAGCAGCGCGTTGGCGTGCGCCTCGATCCACTCCGTGATGGCTGCCTCTGCCGGTCCGCCGTGCGGCGGGTTGTACTTGAAGCCGCCGTCATGCGGCGGATTGTGCGACGGCGTGATGATGATGCCGTCGGCGAACCCGTCGTGTCGCCCGCGGTTGAAGGCCAGGATCGCGTGCGAGATCACCGGAGTGGGCGTGTATTCGTCCGCTTCGGCGAGCATCACGTCGACGGAGTTCGCCGCCAGGACCTCCAGCGCCGTGGCGCAGGCCGGGACCGACAGCGCATGCGTGTCCATGCCCAGGAAAAGCGGGCCGGTGATCGCGTGGCTTGCGCGGTAGCGGCAGATCGCCTGCGTGATCGCGACGATGTGCGCTTCATTGAAGGCCCGGTTGAACGACGAGCCGCGATGCCCCGAGGTACCGAACGCCACGCGCTGCGCCGGCACGCCAGGGTCGGGCCGGTCCGTGAAATACGCGCTGATGAGCCGCGGCACGTCGACCAGGATTCCGGCCGGCGCCGGCTTGCCGGCCAGCAGGCTGATGTTCATGGCTTTCCTTTCTCCGGCGCACCCTGAAGGGCTGCCGGCTTCGTCGTCAGGTCTCGGTTCAGCACGATACCTGCATGGCCGCCTGCGCCGGCCTCAACCTCTACTCCGCATCAGTTCTCGCTACCCACACGAATGCCTGAAGACCCGAACAATGTAGGCAGTCGCTTACGGGCCCGCGTTCCGCGGCATGCTGAATCCACGCGCGCAGTCCCGCTGGAGTCGGAGCCGAAGCTGAAGCTGAAGCTCGCGCTGCAGCGCGACGTGCGCGACGTGCGCGACGTGCGCGACGTGCGCGAGGTGCGCGACTTCCGCGACCGCTTCACGCTGCACTGGCTGCCCGGGCTGGGCGGGAGCAGCGCCGGCGCGCCGTGAGCGGCCGGGGTCGCGGCTTCAGACGGGGTCTTCGCCGGGTGTCGTCGGCGCGGCTGCGTCCGGCGCAACGAGTTGCACCGGGATCTGCACCTCGAACCACTTCTTCCCGTCACGGACGTCGGGGCCGTTGTAGTTGAGCACGCGGATGGGACCGGCGGGCTCCAGCGCCGGAAGCGCGAGCAGCGCGCTGCGCAGCGTCGCCAGGACCTGCAAGGCAGACTTCAAGCCGTAGCTCCCGAGCGCCCCGGCCGAGAGGTAGACGCGCGGCACCGAATCGATCACGGTGACGTCGCCGTCGCGTTCCGTCGCTCCCAGATCCTTGTCGCGATAGAGGAAGGCCATGCTCCAGGAGCCGTCTTCCAACTCGCCGTCCAGCGCGAGGCCGCCGTAGTCCATCTCGACGGGCGCGGTCATCGCGATGTCCTTCGACTGGATGTGGCGAAACAGCTTGAAGAAGCCGACGTTGGAGGCGAGGTCGGGGGCCATCGAGCCGGTGACCTCGGCGCGGCGCACGCTCGAGTAGGCCTTGAGCTCGAGGGCGCCAGGCGCGGTCGGGCGCGGATAGCCGACGGGCAGCGGCGTCGTGATGCGGCCATCGCCGCAGATCCACAAGTCGGCGCCGATGCGCGACACCTCCAGCAGCGGCTTGCGGCCGACGGGGATCACGTCGCCGGGTTCCGGCAGGGCGTCCGCGGCGTACACGACGACTGTGTGCGCGGTGGCGGGCTCGTGGGGCACGGCATCGGGCGGCGATCCCTGCGCGCAGGCCGCGGTGGCAGTCAGCGCCACGGTCAGGGTCATGACGAGGCCGCGGCACCGCGGCGGTGCGCCACGAAAACGAAGCCCGTCAACCGGAGGGCACGAGGACGGTGAAGAAGAAGCGGGATTCACGTTCATGGAGCGCTCCGGAGAGGGAAGTCCCGGCCCGCCGCACGAGGCGGCGGGCCGGGTGTCGAGGCGATCGAGGCGCAGAGAATCAGCGCGGAAGCAGAACGGTGTCGATCACGTGGATGATGCCGTTCGAGGCATTCACGTCAGCCGTGATGATCTGCGCGCCGTTGACGGCGAGTCCGCCGTCCTTCGCCGTGAAGGCGAGCGTGCCGCCCTGCAGACTCTTGGCGGACTTGGCCGCCGCCGCTCCGGTGGAGTCCACCCTGCCCGCGACGACGTGCAGCTTGAGGATGCCGGCGAGCTTCTCCTTGTTCTCCGGCTTGAGCAGCCCTTCGACGGTGCCCGCCGGGAGCTTGGCAAAGGCGGCATCGGTCGGGGCAAAGACGGTGAAGGGACCGCCGTCCGAAAGGGTCTCGGCCAGGCCCGCGGCCTTCGCGGCAGCGAGCAGCGTGGCGAACTGGCCTGCAGCAGCGGCCACCTCGACCACGTTCTCGTCGCTCGGCATCAGGACCTGATCGATGACGTGGATGACGCCGTTGCTGGCCATCACGTCCGCCGTCAGCACCAGCGCGCCGTTCACGGAGACGGCGCCGCCGTCCGCCTTGAACGCGAGGCGCTCACCCTGGAGCGTCATCGCGCCGGTCTGCTTGGTGACCATCGCGGCGTCCAGCTTCCCGGGGACGACGTGGTACGTGAGGATCGCCACGAGCTTCGCCTTGTTCTCGGGCTTCAGGAGTTCCTCGACCGTGCCCCGCGGGAGCTTGGCAAAGGCTTCGTCTGTCGGCGCGAAGACGGTCAGCGGGCCGTCGGCCTTGAGGGCATCGACGAGGCCCGCGGCCTTCACGGCGGTGACGAGGGTGGTGAAATTGCCGGCACCAGCGGCGGTGTCGACGATGTCCTTGCGCTCCTGGGCTGACGCCGGACCGGAGAGCAGCGCCATGGAACCGAGCAGCGCAAACGAGATGAGTGATGGGGCATGCATGATGATTTCAGGTCTCCTCTGGGACTCGATCCGGCGCTTTCGGGCACGGGGATCGACGTCTTGGTTGTCGGATTGAAACGTTCATACCGTTCATAGCATTCGAACCTGCCGGCGCCAGCCCGGCTTCGCTATTCCATGTTTTGCAGACTATGTGGCCATTGAGGCATGGCCTCCCCCGGCCTATAAACGGTCAAAGCAACCATGATCAACGAGCCACCCAAGCCCTATCTGAGCCCGGCGGAGCTTGCCGAGGTGCTGGGCCTGTCGGTCTCCACACTCAAGCGCTGGACCGACAAGGGCCTCCTGAGGGTGGAGCGCACGGCAGGCGGGCACCGTCGGATCGCCACTCACGAGGCCCTCCGCTTCGTGCGCGAGTCGGGCCTCAAGCCCGTCCTGCCGCAGCGGCTCGGCCTCAGACTCTCGGGACTGGCCTCTGCAGAGGATGGCGCGAGTCCCGAGGCTGTCGCGAGCGCCGACGCGCACCTCGGCCAACTGCTGCTCTCGGGCAGCTCCGACGAGGCGCGGCGTTGCCTCGTGGCCGCGTTCGTGGGCGGGGTGCCGGCAGCCGTGCTGGGCGATGCCTGGGTGCGGCCGGGACTCGAGCGCGTCGGCGAACTCTGCATGCATGGACCCGACGGCATCGCCATCGAGCACCAGGCCAGCGACGCGATCATGCGCGCCCTCGCCGAGATGCGCGCGCTCGTCGAGCCGGCGGCCAGCGCGCCGATCGCGATCGGGTGCTCGCCAGCGGGCGACCCCTACGTGATTCCCTCGGCGCTCGCGGATCTCGTGCTCGCCGTGAGCGGCTTCCGGAGCACGAGCCTCGGTGCGGACCTGCCGCGACCCGCGTTGCTGGCAGCCGTGGCGCGGATGCAACCCCGGCTCGTCTGGCTCAGCGTCTCGGTCGACGAAGCCGAGGGATGCGGGCGCGCCGCACTCGAACGCCTGGCGGCGACCCTCGGCGAGCGGGGTGCTGCCCTCGTCATCGGCGGGCGCGCGGCACCCGAACACGTCACCGGCGCGACGATGTTGCGCGACCTCGGCGCCCTGCAAGCCTTCTCGCGCGGCCTGCTCTCCTGACGGCGACGTCGCGCAGCGCTCAACCCCGGAACCGGAACCTGCGCTGGACAGGAGAGGGCAGCGAGCGCACGTTGCTCCGCGAGACACACCATGAGCAGGTCGACATGCCGTCAGCACCCACTCCGAGCCCGCTTCAGGACACATCACGATGAACACCCGGGACGCGCTCTCGAAGCTGAAAGCACTGGGCAACGCCAGCGTGCTCGCGCGGAACAAGCGGAACGGCGCCGGCGACAACCAGTTCGGCGTCCAGCTCGGCGACATCCGCAAGCTGGCGACGACGATCAAGGCCAACCACGAGTTGGGGCTGGCGCTCTGGGAAACCGGGAACATCGACGCCGGGCTGCTGGCGGTGCTCCTGATCACTCCGAAGAAGCTGTCGGGCAAGGAGCTCGATGCCATGGTGCGGTCTGCCACGTTCCCGCAGCTCGCCGACTGGCTCAACGCCTACGTCGTCAAGCAGCACCCCGACAAGGAGGCGATGCGCGAGAAGTGGATGCAGGCGAAAGATCCCATGGCCGCCCGCGCCGGCTGGAACCTGACCGCCGAGCGCGTCGCGAGGCAGCCCGACGGTCTCGATCTCACGGCGCTCCTCGATCGCATCGAGTCCGAGATGGCAACAGCGCATCCAGCAACCCAGTGGACGATGAACAGTTGCCTCGCCCAGATCGGTATCGAGTTTCCGGCCCACCGCAAGCGCGCCCTCGCGCTTGGCGAGTCGCTGGGGATCTACCGCGACTTCCCCGTCTCGAAAGGTTGCACGTCGCCCTTCGCGCCGATCTGGATCGGGGAGATGGTGAGGCGGCAGGCTTGAGTCACCGCCGCATGTCTCTCCATCTCACCTTGCTAAGATCAAGTCGCTCGCCCGTGGCCTGCCGCGATGCCACCGTCGTAACGACTCAGGCATCACTCCAGCAGCTCGGATCGCCCTGTGCGGCTTAGAGCTCGCGGTCCACGCGCTGGAGCACTTCGTCGACCAGCGTGCTGAACGGGTCCAGGTATTGCTCTCCAACATGCAGACGCGAGTCGGGAATCGGCAGGCGACTCCAGGCGAGGTAGGGCTTGAATCGTTCGACGATGTCACGTGCTCGGGATGCATTCACAACCGGCGCCACCTGCGACTGCGAGGCTTCCTGCGCCCACGTGTGCGTCGCGACGAGGAATCCGAATGCGTGACTCCAGAAGCGCCAGGGCGGGATGTCGAACGGCGCGGATGCCTCGCTGAGAACGGCGTTCTTCGCGGGGCGATAAGGATCCCAAAGCCGGAGCACGCCTGCCCAGGCGTCCTCGTCGAGCGTGTACATGGGAGGCCGATCGGCACTCGCTTCGATGAACCTGGCCAGGGACATCTCGGCGGCGGCTCTCGCCACCGAGGCACGCGAGTAGGAGACCGCCTTCGACATGACGCTCTCGGTCGCCCAGATTCCTTTCTGCTGAAGCGCTGAACTCGCTCCGATCAGGAAGGCCATGAGATCGGCCTTTGCACCGACTCCGAACCCCGCCCGCAACCGAAGCATCAGTGTGGACGGTTCCAGCAGGTGCAACTCGACTGGGCCCTTGCCTGTTCGCGCTGTTTCCTCGGAAGTGTTCCCACCTGCGAGCTTCTTCCAGCGGGCATCGCCTGCAGTCATGGCCACCGATGCAAACCAGCCCACGCCGCCCTGCAGCATCGCTTCGGGGAATGCGGTCTGGATGGTCTTCAACCGCTGCACGCTCAGCAGGCGTGCACCACGATGAGCCCACCACCACAGGACATCGCGAAGGCGCTGCTCCCGATGTCGCATGGCAAGCGATGCCAGCACCAGGGCCTCGGGGTCGATGATCGCCTGCGCCGGGCGCTCTCCCGCGACCAACCCCTCGCCCTTCAGCGCGCGCCACTGTCGCCAGCACGCACGCACCGTGGCTTCTTCCGTGCGACTAGCGACGGTCGCGTACATGGGTGATCACCCTCGCCACGGCATCGGGAAACGTCGGGGACATGTCCTGGGTTTCGACCCAGCGCCGGGCGCGCTCGAGTTCCTCGTCCGTGGGCAGGAGTGCCACCAGATCCTGTCGATGGACGCTCTGCGGCCACTGGTCCACGGACGCGATGAGCTTGAGCGTGATCAGCGCCTGGCGCCCGGCCAATCCCACTCGCAGGCCCCGGAACCGCAACCACTCGACATCCTCGCGAATGCCGTCGGGCAGTCCGGTCTTCCACTGGGCCCCGACGGTCGCGTTGATCCAGTCAGCATCGATGTTGAAGTCGCGGGCAACGCGTTTGATCGCGTCTTCCAGAGCAGCGCTGATCCCCGGTTGGATCCACTCATCGCCGGCATCGGAGACCACCGCGATCACATCGACGTCGTTGGTCGTGCGTTGGACCCAGCCTCGAAGGCAGAGCGCTGCACCTCCGACCACGATGACGGACGCGGTCAAACCCTGTGCTTCGAGGTGGGCACCCACCGCATCCAGGAGCCTGCGCAGCAGGAGAGCGTTGAACTCGGCGTCAGCCATGATTGATCGATAATCGGCCGAATGCGCTCAATAATCAAGCCTATTGCACCGTTTATCCAGACGAACTTGTCGCAAACGGCCGAGAAACGACCGAATCCGGCCCTACCCGCGTGTGAGGGACGCTCCTTTAGCCGCCCTCGCGCTCGAACTCGAAGCGCCTGGGGCTGCCGCCCTCGGTGAAGCCGATCGTGGCGCTGAGGCCATCCGCGGCCGAGAGCTCGTACACGATGCGCTTCGGGTAGTCGTGGCTCGGGTTGTCGAACACGGCGCGTGTTCCGGTCAGCTCGGTGAGCACGAACTCGGTCGGATCCGCGCCGCCGGGCTGCGCGACGTCCTCCGCATGGCGGTAGAGCCCAACCGATAAAGACGTTTCACTCCAACCCGAGGGCAACACTCACGAGCAATCGGACTGGGGCGGTGGCGCGGTCGAGGCCAGAGCCGTCGAGGCCGACGCGCTCGAGAGTGCGCCGAGGGTTGCGAGGAGTGCGAGCGCTGTGGCCAGCCGGATGCGCGTGTGCATGGCGGCGACCTCATTCGAGTTGTAAGTCGTGCGGGCGGCGTGACCGCGTTGCGGCGAAGTCCGGTGGCTGGCCTGGGGGGTTGCCGCGGGGCGCACGATAACGGTTGGCGTAGCGCGCTTGCGAAGTACGAAAGCCGCCGGTGATCCTCCGGTCGGCCTCCGGCCGCCTTCCGAAGCACCAGGCTCCGTCTTCCGCACACCTCGTTTCTTGTGACCCGTGGACACCTCCATCTCTGCATTCTCCTCTCAGAGTGTGGTCCACGGAAATCGTGGGGCGGTAGGGCCAGTTCGCGCACAGAGGTGACCACTCGACAACCACGACCGGACCGACGCGACGAATGTTCAGACCTGCCTCATCCGATGTATTGCGCCTCCCCCCTCCTCCCCGTGGTGCACCATGACTTCCAGTCAAGCGGATGCCGCCGCGTCGTCACCCGACGGCACCCGCACTTCATACTCACGACAGGATCGACGTCATGTAATCCAAACAGACGCCTGCCGCGACGAGGAAGATACCGCCGCCAGCGGACACCGACCTCGCCATAGGTTGAAGAGCGCCGCACCGTTCCGCCCGAATTCCTCGAGTCCAACGAAGATGTACTTCTTTTGGACCCGCCTGGCGGCGACAACTCGCGCTCGGCGCCGTTGTTGTCGACCAATGCGATTCTGAGACGTATGCCGGGCGCTTCGGTCATCAGGGAGATGTCATCAGGACGGTGTTGGACGTCTCGAAGCCCTTGGATAGCGAAACATCCAGGATGTAGGCCTGTGCGTAAAGGACAAAGCCCGGGGGAACATTGTCCGGCCACGAACCGCCGAACTGGGTTGAGCCACTCCCATCGGTGGTGCCGGTGAGCAAGAAGCTCGGCATGAACACCAGGGAGCAACCCTCACGTGTCAGCGTGGCCGGCTGTGTTCCCAGCATGAGGACAGTCTGGGCATTGGAAGCGGCACCCAGCAGGGAGAGGGTGACGGGCGAGAACGGCTGCAGCGTTCCGGTCGCGAAGAGTGCTGCCGGCAAGTTCGTTCCGCAGGCGTTCTCGATGGTCGTGAACACGGTAGCGCCCGCGAGATTCACGTTATCAAGATAATCAGTATCAGGCCCGGATTGATACTCGGCGCGAATGCGCAGGCCGGTGATCGCCGCCAACGCACTCTGCATCTGCACCTTCGTGGCAGCAACTCCGCCGCTGTTGCCAATGCGCCAGCCCGCCTCGGTCAGCGGAACCACATACGAAGTCCAGGTTCCATCGACTGCCGGGTTTGCGGGCGTATCATAAACCAGGGTGATGCCGGCCCCCACCAGGATCACGTCGTTGTTATTTGAAAACTGACTCGGAGCGCCGATGACCTGCCGCAGATCGAACGTCAACGCCTTCCCATATGCGTCGGAGTGGTTGCCGAGAAATTTCGCGGATGCGACAAAATAAGTGACTCCACCAATCACCGCGTCCAGGATCGAGACGGTGCCGTCTGGATTTCCATCCACGGCCACCCACGTCAATGGGGAGGCGAAATCGCCGGCAGCCGTCCAACCATCCACGTCAGTGTCGAACGTGCTGCTTGCCTGAGCCATGCTGGTCGCCGACCCCAGTCCGGCGGCGAACAACATCGCGAAAAATGCAATCAACATTGTCTGTGCGAGATGCATTCTCATGTTCTCTTCTCCGATTATCATGGGTTTTTTCATGAACACGAAACAACTCTGAAAGGAACTACATTTTCCAGCAGCCACCCTCCAGGTCTTGGAATGAACTGGGAATGGCGATGCGTCGCGGTTTATTCATGAGCGGTGCTTTCCGCGAGCGGGCGAACTTCTTGCCGCGATGAGTGCGTCGGACGGCATGAGAGACATAGAGACTTCCACGCTAAGATCCTTCGCATTCGTTCTTCTCGAGCTGTCCATTGGGGTGACATCACGACTTTCGGGGAGAAGGTGTCGAGCGTTCCGCGATCCCTGCCGAGTGACACGCACAACGGTGTGGACGGTGTGCACGGGGTAGTTGACCCCGGCCTCCTTCGATGTGTGGGGTGCTCCATTGATAAAGGCGGCAAAAGGCGTACTTCAGTGCCACTTATCGCGGCACGCGGCGAGGAGGTCGAGGTTCTGCTACAAAATGGACCATCCCGCAGAGCGCAATGGATGCGCCTGCCCGCGCTCCTGGTCATCCCAAGGAAGGCAATGAAGTACCTCACGCGAAACATCTACCGCTCGTTTCGCGAAGAGTTCGTCGATCACATGGTTGCGAATGATGGCTGGCCGGAAGGGGCCATCCGCACACGGCTACTGGTTGAGAAAAAGCATCCAGCCAGGAGGCAGGATTATTCTCGCCTCCAGAACGGCGAAATGGGGCCGGCCCACTACGCTCGCGCCTTGATCGAGATACTTCTGGAGAACTCCAAAGGGCGCATCACGCGTCACACGAACATACTGCTGGAGTACCTTCACACCCGCGGCTTCGAAACGGTAACGGTCAGCGACGTCGACGTGGTGCTCTCACAGGTATGCTCTCCGCCCATGCGCGAGTCTCGCGACGGCATGGTCAGTCCTTACAAGCACGATTCGCTTCGACATTACGGCTCAGTACTGAAGACGTGGCCGGTCACCGCGCTCTACACGCGCATGATCGCCGGAATTGGCGGACGCCATTCTCTGGCTCTGGCTGCACACTGGATCTATGTGCGGGCGGCTCAAGAATTGGCGCCACGGAGTCAGTCCATGACCGAAGCCGAGTGCGTCGAATGGACGAACAAGCGGCTTGGACTGTCGGAGGACGAGTGTGCCGCATATCTGCATGCGCTCAGTAACAAAGAACCCTGGTCGGTCCTCTTTGCTCGCAAGGGTCGCTCTTCCTTCGGTGTCAGCGTTGCCGTTCCACTCCAGCAACGCATCTACGAAGAAGTGCGATCCGGAAAAATGGGTCTCTTTGATATTGAGCCGAAGCATATTGAATCTCCCTCGAACCACCTCGCCTTTATCGCTCTTGCCGAGAATCCGGATGCGTACCGAGAGGGCAAGGATCCCACCAGGCTGTTACTTGGTGCGGTAGCGGCACAATACGCAGCTCTGTTCCGCTGCGGTCGGCCCGGGCGACTGCCGACGTACAAAGTGATCGCCCCTGAGGGGACCCGATCCAATCGCGACCGCATGATCGCCAGCCAATTCCGCGCGCTGAGTTCACATGACCCTCGCCACAAGGTGAGGCTATGGGAACGAGAATTCGATTTCGAGACTGGCGAGGGATTGCTGCCGATAGAGGTGGTGATTCTTAGAAAACTCGGCGCGTCCGCGGGGTCGGCGCCGCCCGTCGTCTAGCAGCCAGTGACGACAACGGCACTTCGGTGCGTGAGCACTCCGCAAGGTCCGCGAGCAGCGGTTCGCGCACCATCGCGTGCCGGCACTTGAGCGCGGCGACGATCGGCACCAAGAACATTCGGAGGAGCCGCGCCGCGCGTGCCTCCGGCACGCCACGGGAACTCCGGCTCTGCGCAAGTTCCAACGGCCGGGCGTGACGGGGTACACGATGGGGTACATCGCGTTGCGTCGGCATGGCAGGCAGGACTCGCTCGGTAGGCGTAAGTCCCGGTCGATTCACGACTAAGGCTGTGGTAGCGGGGGCAGGATTTGAACCTGCGACCTTCGGGTTATGAGCCCGACGAGCTACCGGACTGCTCCACCCCGCGTCGACCTGCAGCATGACGTCCCTTCGGACGCCGCAAGCAAGCGGGATGTTCTAGTCGAACGCGGGGTCTCGCGTCAACCGCAGCAAACGCCGGGCATCGCGGCGAGGCGCTCCGATGCGCCTTCGCGCTGCCGACTTGTCGCGGCCGCGCCGCGTGCTGCGCTGCGAGGGTGCAGCGCGTGGTGCCGGAAACAGGACTTGAACCTGCACCCCGTTTAACCGGGACCAGGCCCTCAACCTGGCGTGTCTGCCAATTCCACCATTCCGGCATGAGGCGCTGTCACCTCGGCGCGTGCGGCCCTTTGCCTCGCACGTGCGATCAGGGATTGCAGCGCAAACGCGGTCACGGCGTCAAGCCCCGGCCCCGCGCACAAACTGCTGGACTGCGGGGCGGGCTCACTGCGGGACTGCGGGACGGTGGGACTGCCGAGCTGCCAAGCTGCCGAGTCGCGGGGCCGCGCGCCGGCACTCAGGACCCGACGACGGTCTGGACGTCCAGGATCAGGTCCGCGTCGCGCTCGCCGAGGCGCAGGGCGAGGCCGGCGGCCGACAGCAGCGTCATCCACTGCTTGTCCGCGAGCCATGCGGCCGCAAGCCGCGGGACCTCCTGCGTGAGCCGCTGGGCCTCCTGGGCCTCGAGGATGGCGTCGAGCCGCGCGTCGAGCAGCTTCTGCACGTCGTCGGGGAGGTTGTCCTCCTTGCCGCGGTACTGGGCGAACTCGGGGCCGGCCAGCAGCTCCTTGCGCTTGCGCAGGCGCGCCGGCACGAAGTCGATGCGCGTCTCGTCCGCGGCAATCCAGTCCGCGTAGGGCGTGAGCACCTTGCGCAGCGATTCGGCGGAGGCCCACGCGACGAGGTTGGCGCGGTCGGTGCCGAAGGCCGCCACCGTCGCGCGGACGTCCTTGCGGGTCGCCAGCGCCGAGCGGCTGTTGGTGTAGATGGACACGATCTCGCGCAGCAGGTCGTTGTCGGTCGCGAGCACGGCCGTGCCGCTGCCCTTGGCGACGTCCGGGTCCAGCACGATGTAGGCGAACTCCTTCATCGGCAGGCCCACCACGCCCAGCCACTTCCGCACGCCGACGCCTTCATCCACCTTGAAGCGCTGGTCGTCGGGCACGCCCAGGGCCTTGCTGCCGCGCACGACGACATCGTCGAACTCGTTCCAGAGCGACAGATCCTTGACGTTCAGGATCACCGCCAGGAGCGGCAGCGGCTGGCTGCCCTTGGGAACTTCGTGGTCCAGCGGCCGGAAGGCGAGCGTGAGCTCGTCGCCCAGCATGCGCGACAGGAAGCTGATCAGGCCCGCCACGTTGTCCACCTTCCACGTCGGGCTGTAGCGCGCCAGGTCGCGGATGCTGCTGTTGAGCAGCTGCAGCTCGTCGGGCCCGAGCGAGTCGGCCACCGTCTGCAGCAGCGGGCGGATCTCCACGTTCATGCTGATGACGGCGCTCATGTCCTGAGGCAGCAGGCCGGCCATCGCGGCGAGGCGCTCGCCCGCCTTGAAGGTCGGGGCGCCGAGCAGCCCGGCGCGCGCCACGGCCACATCCTTGGCGGACATCTCGCCGTGCACGCGCAGCGTGAGGTCATCGTCCACCTCGATGCGCCCGACCAGGTCTCCGAAGAGCCGCGGATCGACCAGTTGCGTGAGCGCATTGGCCAGCGCATCCGGCTTCTTCTCGGCCAGGCTGTCGCCGGCCTCGAGCCGCGTGAAGAGCCGGGCGAAGTCCAGCTGGAACTCGGCCGAGAAGCGCTCCTGCGGCTCGCCGGTCGCGGGCGGCAGGTCGTCGTGCCAGAGATTGGAGAGCCCGAGGCTGGAATCGGCGCCGCCGTCCGTCGCGCGGAGCAAGTCGCGCACCAGCGCCTCGGCTCGCCCCGCGATGAGCAGATCCTGCTTGCGGGCGTAGTACCAGGCGCCCCCCGCGTCTTCGGAGCCGGAGCCGTTCCAGTTCGCGGGCAGGTCGAGCCGGCGCCAGAACAGCCCGGGCACCTCGGCGTCCTCGACCTTGGTCAGCGTGGCGCCGGGCAGCGAGCGACTCAGCGCGGACTCGGTGTCCAGCAGCTCGATGGCCAGCTTGGCCTTGTCGCTCAGCCGCGCCATGAGTGCGTACTGCGCCTCGCCGGCACCGGCCGGCGGCAGCCGCCCCACGACAGCCACCTCGCGCCCGAGCAGGTCGGCCAGCGGGTCCAGTGGCGAGTCGACCAGCGCCGCACGGGTGGAGGCGATGCGCGCATCCAGCTCCTTCGGCCACTGCAGCGACTGCCACCAGGTCGTCTTCTCGAGGTCCTTGAAGGCGCGCGTGCGCCGCAGCCGCGTGACGAAGCGGGGTTCCGGGAAGGAATCGATGTCGCTGGAAAGGGCCTCGCGGTGCACGAAGAGGTCCACGTCCCGCGGCACGAGCGCGGTGAAGGGCGCCACGCTGCCCTCGAACGGATCGAAGAAGACCTGGGTGAAGGCGAAGTAGAGCAGCGGCAGCAACAGCACCAGGCCGATGCCGACCTTGACCAGCCAGCCGCGCGAGCCCTGCCGCCGCTCGCGGCGCTTCACGGTTCTCCTGCGGGCCATGCGAAGGGGTGCTCCTGTGAGGAAGGGGCCAAGATTCTAGGACGCCGCGACGGCAAAGCGGCGTCCCGATCCTCGCCGGCCTCCCGCGCCAGGTCGGCGGCGAGCTCCCCGCGAGCGCCCCTCGAGCGCCCCTCGATTGAACCTCCAGCGAACGAGTCGACGGACCGCGGGGGCCGGGCGCCGATCCGGCGCGCTGCTCGCACGCCGTCGATGTTGGCTGCCTTGCGAGCCTCCGGCCGCGCCGATATCGTCCCTCCATGCAGCTTTCCCGGCGCGTTCTCAGCATGTCCGGCTCGGCCACCCTCGAGCTGGGAGCGACCATCGCGGCGTTGCGCGCCAAGGGCGTGGAGGTCATCGGGCTGGGCGCCGGCGAGCCCGACTTCCCGACGCCGCCCGAGGCCATCGCGGCCGCCGCGGCCTTCATCGCCAGGGGGCGCGTGCTCTACACGCCGGCCAGCGGCATCCCGGAGCTGCGCGAGGCCGCCGCCGCGGAGCTGTCGCGCAGCGCGGGCACGCCGTTCAAGGCGTCGCAGGTCATCGTCACCAACGGCGCCAAGGAAGGCCTCGTGCTCGCCGTCCTCGCGACGTGCCAGCAGGGCGACGAAGTGCTCGTGCCGACGCCCGCCTGGGTCAGCTACGAAGCCATCACCTCCATCGCCGATGCGCGCATGGTGCCCGTGCCCTGCGAGGACAGCAGCGGCTTCAAGCTCACTCCGGCGCAGCTTCGCGCCGCCATCGGGCCGAGCACGCGCGCGCTCATACTGAATTCGCCCAACAACCCGACGGGCGCGGTCTACTCGCGCGCGGAGCTCACGGCCCTGGCCGAGGTGCTGGCCGGCACCGCGGTCACGGTCATCTCCGACGAGATCTACTCGCCCTTCAGCTACGCGGGTGAGCACGTCTCGCCGGCGTCGATCCCCGGCATGGTCGAGCGCACCGTGGTGATCAACGGCGTCTCCAAGAGCCACTCGATGACGGGCTGGCGCATCGGCTTCCTCGGCGCGCCGCCCGCGCTGGCGGACGCCGTGTCCAGCCTCAAGAGCCATCTCACCAGCAACTCCGCCGCGCCCAGCCAGCACGCCGCGCTGGCCGCGCTGCGCGCCGGCGACGGCTTCACGACGCGCATGCGCGCGGCCTTCGCCAAGCGCATGGCGCTGGCCGTGAGCGCGCTCGACGCGATTCCCGGCATCAGCCTCGTGAAGCCGGAGGGCGCCTTCTACGTCTTCCCGCGCGTCGACGGCTTCTACGGCGCGCAGGTCGCCGACAGCGCCGACATGTGCCGGCAGCTCCTCGACCAGCAGCGCGTGGCCGCGCTGCCCGGCGCCGCGTTCGGCGACGACCGCTTCATCCGCTTCTCGATCGCGATCGATGACGAGCTGCTGGCCGAGGGCCTGCGGCGCTTCGCCACGTATCTCGACACGTTGCGCGTGCCGGCCGGCAGACCCGGCGCGCCGCGCTGACGCACGCACCACCGCACTCACAAGCCAGAGGACGACACATGGGCAGCACGATCACGACGCCGGGCGGCAGCGCTCCGGCATCAGGTTCCGGCAGCGGCGCCGCAGCGCCGGTCAAGGTCGCGACGCGCGACGCCTACGGCAAGGCGCTTGCCGCGCTGGGCGCCGTGCGCCCGGACGTCGTCGTGCTGGAGGCGGACCTCTCGGCCTCCACCAAGACGAACATCTTCGCCAAGGCGTTCCCGGAGCGCTTCCACAACATGGGCGTCTCCGAGGCCAACATGATCGGCGTCGCCTCGGGCCTCGCCTCCACCGGGCTGACCGTCTTCTGCAGCTCCTTCGCGATGTTCGCCAGCGGCAAGACCTACGAACAGATCCGCCAGGAAATCGCGCTGCCCGTGGCCAACGTGAAGATCTGCGCGACGCACGCGGGCCTCACCGTGGGCGAGGACGGCGCCAGCCACCAGATGCTGGAAGACCTCACGATCATGCGCGTGCTCCCCAACATGACCGTCATCGCGCCGGCCGACGGCACGGAGACCGAGCAGGTCATCGCGGCCGTCGCCGCCATGAAGGGCCCGTGCTACGTGCGGCTCGGGCGCATGAAGACGCCGCAGTTCCTGCCGGCAGACTACCGCTTCCAGATCGGCAAGGCCGCGCTGCTGCGCAACGGCGAGGCGGTCACGCTCATCGGCACCGGCGTCACGTCGTGGTATGCGCTGCGCGCCGCGGACCTGCTCGCGGCCGACGGCATTTCGGCGCGCGTGCTCAACATGTCGACGATCAAGCCGCTGGACGTGGAGGCGCTCCTCGCCGCGGCCACGGAGACGGGCGGCATCGTCACCGTCGAGGAGCACCAGCGCGCGGGCGGACTCGGCGGCGCCGTCGCAGAGGCGGTCTCCGAGAGCAGGCGCCCGTGCCGCGTCGTGCGCCTCGGCATGCGCGACCGCTTCGGCGAGAGCGGCGATGGCGAACAACTGCTCGAACACTTCGGCCTCACGGCGCCGGCCATCGCCGCGGCCGCACGCGAACTGCTCGCGCGCGCCTGACCCGGCACGCCCACCACGCGCCCACCCACACACGGAGTCCCTGACGATGTCCACCACCGCAACCGCCATCGCGCCTCGCGAAGCGCCCCCCGTGCCCGACTTCGCGGCCCTCGCCGGCATCGCGCACGACCTGCGCGTCGACGTGCTCACGATGCTCAACAAGTCCGCCTCCGGTCACCCCGGCGGCTCGCTCGGCATGGCGGACGTCTTCACCACGCTCTGGTTCGGCGGCTGGATGAACACCGATCCGCAGCGCCCCGACTGGGCCGACCGCGACCGCTTCGTGCTGAGCAACGGCCACATCTGCCCGATCCTCTACGCGATCCTCGCGCGCAAGGGCTACTTCCCGCGCTCGGACCTCTGGACGCTGCGCAAGCTGGGCTCGCCGCTGCAGGGCCACCCGGACTTCCACTTCACCAAGGGCGTGGACGCGTGCACGGGCAGCCTCGGCAACGGGCTCTCGGTGGCGCTCGGCATCGCCATGGGAGGACGCCAGCAGGGAAAGAACTTCCGCGTGTACGCCGGCAGCAGCGACGGCGAGTCGCAGGAAGGCCAGGTCTGGGAGATGGCCACGGCCGCCGCGCACCACGAGGTGGACAACCTCTGCGTCATGGTGGACTGGAACGGCATCCAGATCGACGGCTACAACCGGGACGTCATGGACGTGCGTGACCTGCGCGCCAAGTACGAGGCCTTCGGCTGGCACGCGCAGACCATCGACGGCCAGGACATGCGCGCGGTGGACGGCGCGCTGCGCGTGGCCGCCACCGTGAAGGGGCAGCCGCAAGTCATCCTGTGCCGCACCGTGCTCGGATGGCCCATTTCGTTCATGCTGAACAAGCCGCACTGGCATGGCGTGGCGCCCGACGATGCCCAGCTCGCGCAGGCGCTGTCGGAACTGAACGCCGGGAAGCGCTAGAACCGCGCTAGAACTAGGCGCCCTTCACGGGGCAGGAGAGCTCGCACCGGCAGGGTGCATCGGTCCGCGCACGGAGCCATGCGCCAGACAGCCGCGCGCCATCAAGGCGCGCAAAGGACGGAAGACATGGCAAAGAGCGGTGGCAAGAGTCCCGGTTTCTCGCGACTGACCGTGACGCCCACGGTGAACCCGACGCCGGCGCCTGGCGCGACACGCGGCGGTCCCTCCACCGATCCGCGCGGTGCGGGTGAGGGCAGGCCGGCGGCGCCGACGCGCATCGAATACTTCGCGCCGTGCACGCTGGGCGTGGAGGCCGCGCTCGCGGCGGAGCTCGCGGAGCTGGGCGCGCAGGAGATTGCCACGCGCCCCGGCGGCGCGTCCTTCGTCGGCGACAGGAAGCTCGGCTACGCGGCCAACCTCTGGCTGCGCTCGGCCATCCGGGTGCAGGACCTGCTGCTGCGCGCGCCGGCCCGCGGCAAGGAGCAGCTGTATGCCGCCGTGCAGCGCATCGACTGGTCGCAGTACATGCGCCTCGAGCAGACGCTGGCCATCGACGCCTCGGTGCGCGACTCCGAGCTCACGCACAGCAACTTCGCGGGCCTCACCGTGAAGGACGCCATCGTCGACCAGTTCCGCACGCGCACCGGGCTGCGCCCCAGCGTGGACGCCGACAATCCCGACCTGCCGCTGAAGGTCGTGCTCATGAACGATGCGCTCACACTGTGGCGCAATCTCTCCGGCGAGAGCCTGCACAAGCGCGGCTACCGCCCGGTGCAGGTGAAGAGCCCGCTCAACGAGGCCACCGCCGCCGGCCTGCTGCGCCTCTCCGGCTGGGACCGCGTCTCTCCGCTGGTGGACCCGATGTGCGGTTCGGGCACGCTGCTCATCGAGGCTGCGCTGCTTGCGGCCGATCGCGCGCCGGGCATGAACCGCCGTTTCGCCTTCGAGCGCTGGCCCGACCTGGACGTGGAGCTGTGGCGCTCCGTGCAGGCCGACGCACGCGCGCGCGCCAGAGACACGCTGCCCTTCGCGATCGAGGGTGCGGACCGTCACGGCGGCGCGATCTCCATCGCCGAGAAGAGCGCACACGACGCGGGCGTCGCGGGCCTCGTGCGCTTCACCGTCGCCGACGCCGCGGACTGGACGCCGGTGAGCGCGATCAAGCACTCCGGCGGGCAGGGCCCGGCGCTCACCGTCATCACCAACCCGCCCTACGGCGAGCGCATCGGCGAGGGCGAGGACCTCGCCGCGTCCTGGCGTGCGCTGGGACGCTTCCTCAAGGAGCGCTGCCGCGGCGGCCGCGGCTTCGTACTGACCGGCAACGCGGACCTGCCGCGCCACCTCGGCATGCACGCCTCGCGCCAGATCCCGGTGATGAACGGCCCGATCGAATGCCGGCTCTTCGAGTACGAGCTGCGCTGAGGCCCGGCCGCCTGGCGACCGGCGGTTCACGGAAGTTTCATGCAGCGCGCCGCACGGCGTTCATCGTGGCCCGCGATGTTCTCGTCCAGCCAAAGCGATGACCGGAACCTCGCTCGCGCTTCCACTCGGCGGCCGCTGGGCGCCTCACCATCAAGCCGCTCCGGTCATCCCGGATGCACCCGCGCCCGCGGAGCATCCTGAGGAGGTCTCGCCACCGGGGTGGCGAGACCTCCTTTTCTTTGCAGGTGGCTGCCGCGCGGCGCGGCGCGACCTCTAGAGACCGCCGACTCGCTGAACGATCCAGTACGTGGACAGCAGCACGGCGGTCGCGCACGCCGGGAGACGCACGGCGCGCGGAGCCAGCCAGCGTGACTGCCCGTCGCGCACAGCGTCGCGCACAGCTTCGCGCGCCGTGTCGGGCGCCGCGTCGCGCGCCGTGTCGGGCGCCGCGTCGCGCGCCGTGTCGGGCGCCGCGTCGCGCGCCGTGTCGGGCGCCGCGTCGCGCGCCGCGTCGCGCGCCGTGTCGGGCGCCGACGTGCTGCTGCGTGACAACATCGCTCGCCGCCTCGCAAGCGTGGCCGGCAGCGCCATCGCGGCCAGCACGGCCAGCACGGCGGCGACGACGATGAGCTGACCGGCTTCCACGCCCAGGTTGAAGCCGATGAGCGCGCGCAGCGGCTGCGGCTCGCCGTAGAGCGCCTCGCCGAGGAATCCCGCGAAACCCAGGCCGTGCACGAGGCCGAAGACGAAGGCCTCGCGCCAGCGCGCCCGCGGCTGCTTCGCGAAAAGCGTGGCGAGGCCGACCCACGCGATGGACAGCGCGATGACGACCTCCACCGGCCGGCTGCTCACGTGCACGACGCCTGTCGCCGCGAGCGCCAGAGTCACCGAGTGCGCCAGCGTGAAGGCCGTGATGACACCGAGCAGCGAGCGCAGCGTCCCCGCGGCGAGGATGAGCGCGGCCACGAACGCGATGTGGTCCCAGCCCGAGAGGATGTGACGGATGCCCAGCTCCACCCAGCCGAGCATCGACCGGGCCTCGGGCGGGGACTCCGGCGCGAAGTAGCGGCGGAACTGCCCCATCCAGAACTGCGTCTCCAGCGGCTCGCCGCCGTTCCAGACGAGCTGACACAGATCGCTGTGGTCGGGAGCGGACTCGCGGAACAGCATCACCTCGAGCATCAGGTCGGGGATCAGCTCCGCCGCGCGGTAGTCCAGCGTGAGGTCCACCCATTGCGTCGGCCAGGCGGCCTCCGTGTCGGGCGGCGTGGCGGACAGCGCCGCGAGCGTGCCGACGAGCACGGTGCCGGCACGGCCGTCGCCGCCGCTGCCCGCGCGCAGCACGAAGCGTTCGTTGACGTAGGCGAGGAGCGGGTCGCGCAGCGCCTGCAGCTCGGTGTCGTTCAGCCAGCCGTCGCCGTCGGCATCGGCGTCCGTGCCGAAGACCTCGAGCAGCGATTGCGCCTGGCAGCGCAGCTCCAGCCGCGCGGCGGCGCCGGTGACCACGACGCGCGACGTGCTCAGCGAATTGGGATGCGGCGGCAGCGCGAGCAGCAGCGACAGCAGGCACATCGGCAGCATCGGCAGCATCGACTCAAGATACCCGGGCGGAGCATCGGTCCGGCCGGCGCCGGATTATGATGCGGGCGTTCCGAGGCGCTTCGGGGGTGCGATGTCCGACGACGAGCCGGCCTTCGAGGATCCCGAACTTCTGTTCGAGGAATACGTGCAGAGGATCGAGGCGGAGCCCGATCTGCCGCTCGAACCGCTGCTCGCCCGCGCCGGGCCGCGCGTCGGCGAACTGCAATCGCTGCTGCAGCTGTACGGCGCGATGGAAAGCGTGCGCAATGGCGCCGCCGTCGACGAGCCTCCACCGGACCTGCTTCTGCAGCGCCTCGGTCGCTTCGAGCGCTTGAAACTCATCGGCGAGGGCGGGCTCTCGCGCGTCTACCTCGCATACGACACCCAGCTGCACCGCTCCGTCGCGCTCAAGCTGCTGCACACGCAGCACGTCGACGGCGACGGCGCGCACACCTGGCTGCTGAACGAGGGCCGGTCGATCGCGCGCCTGGAACATCCGGGCGTCGTGCGCATCATCGAGATGGGCGAGGTCGACGGCATGACCTACATCGCGATGGAGCACGTGCCCGGTCCGAGCCTGCGCACGGTGCTGGCCTGCCTGCGCGACATGGCGGGGCGCCCGGAAAAGGATGGCCCGCCGATCACGCCCGAGGGGCGCGCGGCGGCCGAGCAGTTGCTCAGCGTGACGGCGCGTTGCGCGCTCGTCGCCGAACTCGCCGAGGCGGTCGCGTGGTGCCACGAGCACGGCGTCATCCACCGCGACATCAAGCCCGCCAACGTGCTGCTCGCGGACGGCCTGCACCCGAAGCTGATCGACTTCGGCCTGGCGCACCTGGAATCCGCGCACGCGCTGGCCACCGACATCACGCGGCGGCTCGTGGGCACGCTGGCGTACATCGCGCCCGAGCAGGTGGACAACAACCGGACCGGCGCCAGCGAGCGCAGCGACCAGTTCTCGCTGGGCGTGCTGCTCGTGGAGCTGCTGTCGCTGACCAATCCCTTCCGGCGCAACTCGCACACCGAAACCATGGAGGCCATCTCGCGCGCCGAGTCGCCGCGCCCGCGCAAGCTGGACCCGGCCATCTCGGAAGACCTCGAACGCATCTGCGTGCACGCGCTGGAGCGCGACGCGCAGCTCCGCTACCCGACGGTGGGCGCGCTCGCCGCCGACCTGCGGGCCTTTCTCGAGCACCGCGCGATCTCGCTGCGCGCGCCGACGCCCGGCAGGCTCGTCGCGCTGTGGGCTCGGCGCAACCGGCGCCGGCTGCTGCTGCTCGGCGCGGCCGGCGGCCTGGCGCTCACCCTCGGCGCCGGCGTGCACGCTGCAGGGTTGCGCTCGACGCGCGCCTCGCTGGAGGACGCCGTGAACTCCATCGCGTCCTCGCTGCCGCAGCACCGCACGCCCCGCGACTTCACCGCCATCTACCTCGAGCTGGACAACCTGCGGCGGCGCGCCGAGGAGTTCGACGACACGATGCTGGCAGGCCCGATCTTCGCGCCGATGGCGCCGCGCGTCGCGGACACGGCGCTGGCCTGCTCGCGCCGCGTGAGCGAGCTGTTCAACGAACGCCTGGCGTCGTTCGAGCACCTCCAGGTCGAGGCCGAGGTCGAGCAGCGGACCGTGGATCTGCTGCAGCAATGGTCCTCGGTGCTCCGGCAGGACCGCCTCGTCTGCCCGGACAGCCCATACACCGCGGACGCCGCCGCGCGCGGCACCATCGAACTGCCTCAATCCACGCCGACGCACGCGGTGCGGCTCTACCGCTGCGACACCCTGCCACGCTACCCGGTGGCCTCCGTGCTGGAGGAAGTGCCGGACGCGCGCGAGCTGACCCCCGGCCGGTATCGGCTGCTCGTGCTGGACCGGAGTGCCGCGGGACGTGCGCCCGACGACCTGTCGAGCGCGCAGGAGATGGAGTTCAGCCTGCGTTACGAAGCGCCGCGCTGGATCGCCACGCCGCATCCGATGTCACCCGAGCTGCAGGCCTCGCTGCTGGCGTGTCCGGGCGGCCCCATCCGGCTGGGCAACACGGACTCGGAGCTGGTCGTTCCGTGGGAAGAGGTGGGCGTGGAGCCCTTCTTCATCGCGCCGCGGCCCGTCACCTGGCGCGAGGTCAGCGCCTTGTGGGGAGAGGAGCTGACCGGGAGCTTCGTGCGCATCTATGAGAGTGCGCTGGCTTCGATGGGCTCGGACTTCAAGCAGCCGGTCGACCTCGACGATCCCGCGGTGCTGACCTGGAGGTTCGCGCAGAAGTTCGCCTCCGAGTCGGGCGCCCGGCTGCCCACCGTGCTCGAGTGGCGCCTGGCCGTCGGCATGCCCGGCTTCGTCGTCTCCGACGACGCGACCGTGGCCGTGGCCGAGTGGACCTCGGTCGTCTCGTACGAAGAGCAGAACATGCGCTACCGCGTGAAGTACAAGCAGCGCGAGGATCCGAACTGGCCCCACTGGACCTCGCAGAGTCTGGATTCCGGTCTCGCTCCGGGAATCGGCTTTCGATTGGCGCGCAGCCGCCCCTTGATGCCGTGAGCGCGACTCGCTCGCGGCCCGCCCTGCACGATCCTGGAGGTTCGTGCACGGTCCGCCGGCCGGCGGACGCCACCACTGCCGAGCAGCGCTCCGTCACCGAGCAGCACGAGGAAGCGGCAGTTCTGGAGATCGGCCATGGCCGGGACGCTTTACGAATTGGGCCTCATCCGCAGGAAAGACGGCGTGCCCATGCCCGCGTCGGGCGACCCTGATGTGCAGGCCGAGCGCGTGTGCCGCGATGTCGCGACGTATCTCAGTCAGCTGCGCGCCGGGGCTGCGAATGCCGCGGCCGCCGCGGCCGCCGCCGCGGCAGGCGGGACGGCTCCCGCGACCACGGTCCCGCAGCCGACACCGGACGGCCTCGCCGCGTTTCTGCAGTCCAACTGGCCGGGCGCCGCGGCTGCCGTCGCCAGCGAATACTTCTGGGTCCTCGACCCGATCACGGGCATACGCATCAAGTTCTGCATCAACAACGAGGTCGTGCTCACGACCGAGAAGCCCCCGGTGGGCAACGACAAGCCCGTCGATCCGTCGCTCGTGATCAGCTTCCGGATGCTGATGACCTGACCGCGCGCGGCCGGCCGCCGCACCTCAGCCTTCGCGCACCAGCGCCTCGATGAGCCGCGACAGCTGCACCAGGTCGCGCAGGTCGAAGGTCTCGACGCGCGAGTGGCTGTTGCGTTGCGGCCAGGCAAGCGGGCAGTCGATCGCGCCCTCGGGCACGAAGCGGCTGCCGTCGTTGCCGCCGCCCATCGTGCCGAGCTGCAGCGGGATGTCGTGGTGCGAGGCCACCGTGCGCACGGCCGCGAGCGCCGCCGGCGGCGTGATGGACGAGTTGTCCAGCGCGCGCAGCACGGGGCCGGCGCCGAGCGGCGCGAAGGCGTAGCGCGGGTCTTCGCGCGGGCTGTCGCTGCTGACGAAGGTGTCCACCGCGTAGACGATGGCCGGCACCGGCCGCAGCGTGCGCGCCGCGACGTCCGCACCCTCCAGGCCGACCTCCTCGCGCGTGGACCAGAGAAAAGTCACCGGGCGCCGCAGCGAGGCGCCATGGCCGTCGGCCGCGAGACCCTCCAGCGCGAGCAGCAGCGCGGCGCAGCCGACGCGATCGTCGTTGCTGCGCCCCGCCACGCGATGCGCGCCCAGCGCCAGCAACTCCTTGGGCACGGTGGCGGTGTCGCCCGGTGCGACGCCCAGCGCCGCGACCTGCGCCGGACTGCGCGCGCCGACGTCCACGAGGAAGGCCTCAGCGGGCGCCGCGCCCGCGGCGCCGCCCGTGCGGACTGCACTGCCGGTGCCCCCTGCTGCGGGAGCGCCGTTCGCGGCGTTGTCCGGCGCGGCCGGCAGCGCGATGCCCGGAAGCACGGCGCCGCTCGCCGTCACCAGTTCGATGGCCGTGCCGCGGTAGAGGTGGTCGTGGAAGCCGCCGAGGCTCCTGCACTCGAGCAAGCCGTCTTCGTGGATGCCCGTGACGACGAGGCCGATCTCATCGAGGTGCGCGATGAAGGCGATCGGCGCGTCCGCCGCAGCCTTCACGCTTGCAACCGGGAACTGCAACCACACGTTGCCGGAGGCATCGATCTGCGGCTGCCAGCGCGGGTCGATGCGGCGCAGCTCGGCCGTGACGGCGTCGGCCACGGGCCCCTCGCGACCCGAGACGCCGCGCGCCGCGACGAGCCGCGCGAGCAACGCGGCCGCGTGTCGCTCGTCGTCGGAGCTGCCCGCGACCGGCGCGGACTGGGCCGAGCCACGGCCGAAGGCAGGCGCGGCCAAGGCGTCCGCATCCGCAGCACGGGTGCCGACGTGCGCGCCGGCATGCGCGCCGGCATGCGCGCCGACAGCGGCGCCGGCAGCGGCGCCGGCGCCCTGTCCGTCACCGTCGCCGGCAGCGCTGCAACCGACCGCGACAACGAGCGCGGCACACACGAAGGGCGTCCGCAGGACACGGTCCGTGAGCGTGCTCATCGCGCGAACTCCTTGCGAAGCTCCGCACCGAAGGCGTCGACGTCGCCGATCGCGACGCATTCCACCGGCGTCCCGGCGTGCTCCACGCGCAGCTCCAGCGTGTTCCAGAGCGGCTCGACCTCGGGCGGAGCTCCCTGCAGGGCAGGAGCCTGCAGCACGCCGCCAGGCACCGGGCTCGGCACGATCTTCACGCCGCCGTTCGACGGGCCGGCAACCAGCCTCGCGCCCTGCGCCCCGCCATCGCGCGCGGTCAGCAGCAGCACCTCCGCGGGGTGCAGCCGGCGCAGCAGGCCCTCGCCCCCGCGTCCGAGCGCACCGTTGCCGGGCACGGACTGCGCGACGAAGGCCACGGCGAGCCCCTCGCGCCACGCGTCGCGCGGCACGTCGCGCAGTGCGGCGAGCAGCGCATGCGCCGCGGCGCGCCGGCCCAGCTCGGGGCCCGCGACGCGATCGCCGAACGCGACGATCTCGCGCGACACCACCGGGTCGAGCAGCGCGATGCCGAGATCGTCCACGTCCGCGGCATTGTCCGCGCCGACGTCCAGCCAGAGGTCGGCCTCGTCGAAGCTGGCGGGCCGAGCATTTTTCAGATGGATCGAGTTCACCTGCACCACGCCGACCACGCCCGATTGGCCCGCCGACAACCCTGCGCGCGGCAGCACCAGCGCCGGACGGCCTTCATGACTGAGGTGATACGCCGCGTTGGCCGTGCGCCCGAGGAAGCGCAGCCGCAGGTAGCCGTCGTCGCGGATCTGGCCGACCACGTAGCCGGGTTCGTCGACACCGACGGCGATCACGCGCGAGCAGGGCCCGTGGGAGTCGGCAGCGCGCACGATGAGGCTGCCGAAGGCATCGCGCTCGACGCGCACATCCTCAGGCAGCAGTGGAAGCAGCGCCTCGAGCAGCCAGCCCTCGCTGCCCGACAGCGCCGCAGGCTGCGCGAAGTCCCGCAGCGCCGGCAGCGCAGGCAGCGCAGGCAGCGCAGGCAGCGCGGGAGCGGGCGCGGGCGCCAGCGATCCCACGAACAGCGACCACTGCATCAGCTGCGTCAGCACCATGCGCCCTCCCGTCGGCCGGCGGACGCAAGGCGATGCGGTCGCGCGGCGAAGTGCGGCGCAGTGTAGTCATCCGGTCGCGGGACGATGCGGGCCGACAACAAGATGCGGGCCGGGGTCGCCGTTCCGTGGCGACTCCGGCCCGCGTGGTTCCCCAAGGTAGCGGCCCTCGTCGGGCCAGGGGGTTCAGGAGTCCACCACCTCGCCGTCGATCACGGCGGGTGCGTCGGTGATGTAGGGCTTCGGACCGATGGCGGGCGCGGTGTAGGCGCTGAGGTCGGGCAGCGGCAGCGTGGCCACGGGGCCCACGGTCTGGCTGTTGCAACCGCCGGGGCCGGAGAGCTGCAGCGACTGCTCGACGTCGAGCGCCTTGATCACGTACTCGGTCCCGGTCGGTCCGCAGAGCGCGCCGTCCGCGATGCTGAACACCGGGAGGTAGCGGTCCGGGTTGCCGTCGCCATCCAGGTCGACGGGCTGGCCGGGGATGCCGTGCATGTCGCCTGGCCCGTTGTATTCCAGCAGGAACTTCTTGCCGGCCCAGGTGCCGTCGCCGTTGCGATCGTTCTCCAGGCTGTGCGTGTAGGTGAACTGCAGCGGCGGATCGAAGAAGACGGACTGGCCTTCGGCGTCCACGAGGCTCTGATACTTGTTCCAGCTGTTGTGGCCGGTCTCGTAGCTGAAGAAGACCTCCTGGTTGAAGGCCTCGTAGGTGTTCATCAGGCCTTCCGTGCTGGTGAGCATCGGGCCGGAATTCATGCCCCACGTGAACGGACCGCCGCTCGGCGCCTCGCCCTCCGCGAGACCGACCGGCACGAGGTTCTCGCCGGAGCCGTCCGCGTCAAAGTAGAGCGTGAGGTCCGACTTCCTGAACACGAATCGGTGCGGCATGGCGACATCGTTCGCGGGATCGAGGAAGACCTGCCCGAGCGTGGCTTCCTCGCCCGAGATGCCGGCCTTGAGGCAGTTCTGGAAGCCGAGCAGCGTGACGTCGTCGGAGCCTTCAAAGAACGCGTCGGAGCCGCTGACGAACTGGCGCGTGAAGTACGTGAGCGACTCCTCGCCGTTCACGTAGGACACCTGGCCGCCGAGGCTCTCGCTGTACATCTGCAGGAAGTTGCCCTTGGCCTCGATGTCGATGGCCTCCGGCGTCTCCAGCGGCGAGAACTGGCCGCTCGAGTTGTCGAAGCTCGCGACCTTGCGGAACTCGCCCGACTCGTGGTCGTAGGTCACGCGGTATTGCGCGGGCATCTGGCCGCCGCCTTGCGGCTCGCCGCCACCACCCGGCGGATCACCGCCACCCGGAGGCGGGTCGCCACCACCACCTTCGCCGGGAGGCGGATCGCCGCCGCCCTCGCCCGGGGGCGGCGCGAAGGCCGGGAAGTCCCACCACGTGAATTCCGCGCCGTCGGCGTCTTCCAGCGCGAGCTGCTGACGCGTGTTGCGGATGAGCTTGCCCGGAGCCGAGAGCACCGTGTACGGCGTGGCCGGCCCGCCGCCGAAGACCGACTTGGTGACGACGTCGCCGTTGTCGATGGTGACGTCCGGCGGCGCCCACATGCCGTAGTAGCCGATCCAGCCGTACTGGCCGCTCGCGGTCTTGAAGCCGAAACCGCCGTTGCGTGCGACCCGCGCGCCGAGGTTCTCGCCCTGCGCCTCGTACAGGCCGTAGCGGAAGACGCTCTCGTCGAAATCCGTGCGCGACAGGCACACCGGCTCGTCGCTGTCCTTCTGGCGCAGCACCGTCTGGTCGTTGAAGGCCAGCAGGTATTCCTCGGTCTGCACGCCGGTGTCGCCCTGCTCGCCCTCGTTGCTGCGCGACTGGCGGCGGATGCGCGCGACGCCCTGCGACTGGTCGTCGAACATGTTCACGTTGGCCTGCGTGACCTGCGCGTGCTCGCCGGGGAGGAAGACCGGCTTGTTCAGGTCGCCTTCCGTCTCGAAGAAGCTGAAGCCGATGAAGCCCTCGAGCACGTCGAGCGTGCGCAGGTTGCCGAAGCTCGTGGCGTCCTTCAGCTCGCCACCCACCGGCACCTCCGCGAAGTTCAGGTTGAAGGCGCCGAAGGGGTCGTTGTCCGAGATGCCCCTGGTGACGTCCATGAGCACGCGGATGTTGCCGGGCGTGCCGACGCTGCCTTCGCCGCCGCCGTCATCGCCCTCGCTCGGCACCCAGAACTTCACGGTCTGGCTGCCGTCTTCGGTCGGGCGCGTGCTCTTCACCACCCAGAGCGCAGGCGCCGCGGCGTTGCCGCCCGACGACTGTCCGGTGCTGCTGCCCGAGGAGCTGTTGTCGTCGCCGGCTTCGCAGAGACTCTCGTCGATCTGCGCGACGTAGGTGCCGGCGTTGACCATCTGGTCGTAGGCCGTGTGCGAGAGCAGGCACAGGATCATGTTCACCGTGCCGAGCGTCTTCATCGACGGGTCGTAGACGAAGTGGTGCTGCGGGTCCGTGTTGAAGTCGGAGAGCAGCGGGAAGTCATTGCCGCCCAGCAGGAAGGAGCCGCCGCCGAGGAAGCCGCTGCCGCCGCCTCCACCGCCGCCCGGCGCGCCGTCCGCGGTGACCACCGACATCTGCTCCGGCGCCTGCAGCCCGGGGACGTCCGCGAAGTGCTCCGGGTCGAGCACCGTGATCTGCACGCCCAGGTCGTCCAGCGTCGCGACGAGGTCCTCGAGCTTGGCCTCGCCCTTGTCCAGCTTGGCCTGCAGCTTGAGCAGCTTCTTCTGCCACTTGGCGAGAAGCTTGGCCTTCGCCTTGATCTCCTTCTCCGTGGACTCGGGCAGGTCGCCGGCCGCATCGAGCGCCAGCTGCGCGGCGGCCAGGTCGTCCGCGAGGTTGGCCTGCTTGGTCTCCAGCTTCTCAGCCTTCGACTGCGTCTTGGCCAGCTTCTTGTCCAGCTTGTTCACCTGCTTCTGCTCGTCGGGCGTCAGCTCGGCCTGAGGGCGTGGTGCGCGGACGGCGCGCTCCGGCACGGCCTGCAGAGCGGTGACGACGGGCTCGCGCAGGGCGCCGAGGTCCCGTGCCTGCGGCGCAGCCGGCGCGCGCAGCTCGGTGTCACGCGCCACGATTTCGCGCAGCAGCACGTCGCGCCCGTCGGCAGCCAGCGCAACCGGACTCCCGGCCGTGTGCAGCAACCACGGCGCCACGACGGCTCCCGTCAGCAGCGTGAGGCCCGTCAGTCCGAGCAGGGTCTTGTGCAGCATGTCGTCGGTGCTCCGCGGCGAGCGCGGCAGGTCCCGCGCCACAGGTTCATGCCGTGGGGCCCTCCCGCTTCCGGGTACCCGGAGCCCCACGATCCAGGGCCGACATATCGGCCGGCGTCGATGTGGGCTTGAGAGTGAGGTCGGATCGGGCGGCCGGCGCGCCCTCAGCGCAGCCGCTCGGAGGCGTCGCCGTCGATCACGACCCGCCTCCTGCAGGCGCAGCAGCCGCGGAGCGCGAGCAAGCGCCGCTCGCCACGCCCTTGACGCGGGGCGCCCCCTGTAACGCCAGCCCGGCGTTCCGGCTCAGCAGGTGACGGGCCTGACTCTGGCCCGACGACCCGCCTCCCCCGACGACCCGCCTCCGAGGAGCCCGCCATGTTCCGACCCGATCCACGCCACGCGACACTCCTTCTGCTGGCCGCCCTCGGCGCCGGCTCGGCGACGTCTGCGCAGAACACGACGCGCGTCAGCGTGACGGCCGCGGGCGCCCAGGTGATCGGACATTCCGAGGCGCCCGACCTCTCGCACACCGGCCGCTTCGTGACCTTCTACAGCCAGGCGCCCGGCCTCGTGCCCGTGGACGTCACGGCCGAGGAGGACGTCTTCGTCGTGGACCGCTACAAGGGCACGATCGAGCGCGCGAGCGTCAGCACCGCGGGCGTGGAGGGCAACAGCGACTCGCGCGAACCCACCATCTCCGCCGACGGCCGCCTGGTGGCCTTCCTCAGCTTCGCGACCAACCTCGATCCGCTCGACCAGGGCATCGCGAGCGACATCTACCTGCGCAACCGCGTGACCGGCACCACGTCGCTCGTGACCGTGACGAGCGCGGGCGCGCACCCCGACTTCGGCGCCTCGCTGCATCCGGAGATCTCCGCCAACGGCCGCTTCGTGGTGTTCGACAGTGCGGCCAAGTTCGTGGTCGAGGACAACGGCGCCGTCGATGACGTCTACCTGCGCGACCTGCTCCTTGGCACGACGATCCGCGTGAACCTGCGGCCCGACGGCGGTCCCTCGAACTCCGCCGGCATCCGCCCGGGCATCTCGGGCGACGGCCGCTTCATCTGCTACGAGAGCACGGACCCGATGCTCGTCCCGGGCGACACCAACTCGACGGCCGACGTCTTCGTGCGCGACATGCTCGGGCCCGGAGTCCTGACCGTGCGTGCCAGCGTGGCCTTCGACGGCAGTCAGGGCAACGACACCTCGGACGACGCCACGATCTCGGACGACGGCACGGCCGTCGCCTTCGTGAGCAGGGCG
This sequence comes from Planctomycetota bacterium, assembly GCA_038212275.1. Classification (GTDB taxonomy): domain Bacteria; phylum Planctomycetota; class B15-G4; order B15-G4; family B15-G4; genus JBBQUR01. The sequence continues at coordinate 174,931 of JBBQUR010000002.1, forward strand.
ACGAACCTGGTGCCGGGCGACACCAACGGCGCGCGCGACATCTTCGTGCGCGACTTCGCGGCCGGCACGACGACGCGCGTGAGCGTCAGCACGGCGGGCGTCGCGGGCAACGGCAACAGCCTCGAGCCGGAGATCTCGGCCGACGGTCGCTACGTCAGCTTCCGCAGCCTCGCCACAAACCTGGTGACGGGTGACACCAACGGCCAGATCGACGACTTCCTGCACGACCGGGTCACGGGGATCACGACACGCATCAGCATCTCCACGGCGGGCGTGCAGTCCGACAAGTCCAGCAGTCTGTCGGCGATCTCGGGCGACGGGCGCTACGCGGCCTTCGACTCCAACGGCACAAACCTCGTCGCGGGCGACACCAACGGCAGCAACGACATCTTCCTGCGCAACCTCTTCGGCTGCCCCGGCGCGGGCAGCGCGAGCGGCTACGGCGCGGGCCTCGCCGGCGCCGGCGGCTTCACGCCGGCGATCGGCGCCGAAGGCTGCCCGCTCCCGGGCGCGCTCATCTCCTTGCGCGTCGAGGACGTCGTCGGCGGCGCCCCGGGCGCGCTCTTCATCGGCGCCTCGAGCGTGGCACTTCCCTTCAAGGGTGGCACGCTGCACGTGGGTTCGCTGATCCCGCTGCTGAACATCTTCGTGGGCGGAACGCCCGGCACGCCCGGCGCAGGCTCGCTGGAACTGGGCCTGCCCCTTCCCGCGGATCCGCTCCTGTCGGGACTCACCTTCTTCATGCAGGCAGGCTTCGCGGACAGTGCAGCGCCCGCCCACGTCTCGCTCACGCGGGGCCTGGCCATCACCGTGGGCTGAGAGACCCGGTTGTCGCGCCCATCCACGGTGACGGCGTGACGGGGGCCGCGACCCTGCTGCCCGGCGCTGACGGTTCGGTCCTGCATGTCCGGGAAGGAGCGCACGAGACGGGAGAGCATCCCGACTGGGGGACATTCCCGGGTACGGATTCGAATGCGGTGCTTGTGTCGCCGGCATCGGCGACGTGAACCAGGATGGCTACGCCGACATGATCGTCGGGGACGATCGCTACTGGTCGACCGGATTGCCGTACGCCGCTCGAGTGGTCGTTCTCGCAGGTGGAAAGTCTTGAGGCGAGCGCACGGTGCGGCATGCACGCCGCGCCGGGCGTCCTCCGCTCACGACTGCGCGGGAGGCGCCGGCGGCGGGACCGCTGGCGCGGACGGCACCGCGGGTGCCGACGGCTCCGGAGCCTCCGGCGACTTCTTCCACGCCGAGTGCTTCGGGCCCGAAGGGCGGCTGCGGCTCGTAGAAGAACACGCCGATGCCGGCGTTGAGCGGGCCGATGCCGGCCGACACGCCGAGCAGGCCGATCTCCACCTGCGCGATCTTCCACAGGTCGATCATGAGGATTGAGCCGGGACTGCGGCCGTTCAACAGCTTGATCTCGAGCAGCGAGTCCTGGTCGGACCAGCCGCAGGTCGCGTAGCCGCTGATGAAGGCGTCCGAGCTCACGCCGCCGTGTGGAGCCGTCTCCTGATCGCGCCGCCTGGGACGGGCAGTCACGCCCAGCCGCTTTTCCGGATCCTCACAGGAGCGCCTGTTCCCTCCGGCCGTTCCCACGCCGGCCTTTCCCACGCAACGCGCGGTCTCGCTCGCAACCCGGCGTTTTCCATCGGTCACCGCCTCCCACAAGGACGTCACGCCATGTCATCGCGCCCATCGATGCTCCTCAGTGTTGTCGCCAGCCTGCTTGTCCTTCCCGCATCCCTGCTTTCGGCGCAGTCCACGCTGCTGAACTTCGAAGGCGCCTACCACGGCGCGGAGTTCGGGACGGTCGTCGCCTACGGGGCGGATTACGACGGCGACGGCAAGGGGGACCTGCTCGTGGGCTGTCCGGAGGACGACACCAACGGCGAGGACGCCGGCGCGGTCTACCTGTGCTCCGGCGTGGACGGGTCGCTGATCCGCTCGCACTTCGGGTCGGCGGCAGGGGACCGGTTCGGGACCGCCGTGGTGGTCACATACGACGCGGATGGCGACGGATGGAGCGAGTACGGGGTCGGCGCGCCGTTCGCCGATGTCAACGGCACCGACTCGGGGCGCGTGCGCTTCTACTCGGCGCAGGACGGGCACCTCGTGGCCACGCTCGACGGGCCCGCGGCCGGCGACCGCTTCGGCTCGGCGCTGGCCAACGTCGGGAAATTCTACTCCTTCGACGGGGACACGACTGCCGACGTCCTCGTCGCCATCGGCGCTCCCTACGCGGACGGTCCCCTCGGAACCGACGTCGGCGCGGTCTTCTTCCGCACGCCTCTCGGCGGCACGCTGCTGCCGCCCTTCGAGCGGCGTGGTATCCAGGCCTTCGAACACTGCGGCGCGGCGCTCGACGCAGCCGGCCACAGCCTGGTCATCGGGGCCCCGGACTACGACGCGGCCGCCGGGAGCAACGCCGGTCGCTACGAGGTCTGGGACGTGTACACCCAGTTGTGGCTCTCGAGCGTGCCCCTCGACTACAAGTGGTCCTTCCCGGGGACGGCGCCGGGCGGCCGTCTCGGCACGTCGGTGGCAGTGGTCGAGTGGCCCGACCCGGCTGTCTTCCTGAATGCCGACGAGTACGCAGCCGGTGCGCCCTCCGCGGCCATTCCCTACGTGGACATCTCGAACCGGCACGGAGGACTGCCGCACCACCTCGCGACGCTCACGGGCAGCGGCGGATTCGGTGCGTCGATCGCCTCGGTGCAGCCCGGCTACGTGAAGGGCTTCGTCGTCATCGGCGCGCCGGATCTGGTCGTCGGCGGCGTGCCGCGCGGACGCGCGAGCTTCTACCAGAACGGCGCCGTGCACCACGTCATCGACGGTGTCGGGGTCGGCGAACGCTTCGGCGCCGCGGTCGCGAGCGGGGTCAGCGACACGTTCGTGATCGGAGCGCCGCTGGCGGACGGGACGGTCCCCGATGCCGGACGCATCGAGGTGGAGAACATCTACTACCACGTGTTCAGCGCCGACGCGCCGGTGGGCGACGGTGACCGCGCCGGCGGCGCGGTGGCGGGACTCGGGGACATCAACGGCGACGGCGTGCCGGACTTGCTCGTGGGCAGCCCGGACGCCGACTCATCCATCTCCTTCCCCTTCACCATCGAGCGCATCGACTGCGGTGCCGCGCGCGTGCTCTCCGGAGCGACGGGCGCCGTGTTGCGCAGCCACTTCGGCGGCCAGGACGGAGACCACCTCGGCGCGTCCGTCGCCGCGCTGGGCGACATCAACCTCGACGGCGTCACCGACTACGTGATCGGCGCGCCCCAGAATGACAACACGACGACCACGGCGGGCTACGCGATCGCGGTCTCGGGCCTGACGGGGACGACGCTGTTCACCTTCACCGGCTTCTTCAACTCCGGGGAGTTCGGAGCGGCCGTGGGCGGCGGCAGCGACCTGAACGGCGACGGGCGGTTCGACATCCTGGTCGGCTCGCCGGGCACCTCGGCCGGCAACGTGACCGCCTACAGCGGCGTCAACGGGGCGATGCTCGGCGCGGTCAACGGCGCCACGGCGGGGGACCGCTTCGGCGCGGCCGTGGCCGGGCTCGGCGCGGACCTCGACGGCGACGGCAAGCAGGAGTACGTCGTCGGCGCGCCGGGCTTCGACTTCCTCGGCAGCGTGGACGCGGGTCGGGCCTACGTGCTGAAGAGCGTGAACAGCCTGACGACCGTCACCGTCGCCAACGGAACCGCGGCGAACGACCATACCGGCGCGGCCGTCGCGGCGGCCGGCGACATCAACAAGGACGGCGTCGCGGACTACATCGTCGGCGTTCCCGGCTACGACACCCCCTTTTCGGGGGCCGGGCGCGTGCGCGTGTTCTCGGGCGCCGCCGGCCTCTCCGTGCAACTCGCGAGCGTCAACGGCAATGGCCTGAGCGACGCCTTCGGCACGTCGGTCGCGGGGCTGGGCGACGTGAACAACGACGGCTGGCCGGACTGGGCGGCCGGCGCCCCGGACACGAGCCTCCTCCTCTTCGGCGGCGGCGGCTACGTGAAGGTGGTGTCGGGCAAGGACCAGTCGGTGCTGTTCACGCTTGCCGGCGCCGCAGGTGACGGGCTCGGCTCGGCCATCGCCGCAGCCGGCGACGTGAACCTCGACGGCATGCGCGACATCGTCGTCGGCGCGCCGCTCAACGACGCGAAGGGCGTCCACTCCGGCTACGCGAAGGTGATCTCGCTCTCGAGCGGGCTGCCGGTCTGGACCAACCTCGGCTTCGCGCTGCCGGGCACGCTCGGCGCGCCCCAGCTCGTGGGCGCGGGTTCGCTGCTCTCGGGCTCGCCCGGCGCACTGACGCTCTCCGGCGCCAAACCCTCGTCGCCGGCGTACTTGTTCGTGGCGCTCACGAACGCGGCCGCGCCGTTCAAGGGCGGCACGCTGGTCCCTGTCCCGCCGCTGCTCACGCTGGGCTTGCTCACCTCCGGCGCGGGTGACCTGCCGCTGGCCTGGGCGGCCTGGCCCGCGGGGCTGTCGGGGCTGGACTTGTTCTTCCAGTACGCGATCCAGGATCCGGCAGCGGTGGCGGGGGTGGCGCTGAGCAATGCGCTGAGGGCGGACGTGCCCTAGGCGGACGACGGGGCTTCGGACCGGACGGTCGGCGTGAAGCCCCGGCCACGCAGACCGGGAGACGACGCCGGCCGGCCCGCCTCAGTGCGCCTCGACCCAGTTGTGCCCTGAGCCGATGATGACGAGCAGCGGCACGTCGAGCGCCATCGCGTTCTCCATGCACTGCTTGACCAGCGCGGTGACGTCGGCCAGCTCGAAGCGCAGGTCATTCAAGCGCCCCCACCCGACCGCTGCGCCCGCGCCCGGCTCCCGGCGCCGACATCCCGGCCCCGGTGGCCCGTTCAGCGGCCCGACGCACAGACCCGCCCCGCTCACGTCCCCGGCGACGCGCTGACCAACTCCCCGCTCACCTCCCTTCTCACCTCACCATGCAAACCCCGGCGGCGGCCGCGCCGGGTACCGCACCGGCGCTTCCGTCGGCAGCCCCAGTGAGGCCAGGATCGCTGCCACCACCGCAGCCTGCATGATCGCCGTGAGCATCACGCGCCGGCCGCCGCAACCCGCGCAGTGCAGCACGTCCTGCGCGAAGACGCGCTTCAGAACGGGCGAAAACCGCGGTGTCGGCTTCGTCGGCCCACAGCGTGCCGGCGCCGAGATTGCCGAAGATCGGGAACAGCGCGAGGAGCGCGACCACGAGGATCCCGCGGTGTATTCGCGCCGGCGCGCGCAGATCGGTCGCGGCGTTCATCGGATCGCGCCACCGGGACGGATGCGCGCCAGCGCCTGACCGGCCGCAGCGCGTACGGCCGGGATTGGATCTTCCGCGAACGCGCGCTCGAGCGCTGCGATCGCGGCGGGCGCGCGCCTGGTCGCGAGCGGTCCGAGCGCTTCGAGCGCACGCGCGGCGAGCATGCGGTCCGCCGCTTCCGGCGACCGCTCGAGTCCGTGTACGAGCGCGGGCGCCGCCCAGGTCGCCTGATCGCCGCCCGCCGACATCGCCCACTCGGCCACCTGCGAGAGCGGCCATGCGCTCTCCGGAATGCCGTCGGCGCTCGCCCGGTACAGCACGGCGGACGCACGCGGTTCGCGGAGCCGTTGCAACGGACGGAACCCCGCGTAGAACTCCGGCAGCGACGTCAGCGGCACGCGCGAGTCGAGCACGACGCTGCCGACCCGCTCGAAGTGGCTGCGAGAAAGCTGGATCTCCTGCCGATCGACGCGCGCCGGAACCACCAGCCAATCGCCCCGACGCACGAGCGTGTGATCCGGGATCAGCGGCTGCATGCCCGCGGCCTCGGCGTAGTACTGGAAGCCCCAGTGCCCGACGTACCAGATCGGTGCGCCGGGATCGTGGGCGCGGATGCGCTGCACCGATTGCTCCGCCACCTGTTGCTGCGCGCGCGCCTCGAGCAGGTCGACGCTCCAGACCGAGAGACCGAGCGCGACCTGCAGCGCCAGCAGCGGGCGGAGCGGCAGCGCGCGCCGGCCGAGCGCGAACGATCCGGCGCGGCCGGCGAGCAGCGTCGCGACGAGCACCGTCATCAAGACCCGGCGCACGGCCGGGAAGTTCGAGATCACGAAGTAGCTCGTCACCTCGCCGGCGAGCCACAGGACCAGGAACACCTCGGTCCGGTGCGCGGCAAGCCACGCGCCCGGCGCGGGGCGACGCAGCAACGAGACGGCGAGCGCCGCGCCCGTCGCCACGCACGCGACGCCCGAGATCAGATACAGCGCGTTCGCGACCGGCCACGCCCACAGCGACGACCAGCCCGCGGCGATCGCCACGCCGAGCAGACCGACCGCCCAGCGCGGCGCGCCGAGCGCCGCGAGACCGAGCAGCGCCAGCACCGCGAGCAGCGCCCCGAGCAGATGCACGAGCGGCAGGATCATCTCGGTGCGCGGTGTCCAGAAGAACGGGAAGCCGAGCTGGAAAAGCAGCATCCCGTGGCCGTAGCGAAGCGTCATCGCCGCTTCCCAGCCTGCGAACACGAGACCCGCCGTCACGCAAGCGGCGATCGCGAGCCGCAGGCGCTGCGCGAGGACGCCGTAGAGCAGCATCGCCGCCGGGATCGTCAGCTGCGTCCACTTGGTCTGCATCGCGAGACCGGCGACGAGCCCCGCGGCGATCGCCCACCGCAGCGAGCGGCGGTCGGCCGCGTCGAGATACATCGAGAGCGCGGCGAGTCCGAGCGCGATCGCCGGCACGTCCTGCATGAAGTTGAAGCTCGGCAGGAAGGCGGGGCCGAAGAGCGTCGCGGCCACCAGCCACGTCTCGAGCCCCGGCGCGAAGCGGCGCCCCAGGCGGTGCAGCGCCCACGCGAAGAGCAGCGCAAAGGGGAACAGCCAGAGCTTCCACGCGAAGACATTGGCTCCCGAGACGGCCAGCCCGAGCGCACCCCAGTAGGCGACGAGCGGCGCCAGCAGCTCTTCGTGGGCCGGCTGCGGCCATTGATACCAATAGATGTCGAAGCCGAACGGATCGAGCGGCGCGGCGACGATCTGGCGCGACACGTAGTACGTGAACGGATCGTCCACGTGCAGCGGCTTCGCCGCGTTCATCAGCGTGTAGACGAGCGCGCAGGCGACCAGCACCGCCGCGAGCCGACGCCCCTGCAATGCCACTAGTGGCAGGTCCTGCGCAACTCGATCCCGATCACTGCGCTCTCCCGCCGAAGGATCGTCGCAGGGAGCGCAGCGCCGCGCCGGTCTGAAGCGGCAGGTGCGCGGCGGAACCGGTGTCGCGAGCGGCAGCATCATCGACTCGCGTCCGGTGGAGCGCGGCGTGCGCGATCCCGCCGCGCGCTTCTTGTGGATCCAGCCGGGTGTCGCGGTCTACGCGGGCCTGTCGCTCGCGCTGGTGGTCGGTGCGCTGGTGGTCGGTGCGCTGGGACACATCGATGCGCTGTCGGATCTGTGGACGCACTTCCAGCGCCAGGAGGGGCTGCCGTTCCGGGCGTCGCTGCACGGCTCCACGCCGGATGCGGTCCTCTTCGTCGAGGAAGCCGCGGGCGTCTCGCTGATGCGCAACTCGCGCACGGACGACGCCGAGCAGCTGGTGATGGCGGGGGGCCTCGGGGCGTAGGTATTTCAAGCGCCCACCACCCTACTCCGGCGCCTGCCGCGTGTCTCCTCCGGCACCGGGCCTCCCGCTCCGTCCCCGACACGAATCACCTGCGCCACACGCTCGAGCGCTGACCGCCCGCCTCCAGCCGCCGACATGCCTTCTCTGTTGCCCCAGTCTGCCGTCCGACGCACAGACCCGCCCCGCTCACGTCCCCGGCGACGCGCTGACAAACTCATCGCTCACCTCCCTTCTCACCTCACCATGCAAACCCCGGCGGCGGCCGCGCCGGGTACCGCACCGGCGATTCCGTCGGCAGCCCCAGTGCGGTCAGCATCGCTGCCACCACCGCAGCCTGCATGATCGCCGTGAGCATCACGCGCCGGCCGCCGAAACCCGCGCAGTGCAGCACGTCCGAGCGCGAAGCCCGCCCCGAGCGCGACGACTTCACCGCCCGCGGCACGATTGACGCCCGCAGCGACGAGGCCGGCGCCAGCACGCCGTGATACGTCACCAGATGCGCCCCAGTCCGAGTAGGGATGCCGCAGCGCGTACGCGATGCGCCCGTCGGGCAACTCGCTCAGCCGCTCGCTCGCAAGGGCCGGCCGCGCCATGGACCGGCAGAGTCGCTCGACACCGTCGCGATAGCCGCCGGCCAGATGCACGCCGGCGTGCAGCGTAAAGCCGTCGGCGACGGCGCAGTCCCGGCTGCTGCTCTGCACGAAGGGACGGCCAGACGTGGCACCGAGACGCGTGACGCGCTCGCCGCCGTGCGCGCCGAACGCCAGCCGGCCCTGGATCGACGCCGCCTGCGCGGCTGCCAGCTCCGGGCAGCGCTCTACCATGGCCACGGCGCGACGCGCGACCGCGACGCCGGGCTCGATCTCGGTCTCGATCCCGCTCCCGGCGGTTGCCTCGCTCCCGGCCGCGCCCTCACCGCTGCTCCTCGCCGCAAACACCCCGTCGAGCACCAGGGCATGCGCGATGTCGTCCTCGACCGGGGCTACCACAGCAACGACGTGCTCGCGGACCTCAGCGAGCTGGGCTTTCGCACGTACGCGAGCGAGCCGGCGCGTGGCCGCCGAAACTGGAAGGGCAATGAGCGCGCGCGTGATGCGGTGCAGGCCAACCGTCGCCGCATCAAAGGCGTCCGCGGAGAGGAACTGCGCAAGAAGCGCGGCGAGATCGCCGAGCGCAGCAATGCCCACTGCTACGAGACCGGCGGACTGCGAAGTGTGCACGTCCGAGGACAGGAGAACGCGAGCAAACGCATCCTGATCCAGGCGGCCACGTACAACATCGCGCTCCTGATGCGCCGCTGATTGGATCGGGAACGCCGAAGGGGCTGGCGAGCCGTCTCGCGGCCGCCCTGCGCCAGCATTGGGCTCTCGGTCAACTCGCGAACGCCATCCGAAAGCATCTGGAGCCGATCGTCGCCGCGCTCAGGTGCTCGGAAGCAATTGTCCGCAGACCGCTGCTCGCGAACGCCGCAGCGTGATCACGCGCCGAAATGCCGCTTTCGCCACTGGCTGCTAGACTGGAGGCCGCATGCAGCAGGCATTCCTCGAGGTCACGTTCCGCGGTGGTCGGCCGTTCGCGGCGTACTACTGCCTGACCGGAAAGACGGGCAGCAGGAGCAGCAAGTCCCGCCGCTTCGAACCGGGACTGGTCGTGGACTACGCGCGCAACGGCGAGGCCATCGGCATCGAGATCACGGCGCCGCGCAAGCTCACGCTCGCCGCCATGAACCGGGTGCTCGAGGAACTTGGCTGCCCGCCGTTGACGCGCGCCGAGTTCCAGCCGCTTCGCGCGGCGTCCTGACTCGGCTCTTCGCGGGCGGCGGATGGCCGGCGGCCTGTCAGCTCGCCGCGTCAGCTCGCCGCCGCGGCCGCAGCGCGCGCGGCGGCCTCGGCCGCCGCGATGGCGACGAGGGCGTTCGTGTCGGTGAAGGCGACGACACCAAGGCCGAGGCCCTTGAGCTTGTTGTGCCACTGGATGTCGCCGGTCTTGCGGTCGAGGCACCACAACTCGCCGGACACGCCGGCGAAGATCCGCTCCGGCGTCTCGTGAATGGTCACGAAGCCGCGCATCCCCTTGAGCTTCGTGCGCCAACGCTCATCGCCCGTGACGGAGTCGATGGCGAGGACGCTGCCGCCCACGCCGATGATCAGGTTGTTCCCGGCTTTCGCCATCTCGGCTCCTCCTGCAGTCGCACGCGCATGATAACGCATCACGACGCCCGACCGCGCGATGTGGTCTGGCGCTGCGCGTTGCGGTGACGCGAAGTGGCTCAGTGGCGCGACGAGATCAGTGCGCGAGGAACAGCGAAAGGCCACGGCTTGCGGCGACGCCCTTTGCCGCACCGGAATCCGCAAGTAGGATTTGCAACCCGAGCGGGAACTCGTCCAGCATTGCATCGGCAGGGAGGCCGATGGAAAGGCTGAGCCCATCCGATGCGAGAGTGAGTGGCACGAAGAACGCCGCTTGAATCAGCAGGCCCTTGACAGGCATCGGCCAGGCCGAGAAGCCGACACTCAGCAAGGCGAACGTCGGCTCGCCGGACGAGTTGTCGATCTCAAGCACGCCGTCGGAACCGAGCGCTGGGGTGCCGATCCAGGAAATATCCGGGACCCCCGACGTGCCGGCGACTCCGTTGCCGAAGTGTCGCGCCAGCGGCCCCAGCAGATGAACGCCCTCAAGCGCCTGGCGCAGCTCGGCCTGCTTCGCGGCCTGCAACGGATCGGTGGCGAGGTTCAGGTATTCGCCGGGGTCCGAGCTCAGGTCGTAAAGCTGGTGCACCTGCGGGATCGTGTCATCGTGTTCCCAGGCGGCGAGCTTCCACACCGCGCCGGTGACGGCATCGCGCTGGACGACGTAGCGAGTGAGGTTGAATCCCGCGTTCTCCTCGGTCGAATAGAACACTGGTCCATGCTCGGCGCCGGGATCCGCGAGCAGTGGAAGCAGCGATTCGCCATCGAGCGTCGCGTCGACCGGAAGGCCAAGCAATTCCATGAGCGTCGGGTAGATGTCAAGCTGTGACACCGGCGTGTCCACGGACTGCCCGTGCGTCGCAGGCATGGATGGCACCCGGATCACGAGCGGCGCGCGGATGTCCTCATCGAAGCCGCGCGTCTTGCCGATGTGATCATGCTGGCTGAACGAGTAGCCGTGATCACTGACCAGCACGACGATCGCGTCCTCGGCCAGTCCCGTCGACACGAGCCCGTCGAGCACGCGGCCCACCTGGTCGTCGAGGTACGTGAGGCAGCGAAAGTACGTCAACAGCGCCTGCTGCCGGCGCTCGGCCTCAGTCACGCCCCACTTCGGGTCGTAGAACCAGTAGGTCGCGTGCGACTGGTGGTTGACGCTCGACTTCCATGGAAGTGCGGTCTCTTCGGCGGGCAACGTCGGGACATCATTGAGATCGTAGAGGTCGGAGTAGGACTCCGGATACACGAACGGCTCGTGCGTCGCTTCCCAGCCGATGAATATTGCGGTGGGCTTGCCTGTGATGGAGAGTCGATGCTTCGCGGCAGCCAGCAGTCCGAGCGCCTTGTCGGTGCGCTTCGTATCCGCCTGCTTCCCCAATGCACCCGTCGGGCCGTTCAGGAACGGGCCACCGATGACGATGCCCGCTGACTCGGGCGTGTGCGGAACTTCGGGCTGGGAGATGCCGACATCGTCGGCAAAGTCCGTGTACTCATCCCAGTTGCCCGCGATCGCCGCCGTTTGCTTGTGGAAGATTTTGCCGACGCCGGCACAGTAATAACCCGCATCTCGAAGTCGGCGCGGCAGATAGGGCACGCCGTTCACCTGCGCGGGCACGTTGTCCGCGTTGTGAAACACCTCGGTATGAATCGTGTGCTGACCCGACAGAAGTGAGGTGCGCGACGGCGAGCAGACGGAATGACCGGCGTAGGCGCGGCTGAAGCGGACCCCCGACGCCGCCAATGCGTCGATGTGCGTCGCATGGACGTTGGGCAGGTCAATGTCCGTATTCATGTCGTCGATGTAAAGCACGACGATGATCGGGGCCGGTGTGACCGCATCGCTCGCACCATCATCCGGACACGCATGGACAGCAGCCGGCAGACAAGCCGCCAACACCAGAGACACGAGCATTTTCCCCAAGCCCATCTCCCAATCCCTCAATGTGACCGTGGCGGCGCCGAGCACCTCCGCCGTCGGCTACCCCCTAGCAGCCTTGACAGTCCGGGACTTTAGATGCCGGGGGACGCATCCGCCAGTCGTTCTAACTGCGACGCTGGCACCGCTACAGGCGGTTCGGGCACCCGGTGTGAGGGCTTCCTGCCCCCATCGCTCACGATGGCATGGTTGTGATGGCGCGCACTCTCACTTGGTGCTCCGCAATCGAGTGCTGGCCGACCTCGCCCGTGAGCATGTCGTCGCCGGTCGTGAGGTAGAGGTGACCGCCGGTGACCGACAGCGCGAACGCGGTGCGGCGCTGCAGACGCGCGACGAGGCCGGCGACCAGCGCGTGGTCCAGGCTGCGCAGCTCGATGGCGGCGGCGCGGTGAATCGTCTCGCCCGGAGCTGGCGCACGAGCACGGCCGGATCCTTGTGCGAGTAGATGACGACGCGCGGCGCGGCCTTGGCCGCCTTGTGCAGGTGTCGCGCGTCCGGCGCGCCGATGTCGATCCACGCGCGCAGCGTGCCGGTCAGGTCGCGCACGGCCAGCGCCGGCTCATCGGGCTCGGAGAGCCCCTTGCCGAACGCCAGCCCCTCGGTGAACTCCAGGCAGTACGCCAGCACGCGCGTGACCAGAAACTCCCCGCTCTCCGACGGATGGCACGCGACGCGCAGCGCGAGCGCCTCGTAGACGCCGCGGTCGGCGTCCGACAGCTCGATGTCGAAGTTGTAAATCGTGGACGACTGGCCCAAGGCGCGGCTCCGGCGCGGACGGCAAGTGTCGTGCCCGGCGCGCCTCGCGAGGGCGAGGCTGTACCACCGCGCCGACGCGGCGCCGCCGTCGCTCGCGCCGAAGCTCGCTGTCAGCGGGGGGCCTTGGCGATGCGGTCCACCTGCTCGAGGTAGCGGGCGATGTCGTCGCTCGGGCGCAGGTCCTGCGCGCGGCGCAGCAGCGGCACGGCGTCGGCGTAGCGGCCCATGCCGACCAGCACCTGCGCGTGGCGGATGCGCGCGTTTACTTCGAACGACTCCAGGCTCTCGGCGCGCTCGTAGTAGAACATCGCGCGGTCTGCCTCGTACTCCTTGCTGTAGTGCTGGCCGAGCAGCATGAGCGCCTCGCCGTCGAGCGGATCGAGCTGCACGATCTCCTCGAGCACGCGCGCGGTCTCGGTGCTGCCGACACCCTCGGCCATCGCGAGTCGCGCCTCCAGCTTGAGCAGTTTGTGGCGATCACCCTCGTCGAGGCGCGCCTCCCACGCGTCGCGGATCGCGCCGGCCACCGTCCGTGCCTGCGGCAGCGCACCGCGCGCCGCGAGCACTTCGGCCGAGCGCAGCGAGCGTTCGACCGGTTGGCCAGGATCCACGGCGATCGCGCGGCGGCACGCACCGACCGCGAGGTCCATGAGGCTCTCGGTGACGTAGATGTCGCCGAGCGTGAACAGGCTCTCCGGCGTGGACTTGCTCAGCACGTCCACCGACTCCAGGTTCTCGACGGCCTTCAGCGGCTGCTTCATGCCCAGCTAGGTGTTGGCCTGGAGCATCCAGAAGTCGGCCTTGTCCGAGTAGCGGTCGATGAGGCCGTCGAGCAGCGTGGCCGCGTCCTCGAACTTCTCCTGCTTGAAGGCGCAGCGCGTGAGGCCCAGGCGCCACTCGGTGTTCTCGGGCTGCAGCAGCAACGCGTTGCGGTACGCCGCCTCCGCGGCCTTGTAGAGTCCAGCTTGGCGGCGTAGACCATGCCGAGCAGGCCGTACGAGTAGCCGTCGCCGTCGCCGCCGCCCAGCTCGATCAGCTTCGTGAAGGCCGCGATGGCCTCGTCGTTGCGGCCGTCGCGCGCATGCAGCAGGCCGAGGTTGCGCCACGCGCGCCGGAAAAGCGTAGGCAATTCAAGCGCCCCCACCCTGCCGCAGCGGCAGCGACGTGCCCTCACTTCGGCCATGAATGCCGCGCCGCCCGCGACGCGGCATCGCCGCTCCCCGCTCCGCAGCGCCCGCGCCCGGCTCCAGGCGCCGACATCCCGGCCCCAGTGAAGTGTTCAGCGGCCCGACGCACAGACCCGCCCCGCTCACGTCCCCGGCGACGCGCTGACAAACTCCCCGCTCACCTCCCTTCTCACCTCACCATGCAAACCCCGGCGGCGGCCGCGCCGGGTACCGCACCGGCGATTCCGCGCTCCGCCCGCCAACGTCTCGATCACGCGGGGTCTGGCCATCACCGTGGACTGAGATGAGAGTCCCGGTTGTCGCGCCTGCTCCTGTCGCGCGTGCGTTTGCGGCGCCTGCCCGGACCGCGCCATCGGTCGCCTCACCTGCAGTTGCCGAGCCGGCCTGCGGGCGGGTAGTGTGCGCGCCATGAAGAACCTCATCCGGTGCGCTGCTGTCGTCGCTGCTGCGACCTTCCTGGTCTCCACCACGCTGCTGGCCCAGCCCGCGCAGCCGCCGGAACTCGAGTTCCCGCAGCCGAGCCCGGCGGCCACGATCACGCAGCGCGTCGGGCTGACCGACATCGCCATCAACTACGCGCGTCCCAGTGCCAAGGGTCGCGTGATCTTCGGCGACCTCGTGCCGTACGGCGAGATGTGGCGCACGGGCGCGAACGCCGCGACCACGATCACGTTCAGCACCGACGTGATGGTCGAAGGCAAGCCGGTTCCAGCCGGCACCTACGCGCTGTTCACGATCCCGGGCAAAACCGAGTGGTCGTTCATTCTCGACAAGGTGGCCGCGCAGTGGGGTGCGTACACGCACGACCAGGCGAATGAGCTGCTTCGGGTGACGGTGAAGCCCGTGGCCCTGCGCGAGCCGGTGGAGACGCTGCGCATCAGCATGGAGGACCTCGGCGCCGACTCCGCGAAGCTCGACATCGCGTGGGAGAAGACGGCCGTGTCGGTGACGATCAAGACCGACCTCGTGGCGCTGATGATCCCGAAGATCGAGGCCGCGATGGCCGGCGACGGACCGAAGCCCTACTTCCCGGCCGCGATGTTCTACTACGACAACGATCGCGATCTGCCGCAGGCCGCCGAGTGGATGGAGAAGGCCCTGCAGGAGAAGCCGGACGCGGTGTGGATGGTCTACCGCTACGGTCTCATCCTCGACAAGGCGGGCGACAAGGAAGGCGCGATGATCCAGGCGAAGCTGGCGCTGGATCTCGCGAAGAAGGCGGGCGGCGCGCTGGGCGAGGAGTACACGCACCTCAGCGAGGCGCTCATCGCCCGCCTCAAGTAGGCGTTCGACTCACCCGACCGACCGCGGGAGCATGCCGATCGAAAGCGATGTCGCGGGTCAGAAGGGGCCCATGCTCCGTCATCTCGCGCCGCGCGAGTCGGGCGCGCCGCGCGAGTCGGGCGCCCCGCGCGAGTCGGGCGCCCCGAGCGAGCGCGCGATCGAGGACGGCATCCTCGCGTACTTCGCGGAGCGCTATCCGGGCAGCGCGCCGTACGCGGCTCAGGAGCTGGCGTTCAACGCGATCGCCGAGGGGCTGTCGAGCCTCATCCTCAAGACCCCCACCGGGTCGGGCAAGTCGGAGGTCGCGCTGGCGGCGCACTTCGCCGCGATGTGCCACGGCACGCGCAGCGTCTACACCGCCCCCACCAAGGCGCTCGTCAACGAGAAGTTCTTCGACCTGACCGGGCACTTCGGCGCGCGCCACGTCGGCCTGATGACCGGCGACTCCACCATCAACCGCCACGCACCCATCCTCTGCTGCACGGCGGAGATCCTCGCGAAGATCGCCATCCAGCGCGGCCCCGAGGCAGAGTGCGCGTGGGTGATCATGGACGAGTTCCACTTCTTCGGCGACCGCGAACGGGGCATGGCCTGGCTCGTGCCGCTGCTGGAGTTGAAAGGACCCCGCTTCCTTCTCATGTCCGCCACGCTGAAGGACCCGGAGGAACTGCGCCGCAACCTCGAGCAATGGACCGGCGCCGACGCGCTGCTGATCGAGGACAACGAACGCCCGGTGCCGCTGGTCGAGGAATTCAAGGAGCTCACGCCGGCCGACGCGCTCGAGAAACTCCTCGCCGACGGGATGGACCCGGTCTACGTGGTGAGCCTCGCGCGGTGGAAGGCGTCGGCGCTCGCGTCCGAGCTCGAGAAGACGCCGATGCCGGACGAGCTGAAGCGGGGACTGGCCGCAGGCAAGGCGCAGCGCGATGAGCTGATGGCCACCGTCGCCTTCGACACGCCCTTCGGCAAGCGCCTCAAGGGGCACCTGCGCAAGGGCGTGGCCGTCCACCACGGCGGCATGCTGCCCAAGTATCGGCGCCTCGTGGAGCGGCTCGCCAAGCTGCGCCGCCCCGACAGCCCCGAGCGTGCGCTGGCCATCATCTGCGGGACCAACACGCTGGGCGTCGGCGTGGACCTGCCGATCAAGACCGTGCTCATCACCGACCTCAACTTCAAGGCGGGCGACGACATGCGGCGCCTGTCCGCGCAGGACTACCGGCAGCTTTCCGGCCGGGCCGGTCGCAAGCGCTACCACGACATGGGCTACGTGTGGCTGCTCGCGCCCGAACACGAGGTCGAAAACGCGCAGCGCAAGCTCAAGGCCGAGGCGAAGGGCAAGAAGGTGCGGCTGCGCCAGCCGCCCGAGGGCTTTCGCGGCTGGTCCGAGGAAACGCTGCGCGCGCTGAGCAGCAAGCCCGCCAGCCACCTCGTCTCGCGCGTGGATCTCTCCGCGCGGCTGCTGCTCGAATTCCTGCAGCGCCCCGGCGACGGCCGCGAGCAGATGGAGGAGTTTCTCCGCAGCGCGAAGCTGACCGCCAAGCCGGAAGCCGAGCTGCTGGCGCGGCTGCAGGAGATGTATGCGGCGCTGCTGGCCTCGGGCGCGGTGGTGCGCCTCGACGCGCCCGACGAGAACGGCTGCCTGCACGCCGTGCACATCGACCTCGACCGAGCCCTCGACCGACCGCTGGGTCTCTTCCTGGAGCACGCGCTGCTTGCGCTCCCGGAGGAGGAACGCGTGGTGGAAGGCCTGCTCGCGGTCGTCGAGTCCGTGGTCGAGTGCCACCGCGGCATCCTCATCACCCAGGATCGTCGCGCGAAGGACAAGGCCTTCCAGGAGGGCGGGCCGATTCCCTTCGGAGACATGGAGGCCATCCGTGCGCGGGAGAAGCGCCTGGACGAGGCGACGCGCGACCGCCCCGGCGAGGAATGGATCGCCGCGGAGTTCGAGCGCTGGCGCCGCGACCATCCCTTCCTCGTCGCCGACGACCTCGCGCCGGATGCCAAGTCCGTGGTGCGCGAGATGTTCGAGTGCGGTCACGCCTTCACCGCCTACATCCGCGAGTGCAGCTACACCCGGAAAATGGGCGACCGGCGCGTCCGCATGGACCTCTCCGACTCCGAGAACGACCTGCTCTACTACCTGTCGGAGGTCTACCGCGTCCTCGACCGCTATCTGCCCGAGGCTTGCCTCACCTGGGACGGGGTCCCGGAGCTGACCGAGTGGCTGGCCATCGTCATCGGGCAGGTGGACAGCAGCCTCGTGGACGAGTGGGCCGGCCCGCGCGCGGGTGTCGCGGCGCGCGACGCCGACGCGAAGTCGCCGCTCATCCCGGAAGACGTGACCACGCGCAGCAAGCTCTTCCGCCGCCTCGTGCGGAACGAGGCCTTCGGCTGGGTGCGCGCGCTGGCCGCCGGGGACCCCGAGATGCTGGAGGAGATCGCCAGCGAAGCGTGCCCGCTGGCCCGGCTCACCGCTGCGCGCGCGGCCTACGTCGCGAGCCACGGCGAGATCCGCCTCGACGCCGCTGCGCGCGGCCCGACGCTTTTCTCCTACGCCGATGACCTCGGCCGCGTCGAGCAGACCATCCTCGATCCCGAGGAAGACCAGGACTGGGTGTTCGTCGGCCAGGTCGATGCCGCGGCTTCACGCGCGGCGGGCCGCGCCGTCGTGACGCTCACCGGCATCGACTGCCTCGGGGAGCCGGGCGTCTGAGGCGCGCCGGCTCAGTCTCCCCGGGAGTCCGCAGCACGCTGGCAGCTCAGCCGCGCCACTCGGGCGAGACGTGCCAGCTGTTCAGCAGCGCCATGTAGTTGCCCCGCTCGTAGTGCGAGGCGTCGGGACAGCGCGCCAGGTTCATGCTGCCGACGAGCTGCTGCATGGACTCGTACTCGTGCTCCTCCAGCCAGGTGCGCAGGCCGTCCAGCACCGTGGTCAGGTGCCCCGGCCCGTGGCGCAGCAGCGCGGAAACGAGCTGCACCGCGTGCGCGCCGGCCATGAGCGCTTTGATCGCGTCGGCCGCCGTGTGCACGCCGCCGCTGCAGCCCAGCGAGAGCGAGGTCGTCGGCGACACGATGGCCAGCCAGCGCAGGCGCAGCGGCAGCTCGCTGCTGTCCGACAGGTGCAGCGTG
Source organism: Planctomycetota bacterium (assembly GCA_038212275.1). Lineage (GTDB taxonomy): Bacteria > Planctomycetota > B15-G4 > B15-G4 > B15-G4 > JBBQUR01. The sequence continues at coordinate 193,021 of JBBQUR010000002.1, forward strand.
CGCTGGAGCTCCAGGTTCTCGAGGTCGATGTCGGGCTGGTAGTAGCGGTTGAAGAGCAGCACGCCGTCCGCGCCCGCGCGCTGCAGGCGCGAGACGAAGTGCGGCAGCGCCGTGAAGGACGGCGAGAGCTTCACCGCCAGCGGCAGCTGCACGGAGGCACGCACCTCGGCCACGAGTTCCAGCAGCCGGCGCTCGACGGCGGTCGCGTCCTCGTCGGGGTCGGTCGGCACGTCGTAGAGGTTCAGCTCCAGCGCGGAGGCGCCGGCCTCGGCCATGAGCCGGGCGTAGGCCGTCCAGCCGCCGGCCGTCGTGCCATTGAGCGACGCGATGACGGGCACCGCGACGGCCGCGCGAAGGCGCCGCACGTGCTCGAGGTAGGTGTCGGGCCCGAGCGCAAAGACGTCCGTCTCGGGAAACCAGCTCGTGGCCTCGGAGCTCTCCGCGTGGCCGTAGAGGTAGCGCGCCGCGCCCAGCTGCTCCCCCGTGATCTGCTCCTCGAAGAGCGAACGCATGACGATGGCGGACGCGCCGGCGTCCTCGAGACGCCGGACCGCGTCCAGGTCATCGGCCATCGGCGACGCACCCGGCATGAGCGGATGGGCCAGGTCGAGCCCGAGGTAGGTCGTGCGCAGGTCCATGGGTCAGCTCCCGGCCGGAGACGGTTGTGAAGGCGAGGTCACGGAGGCGGGCCTCGCCGTCGCGGCGACGGCGAGGCGCAGGCCCGCAAGCTGCTCGTGGAAGGCGCGGCGCTCGTGGACGAAGCGCTCGGCCTCGCCGACGAGCATCGCGTAGCGCTCCTTGTCGCGCAGCTCGACGGCCCGGAAGCGGCCCTCGCCCTTCATGTAGTCGGCCACGCGCGCGCGGATCGGACCCGACTCGAACTTCAGCGGCACCTCGCCGGACGCGAGGCGCCGCGGGTCGAAGCGATAGACCGGCCATACACCGGACTCCACCGCGAGCTTCTGCTGCACCGGGCTCTGCACCAGGTCGTAGCCGTGCGCGATGCACGGCGAGTGCGCGATGACCAGCGACGGCCCGCGGTAGCTCTCCGCCTCCAGCAGCGACGCCACCGCCTGGCTGTCGCGCGCGAGCAGCGCAACCGACGCGACATACACGTGCCCGTAGCCCATCGCGAGCAAGCCGAGGTCCTTCTTGCCGACGGCGCGCCCCGCCGACGCGAACTTCGCTGCCGCGCCGAGGGGCGTGGCCTTGCTCTGCTGGCCGCCGGTGTTGCTGTAGACCTCGGTGTCCAGCACGAGCACGTTCACGTCGGCCGTGGTGGAGAACAGGTGATCGAGGCCGCCGAAGCCGATGTCGTAGGCCCAGCCGTCGCCGCCGACGATCCAGACCGTATGGCGCACGAGGTGGTCCGCGGCCGCGGACAGCTCGCGCGCGTCGGCGGTCGCTGTCTCGCCGGTCGCTGTCCCGCCGGTTGGCGCGAGGTGCTTGAGGTGCTCGCGCAGCTCGTCCACGCGCAGCCGCTGGGCATCGATGCCGGTGTCGCTCGACTGGTCCGCGGCCAGCAGCTCGTCCACCAGCACGCCGGGCAGCCGCGAGGCGAGGCGCGTCAGCAGCGTGCGCGCGCGCGCCGCGTTGGCGTCCAGCGCGAGCCGCATGCCGAGGCCGAACTCCGCGTTGTCCTCGAACAGCGAGTTGGACCACGCCGGCCCGCGGCCGTTGCGGTCCGTGGTCCATGGCGTCGTGGGCAGGTTGCCGCCGTAGATCGACGAGCAGCCTGTCGCATTGGCGATGAGCAGCCTGTCGCCGAAGAGCTGCGACAGCAGCTTGAGGTACGGCGTCTCGCCGCAGCCCGCGCACGCGCCCGAGAACTCGAACAGCGGCTGCAGCAGCTGGCTGCCCTTGTTGTCGAGGCGCGTGAGCGCGCGGTCGCCCTCGGGCAGCGTCGTGAAGAAGTCCCAGGCGCTGCGCTGGTGCTCGCGCTGCGGCGCCACCGGCATCATGTCGATGGCCTTGTGCTTCGGCTCGGCCTTGTCCTTGGCCGGGCACACCGCGACGCACAACCCGCAGCCGGTGCAGTCGTCGGGCGCAACCTGCAGCGTGTACAACAGGCCCGGATGCGTGGCCGACTTCCACGGCGCGGTGACGAAGCCCTGTGGTGCGCCGGCCAGGTCCGCCGGCGCCACGACCTTGGGGCGGATGACCGCATGCGGGCAGACGAGCGCGCACTTGTTGCACTGGATGCAGATCCCGCTGTCCCACAGCGGGATCTCGCGCGCGATCGCGCGGCGTTCCCAGCGCGAGGTGCCCGAGGGCCACGTCCCGTCCACGGGGAAGGCGGACACCGGCAGCAGGTTGCCGCGACCTGCGATCATCTGCGCGGTGACGCGCTGCACGAAGTCCGGCGCGGCCACCGGCACGGGCGGCGCGCGGTGGTGCAGCGATGCGGCATGCTCCGGCACCGGGACCTCGTGCAGGCGCGCCTCGGCCAGCTCCAGCGCGGCGATGTTGCGGCGGATGACCTCCTCGCCACGCTTCTTGAAGGTCCTGGCGATCGCGCGCCGCGCCGCGGCCAGTGCCTGGTCGCGCGGCAGCACGCCGGACAGCGCGAAGAAGCAGCCCTGCATCACGGTGGACACGCGCCCTGGCAGGCCGACCTCCACGGAGACCTTGTGCGCGTCGATCACGAAGAAGCGCAGCTTGCGCTCGACGATCACGGCCGCAACCTCCGCGGGCAGACTGGCCCACACGTCCGCAGGGCCATGCGGCGTGTTGAGCAGGAACACGCCGCCGGGCGCGGCCAGCTCCAGCACGTCGAGGCGCTCCACGAGCTGCGGCTGGCTCACGGCGATGAAGCCCGCGTGCTGCACGAGGTAGGTCGAGTGGATCGGCCGCGGCGAGAAGCGCAGGTGCGACACCGTCGTCGAGCCGGACTTCTTGCTGTCGTAGACGAAGTAGCCCTGCGCGTGCAGGTCGGTCTCGTCGCCGACGATCTTGATCGTGTTCTTGTTCGCGCCGACGGTGCCGTCCGACCCGAGGCCGTAGAACACGGCGCGCGTGACATCCGCGGCCTCGATGTCCAGCTCGGCGTCCCACGGCAGCGAGCGGTGCGTGACGTCGTCCACGATGCCGAGCGTGAAGTGGTTGCGCGGCACGGCCTCGCAAAGCTCGTCGAAGACGGCCTTCACCATCGCCGGCGTGAACTCCTTACTGGACAGGCCATAGCGGCCGCCGACCACGCGCGGCATCGAGGCCGGGCCGCGCGCAGCGTGCGCAGCGTGCGCAGCGTGCGCAGCGTGCGCAGCGTGCGCATCGTGCGCGGCGCGCGCACCGGGCGCACCGGGCGCACCGTCCGTACCGCGCGCGGCTCCCGCGCCGCCGGCAAGCGCCTCGTGCAGGGACGTCACCACGTCGAGATGCAGCGGGTCGGCGGGCGCGCCGGGCTCCTTGGTGCGGTCCAGCACGGCGATCGCGCGCGTGCTCGCCGGCAGCGCCGCCACGAAGGCCGCGCCGTCGAAGGGGCGATACAGGCGCACCTGCAGCAGCCCCACCCGCTCGCCGCGGGCCACCAGCCAGTCCACCATCTCGAGCGCCGCCTCGCCGCCCGAACCCATGAGCACGATGACGCGCTCGGCCTGCGCGTGACCCGTGTAGTCGAACAGGCCGTAGCGGCGCCCGGTGAGCGCGGCGTAGCGATTCATCACGTCGGCCACGATGCCGGGACAGCGGTCCACCCAGAGATTGCTGGCTTCGCGTGCCTGGAAGAAGGTGTCCGGATTGTGCGCCGTGCCGCGGATCACCGGCCGGTCCGACGAGAGCGCTCGCGCACGGTGCGCGGCGATGGCGTCCGCCGACACCAGTGCGCGCAGCTGCTCGTCGCTGAGCAGCTCCACGTCGTGCACCTCGTGGCTGGTGCGGAAGCCGTCGAAGAAGTGGAGGAAGGGCAGGCGTGCCTCCAGCGACGCGGCGTGCGCGATGGCCGCCATGTCGTGCGCCTCCTGCACGGACGCGCTGCACAGCAGCGCCACGCCCGTCTGCCGCACGGCCATCACGTCGGAGTGGTCTCCGAAGATGGACAGCGCGTGCGTGGCGATCGTGCGCGCCGCGACGTGGATCGTGCAGGCCGTCAGCTCCCCCGCGATCTTGTAGAGATTGGGGATCATGAGCAGCAGGCCCTGGCTCGCCGTGAACGTGGTGGCCAGAGAGCCGGCCTGCAGCGCGCCGTGCAACGTGCCGGCCGCGCCGGCCTCGGACTGCATCTCCATGACCGTCGGCACCTGGCCCCACACGTTGGCGCGACCCGCCGCGGACCACTCGTCGCACAGCTCGGCCATCGTCGAGGCCGGCGTGATGGGATAGATCGCGATCACTTCGGAGAGACGGTGCGCGACCGACGCGACCGCCTCGTTGCCATCGATGGTTGCAGACATGCACACGATGCTAGTCCTGCGGCGCGCAAAGCAGGAGGCGAGCTGCATGCCGCGCGCTGAAATACTTGCGCCCCGCATGGGTGATACTTCGCGGAGGCCTGCGTGATTCTCCGCCCCTGTGTCAGGCGCGGCCGTTGCGCTCGGTGCGGGCCTGCGGCAGGACGCGCGCGGCCAGCAGCGTGAGCAGCGGCATCGCGACGGCCCACTCGACCGCGACGGCACCGAGGGAGACGGTCGTGTCGCCACCGAGCGAGAGCGCACCGAGACGCGCACCGGCCGCGTACGACAGCGGGCCGCCCAGCGCGCCGAACAGCGCCGCGAGCAGCGGCCGGCCGAGCAACCAGCGCAGCGACGCATGGAGCGTGCACGCGAGATTCACCCACAGCGCAACCATCCACGCGGGGGACAGCGCGGCACCGGCGGCTTCTCCTGTGCTGCCGGCGCTGGCACTCGAGAGCGCTCCGAAGCTCAGCCAGCCGAAGTGCGCCAGGAGCGAGTCGCACATCAGGCCGGCTGCGGCCGCGGCGATCAGCAGCAGAGCATGTCGGCGCGGATCAGCCGAACCCCGCAGCGTCAGCAGCGCGATGCCGCCCACCAGCAGCACGCCGGTGAGCGGCCGTCCCTCTGCCGCACCGAGCACGCACGCGAACCAGCCGAGCTGGAACAGCAGTGCGTTGCCGATCAGCCCTGCGCGCGTCATGCGTTGGCGCGCGCAGGCCCGTTGCCGCGCGGGAGCCTCCCCACCGCGGCGCCGCGGCCGCCGTGTCCGGCCCGTCGCGCACGCGGCTTGGCAAAGAGCATGTGCACGTCGCCGAGCACTCCCTCCGCGAAGCCGCCCTCGCAGTAGGCGAAGTAGAACTTCCACAGGCGCTGGAAGCGCGCGTCGTAGCCCAGCGCCTCGGCCTCGGCGCCGCGCGCGAGCAGCGCCTCCCTCCAGCGCCGCAGCGTGGTGGCGTAGTGCGGACCGATGTCGGTCATGTCGGCCAGGACCATGTCCGTGGCGCGCCTGGCGGAAGCCGCCAGCTCCGAGACGCACGGGATGAAGCTGCCCGGGAAGATGTGCCGCCTGATGAAGTCCGTCTCGCGCCGCGCGCGATCGTAGAGCTGGTCGGCGATGGTGATCGCCTGCAGGAGCATCGAGCCGTCGTCCGCGAGCAGGCGGCTGCACTGGCCGAAGAAGGTGTCGAGATGCTCGTGGCCGACGGCCTCGACCATCTCGATGGAGACGAGGCGGTCGTAGCTGCCGGTCAGGTCGCGGTAATCGGCGAGCAGCACGTCCACGCGCTGCGACAGGCCGGCCTCCGCGATGCGGGCCGTGGCGAGCGCGTGCTGTTCGCGCGAGATGGTGGTCGTGGTGACGTGGCAGCCGTGCCGACCGGCGGCGTGCAGCGCGAAGCCACCCCATCCGGTGCCGATCTCCAGCACGCGCATCCCGGGGCGCAGGTCCAGCGTCCGGCAGATGCGTTCGAGCTTGTGGCGCTGCGCGTCGGCGAGCGACTCCTGCCCGTGCTCGAAGAGCGCGCAGGAATACATCCACGTCTCGTCGAGGAACAGGCCGAACCAGTCGTTGCCCAGGTCGTAGTGCGCGGCGATGTTGCGGCGGCTGCCGCTGCGCGTGTTGCGACGCAGCGCGGACCACAGCGCGCGCGGCGGAGCGGCGAGGCGCGCCAGCCCGCCCTCCACGCCGTCGAGCACGGCGCGGTTGGCGACGAAGAGCCGCACGACCGCGACGAGATCGTCCGTGCTCCAGTCGCCGCGCGCGAAGGATTCACCCGCCCCGACGCTGCCCCCGAAGGCCAGCGCGCGCCAGAACTCCGGATCGCGGATCGTGACGACGGCGTGCGGCGCGTCGTCCGTGCCGGCGGCCGCGGACGCCGAGCCGTGCGCCTCGGCAGGCGCGGCGCCGAACACGTGCACGCCGCCGCTCTCGCGCAGCACGAGGCTGCCGTGGCGCAGCGATGCAAGTCGTCCGAGCACGGCACGCCGCAGCAGACGCTGCCACGGCGTCGCGTGGCGCAAGGAAAGGGCGCTGGCAGTCGGCGAAGCTTGCGGAGTCATCGGGAGGATCTCTCCTGTCCGGGGCGTGAGGCGGGGCCCTCTCCCGGGCCCTCTCCCGGGCCCTCGCCCGGGCGCGGCCCGGTGTGCGGGTAAAAGGGCGTGCGGCGCAGGCGCAGCAGCAGCGCCTGCCAGTAGATGGCCAGGTGCACCTTGCCGGTCATGAAGGGGTGGCGCAGCAGGGCGCGCGCCAGCTGGCCGCCGTCGAGCGGATGGCGCTGGAGTTGCAGCGTCGCATCAAGGACCACGGAGCCGCCGCGCGCGACGTCCATGTGCACGAGCAGGTGCTCGCCGGGTGCGCCGAAGCGCCAGTCGTAGTCCATGTCCAGCGGCAGGAAGGGCGAGACGTGGAAGCGCTTGGCGAAGCGGAAGCGCAGCGTGCGCGGAGCGCCGCGCTGCGTCGGGGACTCCGATGCGTAGAGCGTCGCACGCCGCGCACCGGAGGGTGGCTCCGCGTCGCGTGCCGCGTCGAGCACGTAGACGTGGCGCTCGCTCCAGGGCGTGTTGGTGATTTCCGCGACGACGGCGGTCAGCGTCGTGCCGTCCGCATCGAAGCAGTAGTAGAAGCTCACCGGATTGAAGCAGTAGCCGAGGCACGCGAGGTTCGTGAGCAAGCGGATGGGGCCGTCCGGGCGGCGCCCCGTGGCGGCCTCCACGCGGTCGCGCACCGCGGTGTCCAGCGGCACGTCCACCGGCCCCAGGTAGTCCGCCCGCCGGAAGCGCACCAGCGCCACGCGCTCCGCCGACCAGAACAGCCGGCCCGAGAGCGCCGCGGGCAGTTCCGCCAGGTCGAGGTAGAGCATGAAGACGCGGTAGGTGAAAGCGCGCGCCCGCGGCAGGAAGCGTCGATGCCGCACCCAACCGGAATACAGCGCGCTCTGCCGCGCGCCGGGCGCGGCCTGCGCGCTCTGCGCGCTCTGCGTGCTCTGCGTGCTCTGCGTGCTCTGCGTGCTCTGCGCGCTCTGCGCGCTCTGCGTGGCCGGTATTCCCGGCCTGCGGGCCGTCGCGCCTGCCGGGTCCGGCGCAACCGACGCGCCCGTCGTCGCGGAGACGGGCGTGTTCATGGCGCCACTCCGAAGGCGCGGCCGACGACGAGCGCGCTCTTCACGCCGTCCTCGTGGAAGCCCCAGCCCCAGTAGGCGCCGCAGTAATGCGTGCGCCGCACGCCGGAGATCTCCGCGTGCCGGCGCTGCGCCGCGACGGCGGTCTCGCTGAACACGGGGTGGTGATAAGTGAGGCGCCGCACCACGCTTGCGGGCTCGATCACGTCGCTGCGATTGAGCGTGACGCAGTACGCCTGCTCCGTGTCGAGGCCCTGCAGCCGGTTCATCCAGTAGGTGACGGCGGGGCGACCCGATGCGCCGGCGGGCAAGTGATAGTTCCAGCTGGCGCGCGCGGCCGGCACGGTCGGCAGCAGGCGCGCGTCGCGGTGCAGCACCGTGTCGTTCTCCTGCCAGCCGAAGGCGGAGAGCACCGCGCGCTCCTCGGGACTGGCGTCGTCGAGCATGCCGAGCGCATCGTTCGCGTGGCACGCGAGAATGACGTGGTCGAAGCGCTCCGTGGCGCCGCGCGCCGTCACCTCGACGTGCCCGGCACGTCGTGCGATGGACGTGACCGGCGTGTTCAGGCGGATCGACTCGCGCCAGCCTGCGGTCAGCGCTTCGACGTAGCGCGCGCTGCCACCGCGGATCACCAGCCACTGCGGGCGGTCGTCCACGCTGAGCATGCCGTGATTGTCGAGGAAGCGGAACAGCCAGCGCGCCGGCACGTCGAGCATGCGCCGCGGGTCGCTGGACCAGATCGCGGCGGACATCGGCAGCAGGTAGTGCTCGCGGAAGCCGCGCGACCAGCCATGCGCTTCGACAAAGGTGCCAAGCGTCGGGCCGGGATCCGCGGGCTCGCTCGCCACGGCGAGCAGCGCGCGCGCTTCGCGGTGAAAGCGCAGGATGTCGGCCACCATGCGGTGAAAGCCCGGTCTCAGCAGATTGCGGCGCTGGCAGTAGAGCGTGTTGAGTGACGTGCCGCAGTACTGCAGACCGGTGCCCTCGTCATGCACCGAGAAACTCATGTCGCTGTCCTGCCACGCGACGCCCAGCCGGCGCAGCAGCGCACAGAACTCCGGGTAGGTGCGCTCGTTGAACACGATGAAGCCCGTGTCCACGGCGAGGTCCGCGCCGGAGCGTCCCGCGCCGGGCAGCGCGTGCGTGTGCGTGTGACCGCCGACATGATCGCCGCCCTCGAACACGACCAGCTCGTGCTCGCGGTGCAGCAGAAAGGCCGCGGTCATGCCGGCGATGCCGGTCCCGACGATCGCGATCCTCATGCGGCGGCCGCAGCGTCGTCATCGGTGGCAGCGGTGCTGCCGGCGGCGCCGGTCGCATGCGCGGCGCCGCCGAGGCGCACACGGTCGGGAACCGGCCGCAGGTCTCTCACGACGTGCAGGCGTTCCAGCAGCAGCAGCGCATACCAGGTGAGATCCAGCTCCCACCAGCGGAAGCCCTGGCGCGCGCTGGCCGGGTAATGGTGGTGATTGTTGTGCCAGCCCTCGCCCAGCGTGAGCAGCGCGAGCGGCAGGCTGTTGCGGCTCTCGTCGCTGGTGGCGAAGCGGCGGCGCCCGATGCGGTGGGCCAGCGAGTTGATCGTGCACGTCGCGTGGAAGAGCGCGACGGTGGAGATGAAGAAGCCCCACACGAGCAGCTGCGGACCGCTCGTGCCGAGGCCCGGCGCGTGCGTCTCCAGCAGCGCACCCATGCCGTAGAGCGCGGCGGCGAGCAACAGCGGCACGAGCGTGTCGAAGCGATCCAGGAAGCGCAGCTCGGGGAAACGCGCGAGGTCCGGCACGGCGGAGAGGTCCGTCGCGAAGTTCTCGCGCGACGTGATCCAGCCCATGTGGCTCCACAGCAGGCCGTGCTGCACGGGCGAGTGCACGTCGCTCGCCGTGTCGCTGTGACGATGATGGTGGCGGTGATGACTGGCCCACCAGAGCGGCCCGCGCTGCACCGCGGAGAGCCCGATCACCGCGAACGCGAACTGTCCGGCGCGCGAGGTGCGGAACGAGCGGTGGCTGAAATAGCGGTGATAGAAGCCGGTGATGGCGAACATCCGCAGCAGGTAGAGCCCCAGCGCAACCCAGAGCGCGACGGGTGACCAGCCGGTGAAGAAGACGCCGAGGCAGGCCACGTGCAGCGCGACGAAGGGCAGGCATCGCAACCAGTCCACGCGCTGCACGGCGGGAGCCGCGCGCGGCGAGGCCGTCACGCCGGCGGAGCTGTCCACCCAGCGCACGACGGCCAGCAGCGCGCGGCGCGCGGCGTTCATCTCGGCAGCTCGCTGCGTCGGAATCGATAGTGGGAGACCCACCATTGCTGCCCGCCCTGATATGCGAAGAGCTCGGCGCACGCCATGAAGAACACGCGCCAGCGCTGCAGCCAGCGGCGGGCGTCTCGCTCGCCGTAGGTGGCCACCAGCACCGGCATCACGGCGGACTTGCGCGCATCGAGCAGCGCGAGCCACGCTTCGGCGGTGCGCGCATAGTGCGTGCCGTTCACGACCCAGCGCTCCTCGACGACGAGGTCGCGGTCGAAGGCCGTGAGCAGGTCGTGGCTCGGCATCTGCCCGCCGGTGAAGAAGTACCGGCCCATCCAGTTGTCGTCGCCCTCCGTCTCGAAGGGATAGGCGCAGCTCCTGTGCGCGAAGACGTGCACGAAGAGCCGGCCCTCCGGCGCGAGCCAGCGCGCGATGCGTGCGAGCAGCAGTTCGTAGTTGCGCATGTGCTCGAACATCTCCACGGAGACCACGCGGTCGAAGCGCTCCGTCGTGTCGAAGACGTTCATGTCCCTGGTGAGCACGCCGAGGTTGGTCAGGCCGCGCTCGCGGCAGCGGGCCTCGATGTGCGCGCGCTGCGCGGCGGAGTTGGACACGGCAGTGATGCGACTGTGCGGGTAACGTTCCGCCATCCACAGCGAGAGACTGCCCCAGCCGCAGCCCAGCTCGAGGACGCGCTGGCCGTCGCGCAGCTGCGCGCGCTCGCAGGTCAGCGCGAGCATCGCGTCCTCGGCCTGAGCCAGCGTGCTGTCGGGGCGCTCGAAGAGGCAGCCGCTGTACTTCAGGCGCGGCCCGAGAACCTGTTCGAAGAAAGCGGCCGGCACCTCGTAGTGCTGGCGATTGGCGTCCGCCGTGTGCAGCGCGAGGCGGCTCTCGCGCAATTCCTGCATCCACGCCGACAGCCGCGCGGCGCGCTCCGCCGGACTGCCGCGCTGCTCGTCGGCCAGTCGCCGCGCGAGCAGCCGCCGGATCCCGAGCCGCACGCCCGCATCGGGCAGCAGGCCCTTCTCGACGAGTTCCAGCGCGAGGCTCACGAGTGCGCACCTCCGTGTGCCGGAAGCGTGTCGCGGCGCGGCGGCCGCGGGAAGAAGGCGGACGTCGTGCGCTGGTAGGCGCGGTAGTCGTCCCCGCGGCTCTTGAGCGCCTGCGCCTCCGTGGGCGGGATGCCCGTCACCTTGAGCACGAGGAAGAGGATGAGTGCCGGCGCGAGCAGTGTGACCCACCACAACGGCGCGCCCGCAGCCAGCGCGACGTAGCTCCACCAGTGGATCCACTCGAAGAAGTAGTTGGGGTGGCGTGACCACGCCCACATCCCGCGACGGCAGGTGCGGCCGCGGTTGGCCGGGTCGGCGCGCCAGCGGGAAAGCTGCCTGTCCGCGATCGACTCGCCGCCGACGGCGATGACCCAGAGTGCGATGCCGGCCATGTCCCAGCCGTCGCCGAAGGGCCGGCCCGCGCCCGCCACGGCGAGAAACGAGAGCGAGAGCATGACGTCGAGCACGCCCTGCACCTGGAAGAACAGGAAAAGCTTGCCCTGCGCGCTTGCGCCCCACGTCGCTCGCAGCGTCTTGTAGCGGCCCTCTTCCGGCTGGCCCTTGATGCGGTTGAGGAAGAGGTATGCCGCGAGGCGGAACGACCAGAGGCCGGCGAGCACCGCGAGCAGCACGCGCCGCTCCATCGACCCGCCGCCGAAGTGTGCGTAGAGCAGGGCGAGGATGCCGAGCCCCGCGGCCCAGCCCACGTCCACGATGCCGGCGTTGCCGGAAGAGCGCTGCCAGCTCCACAGCGCGCCCATGAGGACCATCATGGCAAGCAGTCCCCAGAGCATGAGCAGCGCGGGATCGGGGAGCATGCGCGACGGGTTCCGGAGCCGGCGGAGAGAGGCGACGCGGGCGCCTTCATAGCCGCTGCGCTGCGCGGAGTCCGAGACGATCGCCCCGGATCTTCGAGGCTCTCGTTGACGTGAAGCGTCAGGCGGCATGCGAGCTGGCATGGCATGCCTCCCGCGCAATCGGCTCTGGCGAAGGAGATTCCGTGCCGCTCACCGCGCGCCGGTTCGGACGCCGGCGACCACCACCGATGCTGCCCCGCCGTCGAGCTGCTTCGCGTCCCGGCGCGCCGGCAATGGATGGACGTGCGGCGCGGCATCGAGGCTATGTCTGGCGACCACCCGTGCCGCGTCGCGAGCGGCGCGCCCCGTGTCCGGAGTCCATGCCGATGTGTTCACTCGATGCCCCATCGTCCCGCCTTTCGTTCGTCGGCTGCCGGCGAATCGGAAGCGGCGCCCTCGTCGTCGTGCTGACCGTCATGCTGGCCGCGATGTCCGGATGCGCGAACACGCCGCAGCACGTCGCCCCGCGCGGCGAGGTCTTTCCAAGCGTCACGGGCACGGCGCTCGACGGAACACGGCGCGCACTCCCCTCCGACCTTGCCGGCAAGCCGGCGGTGCTGCTCATCGGCTACGAGATGGAATCCCAGTTCGATCTCGATCGCTGGATCCTCGGACTGACGCAGGCGCAGACGCCGGCGCAGATTCTCGAACTGCCGACGATCGCGGGCATGCTTCCCGGATTGTTCGCGGAGCAGATCGATGGCGGCATGCGCCGCGGCATCCCGGAGGAGGACTGGGGCGGCGTGCTCACGCTGTACGGCGACGACGCCGCGGCGGTGAAGCGTTTCACGGGCGGTTCGGAAGGGCGCAATGGCCGCATCGTGCTGCTCGATGCGCAGGGTCGCCTCGTCTGGATGCACGACCGCGGCTACTCGGCGGGCAAGCTGCTCGAACTCGATGCGGCCGTGCGCGCGCTGCGCTGACGGGCAGCGGCGTGTAAGACGGCACGCGTGACGTGAGTGCCTCCGGTGAAGGAACGCGCCGGATGGCGTGAAGGCTGCAGCGCGCGGCATGAGCGGCCTTCGTGCGCAATTCACTTCCGTTTCACGACGCGAACATCAGCGTGCCCGAGAGTCCCGCCTTCTCGTGGTCACGTCGCGTCGGGCGGCGTCCGCGAGGAGTTCCACACCACGAAGTCACCCACGCCGCACGCGGCGACGAAAGGAAGATGATGATGAAGAGGAAGAGTTTCGCGAAGCCCCTCGGGAAGGCGCTGGCCGTCGGCGCGCTGCTCGGACTGGCCTCGACCGGCGCCTCGGCGCAGGTTTCGACCGAGCTGCCGATGGTGAACACGAACAGCGCCGCGACCGGCAACGGCTGGACGGCCACGCCGATCTTCACGGTCGGCGAGACGATCAACAACTACCAGCCGGTCGGCATCATGGACGGCATCTTCGCGTTCAAGCGCTCGGCCGTCACCGCGACCGTGCTCGTCAACCACGAACTCGGCAGCACGGCCGGCGTTCCCTACACGCTGAGCAACGGCACGCAGCTCACCGGTGCGCGCATCAGCACCTTCTTCGTGCGCCGCAACGCCACCACCGCAGGCTCCACCGTCGGCCTGCTGCGCGCCAACCTCGCGTACGACACGGTCTACGACCGCGCCGGCGCCATCGTCACCTCGGCCGCCCAGATCAACGAGCAGAACCTCGCGCTCAAGGGCTTCGACCGCTTCTGCTCGTCGAACGGCGTCCCGAAGGGCGAGCACGGCTTCGAGAACGACATCTACTTCGCGGGCGAGGAGAGCGGCAAGCCCTTCCTCCCGCACGGCGGCACGATGTGGGCGCTCGACGTGAAGCACCAGGAACTCTGGGCCGTTCCGGCGCTGGGCCGCGGCGCCTGGGAAGGCGCCACCGCGCTGGACACCGGCATCCCGGGCACCATCGCGCTCGCGCTGGGCGACGACACTGAGGGTTCCCCCACCTACCTGTACATCGGCCAGAAGGGCGCGGCCGGAGACGGCAGCTTCCTCGACCGCAACGGCCTGAAGGTCGGCCAGCTCTTCGCGTGGAAGGCCGACAACGGCGACCTGTCCCCGCAGAGCTTCCACGGCGTGGACTCCTTCCGCAGCGGTTCGTACGTCGCGCTGACGGTGCGTGACACCAACCTCGCGGGGCAGCCCGGCTACGACGCGTTGGGCTACGCCGACAACGACACGCTTGCGGCGCAGGCCGACGCGCTCGGCTGCTTCTCCTTCAGCCGCCCCGAGGACGTGGACACCAACCCGCTCGACGGCAGCCAGTTCGTGTTCGCCTCCACCGGCCGCGGCCAGCTCTTCCCCGCGGACAACTGGGGCACGCTTTACGTGAACGACATCGACTTCTCGGACCTGAGCGCGGACATCGTGATCATCCACGACGCCGACTTCCTGCCCGTGCCCGACGCCGGCATCCGCAGCCCGGACAACGTCGACTGGGCCGGCAACGGCAGGATCTACGCGATGGAGGACAAGTCCACGAGCCCCGGCTCGCTCTTCGGCGCGGCCACGGGCATCGAGGCTTCGATCTGGCAGATCGATCCGGTCACGCGCGTGACCACGCGTGTCGCCGAGATCGACCGCTCGGTCGTCGCTCCGGCCGGCACGACGGATGCCGGCGCAGGCGAAATCGGCAACTGGGAATCGTCCGGCATCCTCGATGTCACGGACAAGTTCGGCACGCAGCCGGGTGAGCGCCTGCTCATCGGCGTCGTGCAGGCGCACGGCATCAAGGACGGCGTCATCGGCGGCAGCGCCGGACTGGGCGAAGGCGGCCAGCTGTTCTTCCTGTCGAAGGTCGGCAACTGATCCACCGAGCAAGGGCGGGCGCACAGGCTCCCGCAACACAAGGGATGTTTCTGCGGCGGGCGGTTCCCGGAAGGGAGCCGCCCGCCGCGCTTTTCGCACAGGCGAGCTGCGCCATTCGCGACGAGCTCGTCGAGTTCCCCTGGTGCATGGTCTGCCGAGTGCTGCCCGCGCCCTGTCCCTTCACGGGCTTTCCTGTCACGAGCATCGGGACTCCTGATTGGCGGCCGCCGCATGAGAAGGCTAGACAGGAGCGCATGAGGTGCCGGCGCTCGTTCGCCGCGCGGCCCTGAACTTCGGAGCCATCATGAGTGCAACGCGTCTGTTCGCCCGTTCCCTGACGAGTCTCGCGGTGCTTTGCATGGCCGCCTCCGTGCTCGCGCAGGACCCGACCCGCGCGGCTGCGCCCGCCGACGCCGCCGACGCCATCGAGTCCGCGGAGCAGGGCGCTGCCGCTCGGGACATGGCGACCGGACCCAGGTCGAATCGGGACTGGTGGCCGGACCAGCTGGACCTCGGAATCCTGCGCCAGAACTCGGCCAGGAGCGATCCGATGGGCGCGGACTTCGACTACGCCGCGGAGTTCGGGAAGCTCGACCTCGATGCCCTCAAGAAGGACATCAAGACACTCATGAAGACGTCGCAGGACTGGTGGCCCGCCGACTGGGGCAACTACGGGCCCTTCTTCATCCGGATGGCGTGGCACAGCGCGGGAACTTACCGCGTGGCCGATGGTCGCGGCGGCGCCGCCGACGGCACGCAGCGCTTCGCGCCGCTCAACAGCTGGCCCGACAACGCCAACCTCGACAAGGCGCGCCGACTGCTCTGGCCGATCAAGCAGAAGTACGGGCGCTCGATCTCGTGGGCCGATCTCATGGTGCTCACCGGCAACTGCGCCCTCGAGTCGATGGGCCTCGACACCTTCGGTTTCGGTGGAGGCCGCGTGGATGTCTGGGAGCCGCAGAACGACGTCTTCTGGGGACCGGAAGGCGAGTGGCTGGCTGCCCAGCGCTATCACGGTGATCGCGAACTCGCGAATCCGCTCGCCGCCGTGCAGATGGGTCTGATCTACGTGAACCCGGAAGGTCCCGACGGCAAGCCCGACCCGCTCGCCGCGGCGCGCGACATCCGCGAGACCTTCGGCCGCATGGCCATGAACGACGAGGAGACCGTCGCGCTCATCGCCGGTGGTCACACGCTGGGCAAGGCTCACGGCGCGGCCACTCCGACGGGTCACGTCGGCCCCGCCCCCGAGGGTGCCAGCCTGCAGGAGCAGGGCCTCGGCTGGAAGAACACGTACGGGACCGGCAACGCCGGCGACACGATCACCAGCGGCCTCGAGGGTGCATGGACTCCCACGCCGACGAAGTGGTCGAGCGGCTATCTCAAGAATCTCTACGACTACGAGTGGGAACTGACAAAGAGTCCGGCCGGCGCTTTCCAGTGGACGCCGAAGAACGGGCCCGAGAACGTGCCGGATGCTCACGATCCGTCGACGTACCACAACCCGATCATGTTCACGACCGACCTCGCGCTGAAGCTGGACCCGATCTACGGTCCGATTTCCAAGCGCTTCCACGAGGACCCCGACGCGTTCGCGCAGGCCTTCGCGAAGGCCTGGTACAAGCTGACGCATCGCGACATGGGTCCCGTCACGCGCCTGCTCGGCCCTGAAGTCGCGCCGGCGCAGCTGTGGCAGGACCCCGTCCCGGCCGCCGAACATGCACGCATCGACGGCCCTGACGTCGCGGCGCTCAAGAGCCGCATCCTGGCCTCCGGACTCACGGTGCCGCAGCTCGTCAAGACCGCCTGGGCTTCGGCGGCGAGCTACCGCGACAGCGACAAGCGTGGCGGCGCGAACGGAGCACGCATCCAGCTCGCGCCCGAGAAGGACTGGGCTGCCAACGAGCCCGTCGAACTCTCGGCCGCGCTCGGCAAGCTGGAGAAGATCCGGACGGACTTCAACGGCTCGCAGTCCGGCGACAAGCGGGTCTCGCTTGCGGACGTCATCGTGCTGGGCGGCTGCGCCGCCGTCGAGGCCGCCGCGGCGGAGGCCGGCTACGACGTGCGCGTCCCGTTCACGCCGGGCCGCACGGACGCGCTGCAGGAGCAGACCGACGTGCAGTCCTTCGCGGCGCTCGAGCCGCGCGCAGACGGCTTCCGCAACTACGCCGGGGACCAGGCCGGTCGCCGGCCGGAGGAGATGCTCATCGATCGCGCGAACCAGCTCACGCTGACCGCTCCGGAGCTGACCGTCCTCGTCGGCGGCATGCGGGCCCTGGGCGCCACCAGCGGAGACTCGCGACACGGAGTCTTCAGCGAGCGCCCGGGCGTGCTGACGAACGACTTCTTCGTGAACCTGCTCGACATGGGCACCGTCTGGAGCAAGTCCTCCGAAGGCGAGCACCTCTACGAAGGGCGGGATCGCGCGACGGGTGACCTCAAGTGGACCGCCACCTCGGTCGACCTCGTGTTCGGCTCGAACTCGCAGCTCCGCGCGCTCGCGGAGGTCTACGCCAGCGACGACGCGAAGCCGAAGTTCGTCCGGGACTTCGTGACCGCCTGGAGCAAGGTCATGGACCTCGATCGCTTCGACCTGACACCCGCCCAGCGGATGGGAACCGAGCCCGTGACGGTTCGTCCGCGCTGACGAGTCGCGCTGACGAGTCGCGCTGGCGAGACCGGGCGAGAGAGGAGCCGCGCACCTTCGCGCGACACCGCAGACGCAGCGCGGCACGCGCCCTGCGGACGACGGCCTCATCGGCGGTGCTTCTCCGGCTTCTCCGGCTTCTCCGGCTCGTCCGGCTCGTCCGGCTCGCCCGGAGTGCCTTCGACGCGCTCCTCCGGCGCCAGGAAGCGGGCCGCCTCGCGCACCCGCGCCAGGTCCTCGGGCAGGACGAGCGAGGCTTCCGCCCGTGCGAGCGCCATCCGGCCGTGACGCCGGGCGGCGGCCTGCACGTCGGCCCGGCCGAGGGAGGCCAGCGCGTGCAGCGACTTCAGCAATCGCAGGGCCACTTCCACGGTCCCGGCCCCGTCGCGGGCCATGGCGGTGAAGGCATCGTCGAACAGGTCGTGCACCGAGAGTTCCGGCACCTCGACGCGATCGTACTTCGGCGCCTCGTCCGAAGCGGCACCGGCGCCGTCGTGGCTCGCGACGCGGCGAGGCCCGAGCCACTGCGCAAAGAGCCGCACCTGCGCGGCGAGGATGTCGATGGCCGTGCCCGGGTCGTTGACGGCCGGCGACAGCGCGCGGCCGGCGATCTGCGACATCACCACGAAGCCGAAGCGCGGGTCGGCGTCGAACTGCCGCTCCTTCCCGATGAGGAAGGCGTCCGCCACGGGATCGGTGTCGAGCGCGGACTCCGCGCTTCCATCGGCCGGCGGATCGGAGCTCTTGTCGACCCACGCCAGCACGCGCCCGGGGGCGGCAAAGGCGCCCGGCAGCGCGGCGACCGTCACGCCTCCGCCCGTCTTCTCGGCCCAGCGCTGGAGTTTCTCGACGTCCACGTGCTGCACGTAGCCCACCGTGGGCGCGAGCACGGGCTGCTTGCGCTGCCGCACCGACGACACCGGCGCGCCGTGCAGGGTGGGCGCCAGCCGCCGCCGCTCCAGCGCGGCCGACGTCGCGTGCTCGACCTTGTCGATGGCGGTTGCCATCCGGCCGAGGCGCGCGATGCGATCCACCCAGCGCACGAACGTGAACACGACGATCCCGAACACGACGATGGTCAGCATGAAGAGCGTGAAGCGCCCCGCGACGCCGAAGTAGTCGTTCTTCAGGGAGGTCAGCGACACGATGCTGAAGATGAAGGCGCCGATGAACGTGGAGAGGGCGTTCTGCGAGACGTCGTCGGCGACCACCAGAGCGAAGGTACGCGGCGTCGCCGTGCTGCTGGCCGAGGCATAGGCAGAGACCATGGACGCCACCGCAAACGTGGCGATCACCAGCATGCTGGTGGCCATGATGGACAGCAGCTCCTCGATCGACTCGGCCGTGACGACCGGCACGACCTCCTTGAGCCCCGTGCCATCCGCGAGCTTCGCGGTGAAGGCCCCGGCGATGGACAGCAGGCAGATGAACAGCGGCCGCACCCAGAGCCGTTCCCGGAATCGGCTCACGAGGAACCACAAGCGATCTTTCGACATGAAGGATGACATCCCGGGCTCCCGTGCGTTGCGAATCGAGACGCCGTCGTCGCGTGCGGCGGATTTTCGCCGAGGCGGAGGCCCTGCGGGAGAAGGTAGCCTGCCGCGCGACGGCCTGCGCAGCGCCGGCCCGTCATCTCCCCTCCGGTCTCCCGCTCCCCATGACCTTGATCCTCGGCATAGAAAGCTCCTGCGACGAAACCGCAGCCGCAGTCGTCCGCGACGGCGTGCAGGCGCTCGGCCAGCGCGTCGCCAGCCAGGTGGACCTGCATCGGCGCTTCGGCGGCGTGATCCCGGAGCTGGCCAGCCGCAGCCACCTCGAGGTCATCCTGCCCGTGATCGAGGACGCGCTCGGCGAGGCGCGCGTCAGCATGCGCGACCTCGACGCGATCGCGGTCACGGTGACGCCCGGCCTCATCGGCTGCCTGCTCGTCGGACTCTCCGTCGCCAAGGGCCTCTCCATGGCGACGGGCCTGCCGCTCGTGCCGGTGAACCACGTGCACGCGCACATCCACGGCGCGCTCATGCCGGCGCTGGAGGCGCGCGCGGCGGCCGGCGAGCGCGGGCCCGATGGCGACAGCCCCGAGCCGGAGTGGCCGCTCGCGTCGCTCGTCGTGAGCGGCGGACACACCTCGCTGTATGCGAGCCGCGGGCCCGCACGGCACGAGCGCCTAGGCCGCACGCTCGATGACGCCGCGGGCGAGGCCTACGACAAGGTCGCCGCGCTGCTCGGGCTTTCCTATCCGGGCGGGCCCGTCATCGACCGCCTCGCGCAGCGCGGCAATGCCCGCGCCTTCGACTTCCCGCGCAGCCGGCCCGCGGGGTTGGACTTCTCTTTCTCGGGCCTCAAGACCGCGGTGCGATTCACCACGCACGGACCCAATGCGCGGCGCGGCGCGGCCGTGCGTCCCGACCTTCCCGTCGAGGACCTCGCGGCCAGCTTCCAGGCCGCCGTCGTGGACGTGCTCGTCGAGCGGCTCCTTCAATGCGCGGAGCAGATCGGCGCGCGCGGGCTGCTGGTGTGCGGAGGCGTCGCCGCCAATTCTGCGCTGCGCGCGCGCGCCGCAGAGGCCGCCGCGAGCGCCGGCCTGCCGCTCTACGTGCCGACGATGGCGCTGGCCACCGACAACGCCGTGATGATCGCAGGCCTCGGCCACTGGCTCTTCCGCGCCGGCGCCGTCGCGGACCTCTCGCTGGACGTCGCTGCGCGCGCCGACTGAGGACACGCGGCGTCCGCACGCTCTCAGGAGCGCCCGACCCTCGCGAGCAGGCTGGACATGTCGTCGGCGTGCTCCTCTTCCTTGGCCAGGATGCCTTCGAGCAGCCGGCGCGTCGTGATGTCGTCGGCGCCGATGTAGCGGATCATCGCGCCGTAGGACTCGATGGCGATGCGCTCGGCCACGAGGTTCTCGCGGATCATGTCGACGAGATCGCTGCCTTCCTTGTACTCGGAATGCGAGCGACTGGTCAGCGTGGCGGGCGAGAGGTCGGGCTCGCCGCCGAGCTGCACGATGCGATCAGCGAGTTGGTCGGCGTGGACCTGCTCCTCCGCGGCGTGCATCGCGAACTCGCTCGCGACCGGCTCCGCGGCGAGGCCCTGCGCCATGAAGTGGTGGCGCTTGTAGCGCAGCACGCAGACGATCTCGGTCGCCAGCGCCTCATTGAGCAGCTTGATCACCGTGGGAAGGTGCGCGCCATAGTCCTCGGTGACGGCGCCCTGCTCGATGTGCTTCCGGGCGCGCTCGCGAATGGCCGCGATGTCCGCGACGAACTCGCCCTTGCCGCTCTTCGCGGACGGACTGCCGCCTTTCTTGTCGTCCGGGGAAACGCTCGCCTGATCGCCGTCGTGCCTGTGTTTGTGCTTGCTCATGCTTCCAGTAACCCGAAGCGCTTGCGCAGGATGCGGGCGGGATCCGGATGTCGGGGCATCGAGGCGCGCCTTGCGCGTCGCGCCGGTTCACTTGTCCAGCGTGGCGACGAACTGCGTGAGGCCGTCGAGGCGCACGAACTCCAGCAGGAGCTGGTCCTGGCTCACGCGCGCCGACACGAAACCGCCGCCGGTGGAAGCGTAGACCGTGTTCGCGCCGTACTTCACGGGCGTGGCATTCTCGACGCCGGAGGCCGCGCCGCTCACGACGAGCAGCGGGCCGCCCGGCTCGTCCAGCAGCTGCATCGAGTGGTCGTGGCCGCAGAAGTAGACGTCCACGCCGCCGGCCGAGAGCAGCGGCAGCACCTGTTCGATCATCTTCTTGGTGTCGCCGTGCTTGCCGTAGGAGTGGATCGGGTGGTGGCCGTAGGCGAACTTCCAGCGCGCGGTGGAGGCGGCGAGCGCGTCCTGCAACCACGCGAGCTGCGCGGCGGCGCTTCCGCCGCCCTGCGCGATCGGGTCCGTGTCCAGCGTGAAGAACTGCACGTCGGTGCCATCGCCGAGCGTGCGCGTGAACGTGGCGTACGGCGCGGACATCGTCCACTGGTCGCTGTGCGAGGTGTAGTCCACCGCCGCCGACACGCTGCCGAGGTGATCGTGATTGCCGAGCGATGCGTAGAAGGGCACGAGCAGCACGGGTGCCGAGTAGGGCGTCTCGAACTTGCTCAACCAGTCCGGATCATTCGGCGACGACACGCCGGCCGGGTAGATGTTGTCGCCGGTCGTCAGCACGAAGTCGACGCCGTTGGCCATCGCGTAGAGCCCCATCGCCTGGGCGACCATGAACTGGCCGGGCTTGCCCGTGCCCTGGTCGCCGATCACGAAGAAGCGCTCGCTCGGGGCACCGGGCGGCAGAGCCGGAATGACCACCGGCGGCAGGTTCTGTTCGAGCGAGGGATCCTTGGGCCCCGAGGCGCCGCCACCGCCACTGCCTCCTCCACCGCCGCCACCGCAGCCCGCGAGCAGGCCCAGCAGCATGACGCAAGCCAGCACCGCGGGCAGGAGCGAAGAGCCTCGCCACCGCAGCCGGAACTCGCCGGCAGGCCACGCTCGAGGCATCGCGGACGAACTCGGCATGTCGACCAACCTTTCGGACGCCGGCAGGGCAGGAGGATGACCGCGCACGCCGACGACGCGCACAGTGTGCCCCGCAGCGCGGCTTCCGAGGCATGGCATCGCCGTCACGCACGCTGGTGCCGACCGACACGCGCCGCAGCGCGCTCGCCCCGACCACCCGCCGATGGACGGCCTGCGCCGGGCCGCGCTAAGATCGGCGCGCTTTGCCCGGGGTCGTCACGAACCGCCGCGGCGAGCCCCGACATCCGCCCGGCGGATGCGGCCGCGACCCGTCCCTCGCCCCGCACGGAACCGACCATGGCCACCCCACGCCGGCCCGCCACCTGCCTGCTCGTCTTCGAGGATGGCGACACCTACCGCGGCACGCACTTCGGCTGGCACGGCGAGTCGTGCGGCGAGGTCGTCTTCAACACCGCAATGTCGGGCTACCAGGAGGTGCTCACCGATCCGTCCTACAAGGGGCAGATCGTGGTGATGACCTACCCGCTGCAGGGCAACTACGGCATCAACCCGGCGGACTCCGAGTCGCGCGGCTGCTACCTCGCGAGCTTCGTCGTGCGCGAGCTCTCGCCCATCGTCAGCAACCAGCGCGCCACGCAGGACCTGTCCAGCTATCTGGACGAGCAGAAAATCGTCGGCCTCGCCGGCGTGGACACGCGCGCCATCGTGCTCAAGGTGCGGCAGGTGGGCAGCATGCGCGCCATCGTCAGCAGCACGGACAGCGACGCGGCCTCGCTGCTGGCCAAGGTGCGCGCCTGGCCGGGCCTCAACGGCCAGGACGTCGTGAAGGACGTCTCCTGCGAGAAGCGCTTCGCGTGGACCGAGGGCCTGACCGGCGCCTTCCTGCCCAGGCTGCCCGCGCCCGAGGGCAGCCGTCCGCGCCTTGCGGTGATGGACTTCGGCATCAAGTGGAACATGCTGCGCGGCCTGCACTCGGTGGGCTTCGACGTGACCGTGTTCCCCGCGAGCACCAGCGCCGCGCAGATCAAGGAGTTCGCGCCGGACTGCCTTTTCCTGAGCAACGGGCCGGGCGACCCCGAGCCCCTCGGCTACGCGATCTCCGCCATCCGCACGCTGGTGAACGGCGGGCTGCCCACCTTCGGCATCTGCCTCGGACACCAGCTCGTCGGTCTCGCGCTGGGCGGCAGGACCGTCAAGATGAAGTTCGGCCACCACGGCGCGAACCAGCCGGTCATGGATCTCACCACGGGCCGCACCGAGATCACCAGCCAGAACCACAGTTACATGGTGGACCCGACCACGCTGGACCTCGGCATGGTGGAGATCACGCACGAAAACCTGAACGACCGCACGGTCGAGGGCCTGCGCCACAAGGAGCTGCCGCTCTTCACGGTGCAGTACCACCCGGAAGCCGCGCCCGGCCCGCGCGACGCCTTCTATCTGTTCAAGCGCTTCCGCGAGATGGTCGCGCAGCAGGGCGCCGCCGCGCGCTGAACCCGGAGGCGCCGCCGCCTCAGTGCACGTAACCCAGGGCCTGGAGCTCTTCCATCACGTCGGGCGAGAGCTCGGCGGCCGGGGCGTGCGACTCGGTGTCGACCTCGAACACGGCGCGTCGACGCGCGGCGTCGGCGTCGAACTGCTCGAGCTGCGCCAGCATCGCCTCGGCCCAGGCCGGAAGCTTGCCGCTTGTGACGAGATCCACGCGCTCGCCGGGATCGGCAGCCAGGTCGAAGGCCGCGGGCGGAAGATGGGCCTTCACGATCACCTGGTGCTCGCCGAGCACCAGCGAGCGCCAGGCCTTCGACTCGCCCGCCACCGACAGCACGGGCGTGTCGCCGCCGCGACGCGGCGGGAGCAGGCTCGTGCCTTCCATGCTCGGCGGCGCGGGCAGCCCGACGGCCCACAGGATGGTCGGGGCGAGGTCGAGCATGGGCAGCGTCCCCGCCACACGCACCGTCGCGGGCAATCCGCCCGGCGGCCGGATGAGCAGTGGCACGTGCAGCTCTTCCTGGAAGAGCTGGCGGTGCGTCGTGCTGCCGTGCTCGCCGAAGGCCTCGCCGTGGTCGGAGACGATCACGATCCAGCTGTCGTCGAACCAGCCGTTGTGCCGCAGCTCCTCGAAAACGAGCCCGAGCCGCGGTCGACCTCGCTGATCTCGCCGTCGTAGAGCGCCGCGAGCTAAGTCAGGTCCGACGGCGTGAGGTGATCCATGTCGTCTTCCCAGAAATTGCTGTGCAGCGCTCCCATGGTGTAGATGAGCTCGGGCTTCTCGAAGGCTTCGCGGAACTTCTCGAGCCGCGTGCGGAACGGGCCCTGAGAGTCCGGGTCGGTGAAGCGGTCGAACTCCACGGGCGGCACGTAGGGCGAGTGGACGTCGTAGGTGTGCACGAACAGGAAGGTGGGCTCGGCGCAGCCGCGGGCGATCCACTCGCTCAGCTCGGGCAGCTTGTGCTTGAACGGCTGGAGCCGCGACTCGAAGGTGTCGAAGCCGCGCGCGAAGCCCAGCTCGGGCGTGACGAAGCCACCGTCCGCCATGCCCAGCGTGCGGTAGCCGGACGCGTGAAGGATCTCCGCCAGCATCGGGATGGACGCGGGCGGCGCGCGCAGCTCGCGATGCTCCAGGGCATGCACGGCCGGCGAGACGCCGCTGAGCAGGGTCATGTGCGAGGGCGCCGTGTTGTTGGACGCGGACAGGGCGCGCTCGAAGAGCACGACGCCGCGGGCGAACTCGTCCAGGTGAGGCGACGTCGGGCGCTCGAAGCCGTAGCAGCCCAGGTGGTCGGCGCGCAGCGTGTCGATGGAGATGAGGACGACGCTGGCGCGCGGCCGCGGAGCCAGCGGATCGGGCGGCC
This sequence comes from Planctomycetota bacterium, assembly GCA_038212275.1. Classification (GTDB taxonomy): domain Bacteria; phylum Planctomycetota; class B15-G4; order B15-G4; family B15-G4; genus JBBQUR01. The sequence continues at coordinate 217,424 of JBBQUR010000002.1, forward strand.
CGCAGGCACAGACACACGCGGCCAGAAGCAGCGCGCGGGCGCTCGACGCCAGTCGGCCAGCGCCGCGAGCTTCGTGCGCGCCGCCCACCGCTCCATCACCACCTGTGCCTCTCGACATGCGCATGTTGCGGCTCAGGATAGGTCGGTCGAAGCATCCGGCCCTTCCCGTGTCCGGCGACGGACCGCGGGCTGACTCCCGCGCCTGGCCGGAGCGAGTGCCGGGCCGGAGCACGCGCCGGGACATGCGCTCGCTCAGGCACGTGATCCGGCGCTCGCGTCGTGGGGATGCGGACACCGGTGTAGACTGCCGGCGTCGCCTCCGCGGTGCTCTCTCCCCACGGCCCCGAAGCCGTCCACCGCCGGACCTCCCGATCCTGAAGGACCTTCATGGCCCACTCACGCCTGTCCCTCGCGGTGCTGTTGCTGCTCGCGGCCTCGCCGGCCGCGCAGCAGGCTCAGCTGCGGCTCGATGCGGCCGATCACGCGGAGAGCGCGCGAGTGCGTGCGCTCGTCGGAGACCTTGGAGGCCCGGAACTTCCGCCCGTCCTCGCCAACAGTCCGCGCGACCGGCTGGAGTTTGCGGACCGCATCCCCGTGTCGCCCGTGCAAGCGGCGCAGTACGCAGCCGGCGCGCCGCCGGCCTATCTGCAGGGCATCGTGCCCGCTGGCCCCGGCGGCACCGGCACCGACAAGCAGGAACTCTTCTGGTACCAGGTGCCGGGGAACTACGACCCCGACGGGCCGCACGTCCCGCTCGTCATCGCCTACCACGGTTACGGCAACTCCGCCAACAGCGTCGCGGTGCAGAGCACCATCGACGAGGAGTGCAACCTTCGCGGCTGGCTCTACGTGGCGCCGACCGGCATCGACGACAAGCTCTTCGGCGCGCCGATCAGCCAGATGAACACGGCCGCCGCGGTGCAGTGGATGATCGACCACTTCCACGTGGACGCCGAGCGCATCTACATGGTCGGCTTCTCGCTGGGTGGCGGCATCAGCGCAAACTTCGTGGCGCGCCACCGCGATCCGGACGGGATCATGATCGCCGCGCTGGGCATCGTCGCAGGCAGCTACGACTGGACCGCCTCCTACACGCTGGGCGCGCCCTCGCTGAAGGTGTGGCTCGAGAACTCCTACAACTTCAATGCGCCGCCGACGCTCGCCGCCTTCGCCTACCAGCGCAGCAGCGCGCTGCACTTCACGCCGGGCACCTATCCCGCACTGCCCGGCGCGCTGGACAGCACGCTCTCCATGGCCTCCAACCTGGGCACGACACCGACCTACGTCACCTGGGACCTGGCCGACACGCTGGCCGAGGTGCTCGCGCAGCAGCCGGAGTTCGTGGGCCTGATGTCGTCGCTGGGCGGCGTGGTCGAGAGCCACCCGATCACCGGCACGCCGGTCACGCACAGCTGGGCCGTGCTGGACGAGCCCGCGCTGTTCGACTTCTTCGAGCAGCACGCGGTGGTGCGCACGCCCGCCACGTTTCACGCGCTGGCCGACGGCGACGTGGCCGTGAGCTGGGCCGGTCTGCAGCAGTCCGCCCCGCAGGCCTTCAGCCGCGTGGACGGCGATGCGACGACGGCGCCCGCGACGCTCTGCGCCACCGGCCTCGACAACCTCGCGCAGCTCACGCTGCACGCCGACCGCGCGGGACTCTCCGGTCCGGGCCCCGTGCGCGTGCTGGCCGCCTCGGTCTGCGCGACTCCCACCCTGCTGCGCTTCGACGGTCTCGGCGCGCCGCCCGCGTGGTTTGCGGACCCGACCTCGGGCGCGCTGCTGCCCGGCGACTCATCGGAGCCGGCGACCAACGCGCTGCTGTTCCCGCTGCCCGCACTCGCTTCGTGGAGCGCCGACCTCATCACGCACCCGCTCTGGACCACGAAGCTCACGACCTCGCCCTCGCCGGCCTTGCCCGGCGGAGCACTGGCCGTGAACCTCGATGCGCCTGCCGGCGCGACGCAGGCCTTCCTGCTCGTCGCCCTCGACGAGGCGCTGGCGGTGGTGAAGGGCACGCCGCTGACCGCGTCGCTCGCGCCGCCGCTGCTCCTGGTGTCCCTGCCCCTCGACGCCGCAGGCAACGTGCAGGTCGCCGGCGCGCTGCCGAATGACCCGGCGCTTTCCGGCCTGGACCTGTGCTTTCAGTCCGTCGCCTTCAGCGGCGGCCGCGCCATCGCGTCGGTCAGCAACCTCTGGCGGACGACGATCCAGTAGGGCGCGCAGGTCATCCCGCTCCGCCCAGGAGGGCAGACACGATGACGATGACGATGGCGATGCCGAGTCCCAGCGCGAGGAAGCCGAACACGCGGAAGGCGCGCTCCAGCTCCGGCGGGAACGGGCCAGTGAGGTGTTTCTGAAGCTCGCCTGAAGCCAGCAGCCGCTCGTACTCCAGCGGCTTGTCGTGGCGCAGCTCTTCCAGCGGCATGCGGCCCGTGAACATGACCATGTCCATCGGCCACTTGTCAGGGCGCAGATGCGAGTTGAAGAAGTGGATCGTGAAGATGAACACCACGGCAAGCAACGCTTCGTCGCTGTGCACGATGGTCGCGACGTTGAGGAACCAGCCTGGCACGACGTGCGTGGCCGCTTCGGGGAACCAGAGCATCAGTCCGGTGAGGCCGATGACCGCGACGCCCCAGAACACCGCGAAGTAGTCGAACTTCTCCCAGTAGGTGTAGCGCTCGAAGCGCGGCCTGGGACCGCGGCCGACGAACCAGCGCAGCATGCCGCGCAGGTCGTTCCAGTCGCGGCGCCCGAACATGAGCGTGTCGGGAGCCGTCAGCATCGCCAGCCAGCTCCGCTTCCAGCTGCGCCGCTTGCTGATCAGGTCGAGCAGGTGCACGCAGAAGATGGAGATGAGCGCCAGGGCGCCGATGCGGTGCAGCACGCGCATGGCATCGGGGCCGCCGAGCACGGGCGCGATGGCACCGGCCCAGCGCGCGGCCGAGAACTTCAGCGCCATGCCCGTGACGGCAAGGTCGAAGAAGGCCAGCATCATCACCATGTGCTGGATGCGCTGCTGGCGCGAGAAGCGCCTGAAGAACCAGCCCTCGCGCGTGGAGCGCATCGCCGCCTTGCCGGCCTGCCATTCCTTGCGCGTGCGCAGCAGCTTCACCAGCCATGCGGCGCTGTGTGCCAGCGCCACCACGAGCGTGCCGACGAGCAGCAGCGTCATGGCCCAGAAGGTCCAGAACAGCCACGGGTAGTGCTCCCGGTCATGCGGCGTAGCGTGCGTGAGGTAGCCGGTGAAGGCGACATGCGCGCCCTCGTGGCACTGGCTGCACGTGTTCACGATGTGACTGCTGCCCAGCGTCGAGGCCGGGTTGGAGGGCGGAAGGATCGCGTGCGTACCGTGGCAGTCGTAGCACTTGGCGGCCACCGAGGAGCCGAGCAGCGTGGCCTTGCCGTGCAGCGTCTCGAGGAAGGTCTCGGCTTGCTCGGCATGGCAGTTGCCGCAGCTCTCCGTGACAGCCATCCGGAAGTTCGTCCCGTCGGTGCGGCCGATGGTGTGCGCCGTGTGGCAGTCGTTGCACGTGGGCAGCCTGCTGTCCGTCTCGGTGTTGCCCCGCCAGTGCACGCCCGCGTGATATTGCTCCTCGATGCCCTGGTGGCACGCGCCGCACGTGGCCGCCACGTGATCGGGGGCAATGGACGAGCGCGGGTCCGAAGGCGCCTGCATGGAGTGCGCGGTGTGGCAGCTCACGCACGTGGCGGCGACCACGAGGCCGGAGTCCATGAGGGCCTTGCCGTGAATGCTCTCCGTGTAACCACCGACGATGTCGGCCGGAGCACGCCCGGTGCCCGCCTCGGCCTCGAGGCGCCGCGAGGCCTTCTCGCCCTCGCGATGGCACGTCGCGCAGAGTGCGGGAATGCGGCGCACGAACAGTGGCGAGTCGGGCTGCGTGTGCGGCGCCGCCGCGTGAACGTCGTGGCAGTCGAGGCAGCGCGGCGCATCGCTCACGCCCTGCGCGGAGAGCACTCCATGGATGCTGGCCGCGTACTCATCGACGACGGCTGCATGGCACACGGCACAATTCACCTCATGAGTGGCCGTCTCGCAGGGCCGAGTCGGAGAGGCCCGCACGTCGGCGTGGCACTCCGCGCAGGCGATGCCCGCGTGCATGCTGCCGGCATAGGCCTCCGCCGCCACGTGAAGGCCCGGCCGCGCCGGGCCGTCGCCGGCGTCCAGATCGGTGCGCGCGTGGCACTCCATGCAATCGGCGTTCGCAAGGCCGCCGGGTTGCGCCGGCCGCGCGTCGTGCGACGCGTGGCAGTCCGCGCACGAGGGAATGACGCGTGGCGTCTGCTCCCAGAGCTCCGGGGCCATGACCTGCGCGTGCACCTCCGGCAGGCGCGTGTGGCAGGCGCCGCAGGTTTCCGCGACGCGCTCGCGGCTGGTGCTCGACTGTGGCTCGTCGGACGGCTGCACATCGTGGCCGGTGTGGCACGACGCGCAGGTCGCGGCGTCGATGAGTCCCTTGGCCGCCCTGCCCGGTCCGTGGATGCGGTCACTGGACGCGAAGGGGGTTGCCTCGTCCTCGTGGCACGTGGCGCACCGCACCGGCGCCACCTCGGCCGCGTGCAGTCCGTCCGTGCCCGCGAGGTCTGCGTGGCAGAGCACGCAGTCCATCGGCCCGTGGACGGAGGCCTCCAGTTGCGAGGCATCCACGAAGACCGACATCGGGCGGCCGTTGCGGCTGCCCATGAGCTCGGGGTCCTCGTGGCAGCCAAGGCAGTCCGCGTTTTCCTGCGCCGCGACGGGCAGCGCCGCCAGGAGCACGACTCCCAGCGCGCGGAGGAGGGCACGAAGGTTGAACCGCTCCGTGGTGAACATGCCCCGCCCTCGCGCCGGTCAGCGTGCCTGCCGCACGAAGCGGCAGGCGCGCAGGAACCAGGCCGCAGCCGCCCCCGCCGAGAGGCCTTCCGCGCGCGGCCACACGGCCGCCGCGGGCACGACACCGGAGTCGCTCACGCCGTCACGGCTTGTCGCAGCTACCGTCGGCTGCGCCGTGCGCGCAGGCGCATTCGGTGCACGCGCAGGTCGCCGCCAGTGCGGCCTTGCGTTCGTCGGAAAGCTCACGGCGCGGATCGAGATGCCGGATCTTCGGTTCGTACTCGCGGAAGCAGAACTTCTTGAAGGTCGGGCTTTCCTTGTTGTGGCAGCCGACGCAGGTGGCCGCGCTCGGGGTGAAGACGATCTCGCCCTCGGGCACGACGACCTTCTCGCCATCCTTCGCCTTGGCGGCGGCGGCGAAGCGCGCCTTCATGTGCGCCTCACCCGGACCATGGCACGACTCGCATTGCACGCCCATGTCGGCCTTGAAGCCCGAGGCGAGTTCTTCGGCCGGAACGCCGAAGGCCGTCACGTGGCACTTGAGGCACGCATCGGCCTTCTGCGGGTCTTCGATGCCGAGCTTGCTGGCGGCTTCCTTTGCCTCGGGCGACGCGAGGCGCGCGAAGGCCTTGCTGTGATCCGTGCCTTCCCACTGGGCGAACTGGTCGCCGCCCGCCTCGGACTTGTGGCAGTTCTTGCACTTGGCGGCGCCGATGTACTTGTTGGCACCCGCCGCGCTGGCGCCAGGAACGGCCGCGCGCACCGGCACGGGATCCAGGGATCCGGCAGCAACGAGACCGAGGGCACACGCGGCGACGACGAGTCCGCTCCAGAGGCTTGAAGACAAACCGAGGCACTTCACGCGCATCTCCTCCTGAACAGGGCCATTCGATTCCCGGCGCAGTCTGTCCCGAAGGTGGGCGCAGCCGCGCAGGGAGAAATATTCCGCAACCCTCGTGCCAACTGCGGAGACCGCGAGCTTCAGTCCGGCGGAAGCGATTCGCCAGCCGACGCGACGCCTGTGTCGGGCCACGCCGGGAAATATCCCGCGGCTGCCGCTGCATTCTCATTGCCGCGGAGCGCCGCGCGGACGGCGGCCGCCCAATCGTCGTCCGCTTCGGCGGCCAGATCGGCGCCAAGCCGCCGGAGCTGCGGGGGCGTGCCGAACTGCGCGACCGTTGCCGCGGCCCGGCGCCGCAGGTCGGGCGGGATCTCGCGAGCGCTCACGCACTCCGCAAGCAGCGCCACGGCGGCCGGCTCCCGTGCGCCACGTGTCGCGAGGTCACTCAGCGCAAACTCGGGCAGCGACGCGTGTCCGGTGACGCGCGCATCCGGATCCGGCGGCAGGCGCAAGGCATGTGCAAACCAGGTCCCCGCCTCGGGCGAGCCGGTGTCCCGGAGCGCACGCAGCAACGCGACGCGCTCGGCGTCGGCATGACCGGGTGCGAAGACCGACGGAGCCAGCTCGGCAAGTCCGCCCCCAGGCTGTCCGGCGATGACGACGAAGTGCTGATAGAGCGCGCGCTCGCTCCCCGGCCGGGGCTGCCTCGGGAACTCGGCCTGATCGGAATCCGCAGGCCCGCTCGCCGCCGCGGGCCACGGCGCCTCGGCGTTCGGCTCGAGCGCAACGGCCTGCAGCGCCTCCGCGGCGACGGAGCCTGCACGGCGGTTCGCCATCGACGCCGCATCCGGCACATCCGGCACATCTGATGAAGGCATCGCGGCGCTCGAGACCGCCTGGCCCGACGCCTCCACTGCGGCCGGCGGACGCTGCGGTCCGGCGTCCGCCATCACCAGCGCGATGACCGCGGCGACCGTCGCCAGCACGGCAACGGTCGCTGCAAGCATCGCTCCCCGCGTGCCGGGTGCCCTGTGGGATGCCGTGTTCACGCACCTCCCGTCAACGCGGCTTGTGGACCAGCTCCACGGCGACTTCCTTGCCCTCGCCGTGGCAAAGGGCGCACGCCTCGGCGCCCGACAACGTCGTCTGCGTCTCGATATGCACCGTGGTCAGGTCGTCGTCGTGGCACGCACTGCAGACCGAGGCCCATTCATGCACTTCCGGCGTCTGGCCGCCGACGCCGGGGTAGTCGCGATCCGCGGGGCCCTGCCACAGCGTGTTCTCGGTGCCGTGGCACTTGGTGCAGTTCATCGTGCCGCCGGGGAAGGCCGGGAACTCGACCTCGTCGTACATCGAGGCGGCGCCGCCGAATCCGATCACCTGGTAGGTGCTGGCATTGGCCAGCTCCGCGCCTCGGTGAATCTTGTGAAGCATCGTGCGGAAATCGATGGTCACGCCGGTCGACGGAGGCGCCGACGTGGTGTCGTACTGCGCCTTGTCCTCGCCGCCCGAGACGCTGTGGCAGAGCAGGCAGGACTCCACGCCGCGCCGGCCGCCGCCGTGGAACTGCGTGTCGTTGTGGCACGCGTTGCAGTTGGCGGTGGACGAGATGATCTCGTGCGGCATCACCTCCGTGGCCGTGGCGCCGTACAGGAAGTTGAAGTCGACCGCGTTCGAGGTGCTCCGGTAGGTCTGCACCTCGCCCTGCAGGGCGACCTGCAGATTCTGCGAGAACCACAGCGAGACGACGCAGGTGCCGTCCACGTAGGGCCTGCCGACCCATTCGCCCCACTCCGGACCCAGCGTGTCGGAGTCATTGGGCGGCGGCTGGTAGAGAGTCTGCAGCGTGTCGCCCGCGTGCCTGCGGTAGCCGAAGACGCCGTCGGTGCGGTAGGTCAGCACGACGCCGTTGCTGTTGGCGGCGAAGGGCACGACCGACGTGATCGTGCCGTTGGCGGCGTTCAGCGTGTACTGATTGCCGGCGCCCTCCTGCCGGAAGGTCAGCGTGGCCTTGCCCACCGCCGCGCCGCTGGCGTGTGCGTAACGCACCGGCGACTTGAACCACATGCGCGTCGCGCTCTCGACCCATCCCAGCTGCAGATACTCGCGGGTGCCCAGACCTGCTGCGCTGTCGAGCACGACGTAGGTCGTCGAGGCGGTCGTGTAGCCAGCCGTGGACGCGACGTCCACGTAGCGCGCGAACGGCGCGACATCGGCACTGAGCGTCGTCGGGTTGGCCACGGCCGTCACTTCGGAGAGCGCCTGCCGCCCGAAGTAGACGGGCAGGTTGCCCGCCGTGAAAGTCTGCCCGACCATGCCGTTGCCATCGCCGAGGTACTCGGTCGTGAACTCCATCGGGAACGCGATCGTGTAGCTGGACGCGTCCGGCACGAACTCGTAGTAGATGCGGTCGGGCGTCGGGAGCGTGCCCGTGAAGGCCGTACGCCCCGCGATGATCCCGAAGAGCACCTGGCTCGCCGGGCCACCGAGGAGCCCCGACACGCCCGTCTCGAAGACCGTCACGTAGATGGTGTTGCCCGCGGCGAAGGCCGTGCTGCCCGCCGCGACGAGGAACGCGACGGTGCCGTCATCGGAGGTGAAGGCGTTGCTGCCGCTCACCGTGCTGGGAAGCGTGCCGGAGCCCATGGCCCCGGTCACGGAGCCCGTGACCGTGAAGGCCTGGGGTCCGGAGAAGGTCACGGCGAGGTTCTGAGTCACGGCGTCGCTGCGGAGAATGAGCGCGGAGAGCGACGAACCGTTCGGGTTTGTGCTCTTGCCGTCCACCGGCTGCAGCGCGCCGCTGCCGAGGCTGCCGCTCACCGTGCCCGTGACGGTGAACGCCGTGGCCGAGCTGAACTCCACCGTCAGCGTCTCGGCCACCGCAGGGCCGGACGCGACGACCTTGCTCATCGCGCCCTTGCCCGACGCGCTCGCGGCCTGCAGGCGGCCCGCGAAGTCGTACGGGCTGAGGCTGACGTTGCTCGTCCCGGTGTACGGCATCATGACCTGCTGGTTGTTCGTCGGGCCGAGGAGCAACGACACCGAGGCGTCCATCGCGGTCAGGCCGACGGGGTCGCCCTGCTCGGTGCCGAGGCTGAAGACGAGACGGGGCGTGTCGCCCGCCTGAAACCTGCCGCCGGCTCCGGTGCCACCCACGACGTCCGTGATGTCCACGTCGATGCCCGCACTGATTGCCGGATCTTCGAGCGGATGGGCGTGACCGTCCACGACGGCAAGCGAGTCGCCCTCCGTGGCGTGGCACACGTTGCAGGAGCTGCTCGGATTGGCCGGCATGATGTCCTGATTGGCTGCATAGGGCCGGTTCCAGTCGATGTCGTCGTGGCAACTTCCGCACGAGGCGCGGCCCGGCTGCGACTTGTAGAGATCGCCCTGAGCGGGGGCCTGCAGTTCGCCGCTCCCATCCGGATCGCCGTGGCACTTCAGGCACGTGGTGGCGCCGGCGCGGATCGCGTCCTCCTGGGCCTTCTGGCCCGAGGTCAGCGCCGAGTAGCCGTAGTCCTTCGGGACATTCGACGTGAGGTTCGGCCAGACCGGGAAGCGGACGAACGAGAAGTCGTTCACGCTGTTCATGAAGCCGACCACCTCATAGGGCGCCGGAGTCGCGTCATAGTTGCGCGTCCCGTCTTCGTTCGTCGCCACGCCGTTCACCGACGGCAGGTGGTTGGCGTTGTGCAGCTTGTGGATCATCACCCTGAAGTCGATCGACACTCCGGGCGTGCCGTCCGCCGCCGTCGCCACGTTCTTGTCCTCGGCGCCGGCCGTGTGACACAGGAGGCAGAGCTTCGCCTCGCGGCGCAGGCCGCCGTGCGCCTGCAGCGACACGTGGCACTGGTTGCAGTTCTCGGTGCTCACGACGTCGCGCGAGGCGATCGCCGGTGTCGTGCCGAGCAGGAAGTCCTTCGTGGCGTTGCCGACATCGCGGTAGATGGCGCCATCGACGGTGTAGGTCCAGGCCGTGTACATGCCGACGGTGTAGGTGCCACCCAGCAGCGACTCGCCGGCCAGCTCGCCGTCCGCGGCCCCGAAGGACGCGCTGTCATTGAGCGGCGGCAGGTAAGCCTCCGGGATCGGCGTCGCGAAGGTGTACTTGTAGGTGGCCACCCCCACTTTCACCGAGGCTGTCGCCAGGTCGGACTTCTCCGCGAGCACCCGCTGATAGTTGAAGGAAGGGCCCGACATCATGATGCGCGCGGTGCCCATCTCGGCCAGGCCCCACGAGGAGCCATCGTTCTTCTTGAGCGTGAAGGTGACCGACAGCTTGTCGCCCGGAGCGAAGTGATCGGAGTTCGGCTTGGCCGCCGACGCGCTCGGCGCCGCGGCGGACGGCAGTGAACCGCCGGACAGCTCGATGATCTGCAGTTGCACGCCCGGCGCGTCTTCTGCCGGCAGCAGCTGGGTGTCCTCCGGCGTCGGCTCGGCCGAACTGCCGCCCGATCCGCCGCCGCCGCCGCCGCTGCCGCCACCGCAACCGGCGAGCAGCCCCGCCGTGCAGAACACCACGGCCATGAACTGCGCGGGGACCGAGATTCGGAAGAAGGAGGGCAAGGCGCTGAACTTCATGATCCGAGATCCTCTTGTCCTGAAACCGGGTTGAAGGCGGAGTGCTCTCACAGGAAGCCGAAGGCACGCCCCTCGCGGACTGCTTGAGCAATTGGCGTGCCGTTCGCTCAATGGAAATGAGCCTTGAATCGCCGGGGCGCACGCGTTCGGGAGCCTACTCGACATGTCGCGGCCAAACTTTTCCCACTCGCGGCAGCCTCGTCGCCTCGGAACGGAAGCGTGCGCATGCGACTCACGGCAGAGGCCTGCCTGCCCCCTGCCGACGCGTGCAGCAGCAACTCGGTCATGTCGCCGGCGCTGAGGCGTCCCGGGGAAAATCCCGCTGTCGTCACTGCATTCTCAGCTGCGGCTTCACTCGGCGCGGCCGCCTCGCTGGTGGCATGCCTCACTGGTGGCATGCCTCACTTGTGGCAGCCCTCACTTGTGGCAGCCCTCACTTGTGGCAGAAGGTGCAGTCGTCGCCGTTGTCCACGTGCGGCAACGGAGCGGAGATGCCGTGACAGGCCCGGCAATCCATGCCCGGGAAGTGGTTGGGCGGCTGGTCGGTGGCATCCAGGTGACTGGGCGTGCTCTTGTGGCACACCGAGCAGCTCTCGCTTTGCAGCGGGTAGTGACATGCCATGCAGTGCGTGTCCTGAGGAGCGCCCCACGCGCCGCTGTTGTGACTCAGCGGCGGAGTGTCGTTGTGGCAACGCACGCAGGAGGACGGTTCGTGGCAGGTCCTGCACGAGTCGCGATCCATGTCGGCGACGACGCCGTGGCCGCGCAGTCTCCAGAAGTTGTTGTGACTGGCCGGCGGCTGGTCCTGGTGGCACTTGATGCAGGTCTGGTCCGTGTGGCAGAGGGTGCAGTCGTTCGCGGGCCCCTCGAAATCGCCGCGCACCGCAACGCCGTGTGTCGTCATCCACTGCTGACTGTGATTCGGGGGCATCGTGTCCGTGTTGATCAGGCTGTGGCAGACCGTGCACGAGGTGTCCTGGCCGACGCTCTGATGGCAGCGGATGCAGTCGTCCATGCGCGGCGACACGGAGGGATCCACGAAGTCGTTGGTGAGGATCGGCTCGTGGCACGCTTCGCAGGAGGCGCCCGCGCCGACGTGCGTCGCGTGCGAGAACTTCACCTCGTCCGCCAGCGCCGAGGCGCGGGTCGCGCGGTAGGCATCGCCGTCGAAGAGCGAGGCCACCTGCCGGTCCGGCTCCTTCCCGGCATCCAGCTCCTCGTGGCACAGCGCGCACTGGGCCGGCTTCACGTCCTGGACGACGTCGCCGTCCTCGTACGCGGAGTGGCAGTCGCTGCAGCTCAGGCCTTCCTCGAGGTGCCGTTCGTGGCTGAAGGCAAGCGGCTTGTCGCTCAGGCCCAGATACTGCAGCACCGCGCAGCCGGTGATCGCGAGCACGGCCAGGGAGAGAAGCCTGGCCAACCTGCCGCGCGAACCCGGTCGACGCCCATCCGTGAGTCTGTCTAGAAGCGCCATGTTGCCTTCGCCGTGAGGGTGTCGAAGTTGTCCACGTCGCTCACTTCGTGATCGATGCCGAGCGACCACGTGAGCGTCTTGTCCACGAGATACCGCATCGTCAGGTAGTAGTCGCGCACGTCCTGGCGATCCTCGTTGAGCAGGAAGTCGTTCTTGTACAGCGCGTAGAACGAACCGAGCGACATCCGGACGGCCTTGGTCCACTTCCGCGTGAGGTCGACGCCCCACGTCGCGTATTCGGTGTTGTCGTTGCCGTCCCAGAGCTCGCCGGTCACCGAGAAGTCCAGGTCTTTCGTGACGAAGTCGTGCGTCGTCTCCGTGAGGAAGTAGCGCGTGAACTCGTGGTTGAAGTCGCCCTCGTCGTCGCTGTTCTTCAGCTTCCGGCCGTCCAGTCCGGCGGTCACGTCGTAGCCGGCTTCGAAGGATTTGCTGGCCAGCACGCGCGCCTGACGGAAGGGTTCGTACTGCGTCAGCGTGGCGTAGTAAGGATCGAATTCCTCGACCAGGAACTCCTGCGTGCGAAGCAGCTCGTGATACCAGAAGTTCACCAGCCAGCCGGACTCGGGGCGCACCCACGTCGCGCGCAGATCGAGATCGCGCGGCTTCTCCTCGAGCACGGAGTAGGCGCCTTCCACGTGCACCTCCTTGCCGAACTGCTGGCCGAGTCGCGCGGCGTAAAGGTCGTTGTTCTCCGAACCCAGCTGCGACTCGCCCTGCTGCACGCCGTTCTCGATGTGCAGCGCGTCGAGGCGCAGCTTGCCGCCCTCCCACGGCCGCACCTTGAAGTAACCGCCGACCACCTTGTTGCCCGACGACGACGACTCGTACTCGTAGTCGGACTGACCGAGGTAGGCGCCGTATTGCTGCCGCGCCGAGCCATCCGGCGCGGTCTCGATGGCCACGCCGTCGAAGCGCACGTACTCGGGCGTGTCGTCGAGCTGCTGGCGGCCGATGCGCAACAGGCTGAAGCCGTTCTCGTGGAAGTCCGCGTACGCCTCGTACAGGTTGGAGTGCACGGAGTTGGAGTAGGTGTCCTCCAGACCGCCGTACAGGTCCTGGTTGCTGTTCTTGTCGAGGTCCCACGCGGCCCGGGCCAGCACGTAGCCGGTCACCTCATCCTTGGCCGCGTCACCGATGCTCGTCTCGAGCAGACCGTAGATGTCCGTGTCGTGCGTGCCGCCCGTGGTCCTTTCCACGAAGCGCAGCCCGAACGATCCGTGCACCACGCCGCTCTCATCGATCTCGCCTTCCTTGCCATCGTCCGTGGTCGCGCCCGCGGCGGCAGATCCGTACGGCGAGGCAGCGCCGGCAGGAGTTGTTCCCGGCGCGCCCTCGTCCACGGAGACCACGGCACCTTCGCTCCATGCTGCGGTGTCGCCCGTCTCGCCGGCGCCCGCTGCGCCTTGAGCAGGACTGCCGCCGGCCGGGCCGGCACAACCCGCCATCAGCGAGGCGGACGCCACGCCGGCAGCCAGTGCAAGGAGGAGGCCGTAGCCCCTGGGTGCCGATGATTCGCCGTGTCTGTCCACTGTATTGCCCTGTGTCCCAGACTTCGGGAAGCGTGTCCGGGCGCCTCTGTCGCAACTGTCATGCCGGTGTCACGCGCGCGAAGGACCTGCGCTTCCGGTGCACTTGCGGGGCCCCCGAAGCGGCACCTGGTCCCGCGAATGCGCCCTCCGGCCGCTGCTCCACCGCTCGGATCGCGAACTATTCCGCATCTCCTCTGGTGAACTCCACGCCGCGAGGCGGCGTCTCCGCGTGTCGAGTGAATCGGGAGTGATCTGCTCCTGACTCCCGAACCGCGGAGCCCGCACGCACCACCTTCACCTGCTGGCCGCAGAGCTCGTCCATGAGGCGCTCGAGCGCCGCGTCCTCGAACTCGTCCCAGCCCTTGCAGAGGTCGCGCTCGAGCAGCTGCGTGTCGCAACACAGCTCGGCCCCGAAGCGCCGCTTCCGCTCGACCAGCCAGGCGTTGGCGAGCGCCTCGAATTCCGCACGCGGGAGCTCGGGATGCCTCAGCGACAACCACCAGAAGCGCCGCTTGAGATCGGCGTAGCTCCACCGGGCAAAGCCGTGGCAGAGCGTGCCGGTGCGTGCGGCAACCTCGCAGAGGCAGTGCTTGTCATCCACCTGTTCCGCGAGACGCGGGCGCAGAAGGTCGATGGCTTGCTCACGCGTGATGGTCTTCATGGCGCTACCTCGGGCGATCGAGGGGAGTGAGGGTGATCGGATGCCACGGCAGCAGCCGATGCCAGCTGTCCCGAAGCAAGCAACTATCCATCCAGCGACTTCGCTTCGCTGCGCTCCCGCCCGGGCACGCGTCGAGCCGGCCGTCAGCGATCGCGATCGGGTGCGCGACCTGCCCGTTCCAGTCGCTAGAATCCGCGCCTCGTTCGGCGGCGCGCTTCCCTGACGGAGCGCTCGGCGCGCGCTCACTCGGGAGACGACATGGCCAGCAAGCCGCGCAAGGGGCGCACCGCCGCCAAGAAGAAGAGCTCCTCCGCGCCACGCCGCAGCGCCGCGGGCAGTCGTCCGGGGACCAGCACCAGGTCGGCCGAAGCCGCCGCCATCAAGTCCCACGAGCACTGGCGCGAGCACATGGGCACGGGGCACAGCGACGGCCTCGTGCCGGTGCGCTCGCTGGACCTCTCGACCGTCTCCTCCGTGAATGACCTCGTCCGCGGCATGTCGGCCACGAGCTTCGGCGGGCGATCGCTGGGCGAGGCGGCCGACATCCTGGAAGTCATGGTGCGCGACCCGGGCTGCAAGGTCGTGCTCACGCTCTCGGGCGCGATGACCATCGCGAAGCAGGGCCTCATCATCGCGGACATGATCGAGCGCGGCTGGGTGCATGCCGTCGTCTCCACCGGCGCGCTCATGTGCCACGGCATGGTCGAGACCGCCGGCATGCTGCACTTCAAGCACGACCCGACCATGGGCGACGAGAAGCTCTTCGCCAAGGGCTACAACCGCGTCTACGACACGATCGAGCTGGAGCAGAACCTCGACGACACCGAGAAAATCATGGCGAAGATCCTCGGCAGCGTGCCGGAGAACGAGCACGGCCTCCCCGAGACGCTCTGCAGCCACAAGCTGAACCGCCGTATCGGCGAGTACCTCGCGCGGCACACGAAGGGCCGCGGTCCGCTGCGCTCGGCCTTCGAGCACGACGTGCCCATTTATGTCCCGGCGTTCACCGACAGCGAACTCGGCCTGGACTACGGCACCAACAATCATCGCCGCCGCCTCGCCGGCAAGGGCCCGATCCCCTACGACCCCTTCCTCGACCTCGAGGACTTCCGCACGCGCATCGACAGCCACGAGACCTGGGGCATCTTCACCATCGGCGGCGGCGTGCCGCGCAACTGGGCCCAGCAGGTCGCGCCCTACATCGACATCCTCGGCAAGCGCCTGCCGGAGATGCGCCGGCCGCTGCGCCGCTACAGATACGCGGTGCGCATCTGCCCGGAGCCCGTGCACTGGGGCGGCCTCTCCGGCTGCGACTACAGCGAATCCGTGAGCTGGGGCAAGATCGTGCCGCGCAGCGAAGGCGGCCGCTGGGCCGAGGTCAAGGACGACGCGACCATCGCCTGGCCGCTCATCGTGAAGGCCGTCATGGAGCGCGTGGATGGCGCGGGCGGCAGGCGCAAGCGCGCGGCATCCCCTCGTGCGGCGCCCGGGCGCTGAGCATCCTCATCGCGCTGGCCGGGTTGCCCGGCACCGGAAAGAGCACGCTGGCGCGCGCACTCGCGGCGCAGGTCTCGCGCGTGATCGAGGCACTCGCAGCGCTGCCCACCGTCACGCACAACTGACTCACGGGGGCCGCGCGCCACACCGCCGGGGCAGCGCACCGCGAATCTTGAGCGTGCCCTCAGCGCGGCGCGGCCGCTTTCTCAGCGTCGCCGGCCGCGGGCGCAACACCACCCGTGACGCTGTTCCCGCCGACGCCGTCGGAGCCGTCCGCCGCGCGCGGCTTGGCCGGCTGCTCTTCGCCGCCGGACGCGTCGCTGGCCTTGTCCGTCGCCCTGTCCTCCACGCTGGCCTTGGCGTTCTTCTCGCGCAGCAGCTCGATGAGCTGCGCCGGGCTCTTGCCGGACAGCACTTCCTGGAACTGCGATCGGAAGTTCTGGACGAGGCTCACGTTCTCGATGGTGATGTCGATGATCTGCCACGCGCCGGTGTCCTTGTTCGCGCGCAGGCGGTAGTCGATGAGCGTGTCGCCCTGCTCCTTGGAGATCACCTTGGAGCGCACCGTCCAGTCGCCCTTGCCCTCGTCGCGCGAGTCGTAGATCTCGATCGTCGAGAACTTGGCCCCCTCCGCGTTGCGGTAGTAGGTGGCGATGAGGTGTTCGCGGAACTGCTTGCGGAACTCGGCCTGCTCCTCGGTCGTGAACTTGCCGTAGTTCTTGGCGAGCACGAGCTTGGACACGACCATCATGTCGAGGCGGTTGTCCACGATGTCGACGATGCGCTCGCGCCGCGCGTGGCTGTCGAGGGTCGGATCCTTCAGCAGCGCGATGACCTTGTCGGCCGTGTCCTGGATGACCGCACGCGCACCGTCGGAGGGCGCCGTCTGCGCGGCGAGGGGCTGCGCGGCCGGCACCATCGCCGCGGCGGTCCGGGCAAGGCACGGCGAGGCCAGCACCGCGACGAGCAGCGCGGCGGCGGGCAGGATGCGGACGGCGGACGCGAGTTTCGTGTCAGGGTCGGGGTGCATCGTCGGGCTCCGTAGCCAGGTCTTCGTCGTAGAAATCTTCATTAGCCTGCTGGGTTGCGGCCGGCTGCTGCGCCATCTCGCCCTCGATCGCGATGCGGCGACGCTGCAGGTAGGCGTTGCGCACGAACACGTAGTAGTCGAGCGAGGCCAGCCGCGCCTCGCGCAGCGGCTGGAGCAGCTGCGCGCGCGTGTTGACCACATCCACGACGCGTGAGCCGATCAGGACCGCGTCGTCCACGTCCCACACGGCGTTGTACGTCACGACGTCACCGACGAGGCCGGCCGTGTCGCGCGGACTGGACGGACCGAACAGCGGCAGCACGAGGTAGGGCCCCGAAGACACGCCCCACACCGCGAGGGTCTGGCCGAAGTCCTCGGGCCGCTCGATCAGGCCCATGTCCTTCGCCGGGTCGAAGAAGCCCACGATGCCCAGCGTGGTGTTGACCACGAACCGCAGCGTCTCGGTGCCGGCGTCCTCGAACTTGGCCTGCAGGAGGTTGTTGAGCACGTGCACGGGCGCCGCGGCATTGGTGAAGAAGTCGTCCACCGAGCGCTGCACGCGCGGCGTCGTGATCTCGTTCCAGCCGCGCGCCGTCGGCTCGAGCACGTAGTCGTCGAGCTGCTCGTTGAACCAGAACACCTTCCGGTTCATGCCTTCCCACGGGTCGGCCTCGCTCGTGGTGCCCGGCGCGGCGCACCCGACGAGCGGCAGCGCAGCGACGCACGGCAGCAGCAGCATGCGCGACGCACGCGACAGGCGCGCCGCCAGCCCACGTTCGCGAAGGCTCACTTCTCGTCTCCCACCGACGTGTTGTGGATCAACTTGCCGATGAGACGTTCGAGCAGCACCGCGGACTCCGTGAACGGGATCTTGTCGCCGTTCTGCAGGAAGTCCTCTTCGCCGCCGAGCTGCAGCAGCAGGTAGCGGTCGCCGAGGATGCCCGAGGTCATGATGGAGGCGCTGCTGTCCGACGGGTACTTGCGCCCGGCGTCCACGTCGAGCTCCACGCGGGCGCGACCTTCCTCATCCAGCGTGATGGAGCGCACCTCGCCCACCTTCACGCCGGAGATCTCCACCGGCGCGCGCACCTTGAGGCCGCCGATCTCGTCGAAGCCCGCATAGAGAGTGAGCTGCGGCGGCCGGCTGAGGCTGACGCCGCCGACCTGCAGGGTGAGGTAGGCGATGGCGGCGAGGCCGACCAGCACGAACAGGCCGACGACGAAGTCGCGCAGCGGAGAGCGTTCCATGGGTCAGATTCCCCAGAGGGCCGTGACGATGTAGTCGAGCAGAAGCACGGTGACGGACGCCGTGACCACCGTCGAGGTGGTGGCCGCGCTGACGCCGGCCGAGTTGGGTTTCGAGGTGAAGCCGCGCCACGTGGAGATGAGGCCCACGACGACGCCGAAGACGACCGCCTTCACCAGGCTTCCGACCACGTCTTCGTGAAAGTCCACGTTGGCGTAGAGATTGCTCATGTAGCGGCCGCCGTCGACACCCATGAGCGACACGCCGACGAGATAACCGCCGCCCATGCCGCACGTGATGAAAAGCGCGGACAGCAGCGGCATGACGACGATCATCGCCAGCAGGCGCGGCACGACGACGAAGCTCATCGGGTTCACGGCCATCATGCGCAGGCCGTCGAGCTGCTCGGTGGCCACCATCGTGCCGATCTCCGCGGTCGTCGCGGAACCCGCGCGTCCTGTCGCGAGCAGCGCGGTGAGCACCGGCCCCAGCTCGCGCAGCAGCGAGATGCCGACGACCGCGCCGAGCGAGTCCGTCGCGCCGAAGCGCTGCAGCGTGTTGTAGCCCTGCAGCGCGAGCACGGCGCCCACCGCCGCGCCGCTGACGCAGATGATCACCAGCGAGAGCACGCCCAGCTTGTAGAGCTCGTCGAAGAAGACGCCCATGCGGAACGGCGGCCGCAGGGCCTGCAGCATCGCGCTGCCGGAGAACGCCGTGAAGCGTCCGAGCTGCTCCACGAAGTTCAGCGCCGAAAAGCCGAGGTTCTGGATCGCCTTCATCGCGCGCTCAACCTTCCACACCCTTGGCGGTGAGTACGGCCTCGTCCACGTCCGCACTGATGAGGTTGGCGACGAGCGGGTCCTTGCTCGCGCGCAACTCCGACGGCGTGCCCTGGACGGCGGCCTTGCGCACCAGCACGAGCACGTGGTCGGCCATGCGCAGCGTGGACGGGACGTCGTGCGAGATCACGATCATGGTCACGCCCAGCGAGCGGTTGAGATCCTTGAGCAGGTTCTCGATGCGGCGCGCCGAGATCGTGTCGAGGCCCGAGAAGGGCTCGTCGCAGAGCAGGTATTGCGGGTCGCGGATGATCGCGCGGGCCAGCGCCACGCGCTTGAGCATGCCTCCCGAGAGCTGGCCAGGCAGCAGCCGGTCCTCGTCCGCCGACAGCCCGACGGCGGTCAGCTTGGCGTGCACGCGTTCGCGGATCTCCGCCTCGCTCAGCCGGGTGTGCTCGCGCAGCGGAAAGGCAAGGTTGTCGTACACCGAGAACGAGTCGAGCAGCGCGCCGGCCTGGAACATCATCCCGATCTGCTCGCGCACCGCGTACAGGCCGCGCTCGGCGAGGGTGGTGAGTTCCTTGTCGCCGACGCGCACATGCCCGGCCCTGGGGTGCAGCAGGCCGCCGATGAGCCGCAGCAGCGTGCTCTTGCCGGAGCCGCTGCCGCCGAGGATCACGGAGATCTGCCCGGCGGGGAAGCGGCACGTCAGGTCATCGAAGATGACGCGGCTTCCGAAGGCCATGCGCACGTGGTCGAACGCGACCTCGCCGCCCCGCCCTCGTTGCGCCACCTGCGCGCCGTCCTGACCGTTCGCCGACATGCCTGCTCGTCGCTCCAAGATCGAAGGCGACGGTTATAACGTCGCGCGACCCGTCCGCACGAGCGTGGCGGCGGCATGTCGGCGACCTGTCAGCCAGGCGCCCCCTCAGCGGGGCTTGACGAGCACCACGCGCGTGTCGGCCGCCACGGCGTGCGTGCTGGCCGTGCCGTCCGGCCAGCGGACCGAAACGACGGCCGACGCCGCCGTCGCGCCAAGGCCGAACCACAGGCTCTGGGGCGCCTGGCTCAGATAGTTGTTGCCGCACTCCATCGGCGCGACCTGCACGGGAAGCCCGGCGACCTGCACGCTGACCCGGGCCCCCACCGCCAGGCGGTTCATCCCGGGCTGGCGCAGCTCGACGTGCAACCAGTGACCGAGCCCCGCGTTGCTGCCGCGCCAGAGCCGCGGGCCGACGTCGTTGTTCATGACGAGCACGTCGAGTGCGCCATCGTGGTCGGCGTCGAAGACCACGAGTCCGCGCCCCTGGCTGTCGTCGACCAGTCCGAAGTCGGCGGCGCGATCCGTGAAGTGGCCCGCGCCGTCGTTCATGAACAGGCGCAGCGTGTCATGGTCGAAGATCAGCAGCTGCGGCACGAAGATGATGTTGCTGTACCAGCCGTTCGCCTGCACCAGGTCCACGTCGCCGTCGTTGTCCAGGTCCGCGAACTGCGCGCCCCAGCCCCAGCCGCCGTGGCGCAGCCCGGCGACGTCCGTCTTGTCGGTGAAGGTTCCGTTGCCGTTGTTCACGTAGAGGCGGTTGCCGGAGCTGAAGTAGCCGCCGAGCGGGATGGGCACGGGCGAGTCGATGGCGGTCACGAACCAGTCGAGGTCGCCGTCGCGGTCCACGTCGGCGATGGCGCTGCCCATGCCGTTCTCATCCGTGCCCACACCGGCGAGCTGCGTGATGTTGGTGAAGCTCCAGTTGCCGTTGTTGCGCAGCAGCCGGCTCGTGTGCACGTCGTTCGCGCACAACACGTCGAGGTCGCCGTCGAAGTCGAAGTCCACGAGGCGCGGCGTGAAGCCGTACACCTTGTCGAACTTGAACTGCGGCAGGTGGACCTCGCGGAAGCTGCCGTCGCCCGTGTTGCGGAAGAACTGGATGCGATGGCCGCCCCAGGTGAGCGCCACGAGGTCGAGGTCGCCGTCGGCGTCGAGGTCTCCGAAGGCAGCGCCGTAGCGCCCCGCGGTGGCCAGGCCGTTGGCATCCGGCGCCTTGCTGAACAGGCCGTGCCCGTCGTTCAGATACAGGCGGTTGTCGTGCTTGAGCAGCCCGGGTCCGGAGGGCGGGTCCGAGACGTCCGGCGTGGGGATCGGCCCCGTGCTGCTTCCGCCGCCTTTCATGGCGGTCTGCACGTCGAGCACGTTCTCGAACATGGTGAGGAAGAGGTCCAGGTCGCCGTCGCCATCTACGTCGGCGAGCACTGGCGAGCCGACCGGCAGGCTCACCGCGACTCCCGCGGCGGCGGCCACGTCCGTGAAGTGCCCGCCGCCGTCGTTGTGGTAGAGGCGCAGCGGTTGCGCGGAGCCCATCGGCACGACGAGGTCCTCCCAGCCGTCGCCGTCCACGTCGCCGACGGCGATGCCGCCCGTGAAAGGTTGCGTGACCGCATCGGTCGGCGACGCGGCGTACGCGCCAGCAATGCCCGCGACCGCCGTGGCCTCCGTGAAGGACTGCGCGGAGGCCGTGGCGACGAGCGACAACGCAACCAACGCCAGCATCGCCAGCATCGCCAGCAACAACGGCAGCTTCCGTTGCGACACGCGCACCAGCGCGCCGCGGGACGCGAACTCGGAAGCATGCATGGTCGAGACTCCACCAGGACGCGATGACGACGAGCCGACGGCTCGCGCTTGCCGGCCGCGGATTGCCGGCGACCATCCCCCAGACCGGCGGGCCGTGCCGGGCGTCACGCCCGACGTCACGCCCGACGTCAGGCCCCGTGTCACGCCGGGCAGCAAGCCCGACGTGGCGCCCGCCTTCACGCGGCGGGCGACGGGCTGCGCTCGCCGTCCGTGCGCACGACGACCGTGCCGGCGATGCAGTCCGGCAGCGAGCGGCCGTTCTTGCCGTGGAACATCGTGACGAGCTCCGCCACGATCCACAGCGTCGCGATCCAGCTCAGCCCGATGCGCTCGAGCACGCGCTCGTCCGCGGCGGAGCGTGCCTGTCCTGCGCTCATCGCTCGCCGCCCCGCGACCGGCCGCGCGGCTCCGAGAGCACCAGGCGCAGCGCGCGCAGGAGTCGATACCGCGCCAGTTGCGTCGTGTCGCCGCGCCACAGCTGCAACCAGCTGCGCAGCCGCAGGCGATGCCGCAGCGCGTGATACTGCGGGCGCTCCGGCATGCGCAGCGAGAGCACCGTCTGCAGCACCGCGCGGTCCGGATAGCCGGCGCACACGGCCGCGATGCGCGCGTGCTCGTCCCCGGCGCGGCTGGCCTCCACGACGGAGAGCATGAAGGCGAGCAGCTCGATGGCCCGCGCCTCGGCCACGTCGTGCGCCGCATGCGGCTCGGCGAAGTCGAACCAGAGCAGCGCCGGCTCGGAGGTCGGCGTGGACCCGGGCGCGGCGCCTGACGGCGGCGCCGGCGCCGCAAACCTGGGCATGACCAGGATGTTGTGCGCCGCGCCGTCGCTGTGCAGGTCGGCAACGGACGTGGCGCGCGCGTGCCGCGCCGCGATGCGGCTCACGACCTGCGTGAGCAGCGGCGAGGCCAGCACGAGTTCCCCGACGCGGCTGCCGTGGCGCACGCCGTCGCGCGCGAGCGACGACTCGCGCAGGACGTCGAAGAGCGTCGGCGCGGGCAGATACGGAAACACGAGCGACGGGCCGACGGCGACGACCTGCCCGTCGACAGGCAGCGACAAGCGCTCGAAGGGGCCGGCGCACGGCCACAGCACGGCCTCGCCCTGCGCGACGAAGGCCGCCTGCCCGTCGAGCTCGCGCTTCAGGCGCGCGCGCGACTCCTCCGGCGTGTCGCCCGGCGCCGCGTAGTCCTTCACGACGAAGCGCGCCTCGCCCGAGGCCGTCGGCTGCGCCACGAAATGCAGCGCATTGCTGCGGCGCCGGCCGCGGCCCGCGTGCTCGGGGCGGAAGCTGCGGAAGGCGGTCCCCGGTTCGAAGTCCGCCATGTGCCTCAGTAGCCCTTCAGCCGCTCCACGTGGAGCAGCTCGTCCCACGCGCCGCGGCGCAGATGCGCGAGCATCTGGTCCCACACCTTGTAGAAGACGCGCGAGAGCACGGGCTGCAGCTCGTCGTCGCGCAGCGTGAGCGCCAGCGCGGCGAGCCGCTCGCGGTAGGCGGGCTTGAGTTCGCGCTTGTCGAAAAGCGCGTGGCACAGCAGGTGCGTCAACGCGTCCGGGCCGGCGGGGATGTGAAAGGCGCCGCTCGCGTGCGGCACGCGTCGCGCGAACATGCCTTCCGTGAGCTCCGGGTCCACCGCCACCCACGGATGCCTGCCGTAGAAGGGCGAGCGGTAGCAGAGGCGTTGCACGAGGTCGAGCAGCAGTCCCTGCCGGTTGCGGAACTGCTCGTGAGGAAGCGCGCCGGCCAGCGCGCCGTCGGCGGAGGTCACGTGCTTCGTGAAGCCCGCGGCCTCCAGCCGCCTGGTGATCTCCGGCAGCGCCGCGCCGCGCACCAGCACGTCCACGTCGCCCTCGGGATGGTCGGGCAGCTTGTCCCAGTTGCGCAGCACGACAGGTTCGCCGCGGCAGCTCTCAAACAAGGCCAGGGCCGCGACGAGCTCCATGCCGCCTCAGAGACCCTTCGCGCGGCGCAGCGCGGCGGCAGCCTTCGCCACCTCTTCCGCCAGCTCGTGGAATTCGCTCGGCACGAGTTCGAGGCGCCAGGCATCGGTCTGCAGGTGCACGTCGCCCGATTCGTTGTATTCGATGGTGAGCGTGCGCAGCGGACCCTCGCGCAGCTCGGCGCGGCCTAGGAGCGTGTGAACAATCCCCATCTGCGGCGCCTCCTTTCCGGCGGCAGGCTGGCCGCCATCGCCTTGAGCTTGCCGTCCGCGATCGCGACCTGGTCGGCGAAGGCGAGGAAGTCGTTGATCGACAGATCGAGGCGCAGGTTGCGGTAGTGGATGTGAATGCACTCGCCGACGTTGTCCTCGATCTTGAGGCTGCGCTTGTGCCGCACCGGCTGCGTGCCGATCTTCCGGTGCGCGAGCTCGATGACCATGATGTTCATGCGCGGTTCACGACGAGAGGAATTTGTTCATCTGCGCGGCCGTCACGAGACCGCCGCGCTTGCGGATCCACTCCGAGTTGCCCGGCCCCCAGGCCTCGTCGGTGCGCACGACGAGGGCGCGGCAGCTGCAGCCGCCCGGCAGCGTGCAGCCGTCCTTGAGCGGCGGGCCCTTGAAGTCCTTCTCGGGCAGCCAGCAGGTGCCGTCGAGTTCCTTCGCCTTGCCGCAGCGCTCCGCCGCGGCTCCTGCGTGCCAGGTGTAGTAGGCCACCAAGGCTTCCTTGCCGAACTTCCTCGAGAACCAGCTCATCAGGGACTCCGGCGCGCGGGCCGCACCGGCGCGCACCATGCGCACCGATGCGATCCGCTGCCCAGCGTAGCGACAGCGGCGCGACCGGCCAACCGCGGGTCCCGCGGATGCGGAGGGCGCGGGCGGTCGACCCGAAAAGCTGCGGGTCGCGGAGAGCGGCGCCTTGGCGCGCGTCGCGCCGGACCGGTAGGGTGGGACGTCCCGGCCGGATGCTTCGCGGGTGCGTTCCGGCGAAATCCTCACGGCTCCCTCCGCAGAGGCGCGCATGACCGAGACTCGTGCCGACACGTCCGTTCACGACGGCGCACAGCATGCCAATGCCGGGCGCGGCGTCGACCTCATCCCCGCAGCCCCCGGGGACGTCGCGCCGGACGCGCCGGCCCTGGCGATCCCGCCCCGCGCCGTCTTCGTCGTGGGCATGCCGCGCTCGGGCACCACGCTGCTCACGCGCCTGCTCGACGGCCATCCGCAGCTCTTCACGCTGCCGCACGAGACGCAGGCCACGCGCTGGGTCGGCATGCGGGATCCGGCCGGTGCCTTCCTCGGCGAGTCCGCTTACGGCAAGTTCTATCCGGCGGGCAGCGAGGTGCGGAAGCGCTTCGAGGCGGAGCTCCGCGCGCAGCTCGGGGAGCGGACGGACCTGCGCTCCATCCTGCTCGCCATCGTGGCTGCGCAGCTGCGCATGCAGCAGCCGAAGCTCCCCGCCGACGCCTGGGTGGAGAAGACGCCGCGCCACGCGCGCGACGTGCCCGCGCTCATCGCGACCTTCGGGCCAGCGACGAAGGTCATCGCACTGGTGCGCGACCCGCGCGCGACGCTCGCCAGCCGGCGCAAGGTCTTCCGGCGCACGTCGGAGAATCACGTGCGACACCTCGCGCGGCGCTGGGCCACGGTGGACACGCTCGTCAAGGAATACGCAGCGCGCTTCCCGCAGCAATTCCTGGCCGTCACCTACGAAGCGCTCGTGCACGACCCCGAGGCCGTCATGCGCCGCCTCGCGACGCACGTGGGCATCGCCTGGGATGCCTCGCTCGTGCAGCCGTCCTACGTGGGCGAGGAGTGGCAGGGCAACTCCAGCTACACCGAGCCGGCCAAGGGCGTCACCACCGCCTCGCTCGCGCGCTGGAAGGACGAACTCTCGCCGGAAGAGATCGCGCAATGCGAGGACCTGCTGCGCCCGCGCATGGCAGCGTGGGGCTACGAGACGACAACGCCCGCGCGCCGCGGCCCGCGCCTGGAACGCGCCCTCATCGAAGCCGGCACCGCGTGGTATCTGCGCAGCTACCGTCGCGCCTGGGCGCGGGCCGGAGCGAGCTGAGCCGGCGGATGCGCCGCTTCATGCCGGCGACGCGGCCTCGGCGCTGCCGGGGGTCGCCCCGCCGCAGACCTCGTCCAGAAGCTCGTACGCCCGCCGCAGGTGCGGGATGACGATCGAGCCGCCGACGATGAGCGCGATGTCCAGCGCCTCCACGATCTGCTCGCGGCTGGCGCCGACCTCCACGCCGCGCAGCACGTGGTAGCTGATGCAGTCGTCGCAGCGCAGCACCGCCGAGGCGACGAGGCCCATGAGCTCCTTGTGCAGCTCGTCGATGGCGCCGGCCTTGTAGGCCTGGCCATCCAGGTTGAAGAAGCGCTTCGTGACCTGCGTGCCCATGCGGTGCACGCACTCGTTCTGCCGCTCGCGCCGCTTGCGGAACTCCTCGGCGCGGCCCGCGCTGCCTCCGCTCACGAGTTGCGCGCGGCGCCGGTGCCGGCGAGGTGCTCGATGAGGTCGAGCTTCGACAGCAGCGTGATGAGCTTGCCCTCGTCGTCGAGCACCACCGCGATCTCGCCGCGCATGAAACAGGAGGCGAGGCGCGTGGCCTCGTCTTGCAGCTTCACGGTGGAGACCTTGCGGCACATGACCTCGGCCACCACCGTGTCCATCGTGCAGCGATCGTCGAAGAGCGCGCCCAGCACGTCGGTCTCGGTGACGAGGCCCACGAGCGTGCCGGCGCCCGACATGACCGGCAGCTGGCTGATGCCGTGCTTCTTCATGAGCCCGACGGCCTGCCCCACCTTGGCGGCCTCGGTGACGGTCTGCAGCTTGCGCGGCGGCATGCCGCGCACCAGGTCGCCGATCTCGCCCTGCGCCCACGGCTCCTCCACGAAGCGGTTCTCGGCCATCCACTTGTCGTCCATGAACTTGGTCATGTAGTTGCGCACGCCGTCCGCGAGGATGGTGAGTACGCGCTGGCCGGGCTTCATCTTCTTGGCGTACTCGAGCGTGGCCCACACGGCGCTGCCGGAGCTGCCGCCCACCAGCAGGCCCTCGCGCCGGATGAGCTTGCGCGCCATGCGGAAGCTGGGGCCGTCCTCGGTCTTGATCCACTCGTCCACGAGGTCGCGCCACATGACGTCGGGGATGAAGTCGTAGCCGATGCCCTCGACCTTGTAGCTGCCGACGAAGTCGTCGGGCAGCCCGGCCATGATGGAGCCCTTGGGATCCACCGCCACGATGCGGCAGTTGGGGATCTGCTCCTTGAGGCGCTTGGCCACGCCCGAGAGCGTGCCGCCGGTGCCCACCGTCGCGACGAAGGCGTCCAGCTTGCCGTCACAGGCCTCGATGATCTCGTCGGCCGTCGCCTTGTAGTGGATGCCCGGGTTGTCGAAGTTCTTGTATTGATCAAGGATGCGCGAGCGCGGGATGAGCTTGTTGAGGCTGCGCGCCACGCTGATGTGGCTCTCGGGTGCGTCGGACGCGGCCTCGGTCGGCGTGCGCACGATCTCGGCGCCCAGCGCCTCCAGCACCACCTGCTTCTCGCGGCTCATCTTCTCCGGCATGGTGATGATGAGCCGGTAGCCCTTCACCGCGGCCGCGAGCGCCAGGCCGATGCCGGTGTTGCCCGACGTGGCCTCGATGAGCGTGTCGCCCGGCTTGATCTCGCCGCGCCGCTCGGCCTCCTCCAGCATGAACACGCCGATGCGGTCCTTCACCGAGCCGCCCGGGTTCAGGAACTCGCACTTGGCCAGCACCTCGACCGGCAGGCCGTGGGCCACATGCTTGAGGCGCACCACCGGGGTGCAGCCCACGGCGGAGAGGATATTCTCGTGAATGAAACCCACGTGGCGGCTCCTGGAAAGTTGGTGCGCGCCCGGCGCACGGGGCGCCGATTGTAAGGGGAGCGTGAAGTCCGGCGACAGCGGAACCGGCCGACTTCCCGCGCCGCGCGCCTCCGAGCCCCGCCCCGCGGTGCGCGGCAGTCCGCGGCCAGCCGTGTCGGGACACGTGGTGGCGCCACGGGACGCGCCGAGGGATTTTCACGCCTGCGTCGTCCGGCCTCCAGCAGCGACGGCCATTCGGCCGACGAAACCGGCATGTCCAGCCCCGCCGAGCCTCTCCTGCCGCCGACTCAGGCCGCGGCGCGCCGCGCGCACGACGAGGCGCCCGAGGCATCACCGGACCGAGCGCCGGGCGAAGCACCGGGCGATCGGCCGGGCACGGCGTCGGAGGCGGCAGCGGACACGGCGGCTGTCCTGGCTGCGATCTATCCGGCGCTCGCACACCTGCTCGGCCCGAAGCCCTTCGCCGCGCTCTGTGCGACGGCGTCCGCTCGCAGCGCCGCGGCGGACGTGCAGCCGGGCAGGCTGATCCACGCCCTGCTGCTGCGCCGCGAGGCACGCACCGACGACCGCATTCCCAGTCGGCTCGCCGCGGACATCGCCGCGCTCGAGTGGTCCATCCATCGCCTGGCGGACCGGCCGCAGCACGCCGAAGCCGAGCGCCCGGCCACGCCGCGAGATCTGCTCGCCGCAACGGCCGCAGGCTGCGGACCCGACGACGGCTGGCGCGTCGCCACGCTGCAGCCGTCCCGGCATTTCGACATCGTGCCGGTCGCCTTCCGGCTCGACACCTGGGTGCGACGCGTGCACCAGGGGCGCCGCATGAAGCGCATGCCGATGCGCGGCGAGCAGCACATCGTGGTGCATGCGCCGGACCGCGCATCCGGCGACGCAGGGGCGCCGGTGTGGTGGTTTGCGCTGCCGCCCGGGCCGGGGACACTGCTCGCGCATCTGGCGCTCGGCCAGCCCATCGGCGTCGCGGTGGCCAGCGCCGTCCACCGCGGCTGGATGGCCGACGAGGCGGCGGCGCTCGAGCAACTCGACGGCTGGCTGCGCGAGGGACTCTTTGCACGCGTGCTGCCGCCCGAACCGGCCCGCGACGCGCCTCCGACCGCGCGCTGAGGGCCCTCGCTGGCGACGGGCCGCGCGCCGGTTATCGTCGCCGCGCATGGACGGCACGGTGCTCGCGATCTTCGCCTTCGTCTATCTGGGGATGCTGCTCGGCCACATCCCGGGGCTGAGGCTGGACCGCACCGGTGTCGCGCTGCTCGGCGCGCTGCTGCTCATCGTCACCGGCAAGGTGAGCGTGCAGGCGGCGCGCGATGCCGTGAACATCCCGACGATGGCGCTGCTCTTCGGCCTCATGGTGGTGTCGGCGCAGTTCCGGCTGTGCGGGTTCTATGCGGCGGTCACGCGGCGCATCGGCCTGGCGAGCCTCTCGCCCGCTGCGCTGCTCGCGCTGGTCATTGCGGTGGCGGGCGCGCTCTCGGCGGTGCTCGTCAACGACATCATCTGTCTGGCGATGGCGCCCATCCTCGTGGCGGTCTGTGCGCACAGACGACTGCAGGCGTTGCCCTTCCTGCTCGCGCTGGCCTGCGCCTCCAACGTCGGTTCGGCCGCCACGCTCATCGGCAACCCGCAGAACATGCTCATCGGGCAGACGCTGCGGCTCTCATTCGCCGGCTACCTGGCCGATGCCGCCGTACCGTCGGTGCTGGGACTCGGTGCGGTGTGGCTCGTGGTGCGCTGGCGCGTCGCGGGGCAGTGGTTCGTCGCCGACACCGCGGCGGGCGGCACCGGGGCCAGCGGCACCGAGGCGGGCGCTGCGACGACAGTCGCCGTGTCGGCGGGCGCTGCGACGGCGGGCGGCACCGGGGCCAGCGCGGACGCAGCGTTCCTCGGTGCGCCGCCCCTGGACCGCCGCCAGACACTCAAGGGCCTGGTCGTGATGGGCGCGCTCATCGTGCTTTTCCTCATCGGGAACTGGCCGCGCGAGCTGCTGGCGCTGGGCGCCGCCGCGCTGCTGCTGCTCTCGCGACGCGTGGCCAGCGCCGGCCTGCTGGCTCTCATCGACTGGCCACTGCTCATGCTTTTCACGGGCCTGTTCGTCGTGAACCACGCGCTGGCGCAGGGCGGCGCACTCGCACGCGGCACTGCGATGCTGCAGGCCGGCGGCGTGGACCTCACGCATCCTGCGTGGCTCTTCACCGCGAGCGTCGTGCTCTCCAATCTCGTCAGCAACGTGCCCGCCGTCATGCTGCTGCTGCCGTCCGCGACACACGTGCTGTCGGGCCCGCTGCTGGCGTTGGCGAGCACGCTCTCCGGCAACCTCTTCCTCGTGGGCAGCATCGCCAACCTCATCGTGGTCGAGCAGGCCGGCCGCCTCGGCGTGCGCATCGGCTGGCGCGATCACCTGCGCATCGGCGTCCCCGTGACGCTGGTCACGCTGGCCGTCGCGGCGCTGTGGCTCTGGCTGCGCGCGGGAATGCTCGCGGGCTGAGGCGCCGCGGCAGGCAACGCCGGCAGCGCCAGCAGCGCCAGCAGCGCAGGCAGCGCGGGTAGCGCGGGCAACGCGGGCAGCGCGGGTAGCGCGGGCAACGCGGGCAGCGCCGATCCGCCGCCGCCTCCGCAGGCGCGGACGGCGCGGCGCCTTGCCATGCGCAACAGGTCGATTCTCAGCTCGTCGCGCGGGCTCCACGCCGAGGGGCGGCATGCTCGCGCTCGAGCTCCAGCAGGCGGACTTTCAGCTCCAGGCCGCCGCCGAAGCCGCCGAGCTTGCCGCCCGCGGCGATCGTGCGGTGGCACGGCACGAAGAGCGGGACGGGATTGCTGCCGTTGGCTGAACCACACGCGCGGCTCGCGCGCGGATGCCCGGCGCGCGCGGCCAGTTCCGCGTAGCTGATCGTGCCTCCGTACGGCACGCGGCGCAGTGCGGCCCAGACCTTCTTCTGGAACTCGGTGCCACGCAGATCGAGCGGCAGATCCAGCTCGAGGCGCCGGCCCGCGAGGAAGTCGCGCACGGCGGCGATGGCCGGACCGTTGCGCCCCGTGCCCTCGCGGATCTCGGCCTTCGGCAGGTGCCGGTCGAGCCACGAGCGCACGTGATCGGCGGGCGTGCGGCACGTCGCATCGTCGCCACGAAGGTTGCTGCGCTCGCCGGGCAGCGAGCACGCGACGATGCCGCGCTCCGTGGACGCGAGGCTCATCGGGCCGAAGGCCGTGTCGAAGCGCGACAGGTGGACGATCTCGAGTGCAGACATCGCGAGCCTCCGCATGCGGAACCCCGGCGATTCTAGCGGAGCCGCGACCCCACCTGGCCGCCGCCTCCGCAGGCCCGCTGCCGTACACTGGCGCGACTCGCCGGGGCCGACCCGCACGGCGGTCGCGCGCCACGCGCTCATCCGGGTCCGACCCAGGGAAGCCCGCCAGCGATGCCGAGCCGACAGACTTCGAGCCGGAATGCCCGCTAGGAAGGCTCGCGAGCGCCGCCTGCCGTCAGCCTGGGCCTCGCTGCCGGACGCGCAACTCCTCAAGCTGCGACTGAAGGACCTTCCGCTCGCCATCGAGGGCACGTGGCTTGAGGAATGCCTCGCGGACCTTCGCAAGGAGCTGGCCGAGCGCGACCTGCTCGTGCGGCCGCACGCGTGGCTCTCGGACGAATTCTTCAGCCCGGACACCACGCCGGGCATCGCGCTGCCCTTCTATCTGGCGCACCCGCGGCTCATGCGGCTCGAGCGCGCGCAGATCCTCGACGTCGAGGGCGGCACGCGCGCGGAGTGCATGAAGATCCTGCGGCACGAGGCGGGTCACGTCGTGGAGCACGCCTTCGGGCTGGCGCGCCGTCGTCGCCGGCAGGAGCTGTTCGGCCGCTCGTCCACGCGCTACCCCAGCACCTACCGCCCGAATCCCGCGAGCCGGAACTTCGTGCAGCACCTGCGGCTCTGGTACGCGCAGAGCCACCCGGACGAGGACTTCGCCGAGACCTTCGCCGTCTGGCTCGGCCCTCGCGCCACCTGGCGACGGCGCTACGAAGGCTGGCCCGCGCTGCAGAAGCTGGAATACATGAACGAACTCATGGAGGAACTCGCGGGACGCAGGCCGCCTGCGATGCGCCGCATCGAGGTCGATCCGCTGCGCTCGCTGCGCATGACGCTGGGCGAGCTCTACGCAAAGAAGCTGGCGCA
Organism: Planctomycetota bacterium; assembly: GCA_038212275.1. Lineage (GTDB taxonomy): Bacteria > Planctomycetota > B15-G4 > B15-G4 > B15-G4 > JBBQUR01. Next base: position 248,505 of record JBBQUR010000002.1, read on the forward strand.
GTACTCGGTGGACGCGCCGCGCATCTACGATCGCGACCTGCTGCGCATCTTCTCGAACGACGCCCGGCACCGCCGCTCGCCATCCGCGGCGGCGTTCATCCGCAAGCATCGGGCCCGCCTGCGCCAGCTCGTGTCCAAGTGGACGGGCGAGTACCAGCTCACGCTGGACGCCGTGCTCGACGCGATGGTGGAGCGCTGCCGCGAGCTGAAGCTGCGCGCCGCGGGCCCCGAGCGGCAGCTGCGGCAGGACTTCGCCGTGCTGCTCACCGCCAAGACCGTCCACTCGCTCTACAGCCATTCGCGCCGACAGTGGTTCGCGCTGTGAGGTCGATCAACCCATGAGAAAGCAGCGCGTCCTGGTGCTCATGCACGCGGATCTCGTGCCGCCGGAGTCCCTCAAGGGCCTGTCCGAGCAGGACATCAGCCGCTTCAAGACCGAGTACGACGTCGTGTCCACGCTGCGCGCGAACGGGCACGACGTGCGGCCGCTGGGTGTGGTGGACGAACTGCTTCCCATCCGCGAGGCGGTCACGACCTGGAAGCCGCACGTCGTCTTCAACCTGCTCGAGGAATTCCACGGCGAGGCGGTCTACGACCAGAACGTCGCGTCCTACCTCGAACTCCTGCGCGTGCCGTACACCGGCTGCAATCCGCGCGGCCTCGTGCTGGCGCGCGGCAAGGACCTCTCCAAGAAGCTCGTGCACTATCACCGCATCCCGGTGCCTGCTTTTGCGGTCTTTCCGCTGCGGCGCAAGGTGCGGCGGCCGACGCGCCTCGCGTTGCCGCTCATCGTCAAGAGCGTGAACGAGGACGCCTCCATGGGCATCGCGCAGGCCTCCGTCGTGGAAACCGACGAGGCGCTCGTCGAGCGCGTCGCCTTCATCCACGAGCGCATCGGCACGGCCGCCATCGCCGAGCAGTACATCGACGGCCGCGAGATCTACGTCGGCATGCTGGGCAACGACCGGCGCCGCGTGCTGCCCATCTGGGAGCTCGACTTCGGCAACCTGGCGCACGGCGCGCGCAACATCGCGACCGAACGCGTGAAGCACGACGTGGATTACCAGGAGCGGCGCGGCGTGCTGCAGGGCCCGGCCGAAGGGCTCTCGCCGGGCGTGCAGGCGCGCATCATCCGCTCGGTCAAGCGCATCAGCCGCACGCTGGAGCTGGACGGCTACGCGCGCATCGACTTCCGCCTCGCGAAGGACGGCACGCCGTACTTCATCGAGGCCAATCCCAATCCCGAGATTTCCAATCGCGAGGAATTCGCGCAGGCGGCCGAGCACGCCGGGATCGAGTACCCCGAGCTGCTCAACCGCATCCTGGCGCTGGGCATTGCGCGCGCCCGGGCGCAGGGCCGCGCGCGCTGAGGCGCTGCGCGAGGCGTCGCGCGAGCCGGCTGCGTGGCGTCTGCGGTCAGCGCTTCCCTCGCAGGTCGCGCAGCGCGGCGAGCACCGGCTGCTCCAGCGCCGTCGCGACCACCGCGTGTCCGTCCACGGCGAGGTGCTGATCGGAGGTCCAGTAGAGCGGCCGCCGGCGTCCCAGCAGTCCGGGTTGCAGCAGCGCAGGCAGCAGGTCCACCACCTCGATGCCGTCGGCGCGCAGCACCTCGGCGAAGCGCTCCGCCAGCCGGCGGTCCACGGCGAAGTCATCGTCGCAGAGCCTGAGCGCTCCACGGACCGGCTGCAGCAGGGAGAGATCCGTCAGGTCCACCTCCTCCTTGGGGGGAAGGATCGCCACCATGAGGCGGGCGCCGCGTTCGGCGCAGTATTCCGCCATCTCACGGTAGCACTGCGTGGTGGCCAGCAGCGCGGCCTCGGCCTCTCCCTTGCAATACGTGAAGGTGTGCACCTGGCTGGTGTTCTGGGCCATGCGCGCGCGCATGCTCGGATCTTCGCGCGCCACCTCGAAGCGCTTCTGTGCGTCGCGCGGCAGCGGCGTGCGTGCGCGGCGCGTCTCGAAGTCCGAGAAGGCCTGGGCATTGATGAAGTCGTTGCCCGTGTAGAGCACGCACAGGACGAGCTGCGGCTGCATGTCCAGCAGCACGCCGAGCAGCGCGCGCTGCTCGAAGGGGCCGGTGCCGCTGACGCCCGCATTCAGCACTTCGCAGCGCCGGAACTTCAGTTTCGGTGCGAGGCGCTTCTCGAGCAGATTCGGGAAGGTCTCTCCGTTGGCGACGAGGCCGAAGGTGTGACTGTCGCCGAGGACCAGCACGCGAAGATCGGTGCCGTGAGGCGGACCGAAGACCGTGCGCTCATCCTCGCGGAAGCCCAGGTTGTTGGTGCGCAACGTGAACTTGCCGCCGATGTGCTCGGGCCAGTTGATCGTCTCGGAGCGGTCCTCCGCCGCACGCACCACCGCCAGCGGGTCGTAGCGGGTCCACTTGGCGGTCGCAAGGCTCGGCAGGAGCTGCTCCACCGCAGCACGGTCCAGCGCGGCGCTCTTGATGGACGCGGACTCCACGCGCGGCGCCTCCACCGCTGTCGGAGCCGGCCGCTGCCCCTCCTGATGCAGCACCAGCAGGCCGCCGCACAGCAGCAGCGCCAGGATCACGATGACGATCTTGCGCCGCGCGTCCACTTGCATGGCGCGCCAGCCTAACCTCGATCGCGCCTCCGTCGCTGGACCCGCTTGTAGACCTCGAACCAGAGCACGCCGAGCACGCCGGCCGCGACGGCGATCGTCAGCTCCCCGACGTGCAGCGCAGAAAAGCCAAAGAGCTGCTGCGTGAAGGGAAGCCACAGCAGCAGCGCCAGCAGCAGGAGCGTGCCGCCGATGATGGACCAGAGCGCGACGTTGCGGTCCCGGAGTCCGGCGATGGCGCCGTGCGTCCATGAGCGGTTCACGATGATGAGCCCCAGGTTCGCGACGACGAGCGTGGTGAAGGACATCGTCCGCACCTCCGGCGCAGGCAGGCCGTCGAGCACGCCCCACAGGTAGACGCCGAGCACCGCGACGAGAGCGACCGCGCCCTGCAGCAGGCTGATCGTCAGCATGCGCCGCCCGAACATGGACTCTGCGACGGGTCGTGGCCCGCGCTGCATGAGGCCCTCCTCCTCCGCCTCGGCCTCGAAGACGACCGAGCACGCGGGGTCGATCACGAGCTCCAGAAAGGCGATGTGCACCGGCATGAGCACCAGCGGCAGCAGCGCGCCGCGGAAGTGCGGGAAGAGCACCGGCAGCAGCGACATCCCGGCGATCGGGACGTGGACGGCCAGGATGTAGGCCATCGCCTTCTTCAGGTTGTCGTGGATGCGGCGTCCCGCGCGGACGGCGCCCACGATGGAGGCGAAGTCGTCGTCCGTGAGCACGAGCGCGGAGGCCTCGCGCGCGACATCCGTTCCGCGCTGGCCCATCGCGATGCCGATGTCCGCGGCCTTCAGCGCCGGGGCGTCGTTGACGCCGTCGCCGGTCATCGCGACGACGTCCCCGCAGGCCTGGAGCGCGCGCACGATGCGCAGCTTCTGTGCCGGAACGACGCGCGCGAAGACGTTGACGCCGCCGATGCACGCCGCGAGCGCCCCGTCGTCCAGCGTGTCCAGCTCGGTCCCGCTGACGAGCCGGCCCGCCGGGTCGAGCCCGATCTCGCGCGCGATGGCGAGCGCCGTCGCCGGATAGTCGCCGGTGATCATCACGATGCGGATCCCGGCCGAGTGGCACTCCGCGATCGCGCCCGGCACCGCGTTTCGGATCGGGTCGGCCAGACCGACGAGGCCGACCCACTCGAAGCGGTAGTCGTGCGCGAGGCCGGGCAGCGCCTGCTCGCCGCGGAACGTCGCGCGGGCGACGCCCAGCACGCGCAGCCCGTCACCGGCCAGGCGCGTGACGTCGGCGAGCAGCGCGGTGCGGCGCGGCGGCTCGAGGTGGCACAGGTCGATGATGGCTTCCGGCGCGCCCTTCGCCGCGACGACGAGGTCGCTCCCGTCCGGCGAGCGCCACACGTGGGACATCGCCAGCAACTGCTCCGAGAGCGGGTATTCCCGCACCAGGCTCCAACCGGCATGCAGGTGCTCCGTCCGCGCGAGGGTCCGCTCCGCCAGCGACTTGAAGGCCACGTCCATCGGATCGAACGGGTTCACCGGGCTGGCGAGCAGTGCGTACTCGGCGATCTCGTGCACTTCCTCCGGCAGCGTGGCGGCGCCTGGCTCAATGCGAACGGCGCGCTCGCCGGGCTGCAGTGCGCGCACCGTCATCCGGTTCTGCGTGAGCGTCCCGGTCTTGTCGGTGCAGAGCACGGTGGTCGCGCCGATCATCTCGATCACCGGCATGCGTCGCGTCAGCACGTGGCGCTTCGAGAGGCGCCACGCGCCGAGGGCGAGGAAGATCGTCAGCACCACCGGGAATTCCTCGGGCAGCATCGCCATCGCGAAGGTGATGCCGGCGAGGAAGGCGCCCAGCCAGTCGGCGCGCGTGAGCCCGTAGAACACCACGATCACGGCCGCGAGCCCCAGCCCGAGGATGGCGAGGCGCTTCACCAGGCGCGCGACATCCTGTTGCAGGCGCGTCTTGCCCGGGACCACTTCGTTCAGCGACCTGCCGATCCGGCCCAGCTCGCTGCGGCCTCCGGTCGCGGCGACGCGCGCCACGCCCTGGCCCTTCACCACGAGCGTACCGGAGAAGACGAAGGGCGTGCCGTCGCCGCCGGGCCGGCCCATGACGGTGTCGGCGGCGGCGCGGGCCTTGCGCACCGGGATCGACTCGCCCGTCAGCAGCGACTCGTCCACGGTGAGGTTGCCGCTGTCGAGCACGATGCCGTCGGCCGGCACGCGGTCGCCCTCGGAGAGCAGCACGACGTCGCCCGGCACGACCTCGCGGCCGGGAATGCGGCGCTGCACGCCGTCGCGCACGACGAGGGCCCGCGGGCTGGCCAGGTCGCGCAGCGCCGCCAGCGCGCGCTCCGTGCGTCGCTCCTGAAAGAGCGTGATGCCGATGACGACGAACACGAACACGAAGAGCAGCACCGCGTCCCGCAAGCGCTCGGGCTCCTGCAGACTGACGAGCAGGTTGAGCGAGCCGGCCGCGACGAGCATCAGCAGCATCGGCTCCCGGATCACCGAGAGCACGATCCGAGCCAGGTTGCGCGGCTTGGCGGACTCGATCTCGTTGGGGCCTTCGGTCGCGAGCCGCGACGCCGCCTCGGCCTCGCCCAGCCCGGTGACGGACGCTGCGTCGAAAGGCTCGGTCGTCACGGAGAGTCCTCTCGAGGCGCGCTCGAGCCGGCAAGCGCATTCACGGTTATCCGGGCGGCGTGCCGCCCGGCACTGCGGCCGCGCCGGCTGCGAGCCATCTTCCTCAACCACGGCGCGGCCCGCGCGATACGCCTGTGCTGGCCCTCAGGCCGTGAGCGCCGGCCCTCAGACCCGTGTGCGTCGTCGGCGCCAGCTGCCTGGCAGCTACAGCATCGCGACGGGATCCACGTCCACGATGACGCGCGCCTGGCGGCTCAGGCCGACCGAGGGGCCCAGGCGCCCGAGCACTGCCGACACCGCGCCGTCCGTCGCGCACTTGCACACGAGGTGCCAGCGGTGCTGCTCCGCGATGCGCGCGATCGGCGCCGGAGCCGGCCCCAGGATCTCGACGCCGTCGAGCGGCCCGGGGCCCGGCTCGGCGGGAGTGACGGCCGCGGCGGGCGTGTCGGCCGCGGCGTCCGCAGCGGACGGGCCGTGCGCAGCGGACGCGTCGTACGCGCCGGACGCGTCAGGCAACACCGGGCGTGACGGCGCGCCGAAGTCGAACTCCGCCGTGATGGCAGCGCCGATGCTCGCGCCGGGCGCCGCACGACGGGAGGCCGCAGTGTGCGCACCGCCCTTCGCCTCGCGGGCCGGCTCCGGCTCGCCGCGCAGCCTGCGCGCCAGCTCGTGTGCGCGCGTGCGCGCGTGGGCCTCGTCCGGTGCGTGGATGACGACGCGCACCAGTCGCGTGAACGGCGGGTAAGCGCTCTCGCGCCGCGCGGCCAGCTCCGTCGACGCGAAGCTCACATAGTCCTGGTTCACGCCGAGGCGGATGGCCATGTGCCGCGGATCGAAGGCCTGCACGACGACGCGCCCGCCCTTGGGGCCCCGCCCGGTGCGCCCCACCACCTGCGCGAGCAGCTGGAAGGTGCGCTCCGCCGCGCGATAGTCCGGCAGGAAGAGCGCGCTGTCCGCGCAGATCACGCCGACGAGCAGCACGTTGGGAAAGTCCAGGCCCTTGGCGATCATCTGCGTGCCGATGAGCACCTGCGTGCGCCCCGCGGCGAAGTCCGCCAGCGCGCCCTCGTGCGCGCCGCGCCCCGACATCGTGTCGCTGTCCATGCGCGCCACCGAGGCGTGCAGGAAGCGCTGGCGCACTTCCTCCTCCACCTTCTCGGTGCCGTAGCCCAGCGGGAGCAGCGGCCCGCGGCAGGCGGGGCATTCGCGCGGCGGTGCCTTCTCCGTGCCGCAGTAGTGGCAGATGACGCGGTTGGCTTTGCGATGCAGCGTCATCGAGACATCGCAGTGCAGGCACTTGAGCGACTGCTTGCACTTGCGGCACAGCAGCACGGGCGACCAGCCGCGCCGGTTGAGGAAGAGCAGCACCTGCCCGCCGCGCGAGAGCGCATCGTCCATGCCGGCCTGCAGCGGATCCGACAGGAACGAGAAGGCCCCGCCGCGCCGCTGCTCCACGGTGAGGTCCACCATGACGATGTCCGGAGCGCGCCCGCCGGCCACGCGGTCGTGCAGCGTGAGCAGCCCGAGCTGCCCGTCCTGCGCCGCGTGCCAGGCCTCGAGCGACGGCGTCGCCGTGCCCAGCAGCACGATCGCGCCGGTGAGCCGCCCGCGCTCGAGAGCCACGTCGCGCGCGTGGTAGCGCGGCACGTTCTGCTGCTTGAAGGTGGTCTCGTGCTCTTCGTCGAGGACGATGAGCCCGAGCCGCGGCACCGGCGCGAACACCGCCGAGCGCGCGCCGACGACGACGTCCGCCTCGCCGGCGCGGATGGCGCGCCACTGCGCCGCGCGCTCGGCATCCGTGAGGTGGCTGTGCAGCACGGCGACGCGTGCGAAGCGCTGCCGGAAGCGCTTGACCGTCTGCGGCGTGAGCGCGATCTCCGGCACGAGCACGATGCCCTGCCGCCCGCGCGCCACCACCTCCGCGAGCAGCTGCAGGTACACCTCCGTCTTGCCGCTGCCCGTGACACCGTGCAGCAGGAAGGCGCGGCTGGCAGGACCGGCGGCAGCGCCCGCAACGGGGACCACGCCCGCTGCCGCGCCAGCCAGCAGTCCAACGCCACTCGCACCGCCGGGCACGGACACGCCGCTCGCCATCGCGCCGTCCAGCACCGCGCCGTCCAGTGCCGCGCCGTCCAGCGCCGCGATGAGTCGGTTCGTGACCTCGCGCTGCGGCTCGGTGAGCTCCAGCGGCTCGGTGCGCTCCACGGGCGTCGCTGCCAGCGGGTCGCGCACGGCGGCGGCGCGACGCAGTTCGATGAGGCCGGCCTTCACCAGCGTCGCCAGCGGCGAGCGGCTCACGTGCGCCAGCGACATCAGCTCGCGCGCCGGCAGCGTGCCGCCGCGTTCCGCCAGGATGCGCAGCGCGCGCGCCTGCTTCTCGTGCTTCTCCTGCAGCTCCTCCACCTGGCCGCGCATGAGCCGCGGGTCGCCGAGCAGCACGGCCTCCTCCACGACGCGCCCGCTGCGGCCGGCCTTCACCGCCGGCGGCAGCGTCGCGTCCAGGGCCTCGCCCCACGAGCAACCCGTCGCGGTGGCCACCCACGCGGTGAGCTGCAGCACGTCCGCGCCGACGAGCGGCTGATCGTCGACGAGACCGACGAGCGGCTTGACCTCCACGCCGTCCGGCGGCGGCTGCTCGTCCACGCCGACGCAGACCGCCGCGAGCCGGCGCTTGCCGAAGGGCACGAGCACGCGCACGCCGGGCACGACGCGTTCGAGCAGCGCCGGCGGCACGGAGTAGCTGTAGAGACCGGCGACCGGCAGCGGCGGCGCGACGCGTGCGTAGCGGGTCATCGGCGGCGGCTCCCGACGCGCCGCTTCAGCCGGCCGACGGCGGCGCATGGCCGGCCACGGGTTCGTGGCAGGCGCACGGAGCGCGGTGGCAGCGCGGGCAGCCGTCCTGATATTTGCGTGCGGCGGCGGCCTGCAGGTCCACGCCGTTCATCGAGGCCAGCGTGACCAGCCAGGCCAGCACGTCGGCGAACTCTTCCTCGAGATTCTCGCGCTGGCCGCGGCGCAAGGCGCGCGACAGCTCGCCGACCTCCTCCGCGAACCACATGAAGGTGCCCGCCGTGCCGCGCGCGCCGTCCTTCGCGCCGTAGATGCTCTCGATGAGCGCCTGGAACCCGGCGATGGTCATCTGGCTGCCCTTGCCGCTGCTGCTCACGCCACTCACGATGTCGCGCCCTCATCTCCGGCCTGACGGCCCAGCGAGAGCAGCGTCACATCCTCCGTGAGCGGCTGCTCGCCTCGGAACTTCTTCACCAGCGCGGCCATGCGGCGCACGAAGAGCGCGGCGGGGTGCACGGCTTCGCGGCGCACGAGGTTCGCGAAACGCTCCTCGCCCAGCTCGGCGCCCTCGGCATTGGCGACGCGCGTGACGCCCGGCGTGTAGAGCATGACGCGGTCGCCGGGCTGAAGCGCGAGGCGCACGACCTTCAGCGTGCGGTCGAAGACGGGGCCCTTGTCGAAGCCCAGCGCGATGCCCTCGCTGTGCACGGGCAGCAGCTTGCCGTCGCCCGAGCCGCGGTACAGCAGCAGCGGACTGTGGCCCGCATTGGCCACGGTGAGCGTGCCCGCCGCCGGATCCAGCACGGCCAGCAGCACGGTGACGTACATGCCGCGCCGCAGGTCCGAGGAGAGCAGCGCATTCACGTCGCGCAGCATCGCGCCCGGATCCGAGGTGCTGCGCGCGATGGCCGTGAGGAAGGAGCGCGCCATGGTCATGACCATCGCCGCGGGCAGGCCGCGCCCCGAGGCCGAGCCGACGATGAGGCCCCAGCGTGCGCCGGGCAGCTCCAGCACGTCGTAGTACTCGCCGCCGAGCGTGCCGGAGGTCTCGTGGTGCCCGGCGAGGTCGAAGCCCGCGATGTCCGGCAGCTTGCTCGGGAAGAGACTGGTGGCCACCTCGCCCGCGACGGCCATCTGGTGCACGGAGGTCGCCGCGTTGCGCTCGGCCTGGCGCGCCTCGTGCAGGCTCTGCGTCATCTGGTCGAAGCTGCGCGCCAGCGCGCCGATCTCGTCCCGGCTGTGCGGCTCGGTGCGGTGCTCGAGGTCGCCGCCCGCGACGATGCGCAGGTCTTCCTTCAGCAGCGTGAGCGGACGCGTCACCCAACGCCCCGCGAACCAGGCCACGCCCGCGCCGATGAACACGAAGACTGCAGCGAGGAACATGACGCGGCTCATGAGCTTCGTCGTCGCTTCCTCGATGGCGGAGGCGCTGATGTACACGCTGAACTCCGCGACTTCCTGCCCGTCGCGGTCGACGACGGGATAGCTGCCGCGGATCACGTGCTGCAGCTTCCCGCCGATCTGCAGGTAGAGCTCGCTGGCCGCGCCGTGCGGGAAGGTCACGGGCCGGTCGTCCGCCATCGGCGCAAAGGTCAGGTTGCCCGCGTAGGAGGCGGCCAGCACGCCGCCGCGCTCGCCCTTGGCGCGCAGGTCCACCGCGACGATGCGCGCGTCGCTGCGGACCATGCGCTCGAAGCGCGCGCGATTCCAGTCGAAGCTCTTGATGTACTCCGTGTCCTGGAAGGCCAGCTCGTATTCCTTCGGCTTCATCGCCTGCGCCAGAGCCTTCACTTCCGAGGCCGTCTTGCCCTGGAAGTCCGTGCCGAAGTATTCGCTCCAGGCGAGCAGGTCCGGCTGCGCGGCCATGAACGCCGCCTCGTGCGCGGCGTGCTTGATCTGCAGCTTCACGGCGTCCGTGATGAAGCCGCGCGCGAAGAGCGCGAAGCCCAGCATGAAGAGCGCGATCGTGCCCGCCATCACCAGCGCCAGCTTGGTGGCCAGCGGGATGTCGCGCATGCGCCGGCCCTCGGTCTTCACCTTCCTGGCCATCGGCTCTCCGCCCCGGGGTTGCTGCGCCGCGCCATGCGCGCCGCGTGGCGCGCGTTCAGACGGGCAGCAGCGCGACGATCACCGCCGCGTAGACGCCCGCCATGACGTCGTCGGCCATGATACCGAGGCCACCGTGCAGTCGCTCCAGTTGCGCGCACGGCGGCGGCTTCCAGATGTCGAAGAGCCGGAAGAGCGCGAAGGCGACGAGCACTCCCCACGGCGACATCGGCCCGGGCAGCAGCGGCAGCAGCGCGATGCCCTGACCCACGACCTCGTCGAGCACGAAGGGCCCGGGATCGCTCACGCCGAAGTCGCGCGCCGCGCGATTCCCGAGCCAGATGCCGGCCGCGAAGATCAGCGCGAGCACGGCCAGCGTGGCGCCGCGCAGGACCCACGCGGCCGCGGCGGGACTGAAGCCCTCCACGTTCCAGACGCCCGACTGGTAGCAGCCCGTGCGGAGGAAGATCTCCGGCTCGAGCAGTCCGCGCACGCCGAACAGCAGCGCGAGCAGCAGCGCCGTGGCGGCCGAGGCCCACGTGCCCGGTGCGCGCGGCAGCCAGCCGACGCCGCAGGCCGTGGCGAGAAAGCGGCGGACGCGGCTCATGTCAGTGCAGGCCGGTCACAGCCGCGCATCGCCGTGCTGGCGCAGCACGCGCGCGGCGGCCGCGACGTAACGCGCGCCCGAGCTGATCGTCACCACGAAGGTGAGCCAGGTGGCCACGTAGGCAAAGGTGTCCACCACGGAGAAGAGCAGCCGCTGATCGGGCCAGCCCAGGTCCACCGCGCGCTGGGCGAAGAGGGCCGGGATCACGACGCATTGCAGCACCATCTTGAGCTTGCCGTCCCAGCGCGCGGGAAAGGCGACGCCGCGGGCCTCGATGAAGCCGCGCAGCCCCGACACCATGAACTCGCGGCTGATGATGAGCACCACCATCCACACCGGCAGCACGGGCCGCGCCCATGGGCAAGCCGTCAGGAAGATGAGCCCGCCCGACACGATGATCTTGTCCACGACCGGGTCGGCGATGCGGCCAAAATCCGTCTGCAGGCCGAGCTTGCGCGCGTAGTAGCCGTCCAGCGCGTCGGTCGCGACGGCGAGGATGAAGATGCCGCCCGCGATGGTGGGCTTCCACCACTCGGACGCGGTGTCGGCGTGCGTGAGCTCGAGGAAGGCGAAGAAGAACAACGCCAGCGCGAAGCGGCCCATCGTGATGCGGTTGGGGAGGTTCATCGCGAGCCGCGGGAGGAGCGGGCACTGTCGCGCGGCCCTGCGCGAGATCGGCCAGCCTCGCGTCGCGCCTCGCGCTCGGCCTCCGGCGGCACGAGGCTCAACGCGAGTCGGCGGCGCCGGACTCGAGCGTCGCGGTGAGGTCGTAGCCCTTGGTGCCGGTGATGCGCACGGGGATGAGATCGCCGACCTTCACCTCGGCGCTGCCGCGTGCGGGCTTGGCGGGCAACTCGACCAGCACGCGGCCGTCGATCTCCGGCGCGTCCGTCACCGTGCGGCCGATGGCGAGGCGCCCACTGCCGGCCACGGCGCGCTCGACGCCATCCACCAGCACGGTGTCGCGGCTGCCGTGGCGTGCACGGTTCTTGGCGACGAGCAGGCCGCGCTGCAGCTCCATGACCTTGGCGCGACGTTCCTCGGCCAGCTCGCGCGGCACGCGGCCGTCCATGCGCCAGGCCTCCGTGCCCTCTTCCGGCGAGAAGACGAAGCAGCCGACGCGGTCGAAGGACAGCTCGGCCAGCAGGGCCATGAGGTTGTTGAAGGCGGCTTCCGTCTCGCCGGGAAAGCCGACGAGGATGGTCGTGCGCAGCGTGATGCCGGGGATCGCGTTGCGCAGGTCGGTCACCACTTCGCGGATGCGCTCCGGCGAGCTGCCGCGCCGCATGCGCTTCAGCACCGCCTCGTCACCGTGCTGCACGGGCATGTCCAGGTACGGGACGACGTTTGGCACCGCGGCCATGGTCTCGATGAGGTGCTCGTCGATGGTGGCCGGGTGGGCGTACATGACGCGCACCCAGGGTTGCGTGGGCAGCTTGCCGAGCGCGCGCAGCAGTTGCGCGAGGCCCAGACCATGGCCGAGGTCCTTGCCCCAGTCCGTGCTGTCTTCCGCGATGAGCGTCAGCTCGCGCACGCCGAGCGTCGCCAGCGCGGCGGCCTCCTCCACGAGCACCGCCAGCGGCTTGCTCTTGAGTTTGCCGCGGATCTTCGGGATCGCGCAGAAGGCGCAGATGTGATTGCAGCCCTCGCCGAGGCGCAGGTAGGCGGTGTGCCGCGCCGTGAGCAGCGCGCGACCGAGGTCGCTGTCGCCCTGCTTGACGAGGCCGCCGGGCAGCTCGATCTCCGTGGTCGGGTAGCCCATGCCGCCTGGCGCGCGCTCGAGGATCACGCGCGGCGGCGACGTGCGCGGCGCCGAGGGCGTGGTCTGCGGCGCAGGAGCCCGCACCGGGGCGCGGCCGACCTCGCCGCCGACGCAGACGGTGCTGGGCGCGTGCCCGAGCAGCGCGTCCACGATGGACGGCACGCCGCTGTAGTCGGAGATGGGCAGGAAGGCGTCCACGCCGGGCAGCTCGGTCTTCAGCTTCGGCTCGTGAAGCTGCACGAGGCAGCCGGTCACGACGACGCCGCGCAGCTTGCCGCGCCGCTTCAGCTCGGTGTACTTGCGCACCGTGGCCAGGCTTTCCTCGCGGGCTTCATCGATGAAGCCGCAGGTGTTGATGATGACGACCTCGCTGTCCTCGGGGTTGCCGACCAGCGTGAGGCCCGCGCGGCCGAGGTGGCCGCCCATGACCTCGGTGTCCACCAGGGCCTTGCTGCACCCGAGCGAGACGAGGCAGACCGCGCGCGAGGCTGCGTGCGTCGCCGGCGCGGCGGACGCCCGGGACTTGCCGCGCGGGCGGCCTGTCGCTGGAGCCGCGGCCGACCTGGCACGCGCTGCGGAGGGCTCCGCTGGTGCCGATTTGCCGCGCGCGGCGGGCGCTGCCGGCTTGCCGGCCGAGGCCGGGCGCGCGGGAGATGGAGCCGGGGAACGGGACGAGGTGCGTGTGCGAGGCGTCATGAGCGGCGAGATTCTAGCCCGCGGCGCCTGTCTGGCGCCCCGCCAACTTGCCGCACGAAAGCGACAGGCTCTCCCGAGTGCAGGTCCGGCGCATGGCCCCCTCGCCTTGTCCCCCCTCCGAAGCCGGGGCAGAATGCAGGTCGGGGAGCGCTCGCGGGGCTCCCCACCCCCGGAAAAAGGCCGCATGTCCGTATCCTCTCCCTGGCACCGCCGTCGCACGAGAGCTGGCCTTCGAGCGGCCGCATCGGTGGTTGCCGGGTGCTTCCTCCTGGCCCCCGCGGCGCCAGCCCACGCGCCGCACGACGTGGTCGGCGAGCTGGCGATGTCGCCCACCTTCCTGCAGGACCACACGCTCTTCGCGAGCTTCTCGCTCACCGATCACACGCTCTTCGGCCGGTCCACGGACGGCGGCCTGAGCTGGCAGGAATACGGCCTGCCGATGATGGAGCACCCGATCCAGAAGTTCGCGTTCTCGCCGCGCTTCGTGGTGGACGGCATCGCCTTTGCCGCGACGGACGGCGGCGGCATCTGGCGCACCGCGGACGCAGGACTGACCTGGGCGCCCATCAACACCGGACTGCCGAGCCTGGTGGTGCGCAGCATCGCGGTCTCGCCCAAGTTCAAGTCGGACGCCACCCTGATTGCCGCCACCGACCTCGGGTGCGCGCGTTCCTCCAACGGCGGCCTGACGTGGGTCTCGGTCAACACGGGCCTCGTCGAGACGGCCCTCCGCGTCGTCGATTTCGCCCCGGGGGACAACACCACCGCCTTCATCGGCGGCAAGACGCTGCACGCCTCGAGCGACGGTGGCCTCACCTGGGCGCCGCGCGTGACCTACCCCAATCTCATGGAGACGCTCGCGGTCTCGCCCAGGTTCGCCCAGGACCACGCGCTCATGCTGGCCTTCGGGCGTTTCGGCACCGGCGCCCGCTACAGCACGGACGGCGGTCTCAGCTTCAGCGGCTGCAACACGGGCCTGACCGACCAGTTCGTCTACGAGATCGCCATCGCGAACAACGGCACCGTGCTGGCCGCCACCAAGACCGCAGGTTGTTATCGCGCGTCGGCGCCGGGCTCCCCGTGGAAGCTCACGATCAACGGCTTCGAGGCGCCCTCGGACCTGACGGAGTTCCACAACACCGAGGCCCTCGTCTCGCCGGGCTTCGGTGCCGACGGCCTGGCTTACATCGGCTCCTACGAAGGCCTCTACGTCACGCACGACGGCGGGGAAAGCTGGCGGCAGTGCGACGTCTACAACCAGTTCCTCAATCGGCACATCGCCTTCTCGCCGAACTTCGCGCACGATCGCACCGTCTTCTTCGGCAACTACGGCGGCGGCGTGCTGCAGTACGGACCTGAGGCGCCCGGGCCCGTGGCCGCCACCGCATCCGGCACGGCGTCCGTCGCGGTCGTGGGACAGCCCACCCCGGCGGCAGCGGTCTCCGGAGGGGGCGAGCCCCACTCGCTGCAGAGGGCCACGGCCTTCGCTTCCAGCTCGTGGAGAGGGCTCTCCAACAACATCGCGGCGCTCTACAGCGATGCGCTGGCGGTCTCGCCGGAATTCGCCTCCGACCGCACGCTTTTCTACGGCTACACGGTGCTCAGCCGATCCACCGACGCGGGCGAGCACTGGACGCAGCTGCCGAAGCCGTCGGGCGTCACCGTCGTGCGTCGCATCGCGACCTCGCCCGACTTCGCCAACGACCGCACGGTGATCTTCGGCTCGGGCGGCGAAGGCACCTGGCGCAGCCTCGACGGCGGCGACAGCTTCTCGCAGCTGCAGCTCGGCCTGCCGGCCGCCTTCTCGACGAGCAGCATCGACTTCTCGCCCGACTTCGCCGCGGACGGCACCATCTTCCTCGCGTCGCGCAATCTGGGCGTCTACCGCAGCACCGACCGCGGGCACAGCTGGACGCCCGCCAACGCCGGAATGTCCAACCTCATGGTGCGCTGCTTCGCCGTCTCGCCGGATTTCGCGGCGGACCGGACGGCCTTCGCGGGGACCGTCGGCAGCGGCGTCTTCATCACGCACGACGCCGGCGTGTCGTGGTCGCCCACCGATGCGGGGCTTCCCGGAACCAGCGGACCGGCTGCCGGCCCGCTCATCATCGAGAGCATCGTGCTTTCGCCCGCCTTCGCGACGGACCGCACGGCGCTGCTCGCCACGCTGAACGACAGCGTCTTCCGCTCCGTGGACGGCGGCAACTCGTGGGCCCCGGCCTCCGCGGGCATGCCGCGCGACTCGGTGCGCACGCTGGAGATCTCGCCGGACTTCGCGCACGACCAGCGGGTCCTGGCCGGCACTTACGGCTGGACCTGGGAGACGACCGACGCCGGCGCCACGTGGAGCCGCCTCCCCGGCGGACTGCGCGTGGACGAGTCGGCCGCCACCGTGTATCGCTCCGACGACTGGACCAAGATCGGCGGCACGAACAACAACGGCGGCTCGGTACGCGTGTCGCTCGGCGCCGGCGCCTGGGAGGAGCTGCAGTTCTTCGGCGACCGCATCGTGTGGTTCGCCAACACCGGCAAACTCTCCGGCATCGCCCGGGTGAGCATCGACGGACTCCCGCCCCAGCGGGTTGACCTCTACGGGCCGACGCTCAAGACGCAGCAGCCGGTGTTCGAGCAGAGCTTCGAGACCCCCGGCTGGCACGTGATCCGCGTGACCAACACAGGCGAGTCGAACCCGGATGCGAAGTTCGGCGCCGTGAACTCCGACGGCTACTTCTACTCGTTCTGAGCCCGCGGGGCCGCAGCGCGGCTGCGTCGCACGCGAGCCGCACCGCAAGGCTGCCGTGGTGCGTCAGGCCTCGGCGTCGTCGTCCGCGTCGAGGGTGCCGTCGTCTTCGGAGGGGGCGACCTCGTGCGCCACGCTGCCCGACGCGCGGGGCCCGCGGCCCGAGTCGTCGTCGTCGCTGCCGCGTGCATCGGGCTTGAGCGCGATCCAGTCCTGCAGCGTCATGGTGAGCTCGCGCGCCTGGCTGCCCTTGTATTCGCCGAGCACGCCTTCCTCGGCCATCATGTCGATGAGCCGGCTGGCGCGCGTGTAGCCGATCGCGAACTTGCGCTGCAGCAGCGAGGCGGAGCCGCGCTCGGTGGAGAAGACGAAGCGCACGGCCGCGTCGTAGAGCTCGTCCTCGCTGTCCGGGTCGCGCGCGTTCTCGGAGCGGCGCTGCACGAGGTCGGGCTCGTAGGCGTGGCCCGAGACCGTCTTCACCTCGTTCATGATGCGCTGCACTTCCTCTTCGCTGAGGTAGGTGCCCTGGCCGCGCACGAGCGCCGAGCTGGCCGGCGACATCATGAGCAGGTCGCCCTCGCCGAGGAGCTGCTCGGCGCCGTTCTCGTCGAGGATGACGCGCGAGTCGATCTTGCTGCTCACCATGAAGGCGATGCGCGTCGGCAGGTTGGCCTTGATGAGGCCCGTGATGACGTTGGTGGACGGCCGCTGCGTCGCGACGATGAGGTGGATGCCCACCGCGCGGCTCTTGGCGGCGAGGCGCGTGATGGAGGTCTCGACCTCCTTGGCCGAGGTCATCATGAGGTCGGCCAGCTCGTCGATGACGATGACGATGAAGGGCAGGAAGCGCGGGAAGTCCGGGTCATCGGCGCGCTCTCCGAAGTGCGCCCGCAGGCCCTCGACGCCCAGCTTGTTGTAGCTGTAGATGTTGCGCACGCCGGCCTGCGAGAGGAGCTTGTAGCGCTCCTCCATCTTCATGATGGCCCACTCGAGAATGCCCGGCGCGCGCTTCATGTCCGAGATGACCGGGCACGCCAGGTGCGGCGCGTTGGCGAACTGCGTGAGCTCCACCATCTTCGGGTCGATGAGGATGAGCTTGAGCTGCTCCGGCGAGCGCGTGTAGAGGAAGGACACGAGGATGGAGTTCAGGCACACCGACTTGCCCGAGCCGGTGGCGCCCGCGACGAGCAGGTGCGGCATGCGCGCCAGGTCCACCACCATCGGGCGGCCCGACGCGTCGCGTCCCAGGAAGATCGGCAGGGCATACTTGCCCTCCATGTATTCCCGCGAGTGCAGCAGCGGCTTCATCCGCACGGTTTCGCGCAGCGGGTTGGGCACCTCGATGCCGATCGTGTTCTTGCCGGGAATCGGCGCCACGATGCGCACGCTGCGGGCGCGCAGCGCGATGGCCAGGTCGTCCTCGAGCGAGCGCACCTTCTCGACCTTGATGCCCGGCGCCAGCTCCATCTCGAACATCGAGATGACCGGCCCCTTCTGGATCTCCACGACGCGCGCCTCGACCTTGAAGGACTCGAGCGTGCGCTCCAGCGTTGCGGTCTTGTTGGCAAGCAGCGCGTCCAGCTCGACCTGGTCGACGGACTCCTGTTCGTCGAGCAGCTCGTCGCCGGGGAATTTGTAGGGGCCGGCGATGGCCGCCGCCGCGGCGGGGTTCACGGCAGTCTCGCCGTAGAGCGTCTTCTGCACCGGCTGCTCGTCCGCCGGCCGACGCACGCGCGGCATCGGGCGCGCCGTGGCGCCTGCGCCGGACGCGGCGGGTCCCGCCGTGCCAGGACCCGCGGCGACATCGCCGGCTTCGGCAGCCACCGCGTCGCCCGGATCAGGCATCGCGACACCTGCCGGCTTGCCCGGCCTTCCGGCCGGTGTGGCCGGTGCCGTCGAGGCGGCCGGTGCGGCCTCGCCTCTGGGGCCCGCGCCGCTCTGCATCGAGTGGATCTTCGGTGCGCTCGCCGCCGGACCCGCGTCGGACTTGCCGGCAGTCTCGCCCTTCGTGCCGGCGCCGGCCTTGTCGCCGGCGCGCGCGCCGTCGGAGCTCCGCTCGGAGCGTCCCGCTTCCCTGGCAGCTGCTTCCTTCGCAGCCGCGTCTCTGGCGGCCGACTCCCTGGCTGCGGCTTCCCGAGCCGGCGCATCTTTGCCGGCGCCGTCGCGCGTCGCTGTGCCGGACTTTCCCGGCGCGGTCGGCGCGGTCGGCGTGGCGACGGCTGCGGCTGGCGCGCCGGAGCGCGCGCGACGCGCGGCGCCCGCGGCGCCCGCCGTGTCCGGAATGCTCGCGCCCGGCAGGCCCTCGAGCACCTTGAACGGCGACAGGTCCGCGCTGGAACCCAGCGGCCGCGCCTCACCCACCTCGGGCACGTCGTCCATGACGGGCGTCGAGCTGACCGTCGCGCGACGCGCGCGCAACCAGCCCAGCGTGCGCATGACGTGGGTGTAGTAGACGATGTCCGTCGCGAGCACGAAGGTCATCAGCGTGAGCACGATGAGCGCGATGCGCGTGCCCGCCAGGCCGAGGCCCGCCACGTCGCGAAGCTGGTGGTTGATGTACTCGCCCACCGTGCCGCCCGACGGGAAGTGTCCCGACAGGCCGCCGAGGAAGTGCGCCAGCAGGCCCGACAGCGCCACGAGGCACAGCACCAGCCCCATGAAGCGGATGCTGAAGGACTCCGGCTGCAGGCGCGCGAAGAGCGTCCCGCCCCAGAGCCCCAGGCACAGCACGAGCAGGTAGGCCGCGTAGCCGAAGGAGCCGAGCAGGAAAGTGCCGAACCACTCGCCCGTGGGGCCGCAGAGGTTGGAGTCGCCGTAGGCCGAGCCGCAGGCCAGCAGAAGAAAGAGCGTGAAGCCCAGCAGCGCCAGCGCGCCCATTTCGCGCAGCCGGTGGCGCGCGGCCTCGGACATCGGAGCGCGCGGCTCGGCCGGCGCCGCCTTGTCGCGAGCACCGCGATCCGCGGCACCGGAGCGCGAGCCGCCGGCCTTGCCGCCGCGCCCGGCCGGGCGCCCGGCGCCGCGCGCCGTCAGCCCTGCGGCCGACGCGGCCAGCGAGGCCTTCGCCTGATGGCCGATGCGCTGAACCAGTCGCTTGCTCGCCAGCAGCGATGCCGCCGCCTTCGCCTTCTTGCCCCGTGCCATGCCGCCTCACCGCCTGTTGCCGTCGTCGCTTCCCGGGCATCGCGGCCGCAGCGCGCCGCGATCGCTCAAGACCGGACTCTCCGGCCGCCGAGAAAGGACATCGTGGCGACCCTGCAGATGCTCATCAATCTCTTTCCAGTGGAGACGGGCGGCATCCAGGCGGCGGCCGCCCTGCTGCTGGCTGCCGTCGCGCTCGTCGTGGGCAGCACGAGCTTCGTGTTCTGGAGGCGCGCGAGCCGGCGTCGCACGGCCACGGAACTTGCGCTGGCGCACGGACTCTCGGCGCGCTCGGCGCAGTGCTTCGCCACGATGTTCCAGCACGAGAGCGCGGGCACGGCCGAATCGCTGCTCACGGCGCCCGACCTGCTGACCAAGCGGCTGGTGCTTGCCATCGCACGCCAGCCGGGGCGGGAGGCCGCACTGGCCGTCGCGGCCGACGCCGCACGCCTGCTCGACGAGCTGGGCCTGCGCACGCCGGCTTTCGACGGCGCGCCGCTGCCGTGCGAGCCGTTCGTCATCAGCGACCCCACCGAACCCTCGGGGCCCGCTGTCCTGGTCTTCGTCGGCGCGGCCGACGAGAAGAACCTCATCGTGGTGAGCCCCTTCCCCTGCCCGTGGCCGCTGCGCCGCAATCTGCTGGCCACGCCGCAGCCGCTGCCCGGTCTCGGCACGACAAGCGGTGCGCCGCTCGCGAATTCGAACGGCACCGCGGAGCCCGAGGCCCCGCCAGGCCGCATGGCCTTCGAGGCCGCGCTGCTGCTGCGCCCGATGCCGCCGCTGAACGAGTGGGTCTTCACCCACGCGCTGGTCGAGACCATCACCAACCGCCGCGCGACGGTGCGCGTGCCGTGCCGGATCGAGACCGTCACGCTGCCCGACAGCGGCGACCCGCTGCTGCTGCGCCAGCGCCTGCAGCGCGAGGAAAGCGTGCGCTTCGGCGAGTTGCAGTCGTCCCGAGCCTGGAGCCAGCGACTGACCGTCACGGTGGTGGACATCTCCGCCGACGGCGCGCGCCTGGTTCTCGATCAGCCGCTGGCCAAGCACCAGCGCCTGCACCTGGTGCTCGCGCGCGCCGACGACTCGCTCCTCGCGCTGCCGCTGGCCGAGGTCGTGGACGTGCGCCGCGACGACGGCGGCGGCACGATCGCCGGCGTGCGCTTCATCGGCGTGCGCATGAAGGAGCGCCTTTGCCTCGCCGACTACGTGCGCGCCCTGGCCCGCCCCGCCATCAGCGCCGCGCGGAGGTTGCCCCGCGGGCCGGAGCGACGGCGCGGGCCGGAGCCGTAATGCCGCCAGCTCACGGCGCGGTGAGTTGCACCGCCGTGATCGCGCCCGCGGAGACCGTCACCGACTCCGGGCCAGCGGCCAGTTCAGCGTCCTCCCCGCCGGCGCGGTGCTGCATGAGCCGCACGACGTAGCGTCCTGGAAGCAGCGCCTGGAGCATGGTCTCCTTCGCCTCCCGCTCGGCGCCGGACAGAATCGTCCGCAGCGCGGGAAAGGCTAGCAGCCAGCGCGGAGCCGTGTCATGTCCCGATGCTCCGAGCGCGCCCTCGTTGCGATTCTGAGATCGCAACAGTTGAGCGACACATCGGGCACGCCATCAGCCGTAACGATCGAGGACTCGCCCCGTCCTTCTCCTCGCGGACCAACGAACGGGGAGGTGCTAGACTTCATGGGCGCAAGAACGATCAGCGCGCGGACCGACAGTTTCATGGCGCAGGAATACGACGTCCTCATCGAGCGGGACCAGGACGGCACCCTGGTCGCTTCGGTGCCGGCGCTGCCCGGCTGCCACACGCAGGCTCACTCGCTCGATGACCTCATGGAGCGCGTGAAGGAAGCGATCACGCTTTGCCTCGAGGAACGCGGACAGCCCCCCGACAACCTTGTCTTCGTCGGCATCCAGCGCGTCCGCGTCTCGTGAACCCGCGAGCGCCGCGACCTGGCGGTCGCGAGGTCATCGTCATTCTGGAGCGGCGCGGATTCACGGTCGTGCGCGTCCGCGGGTCGCACCACATCCTGCGTCACGCAGATGGCCGCATGACCGTGGTTCCGGTGCATCGAGGCGAGACGATCGGCCCCGGGCTGCTCGCAAAGATCCTGCGCGATGCCCGCATGACCCATGCAGACCTCTCCGACTGAGAACGTCGCCGCGCATCGCGGCGGCGAGCGTGCGCCACCGCGATGCGCGGAAGATCATGTCGTGAATCGCCGAACGCATCGCGCGACACGTCGTCGCGCGAGCCGTCAGCGTGCCCCGCGGCGACTACTCGTCGTCGTCGTCGCTGCCGCCGCCACCGGCATCGAAGCCGCCGCCGCCGGCGGAGGACGAGTTGTCCGCGCTGGCCATGTTGCGGGTCATGCGCGAGCGCAGCGCCTCGAGCAGTTCGGCCTCGTCGTTGGCCATCTGCGATTCGACCTGGAGCTGCTTGAGCTCCTCCTCGGAGAGGTCCACCAGCTCGATCGCGTCGGCCTCGATCTCGAGCAGCGCGATGTTGATCGGGTTGATCTCGCGCGTGTCCACGAGCTTGGGCGAACCGGCCACCAGCTCCTGCACGCGCTTCTGCAGCAGGACCGACAGGCGGAACAAACCGCCCACCTTGTCCGAGAGGGTCATGACTTTCGTGCGATCCATCGGGGCTCTCCGTAGTACTTCGGTTGCGGTCGTGTTCAAAGCGTCGTCGAGCGCGGCTTGCCGTTGGCAGGCGCGCCCGGGGTGTTCGGTGCGTGCGGCGCCGGGGCGGGGCCGGGCGCGTGCGTCGTGGTCGCGCTGCCGGGGCCTTGCGGCGCGGCGGTCTTCGGCGCGGGACTCGCGGGCACAGCGTCCTCGCGCAGCTCGAGGAGCGCGAAGATCTGCGCGACGGTGGCGTCGATGGTCTCGTTGACCACGATCGTGCTGCCGGCAGCACGCGAGGCCGCCATCTCCTCGGCGGCGCGCGCGAGACGGCGCCGGATCGCGCTCTCGGCGTCGGTGCGGCGCTCGCGCAGGCGGCGCTCCAGGACGTCCATGCTGGGCGGCGCGATGAAGATGTACGTGCCGTCGTAGCCGGCCTTGCGCAGGTTCTCCGCGCCGGTGACATCCACTTCCATGAGGTAGACACGGCCGGGCTGCGCGAGCGCGGCCTGCAGCTCCGCGCGCAGCGAGCCGTAGAGGTGCCCGTTGCCGAAGACGTCGTTGGTCTCCGCGAACAGGTCCTGCGCCTTCATCTCCAGGAATTTCTCGCGCGTCACGAAGTGGTAGTCGCGGTCCGGGATCTCGCCCGTGCGCGGCTCGCGCGTCGTCACCGTCACGGCCACCATCACCGACGGATGCCGGCGCAGCCGCTCCTTGATGGTGGTCTTGCCGGTGCCGCTGGGCCCGGACATGACGACGAGCTGTCCGCGTGCGGCGCTCATTCGATGTTGGCCGCCTGCTCGCGCAGGCGCTCCACGCAGGTCTTCATGCGGACGACCCGCGCCGCGGCGCGCGCATCGGAGCACTTGCTGCCCACGGTGTTCACCTCGCGCCCGATCTCCTGCAGCACGAAGTCGATCGAGCGGCCGACGGGCTCGCGCAGCTCGAGCGTCGCGGCCAGCGCATCGAGATGGCTGTCGAGGCGGTCGAGTTCCTCGGTGATGTCGGTGCGGCTGGCCAGCAGCGCGACCTCGCGCAGCAGCGCGGGGTCATTGCCGGACACGGCGCTGCCCGCGACGAGCGCGTCGAGGCGGCGGCGCAGGTTCGAGTGAAAGACCTTCACGGCCGCGGGCGCCAGGCGGCGCAGCGCGGTGGCGTGGCGGCGCACGGAAGATAAGTCGCGCAGCAGCGAGCGCTTGAGGCGCGCGCCCTCCGCCAGCCGCATGCGGCGCATCTGCTCGACCGCGAGGCCCGCGACCTCGAGCACGATGCGTTCCATGTCCGTCTCGGAAACCTGCTGCTCGTCCTGCGTGATGACGCCGGGCAGCGAGAGCAGGTGGCCCGCGTCGCCGCCGCCGGCCTCCAGCAGCGCCTTGCGGTACACGGCGAGCAGCTTGTGATTCACGCGCGGAAGGCTTGCGGAGCGATCCGCGCGCAGCTTCACCAGCACGTCCACCGTGCCGCGCTGCGCGCTCTCCCGCACGATCGCCTCGAGGCGCGCCTCCACGCGGAGCATGTCCGACGGCACGCGGCAGCGCACCTGCAGGAAGCGCCCGTTCACGGAGCGTGCTTCCGCCTCGGCGGACAACGCGCCGTGACGACGCGACGCGCGCCCGAAGCCGGTCATGCTGCAAAGCGTCAAGCGATCATGCTCCGTTCACGCACCGTTCATGCACCTCAGGCGCCGGGCCGGCTGCCCGGCTTGATGGCCGTCGAGCCCGACTTGCAGAGCGGGCACTCGGCGGCCTCCCAGCTCTCGATGGGAAGCTTCAGCAGGGCCTCGTAGCGCATGTCGAAGGGCGACGTCGCGCTGCGGCACACCAGCGAACCGAGGGCCACGACGTTGCCGCCGGCCGCGCGCAGCAGGGCCACGACTTCCTTCACGCTGCCGCCGGTGGTCACGACGTCCTCGACCACGACGATGCGCTGGCCGGGCTTGATCGCGAAGCCGCGCCGCAGCGTCATGACGCCGTCCTTGCGCTCCGCGAAAAACGACGGCGTGCCGAGTCGGCGCGCGACCTCGTGCGCGACGATGACGCCGCCGAGCGCGGGCCCGACGACGACATCGGGCCTGGCGTCCGCGAGGCGGTCCGCCAGCGCGGCGCACACGGCTTCCGCTTCGCGCGGCAGCGCAAGCAGCAGCGCGCACTGCACGTAGCGGTCGCTGTGGCGGCCGGAGGTGAGCTGGAAATGGCCCTTGAGCAGCGCGTTGGCGCGCACGAGGCGCTGCTCGACGTCGAGAGTCGCGGGAGCGGCGGAGCTCACTTGCCGTCTTCCACGGGCGCGCCATCTCCCGTCGGAGCCGGTGCGCTGTCGCCGCTCGGGGGCGCGACGTCACCGGGCATCGCGTCACCGGGCATCGCGCCGCCGGCGTCGCCGGCGCCGGGCTCCGTCGTCATCGTGCCTTCGGTGCCCGGCGTGGAGATCGGGGGCAGGACCTCGTTGAATGCGATCGACGACCCGTCGCTGCGGAGCTTCGTGATGAAGATCGCGAGCACGATGACGAGCAGCGCGACGTAGCCCGTGAACTTGTTGATGCCCTCGGCCTTCACGCCGAAGGTCTGCTGGCCGACGCCGCCGAAGGCCTCGCCGAGGCCGCCGCCCTTGCCCTCCTGGAGCAGGATCACCGCCGAGACGACGATGCAGGCCAGCACGAACACGATCCACAGAATGCTCTCGATCATCGATCACTCCCCGCGGGGCGTGGCGCGCTGGCGCCAAGCCGGGCGATGGCTGCAAAGGAACGGAAATCCAGGGACGCGCCACCCACCAGCGCGCCGTCCACGTCGGGGCAGGCCTCGAGGGCCGCAATGTTGTCGGGCTT
Source organism: Planctomycetota bacterium (assembly GCA_038212275.1). Taxonomy (GTDB): domain Bacteria; phylum Planctomycetota; class B15-G4; order B15-G4; family B15-G4; genus JBBQUR01. Next base: position 272,914 of record JBBQUR010000002.1, read on the forward strand.
CACGCTGCCGCCGTACTGCACGACGACACGTTGCGCCGCGGCGTCGCCGGCCAGCTCCGCAAGTCGCGCGCGCAGCAGCGCATGCACTTCCTGCGCCTGCGCCGGCGTGGCGTTGAGGCCGGTGCCGATGGCCCACACGGGCTCGTAGGCGACGGTCAGCCGCCGCGCCACCGTGTCGGCCGGCAGGCCGGACACGCCGACCGCAAGCTGGCGCGACACCACGTCGGCGGTGGAGCCGGCCTTGCGCTCGTCCAGCGTCTCGCCGACGCACAGGATCACGTCGAGACCGGTCGCCAGCGCGATGTCGAGGCGCGCGCGCACGTCGGCGTCGGTCTCTCCGCAGAGGTGACGGCGCTCGGAGTGCCCCACGATGACGTGGGTCGCGCCGACGTCGCGGATCATGCGCGCGGAGATCTCGCCGGTGAACGCGCCGGACTCCCGCGCGTGGCAGGTCTGCGCGCCGACGACGATGCCGCTGCCCGAGAGCTCCGAGACGACGTCCGCGAGATAGATGAAGGGCGGGAAGACGCCGAGGCGCGCCGGCGGTTTCTCGCTCGCGAGCTGCGTGAGGTGGCGGCACAGCGAGCGCACCGCGACGCGGTCGAGGTTCATCTTCCAATTGCCGGCGATGAAGGGCGTGCGTGCGCTCATGCTCAACCGTTCACCGCGGCGCGGAGCTTGTCGGCGGCGGCCGGTGCGGCGGGCGTGCCGGAGCTTCCGGTCGCGCCGGACTCGCCGGGTGTGGAAGGCGTGGCAGGCGTGGCGGGAACTCCGGGCGCGGAGGATGCGACAGGTGCGGCGGCCATGCTGCGGCCGTCCATGCGCGCCAGGGCGCGCACGTCGTCCATGAGGCGCACGAAGTCCGCGGGCGGCAGCGCCTGCAGCGCGTCGCAGCGCGTGGTCTCGGGCCGCGGATGCACCTCGATGATGAGTCCGTCGGCGCCTGCGGCGATGGCCGCGCGCGCGAGCGCCGGCACGAGGCGCCAGTCTCCCGCCGAGTGCGAGGGATCGACGATGACGGGCAGCCCGATGCGCGACTTCAGCCAGGGAATGACGCCGATGTCCAGCAGGTAGCGCACGTGACGCTCGCTGCTCTTGAGCCCGCGCTCGCAGAGGATGAGCTGCTCGTTGCCGGTCTGCAGCACGTACTCCGCCGCGAGCAGCCACTCGTCCACGTCGGCCGCCATGTGGCGCTTGAGCAACACCGGCTTGCCCGTGCGTCCCGCTTCCATGAGCAGCGGGAAGTTCTGCATGTGGCGTGCGCCGATCTGCAGGCCGTCGGCGAGATCCGCGACGAGCGACACCTGGCGCGGGTCGCTGATTTCCGTGAAGAAGGGCAGGCCGACGGCGCGCGCGGTCGCGGCCAGTTCGGTGAGTGCCGGCAGGCCGCCGCCCTGGTAGGCGTGCGGCGAGGTGCGCACCTTGAACACGCCGCCGCGCAACGCCGTGGCGCCCGCCGCGTGCACGGCCGCCGCGACATCGCGCAGTGCGTCCGGGTCCTCCACCGTGCACGGCCCGGCGATGACGGCGACGTGGCCGCCTCCGAAGGCTGCAGGGCCGACGCGCACCGTGCGCCCCGGATGCGCGACGGCTCCGCCGGAGCCGTTCGGAGTCGCGGCCCCGGGGACGACGGCGACAGCCGGCCGGCGCGTCGCCATGGCAAGCGGCGCGCGCGATGCCAGCGGCACGACGCGCTCGACACCCGGAATGCGCTGGACACTCTCGGCGGGCACCTCGTCGGCGCCTGCCACGACGACCAGCGCCGTGCGGTCTCCGAGGCGCGTCTCTTCGACCGTGACGCCGAGCCGCTCGAGCACCGCCCGAACCGCGGATCGCTCCGACGGACCGGCATCCGGATGAAGAAGGATGATCAAGGCGTGCGCGTCCCGCGGAGGGCCTGCAATTTCAGGCCTTTGGAGCCCACAATCGAGCCCCACAACATAAGGAATGCCTGCCGAAGGGGTCAACCCGGCGAGACCGGCGGAAGGCCGCGTCAGCGCAGCAGGCCCTGGTCTTCCCGGCGCTGTTTGTCCGCCGCGTAGGTGAACCGGTCGTCCGAGGTCTCGGACAGGTCCTTGGGGAAGTCTTTCAGGCGCCTCGGATCGTAGGCCGGCTCGAGCGGGACGAGCGTGAGCATCTGGGGGTATTCGCCCCCGGTCATGCGCCAGACGGTGCCGCGGTAGCTGCTGCGCCGACCCGAATGCTCATCAAGGATCAATATCTTGATCGTGAAGACCTTGCTTGAGGTGGTCAAAAGGCTGGTGAAGTCGGTCTTCACGCCGGGGTCGAGGTTCAGGGTGAAGTGGTACTTCTGCTCCACCTTGTCCACCACCTCCTCGGGGGTGCTGAACACGAAGTCGATGATGTTCTCGTCCTCTGCCGTGTCGCCGAAACCCGCGCCGGAGCTGCTGCCGCCGGTCCCGCCGGAGTCGGAGCCGCTGCTGCCGGAAGCCCCGCTGGCTCCCGAGCCGGTGCCGGGCTTGTCGTCGAAGAGCGATCCGCCGGTCTCGTCCAGCGCGCCCTCGAGCTGCAGCCGGATGATCTCCTTGCGGTATTCAACGATCTTTTCAATGAACGATGTGGGTATTTCATCTGGAGCAAGCGCGCGCAGTACGGTGAGCGGTGCGGTGTTGGCATTCACGAGGCCGTCGTTGGTCGGGTCGAAGCTTTCCTCGGTGTCGTCGGTGCCGGTGTCGCTTCCGCCGGCCCCGCCGGCCCCGCCGGCCTCGCCAGCACCTGCCCCGGCCCCACCGGCACCGGCGCCGCCGGCACCGGTGTTGGCGCCTGCAGTCAGGCCCGGCTTGTCGAAGAGGCTGCCCTTGGTGAACGGGCTGTCGCCGAACAGGTCATCGGTCTTCGGCTTGGGCTTGATCTCAAGGCTACTGTTGACGGTCAGATAGCGATCAAGACCGGGGTAGAAGGTGTCGTCCTCGACGAAACCGACGAGGCGCTCCGAGGTGATGCCCTCGATGTCCGCAAGCTCACCCAGCGTGAGCGGGAAGTTCACCTTCTGGTTGTCCAGGAAGCCCGCCCCGCTCAGCTCGGTCTCGGTCTTCTCCTCGTCGGCGTTGCTGGGCTTGATCTTCGGCACCGGCACGGGATCGAAGGTGCCCCGGTTGCCGGAGACCCAGTCGTCGAGGCTGTCGATGAGGTCCGTGGCATCCACGATGGACAGGTCGCGACTCGTCCCCTCGAAGGCCTTGTCGAGCAGTCTGCGCACGATTTCGCGGTGCTTGGCGGCGATGTCCTTGTCGGGGTTCCACAGGCCGAGCAAGTTGATCTTGCTGTCCTCGTCCTCGACCTCGACGAACATCGTGAAGTCCTGGCCGAGCGCCGGGGAGAGGGCGCTGCTGTCCTGCCACTCGTCGAGCAGGCTGTCGGTCTTCGCGATGGTGTCCGCGATGCTGGCCTGCTCATCGGAGCCGGGGCCGCCGTCGACGGAACCCGAGGCGTCACCGCCTCCATCGCCGCCACCCCCGTCTCCGCCGCCTGCCCCGCCGAGTCCCCCCAGCAGGTCGCCGCCTCCCGCGTCACCGCCGGAGCCATCGTCCGGCGTGTCCACATCGAGCAGCAGTTGAGTCTGCGCCTGCTGGAAGGCGGCGTCGGCCAGCATGCCCATGCGGGCGGCGTCGACGAAGGCGCGCGAGTGATCCAGTTCGACGGAGGCCGTGAAGCGCACCTGGAACAGGACGATCACGAGCACGAAGAGCACGAGCATCGCCAGCACGATGGAGACGCCGGCCTCGCTTCGGCGGCGCACGACGGGATGGGCACTGAACGTGTCGGGCGGTGCGTGCATGCCTGTCTTGGACGACCTCCGTGCGCCGGGTGTTCCCGAAGCCCCGCGGGCCCGGATGTCCGGCGCCCACGGCCACGATAGCAGGGCGTCGAGGCCGGGCAGCCGGTCGTCGCCGGGAGCGGCCGGCGCCGACAGGTGCACGGCCTCGCTCCACGCCCTCGCTCCAAGCCCTCGCCCGAAAGCTGCGGTGAACCTCCGGGGGCCGTCGCCTATGATCCGCGGCCGATGATCGAGCTTACGGTGGTGATTCCGGCCTACAACGAGGCCCACGGCATCCGTCCTGCCGTGACGCAGCTGGCGGAGGTGCTGGCGCGTTCGGGCATCGTTCACGAGATCCTGCTCGTGGACGACGGCAGCACGGACGGCACCGACGCGGCCATCGCCGAGCTGGCCGCCCGGCTGCCAGCGGTCCGGGCGCTGTCCCACCCGATGAACCGCGGCTACGGCGCGTCGCTCAAGACCGGCATCCTGGCGGCGAGCGCGCCCGTCATCGCCATCACGGACGCGGACGGCACCTACCCCGAAGACTCCCTGCCCGGTCTGTATCGCGAACTGGTCGCGAAGGGCGCCGACATGGTCGTCGGCGCGCGCACCGGCGCCAGCGTGCACATCCCGCTGGTGCGCCGGCCGGCCAAGGCCGTGCTGCGCCTGCTGGCCAACTACCTCACGGGCAAGCGCATCCCGGACCTCAACTCCGGCCTGCGCGTCTTCCGCCGCGAGCCGGTCGTCGAGCGCTTCAACCTCATCAGCGACGGCTTCTCGTTCACGACGACGGTCACGATGGCGCTGCTCTCGCGCAACCGGCCCGTGATCTTCGTGCCGATCGACTACCGCAAGCGCACCGGCAACAGCAAGATCCGGCCCATCGCCGACACCTTCAACTTCACGGTGCTCATCCTGCGCGTCAGCATTTTCTTCGAGCCGTTCAAGGTCTTCCTGCCGGTGTCGGGTGCGCTGGCCGTGGCCGGGCTGGCGTACGGCGGCTACCAGGTGAATCAGGGCAACCTCGGCGAGGGCCCCGTGCTGCTGCTCGTCGCCTCGCTGCAGATCTTCTGCGTCGGGCTCATCGCCGACATGATCAGCCGCAAGAACTGAGCGCACGTGTTCCTCGACCTCCGGAGACGGTCATGAAGTACTTCGCAGGAATGCTGCTCGTCATCGGGCTCGGTCTCGCGCTCGCGCCGGCACCCGGTTGCAGCAGCGACGGCAGCGGCAGCGAGCGAGGCGACTTCCTGCACTCGGAGCGGCCGCTCGTCGAGCTCGACGGCCACGTATGGCAGTTGCTGGAAGTGGGCGGCCTGGCCTTCACGCTGCCGCCCGGCAGCACCGTTCCCTCCATCAGCTTCGACACGGAATCGGGCAAGGCCAGCGGGCACGCCGGCTGCAACCAGTTCTTCGGCCAGTTCGTGATCTCGGGGTCGAGCCTGAGCTTCGAGCAGCTCGGCACCACGCGCATGGCCTGTCCGGAGCCGCTCGCAAGCGTCGAGCAGCGCTTCCTGGCCGCGCTCGGCAACACGGACGGCTACGCGATGCAGGGCAGCGAGCTGCTGCTGCTGTCGGGCTCCACCGTTCTCGCGCGGCTCCATTAGGCGTCAGCGCGATGGCTTGATGAAAGGAGCGCCGGACGTTCAGGCCGGACGCCACTTCATCGAGAGCTCCCGACCGTGAGCCGCGCAGTCGCGGAGGTACAGGTTGATGAGACTCTGGTAGGGCAGTTCCGTCTTTTCGGCGAGCACCTTGAAGTACGAGATGGTCTCCTCGTCGAGACGAATCGTCACCGAGCGCTTGAGGCGCTTGGCGTAGGGATTGCGACGAGCCTTGGAAAAGTCGTAGCTGGTTCTCATGGCGCGTACCTCGTCGTGTATTGACGCTGCTCCGCGCGGATTGCCTTCCGCGCAGAGATGATTCGGATGGTGTTCGCCGCCTCCCGGTACACATGCACCACCACGAGTACCCGAGTGGCGGCGCTGAGCCCGAGGAGGATGAAGCGGTCCTCGACGTCGGAGTGATCCGGGTCGTCGATGAGAAGTGCGGCTTCGTCCGCGAACACGGTCGTGTCTTCGTCAAACGTGATGCCATGCTTCGCCCGGTTGGCTGAGGCCTTGCGCGGATCCCATTCGAAGTCGACTGCCGGCATGCTGCCAGTGTAGGTACAATGTACGCACGCTGCACGCTACAAGAGGGGGGCGGCGTTCTCCGTTCACCCGGCGCGAAGGGTGCTGGACCCCAACGCCTGCGTCGGCGATTCTCTGGGGCTTCGCGGTCCGCACCGCACGCGCCCCTCGACAGGCACAGCATGGCCACCGCTCCAACAACCGCCGACCCGGAGATGACGCGCGAGACGGCGCGGCGACGCACCTTCGCGATCATCTCGCACCCCGACGCGGGCAAGACCACGCTCACCGAGAAGCTGCTGCTCTACTCGGGCATGATCCGCACCGCCGGCATGGTGAAAGGCCGCAAGGGCAAGCTCGCCACGTCCGACTGGATGGGCATGGAGCAGGAGCGCGGCATCTCCATCACCTCGTCCGCGATGCAGTTCCCCTACAAGGGCGCGATCATCAACGTGCTGGACACGCCGGGGCACCAGGACTTCAGCGAGGACACCTACCGCACGCTGACCGCCGCCGACTCCGCGATCATGGTGCTGGACGCCGCGAAGGGCGTGGAAACGCAGACGCGCAAGCTCTTCGAGGTGTGCCGGCTGCGGCGCATCCCGGTGCTGACCTTCGTGAACAAGATGGATCTGCTCGGCCGCGACCCGCTGGCGCTCATGCAGGAGGTGGAGGAGGTGCTCGGCATCCACGCCAGCGCGCTCAACTGGCCCATCGGTTCCGGGCGCGAGTTCGCGGGCGTCATCGACCGGCGCGCGGCCGGCGGCGGCGAAGCGCTGCGCGGCGACGTGCTGCTCTTCAGCAAGGAGTCCGCGGCCGGTGCCCTGCGCGCCGGCGTGGAGCGCATGACGCTGGACGATCCGCGCCTCGCGGAACGCCTGTCGCCCGAACTGCTCGAGCGCGCGCGCCACGACCTCGAGCTGCTCGAAATCGCTGGCAATCCCTTCACACCCGAGGCCTTCCTGCGCGGCGAGGTGACGCCCACCTTCTTCGGCTCCGCGCTCACCAACTTCGGCGTCGAGCCCTTCTTCGACGCCTTCGCGGAGCTGGCGCCCGCGCCGGGCCCGCGGCCCATCGACCTGTCCGATGGCAGCGAGACCATGCTCGACCCGCTCACCGCGCCGTTCTCAGGCTACGTGTTCAAGATCCAGGCGAACATGGACCGGCGGCATCGCGATTGCCTCGCCTTCGTGCGCGTGTGCTCCGGAAAGTTCGAGCGCGACATCGTCGTGCACCACCACCGCCTCGACAAGGACATCCGCCTCTCGCGACCGCACTCCATGGTGGCGCAGGAGCGCAGCACGGTGGACGTCGCCTACCCGGGCGACATCGTGGGCTTCATCAATCGCGACACCTTCCGCATCGGCGACACGTTGTCGATGAAGGGCGGCTTCGAGCACAAGCCGCTGCCCAACTTCCAGCCGGAGCACTTCGCGCGCGTGTCGCCCAAGGACCTCGGCAAGCGCAAGGCCTTCGACCGCGGCATCGAGCAGCTCACCGCCGAGGGCGCCGTGCAGCGCCTCTGGCCGATGGAGCGCGCCGCCAGCGACCCGCTCGTCGCCGCTGTCGGCCGCCTGCAATTCGACGTGCTGCAGTACCGCCTGCGCGACGAGTACGGCACGGAGACCCTGCTGCAACCGCTGCCCTACACCTGCTCCGCGTGGGTGGACGGCGATCGCGCGACCTTCAACGAGCCGTCCACGTCGCTGCTCACGCGCGACGCCCGCGAACGCACCGTGGTGCTCTTCATGACCGAGTGGGACAAGTTCGCCGCGGCGAAGAACAATCCGAAGCACAAGCTGCTGGACATCGCGTAGCGCTTCGTTCCTTGACCTTGCAGGACAACCGCTGAACCGAGGCCGTCGCCAACGCCGCGTCCGTCGACGCTCGTCGCCAGCTCCACCCGGAGTCCGGCGCCACATGGATCGGGATCGCCGGAGCTCATGCCATGTTCGGAGCCTCGTCGTGCAGCGCAGAGATCGCGGCCTGCGCCCGGCAGCTGCCGCGGCGCAAGGCCTCGCTGGTGTGCGACGTGCTCGACCAGGAATGCTTCGCGAAGTCGCTCGACCTCGCGGATTTCGCATGCCTTTTCGCCAACGTATGATGCGTGGGCGGATCGGGCGCAACGAGGGCTGCCCGCCCTGATCGAAGCGCCCACGGGAGGGAAATCCACATGTCGCACCCGGTCGTCGAACCCTATCTCTTCTTCGGTGGTCGCTGTGACGAAGCGCTCGCCTTCTACCGCACCGCACTCGGCGCGACGGTGGGCATGGTGATGCGCTTCAGCGACAGCCCGGAGCCGATGCCGCCGGGCGTGCTGCAGCCCGGCTTCGAACACAAGGTCATGCACTCCAGCTTCGTGGTCGGCGGCACCACGATCATGGCGTCCGACGGTTGCGGCGAGGGCTCGGCCTTCAGCGGCTTTTCGCTGGCGCTGTCCGTCTCGACGGAAGCCGAGGCCGACCGCGCCTTTGCCGCACTCGCCGACGGCGGCAAGGTGACCATGCCGCTCGCCCGGACCTTCTGGTCCCCGCGCTACGGCATGGTCACGGATCGCTTCGGCGTCCTGTGGATGGTCATGGTGACGGCGCTCGTGAAGCACTGAAGTCCCGCCGAGGGCGCGTGCCCGCGAGTCGTGCCGCCAGATCATCCGGCGTCCGCGAGACCCGATCGCGCTACTTCGCCGTCACCTCGAACCACAGGCCATTGGTGAGCGACACCTTCGGGCCGGCCGGCAGCTGCGGGTCGGCGGACAGCGCCTGCAGGTGCAGGCGCGTGCCCACGCCGAGGGTCGTGAGGAGCGCGCCGTCGATCGGCAGATCGAAGCTCCCGTCGCAGAGGCCGGGGTCACCCGAACCTGCGCTGGTCGTGCCGCTCAGCGCGAGCCACGGCGGCAGCACGAGCACTTCACCGCCGAGACCGGGCAGCGACGCGGCCTGCAGGCCGACGAGCATCAGCAACGGTTGCTGGATGAGCAGATTGCCAGCGTGCACCACGATGCCGGCGCCGCCCGCCGTCGGCGTGCCGCTGGCCGTCAGTGCCGGCAGACAGCCCAGCGAGTTGGTCCTGGCCGTGCCGTAGCCCGCGATCAGGCAGTGGCTGTTGCCGATGCTGATCTGGCCGGTGCTGTAGTCGCCGGCCCATGCATCCAGGTAGCCGTCGCCGTTCGTGTCCGCGAGCAGCACCTCGATGGTCTGCACCGTCGCCGGCACGCTGGCCGTCACCGCGAAGTGCCCGCTGCCATCGTTCGACAGCAGCCGTATCGCCATCGAGGAGCCGGTCGTCGCGAGCAGGTCGAGGTCGCCGTCGCGATCGAGGTCGCCGGCCGCGATGCCCTTGATGTAGTAGCCGGGGTTGAAGCTCTGCCCGACCGTGAAGTGCCCCGCGCCGTCGTTGAACCACGTGGACAGCGAGTACTTGCCGCCGCACGCGAAGTCAGTGTCCCCGTCGCCGTCCCAGTCGCCCTGCTCGAGGCCGGAGGCGTACGAGCTTGCGGGATAGTCCGAGGCCACGTTGACGAAGCTGCCGTCGCTCGCGCCGAGGGCGATGTTGACGCGCGACGCGCTGACGTATCCGCCCAGCTCGGCGACATCGAGGTTGCCGTCGCCATTGAAGTCCGCCGCCACCAGGTGATGCGCCGGCAGCGCGAGGTCGTGCGTCTTGGACAACGCGAAGCCGCCGGCGCCGTCGCCGAATGCAACGAACACGCCGCCGGAGTAGCCGCCGTTCGACAGCGCGTGATTGGACACGCCGACGATCACGTCGACGTGGCCGTCACCGTTCACGTCGCCGGGGATCACGGCCACGGAACCGAGGTCGGCGCTCGACAGGGCGACAGGCGCTGCGAGCGTGAAGTGCCCCGCGCCGTCGTTGCGCGCCAGCCGCAGCTGGTTCCGCAGGCCGAGCACGAGGTCGAGGTCGCCGTCGTCGTCGACGTCGACCAGCGCCAGCGCCGACGGCGAGTTGCCGACGGCCAGCGTCTGCTGCGTGAATCCGGCCGCACCGCCGTTGATGAGCAGGCGCACCTGGTTGGCGACGGAGTTGGCCGACACCACGTCGAGGTCGCCGTCGCCATCGATGTCCCCTGCCGCGAGATCATCCACGCCGCCGCCAGCCTGCATGCCGGTGGCGGAGTACTCCACGAGCAAGGCATGTTCGCCAGGCAGCGACTGGGCGAGCGATGGCGCAGCGAGGCACGCGAGTGCGAGGCCCCGGGCAAGAGGGCGCGAAAGCAGGAAACGACTCGTGTCGTGGACGCACATGGAAGGTCTCCTCGGGATGTCTGCGCAACCGCGATTCGGTTGCCCCTCCGTGGTAGCGATTCACGGCAGCGCGCGGCGTGACGTCTCCGTCCTCCTGTGGGTGAACTCCTCCGCGCTCGGCCGCGGAGAAGTCCGCGCACACCGGGCAGACGCGCGCATGCCTCGCCGAGGCCGGCTCGAGGCGCGGGCCGACCCTGCCGGCTCGCACCTCGCGTCGCTCCATGGGAAGATCCGGCGATCCGGCCCCGCGTTGCAGGAGCGAGCTCGTGATCACGCTGAACCCCGTCACGCTCGAAGGCCATGGCATCCGCCTCGAGCCGCTCTCACCCGCTCACGCGGACGGCCTCGGCACGGCTGCCGCCGACGGCCGGCTCTGGGAACTCTGGTTCACGCAGGTGCCGGAACCGCAGCAAGCCGGGGCTTACATCGCCACGGCGCTCGACGGCCTGCGCGCCGGACACATGCTGCCGTGGGCCGTGCGCGATCTCGCGACGGGCGAGCTCGTCGGCAGCACGCGCTACCACGACATCATGCCGGCGATCGATCGCGTGGAGATCGGCTACACGTGGTACGCCGCCAGCCGGCAGCGCACGCACGTCAACACCGCTGCCAAGCTGCTGCTGCTCGGCCACGCCTTCGACACGCTGGGCTGCGCGGTCGTCGGCCTGCGCACGGACGGCTTCAACTTCGCGTCGCAGAAGGCCATCGCCGCGCTCGGAGCGCACAAGGACGGCGTGATCCGCCACTTCGGCACGCGCCGCGACGGCAGCGTGCGCGACACCGTGATGTTCAGCATCCTCGCGACCGAGTGGCCCGACGTGCAGCGCCACCTTGCGACCCGACTCGCGCGGCACCGGGCCGAGCCCCCGCGCTGAGCTGCCGTCGAGGCACGGCCGGGCCCGCGCCTCGTGAAGCGCGGACCCGGCTGAAGACACGGGCGATGCATCGAGCGGCGATCCGGCAAGCCGCTGGCCGCCCGACGGATCAGTTGCCCTGCGAGATGCCGTAGATCGCGGTCGAGCCGGACACCTCGTTGGCCACCACCAGCAGCGGTTGACCATTGGGGCTGGCCGAGGCCGGTATCACGAACAGGCCCTCGGGGCCGAGGTCGCCGGCGGTGCCGGCCTGCGCATCGCCCGTGAAGTCGCGGCTGTTCACGTAGGTCGCAAGCACGGGAGCGTGCGGATCGGAGACGTCCAGGACGACGACGCCGCCCACGCGCTCCAGCCCGAGGAAAGCCCACGACTTTCCGAAGAGCCGCGCGGTCGCGACGCCTTCCGGCTCCGGGCCCTTGTTGTCGCTGCGCGTGTCGAAGGAGCCGTTCGCGTCGTTGGTGCAGTTGAACTCGCCGGGCAGCACGTCGGCGATGAGCGACTCGAGCTGCGCGCCGCCATCCCAGACCAGCTCGCCGGAGGTGCTCCAGATGGAGGCCGAGCGCGCACCGAAGACGTAGAGCGCGTCGAAGTCACCATCGCCGTCGGTGTCACCGTCGCGCGAGGACACGGTGAGCCGCCCGAGTTTCTTGCTGCCCTTCAGGTCGGCCGCATCGGGGAATGCCGTCGGGTCGAGCGTGAGCGTGGAGACGCGCGCTTCGTCCGAGAAGGCCTCCCAGTCGCGCGTGTCCCCTTCGTTCGCGGTGATCAGCCACGTCTTGCCCTGCGCGCTGAAGGCGGCGATGGCGTCCGGCATGAACATGCCGTGCACCGGCCAGTTCGCCAGCGTGATCGCCGAGTCCTTGTCGGACACGTCGAGTTCATTGCCCGGGAGAGAGTGGTCCTTGGTGCCCAGCGGCAGCAGCTCCAGGAACCTGCCGGCACGGATGTCGAGCACCGCCACCGCATTGTTCTCCTGCAGCGTCACGTACGCCCGGCGCGAGTCGGCCGAGACGGCGATGTACTCGGGCTCGATGTCCTGCGACGGCAGCGGCGACGGGCCGCTGATGCGCACGCCCGCCGGAACCGAGCTCGGGATGAACGGCGGCAGGCCGTCCCAGGCCTCGAAGCCCGCGCGGACCACGTCGGCCGCGGTGATGCCGCCGACATTGGACTTCATCCGGATGATGCTCACCGAGCCGGCGGGGTCCACCGAGTAGTCGTCCGCGGGCTCGCCCTCGTTGGCGACGAGCAGCCAGCGTCCGTTGGGCGTGAAGGTCAGCATGTCCGGCTGGCTGCCCACCGGCACGCCGCCGCGCAGATTCCCGTTGGTGTCGAAGAAGACGACCGCGCCCGGAGCGGTCTTCGGGTCGGCCTCGATCGCCACGGCGACGACGCCCTTTTTCACCGCCACGCTGTTGGCGTGATCGCCGAAGGGCTTCACGTCGATGGAGAAGAGCAGCACCGGCAGCGAAGGATCGTGGATGTCGAGCACATCGATGGTGCCAGCGCCGGCATTCGTCACGAACAGGCGCTGCAGCGCAGGATCGTGCGCGGCGATCTCGGCCGCGGAGACGTTGAACTGTCCCGTCGCGTAGCCTCCCAGCTTCTCGAGCACGAGGCTGCCGGAGGTCATGTCCGACGCGAGGTTTCCATCCAGGGCGGGCTGCTGGCTGAAGCCGGACATGGCCAGCGTGCCCAGCGCAAACGCCACCGTCACCAGAAGGACCATGGCGAACGGAATCGTTTCGGACGACCTGGGCGTGCTCGGGATGTCGCTCATCGGAGGCTCCTGCTTCGAGGCTGCGCCGCCGGGCCCGGCCGCGTGACCGGGTGCGCCGGCTGGGCGCGAAGCGCAGGAGCTTCGTGCGCGAGCTTGAAGTTCCGCCGGTGTTCCCGATGAAGACTTCGTGATGAAGCGGGCACGCGGCAGGTCTGCGACGCGTGTGCGGTCCGGAGTCGAGGCGCGCTACTCCGTCGCGCCCGCCGCGAGCAGGAGCGCTGCGAAGTGCGGGTTGCCGTTTGCCTGCGCGAGGCGCAGCGGCGTGTCGCCATGCTCGTCCCGCGCCGTCAGATCGGCGCCGCTGGCAAGCAGCGCGGACAGCGTGTCCGTGCTGCCGTAGTCGACGACGGCCGCCCAGTGCAGCGGCGTGCGATCGCCCACGAGGCGGTCGCGCGCCTCCAGGTCCACCCCGGCCTCCAGCAGCACGACGACGACGGCGGCCTGCCCGTCGATGACCGCGTTGGTGAGCGGCGTCGCGCCTTCGATCTCCGCCGTGGGGTCGGCCCCGCGCTTCACGAGTTCGCGCACCATCGCCGCATCGCCCTGCCACCCGGCAAGCGCCAGCGCCGTCTCGCCACCGCGTCCCTGCGCGTTGACGTCCGCACCGGCCGCCAGCAGCAGGTCCACCTTGCCGACGTCTCCGGAGATCGCGGCGAGACGCAGCGCCTCGCCGAGGTCCTCGACGCGCGATGGATCGTCGGCGGTGAGGGGCAGGAGCACCTCGAGCACGGGCAGGCCGCCCGAGGAGGCTGCGGCGACGAGCAAGGCGGTCTTGTCGAGCGCCGAGCGCGCGGAGGGGTCGGCGCCGTGATCGAGCAGCAGGCGCGTCCTGGCGAGATCACCCGCGGCGCAGAGCAAGGGCGTGAGTCCGCGCGCGCCGCGCTCGTTGGCGTCCGCGCCGGCTTCGAGCAGCGCCCGCATGGTTGAGATGTCTTCGTAAAGCGTGGCGCGGATCAACGGCGGGAGGCCGTCGTCGTCAGGCGTGGCTTCCGCGACAGCAGCCGATGCCGGCTGCGGCGCGGCCGCGGGCGCCGGGCTCGTGTCTGATCGCGGCAGACTCGTCGTGCGCGTCCAGATCGGCGAGGGTCCGGGGGCCGCGGCCGTGCACAGCGCGCTGATCGCCCAGCACGTCGCTGCGCACGAGATGAACTGGTGGATGCCGTGCGGGAAGCCGGTCTCGAAATACTTCAGGCCCTCGGCCTTGCGGCGGGTCTCGACGAGCCACGTGCCGTCATCAAGCTGCGTGCGCAGCAGGTAGTCCACGCCGCGCACGGAGACCGGATCCGTCGCCGCCAGCCTGCCGACCTGGTGCAGCGCGACGAGCGCCTCGCCGGTGGCAAAGGCGTCGCTCGCACGCGACGGGATCTGCGCCCAGCCGCCGTCATCGCGTTGCTCGCTCTGCAGCGCGGCGCTCGCCGCCGCCAGTTCGTCCGGCGTGCCGCCCGTCCACGCGAGGCCGAAGAGGCGCATGACGCTTTCCTCGGTGCTGCGCGGCACGGCCGTCGCGAGCCAGTCGTGCGCGCGTCGCACGCCCTGAGCGACCTGCGCCGCGCGGCCGGGCGGCGCATAGAGTTGCATCACGCGCGCCGAGAGCGCCGTCGCCGTGAACTCGCTGTCCTCGAGCGGTGGCCGATGGCTTACGCTGGCCCAGCGCCCGTCGGGCTGCTGCCTGCCGATCAGGAACTGCACCGTCGCGTCGGTGGTCGCGTTGGCCGGGACCTCGCACGCGGCGAGCGCCATGAGCCGATACGACTGGCCGATCTGTGCATTGATCGACGACTCGCCCTGCACGAACTCCGCATTGTCGTCGTTGCTCGAGCGCCGAAAGCGCTTCAGGAGCCGCGCTGAAAGATCCTCGTCCACGGCCCAGACGGCCTCACGAGCGCTGCCGACCGCCATGAGATTGAGCGCCGCGTGATGGCACGAGCTGCACGAGCGGCTCTCGTACCACTCTTCGCCGCTGCGCTGCACCACCGGCAACGCGGCCTCGACGGCCGCACGCAGGGCCTCGGCGCGAAGCGGCGCCCGCAGGTCGGACGGCGCCTGCGTCTGCTCCGGCGACTCATCCCTCTGCGCCGCATGCAACGCATGCCCCGCATCCGGTGATCCCGCCGACGGCAACACCTGCGGGGCCGCCCATGCAGCCGGCGCGAACGCCAACAGCAGCGACAGGGCGGCGCCGACGATCGCGAGGATGCGCATGAACTGCTCCGAAGTGTTCGACAGACACCAGCGCCGGGAGATCATCGCTCCGTGGCGTCCTGCCAGCATGCCGGTGCCCGGTGCCGCTGCCTGAGAATCGGAAGACCGAGGCGGCCGTGACAGCAGCCGCGGCCGCGACGCCGATCGTGGCGCCGATCCGTGACGCTGCTGCGCGAGGTACAGCTGCGAGAGCTGCCGGCGATACGCGCAGGCGTAGCCAGGAGCCGGATCGAGCATCCCGACGGCAAGCCAGACCCCGAGCAGGCCGGCCTGCTGGCGGCCATTCGGCGAGAAGCCCGGCGCACTGCCCTCGCCGAGAGTCGAGATCGGCGACCCGTCGATGCGCCGCGTGACGACGGAGTAGCCCCCTCCGCCATGGCCGTTCGTGAACACGAGCGTCTGCCGGTCGGGCGAGAGCGACCCGCCCCATGCGAGCCCCTCGATGGCGAAGGACTCCTCCGGGAGCGTGGTCACCTTGCCGCCGCACGCAGGGTCCGCCTCCGTCCGCTGTCAGGTCCCCGTGAGCATCTTCACCAGATTGGGCATGCCGGCGCCCTGGTGGTAGCGGTCGCGCTTCAGATCCGTGCAGTGTTCCAGCAGCAGCTGCTTGACCTGGTCCGGGTGACCGATGAATTCCTTGCGCACCGAGAGGAAGGCCGCGAGCAGACCGGAGATGTGCGGGCACGCCATGCTGGTGCCGCTCATCTCGATGTAGTGCGTGTCGGCGCGGCCGGGCGTGTAGAGCGCGTTGGCGGAGATGATCTTCTCGCCGGGGGCGACACAATCGGGCTTCGCGCGCCCGTCCGCCGTCGGCCCGCGCGAGCTGAAATACGAGATGCCGTACATGTGCGGGTGATCACGGTGCACGGAGCCCACCGCGATGGCCTCGTCGAGATTGGCCGGGTCGCCGATGGACAGGTCCAGCGTGAGGTCCACCTCGCCGTCCGCGGTCTGCACGGCAAGGCTGCCCTCGTTGCCGGCGGCCAGCACGACGAGCACGCCCTGCCGCCACAGCCGGCGCAGTTCGCGGCAGATGGGCGAGAAGCCGCAACCGAAGACCTCCGGATCGAAGTAGCCGCCGAGGCTGAGGTTCACGCCGTGGATCACGAGTTCCGGCGCGGCGTCGTTGAGCGCCGCGATGTGGTCCAGCGCCTTGATGATCCACGCGTCCTCGCCTTCGCCGTCGTCGTTCAGCACCTTGTAGGCGTGCAGCGAGCATTCCGGCGCCATGCCGTTGAAGTCCTGGTTCTTCGTGCTGACCGCGGCCGCCGCGCCCGCGATGATGCCGGCGACGTGCGTGCCGTGCCCGTCCTTGTCGAGGCCTGCGTCCTTGTCCTTGCCGGCCGACGTGCCGCGCACCGGCGCGCCGCGCTTCGTGCAGTCCCAGCGCGCCTTCACGTTGCCGTGCTGCCGGAAGTGCGGATGCCCGTCGGCCACGCCCGTGTCCAGCACGGCCCAGGCGATGCCCTTGCCGGCGGCCTTGTAACCCTGCCTCGCTGTCCAGGCCTGCAGCGTGTGCGCCGAGACCGCGATGAGCTTGCGCTTGCGGGCGTTCTTCCAGATCGTCGCGATGCAGAGCTCGGCGTGGCGCGACGCGAGCGCGTCGATCTCCACAGCCGTGAGCCGCGCCGCCACGTAGCGCTTGAGCACGTCCACCTGCGCGGCGGCCAGGTCTTCCTTGTCGGTCACGACCTCCGCGATGGCGCGGGAGATGGCTTCGCCCGTCGCCTGCAGCGTCACTCCGGCGATGGGCAGGCCGTTGCCTCGGCGCGCTGCACCGCCGTCGCGCGCCATGCCGCCGCCGGCCGCCGTGCCGCCGCCGGCCGTTGCGCCGGCCGCCTCGCGTGGGTCGGACGCGAACTCGGCATCCGCGGCCTTCAGCTCGATGAGCACCGGCTGGCGCACGAGACTGTCGGCCATCTCCGCGGCGACGTCCTTGGCGATCACGAATTTGTTGAGCGGCGCGGCAAATCCGGAGCCGAGCACGTCGCGCGCGGCGCCGCGCACGTCGCTGACCTCCAGGTAGCCGGTGCCCGAGTGCGGGTTGAAGCCCGACAGCCGCAGCGTGTCGCGGTTCACGACGATCTCGTCGACGATGCGCACGCCGGTCGGCCCGTGCTTGAAGTCGTTGGCGATGCGCTTGTCCAGGGCGACCGGATCGAGCAGGTCCGCAAAGTTGCGCCAGGCCTTCACGACGGCCGGCACCACGAGCGGCCGCGTGATGTTGTCCTGCACCTCCTGCACGCCGAGCGGCGAGCCGACGGTGATGAGAAGCGAGACCTCGACGCCGCTCTGCGCACCCAGCGCCGCCAGCACGTCGTACGCGATGATCGTGCCCTGACTGTGCGCCACGACGACGTAGGGCCCGCCCTCCGGCGTGAGCAGCTGCGCGAGGCGTTCGCGCATGCGGCGCCGCTGATCCGCATCGAACAGGTAGGCATGCGTGTCGTGGATGAAGGCATCGGTCAGCTGCTGCGCGACCCAGCGCCGCGCGAAGCCCGGCAGCGGCAGCAGCCGCTTGTGCACGCCCTGCGCCGCGACGCTGCGCGTGCGCCGCGCGCCCTCGGCTGCGCTGCCCGGGCCGGAGCGCGGCTCCTCGAACTCCGACCAGTCGTAGCTGCTGGCGAGCATCTGCCGCGCCATGCTCGCGGCCCAGGCATGCTCGGCCGAGCCACCCTCGTCGGCGCGGCCCGCGCGACCGCGCTTGGAGGCCACGGCCTTGCCGCCGCCGCGCCCTGCCGGAGCGACCGAGTCCGCGAGCAGCTGCACCAGCTCCGCGTCGGAGAGCTCCGAGCGTGATGCCAGGTCCATCGCGCCGCCCGCTGCGGCGCCGATCGCGCGCGAACCGGGTCCGCCGGCCGCGAGCGGTTGCGGATAGCGGATGTCGGCCCAGTAGGCGAGCCGCGTGCGCGCGCCCATGTCCACGCCGAAGAGCGCGACGTCCCACTGCTTCTTCAGCACGGCGGGAGGCGGCTTGTTGCCGATGCCGTGGATGTAGACGACGGTGTGCCGGCGCTCGTCGATGGCTGCGCTCGCGGTCGTGGCGCGCATCCCGCGCACACCGACGCTCTTCGCTCCCTCACGCTGAGTTCTGCCTGCCTTCTTCGCCATGAGCTGCCTCCGTTGCGGCGGCGATGCGCTGTGCCGTCGTCGCCTTGACCAACCGTGCCGATGTCCCGCCTGGAAACCCGGTGCACAAGTCTAAGGGGATTGCGGGCGCGCAGCGCAAGCACCGGATGCAACCCCGTGGCGGAGGCGGGTCAGGTCGTCGCCGCGCCTCGCTCTCCATGCGAAGCAGGGCTCTCCATGCGAAGCAGGGCGCTCAATGCGAAGCAGGCAGCCCGCCCTGCGTGGCAGACAGCATGCTCTGCGCCGCGGCCAGCCCGCTGCGCACCGTCTCGTCGCCGGGACGCAGGCGAAGCGCCGTCTCGTAGTGCTCGATGGCCTCCGCGACTCGTCCGCTCTTCAGCAGTGCGTCCGCGAGGCTGACGTGTCCCTTCGCGAAGTCGGGGCGACGCGCCAGCGCGGCCTCGAGCACGGCGATGCCCTCCGGCGTCTTCCCGACCAGGATGAGCGCCTTGCCGAGGTTGTTGGACACATCACTCGCGTCGGGATTGATGCGCAGCGCCTGCTCGTAGCAGGCCAGCGCATCGGGCGCGCGGCCCAGCTTCATGGACAGGTTGCCGAGATTGAAGAGCGACTCGAAGGCGTCCGGCTTCGCCTGCAGCGAGGCTCGGTATTGCTCGATCGCCTCCCTCGTGCGCCCGAGTTTCGCGAGCGCGATGCCGAAGTTGTGATGCGCCTCGCCGTAACCTGGCCGCAGGCGCAGGGCCTGCTCGTAGTGTTCGATGCCCTCCGGAACCCTGCCGGAGTCCACCAGCAGGATGCCAAGGTTGTTGTGCGCCAGCCAGCAGCCGGGATTGCCTGCGAGCATCGCGCGATAATGCGTCTCCGCATCCGTGTAGATGTGGCATTGCTTCCAGGTCATGCCGCCGAGCGTGCCCAGCAGCGCCGCGCAGAGCGCCGCCCTGGCGAGGCGCGAGCGCAGGCGTGCGCGATCAGCGAGCAGCGTCGCCCCGGCCGACAGCAGGGCGATCACGCCGAGACTCGCGAGGTACTGCCAGTGATCCGCGACGAACGAAAACACGTAGTAGTAGTGCACGACCACGCCGATCACCGGCACGAGCAGCCCGGTGAAGATCAGCATGCCGGCCAGCGGGCCGCGCGCGCGCCTGCGCAGGCTCCACAGCACCGCGAGCAGCGCGAGCCACGCAGCCAGCTGCACGTACGGCCCCGCCTCGGACGGGTCGAGCTCCCAGCGCGGATAGACGAAGCGCAGGTCCGCGGGCCAGATCAGCTTGCCGAGATAGAACCACAGCGCGCGACCCGCGATCTGAAGCCGCTGGAGCGGCAGCACCTGGAAGTCGGCGCCCGTGGCCCCGACGTGGTGGCGTTCCACCCACGCGGTGAACAGGCCGGCCCCGAGGCCCAGCGCCGCGAACGGGAGCACGGGCAGCACGTCGCGCACCCAGGTCAACCTGCCTCGCCGCCACCACGCGATCACGAGCAGCACGCCGGACATCGGCACCACCGAGGTCTTGCTGAGGCATGCCATCGCGAAAAGCAGCAGTGCCGCGGCATAGGCGCGCCGCGAACGATGTTCGTCGAAGCCGATCCAGGCGAGGATCGAGCCCAGGAAGATCACGGCCGAAAACGTGTTCTTCTGTTCCGTGATCTACGCCACCGACTCGACGTGCACGGGATGCAGCGCGAAGACGAAGGCCGCGAGCAGCGCCCCCGGCACGCCGAGTCGTCGCAGGATCACCGCGCACAGTGCCGCCGCGAGGGCGTGCAGCGCGATGTTCGTCAGGTGATAGCCGAGCGTCGCCTCGCCCCAGCACGCGTGTTCCAGCCAGAACGCCGTGTGCAGCAGAGGGAAATACTGCTGCGTGCTGCCGACCTCCAGCCAGATGCGCTGCAGGCCGTCCGCCGATTGCAGCTCGGCCGCGGTGACATTGTCATTGTCGTCCCAGAGCATGGCTCCGTGCCACGCCGGCCGGTAGGCCAGCGCCACCGCGGCCACCAACAGCAGGTAGAGCACGACGAAACGCGCACATCGGGCAAGCATCGGCACCGACGATAGCGCAACGGCACGCATCACGGATGTCGGCTGCCATGGGACACGAAGGGCGGTTGCATGCGATCATGCGCCGCCATGCGCCGCCTGCGAACCGAACCGTGAGCGAGACGCCGCGGCACAACCTGCTGGAGTTTCTCGCGGTCTGGCTGGAGGATCGCGAGGCCGGGCGCGAGCGAACGCTGACCGCCTACCAGGCGCTCTTTCCGGGGGACGCGACAGGCATCGCCGAGGAATGGGAACGAGCGCATCAGGCCCGCGCGACTCGAGGCGGAGCGACACACTCCGGCGCGACGGGCAGCAGCCCTGCGGCGGCGCGCGTCGGCTCGGCGCCGGTCATGCCGGAGCGCGTGGCGCACTTCCGCCTCGTGCGCGAGCTGGGGCGTGGAGGCCAGGCTCGCGTGTGGCTGGCCGAGGATGAGCGCCTCGGGCGCCGCGTCGCACTGAAGCTCGTGCCGCGCTCGCCGCTCGCCGAGGACCTGGCGCCGCGACTGCTGCGCGAGGTGCGCACCGCGTCGCGGCTCGATCACCCCGGCCTCTGCGCCGTCCACGATGCGGGCCTGGACGGCGCGCTGGCGTGGATTGCGCTGCGCTACGTCGAGGGCGAGACGCTGGCTGCTCGCCTCGCTGCAGAACGCGCGGGAACGGTCGCGCGCACGCAGGTCGAACAGGTGCTGCGCGAGGGCGAGGCACTGGCGCGCGCGCTGGCCGTCGCGCACGAGGCCTGCATCGTGCATCGCGACGTGAAGCCCGGCAACGTGATGATCGCGCCGGACGGCACGCCCGTGCTGCTGGACTTCGGAGTCGCACTGGAGGACGACGGCGCCGCGCCGATCACGCTCACCGGCGAGGCGCCCGGCACTCCCGCCTACATGGCTCCGGAGCGACTCGCCGGGCACTCGCATGCTGACGCGCGCAGCGACGTGTGGAGTCTCGGCGTCACGCTCTTCGAGGCGCTCACGCTGCGGCGGCCCTTCGAGGGGGCAACGCGCGCGGCCGAGACGCGCGCCGTCCTGGAGGGCACCGCGCCCGACGTGCGCAGCCTGCGCCCCGAACTGGACCGCGACGTGTCGCTCGTGCTGGCCACCGCGCTGGCCACGAGCCCCGCGGACCGCTACGCCACCGCACTGGACATGGCCGAGGACCTGCGCCGCGCGCGGCTGCACGAGACGCTGCGTGCCCGTCCCGCAGGTCCCGCACTGCGGCTGCTGCGCTGGAGCCGGCGCCGCCCGGCGCTGGCGGGCAGTCTCGCGGCGCTGGCCCTCGCGCTCATCGGCGGTCTGGCGCTCAGCACCTGGCAATGGTTGCGCGCCCGCGATGCGCTGCACGAGAGCGAGGCGCTCTTCGGCGACGTCACGCACCTGGCCGACGGCCTGGCGGTGGCGCGCCTGCTGCAGGGCTTCGACGCGCTCTGGCCGGCGCTGGACACGCGCGCGGAGCGCTTCGAGGCATGGCTCGACGGCGCCGAGCGCTTCCACTCGCACCTCGCGGAATACGAAGCCGTGCTGGCCGCCGCGCGCGCCCGGCTCGCCGACGGCACGGCGCGCCCCACCGACGAGTGGCTGGCCGAGGGCCTGGCCGAGCTGCTCGCGCGGCGTGCGGAAGTGGATGCGCTGGTTCCGCGCGTGCAGGCCGGCCTCGCTTTCGCGCGCGACGTGCGCAGGCGCTCGATCGACGAGGCAGGCGCCTTGTGGGAACGCGCCGCGCGCGAACTGGCCGCCGATCCCCGCTTCGACGGCGTGGTGCTGGAGCCGCAGCTCGGGCTGCTCCCGCTGGGCGCCGATCCTGACAGCGGCCTGCAGGAATTCGCTCAGCTTGCCAGCGGAGCCCCGCCCGTGCGCGACGCGATCGACGGCCATCTGCACCTCGGCCTCGACACCGGCGTGGTGCTCGTGCTGCTGCCCGGGGGCCGCACGCGAGTCGGTGCCGTGCCGCCCGGTGCGGCGCACCAGGCAGCAGACGCCGCAGGCGCGGCAGACGCGGCAGGCGCCGACGACACGAGCGGCGATCTCGTCGACCCGCTCGCGTGGCGCTGGGACGGCCCGACAGTGCACGTGCGGCTCGATCCGTTCTTCCTCGCCAGGCACGAGTTCACGCAGGGGCAGTGGGCGCGTCAGACCGCGAGCAATCCGAGCACATACCAGGCGGCCACCACGCCGCGACTGCCGGGGCCCGGCGACAGACACCCCGTGGAACTCGTGAGCTGGGACGACAGCACACGCGTGCTCGCCGAGCTGGACCTGCAACTGCCCTCCGAGGCTCAGTGGGAATACGGCGCGCGCGCCGGCACCACGACGCCGTGGTGGACGGGCGCCACGCGCGACACGCTGCAAGGCGCCGCAAACCTGGCGGACCGCTCGGCTCGCGCGACGACCACCGCGCACAACTGGCAGTTCGAGGAAGACCTCGACGACGGCTTCGAGGTCCACGCGCCCGTGGGCAGCTTTGCCGCCAACCCCTTCGGGCTGCACGACGTCTCCGGCAATGTCGCCGAGTGGTGCGCCGACGGCTTCGAGGACTGGGCCGCCGTCCCGCCCCGCGACGGCGACGGCCGCGCGATCGGCGCCGAGCGGACCCATCCGCATCGCGGCGGGCATTTCACGAGCGACGCCGTGCGCGCCCGCAGCAGCGCCCGCGATGGCTTCGAAGCCTTCGTGCGCGCCCCCGACATCGGCCTGCGCGCGTCACGCCCGCTGCGATCCGGCGGCCACTGACGGCCCCGCCCGCCCGCTGCACGCCGACACTGTCGGTTCGCGGCAATTCCCGCTTCTTCCCGCTGATCTGAGCCGGCTCGCGCCAACGTCGCGCCGGCCTCGCGCCGGCCTCGCGCCGGCCTCGCGCGGTCGGGCTAGACTGCCACGCCGGGTTCTCCTCCACGCGGAGGCGTCTCCGGAACCCGCATGCACTCCCGAGACCCCAGCCGCCGAGATGTCTCCACCGATGCGCTGGCGCGCGTCGTGCGCAGCGGCGATGCGGAGGCTTTCGGCGAGGCCTGGGGCCGCGTGACGCCGGCCGTCTTCGCGTGGGCCAGCCTGCACGTGCGCCCCGCGCTGCGCGCGCGACTCGATCCCGAGGACGTGCTGCAGGAAGTCGCCTTCCGTGCGTGGACTCGCTTCGGCAGCTGGGATCCGGAGCGCGGCAGCTTCCGCAATTGGGTCTTCGGCATCGCGCGCAACGTGCTGCACGAGGTGCTGCGCCGGATGGCGGCCGAGGCGCTGACACGCAGCAAGGACATGCTCTCCACGGAAGGCATGGCAGCGCTGCCCGACTCGGCCACCGCGATGACGCGCGTCGTCGTGCGCGACGAAAGCCTGCTGCGTCTTCTCGGCGCGGTGGAGGCTCTGCCGGACGGCGACCGCCGCCTGCTCCTGTTGCGTGGTCTCGAGGGGCTGTCGCACACGGAGGTCGCGGAGCTGCTCGACACGACGCCCGATGCCGTGGCCAAGCGCTGGCAGCGGCTGTGCCTGCGGCTGCGCAACCAGCCGCGCTGGGCGGAACTCGTCGTCGCCTGACTCTCGCTTGCGGACGCGGCTGCTCGCCGCGGACGACGCGAGCTCCGCACGAACACAACGCCGGGGTGGGGGGCGCCGCGCGCCCCCCCGCGGTGGGGGGGGGTCGCCAGCCATGATGGGGGCCGGCCGGGGTTCGGGGTGGTGGGGTGGTGCGGGGTGGGGAGGTTGACCCGGGTGGTTCCG
>JBBQUR010000003.1:0-283549 GCA_038212275.1 Planctomycetota bacterium
GGTGGGTGGCCCGGTGTTCGACTTCGCGAAGCTCGACTGGCTCAACGGCGCCAAGATCCGCGCCTTGAGCGCCGAGCAGCTTGCGGACCGGCTCATCAGCGAGGGTTTCGCGGGGCCCGGCGCACGCACGCCGGAAGGCGCCGCGTTCACGCGCGAGAAGCTCATCGCCGTGCTGCCGCTCTCCCAGGACCGCCTGCGCCTGCCGACGCCTAGCGCGTGCTGCCGAGGCTCCTGGTTCCCAGCGCGTCGTGCAGCGTGCGCAGACTGTCTTCGCATCCCGCGAGGAGCGTGCGCTTGCGGCCGAGCGACAGGGCGAGCGACTGCGCGTTGGTGTTGCGGCGCGACAGCGCGACGATGGTCGCGTTGAGCCCCGCGAACCTGTCCAGCGCCGCGGTCGCCAGGGCGAGCTGCGGCGGGGCCGGTGCGGGAAACAGCGCGGCCAGCGCCTGCAGTTCGCTTCGCGCGACGGACTCCGCCTCCGCCATCGCCGCTTCCTGGCGCGTCATCGCCGCGTCGTCGGACTCGGCGATGTGCGGCGCCTGCAGCGACTCGATCTGGCGCACGGCGGCCACCGCCGTCTCCACGAGCGCCGCCGCATGCCAGCTCTCCGCGTCCGGCGCAGACGACCGCAGCGGCTGCAGGGCGTCGCGGAACGCATCCGCCGCCTCGCGCTCCTCGCCGAAGGAGAGCCGCTGCGCCTTGAGATTGGTGTTCTCCACGGCGAGGCCGAGGACCTCGCGGTCCAGCGCGCGGTATTCCGCGAAGCGCGTGTCGAATTCCGCGAGCAGGCGGCCCTCCTCGGAGTAGCCGAGGCTCGCGAGGAGCGGCGCCAGTGCCGCGGAGTCGCGCAGCGCGGCCTCGGCCGCCGTGTTGGCCTCGCGGGCGAAGTCCACGGAAGCCTCGTCGCTCTCCGCCATGACGGCCAGATTCGAGGCCGCGGAGGTCTGCTTGACGTCCGCCCGCAACTCGGCCAGGTGCCGGTGCGCCTCCGCAAGGCGCTGCAGCGAAGGGCCAAGGCCATCGCCGCAACCGGCTGTCGCCAGGGCGAGCAGCGCGGCCACGCCGCCGGCGGCCAGCGCGAGGGCGCGCTGCGAACCCCGCGAACCCGGCGCAACGAAGAACGGCGTCACGACCTTCACGGCCGCGGACGATAACACGCGACAGCCCGGCGCGCGCGGGCGATGCCGCTCCCTCAGAACGCCGCGGCGCCGGCCTCCGCCACCGCGTGGTCCTGGTCACCACTGCCGCCGCTGACGCCGATCGCGCCGACGACGACGCCCTTGCGCTTCAGCGGGATGCCGCCGGCGAAGATCATCACGCGGCCGTCGTTGCTCGCATGGATGCCGAAGAACTGGCTGCCCGACTGGCTGTGCGTGGCCAGGTCCTGCGTGGTGATGTCGAAGGCGCGCGCGGTCCACGCCTTCTTGATGGAGATGTCCACGCTGCCCATCCACGCGCCGTCCATGCGCACGTGCGCGACGAGGTTGCCGCCTGCATCCGCGACGGCGATGTTCATCGGCTGGCCGAGCCTGGCGGCCTTCTTCTCGGCGGCGGCGATGACCTTGCGGGCTTCCTGGAGCGTGACCATGGGCAGATCCTCGGCGTGGTGAAGGTATGAGCTGGCGTGAACCGCAGATGAGTGCGCCGTCGTACACGACCGCAAGGCGCTACGCAACCGAAGCGAGGGACTCGATGGCGGGGTCCGGGCTGCGAGTCATCGTCTGGCCAAGCAACGCTCCGACGGCGCTCGAGGACTTCGATCCCGAGCGCGCGCCGCGCAGCTAGCGTGCCCGCGAGGCGGGGTCGCCACCCGGCGCCTCCGGGACGATCTGCTCTCCGAACTCGTCCTCGGGTCCATCGTGGAAGAGGCGCAGTTCCGCGGCTCCGGAGCCTGCGAGTTTCTCCGCGAAGAGCAGCGCATCGCGTGTGCTGTGCAGGATGCCCGCCGTGCTGAAGAAGATGTTCTCGCGGCCGATGATCTCGTCCACGCCGCTGCGCTGCAGGATCTTCTCGGCATCGCCCGAGATGCCGGAGACGAGCAGTCGGCGGTCGCTCTCGCGCAACCACACCGCGAGCCGCGAGAGCGCGAGCACGCTCGTCGCATCCCAGTGCCGCGCGCTCTTCATGCGCAGCAGGATCACCTTGATGGATGGGTCCTGCGCGATGCGGTGCACCTCGGCCTCGAGCACGTCGGCCGCCGCGAAGAACAGGTCGCCCTCGACGTGCAGCATGCAGATGGCCGGATTGCGGCGCGGCGCGTCACCTGCCACCTGGCTCAGCCGGCGCGAGCGATCCAGCGCGTACTCCACGAGCTGCGGCGTCTGCGCCTTGCGCAGGTAGAGCGCAAGCGACACGAGCACGCCGATGAACAGCGCCGTGTCGAGGCGCACGACGAGCGTGGCCGCGAACGTGACGAGCAGCGCGAGAGCGTCCTCGCGCGTGGTGCGGAGCATGAGCCGCACCCGCGTCCAGTCGGGCAGCCGCGAAGCGAGCACGATGAGCACGCCGGCGAGGCACGCGCGCGGCACGAGCGGCACCAGCGGCCCGGCAAAGAGCATGACGACGAGAATCCACAGGCTCGAGAGGGCCGCGGCAAGCTGCGTGCGCGCGCCTTCCTGCAGATTGAGGAAGCTGCGCGTGAACGATGACGAGGCGGGCAATCCGCCCAGCACGCCGCTCGCCATGTTCGCGGCGCCCTGTCCGACGAGCTGCCAGCGGCTGTCGATGCGCTGGCCGGTCTGCGCCGACAGCAGGCTCGTGATCGTGATGGCCTCGACCGCGCCGAGGATCGCGGCGGCGATCGCGCCGGGCACCATGTCCGAAAACAGCTCCCAGCTCACGGAGGGAAGGTGCAGCGACGGGAGCATGAGCGGCACCGCCGGCACGCGCGCGGCGACGGAAGGATCGAGCCCGATGAGCCAGACGGCCACGCCGCTGCCGATCACGGCGACGAGGGCACCGGGCACGCGTCCCAGCACGCGCACGGGAAGCAGCATGACGGCGATCGAGCAAAGGCCGATGAGCACGGCGACCGGCTGCACCGCGCGCCATTGCCCGGCCAGCTCCCGCAGCAGCGGCAGGGGTTCGGCGCGATGCGTCGAGAGGCCCATGAGCGGCCCGAGCTCGTGCGCCGCGATGAGCACGGCGGTGCCGACCATGAAGCCCTGCAGCACCGAGCCCGAGATGAAACGCGAGAGATTGCCCATGCCCACGAGGCCCATGACGACCTGGCAGCAGCCGACGAGCAGCGCGAGCACGACGATGGCCGAGATCGGATCGAACTCGCCGGGGTGCTGCCGCGCGAGCACCGCGAACAGGCTCGCCACGAGCATGCACACCGCGTTGTTCACGCTGGTGACGAGCTGGTTCGAGCTCCCGATGAGCGCGCCGACGATGCCTGCGACGATCGCGGTCAGGATGCCGTAGACCGGTGGGAAACCGGCGAGCATCGCGAAGGCGATCGACTGCGGAAGCGCGACCGCGGCCACCGGCAGAGAGGCGCGCAGGTCGGCGCGCCAGTCCTTCCGGTCGTAGCGGCGCAGGACGTCGAGCAGGGGCAGCGGGCCCATGCGTCGCGCCAGGCCGCGTGCCACGTCCCGCATCTCCGTCAGCCGTGTCGTCGTCGCCGTCTCCTGCCCGCGGGGCCGCAAGTCGTTCAGGGTCGATCGTAGCGTGCGCGTCGACCTGCGATCCACCGCGACGGTCGACTCGGCCGGCGAGATCGGGCCTCCGGTGCGCTCGCGGGCGATCCACGGAGCCGTCTGGCGAAGGCATCGCCGGAGCGGGAGGCGGATCGACCTGCCTTGCGGTTAGATTCAGCGCTTCGGTCGGGCGGCATGGCGCCGCGCCCGACTCTCGCGACCTCCGGCAACCGCTCGCTCATGCCAGACTCCACACCTGCTTCGCGCGACCGGACCGTGCGGTGCGTCAGCCGGAGGGTCGTCGTCGTGCTGGCCGGCGCGCTCTTCAGCGCCGTGATCGGGGCGTGCGCCGCGCCGCCGCCGGCGCCGTTTTTGCCAACGGGCCTTTCCGTCAAGCTCACGCAGCACGCCGGCTCGGCGATCACCGGGCCGCTGTCCGAGGCGAGCATCGCCGAACTGGATCAGGATCCGACGCACGCCTTCGCGGTGCAGGGTCGCGCCGTGCTGCTCGAGCACTTTCCGCGCTCGTGGGCGCCACACCTCGCCTCGCAGGCGACGCTGATGCTCACGACGCCAGGCAGCCGGCCGGTGCTCGCCGTCTCGCGACTGGGCGCCGGCGCCTCGCGCGTGCCGGCCGACGAGACCTCCGCGTTTCTCGCGGCTCTCGATGCCGGCGCGCTCGGCCCCGACGTGCCGCTCGGCGAGGTCGCCGCCACGCTTCCCGGTGGTGTGACCGTTGCTCTGCGTCTGTCCTCCACGGAGTCGGACGGATTGCAGACCGTCTCGTTGCTGCTGTCGCGTGACGAAGGCGCCGCGGACGCCGCAGGCGCCGCAGACGCCGCGGACGCCGCGGTCACGCCGGCGCTCGTCTTCGAGGGCGAGGTTCCCGAGCGCGACGCCGATCGCACGACGAGCCTGGTGCGCATGGCGGACCGCGACGCGCAGCCGAGCGCATCCGGCTCGAACGCCGCCACTGCCGCCACGGCCGCCGCGCCGGACGTGTCGGACGACGACGAGGTCGCGCGCGTCGTGCATCAGCGCGAAGGCCTCTATCTGAGTGACGGACCGACCGCCGGCGGCGCGCCCCTCGTCGTCGTCGTGCCGCTTCCCCAGCCCGGCGCTCCGGATGCCGCAGCCGTGCTCGTCTGGTCGCTCGCGCCGGCCTCCGCGCGCGAGCCGTCGCAGCACGCAGCAGACGTGGCAGCCACCTTCGAAGCGGTGAAGCAGGCGACGGCCTCGCAACGCGAGCTTGCCTCGGCGCTCACCGACAACGAGTCCTATTTGCGCGGCATGCTTGCGGCGCTCGGGTCGCTGGACGTCGCAGGCCATGAACGCGCGGCGCTCGTCTTCCTCACCGGCGCATCGGGCGCCTCGCTCGCCGAGGACCTCGCGCTGGTGGGGGACGAGGAAACGCTGCTCGCCTACGTTGCGCGGGTGCAGGTGGAAGCCGCGGCGCTTCAGGACCAGGGCATGCGCGCCGCAGCGCTGGGCTGGCTGCTCGAGAGCACCGCCTACCGCATGTTCACCAACGCCGCGGACGAGCGGGCGCTTCCGCCCGGGCTCAGCGGCCTGCTGCTGCGCCACGCCGGCGAAGTCGGCCGCTTCCCCGGCACGCTGGAGGAGTTGCTCGCCTCGTGCCGCGACGTCGACATGCTGCAGCAGCGGCTGCTCCTCGAGAACCGCCAGTTCCTGCGGGACAGCAACCCCGTCTCGCGAGTGCGCGCCTTCGACTGGCTCGCCCAGCGCGAGGCCGCGCCGCCCGGCTACGACCCGCTGGGACCACCCGACGCCCGGCGCGCTGCGCTCGATCGCGCGGAAGCGGCCGCGCTCGACGCGTCCAAGTCCGGTGCTGGAACCGACGCCGCGGCCGCGCCGGAGGCCGTGCCGTGATGGCCGCGCCGACACCCGTCGCGAACCCGCCGCGCACGCGGCGGCGGCGCTGGTTGAGAACGCTCACCTGGATCGTGGGCCTCGCCGTCGCCGCGCGGCTGCTGCTGTGGCTTGCCCTGCCGCTCGTGCTGGAGCGGGCCGCGGAAGCCTTCGATCTGGATTACGAAGTGGGCGAGCTTTCGCTCTCGCTGCGCACCGGCCAGCTCGAGCTGCACGATCTGGTCCTGCTGCCGAAGCATCCGAGCACGCGCGGAGCGACGCCGCCCGCGCCGCGCGCGCCCGATGGCGCCCCGGATGGTGCGCCGGTCGGCGCCTCGACGCCGGCGGGCGCGGATGCCGACGTGTTCCGCGACTCCCTGGCCGCGGATGGCCGGGTGGGCGCACTGGACTACCTGCTCGTCGACATCGACATGCAGGCCTTGCTCTCGGGACGCCTGCACGCCGAACGCATCGATGTGGACGGGCTGACGATTCTGGTGGCGCTGCCGCCGAAGCCGGCCGCCGACCCGTCGGCATCGCCGCAGGACGCAGCCGACACGCGCGCCGCGCGTGCACGGCACGAGGCCGCGCCGACACCGGGCCGCGACGCGGGGCGCGAGCCGATCCCGACCGACTTGACGCTGCCGTTCAGCCTGGACGCCCTGCGCGTGCAGCACGCGCGCTGCCTGCTTCGCGACGAGTCGGTCTCGCCGCCGCTCGCCACCGAGCTCTCGCTCGACGTGCGCGTCTCGGACGTCGGCTCGACGAAGGCGCCGGCGCGCCTGCTCGTCCGTGCCGAAGCGAGCGGTGTGCTCGACGAATTGCGCATCGACGGCACGCTCTCGGGCGACCGCAGCCGTCAGGAGGGCGTGCTCACGGTGGTGCTGCGCGGCATGCACCCCGGCGCCCTGGCCGGCTACCTCGCACGGGCCTCAGCGGCCCCCGTGGCCGAGAGACTCGGCCTGCGCTTCTCGCTCACCGGCGGCGCGCGCGCGTCGGGCGAGCATGGCGAGCTCTGCAGCGCGGAACTGGCCCTCGACGGACTGCAGCTCGACGCGGACGGCCGGACGGCGTTCGCGCTGCAGTCGCTGCGTCTCGATGTGCCGTCGCTTGCCGGCGCTGCCCGCGGCGTCCTGCGCACGGAACTCGGTGTGCTGAATCTCACGGGCCTGCACGCCGCCGTCGAACGCCTGCCGTCCGGCGCGTGGCGGGTCGCCGGCCTCGACCTGCTGCCCGCCGCGACGGATGCCGGCGCCGCGGACGCCGTCGCAGCGGCAGGGTCCGCCGGCGACGCCGACACGGCGCGTGCATCGCAAGACGCCGCGCCGCCGTCGGACGCGACGACGCCGGCCGCTCCGTCCGAGGCCACGCCATGGAGGCTCGCGCGGCTTGCGCTCCGCGACGTGCAACTGGACGTCCACGACGGCACAGTGGTCCCGGCCACGGACCTTTCGGTGCAGCTCGCGGCGCTGGAGCTCGGCCCGCTGCAGAGCGATGCTGGCACGGAGTCGGACCCCGCGCAGCTGTCCGCCACGCTGCACGCCCCCGGTCTGTGCGACACGCTTGAAGTCACGGGCTCGCTCGCGCCCTTCGGTCCGGAAGCCTCCGCGGATCTCTCACTGCAGTCGACGGGCCTGACGCTCCGGCGCGCCGAGCCGTATCTGCGCGCGGCGGGGCTGCGCTCGCTGTTGCAGCAGGGCGCGCTCGGCCTGCACGTGCAGGCGCAGACCGGCACGGACGAGCAGGGCGCCGTCACGGCCAGCGTGCGAATCACGGACCTGCTGCTGCGCGACGGCGACAACACTCTGCTCTCGCTGCCGGTGGTGGCGTTCGACGGACTGGTGGCCGCCGCCGACGGCTCCAGCGTGGTGTTGCGCGACGTGGACATCGCAGGGCCGGCCCTCGATCTGCGCCGCGACGCGGACGGCGCGCTGCACCTGCTCGGCCTGGCCACGCTCAGCGCTGCGGAACTCGACGCGGCGTCCGGCGGCGCCGCCGCGCCTGCGGAGCGCCAGGACGCGTCGTCCGCTGCCACCGCGCAGGCCACCGCGCAGGCCGCTGGGCCCGCCGGTCCCCGTCTGCTGCTCGGACAGTTGCGCTGGCACGACGTCGCGCTGCACGTGCGTGACGAGGCCGTTGCGCCGCCGATCGACCTGAACCTGCATGACGTAGGGCTGAACCTGTCGGACCTCGCGATCGGCGGCGACCCCGCGCACGGCGACAGCCGGACCGGCAAGCTGGCGCTCTGGCTCGGCGCGGAGGGCATCCTGCAACGGCTCGAACTGCAGGGTGCCGTGCAGTCCCGGCCGGGTCCGCTGGATCTCACGGCCGATCTCTCGCTGCAGGTCACGGGCGTGCAGGGCGGACAGGCCGCCGCGTGGATGGAAGCCGCCGGATGGCAGTCCGCGTGGGCAGACGGTCGGCTCGCGCTCGCGCTGCACGCGGCGGTCGCGCAGCGCGAGGACGCCTTGCACGCCGACGTGGAGCTCACGCAGCTCTCGCTCGACAATGGAGGACAGCGCTGGCTCGCGTTGCAGCGGCTGTCGCTCGGAGCCGTGCAGCTCGGGGCCGAGGGCCTGCAGGTCGGAGCGATCGAGCTCTCGGGCTTCGATGTTCGCGCGGAACGGGATGCAGAGGGCGGCATGCTCTTCGCCGGCGTGCGCGTGCCGCCGCCCGTCGCGCCCGTCACGCCTGTCGCGCCCGTCGCGCCCGTCGCGGCGACGGGCGATGTGCCGATGACCGACGACGCCGCGCAGGCGGACGACGACACCGCGCCGATGCGCATCGTGGTGGCGCGCGTCGCGCTCGACGACGTGCACGTGCAGTTCAACGATGCCGCCGTCAGCCCGGCCGCCGACCTGAGCGCCGGGATGGCACTGCACGTCAGCGGCTTCGACACGGCCTCGCCGCCGGGCGGTGCTCCGGCGGCCTTCGACCTGTCGCTCGCGGTGCCCGGCACGCTGGAGAGCCTTGCCCTTCAAGGCGACGTGCTGCTGACTCCCGACAGCCAGCGCCTGCACGCGGCGCTGCTTGCACGCGGGCTCGCCGCGGGCGGCCTTTCCGCGTACCTGCCGCCCGGCCTGCGTTGCGAGTTGCGCGACGGCCGGCTGGCGCTGCAGGTCGACGCGCTGCACGGCCCCGCGACGGCCGGCGGCGAGCGCTTCGACGTCGCGCTGCACGATGTGCTGCTGC
Source organism: Planctomycetota bacterium (assembly GCA_038212275.1). Lineage (GTDB taxonomy): Bacteria > Planctomycetota > B15-G4 > B15-G4 > B15-G4 > JBBQUR01. The sequence continues at coordinate 8,703 of JBBQUR010000003.1, forward strand.
GCGACGGGCCCGAGGGTGAGACCGTGTTCGCGCTGTCGCGGCTCGCGTGCGTGGCGCCGCGCGTCGATCTGGACGGCGGCGTCGTCGATCTCGAGGAGGTCAGCCTGCGCGGCGTGCAGCTCGCGGCGCATCGCGGCGACGATGCTGAGGTGCATGCGCTGGGCTTCGCCTTCGGCAGCGCTCCGGATGTCGCGGCGCAGGGCGCCACGGGCGACATGGCGAGCGCGGCGCAGGGCGTGGCGAGCGGCGCGCCGCCGAGCGCGGCGCGGCGCGGCGAGTCGGCGCTGGCCGCGCTGCCGGAAGCGAGGCTGAAGACGCTGGACGTGGAGTTCGAGCATCTGTCGTGGCGCGATGAAAGCCAGCCCGGTCAGCCTGAAGTGCTCGCGCACCTGCACCTCTTCAATCCGGCGCCGCTGGAGCTGATCGGCCGCGATCCGGAGTCGCTCGCCCCGTGGGAGCTGACCTGCGAGGTCGGCGCGAACCCGGTGATCGAAGCGCTGACGATCGGCCTGCGGCTGCAACCCTTCGCGATGCAGCCGTCGCTCGAGTTGAGTCTCGCGGGGCACGGCATCCAGGGCGCGGGCCTCACGGCGCTCGTGCCCTCGCTGGCTGGCAGCGTCGACGGCAGCGAGCTGGTCGACGGCACGCTCGGAGCTCAGCTCGAGGCGCAGCTGCAGTGGCCGCGACGCAGCCCGGTGGACTTCGACCTCTCGCACGGCTTCGGCCTGCGGCTTGCGCTCTCCGGGCTCGAGTTGCGCGACCGGCCTCAGGGCGAACTGCTCGCGGGTCTCGACGGGCTGGAACTCGAGGTGGCACGCATCAGCCCCGCGAGCGGCGACGTGCACGTGGAGCGCCTCGAGTTGCGCACGCCGCACGCGCTGGTCGTGAATCGCGAGGACGGCCTGCACGTGCTGGGACTGCGGCTCCTGTCCGCGGCGGCGGACTCCGGCACGCAGGCGGCAGACGCGCCGACGGTCCCGCCGCCCGCGGCGTCCGGCGGCGTGGCGTCCGGCGGCGCGGCGTCGGACGTCGCCGCGGCGGCGCGCGCGCCCGAGGTCCGCATCGATGCCGCGACCATCACGGGACTCGACCTGCAGTTCCGCGACGAGACGCTGACTCCGCCGCTGCTGCTGCCGATCCAGTCGCTCGATGCGGAGCTCACCGGCTTCAGCACGTCCGCGCAGGCCGCGCGGCCGATGCGCTTCGGCGTGTTCGTCGGCGCCGGAGACGTGCCGCTGCCCAAGCCGGTCAAGTCCTCCTCGGTGCTGGCGGGCCTGACGAAGGCGACCATCGCGTCGATCTCCGGCGCCGATGAAAGCCGCACGCAGATCGAGGAACGCCCGGTGTTCCAGGAGATCTCGCTCACGGGGCGTCTCACGAACGGGCCGTCGCCGAAGGGCTGGGCGCAACTCAACATCTCGGCCCTGGAACTCATGAGCTTCGCGAGCGCGGCGAAGTCGGCGGGCGTGGTCATCGGCGACGGCGTGCTGGACGCGAGCGTCAAGCTGCGCTTTCTCGGCGCGGAGGGCGTGTCGATCGACAGCTCGACCACGCTCACGGACCTCTCGCTCAGCGAGCCGGCCAACGGCCCCGTGTCGCAGTACCTCAAGCTTCCGGCTCCGCTCGACACGGTCGTCTTCCTGTTGCGTGACGAGCAGGAGCGCATCGTGCTGGACATCAATCTCGACAGCGGAGCGGCGGGCGTGTCGGGCTCCGGACTCGCCCGGGAGGCAGCGGCCACGCTCGGCGCGCTCAGCACGCGTGCGGTGGCCTCGTCGCCGCTGCGCCTGACCGGCACGCTCACGGATGCGATCGGCGTCACTGGCGGCCAATCCAGCGTGCAGGCCGAGGTGCCGACGCTGCTGGAGTTCGGCGTGGGCGATGCGGCTCTGCAGCCGGAGCAGATGCAGCAACTGGCGCCGCTCGTCGCGCGCCTGGCCGCGGACGAGGATCTCACGCTGGTGCTCGAGCACGTGCTCGGCGAGGGCGATGTCGCGCAGGCCGAACTGCTGGCCAACCCTCCCGACGAAGAAACGCTGCAGGTGGTGGAGCGCCTGCGCCAGATGCGCGGCGAGTTGCAGCGCCGGCGCGACGAACTCGCCGCGCAGGTGAGTTCCTTCTACGCAGTGGGGCGCGAGAGCGACGCGGCTGCGGCCTCCGAGCAACTGCGCGGCGTCGATCACGATCTCGGCGTGCTGGAGCAGGGCCTCGATCGCGTGCTCGACCTGCTGCGCCCCGGAGCCGGGCGGCGGGCCGACCACCGCACGCGGGAGGCGGCTCTCGCCCTCGGCAATCAGCGCCTGGCGACGGTCGCGGCCGCCTTGAAGCAGGCCGGACTGAAAGATTCCCTGTCGGTGATCGAAGTGCGTCCGGCGCGCTGGCAGGTGGCGGCCGGCGAGTCGGGCGGGCACGTGGCCCTGATCCCGCGCTCGAGGCCCCGGCCGCAGGGGTTGTTCTCCCGGTGGTTCGGCTGGATGTGGCCGTTCTGAGGCCTTCGGCGCGGCCCGTTCGGGTCTTGTGCCGGGAGTCGCCGTGCGGGCAGTTGCACGTGCGACACGCGCTCCGGGCCCCCGATCCGGCCGCGAGGGACACGACAAGCGGCATTCACAATCGGCCGACCAGCCTTACGAGCAGACGGGCTTCGCGGCCGGCGAGGCGCGGCCCGGTGGCTTTCGGGCTTGTAGAGGCAGGCCCCATTTGGCGACCATGCGGGCATATAGCAAAGTTCGCAGGCGGCCTCAGGCCGTACTGCAAGGAGATTCTCTAGTGAAGTTGTTCGTTGGTGGGCTGTCGTGGGATACCGATGCGGATTCTCTCCGCGCGGCGTTCGAAGAGTTTGGAACTGTTTCCGAAGCGGTCGTTGTTCAGGACCGCGAGACCGGTCGCAGCCGTGGCTTCGGGTTCGTGTCTTACGCGAACGATGAAGAGGGCAAGGCGGCCATGAAGGCCATGAACGGCGCGACCCTGGACGGCCGCACGATCAAGTGCGACGAGGCTGTTGAACGCAGCCGTGGCCCGGGCGGCGGTGGCGGCTTCGGCGGCCCCCGTGGCGGTGGCGGCGGTGGTGGTGGCGGCTTCGGTGGCCCGCGCGGCGGTGGCGGCGGCGGCGGTGGCGGTGGCTATCGCGGCGGCGCTGGCGGCGGTGCCGGCGGCGGCGGTGGCTACCGCGGGGGTGGCGGCGGACGCTGAGCGTCTGTCGATCCCAGCAACCAGCGGCCGGGCAGGCAACTGCCCGGCCGCTGGTGTTTTCCGAGGGTGTTTTCATGCGCACGCTTCGCCGCAGTCCCAATGCCGGTGCCCCGTCGCACCGGCGCATGGCTGCCCGACGTGGCCGCGAAGGAGCGGTCGGTGACACGCGCATGGACATGGAAGGACTGACACATGGCCAGGTCTGAAGGCAGCATCACCGCCACCATCGGTGCGCTCGCGCTGCTCGTCGGCGTCTTCGCTCCGCTGGCCGACGTCGATGTCTATGGCAGCGTCAGTCTCTTCGATCTGTCGGAGACGCAGGGGCTGCTGTTGCTCGCGGCGGCCAGTGCCACGCTGTATGCGGTGTTCACCGCGTCCACGCGCTGGCTGTGGCTCTGCGCGCTGGGTGCCTGGGTCGGTCTTCTCTATCCGCTGGTCAAGAGCTGGCTGACGCCGCGCGACGAGAGCGCGCTCGGCCAGCTGCAGGACGCGCTGACCTCCGCCGCGAGCGACGCGTTCGCCGACGTGTTCGGCGACGTCGTGATGGACATCACGCACCTGCGCTGGGGCGGCGGCGTGCTGCTTGCCGGCTGCGTGCTCCTCACCGTGGCGGCCGTCCGCCGACGCTGAGCAGCCTCAGCGCTCGACGGCGGCGAAGCGCAGCGGGCGGAACGAGACGAGCGCCTGCCGGCCGCGCACGTCGGCAGTCACCCAGCGCTCGGGCACGAGCTTCAGCTCCATGGGCACGGCGGAGGCGGGCTCGATCGCGCCCGGCGCGCCGCCTCGTGCCGACGGATCCATCGTCGGCTCCGGCAGGTCGAGGCGCACGGAAGTCGTGCCGGCGCCGGTTGCCTCGGGAGCACTCATGGAAATGATGCCGAGGAGCACGCCGTCGGCTTCCACCCGGACCGCCAGTGGATACAGGTCGGGCCGCGTCACGACGGGGCCAAGCTGCAGCTCCAGCGCGGCGGGTCCTGACGGCCGCGCGAGGAGCAGCGAGAGCCGCGCCCCCGCGCTTCCATCCTCGTTGAGGCCGCCGTAGACCTGGGCCTGGCCATCGGCGGTGGTCATGTCCACCACGCGACGCAGGCGGGCGCCGTCCTGCGCGCGCAGCTCGGCGCAGACCCGGCTCACTTCATCGGGCGTGTGCGGCACGGCGCGCTTGGCGCGGCGTGCGGTGTCCACCTCCGGCAGCGACCTGCTCGCGCCCGCGGAGACCCAGCCGCGCTCGAGCAGGTCCGCGGCCAGCCACGTCGCCATGGCGGCGGCGCTTTCCGCATCGGGGTGCGGATCGTCGCCGAGCGTGAACTCGGGCGGTACGCCGGTGAACAGCGGCACGCGTGGAACCTCGGGCGCCATGGCAAGCAGTCGCTCGGCCAGATGCCAGCCCGGCCTGTTCTCGATGTACGGCGCGACCATCAGCCGCGCGCCGCGCTCCGCGAGCCGTCCGGCGAGCAGCGCGACGGACGCTCCCCACGCGTCGTAGCGTGTCGACGACTCCGGCGAGAGGTCGACTTCCAGCGCGGGCGGACCGAGTCGCCGCGCCAGGGCCTCCGGATCGCCGAGCACGTCGCGCAGCAGCGGCGCGATCCAGGGCGCGGTGCTGCCCTGGTAGACGGAGAGCCAGGGATCCCGCTGCGCGATGTCGGGCATGGCGCGCCGCATGCCGCGTTCGTTCATGCCGTCCGTGTCCAGCAGGTCGTTGCCGACGGGCACGTAGATCACGATGTCGGGCGACAGCGCGTCCAGATGATCGAGCAGGAAGTGCGTCGCGTTGGCGTGATTCCAGCCCGGCATGGCCACGGTCCGGCAGGCGACGGGCCGCGCGCCGGGGCTGCGGGCGTCGGCGAGGACGACGGCGAGGCGCGCCGCGATGGTCTCGTCGTCCGCAAGTCCGTAGCCGAAGGCGACCGAGTCGCCGAGCACCGCGATGACCTCGGCGTCCGCGGGAGGCGGCGGGCCGGGGGGCACGCGCAGTCCGAGCGCGTCGCTGTGCACGGGCGCGTCGTGGATCCATTGCGTGAGGCCCGGGCGCAGCACGTAGCCGACCAGCGGATCGGGGTGCACGCTGTAGACGCCGACCGCAGCGGCGTCAGGCCGGGCCGCGGACACGGGCGTCGTGTCGCCGCACGCCGTGAGGCACAGCGCGACGGCCATGCACCTGGCGACGCGCGACGCTCGCATCAGCAGTTCTGCCGGCTCACTGCGCGCCCTTGCCCTCGGCCACGTCGGTGAGGGACGGCGCCGCGTGCGGATGGAACTCGCCCTTGTCCAGCTTGCGGAAATAGCTGTGGTACTCGCGCATCGCCTGGCGGCCGAACACGAGCATGATCGGGATGTTGGCGAAGAGCATCACGCCCGTGCCGAGCGACGACACGATGTCGAGTTCGTTCTCGCTGCGGATGAAGGAACTGCACGACACGAGCACGAGCAGGCAGTACACGATGCGGTACGGCATGATGCCGCGGTCGCCGAACATGTAGCGGATGCCCTGCTCGCCGTAGTAGCTCCACGAGATGATCGTCGAGAGCGCGAACAGCCACGCCACGATGGGCACGAGCCAGTAGCCCAGTCCGTCGAACGCCCGGTCGAAGGCTTTCGCGGTCAGCGTCGCGCCCTTCCACGACATGTAGATGCCGGCCGACTTCAGCTCGGGCTTCATGCTGCTGGCGAGGCCGGCCGGGTCCCAGGCGATGCTCACGGTGCCGTCGTCCGCGCGGGACAGCGTGCCCGTGAGCTGGTGGTGGTCGGTGCCGACCTTGTCGTCCCGGTCTGCGTGCAGGACGGCATAGACCTGCTGGCCGGCCACCGCGCCGCGCTCGTCGCCGGTGACGACGGCGGGCTCCAGCGACCAGCATGGCGTGCCGTCCGCGGCGGCGGCGACGGACACCAGCGCGGGCGTCGTCCGGAAGGCCATGTCCGGCTCGCGGTTCCACTCGCCGGACAGCAGCAGCACCATGGCGGTGATCGTGCAGACCACGAGCGTGTCGATGAAGGGCTCGAGGCCCGCGACGATGCCCTCGCGCACGGGCTCGTCGGTCTTCGCCGCGGAGTGTGCGATGGGCGAACTGCCCTGCCCGGCCTCGTTGCTGAAGAGCGCGCGCTGCATGCCCTTGAGGAAGGTGAAGCCGACGGCGCCGCCGATGAACGCGCCCTGCGCCGTCGTGGGGTTGAAGGCCTCGCGGAAGATCAGCAGGAACATCGCCGGGATCCGATCGAAGTCCACGACGATGACGATGATTCCGGCCAGCATGTACAGGCCGCACATGAGCGGGACGAGCCGGCCGGTGACGTCGCCGATGCGCTTGATGCCGCCGACGATGACGAGGCCGGTGAGGACCGTCAGGATCACGCCGGTCAGCATCCGGTTCACGCCGAAGTAGCTGAAGGTGATGTCGGCGACGTTCCAGGCCTGGAACATGTTGCCGCCCGTGACCGCCGAGATGACCAGCGTGATGCAGAAGATCACGGCCACGGCCTTGCCGAAGAAGGCGAGCTTCGGGCTGATGCGCGCGAAGCCGCGGCTCGCGATCCACATCGCGCCGCCGCTCGGGTTCTCCGGGTCGTCCGTGTTGCGATACATGAGCGCCTGCGTGACCTCGGTGGTCTTCAGCGCCATGCCGACAAGGCCCGTGACCCACATCCAGAAGACGGCGCCTGGACCGCCGAGCGAGACGGCCAGCGCCACGCCGGCGATGTTGCCGAGGCCCACCGTCGCCGAAAGGGCTGTCGACAGCGCCTGGAAGTGGTTGATGGCGCCGGGGTCGCCCTTGCGGTCGAACTTGCCGCGGATCACGGCCACGCCGTGTGTCAGCGCGCGCCACTGGCAGAAGCCGCTCCAGACGGTGAACAGCACGCCCACGCCCAGGATGAACAGCAGGACCTTGTCGTCCCACAGGAAGTCATTGACGGCATTCACGAGGTTCATGACCTGATCCATCGCAGCGCTGCCTCGTCGCGGGGGGCGTAGCCGTCGGATCGCCGGCCACCTCGTCGGGCGCCGCGCGGGCCGGAGCACGCGAAGGGGACGGTTCTACCACGCGAGCTGCCCGCTCCCGATCGACCGCTTTCCCGGGGACATGTAACGCCGCAGCAGCCGACCCGACGGAGCACACGGCCCCTCCATGTGCCGTCGGCTCGGAGGCGAAGCGCGGGGCCGATGTCGAGGCGCACGGATGTCCGTGGGCCGATCGAGTGCAACCACCGAGCGGACGCAGAAGGAGGACGGAAGGTGAGGATCGGAACGAATGGTGTGAGTCGGTCGCGGGGCGTGGTGCTTGGCTGCGTGCTGCTGCTTGCGGGCAGCGTGCCCGCGTCGGCGCACGAACTGCACGAGCCGGGGCCGTGGATCGTGCGCGGCGTGCAGGGCGGAGTCTTGTCGGGTGTCCCGCTGCGCGGCGGGCGGCTGGTCGGGCCTCGCGTCGCGGGGCCGGCGCCCCTGGTCGCGGCCATTTCGTCGGAGCTGGCGGCCTTGCAAGCAGGGGCAGGCGACGATGGCCGAGGGGAGTCGGCGCGCGCTGCGCTGGCCGAGGCCGCCGCGAGCCGGAAGGAGGCGCAGAAACTTTCCGGCGAGGAGCGCGAGCAGGCCATGCACGCGGTGCTGGCGCAGTACGCAAGCATCGCGGAGGACGAGCGCTTCGCGGTCGCCGGGCGCGCCGAGGCGTCGTTCCGTGCGGGAGATCTGCTGCGCGTCGGCAAGCAACTCGACGAGGCCGCTGCCATGTATGCGCGCGCCGCGGAGCTGGGCGGCACGACGGCGGGAGCCGAGGAGTTTGCCGCGCGCGGATTGCTGGAGGCTGCACACCTCAAGCGGCGCGCGCACGATGTCGAGGGCGCGTTGACGCTCTACGCGGCTGTGCGGGAGCGCTTCCCCGGCGAGAAGCGGACGGCCGCGCATGCGGTCACGTGGCAGGGAAAGCTGGAACTGCAGTCCGAGCAGCGCGAGCGAGGCATGGCGACGCTGCTCGGTTTCCGCGAGCTCTTCCCTGAGTATCCGGCGGAGGCCGTGCGCAACACCGACCTGGTGGCGCTCGAACAGCTTGAGGCCGGGGACGAGGCCGGGGCGCGTCAAACGGTCGAGCAACTCCAGAAGGCCATGGAGCCCATCCTGGCGGAGGGGGGCAAGCGGGCCGAGTCGGTCAGCAAGGCGCTGGCGGCGATGCGGGTTACCGAACAGCTCACCGGTTACTAGTTGGCGCCGATGGTGTCAGGTGGTTGGCGCTGGTGCTTGGGAGAGAACCAGAGCCGGACACCATGGGGTGCCCTCACGCGAGGAGAGAGCGTGGGGGCACCCCACTTTTATGGCTCCCCCGGTGGGGCCGGCGCGCGCCGGCTTCAGCGCAGGACACGCGGCGCGCCAAGCGGATTGCTCACGAAACGAGGCTCGTCGAACGTGCCGTCCGGATACAGCGTGATGAGCACGCCGTCGCCGCGATAGGCGCCGGCACCGCAGAGGCAGAGCGTATCGCCGATGCGCTGCATGCGGCCGTAGTTCTCGTGCAGGTGTCCGGTGAAGCACAACCGTGGCGAGAGAGCGGCCAGGGCAGCTACGCAGCGGTGCGAGCCGACCATCTGCCCTTGCGCGAAGGCCGGCAGCTCGGGGTTGCTCACGCCATCCAGCTCGCTGCGGAACGGGACGTTGTGACTGACCAGCGCGAGGGGCTTGCGGAGCGGCGTGGCCTGGCTGACCAGCGCACCGACTTCGCGTTGCAGGCGCACGTCATCGGGCGGGCCCGACCAGCCGCCGAGGCCCGCAAAGGCCCAGCCACCCAGGCCCGCTGGGGCGACCTCGTCGCGGTCCACGGCGCGCGTCTCGATGTTCGCGACGTGGCCGGGCACCGCGGGGCGGTCGGGGCGCGGCAGGTGCGCCGCCACCATCTCGGCGGGAGCGCCCAGGGTCACGCGGTCCGAGTTGCCGGGAATGGCCAGCACCGGCACGCCCGTTGCCGCCAGCGCGGAGACGACGGCCGAGCCCTCCGCGAGAGCGCGGTCCATCAGCTCCTCGGCGTGGGCGGGGCTGACGAGCAGCGGCCAGTCGATGGCCTTGCGGCCCTGCGAGAGCGCCGCGAACTTGAGCTGCCGGATCTCGTCGACCTCGCAGTAGTCGCCGCCTGCGACGATGAGGTCCGGCGACCAGGCCGACACGTCGGGCATGTGGCCGTGGAAGTCGCTCAGGAACAGGACCAGCATGCGCCGCAGGATAGCGCACGCGGCCTCGGCGCCGCGGCCATCAGACGACGGCGGCGGCCTGCGACCCGATCGGGTAGTAGGTGAAGCCGAGCCGCGCGAGCTCGGCCTTCGGGAAGATGTTGCGGCCGTCGAAGATCACCGCCTGCTTGAGGCGCTCCTTCATGAGCGCGAAGTCGGGGTTGCGGAACTCGCTCCACTCCGTGACGAGCAACAGCGCGTCGGCGCCTTCCAGCGCATCGTAGGGGTGCGGGCAGTAACTGACCCTTTCGCCGAAATGCTTGCTGGCTTCCTTCATGGCCTCGGGGTCGCTCACGCGCACCTTGGCTCCGGCGTTCAGCAGGCTGTCGATGATGTAGATGGCGGGCGCCTCGCGCATGTCGTCCGTGCGCGGCTTGAAGGCCAGGCCCCACACCGCGAAGGTCTTGCCGGCGAGGTCGTTCTTGAAATGCGTGCGCACCTTCTCGAAGAGCACGAACTTCTGCTTGGCATTGACGGCCTCGACGGCCTGCAGGATCTGGAAGTCGTAGCCGTGCTGCGCAGCCGTCTGGACGATGGCCGACACGTCCTTCGGGAAGCAGGAACCGCCGTAGCCGCAGCCCGCGTAGAGGAAGGGGTAGCCGATGCGGCTGTCGCTGCCGATGCCCGTGCGCACCTTGCTGACGTCCGCGCCGACGCGCTCGCAGATGTTGGCGATCTCGTTCATGAAGGAGATGCGCGTCGCGAGCATCGCGTTGGCCGCATACTTGGTCAGCTCCGCGGACGCGATGTCCATGTGGATGATCTTGTTCACGTTGTCGTGGACGAAGGGCTCATAGAGGCGGGTCATGACCTCCTGCGCCTGCTCGTTGTCCGTGCCGATGACGACGCGGTCAGGCTTCATGAAGTCGTCGATCGCGGCGCCTTCCTTCAGGAACTCCGGGTTGCTCACGACGGAGATCGGGTGGCTGGTCTCGGCCGTGGCCGCGGCCTTCACGCGCTTGGCCGTGCCGACCGGCACCGTGGACTTGTCCACGATGATCTTGGGGCCGTTGGCCGCCTTGCCGATCTCCTTCGCGACGCCCAGCACGTACTTCAGGTCCGCGCTGCCGTCCTCGCCCGGGGGCGTGCCGACGGCGATGAACACCACGTCGCTGTCCCGCACGGCCTGAGCCGTGTCCGTGGTGAAGGAGAGGCGCTCCTCCTTCACGTTGTGCTTGACCATCTCCTCGAGGCCCGGCTCGTAGATCGGGATGATGCCGTTCTTGAGGTTGTCCACCTTGCGCTTGTCGATGTCGACGCAGATCACGTGATTGCCGCTTTCGGCGAAGCAGGTGCCGGCCACGAGGCCCACGTAACCGGTGCCGATGACTGCGATGCGCATGGTGTCGATCCTTGAAGAAGAAGGTGCAGGGGGAGTGGGTGGGAGAGGAGCGGGACAGGGGCTCGGTGGTGAGAGCCCGTGTATCGAGTGCGCGGACGACCTGCCTTGAGGCTGCCGCTGAAACCCGATTCCGGCAGGAAATGGGCGCGACACCGTACCGGGCCGCACTCAAGGGGTCAACGTGCTGGGTTGGCTACAACCCGCTTGATACAAGACACTTGTGTGCCCGGCCTGCTGGCCGAGGCAGACCCCGGCCGGCAGGGGGGTACCGCGTGGCCAGCCGGCAGGACATGCTGCATCTTCATGCGGGGGCGATTGGCTCAGCTGGTTAGAGCACCTGCTTTACATGCAGGGGGTCGAAGGTTCGAATCCTTCATCGCCCACCACAGCCCGCATTCCGCGCGCCGAGGCTGAGACCTCGACCCTGCAGCGCCGCTGCAGCGCCTCTGCCGCGACCCGGGTGCTGTGACGCTTCTCGGGCACGCCACGACGGGGGCGCGCCGCTGCGCGCCGACAGCTACCCTGTCCCGTTCCCGCGACCCGCCGCGCACCTCGCATGCCGAGGTCTCGCATCCACGGGTTGCGGGCCGTTCAGTGGCGTGAAGCGCGGCCTGCGCGCTCACGTGCCCCGGGATTCCTCGCTGCGGAGATGACCCTGATGCTGCTGACCTGCACCCTGCTCCTTGCGTCGATCACCGGGTCGGCCCCCGCTGCGCCGCCTCTCGCGGCAGCGCCCGCCCCCGCGCCTGTCGCGCTGCGTGTCGCCGGGCCGGACGGCTCGCTGCCGGCGCAGGCGCAGCGCCTCGCCGATGGCGGTCAGCCGCTTGAGGCCTTTCACCTGCTGGCGGCCCGGCTGGCGGACACGCTCCCCGCACGGAACGCCGACCCGCGGCAGGCTGCCGAGGCCGAACTCGCCGCGCTGCAGCTGGTGACGCTCGCCGGAGAGCTGGATGCCTGGCCCGAGGTGACCGACGCGCTCGGCCCGATCCTGCCGCGCCTCGGCGAGGCCCCGCCGCAGGTGGCCTTCCTGCTGCACCTGCTGTCCGCCGCAGGCCTGCGCCACACAGGCCGTCCGGAGGAGGCGGCCGCCAGTTTCGCCCGCCTCGGCTACCTGACCGACTTCCGCATCATCGGCCCCTTCGACAACGAACGCGGCTCGGGCTTCGATGTGGCCTACGCGCCCGAGACGACGATCGACCTGAACGAGGCGGTGGCCGGCAAGGAGCGCGACGTTCACTGGCGCAGCAATCCCGGCGCCGGCAAGGCGCAGGTGAGCGTGCCGTTGCACGAGATGCTGCGTCCCGCCGCGCAAGTCGTGGCATACCTGGCCACCACGCTCTCGGTTCAGGCGCCGCGAGAGGTCGTGCTTTGCCTCGGCAGCTCCTGCGCGTTGAAGGTCTTCCTGAACGGCACCGCCGTGCTGGCGCGCAAGGTCGAGCGTCCGCACTTTCCCGATCAGGATCGCGTGGTGCTGGCCCTGCAACCGGGCGTCAACCAGCTGCTCATCAAGGCCTGCGTCGAGGATGGGCCATGGACGGTGGAGGCGCGCCTCACGGGCCTCGACGGCCTCCCGGTGACAGACCTCGTCGCCGACGGCGCGCTCGTCGCGACTCCCTCGCTGCCCTTCGTGGCGGCGACGGGCGTGCTGCAGCCGCAGGCTCGCGAGGTACTCGCGGCAGCCACGGACGACGCGGCGGCCGCCCGGCTGCTCGCGCTCTACCACCTCATCGTTCACCCGGACGACAAGGCGGACCGCAGTGCGCGCGTCGCGGCCGAGCGCGCCGTGGCCCTCGACCCGTCCGATCCCTCCGGTCAGTATCTGCTCGCGCGCGCCAACGACCCCGAAGGCGCGTCGGCCGAGGAGATGCAGGTCAACCCGCGGCTCTCGGCGCTGCAGGCGACTCTCGCGCTGCAGCCGACGCATGTCGCCGCGCTGCTCGACCTGGCCGAGTTCTCGATGGCACTCAATCCGCTTCCCGAGCGTGCCGACGACCTGACCGCCCGGGCGCTGGCCGCCGCGCCCGAGAGCTGGCGTGCGCTGGAGTTGCGCGCCCGCTACCTGCAGAGCCGCGACCGCGATGCCGAGGCCGATGCGCTGCGCGAGCGCGCCGAGCAGAGCCCCGAGGGCAGCGTGCGCATCGAAGGGCTCGTCTCCCGCGCCGGGCGCCTGCAGGAGCTCGGCCGCACCGACGAGGCGCTGTCCGAGTTGTCCGCGGCCTTCGAGCGCCACGCCTTCACGGGCCCGGTGCTCGACAGCATCACGGACGTGCTCATCGATCGCGGCGAGCCCGGCACGGCGCTGCTGCTCACGCAGCGCGCCCTTGCCGCCGCACCCTGCGCCGTGCAACGCATGCTGGAGACGGCCGAGCGCCTCGAGTACGCCGGCCAGACCGACGAGGCCCGCGTGCTCGTGGACCGCGCGCTGACAGTCTGCCCCGAGAGCACGCCGGCGCTGATCGCCAGCGCGCGCATGTTCGAGCGTGGCGGCGACATCGAGGCCGCGCAGAAGACACTGGGAGAGGTCGTGCGCCTCGATCCGGGCAATACCAAGGCGCGGCGCCATCGCCAGCTGCTGCTGTCGGGCGAGGACGCCGATCGCTTCGAGACGCCGTATCGCCGCGATGCGGTGGCCCTGGCCGCCACGCCCATGCCGCCCAGCGACGCCAACGATCCGGTGGAGGTGCTCGATCACACGACCGTGTGGCGGGTGCATCCCGACGGCACCGAGCACCGCTACGAGCACATCGTCATGCGCGCGCTCAACCAGGGCGGCGTGAAGCAGCTCGACAGCTGGTACATCCCGGCGCCGGACGACAGCCAGATGCAGGTCTTCAACGTGCGCGTGATCCACGCGGACGGCAGCATCGAGCGCGCGCCGGCGCCGCGCGGCGGCTGGAAGAACTATGACCTGCCGGCGCTGAAGCCCGGCGACCTCGTGGACGTCGAGTACCGCGTCGACCAGAGCACTCCGGGCGTCTTCGGCGAGTACTTCGGCACGCGACACGAGTTCTACCCGGACATCTTCGACGGCTTCGTGCCGACGCGCCGCGCCGAACTCGTCGTGCTCTCCCCGAAGGACTTGCCGATCCACGTCACCGAGCGGCGCACCGAGGGCATGGAGCGCAGCCAGACGGTCGGAGCCGACGGCATGCAGGTGCTGTCGTGGGTGGCGCGCGACCTGCAGCGCCCGGCAATGCAGGGCGGCATGCCGGCACGCAAGGAGATCGCGCCGGTGGTGGACCTCACCACCTTCAAGGACTGGAACGCCTTCGCGACGTGGTGGTATGCGTTCATCGAGAAGGAGTTCGTGTCGTCGCCGGCGATGAAGGCCAAGGTGGCCGAGCTGACCGAAGGTCTGACGACGGAACAGGAGAAGGTCACGGCGATCGCGCGCTTCTGCGGCCAGGAGATCCGCTACAACGCCTGGCCCTTCGGCACGCACGGCTACGAGCCCTTCTCCGCCGCGACGATCTTCGAGCGCCGTTTCGGCGACTGCAAGGACAAGAGCATCCTCATGAAGACGATGCTCGCGGAGATCGGCGTGAAGGCCGACCCGGTGCTCATCAACGCCGAGTACAACCGCGCCGACGAGCCGCTCGACTCCGCGATGGTGGGGCTCTTCAATCACTGCATCGCCTACCTTCCGGCCACGGCCGACCGGCCCGGCTACTACCTCGATGCGACCGCCGACCGCAACCCGGTGGACTACCTGCGCACCGACGACCAGGGCGCGCGCGTGCTGCACGTCACGCCGCAGGGCGGCGAGGTCCATGACATCCCCTACGCCGCACCGGCGCAGAACACGATGCACCGCACCTACGTGGTGACCCTCGACGCGCAGGGCGGCGGCACGGTCAGCATGGAAGACGACAGCAACGGCTCGTACGGAGTGAACCTGCGCTACCGCTACGGCGGCGAGAAGGGCGACATCGAGAAGAACCTCTCGCGCGAACTGCGTGGCAGCTTCGGTGAAGTGACCATCACCAAGGTGGACACGTCGGACCTCGACGACATCCGCGTGCCCGCGAAGCTCTCCGCGGAGTTCTCCGCGCAGAATCTGTGGACGCCGGAGGCCGGCGGCCGCAGCCTGCGGCTGGGCTTCGACGACCTCGGACTGCAGCGCGTTGCCGCGGAGCCCGAGGCCGAGCGCAGCTTCGACCTGGTCATGGACCGGCCCTACGCGCAGGACACCACGGTCACGTGGAAACTGCCCGAGGGCGTGACCGTCTCCAGGCTCCCGCGCGACGTGAGCGTCGAGGCGCCCGGCCTGCTGAGCTACTCGCTCACCGCGCGCGAGGTGGACGGCGCCGTCGTCGTGCAGCGGCACTTCGAGCTGCTTCAGCGGCGCATCGAGGTCAAGGACTATGCGGCCTTCCGCAACGCGCTGCGCGACGTGCAGCTCGCGGAGGCGCGCACCATCGCGGTCTCCGCGCCGGCGGAGGCAAACCGGTGAGGACGATGCCGAACACGGCCGGAAGGCGCTCCGCGGCCTCGCGCCTCCTCTCGTCGCTGGGCGGCGGCCTCGCGCTCCTCGCGCCGGTCGCGGCGCTGGCGTTCCTCGCTCCCGCGCCACGGGCGCAGGACGTGGACGTCGAGACGTGGGCCAAGCTGCTCGTGGACCACCCGCTCGCCGGCACGGGAGACCGCGACACCGTCGTGCGCTCGTGGATCGACCTGCTCGGCGAGGAACCGGATCATCCGCTCGCCGAAGCCACGCTGCTGCTCCTGTCGCGCCTCCAGGTGGATGACGTCGGCGACGCGCAGGCGCTGGCCGACGTGGTGGCGGGGCTCGACCCGGACGGGATGCAGCCCGCCGCGGCGCACCAGCTCCGGCGCATGCAGGGAAATCTCGCGGCGCGCCGTGCGCCGGTGTCGGAGCTCGGCACGGACCGGCACGCGGACCAGTTGTCGCGCTTTGCGGTGCTGGGTCCGCTGCCGCCCTTCGATGACGCGCTGGCATTCCGCACGCCCCTTGCCGCGCTGACCGCGCCAGGCTTCGCGACCGCGCACGCAGGCGCCGACGGCGAGTTGCGCTGGCAGCCGCTGCCGCGCTCGCCGCTGCGCGAGTGCGTGCTGCCCGACAACGTGGTGGATCCGTCGAAGGGCTGGGCGCTCGTCGCCGCGGCATTCGATGCGCCGCAGGGCGGCCCGGCGTGGCTCGAGATCGAGCTGCCGCGCAGCATGCCCGACGCGGCGCTTTTCGGCGGGGCCGGCGGCAATCGCTCGCGCCCGTCGCCCGGTTATGCCGTGTCGGTCAACGACGGCGCCGCGCAGGTCGTGGAACTCGTCGGCACGGAAAGCTCCCCGCGCCAGCTGCTGCCGGTGCTGCTGCGCGCCGGCCGCAATCGCGTCGTGGTGCAGCTCAGCCTCGATGCGCGCACGGCGCTCGCGCTGCGTGTGCTCGCGCCGGACGGGAATCCCTTTCCGGGGCTGGTGTCCGTCGGTCCCGACGACAGCCCGCTCGGCGCCGTCGTGACGGGCGCGCTGCCGACGGACGCTCCGCAGGACAGCGAGGCCTTTCTCGTCGCGCTGAACGACCGCGGCGCCGACTCGGAGATGCTGCTCGGCATGCTGCAGTTCCTCGATGGCAGGCAGGCCTCCGGGCTCGCTCACGTGCGCGCCGCCGTGGAGGCCGCGCCGGCGCGGCCTTCGCTGCTGGCGCACCTCTCGCGCTTCACGCTCGCGGCGGACTATCTGCCCGACACGTGGCAGAAGAACCGGGCGCGCGAACTGGCCAGCCAGGTCGTCGCCAGCCAGCCCGATCACCTCGCCATGGGCCTGTATCTCGCGGGGCTGCTCGCGGACGAGGACCAGGAGGAAGAGGCGATGGACTCGCTGGTGGCGCTCACGGAGAGTCACCCGCGCCAGGTCGCGAGCCTGTTCGCGCTTCAGGACGCGTGCAACAAGCTGGACATGGATGCGCGTGCGGAGAGCGCCCTCCGCGCGGCCGTCGATCGCCAGCCATCGAATCCTGCCGTGATCGAGCGCCAGGCGCGCTTCGAGAGCCAGCACGGACGCCGGCGCCAGGCGGCGGAGCTGTCGCTGCAGAGCATGCGGCGTGGCGGGGCCACCGGCCGGCTGCTGCAATCCGCTGCTCGGACCCGGGCCGGGCTCGGCGACGTGGACACGGCGCTTGCGCTCTACGCGGAGGCCATCGCCCGAGACGACAGCCCCGGCCTCGAGTTGGCCCTGGCGCGCTACCTCATCGACCTTCAGCGCTGGGACGAGGCCGACACGATTCTCGCGCGGCAGCAGGCGCGCTTTCCCCGCTCGACGGCGGCGGTCATGTTGCGCGCGGATGTCGCCCTGCACCGTGGCGACGCGGAGGGCGAGGTCGCCTTCCTGAACGAGGCCATCGCGCGGGAGCCGTCGGACAAGGCGGCGCGCGAACGGCTCTTCGCACGCACGGGCAGTGAGCCGACGGAGGCCTTCTTCGCAAGCCAGCGGCTGGACGTGGACGCCATCCGCGCCGCGTGGCGCGACACGGGCAGCAAGGACTCCGTGGTCAAGGTGCTGGATCACGGCATCGTGAGGGTATTCCCCGACGGCGGCATGGAAACGCTCACGCAGGATCTCTGGCAGGCGCGGGACCTGCAGGGCTGCGAGACGCTGGGCGAGATGCGCCTGCGCGGGGACGTGCTGCGCGTGGCCACGATCAAGGCCGACGGCACGGTCTTCGAACCCGTGCAGGTGAACGGCCAGTACGTGATGCCGTCGCTCAAGCCGGGCGACTTCGTGGCCACGGAGAGCAGGAGCATGAGCGGCCCGCCGGGCAATCGCATCGTGCGCCCCGGCGAATGGACTTTCGCATCCAACGACCAGCCCTTCCATCTCAGCCGCTACGTGGTCTCCGTGCCGAAGGATCTCGGCCTGCGACTCGTGCAGCGCAACGGCGACATCAGCCATTCCGAGCAGGACACGGGCGACGCGGTGGTGCACGTCTTCGAGGCGAGCGATCAGCCGCGCGTGCTGAACGAGCCCGGCGCGCCGCCGCCGACCTGGTATCTGCCGTGGGTCGAGTTCGGCATGGATGCCAACCCGGCCTCGCTGCAGCACGCGCTGGCGGCGACCGTGCTGGACCCCACGCGCGTGACACCGGAAATCTCCGCCGCCGCGGACGAGGTGGTCAAGGACATCACGGGCGACGAGGCCCGCGCGCGCGCGCTGCACGCCTTCGTGAACGAGACGCTGGACCAGCGTGGCTACCAGTCGGCCACGGAAGGCCTGCTGTCGCGCGAGGGCAACGGCGCCTGGCTCTATGCCGCGCTGCTGTCCGCGGCAGGCATTCCGCATGAAATCGTGTGGACGCGCAATGTCTCGCCCGAGAGCGACGGCGAACCCGACCCGCCCTTCCTCGAGTCGGGCTGGTACTCGCGCAAGCTGCTCGTGCTCGTGGAGCCGCGCGATGGCCCGCCCGCGTGGTGTGACATGGATCTCAAGGCGATGCCTTACGGGACGCTGATCGGCAACGCCCCGCGCGCTCATGCGCTCGCGCTGCCGGAGCTCCGCGAGTTCGCGCTGCCCGACGCGCCGCTCCAGGACCGGCCGAGCGTCGCGCTTGACCTTGCCTTCAAGGTCGCCGCCGACGGCTCGGCCACGGCCTCGGGCCGCGTGGACCTCAAGGCCGGCTACGGCTACCTGTTCAAGGAGCAGGTGCGCGACATCCCGGCCGCCATGCACAAGCTCGCGCTCAATCAGTCGGCCGCCGTGATCGTGCCTGGACTCGACATCTCCAGCTACAAGCTCATCGGGCTCGACGAGAGCGATGTGCCGCTCGCCATCACGGCGGAGGGGCGCGTCGCGAGCTTCCTGGACGACGACGGCAGCGGCCTGGTCCTCAAGCTGCCGATTCCCACGCTGAACATGGCTGCGGATCTCACGGGCGGCGAGGGCGTCCGCAAGCTGCCGTACTTCCTCGACAATCCGCTGGTCGATCTCTCCACGGTGCACCTCGAACTCGACGACGGCCTGGACTTCGGCGAGTTGCCGGCCAGCCATCGCGCGGAGTTCCACGGCGGCGCCTACGAGCTGTCGTTCGAGCGCGACGGGGCCAGGGGCCTGTCCATCCGGCGTCAGCTGCTCATGCCGGCGTTCTCGATCCCGGCCGAGGAATACCCGATTTTCGCGGCCTTCTGCGCACGTATCGACGAGGCCGAGCGCGCGCAGCTCCGCTTCACGCGCACGGCGGGGACGGCGGCGGGAACCTCGGGCGGCGCGACCATCGACGGCGCGCGCGGTGCACCCGGCGACTCCGGCTCCGTTGATCGCCCGGGGCAGCCCCGCTAACCTTCCCGCCCATGCTCCACCGCGTTCACTTCCGCAAGGAAAACATCACGGCGACCGTGCCCGACGGCGCCAATCTCCGGCAGGTCTGCCTCGACCGCGGCATCGACGTCTACCCCATCGGGGGTGGCAAGCTGTCCTGCAACGGGAAAGGCTTCTGCGGCACCTGCGCCGTGCAGGTGGACCCGCGCGAGAGTCTCGCCTTCGTCGAGCCGCACGGATTGTTCGGCAAGCTGGGCCTCGGCGCGGCGCGCCGACGCATGGCAGGCTTCGAGAAGCACGCGCGCCACGGCCTCGTGCTCTCGTGCAAGATGGCCGTGAAGGCTGATGTCGTCGTGACGACTCAGCCTGGTCTCGACGTGAACTGGCAGGCGCACACCTACTACTCGGGACGCCACTTCCGCTCCTGGGAGAAGGTGTCTTGAAGCGCGCCGCCTGCGCGGCGCTGCTGATCCTCGCGGGTTGCGGTGCGACGGCCGGTGACGTGACCGCCCCGGGCGTCGCCGCCGTGCGGCAGCCGCCGACAGCCGAACAGCGCGCGCCGCGCGCCGACCTCGTGCTGCCCGGCGAGACGCACTTCAAGAGCGTGCGCCAGATGACTTTCGGCGGGCAGAACGCCGAGGCCTACTGGTCCTGGAACGACGACGCGCTCATTCTTCAGATCACCGATCCGCCCTCGCCGGCCTGCGACCAGATCTTCATCGCGGATGTCGAGTCGGGCTGGTTGCGGCAGGTCACGGACTCGGGTCGCAACACCTGCGCCTACTTCCTGCCGGGCGACGAGCGCATCCTCTTCGCGTCCACGGTGGAGGACTCGCCGGATTGCCCGCCGGAGCCCGACCGCAGTCAGGGCTACGTGTGGCCGCTGTACGAGTACGACGTCTTCACCGCGAAGCGCGACGGCAGCGAGCGGCGCAACATCACGCATTCGCCGGGCTACGACGCCGAGGCCACCGTGGCGGCCGACGGGCGCATCGTGTTCACGTCCACGCGCAGCGGCGACATCGAGCTCTGGAGCATGAATGCCGAGGGCGGCGACCTGCGCCAGCTCACGCACGAGGTCGGCTACGACGGCGGCGCCTTCTTCAGTCCCGATGGCAAGCGCATGGTGTGGCGCGCGAGCCGGCCGACGAGCCCCGAAGCGCTGGCCGAATACACGGGGCTGCTGGCGAAGGGCCTCGTCAAGCCTTCCGTGATGGAGCTCTACATCGCTGATGCCGACGGCAGCAACGTGCGCCAGCTCACCGCCAATGGCAAGGCCAACTTCGCGCCGTACTTCACCCCGGACGGCCGCTCGATCCTCTTCGCGAGCAACATGGCCGACCCGCAGGGCCGCGCCTTCGAGATCTGGAAGATCGACGTCGACGGCGGCCACCTCGAGCAGATCACGCACGACCCCGGCTCGTTCGCTTCGTTCCCGATGTTCTCCCGCGACGGCCGCTGGCTGGCCTTCTCCAGCAATCGCAACGGCTCCGTCCCGCACGAGACCAATGTCTTCATCGCGGAATGGGCGCCGTAGTCGTGCGCCGCCGACGCGGGCGGTGTGAGTGGCGCGGGCGGTGTGAGTGGCGCGGGCGGTGCGAGTGGCGAGGGCGGTGCGAGTGGCGCCGCGCGCACGCCGCAAAACCAGCGCTCGCGGCGTGATCACGAGGTTCGACGCGCGCGTCGTCGGTTAGACTGGCCGCCATGAAGGACGTGGCGGCGATCATTCTCGGCGGCGGACAGGGACAGCGGCTCTTTCCCCTCACGCGAGATCGGGCCAAACCCGCGGTGCCGGTGGCGGGACGCGTGCGGCTCATCGACATCCCGCTGTCCAACTGCATCAACTCGGGCATCACGCGGATGTTCGTGCTCACGCAGTTCAACTCGGCGTCGCTGAACCGGCACATCACGCGCACCTACAACTTCGGCAACCTCACCAACGACGGCGTCGAGGTCATCTCCGCCGAGCAGACGCCCGAGCGCGGCGACTGGTTCCAGGGCACGGCCGACGCGGTGCGCCGCTCGCTGCGCCACGTGACGGACCGCCGCACGCGGCTGGTGCTCATCCTCGCGGGCGACCACCTCTACCGCATGAATTACGGTCCTTTCCTGCGGCGGCACGACGAGAGCCACGCGGACATCACCATCGCGGCCTGCCCTCAGGCCGAGGAGGCCGCCTCCTCCTTCGGGCTGCTGCACGTGGACGGCGCGGGTCTCGTGACGCGCTTCTCGGAGAAGCCCAAGGGCGATGCCCTGCAGCTCATGCGCGTGGATCCGATGGCGCCGGTGGGCGGCGGGCCCGCGCCGGGCGCGCCCTTCCTCGCCTCGATGGGCATCTACGTCTTCACGCCGCACGTCCTCGACGAACTGCTCTCCGCGCATCCGGACCAGCACGACTTCGGCAAGGAACTCATCCCGGAGGCGCTGCGCAACTACCGCGTCGTGTCGCACTTCTTCCACGGCTACTGGGAGGACATCGGCACCATCGCCGCGTTCTACCGCGCGAACATCGCGCTGGCCCGCGAGCGGCAATTCGCGCTGTATGACCCGGACTTCCCGCTCTACACGCGGCCGCGCTACCTCTCGCCGACGCGCATGGAGCATGCGGATGTGGTGGAGTCGCTCATCGCCGAGGGCAGCATCATCGGTCGCGCGAAGATCACGGGCTCCGTGGTGGGCATCCGCTCGCGCATCGAGGATGGCGTCGTGCTCGACGGAGCCCTGGTCATGGGCAACGACCGCTACGAGACGGAAACCGACCGCGCGGCCAGCTTCGCGCGCCAAGTGCCGCCGCTGGGCATCGGCGAGAACAGCATCGTGCGCCGCGCCATCCTGGACAAGGACGCCCGCATCGGCCGCAACGTGCGCATCGTCAACGAGCGCGGCTTGCAGCACCACGACGCCAGCAACCACTTCATCCGCGACGGCATCGTGATCATCCCCAAAGCAGGCATCGTGCCGGACGACTCGGTGATCTGAGCATGGCCCGGCGCGGCGCAGGGAGGGTCTGATGGATCCCGCCTGCCCGTCGAGGCTGCCGAAGCGCTGGTCGGCGGCACGTGTCGATGCGGCACAGCTGCGTTGACCACCATCGGCCGGTGCAGGCTCTACCCGCAGCGCGCGAAATGCGCCACACTCGTTTCCCAATGAGCTCCCACACGCGCGGTTGGACTGCGCGACACCACGGACGGGCTCCGCGGGCTGGAATTCAAGGCATCTCTCACGGAGTCACGCTGATGCGTCTCACCACGCCGCTTTCGCGCCTGTCGTCCCTCGTCGTCCTCGGCAGCCTTCTCGCCGGCAGCGGCTGCGTCCTGCACCTCGGCAACTGGTCGGACGACTCCTCGGAGATCTTCGGGCACAGCGTGTCCGGGCACGACGGCGTCCTGACCGTGGATGGAACGCGGCTGCCGTTCAATCGCTGGGTCGACATGTCGGCCGAGTATGCGGGCACGGAGACGCTGGAGCTCGGCACGGCATCGGATGCGATCCGCGTGAGCGGCGTCCCTGGCTCGACCGTCACGCTGAGGGCCCGGCTCTACAGCGAGATCGAGGGCGACGGCACGGCAGTCCTCGAACACGGCCGGCTGGTTGCCCGAAGCCAGGGCGGCGGCAAGGTGTTCATCAATGCCATCGAGGGCACGGTACCGGAAGGCACCGCGCTCAACGTGCGGAGCGGCACCGGTGAGATCGAGGTCTCGGCGCTTGCCGGCGAGGCCGCCCTCTCCATGTCCGACGGCACAGGCACGATGACACTGCACGACTGCACGGCGGGACCGATCATGCTCGACGGCGGCACGGGCGACTCGCACGTCCAGCGCATCGTGGCCGGCACCGTGAACGCCCACAGCGGCACGGGAGACGTCGTCATCGAGGATCTCACCGCCACCCTGGTGGGCATCGAGATCGGCACCGGCGACGTCAGCCTGGCGCGCTGCCATGCGACCAGGATCACGCTGGATGCCGGCACCGGCGACACGTCGATGACAGGCTGCGAGGCCGGCGTCCTGAAGTGCGAGAGCGGCACGGGCGACCTCGTGCTGGACGGCGGCAAGTACGAGGACGTGCGCTTCAGCAGCGGCACCGGCGATCTCACGCAGCACAACAGCGTGGCCATCGGCAGCCTCAAGGTGGACTGACGCTCCAGACGGGGGCTCGCGGAGACGATCCCGTCGAGGC
Organism: Planctomycetota bacterium; assembly: GCA_038212275.1. Classification (GTDB taxonomy): domain Bacteria; phylum Planctomycetota; class B15-G4; order B15-G4; family B15-G4; genus JBBQUR01. The sequence goes on from JBBQUR010000003.1 coordinate 31,885, forward strand.
CTCCGGGCATCGCGGAGACCGACGTGCGGCGCAGCACTGAGCAACGCCCTGCGCGCACAGCTTCCGTGAGACGAAACGCCTCGGCGGTTCAGCCTTGCGCGGCGTCGAGGGCTTCGACGAGGAGCGCGGCCAGCACGGCATACGTGGCGTGCCCCTCGGCGGCCGTGGCCTCCGCGGGGCTGCCGAAGTACGCACGCGTGCCGCCGGCCTTCAGGAAGTCGTCGCGTCCGGCCGCGATCGCCTCGACGAGGCTGATCGTCACCGGCGGCAGCGAGGCGGCGACGTCTGACTTCACCGCGTCCGGATCGTCGGCCAGCACGAGCGAGCCTTCGTAGCGGCCCGCGTGGCAGGCGCCGCTGCGGAACTCATCGGTCAGGCGCTCCGCGCTGCGGCGCCGCGTGACGTCCGGAAACGCGATGACCGCGCCGGTCTCGGTGGTGACGGCCTCACACGCAAGCTTCAAGCTCGCGATGTGCGCCGGCTCGAGGTGCCCGTTCGCGAGGGCCACCGGCGCGAAGCCGGCGCGCACGACGCCGACGAGCACGTCGCGCACCAGTGCAATGGCGGTGTCGCGGCGCACCGAGAGCGTGCCCGGAAACGGCGCCGCGTAATCCGTCACGGAGTACGTCACGGGAGGCAGCACCACGCAGGCACGTCCCTCCGCACGCAACCTCTCCGCCGCGCGCGTCGCCATGCCCAGCGCGATGGTGACATCGGTGTCCAGCGGCAGGTGCGGGCCGTGCGCCTCCGTGGAACCCACCGGGAGGATCGCCGCACAGCCGCCCGGCCGCGCGAGCAGCGCCGCGACGTCGGTGTAGGAGAGCTTGGCGAAGTCGGTCACGCGTCCTGCCGCGCCTTGAGGGTCTTGCGATCCACCTTGCCGCGATCGCTCTTCGGCAGCTCGTCGAGGAACTCGATCCAGCGCGGGTATTTGTAGACGGCGAGCCTGCTCTTGACCCATTCCTGAAGCGCGTGGGAGAGCGCGTGCGTCGCGGCGACGTCCTTCGGCGCGTGGCCGGGGCGCAGCACGACGAAGGCCTTGGGCTTCACGAGATCGTCCTTGTCGCGCCAGCCGACGACGGCGGCCTCGGCCACGGCCTCGTGCTCCAGCAGGCAGCCCTCGATCTCGTGCGGCGCGCACCACACGCCGCCCACCTTGAGCAGCTCGTCGGCGCGGCCCTCGTAGAAGAAGTAGCCGTCCGCGTCCACGCGGAACATGTCGCCCGTGACGACGAGGTCACCGGCGAAGGTCTCCTTGGATTTCTCGTGCGCCTGCCAGTAGCAGAGCGCGGAGGACTCGCCGCGCACCTGCAGCCGCCCGACCTGGCCCGCGGGCACCGGCCTGCCGTCCGGATCCACGACGGAACACTCGTAGCCGGGCACCGCCTGCCCGAGGCTGCCGACGCGCACCGCGCCGGGCCGGTTGCTGATGTGGATGTGGAAGAGCTCCGCGCTCCCGATGCCGTCGAGGATCTCCACGCCGCAGCGCGCCAGCCACTGCTTCTGCAGCGCCTCGGGCAGCTTCTCGCCGGCGGAGAGCACGAGGCGCACGCTCGAGAGGTCGCGTGCGCCGCCCTCGGCCTCCAGCGCGAGCATCTTGCCGATCATCGTCGGCACGGAGGTGAGGATGGTGGGGCGGTAGCGCTCGACGACGTCGAAAATGGTCTCCGGAGTGCTGCGCTCGCTGAACAGCGCGGTGCTCGCGCCGACCGCGAAGGGGAACATGAGGTTGGTGCCCGTCGCATAGCCGAAGAAGAGCTTGGGCACGCCGGCCGTCACGTCGTCCTCGCGGATGCCGAGCACCTGCTTTGCGTAGGTCTCGACGTTGAAGGCGAAGTCCTCGTGGAAGTGCACTGCGGCCTTGGGCTTGCCGGTGCTGCCGGAGGTGAAGAGCCAGCCGGCGATGTCGTGGAGGTGCGTGTCCTCCATGACCGGCGTGTGCGGCGCGTGCGCGACGAGGTCGAGCAGCGCGTGCTGTCCGGCCTCGACGTGCGGCCGCGTGCGGCTGGTCTCGCCGCCCGCGACGATCACGGCGCGCAGGTGCCGCGCCGAGCGCGCCAGCCGCGCGAACATCGGCGCAAGGCTCTCGTCCACGACGGCGATGCGGGCCCGCGTGTACTCCAGGTAGTAGGCGTAGTCCTCCTCGACGAGCTGCGTGTTCACCATGGCGAAGACCGCGCCGCACTTGAGCGTCGCGAACCACGCGTGGCAGAACTCCGGCCGGTCGGAGACCGCGATGAGCACGCGTTCCTCCATGCGCAGACCGAGCTCGCGGAAGGCGTGTGCCAACCGGTTGCTCGCCGCGGAGAGTCCCGCATAGGTGTGGTTCTCGTCGCGCCAGCGCAGCGCGACCTTCTCGGCGCGGCCCGCCTCGAGATTGTGTTCGAGCAGGTAGTGCGCGAGGTTGAAGCGCTCGGGGAAGGCGGGCAGCGCGGGTGCGGCCGATGCCGCAGGCGTGCGTGGCGCGTCGGGCCGGGTCATCTCAGGCCTCCAGCACCGTGCGGACGGCCCACAGGTCGGGCAAGGCCTGACGCGAGAGCGTGGTGAGCAGGTAGCGGATGCCGTCCAGGTCTCCGGTGACGCCCTTGCCGGTGCCGGGCTTCGCGCCGATCTGCCGCTCGACCATCATGATGTGGTGCCGGCGCCAGAGCACGAGCTGCTCGTCGATGTCCACGAGCGCCTCGCACAGGTCGTAGAGCGCGGGGTGATCGTCGGGCTGCTCGTAGATGCGACGCAACGCGTCGAGCGAGGCGTTCTTCTGCGCTTCGGTGCGGTGATCGTCCGGCGGCGTGACGGTGAAGCCGCGCGCGCGCAGCAGGCGGTAGAGCGCGTCGGGAATCGTGTCGCCGTCGAAGCGCGCCTGCAGCGCGGCGATGCGCGGGTCGCTTTCGACGCGGCGGACGAGGTCCGCATCCTTGAGGCCCATGAGGCACTCGACCTCGCGGAATTGCGCCGACTGGAAACCGCTGGCCGGGTTGAGCTGCGCGCGGAAGTCCAGGAAGTCCGCGGGGCGCATCGACTCCAGCACGTGGATCTGCTGCACGAGCACCTTGAAGATGGACTCCACGCGCTTCAGCAGGCGCGTGGCCGTGCGCAGCGGCGTGTCGTCCTCGGTCTCGGCGGCGGCATCGAGCGCGGCCTTCACGGCATCCAGTTCATGCAGGACGAGCTTGAACCACAGCTCGTAGACCTGATGCACGATGATGAACTGCAGCTCGTCGTGCGCCGGCGGGTTGGCCAGGGTGTGCTGAAGGCGGAGCAGCTCCGGCACCTTGAGGTAGACGGAGTAGCTGACGCGCGCGTCCTTGCCGTAGTCGGTCACATCGGTTCTCGCGGGGAGGCAGAACCGACGTTGTCGCCCCGCGCCGCGGGGGCTGTCAAGGAGCGCTCACGCCTCACGGGCCGGTCGGGTAGATGTACTCTCCGTTCGGCAGCACGAGCCACGTCTTCTGCTCGGGGTCGTTCTTCCACTTCGCCGCTTCGGCCAGGCCTTCGGCCGTGCATGCGGGGAGGCCCAGCATCTTGCCGGCGATGAGCATCGAACGCACCTCCCACGGTCCCAGATACGACTCCGTCACGATGCCTGCGGGCGTCAGGTCGTACCAGGTCGCGACCTTGTCCACCGTGCACGCCTTGCCGGGCACGAGCGATTGCAGCAGCGCCAGCTTCTGCGACTGGACCTTGAGGGCGACGATGATCGCCTGCTGGTATTCCCCGGGCGGCATGATCACGGCCAGGTCGAAGAGCGCCGGCATCGCCCAGCAGACGGAGTTGTAGACCTGCAGTTCGCCGCCCTTGCTCGGGTCGTTCGACGGCGGCGTGCTCCAGTGCGGGAGGAGACGCGACCAGATGTAGTCGCCGATGGTCTGCGCGTCGGCCATGTCGATGCTGCCGACCTTCAGCGCCGCGACCACGTTGCCCACGAGGTACCGCGCCGCGCGATCGCTGACGACGTAGGGCGTGAGCGCGCCGTTGGCGTTGCGCAACATGCCGGCGTGAGCGGCCATGAGGCTGCGCACCATGGCGCGCGCGACCTCGTTGGAGGGGAGGCCGCCGGAGAAGCCGGGCGTCGCCGTCGAGTAGCCGTTGCTGCGCGCGACCGCGATCAGCGGCGAGAGGGCGAAGTGCTCGAGGTCGAAGCCCGACACGGCCACGCCGGCGACCAGCTGGGAACCATCGGGCAGGGCACCCGCTTCGAGATCCGGCAACCAGTCGATCGGCCGGCAGCCGACGACGTAGCTCGTGAACCGCGCCGGCGCGTGCTCGTAGTAGGCCGGCCGCGCGCCGTAGTTGGCCACGACAGCACGGATCCAATCCGGCGTGAGGAGATGGTCATGGCGCCATCCATAGGCCGACTGTCCGCCCGTGTCCGACGCCGTGACGTGCATGCCGCCGAGGGTCCACGCGAGCGACCCGGTCGGAATGCCCTGCGCGAGTGACAGCGCGCTGAAGGTCGGATTGATCGAAGTCCATGTTGTTGCCGAGCCCGCACTCGAAGCGCCCGGATTCTGCGCGTTGAGATCGACGACGGTGAGCGCAACCGCCGCGATGAGCGTCATCCCGAGACCTGAGCGGCGCAGCAGAGCGGATCCCGCGCGCTGCATCCGTTTCGCTTTGCTCACCCATGATGGGCCGGCTGCCACCAAGTTCATTGCACTCTGATGGTCTGTTCGACGCCGGTCATTGGTCATGGTGCTACCGCCAGAGGTGCCTGTCGAATTCGTGACGCGCGGTAAACAACGAAGGCTGCGCAAGGGTGCGTGACAAAAAAATCTGCTGAGGCACTCGACCCGCAGTCACGCACCTGAAGCGAGCGCATGCGTCGATGCGTCCTCAGTCTCTCCGCAGCGCGACGAGCCGGAACGCTGCTGGGGCGGCTCCCTCCGCGAGGCGGAAGGCGATGCTGCCAGAAGTCGCAGCGGCATCCGTGAGAGCGGCCGTCTCCACGCCGTTGAGGACGACGCGCAGCTGCGCCCCGCGCGCCTCGATGAGCAGGTGGTTCCAGCTCGCGCGCGCCAGCTCCGGGCGCCACATCGCGCTGTCCGATGCGACCCGCGTGCCGGTGCCTTCGTCGCTCAGCGAGCCCCACGACTCGCCGCCGATCTCGACGAGCTCGCCCACGGAACCCGCACCATGGGGCGCGGCCTCCGCACACCGCACGGCAATACCTCCGCTGCCGTCGTGAAGCAGCACCTCGCACTCGAAGCAGAAGTCGCCGGTGACGAAGGGCGAGACCAGCGATGTCCCGGCCGGGACGCCGTCGCCTGGCGCGCTGTCGACTGGCGCGCTGTCGACCGGCGCGCTGTTGACCGGCGCGCTGTTGACCGGCGCGTTGGCCATCGGCGCGTTGGCGAGCGGCTCGCAGAGCAGCACGCCGCCTCTCGCGGACCAGATCCCTGCATCGCCTCGCCAACCGCCGAGTCCCTCGGTGAAGAGCGGCTCCCAGGCGGATCGCTCGGGCGGCGCGACTGCCTCGGCCGCCAGCAGGCAGGCGGCCAGGTCAGCGATCGCTCGCAGCGACCAGCCGTCCAGGAGTCCCTCGGGCATGGCCGAGGCACGCGAAAGGCGCCGTTCGTCGATCTCGGCCGTGGGCACGCGGACCGTCTCGCCGGTCGAGGTGAGCAGCTGCACCGACGCTCCGTCGTCGCGCAGCAGCAGTCCCTGCACGACGCGCCCGTCCTTCGTGAACACCTGCGTGGAGCGGTACTGGTCCGAGATGTCGCGCGAGGGATCCATGATCGCCGTGAGCAGGTCGGACAGTCCGAGCCGCGAGCCCACCGAGGACAGGTCCGGGCCGCCGGCATGCCCGCGCCCGCCGCGCACATGGCACGCGGCGCAGGACTGGCTGAAGACGAAGGCTCCCTCCGAAGCGGAGCGTTCCGGCGCATCGAGCGCATTGCGGACGAAGGCCAGCGTGCGCGGCAGGTCGCGCCTCGGCGCATCGTGCGCGATGCGGATCGTCGTCGCGTGATCCGGCTCGGCGCTGCCTGCGTGCGCCTCGTCGCGCAGCGCCTCGCGCGCCTCGGCGGGCGCCGCGTCGAGCAGCCGGCGCTCGATCGCGTCGAGGTAGCCCTGGTAACTCGCGCCGCCGGGGCGGCTGCGGAGCGTCGTGAGTCGTGCCAGCGCGGCGCGCGTCCGTGCCGCGTCGGCGCCGGAGCGCAGCGACGACAGGCAGAGCAGCAGGTGGGCGGCTTCCTCCGGCGAGTCCTCGTCGTCCAGCGCGGCGAGCAGAGCATCGCGCGCGCCCTCCGGTTCCGTGCGTGCCAGCAGCGCGGCCAGCTCGCGGTCGAGCTCCGGCGATCCGGACGGAAAGTGGGGCAGCAGCGCCGCGCCGAGCGCGGGATCGGGCGGCTGATCCTCACCGGCCAGGGTGTCGGGCACGCCGACGAGCAGTGACAGCTCGAGTGCCCGGGCCGCGATCAGCCGCGTGGGCGTCGGAAGCTCGGGGGCGAGCAGAGTCAGCGACAGCGCGCGGCAGCGCGAGGTCGGCGGCGCCGCCGATGAGGAGCCGTCGGCCTTCCCGGCCGCCGCATCGCGAAGCTCCTGCCGGGCCAGGACCACGAGCGCCTCGGCGCGCACCGCAGCACGCGGGTCGGCGCTCGCCACGCCCTCCACCTCCGCGACGGGCCGGTGCTCGAGCGCCCGCGCCGCGAGATGGCGCACCACTCGGTCGGGGCTCTCCAGGGCGTCGGCCAGCGCGTCGAGCGGCGTCGCCGTCGTGAACACCGGTGCGCGCGCGGCGGCGACGAAGCGCGTTGCGCCCGCGGCTGCGGCAGCTTCCGGCGCAGCGGAGGTCGCGACCTGTTCCGGCGCTCGCGCGGGGTCGGCGCGCAGCCGCAGCAGCGCACCCTGCGTGCCACGTCCACCCACGGACAGGAGCAGAGCGCCGCCGGCCTCGAAGGCCAGGTCCGTGACCGGCATCGGACGACCGGACAGCAGCACTTCGGAGCGGCCGCGAGAGCTGCAGCCATCCGGCGACAGGTGCACGGCGAGCACCTTGCCTTGCGACCAGTCGCACAGCAGCAGAGTGTCCTTCCAGCGCGGCCCGAGTGCCGCCGAGTCGCACCACAGCACGCCGGTCGGCGAACCACGGCCCGTCTCGAGCACGGGCGGCAGCGAGTCCGGATACCACGCGGGCCATTTGGCGGAGCCCGTGCGCCAGCCGTAGTCGCCGCCTGGCAGCACGTGCACGACGCGCACCGCGCGGTACCACGGCAGGCCGATGTCCCACTCCATGTCGGAGTCGAAGGTGAAGAGGTCACCGGACGGGGAGAAGGCAAGGTCGTAGGCGTTGCGATAGCCGGCGGAGAACAACTCGAAGCGACCGGTCTGCATGTCGTACGAGAAGATCGTGCCGCCGGGCGCGGTGACCTCGTTGGCGTGACCGTTCGGGTCGAGCAGGCGCGGAATGACGGCGCCCTCGTACACGAGTCTGTACGGCGAGGACTCCGCAGCCGGCGCACCGAGTCTCACGTGGTTGCCGAGCGTGAGCCACAGCCGCCCGTCGGGGCCGGGCAGCACGGCGTGCGGTCCGTGCTCGCCGGCCGAACCGGTGATCGGTGCGACGAGATGCGCGTGGCGCGGCCCGTCGTCGGCGGGCAGCCGGTAGAAGCCGAGGCCGTCGGGGCCGATGCCGGTGGCCCACGCCTCGTCGCCGACGAAGCACAGACCCTGGCAGGCGCGCAGTTCGTCGCAGAAGACGGTGCTGCGCTCGTAGCGGCCGTCGCCGTCGTCGTCGTGCAGCGCGAGCAGGCCGCCGCTCTCAACGGAGACGACGGGCTCGCCGCGCGGGCTCATCGTGAAGGCGATGAGCGAGCCGAAGCCCGACGCGGCCTCCTCGCACAGCAGCCCCGCGGCGGGGACGAGGTGGCGGTCGGCCGGCGCCTCCGCGTGACGGCCGCTGAAGTCGAGCTTGCCCCACGGTGCGGCGCCGTATGGCGCGAGGACGTGCGCCGGCACGTCGGGTGCACGCGTCGTCGCATCGGTGCGGAACACGGTGACGCCGTCCGCGACGAGGAAGCAGAGGAGAGCCGCGGGCCCTCCGTCGTTTCGCGCGTCGATGGTCAGCGTGTTGCGGCCCTCGACCAGGTGCGACGCGACGTCCGCGAGCACCGGCTCTTGCCACTCGTCGGTGTGCGCGACGAGCGCGCCGTTGAGGTGCACGTCGGCGTGGTTGTCGGCAGACAGCGCGAGCTGCGCCTTCGCGGGAGCACTCTCCAGCGTGAACTCCGCTGCGAACGACGCGTGGCCCGCCGGTTCGCCCGTCGAGGTGGGCGCGCTCCAGATCCACTGCGCGCCGTCCGGCACCTGCGCCGCCAGCGGCGCGATCCCGGAAAGCAGTCCGCATGCCAGCAGGGCCGGGAGAGCGTCGCCGATGTGATGCATGGCGCGGCAGTGTAAGGGAAGGCCAGCGCGCGTCGGGACCGGCACCTGACATCCGGTCGCTGACCCGCGATGATCGGAGCATGGCCAGCCGACCGCGCGCGCTCCTCATCCACAGCGGCGGGCTTTCGTCGCGGCAGTGGCGGCGGCTTGCAGAAACCCTCGCGCCGACGCACGCGGTGCTGGCGCCGGATCTCCTCGGCTACGGCACGGCCGGCGCGTGGGCCGCGGGCGCGCCGTTCCACTTCCGGCAGGACGTCGAGCGCCTCGCCGGCATGCTGCTCGCGGACGACGGGACGGTGGACGTCGTCGGCCACTCCTACGGCGGGCTGCTCGCGCTGAAGCTGGCGCTCGCGCACCCGCCCGCGGTGCGCTCGCTCTCGCTCTACGAGCCGGTCGCGTTCGGCATCCTCGACGCGCGCGCCGATGCCGACGCGCTCGCCGAGCTTGAGCGCGTCGCGCACCGCTACGTCCCGGACGCCGACGGCGCCGACGACGCGTGGCTGGAGCATTTCGTGGACTGGTGGAACGGCGCCGGCACCTGGGCCGGGCTGCCGGCCGCCATGCGTGCCGGTTTCCACGCCGTGTCGTGGAAGCTGTATCAGGAGGTCACCTCGCTGCGTGCGGACCGCACCGACGCCGCGACGTTCGGCACGATCGCCGCGCCGACGCTGCTGCTCGGCGGCGCGCTCACGCCGCTGCCCGCGCGCCGCGTGCTGCAACGCCTCGCGTCGGCGCTGCCGCACGCCACGCTGCACGAGTTGCCCGGCGTCGGCCACATGGGCCCGGTGTCGCACCCGGCGTTGGTGAACGATGCGATCGTCGCGCATGTTCGCGCGGCGTGGGACCGCTGAGGTTGCGTGCGCTGCGCGGCACCGCTGAGTCGGTGTGCGGCGCGTGGCGCTCGGCGTTCGCGAGGCGCCGAGACTTGCGCGGCGCGACTTCGCGGCGGCTGTGCGGTTGGAGGCGCGGCACGTCGTGGAGCAGGGGAACGCGGTCTCCTGTCGGATCACGGCTGCGGAAAGGCAGGCAACATGCGGACCATGGCGGACAGCGTGCAAATCCTTCGGGACGGAGCGAGACGGCTGCGCGGCATCGAGGAGTCGTGCCGTTCCCGGGCGTCCGGGCTGATCTTCGCTCTCGCGCTGATCTCGATGGCGACGGCCGCGCCACTCGCGCCGGTTGCGGCCGCCACCTACTACGTGTCCAACGGCGGGAGCAACGGGAGCAGTGGCCTCTCGCCCGCGGCGGCATGGAAGACGCTGCAGTTCGCGGCGGACACGGTGCAGGCGGGCGACACGGTCATCGTGCTGCCGGGCACGTATGCGGGCTTCAATCTGTTCACGAGCGGGGCGAGCGGCGCGCCGATCACCTTCACGGGCAATCCCGGCGTGCCCGCGCCGAATCCGGCGGTGATCATCAATGCCAACAACACGTTCACGAACAAGGACCGCATCAATCTCGAGGGCGCGTCCTTCGTGGTCATCGAGGGCTTCACGCTGCTCGGCAGCGGCAATCCCGCGACCAACCGCGCCTGCATTCGCGCCGTCGGATCCCCCGATGATCCGTCACGCTTCGTGAGCGTGCTCCACAATCGCTGCGACCTGGGCGGCACGTGGGGCATCTTCACCGGCTTCGTGGACGACATGCTCGTCGATGGCAACGAGGCCAGCCGCTCGGCGCAGCAGCACGGCATCTACCTCAGCAACAGCGGCGACCGGCCCGTCGTGCGGCGCAACGTCATCTGGGGCAATCACTCCGCCGGCCTGCACATGAATGGTGACGTGAGCCAGGGCGGCGACGGCGTCATCAGCCACGCGCTCGTGGAGCGCAACGTGATCTTCGACAACGGCGATGGCGATCCGGCCTTCGGTGCGCCCGGCGGCGCAGCCATCAACGCCGACGGCGTGCAGGATTCCGTCTTCCGCAACAACCTGCTCTGGGACAATCACAAGACGGGCATCGCGCTGTTCCGGCAGGACGGCGGCGGGCCCGCCTCCGGCAACCTCGTGCACAGCAACACGATTCACAATGCAGTCGACGCGCGCTGGTGCCTGCACATCGGAGACGGCGCGACCGGCAACACCGTGCGCAACAACGTGCTGCTCAACGATCACGCGTTCCGCGGCGCGATCGAGATCACGTCGGATTGCCTGCCCGGCTTTTCCAGCGATGCGGGCGCGGTGAAGGATCGTTTCAGTCTCGACGACACCTTTCTCTCGCTCGCGCAGTGGAAGGCGGCGACGGGTCAGGATGGCGCCTCGTTCGTCGCGACGGCGAGCGCGCTCTTCGTGGATGCGTCGACCGGCGACTACGCGCTGCTGCCGGCGAGTCCGGCCATCGACACGGGCGGTCCCTTCCTCGCGCCGGCCGACGACCTGCAAGGCTGGCACCGTCCGGCGGGCGCGGGCTTCGACATCGGCGCGCACGAGTTCGGCGCCTGTTTCGGCATCGCGACGACATACGGCGCCGGCCTCGCCGGCAGCGGGGGCCAGGTGCCGCTGCTGCTGGCGAGCGGTTGTCCCGATCTCGGCGCGGCGCTCACGTTGACAGTGAGTCAGTCGCTGGGCGGCGCGCCCTCGCTGCTGCTCGTCGGTGGCGCGCCCATCGCGCTGCCGAAGTTCGGCGGGACGCTGCTCGTGTCGCCCATTGTGTCCGTGGCCCTTGGACTTGGTGGCGCGACGGGGGTGCCGGGTGCGGGCGGCCTGTCGCTGCCGGCGCTCGTGCCGGATGCGCCGGCGTTCGCCGGCGTCACGTTCACGCTGCAACTGCTCGTGGTGGATACCGGGGCTGTCGCTGGTGTGGCGATGAGCGCAGGGCTTGCAGTGCAGCTCGGCGCGCCGGAGGGGTGAACGGAGTGTCCGTCCGGGCAACTGTCACCCATGTGCCCGGACACGACTGTCACTCCTGTTTCCTTACGGACAAGTGAGCCCAGCCCTCAGTACACCGCTCCACCCGTCGCGTGCTTCTGCCACGCGCCGCTCGCCAGGATCTCGCACACCGCGTCGAGGCAGGCGTCCATTTCGTCGTCGGTGTTGTAGTAGTGGGGGGCGATGCGCAGGCCGACGTCGGGGCGGCTGTCCACCAGGATGTCGCGCTCGGCGAGCGCTTTCACCACGGCGGGGGCGTGCGGGACGGTGAGTGTCACCGTGCCGCCGCGGCGCGCGGGGTCCTGCGGCGAGCGCGAGGCGAGACCGCGCTCGGCGGCGCGCTGCAGGAATCGCGTCGTCTGCGCGACGCTCTTGCGGCGGATCGCGTCGACGCCGGCGCGCAGCACCATCTCGTAGCCGGAGCGCGCGGCGTAGTAGGCCGGCACGGCGGGCGAGCCGTGCAGGAAGCGCGTCGCATCGGCGGCGTACTTCTGCGGGCCCTTCTCGAAGGCGAAGGGGTGCTCGTGCGCCATCCACCCGGTGAGCATCGGCTCGAAATGGTCGCGAATGCCCGGCTTCACGTAGAGGTATCCCGCGCCGGGGCCGCCGCAGAGCCACTTCACGGAGCCGCCGCAGGCCATGTCCACATCGAGCGCGCGCACGCTGAACGGCACCGTGCCCGTGGACTGGTAGCAGTCCGCCAGCACGAGCGCGCCGACGGCGTGCGCCTTCTTCACGATGGCAGCCAGGTCCTGGATGAAGGCGCTCTGGAACAGCACGTGCGACACCGGGACGATGAGCGTGCGCTCGTCGATCGCGTCGAGCAGCGCCTGCGTGTCGACGCCGATGCCGTCGGCCGACGGCACGCAGACGATCTCCGCGCCGCGGCGCCGCTGCGCCTCCCACACGTACATCACGGAAGGGAAGTTCAGGTCCGTGTAGACGACGCGGTTGCGCGGCGCCTTGAACTCCAGGCACGACGCGACGAGGCCCTGGATCACCGAGACATTCTGGTGCATGACGATGCTGCCCGCGGGCGCGTCGATGATCTGCGCGAGCAGATTGCCGACGTCCACCGGCGAGGTCCACCAGCCCTCGGCCCAGGCGCGGATGCCGCGCGTGGCCCACATCTCGGCGTACTCGTGCAGCCGGTCGTACGTCGCGCGCGGCATCGCGCCGAGCGAGTGATTCACCAGGTAGTTCGTCGTCTCGAGGATCGGGAACTCGGAGCGCAGCGCGAGCAGCCGCGCGAGCTCATTGGCGGCGGGCGCGTTGGTGGTGGCGGGGCCCGTGCCCGGGCCGGCGCTCGAACCGGCGGCGGGGCCCGGCGCGGAGCGAGGTGCGGAACCTGGGGCGGTACTCATGCGCGTGCTCCCAGTCGTGCGTGGCCCGCGCTCATCGCGGAGGCACTCGAGCCGGCGTGGCTTGCGGCGGAGGCGCCCGACGTGTCCGCAGCGCCGCCGTGCAGCGCCTCCACGTCCGCGATGCTCTTCGGGATGTCTTTCGTCAGCACGTCGTTGCCCTCCGCGGTGACCAGCACGTCGTCCTCGATGCGGATGCCGATGCCGCGGAATGCCGCCGGCGCGGCCTCGTCGTCGGCATTCACGTAGAGCCCGGGCTCCACGGTGAGGACCATGCCGGGCTGCAGCGGGCGGCTCTGCTTGCTGCCGTCGGCGGCGGTGATGAAGTACGTACCCACGTCGTGCACGTCCAGGCCGAGCCAGTGCGAGGTGCGGTGCATGTAGAATCGCTTGTAGCTGCCGCTGGCCAGCGCCTCCTCGACGCTGCCCGTGAGCAGTCCCAGCGAGATGAGTCCTTCGATGAGCACGCGCGTGGAGGTGTCGTGCACCGACACGAAGGAGCGGCCGGGCAGGGCCGCGGCGATTCCGGCGAGCTGCGAGGCCAGCACGATCTCGTACAGGGCGCGCTGCGGCGCCGAGAAACGGCCGCTGGCCGGTGCGCAGCGCGTGACGTCCGCGGTGTAGCCGTCGCACTCGGCGCCCGCGTCCACCAGCAGGCACGAGCCCTTGCCGACGCGCTCGTTGTTGGTGTTGTAGTGCAGCACCGTGGCGTTGGCGCCGGCGGCGACGATGCTCGGATATCCGACGCCCCAGCCGCCTCCCGCGCGGAAGGCGCCGTCGATGAGAGCTTCCAGTTCCCACTCGCCGCAGCCCTCGCGCACGGCCGACATCGCCGCGCGATGGCCGCGGTTGGTCAGCTCGGCGCAGCGCCGCAGGGCCGCAATTTCCTCGGACGACTTGAAAAGGCGCAACTCGTGCAACGCGACCCCGGCCTCGACCAGCTCGGGCGGCCCGGTGACGCCGTCGCGCGTGCGCATGAACATCTCGTGCAGCCAGCCGAGCAGCTTGCGGTCGAAGTCGCTGTCGTGGCCGGTGGTGAAGTGGAGGCGCGACGCACCACGCAACAGCTTCGGAAGTTCCGTGTCGAGCGCAGCGATCGGGTACGCCGCGTCCGCGCCGTACAGCTCCTTCGCTCCCTCGACGCCGGTGCGCCGGCCGTTCCACGTCTCCATCTCCGGGTCGCGCGGCCGCACGAAGAGCACGTAGCTGTCCTTGACGGCGTCCGGGATCAGCACCGCCACGGCATCGGGCTCGCGCAGTCCGGTCAGGTACCAGAAGTCGCTGTCGGGGCGGAAGCGGTAGTGCGTGTCGCGATTGCGGATGCGCTCCGGACCGGCGCGGAAGATCGCGACGCCGCCGTTCATCCTCGCCATGAGGGCCTCGCGGTGCGCCTTCGCCATCTGCTGGTTCACTGGGATTCTCTCCGGGGACGTGGTGCGCGGGCGGTGCCCTGCCCGCCGTGCTTGCCTAGGGCTTGAGCGTGTCGAGGACGAGGGTCACGGCCGGGCCGTCGGCCTCGAGAATGAGCGGCGCGCTCTCGAGGTCGCCGGGACTGGCCGTCGCCAGGCCGCTCAGCGACAGGCGCGCGTAGAGCTTGACGTCGCCCTGCAGCACCTCGAGCTTGTTGTCGAGACCCTGCAGCGTGACGTGCTCGGGGCCGATGTCGAAGCCATTCGGAAAGTGCGGCGCCGTGCGACGGATCACGGCGAGCGGCGCGCCGCCGCTCGTCGCGCTGCGCACGATGATGTAGAGCGTGCCGGTGCCGTCCCTTCCCGCGAACTGCGGCGCCAGCGCCACGCTGCCGACGAAGCGTGGTCCCGCCTCTCGCGGCGCGTCGGCGAGGCCCGCATGCGGCGAGGTGGCGCCGGCGTGCGCTGCCGTCGCACCCGCAGCGTGCGGCGCCTCTCCGCTGCCCGTGAGCACCTGATTCAGGACGATGTGCACCGGCGGTCCGCCGGGGACTGCGGGCTCCGCCGCAATCCCCTGCACGTCGCCGACCTGCGCCGCCGCGTCGCCGTCACGATCGAGGCGCGCGACGATCTGGTAGGCGCCCGACATGCCCGCGCCGCCCTGCATGCTGTGCGCCTCGGTGATGGTGAAGGCCTGCGGAAACCCGGGATCCGCGAGCTTGCGCACGTAGTCGAGCGGCCCGCCCGGCTGCTTGCGCACGAGCAGGAACACGCTGTCGAAGGCGGCGACGTCGATGTCGAGGCCGGGCTGCAATTCGATCACGCCGCTGAGACCGTTGCCCTCCGCTTCGGCGGAGCGCGCACCCGCGGCGACCGCGGACGCCGACGCGGCGGCCGTGTCCGGCTGCTCGCTGCAGGCGGCAGGCAGCAGCGCCAGAGCCAGCGCGGCAAGGCGCCGCACGCAGAGGTCCGCACCGAGCCGCCTCCGGCTGCGCCGCCGCGCGCCGTGCAGTGTCGACAGCGGGGCGCGGGGCTTTGTCGGGCATGCCATGGGGGGCGCATGATAGCCGCCTTGCTAGGATGCGTCGCCATGCCGGCGATGGCCGACACCCGTTCCCCGAGGACAGCTCGTGAGCGCCCCGAAGATCTCGCTGCGCACCTTCCAATACCTCGACGTGCTGCAGCCGCAGCTCGCCAGCTTCCTGGCCACGGTGTCGCAGGGCTACCTGCCCATCGAGGAGCAGGCCTCGCTTTTCGTGGAGGTGCAGCCCGGCATCGCGATCAATCGCATCACCGACGTGGCGCTGAAGAACGCCAGCGTCACGCCCGGCATGCAGATCGTGGAGCGCGCCTTCGGCGTGCTGGAGGTGCACTCGTGGAACCAGGCTGACGTGCGCGCGGCGGGCGAGGCCATCCTGCGGCACCTCGGGCTGCAGGAAAGCGACCGCCTGACGCCCAGGGTCGTGACCTCCGAGATCATCACGGGCACCGACGCCTACCAGACCATGCTCATCAACCGCATGCGCCACGGCAACGTGATCCTCAAGGGGCAGTCGCTTTACATCATGGAGACGCACCCGGCGGGCTACGCGCTGCTCGCCGCCAACGAGGCGGAGAAGGCAGCGCCCATCGACCTGCTCGAGGTGGTGTCCTTCGGCGCGTACGGCCGGCTGTACCTCGGCGGCGGAGATGACGAGATCAAGGAAGCCGCGCGCGCGGCGGAGGGCTGCCTCGCGAACATCAGCGGGCGCCCCAACGACGAAGTGGTGGACGTGCGCTGAGCCGGATGACGGAAGAGGTCCGCGGCTGTAACATCCTGCGCCGGTCCGCAACTGACTGCGGGCCTTCGCGTGGAGGATGTCATCGATGTCTGCCGATCGTGCGCCCATGGCCGCATCTCGCCCGGCTGGGGCGACGTGATGCTCGCGCCGCCGCAGCACGGTGCGCCGCTCAACGACTTCCTCAAGCCCTACGGCGAGCGCGAAGGCGTGCCGCTGGAGGGCCTCGTCCAGGTCGTGTCCGTCCTCGATGCCTGAGGCGCCCCGCGCCGCCCGACCATTCTGTCCCGGAGACTGCCCATGCGCCCGACCGTCCTGGCCCTCGCACTCATCCCTCTGCTCGTGCTGCCCGCCTGCTTCGGGCCCAGTTACAGCCGTGGCAGCGAGGACCACGAGATCGATGAGCCGGCGCTCTCCACGCGCCTCGACCGCGTGGACCTCGAAATGGCGCTGGCCGAGTGGACCTTCGGCCTCGACGGTTCCCCGTTCGTGAAGACGCTGGGCGAGCGCAAGCCGAGCATCGCCATCCTGCACATCGCCAACGACAGCAGCGAGCACATCGGCGGCGCGCTGGACACGCTGCTGAACTCGGCCGAGACGCGCCTGGTGCAGTCCGGCCAGTGGAACGTCGTGGACAACAGCACGCTCAGCGCGGATGCGATCATCGCCGAGAGACTGCGCGACCTCGGCGACGACGTCGATGACGCGACCATCGCCGCGCTCGGCAAGGAGTTCGGCATCGAATACTTCATCAACGGCCGCATCGGCGACACGGCCGAAAAGTCCGGCGACCTGCGCCGGGTGCAGTACTACCTCTTCCTGCGCGTGACCGAGGTCGCCACCAAGCTCATCCGCTACCAGGCCTCGATCGACATCACCAAGCAGGTCGAGGACTGACGGCGGCCCCGGGCATGCCCGCAGCGTGGGCCGCGTCCCGGGTCGAGCGCCACCGGGCCGCCGGGTCGTGGCCGCGCGCCGCCCGCCGGAGCTGCGCGCGCGGCGTGACGGCGATCGTGCTGCTGCTGGCGTGTGCGGCCGGCTGTGCGACGCCGACCTGGGAGCAGCGCATCGCGCCGGCGCAGCGGGCCTACTACGGCGGCGATCCGCAGCATGCCGCGGAGATCATCGCCGCGCGCCTGGAGGACGAAGCCGGCGGCCCCGATGCCCACGTGCTGCGTCTCGAACTCGCCAGCGCGCTGGCCGCGGCCGACGACTTTGCCGGCTCGGCGCGCGAGTACGTCGCGCTGGACGACCAGCTCGAGGTGCTCGACTACAGCGACATGCCCGTGTTCGAGCTGGCCGCCTTCCTGTTTTCCGTGAACCGCACCGAGTACGGCGCCTCACGCCCGGAGCGCCTCGCGCTCAACACGTTGAATCTGCTGAACTTTCTCGCGCTGGGCGACTGGGAGGGCGCTGCGGTGGAGGCGCGCCGCCTCCGCGTCCTGATGCTGCAGGGCGACCTGCCCGAGGACCGCCGCTACGCCAGCGCCCTCGCGTGGCAACTCGCCGGCGTCGCGCTTCAGCTTGCGGGCAGGAGCGGCGAGGCCGAGGACTGCTTCCGCGCGGCGGGCAGCTCCGACCTCGCGGTGGATCCTCCGCCGGACGAAGGCACGGTGCTCGTCGTCGTGCAGAACGGCAAGGCTCCCATGCGCGTGGAGGCGATCTACCGGCTGCTCTTCGACAACGGCCTGCACCGCCTGCAAGTGCCTGCCCTCGTGTGGCGGCCGTCGCCCTGGCAGCGTGCTGTCGTGCTGCTGGACGGCCAGCCCGTGGCGGAGGCCCCCGTGCTGCTCGACCTCGGCGCGCAATTGCGCGCCCAGTACGATCGGGACTTCCCGCGGATGCTGGCGGCTGCGGCCTTCGCGGCGGCGCCGCGCGTGGTGGCCGGCCAGGCCGTCGAGCGCGAGGTGTCCGAGCGCAAGAGCAAGCACATCGACGACGATCTGCAGCAGGTCCTCGCGCAGTTCTCGGGCTTCTTCACCGAGGAGCTGCTGGCCGACGCGCTGCCTGCCGACACGCGCTGCTGGTCGCTGCTGCCCGCGGACGTGCGTGCGCTCCGCCTGCACGTGCCGGCCGGAACCCACGACATCGCGGTGGACCTCATCGGGCCCGAGCGCAAGCGCCTGCACTGGTCGGTCAGCGTGCAGCCGCGAGGCTTCGCGCTCGTGAACGCGATCACCGCGCTGGACGAGGGCTGGCAGCCGTCGCAGGAGCCGCGCACGCAGGACCTCACGCACCAGCCCGCAGGCCTCGCCGCGCTGAACATGCTGCAGGCGGCGCTGGCCGTGCGCGCCGCGATCCTGCACGACGATCACGATCACGACGACCACTGAGCTCGCGCGGGCCGACGCGCCGGCGCCGGACGTGCAAGCTGTCTGCGGCGCGCGCGTCACGCCGCGCTCAGTGCCGCGCCATCTCCCATCGGTCCGTGAGCGCTGACTGCTGCTGCAGGCGCTTGGCGGCGGCGATCACCTGGAGCAGATGCACGACCTGTCGCCCGCGCCGCGTGGCGAGCGCGAGCACCGGCAGCGACAGCAGCAGCGCCAGGCCTGCCAGCGCGACCGACAGCAGGACGGGGCCCTTTGAGCGATCGGCCGCAAGCAGCAGCAGCGCCGCGAGCGCCGCGATGATCGGCACCGCCCAGCCGGACACGAGCACCGGCGCCGCAAGCGGCGCGCGCCGGTAGAAGAGCAGTTGCACGCGGTCCGCGAGCGATGCGCCCTTGCGGCTGCGACGCCCCTGCATGACCTGCACGTAGGCGCGTGCGCGGCGCAGCTCCTGGCTGGCCTTCGCCTGCGGGGCGTGCGTCTTCACCTCCAGGAAGGCCGCGTCGCGCAGCAGCTCGACGTGTGCGCCGCGCTGACGCACCTGGAACATCAGGTCGAGGTCATCGGCGGCGATGCCGGGCGTGGGCAGCAGCTCGAACTCCGCGCGCCACGCCAGGAGCTGCCCGTGCACGGAGAAAAGCCTGCCGCCGCGCGACTCGATGCGACGCACGCGCGCCGTGGCGCGGTCGAAGACATCCGCGGCGGGCACGGGCGCGCCGCCGTCGGCGCCGCGGCACGTGCCGTCGGCGTGCAGGTCACGCACGAATTCCTGCGCACCGCAGGCCATGCCCAGCGCCGCGCGCGCCTCGAAGGCGGCGGCCAGCGCGCCGAGCGATGCGGGCCTGACGATCACGTCCGCATCCGTGAGCACGACGAGGTCCGTCGTCGGGCGCAACGCCCGGAGCGCGGTCTCGATCGCGCCGGACTTGCCGGGGCGCACGGCGTTGGGCAGCAGCTGCGCACGCACCGGACCGCTCGCGGAGAAGTGCGCCGCGAGGAAGTCCCGCGCGAGGCTCGCGGTGTCGTCGTCCGAGCCGTCGTCCACGACGAGGAGCATGTGCTGGCGGCCGTCGGGCAGTGCGGGCCACGCGCAGCGCGCCAGGTTGCGCAGCTTGCGTTCGATGACGGCCGCCTCGTTGTGGCACGGCACGACGACGCCGAGCGCGAGGCCGGTCGCCCGCGCCGGCGCGGAGCCCGGTGGCTGTCGGGGCGCGCTGTCGGGCGCGGCCAGCGGCTGGGTCGCCGTCATCCGCGTGGAGAGAGCATCGCGCGCGCGAGCGCCGGCCACTGTCGCGGCTGGAAGAGCACGTTGTCGGCCTGCGCGCACTCCCAGGTGCAGGCGCAGCGCGTGTCGCGGATGGTGGTGCGCAGCGCGCGGGCCTCCGCGCCGTCCCAGAGCGCGGCGAGATCCCAGTCCGTGTCGGCCAGGCTGCCGAGGCTCTTGCCGAGGATCTCGCACGGGTGCACCGCGCCGTCCTCGAAAATCACCGCGGACAGCGTGCCGGCCGTGCAGGGCAGGTGGCTGCTCGTGTCGCCGGTGCGCACGCGGGCGACGTGCTCGTACATGAGCTTGTCGCGCGCGACGGCGAGCTTCGCCATCGGGAAGTCGAAGTAGGGCAGCGCACCCGATCCCACGAGCGACGCCTTGCGCGCGACCACCTCGCGATAGCGCATGACGTCGACATCGAGGAGCTGGCGCTCCATCGCCGTGCCGCGGGCGAGGTTGATGGTCACGTTGTCGGGCTGCAGCTCGCGCACCAGCTCCTCGAGATGATCGGCCAGGACGTGCTGGTTCTCGCTGGTCACCGTGACGATGACTCCGACGCCGAGGTGCCCGGCGTGTTCGCGCTGCTGCTCCTTGTAGCGGCGCACCGAGGCCATCGAGCGCGCGTGGCCGCCCGGCACCTGGCGGATCGAGTCATGGATCCCGGGCGGGCCGTCGAAGGACACCGACACCGAGAGAAATGTGTCCGGGTTGCGCGCGAGGATCTCGTCGACGAGCTTGTGCTGCGTCGGCTCGACGAGGCCGTTGGTCGGGATGGCGAGGTGGCGCAGGCCGTGGCGCCCGAAGGCCTCCGCGAGATCGGCGAGATCTGGCCGCAGGAAGGGCTCGCCGCCGCCGAAACTCACCCAGAGCAGCGGCCCCATGCGCGCCGCGGAGTCCGCAAGTTTCCGCACGTTGTCCACAGAGGGCCCGCGGACGCCGGCCGCCACTTCCTTCCAGTGGAAACAGTGACGGCAGCGCGCGTTGCAGACGCCGGTGACGAAGAGCGTGAGGTGCAGCGGCGGCCCTCGGCGCACCAGGCCGCGACGCATGAACGGCAGGTAGCGCAGGGCGTTCACGAGGGGCCGCGATGATAGCACTGCCGATGTGATCTGCGGCGCGCGGTGGCGTCATGCGGTCCTGATGACCACACCTCACTGCTGTGCCGATGTTCCGGTGGACCGAGCGCCTGATCCCCGTGGCGCCGATGCCTGGATCTCCACGGCCGTGGAGCATTGCCTGCAGGTGTGCCGGCGCTCGGCTCCGCGATATGCGTGGCATCTGCGGCGCACGCAGCATTGCCGCGATCCAGTCGATGACCTGCTCGTGCTTGCGGCGCGGCGGCAGGTGGCCCTGTCCCAGCGCGTGGTGCGGCCCTTGCCCGGCGCGACGCTGCCGGCCACTGCCCGGGCCTTCAACGCGCTGGATCGTGCGGATCGTCGTGCGCTGCTGGCCCTGATGGCGCCGCTTTCGCCTCCCGGAGATCGCGTCGAGTCACCGGCTGCAGCGCGTGGGGAGCACCTGGCCTCGGCGCTCGCGCGTCTCGTCGACGGAACTCGAGCGCGCGAGCGGCCGGGGCGCCACAAAAAGCCCCGCCCGCCGCCGTGAGTCGGCGACGGGCGGGGCGGGACAGGTCCGTCCGCAGCGGGCGCGTTCGCGCCTCAACCGCGCTGCGGAACGGACAGGCTCCCCACGCCTGGAAGGCCGGGCGTGGTGCCGAGGTTTGTCGTGCCGGAGTTCATCGCGCCGGAATTCAGTGCACCGGAATTCATCGCACCGGTATCGGGGGCGCTCGCGTCGGGCGCGCTGTCCTGCATCCAGTGGCCGTCGGCGTCGAGGGTGTAGGTCTCGGTCTTGCCGTCGCGCGTCACGGTCACGGTGCCCTGGCCGTTGCGGATGTCCACGCGCATCGACTGCTTCTGTGTGCCCGTGCCGTCGAGGTCCATCGCCTGCAGGAATTGCTCGAGCTCCTGATGCCACTCGCCGAGCGACGGCATCATGTCGTCGTCGAACGAGAAGCCCGGCATCGCGCCGAACGGACCGCCGGGCAAACCGGGCATACCGGGTTGGCCGGGCTGGCCGGGCTGGCCGGGCATACCGGGCTGGCCGGGCATGACGGGTTGGCCGGCGCGCAGGCGCGGCAGGTTCGGCCCCGCGCTGACGCCGCCGCCGCTCTGTCCACCGAATGGCAGCATGCGCAGGCCCGGGAGAGCCTCCGCGAGAGCGCCTCCGGCCCGGCGCTCGCCGAGGCGGACGCGGGCGTCGTGCTGCTCGCCGTCGCGCAGCCAGGTGAGCGCCACGACTGTGCCGGGTTCCTTGCCGGACACCGCGCCGATGAGGTCCGCGGCGGCGGCCAGCGTCTCGCCGTCGATGCTCAGGAGCCGGTCGCCCGGCTGCAGGTCGGCAAACCAGGCCGCGCTTTCGGGGATGACGGCCACGACGCCCACGCCGGGTCGAGGCGCGGCTCCGTCGTGAGGCGCGGCGGCGGCGGCATCAGGGTCTGCGCCGGAGTCCTGCTGCGCCGCGTCATCGTCGCGTGATGCAGCGTCGATCGTTTCGCCGAGCTGGACGCCGAGGAAGCCGCCGCGGAAAGAGTCGGCGACGTCCGGCGAGCGCGTCCACGGCAGCATCCCCGCATCCGGGTCGAAAGGCGCCTGGCGCGGCCGCAGTTCCTGTGTTCCGTTCGGCGCGGCCGGTGCAGGTGCGGCCGGTGCAGGTGCGGCCGGTGCAGGTGCGGGAGCCGCAGGTTCCGGCATGACGCCGGACAACTGCACGATGCCCTCGCCCTCGCGGATCACGGCCGCACTCACCGCCGCGCCGGGCGCCCGTCCGGACAGCGCGCGCTTCACATCGACGATGGACTCGATGCGCTCGTCGTCGATGCGCAGCAGAATGTCTTTGGCCGCGATGCCCATCGTCTCCGCCAGGGAGCCACCGAGGACCTCGGTGATCTGCAGGCCGTCGGCGGTCTGCTGCACCATGACGCCGAGGCGCGGGCCATCGTCGCGTCCGGCAGCACCGGAGCGGAGTCGCAAGGCCCGCGGCGCGGCCTGCGGTGCGAGCGGGTCGCCGGAGACCTGAGCAGCCGGAACGATCGGCACCTTCATCTGCACTGGCACCTGCACAGGCACCGGCACCAGCAGGTTCACCTGCAGTGGGCGAACGGCCATCGAGGCCTGCGCCGACGGCAGCGCGCAGAACGTGCCGTGCCCGCAGGCACCACTGCTATCCTGCTGCGCCGTCGCGTCGGCGGAGACGGTTCCGAGGACAGCGATCAGGGCCACTCCGGTCATGCGCAGGTGATTCATCGTGACAACTCCTGAAACGTCGGGCGTCTGGCTTGTGTCTCGGGGGCTTCTACCGGTGCGTGCTCCGACGTGTTGGGGGGCGGGCACGGCTCTCGCGCGGGGGGCCGCATGATTCTCGGCACAGCTTGTCTCGGCGATGGCGCATTGGATGGCGCGGCCGTGCGCGCGGCGCTCACCGTCACGGGCTTGTCGCGGCTGCTGCTCGTGGTGCGCCCGGGAGCGGCGCTGCCGGCGGGTCCGACGGGATTGCCGAGCCTGCGCGGCGCGCCGGCCGCCGCCGTGCGCGCCGGCTGGGCCGACGCCGCCCTGGCCATCGAGGTGGCGGCTGCCACGCACGCTGCGCTGCTGGTCCTCGAATTGCCGCGCCTTTTCGGGCTCGAGCGAGCCTGCCGCGAGCTGCACGCCTTCGGGCGGGCGCAGTCGGGCCTTCGCTGGGCCGTGGCCACACCCGACGCCGGCCCGCTGGCCGAGCCCGACCAGCTCGCGCTGCTGCTGGACGATCTCGCAGGGCAGCGAGCCGCCTATTGGCACAGGCCGTCGCGCGCCCTGCTGCTCGGCCACGGTGATGTCGCGTGGCTGGAAGCGTGCGGTCGCCACGTGGTGGGCGCGTCGCTCGACGATGTCGTGGAGGGCAAGCCCGGTGCGCCGCCAGGCCTCGGCAGCGTGGACTTCCGCGTGTGCGCGGAACTGCTGCCGTCGTCGGCGCTGCTGGCGCTCGACGTCGAGCCGGTGTCCAATGCCGCCCTGCTGCGCTTCACGTGTGAGCAGCTCCGTCGCACGGGCCTGACCTGAGGGACTCCTGATCATGAGCACCAAGCCCGTCCGACCGCGCGTGCCACTCACCATCGCAGGCTCCGATCCGTCCGGCGGCGCCGGACTGCAGGCGGATCTCAAGGTCTTCCTGCGCTTCGGGCTCTCGGGCGCTGCAGTGCCGACGGCGATCACCGTGCAGTCGCCCACCGGCGTCCGCGCGGTGCATGCGCTGTCGGCGAACCTCGTGAGTCAGCAGCTCGGCGCGCTGCTGGCCGACGTGCGCCCGGCGGCCGTCAAGGTGGGCCTGCTGCCCGATGCGGAGTGCGTGCGCGCCGTCGCGCGCGCTCTCGGGCCGCTGGTGCGACTTCGCATTCCCATCGTCATCGATCCGGTGCTCGCCGGCAGCGACGGCACGCGCTTCCTGCCGAAGGACGCCGTGTCGGTGTGGATGCGCCACCTGCTGCCGCTGGCCACGCTCGTCACGCCGAACATCGCCGAGGCGGCCGAACTCGCCGGCTGCGACGAGAAGACGGTGCGCGATGCCACGGATGAGGTCGTCGCCACGCTGTGCCAGGCCGGCGCGCGCGCGGTGCTCATCAAGGGCGGTCACGGCACCGGCGACGAGGCGACGGACGTGCTGGGCACCAAGGAGGAGCTGACGCTGTATTCGCTGCCGCGCGTTCCGCGGCGACGCGCGGTGCACGGCACGGGATGCGCGCTCTCCGCGGCCATCACCGCGCTGCTGGCGCGGGGCCTTTCGCTGGAGGAATCCGTGCAGGGCGGCAAGGCCTTCGTGGAGCTGGCCATCCGCGGGGCGCGCCACATCGGTCGCGGCAGCCGGCAGCTGGACTTCCTCTCGCAGGGCGAGCTGGGCTGAGGCGCCGCGCGTGTGCGCTGCGCGTGTGCGCCGCGCGTCGTGGCCACGGCGCAGGCGTCAGCCGTCGCGGAGCAGGCCGAACCACGCGGCGAGGAGGCCGAGCGTGCCGGGGCCGTCCATCACGGAGAGGCCCATGTGGCCGCCGCGCGGCAGTTCGCGCGTGACGATCCAGGGATTTCCCGCCGCCAGTTTCGCCGCCGCGCGCAGGTGCCGGATGGGCACGAGGAAATCGTCCTGCGCGTGCAGCAGCGCGACAGGCACCGCGATCGCTCCGAGCACGGAGGCTTGCGTCGAGCGCGCCAGGCCCAGGAAGGCGCCCACGAGTTGCGGCTCGGCGGGATAGCGCGGCAGGACGAACTCGCGGATGTAGGCCTCGTAGCCGTCGACGCGATGGCCGATCGGCGGGTGCTCGTCGATGCGGAGCCGGAGGTGGCGGTCGAACGCGGCGCGCAGCTGTCCGACGAGCACGCGCTGCAGCGCACCGCGAGGCTGCGGCAGGTGGCTCGCGTCGTCGAGCGCGAGCACCGCCTCCTGCACGTCCAGCGGCGCGCTGATGCCGAGCACGCCGCCGCGCAGGACGTCGGGCCGGCCCGCACGCGTGGCCTCGTACGCCGCGCGCACGGCGCACTGCCCGCCGTACGAGAGCCCGAGGATGCCGACCGAGACGCCCTCCGCGTCGGACAGCGCGCGCGCGGCGGCGAAGAGATCGCGCCCCTCGTGCAGCCCCATGGACGGCGGGAGCGAGCGCCCGCGCAGTCGGCCGTGGTCGCGCATGTCCAGGGCGAAGACGTGAAAGCCCCAGCGCCGCAGCAGTTCCGCGTACTCCGCCACGTACAGGCTGGTGTGACTGTCGTACAGGCCGTGCACCACGATGACCACGGGAGCGCCCGGCGCGCCGACCGAGTGCCGCCCCTGCAGCACGACGCCGTCGGCGCCTGGCACCGAGACCTCCTCGAAGGCCGGATAGGCCGCGTAGGTGGGCGTGCGCCCTGCCGTGTCGGGATGCTGATCGGCCTCGCGCGTGATGAGCTCGCGGCAGCCCAGCGCCATGAGCGCGCCGTAGGGCGAGAGGTCTGTGCGCGGCGTGTACGGCGCGGCGAGGAGCGCACGCCCGGCGTCGCCCGCGCGCTCGGCCAGCTGGTCGTGCGGGCTCGGGTCCGGCAGCTCGGGGGCCGGCAGGTCCAGCAGGCTGGTGATCTGCGGGGCCAGTCGACAGGCCAGCCAGAGCAACATGCTGCCGAGTCTAGCCCGCCTCGGCGACAAGCCCTACTGTGGTGGCTCACCCTGCTCCGGGAGCGCACCCGGCTGAGCGGGAGCGCGGGCGGCCGGAGCCTCCGGGGCGGCCATCGGGCAACCGGAGCACGAGCGCACACTTGACCGGATGCGCTTCCGCCAAGTATGACCTTGGCGCTCGTTGCATCAGACTTCGAGCGGGTGTAGCTCAGTGGTAGAGCACAACGTTGCCAACGTTGTTGTCGACGGTTCAATCCCGTTCACCCGCTCCATCTCCCTCCCGCGCGGCCGGGCCTCCCGCGACCCCGCCGCCACCACGCGGAGGACGTCGCCCGACCGAGGCCAGACCGAGGCCAGACCGAGGCCAGACCGAGGGATGGTGAATCACCAGGGAGAGGCCCTTTGAGCGCGCACACGACCGGTGCGAGCGACTCCGGCGGCCCTGCAACCCTGCGTCCGCTGCGGGTCGGCGTGGTGGGCGCGAGGCAGGCCGTGCAGGGCATCGGGGCCTACGTGGCCCGGGAATTCGCTCGGGCGGGCTGCGATGTCGTCGGCATCGTCGGCACCAGCGCGGCGACGGTGGCCGAGGCGCGCGTGGATCTCGAGCGGCGCTTCGGCCTGTCCTGCGAGGGCTACACGCAACTTGCGGAGCTGCTTGCGCGGCAGCGGCCGGACATCGTGGCGCTCTGCTCGCCGGCCGGCGGCCATCGCGAGCAACTGGCCGAGGCGCTGGCCGCTGGCGTCCACGTCTTCTGCGAGAAACCGCTCTGGTGGGACGATTCGTGCCGCTCCTCGGCCGGCGGCGACGCACTGGCTTCGGTGGTGGCCGGCATGGCGCAGGGCTTTGCCGACCGCGGGCTGCTGCTGGAGCTCAACACGCAATGGCCGTGCACGCTGGAGAGCTATCGCCGCCTGCATCCGGACGTGCTGCGGGGCGAGGCCCCGTGGCCCGTGTCGCGCTTCGACATGCTGCTCTCGCCGATCCGCCGCGGCCCTGACCTCGTGGTGGACGGCGCGCCGCACGCGTTGTCGCTGCTGGCGGCGCTGACGGGCCACGGCCGCGTGGAGGCCGTGTCCGCGCGCTGGCCGGGCCCCGACGACACGGCGCTGGACCTCGCCTTTCGCTACGTGCACGCACGCGGGGAGACGGCCGTTTCGCTGCGCCTGCGCACCTGCCCGCAGCAGCCGCGGCCTGCGGGATACGGGGTCGATGGCGCCTGGGCCGAGCGACAGGTCACCCAGCCGGGGTATCGCATGTCGCTTTCCGCGGCCGGCCGCAGCGAGCCGCTGCACGATCCGCTGGACCTGCGCGTGGCCCGATTCGTGGCCGACGTGAGGGCCCGGAAGGCCACCGACGTGCAGGGCCTCGTTGAAAGCCTGGTCAACCTGCGCGATCTTGTGGCGGCGGCGGAGGATCGAGACAGGCCCCGACCTGGGCCGGCAGCAGATCCAGCATCAGAGGTTCCGGCATGACGATCACCGCAGACGAGCGCACCCCCGGGCCTGAGAAGCAAGGCGGTGCGGGGGCGGCGCCTGCCGCGGCCAGGCCGGCCGAACTGGCCGCCATCCACGACTTCGCGTCCAAGCTGCTCCAGCCGTCGCTCATCGGGCGCCTCAAGGAGTACGTGAACTGGCGCGTCGCGCTGCGGCGCGCGGAGGCGGACGGGCTGGGCATCCCCGAGGCGCTGGCGGCGCTGGACGACGTGCCCGTCTCCATCAACCTGGACCTGACCACGGCCTGCAACTACGCGTGCGATCACTGCGTGGACATGGAGATCCTCAACACCGGCAAGCGCTACGACCACGACAAGCTGCTGTCGAGTCTCGAGCAGCTCGCGCGGCGCGGCCTGAAATCCGTCATCGTGATCGGCGGCGGCGAGCCGACGACCTATCCGCAGTTCACCGAGGTCATGCGCGCCATGAAGGGCCTGGGGCTGCGCCTCGGGCTGGTGACCAACGGCACCGGCATGGCCAAGGTGGCGGAGATCGCGGATTGCCTCGACGGCAGCGACTGGGTGCGGCTCTCGCTCGACTCCGGCAGCGACGCGACCTTCCAGGCGATGCACAAGCCGCGCAAGCCGATCACGCTGGACGAGATCTGCGCCGGCATCCCGCCCGTGAAGGCCATCAACCGCGCGACGAAGATCGGCTTCTCCTACATCATCGTGTGGAAGGGCTGCGAGGCGAACGACACCGCCATCGTGGAGAACGTGCACGAGATGGCGCAGGCCGCGGAGCGCGCGCGCCGCTCCGGCTTCGACTACATCTCCTTCAAGCCCTTCCTCGTGCGCGCGGACGAAAACAATGCGGAGATCGTGGACCTCTCGCAGTCCTCCGGCCGCGTCACCGACGTGATGGGCGCCATCCGCCAGCAGCTCGAGCTGGCGAAGCTGCACGAGTCGCCGACCTTCAAGGTGGTGGAGAGCACCAATCTTCGCGTGCTGGCCAACAACAGCTATCGCAACTACACGCGCCAGCCCCAGCAGTGCCACATGACGGTGTTCCGCCAGGTGCTGTCGCCGCTGGGCCTCTACAACTGCCCGGTCTACCGGCACGTGCCGCAGGCCATGCTGGGCGACAAGCACGCCTACGCGACGGAGGCCTCGCTGGCCGCCACGCAGCTCGCCACGGCGAAGCTCGTGGACCGCTTCGACGCGAGCCACGAATGCCGCGAGGTCACCTGCCTCTACAACTCCGCCAACTGGTTCATCGAAGACCTCATCCGGCATCCGGAAAAGCTCGATGACCTGCTGCCCGGCGAGGAGCGCCACGACTACTTCCTGTAGGCGACGGGCGTGAAGGTCCTGCACATCAACACCGAGCGCACGTGGCGCGGCGGCGAGCAGCAGGTCCTGTATCTCATGCGTGGACTGCGTGCGGCGGGCGTGGAGCAGGAGCTGCTCGCGGTGCCCGGGTCCATCATCCTGCGGCGCGCGCAGGCGGACGGCCTGCCGGCGACGGCGCAGCGCATGCGCGGCGAGGTGGACCTGCCCGCCGCGCGCTCGATCGCGGCGCGCCTGCGTGCCGGGCACTTCGACGTCGTGCACATGCACACCTCGCACGCGCACACCCTGGGCGTGCTCGCCGCGCGGCTTGCGGGGCGTCGCCGGCGCGGCGAGCGGCCGGTGACCGTCGTCTCGCGGCGCGTGGACTTCTCCATTCACAAGCGGCGGCTGCTCGACTTCTCGCGGCTCAAGTACACCTGGGGCGTGGACCGCATCGTGTGCGTGTCGGAGATGATCCGGCGCGTGCTCCTCGCGGACGGCCTGCCCGAGGCCTCGCTCGCGGTCGTGCACTCCGGCGTGGACCTGGCGCGCTTTGCCGGCGTCGTGGACCGCAGCGCGGACTATCGGCGCGAGTTCGGCGTGCCGGCCGGTGTGCCGGTCATCGGCAACGTCGCACACTGCGCGGCGCACAAGGGGCAGCGCGACCTGCTCGATGCGGCGCCCGCGGTGCTGCGCAGACATCCCGAGGCGCGTGTCGTCATCGTCGGCGAGGGCGAACTGCTGCCGGCGCTCAAGGAGCAGGCGCAGCAGCTCGGCATCGCGGACCGCGTGCTCTTCCCGGGCTTCCGCACCGACGTGCCGTCGCTGCTGCTCTGGTTCGACGTGTTCTGCTTCCCGAGCCGCCAGGAGGGTCTGGGAACCTCCGTGCTCGACGCGCTGGCGATGGCGCGCCCGGTGCTCGCCACCGCCGCGGGCGGCATCCCCGAGATGATCCGCGGCGGCGAGCACGGCTTGCTCGTCGCGCCGGCTGATCCCGCCGCGCTGGCGGACTCGCTTCTCTGGCTGCTGGAGCACCGCGAACAGGCAGCCGCGCTGGGACGGGCCGGCCGGCTCCGCGTGCAGCAGGAGTTCAGCATGGGGCACACGGTGGCCGGCACGCTGGCGCAGTATGAGGAGCTGCTGTGCGCGGCGGCCCCCGGCGCGCGGCGGTAGGGAGGCCCCGATCGCACGGCGGACACGGGGGTGTCACGGATCCTGAACCGGTCTCCCCGCCGGGGCAGGCCCGCGTGCCCTATCCTCCGGTGCGGCAGTTCGTGGCAACGCAGGCGCGGATCGAGAGCAGGAGGGGAACTTGGGAGTCTTCTTGATACCGATCGTCTGCGTCGCGTTGCTCGGAACGATCGGCTGGGCGCTGTTCAAGCTCATGCGGATGCCCGACAGCTCCCGCATCGACGAGATGAATGCGTCGATCGACGCGTTGCGGGAGCGTGTCGCGATGCTGGAGCGCCAGCCCGGCACGCAGCGCGCCGGCGCCGTGCATCCCACCGGCGCCGCGCAGCCCACCGGCGGCATGCAGCCGACGCATGCGAGCATGACCGAGCAGCCGCACCTCGCGCCCATGCTGCCTGCGGATGCGCCGACGTCGCCGCCATCACGGATGCCTGCACCGGCCGGCGTCGCGCGGCCGGCGCCGGCGCGTCGGGATGTCTCTCTCGAGACCTTCCTCGGCGGCCGCGTGATGCTCGTCGCCGGCGTGATCGTCGGCTTGTTCGGCATCGCGTTCTTCCTGAAGTACGCGATCGAGCACGGCTGGATCGGGCCCGCGCTGCGCGTGGCGATGGGCGCGCTGGCCGGCGTGGCGTTGCTCGTCGGCGGCGACAGACTCCGCCGGCGCGGCTACGACCCGTTCGGCCAGGCGCTCATGGGCTGCGGGCTCGGGGCCGTGTACCTGTCGAACTACTTCGCGAGCACGAGGTACGGCCTCGTCGGCCAGAGCGGCGCGTTTCTTGCCGCGGCTGCGATCACCGCCGCCGGCGCAGCCCTTGCGGTGATCCGCAGCGCTCCGGCGCTCGCCTTCCTCGGCTTTCTCGGCGGCTACCTCGCACCGGCGCTGCTCGCGACGTCGAGCGGCGAACTCGGCGGGCTGACCGGCTGGCTGCTCGTCATCGATGCGGGCGTGCTCGTCGTGCTCATGCTCCGGGCCTGGAAGGGCCTCGACCTGCTGGCGCTCCTCGCGACGCTTCTCTACTTCATCGGGTGGTTCGACGCTTCCGGCGGGAGCGGCGACGCGCTCGGAGATTCCGGATATCTCGCAGCGCTCGTCGCGGCCTCGCTGCTGCTCTCCCTGCTGCCGCCGATCGTCCGACGCGAGGCGCCGGGGCTCCCGTCGCTGGCAGGCGCAGCGGGCACAGGCCTGTTCGGCATGCTCGCGGGGCATGCGCTGCTTTTCCCGACATGGCGCACGGGGCTCGGCGCCGCGGCCCTCGTGCTGGGAGCGGTGTACGTCGTCGCGTCGAGACTCCTGGCCGCGCGCGTCCCCGCGGCGCGCGATGCGTCGGAGAGCCTGCTCGGTCTGGCGGTCGCGGCACTCGCCACGGCGATCGGCATTGCGCTGACCGGCAACGCCGTCTCGCTGGCACTCTCGGCGACGGGCGTGGCCGTCGTCTTCGCCGGCACGCGGACGCGCCAGCGAGTCCTTCTTGCGGGGGGCATCGGGCTGATCACCCTCGCGTTCGGCGACCTGATGCTTCGCCGGCTCGGGATGTTCTCGTCGGTCGAGACGCCGTTCCTCAACGAGCGCTTCGTGGTCTTCGCGTGCCCGTGCGTCGCGCTGCTCGTCTGCGGCCGGCTGCTGTCACGCACCAGGGATCTGGTCCCGGAGGGCTCGGTGCTCGTGTCGGCGGCCGGCCTGTGGGCGCTGCCCCTCGTCGTCTGCGCCGACATGATGTGTGGTGTCCGCCTCGACGAGGTCGCCGGGTTCGAGCATCGGCTTGCTGCGACGACGGTGGTGCTCGCCTTGTATGGCGCGGTCGTCGCGAGGCTCATCGGCGCCGGACGCGACGCGTCCTGGCGCGTCGCCGCGGCCGGGCCGATCGCCATGGCGATGCTCTTCGGCGTGTGGCTCGTCCTCGCCGGACATCGCATGCCCTTCGTGCCCGGATGGAACCTGAGCTTCGGGGCGGGTC
This sequence comes from Planctomycetota bacterium, assembly GCA_038212275.1. Lineage (GTDB taxonomy): Bacteria > Planctomycetota > B15-G4 > B15-G4 > B15-G4 > JBBQUR01. The sequence goes on from JBBQUR010000003.1 coordinate 63,358, forward strand.
TCGTGCTCGTCGTCGCGAGCCTTGCCGCCGCGGCAAGCGTGGCACCCGCGGCGCGCGAGGCACTCCATGTGCTGCCGCTCCTCTATCTGTTCGCGCTGATCACCGCGGAAATCCACGCGTGGGGCGTGCAGCGGCCGCTTTCGGACTTCACGCGTCAGGAGGCGCAGTTCACTGCGGTGGTGTGGATCTCGATCGCGTGGGCTCTCTACGCCTCGGCGCTCGTCGCCGCCGGCTTCTGGAAGCGGCGCGCCGGGCTGCGCTGGCTGGGGCTCGCCGTGTTCGCGCTCACGACCGGCAAAGTGTTCTTCTTCGACCTGGCGCGGCTGCAGCCCGTCTACCGCATCGGCAGCTTCCTGGCGCTCGGCGCGCTGCTCGTGGCGGCGTCCTTCCTCTACCAGCGCGCGCGACGGAGCGACGAACTCTCTGCGTGACGGTGCGTGACGGTGACAGTCCGCGACGAGACGAGGCGCCGGGGGCGCGCGCTCAGGCGTCGAAGGCCACGCCGGCGAAGTTGATGTCGAGCATGCCGGCCTTGAGGCATTCGTCGACGACCTTCACCACGTGCGAATAGTTGATGCCGACTCCCGGGTGTAGTGAGGCTTTCATCTCGGGGCTCAGGCGCATCAGTTCGGTCAGGCGGGCACGCAGCGTGGTCAGGCTGGGAATCCTGGACCCGTTCAGTGCGATGGAGAATCCGTCGCTTTTCCCCGCGTCGGCGAAGAGCTCGATCTCGGCCCTGAGCAGATTCACTGGATCGGTCGCGAGTCTGCCGCCCGTGTCCTTGGGGAGCTGCGTCTCGAGCTTGCCCTCGAGCGCCTTGAAGCTGATGGTGGTCAGAAAGAAAATGATGAGCTGGAACACGACATCGATCATCGGTGTCATGTCGGTTTCGACCGCGCCCAGCAGGTGTCGTTTGCTGCTCATGCTTGCCGAAGCTCCGCAGGCTGGCCGGCCGAGGGATGGCTCCTGCTGAGGAGGATGCCCATCCAGTCGCCAAGGCGCAGCGGTTATCGAACGCGCTCGCCACGCGCTCGCCAAAGGTAGGGAGGTCGGCGCACAGAGCAACGCGGGAGCATCGCACTCGTCGTGAATCCACGCTGCATCCACGCTGCATTCACGCTGAATCGGCGCTGAATCGACCCTGCGGTGGCTCGGCGCAGGCGCTGCGGCTGCTCGCGGGCGGTGCCGCGGTGGCCCGCTCGCCTGACCTCATGCCGTCGCCCGGCACCAGGTGGAGGGCAGGCGCGACGTGCATGCGCCGCCGTGGCTCTCTAACATGTCGGCCGCCGTGCTTCGGGTGCGCGGTGTCCCCTTGAGTCTGGAGTCCTGCGTGAAGCCGCTTGCCCTCGTCCTGCTTGCCCTGTCGATCGTGCCCGCCTGCGCGTCCTCGCCGGCCACTCCCGCCCGCCCCGCAGAAGGCAAGCGCGCGATGGAGATCGCGGACTTCTACCGCTGCGCGACGCTGGGCGCGCCCGCGCTCTCGCCGGACGGCCGCCTCGTCGCCTTCAGCGTGAAGCACTACGAACTCGAGGCGGGCACGACGTGGTCCGAACTCTGGCTCATGGACGCCGATGGTTCCGACCTGCGCCAGCTGACGAGCGGCATGAGCAGCGACACGGACCCGGTCTTCTCGCCCGACGGCAGCAGGCTGCTCTTCTCGTCGTCGCGCGACGGTGGCGGCCAGCTCTGGACGCTGCCCGTCGCGGGCGGTGAGCCGACGAAGCTCACCGATTGGAGCCCCGGCCTTGGCAGCGCCACGTGGTCGCCCGACGGCCGTTGGATCGCCGCGACGAGCGACCTCTTCCCCGAGTGCGGCATCGACCTCGCGTGCAACCAGCGGCAGGCGGACGGCCTGGAGAACGGCAAGCTCAAGGTGCACGTCGCCGACGACCTGTACTACCGCCATTGGACGGCCTGGGCCGACGGCCGCCGCACGCACATCCTGTTGATCGACGCGCGCACCGGGAAGGTGACGAAGGACATGACGCCCGGCGACTTCGAGAGCCCGACCTTCTCGCTCGGCGGCCGCGGCTTCGCGTTCTCGCCCGACAGCAAGGAGCTCTGCTACCTCAGCAACCACGACGCGGACGAGGCGTCCTCGACCAACACCGACCTCTGGGTCGTGCCCGTCGATGGCGAGATCACGCCGACCACGGCGAAGAACATCACCGCGGCGAACAAGGGCTACGACACCGCGCCGCTGTACTCGCCCGACGGCCGCTTCATCGCCTACATCAGCCAGGAAACGCCCGGCTACGAATCCGATCTGAAGCGCCTCGCGGTTTACGACCGCAGCGCGAAGACGACGCGCTACCTCACGGATCGCAGCAGCTTCGACAACTGGATCGACGACATGCGCTGGAGCGCGGACAGCCGCACGCTGGTCTTCGAGGCGCAGAACCAGGGCCGCAACCCGCTCTACCGCATTCCCGTCGCGGGCGGTGCGGCCGTCGAGGTGCTGCGTGACGCGTCCATCAGCGGCTGGGAGCTCAGCGACGGCGGCAACGGCGTCGTGTACACGCGCCGCTCGATCTCGCAGCCCACCGAGGTCTTCTCCGCGAGCCTCGTGGCGTCCGACCGGCGGCAGCTGACGACGCTCAATGCAGCGATCGAGGCCGAGGTCGACTTCCGTCCCGCCGAGGAACTCTGGTTCGAGGGCGACGGCAACTACAAGGTGCACTGCTTCCTCGTCAAGCCGCACGGCTTCGATCCCTCGAAGAAGTATCCGCTCATCCTCAACGTGCACGGCGGCCCGCAGTCACAGTGGGCCGATTCCTTCCGCGGAGACTGGCAGGTCTATCCCGCGAAAGGCTACGTCGTCGCCTTCTGCAACCCGACGGGCTCGACCGGCTACGGCCAGGATCTCACCGACGGCATCACGGGCGACTGGGGCGGCCGCGTCTACCGCGACCTCATGAAGGTGACGGACGGACTCGAGCAGCTTCCCTACGTCGACAAGGATCGCATGGGCGTCATGGGCTGGAGCTACGGCGGCTACATGACCATGTGGATGCAGGGCCACACGACGCGCTTCCAGTGCATCGCGTCGATGATGGGCGTGTACGACCTCGAGGCGGAATACGGCGCCACGGAAGAGATGTGGTTTCCGGAGCACGACTTCCGCGGCAAGCCCTGGGACAGCGGCGACTACGAGACGTGGAGCGCGAGCAACCACGTGAAGGACTTCAAGACGCCGGCGCTCGTGATCACGGGTGAGCTCGACTATCGCGTGCCCTACACGCAGAGCCTGGCCTACTACACCGCGCTGCGGAAGATGGGCGTGCCCGCGCGCCTCGTCGTCTTCCCCAACGCCGGCCACTGGCCGAGCTGGTACGAGATGGCCTTCTACTACAACGCGCACCTCGACTTCTTCCAGAAGTACCTCGGCGGCGAGGCCGCGCCTTACGACGTCACCGAGCACGCTCGGAATCTCGCCATCGTGCCCGGCCAGTCGCCGGCTCACGCGGCGGGGCAGACGCACTGAGCAGCAGGCGGTCGCGCCCGGCCCGCGAGCGCCGCATCCCGCGGCGGGCGGTCGAAGGGTCGGATCAGGGCGCCGCGAGCTTGCCTGTCGCGGGGTCGAGCACGAGCGTGCGCGTGGCGTTGCCCTTGGCCACGGTCACGCTGCCGCCGGCCACCGGCACACCCTGACCGTTGAAGATGCCGGCCGTGCCCGTCACGCCGAAGGATGCGGACTCGATGCGCACGCCGCGCGGCTGTTCGCTGCGCGTGAAGTCGACGGAGTATTCGCCGTGGGTGAGCGGGTCGCGGGCCGGCTGACCGTCCTGCGCCACGACGGCGAAGCGCTCCGTGTCCGGGTCGAAGACCACGCCGTGCGGCACGCCCAGCGAGTAGGCCAGCGTCTGCGCCGTGATGAAGGCGTCCTTCAGCTGGATCTCCGCCATGTCGAGCGCCGCCGCGCCGCCGTCCGCCGTCGCCGGAATGCCCGCCACGGCGACGAGGGTGCCGAGCACGATGACGATCACGAGCAACTCGACGAGCGTGAAGCCACGTTGCCGGGTGCCGCCGTCTGCCGGGCGTGTGTGCATCGGTGCCATGGACGTTCAGTCCTTCCAGTAGTCGGTGATGGGCGTCAGCGAGCCGGGCGATGCGGCGGCCGGCACGGTCGCGAGGAAGACGGCCTCGCTGGCCCCGCCGAGGTTCAGCGCGGGTGACCATTCCGGCGGCTTGCGATCGAAGCCCAGGCGATCGAGCAGCGTCGAGTTCGCCAGCGTGACCTGCATGCCCAGCACGTGCCCCGAGAGGGCGCCCTTCTGCAGCAGCGACACGGAGTGCGCCACGACGTCGCCGTGAATCTGGATGCGCGCGCCCGCGGCGCCGCTGTTCACGCTGCCCTCGGGCATCAGGATCGCCAGTCCTGGCAGCGCACTCGGCGGATCGATGCGCAAGTTGCCGTCCACCAGCAGCCGCGGCGCGGTCGCTGCGTCGTAGTTTCCGTAGACCGCCTGATCGAGGACCGACGCGGACATCACGGCGCCGTGCAGCACCACGTCGGCGAGCTGGAGCTCGACGCCGGGGCTGATCACCAGCAGGCCCGTGATCTCGGCGTGCTCGATGCGCTGCGACGCCGTGATCTGGTAGCGCGGCAGCGTGCCGTCGTAGAGCACGGCCTGCACCTTGGAGGCCGAGAGCGTCGGCAGCGATCCGGGCCCGGAGGGCACGGAGCTCGGGCTCTGTCTCAGGGCCAGTTCGGCCTTGCGCCGCGTCCGTCGCCGCCGAAGGACTCGACGGACACGACCTGATGGCCGCTCGGCTTGGCGGTCACGGCGACCGTCGCCTCGACCTCGCCGACGGGAACGGTGCCCGCGACCGCGCCGTTGCCGGAGACGATCGACTGGCGCGCCCAGGCGATGCCCGACGAGGCGGCCTCGCGGGAAGCGAGCAGCGCCGGCGACGCCATGCCGCTGCGGCCCGCGACGATCACGTGCCGGCCGAAGGTGGCGACGATGCCGGCCATGAAGGCCACCGCCAGCAGCACGGCGAACAGCGTGAAGCCCGCTGCTCCCGAACGTGTCCTCGGGCTCTTGCCGCGCGTGTTCATGGGTGCATCCACCAGGAGAAAGTCTTGACGAGTTCGTTGTCGTGCAGGACCGAGACGTCGAGCCGGTAGATCAGTGCCGACTCGGCCGGCAGGCCCTGCGCCGGATCGTCGGCGGTCGGTGTCGACAGATCGTTCAGTGCGTAGATCGACAGCGCGACCGATTGCCGCCAGCCCGTGAAGCCGCTGGCCACGGTCCCGTCCGCAAGAATCGGCGGCGAGAAGCTCGCGTTCACGAGCGAGTCGAGCGCGACGACGGCCACGCCGCTGGTGGCGCCGGTCGTTCCCGAGGGCGTGCGCGGCAGGCCGTCGGCAAGCGTCTGGATCTCCTGCGCCAGGAAGGCCGCGGGCCCGGCATCCTGCGCGTATGCAGCCTTGGTGCGGGTCAGCGCCGACATCGACCACGTCGCGCCGACGAAGGCCGTGCCGATCACGAAGGCGGTGATCAGCAGCTTGGCCATCGTGAATCCGGCCTGGCGCGCCCGGAGGGCCGGCAGGTGCCTGGCTTGCGGTGTCATGGGTCGAGCTCCGCCGTTTCGCCATGCACGGCGCCGAGCCATTCACCCGGAACGCTGGCCTGACTGGTGATGCCGGTCGATCCGCTCGCGCTCTGCCCGTCGTCCATCGCCAGCGTCAACGAGACCTTCGAGACGGGTTCGTGCTCGACGGTGCGGGAGATGCGCTGCAGGCCCTTCAGCTTGAAGGGCACGGATGCGGCCGCCGGCTGCAATGCGCCGTAGGCCGAGATGGCCTGGGCCACGCCGGTGTTGCTGGCCGAGCCGAGACTTCCCGCGCCGACGAACACCACGCCGGGACCCGCCATGCTCAGCACGAGCGTGTAGGCGCGGCCGGGGAGGATCATCGCGCCGAGCGGCGAGATGTCGAAGGCGAACTCGACCGGCGTGGCATTGAGGTTCAGCGTGTAGACGCTCGTCGCCGACCAGTGATCGCCGCAGGAGCCGAAGTAGTCGCCGTGGGCCAGGTGCGCGTCCACGGCGGACGGCGAAATCGTGATCGAGTGGGCGTTGGCCGGGTTGCCCGGCGGCACGTGGCACATGACGACCTTGCCGGAGGCCGTCGTCGCCGCACATTCCGCCGCACCGTGGTTGTGAGTCGTGTGCGTGCTCATTCCGATGCCGGTGGCTACCCAGCTCGCGCTGCCGAGCGGGAGCGCCTGCGACACCAGCGTCATCGAAGCCAGCTGCGGCCCCACGGGGCGCGCATCGTCAGGTGCCCGCGCCTCGAAGAGCTGGATGGTCACGTCGGGATACACCTGCGTATCGGGCTGGGCCGAGCAGGCTCCCAGCAGGTCGCCGTGGGCCAGGTGGGCACTCAGCGCATTGATGCTGATGTTCAGCGAGTGGGCGTTGCCCGGGTTTCCCGGAGGCACGTGGCAGATCTGCACCTTGTGTCCGCCGCCACCGCCACCGGAAATGGCAATGTTGGGATCGGACGGGATGTTGCCCACATAGGACAGCGAGATGACCAGGGTCTCGAGCGCTGCATACACCGTCTTCTCGTCGACACCCTGGACGACGTCGTACTGATCGGGGACGACCGACGACAGCGTGAAGCCGAGCGCCAGGGGCAGGCCGCTCTCGAGTCCGAGTGTCGTGGGCGAGACGGCGGCGGGCACCTGCCACCAGGTGCGATAGGCATCCACCGGCGTGTCTTCACGCAGCCGGTGCATGCTCTCCGTCTGGATCGACAGTCCGGCGACGCCCGTGAGCAGCGTGCCGCTCACGCCCGACGGACGCGTCAGGCGCAGCGCGCCGTCGACGACGGCAAAGCTGGTGCGGCCACCCAGCGCGTCGATCACGTCGAGCTGGGCATCGTCCGGTTGCTCGACCGTCCACGCGTAGCGCGCCATGTCCGTCATGAGGGCGACGGCTTCTTCGGGGCCCTGATCCGATTCCGCTCGCACGGCCTCGACCTCGCGGCCGAAAAGTCCAAGCGCCTGCGAGAGGCCTGCCACGACCATCGACGTGATGGCGGCCACCGCAAGAAGTTCAACCAGGGAGAATCCGGCCGCTGATCGCCGCTGCACTGCCTGCGCCATGGGAATGACCTTCGGGAAGTTCCTGCTCCAGCGACAGGGGCAGTTCGCATTCCCGGAGTGGTGACTTGAGTCGCCTGCCGATCTCCACGCCGCAGCCGGCTGGGCCCGAGGGCGCGCTTGTCGGTCGGGCGGTCGGAGGCGCAGGGCGAACGCGCCGGTCGGAAGCGCAGGTCGGGAGGGCCGGGCGCCGTTACGGCGTCACGGCCTTGACCGCGTTGCTCAGCGACACCCCGTGGGGCCCCGCGATGTCCTGGATCGCGAACTGGAAGTAGAGCGTCGTGGCCGACGGGATGCCGGCGGGCCAGATCCATGGAAGTGTGAGCGCGCCCGAGGCATCGGTCCCCAGGGTGAACATCGCGGTCACCGGCACCGTGGCGAGCACGCCGCCCTTGAACGGCGTCGGCGTGCTGGCCAGCGACAGGAAGAGCACGGCCAGCGACGACGGCCGTGCGTTCAGCAGCGCGAGATTCCCCGACGAGCCCGCCGCCAGCGTGCCCGTGCCGAGGAGGCACGGAATTCCCGTCACGCCGCCGAGCCCGAAGCCCAGAGTGGTCCACGGCCCGCTCGCCGTCGGCCCGGTTAGCAGGCTCACGTTGTCGAGGAACTCGGTGTCCGGGCCATTCAGGTACTCGGCGCGGATGTACAGGTGCTCGACTGCGGAGAGCACGCACTGCATCTGCTGGGCGCTGGCCGGCGGCCCGGCGATGGCGCCGACCGTCCAGCCCGTTTCGGACATCGGGATGGAGAAGTGCGTGAAGGCCGGAACCGGCGCGCCGCCGAGCGCGTGCACCAGCGTCAGTCCGCCGCCGATGAGCAGGACGTCCTCCTGCGTGAAGGCCGGGTAGGTGCTGGAGTTGGCGAGGTCGAGTTCCAGCGAACCGCCGTAGGCAGCCGAGCGATCGCCGAGATAGGCGGCAGGTGCCACCCAGTACTGGGCATTGCCTGTCTGCCCCGATCCATCGGGGTCGTTCAGTTTGATGTAGCCGCCGAGACTGGAGACCCAGGTGGGTGAGTAGGTCCCGAGAATGGTCGGAGGGAGTGCGCTCGGATAGGGGAGCGTGATGCTCAACCAACCCTCCGCGCCGGAAACGAAGCTGCTCTCGGCGAGTGGTGCGCCGGGGACCTGAGCCTCCGCGCGCGCCGTGACGAGCGCCGCCGCGGCAAGGACGAGGGACGGGATGATACGCGGCATGCTGGCCTCCGGAATTCAGGTGTGTTGGAGGGCCAGCTCCTCGCCGAGCCCTGAGACTTCATCGGGAGTCGGCCGAGAGTGTGACAGGGCGGGCGCGCGGCCCGTAGACCCTGTCGTGGCCGCGGCCGGACCAGAAGCGCATCACCTTCCCGGCTCGTGCTCCGGCTCCGTCGGAAAATCCTCCGGCGAGGGGCCCGTCAGCGCGGTGGGGTGGCCCACATACCACTGGTAGGTGGCGGTCCAGCGCTTGTCCGCGACGAAGTCGCCGGCCTTCAGGCGGCCGCCGAACTCGCGCGCGAGGTCCAGCATCGGGTCGTGCACCGGCTGCGCCAGCACCCAGGTCGACCACTCGCGGTCCAGCGCAGCCAGGTCGATGCCCTCGAACACCCGCGCCGTGGACTCTGCGAAGTTCTTGCTGTCCTTGAAGTCAGCGAGCAGCTTCGGGATGAGCTCGCGGTAGCGCTTGTCCACGTGCTGCATGAGGAAGTGCACCATCGACCAGCCTTGCGCGTACGACGCCGCGGGGTTGACGTAGTACTGCTTCTGCCCGTAGCCGAGCATGGTGCCGAAGCCGACCGTGGCGCCCTCGGCCATCGCGCGGCGCAGCGTGCGCAACCGGAGTGCGTTGAGTTCGCCGAGGCGGTAGCCGTGCGTGGCGTCGCGATCGCCGTCGCGCGTGGCGGTGGAGAACCAGTCGCCGATGCCCTCGTCCAGCCAGGCCGGCATGTCCACGACCGACACCGTGTAGGCGCGGAAGTACTGGTGCCAGCCCTCGTGCGACAGCACGCGCGCCGTGTCCATCGTCCAGGCGTCGGTGATGGCCTCGAACAGCGGGTCGAGGCGCTGGCGATCGGAAAGCGAGAGCCGGTCCGCGACGCCGATGCGCAGCCCGATCTGCGCGGGCACGTCGCGACTGCCGAGAATGACACCCGTGTCGAAGGCGACCAGCTCGCCGTGCTCCGGGTCGAAGTAGGCGGCACGGGCGTCGCCCTCCTCGTCGCCGGAGTAGCGCAGATACTCGTCGCGATCGCGGAAAATCTTCAGCACGAAGTCGTCCTGCGTGCGACGCATCGGCAGGAAGCGCTGGTAGAGATCGAGCATCGCCTCGAGGTGCGCCGCGAGCCGGGTGGCCTTCACCTTCCCGACCTGGCTCTGCACCTGATAGTGCGCCGTGTTGATCACCACCCAGCCCTCGGGCGGCCGGCTCTTGCCCCACTTGCCGGGGCGCACGACGTCGTCGGCCGCGGCACGCGGGGCCGCCGGCACGCAGGCGCGCGCCTCGGGCGCTGCAAACACTGCGATCAGCGCGACTGGGCCGACCGAGCCGACCGAGCCGGCCAAGCATGCGAAGGCGATCAGCCCGACCGAGCCGAGCGAGCCGAGCGAGATGGCCGAGGCGAGCGAGATGGCCGAGATGGCCGAGGCGACCAGGCTCCACACGGCGAGCACCGGGCGGCGCATCTCTCAGATCCCCGGCGCGCAACGGGCGGGGACTGCGCCCGGCGGGCGGGGCGGGTTGCCGGGCGCGCCCTCCGGAGTCTCGCCGGCGGGCGTGTCGACGGCGGGCTCCGCGGGGTGCTTCACATGCCATGTGTAGACAGTGAGCCAGCGCTTCTCGCCGGTGAAGTCCTCCGGTTTGAGGCGGCCGCCGAATGCGCGCGCCAGTGTCCGCAGCGGATCGACCGGCTTCTGCTCGAGCGCCCAGCTGATCCAGGCCTTGTCCAGCGCGTCCATGTCGAGGCCCTTGAAGACCTTGGTCGTGGACTTCTGGAAGTTCTTGCTGTCCTTGAAGTCCTTGATGAACTTCGGGATCAGCTCGCGGAAGGCCGGCGTCTCGTTGTGCATCAGGAACTGCACCATCGACCAGCCCTGCGCGTAGTAGACGCCGGGATTCGCGTAGTACTCCTCCTGGGCGAAGCCGAGCAGCTTCTGGAAGCTGACGGCCGCGCCGTCGGTGAAGGCGCGCTGCAGCGTGCGCATGCGGCCCTGGTTGATGTCGCCGAGCCGGTAGCCGCTGGCATCGCCGTGCTGCTCGTCGCGCGAGGCCATGAAGAAGTAGTCGCCGATGCCTTCATCGATCCACGCCGGCATGGTCACGATGGACGTCGTGTAGAAATGGAAGTACTGATGCCAGCCCTCGTGCGACAGCACGCGTGCCGTGTCCATCGTGTAGGCATCGGTGATCTCCTCGAAGAGCTCGGCGATCCGCGTCCGCTCTTCCGGCGTGAGGTCCTTCTCGGCTTCGGGGGTGAGGCCAAGCTGGGCCGGGATGTCGCGCTTGCCGAGGACGACCCCCGTGTCGTAGCCGACGAGCTCACCGGCGCCCTGGCTGTAGTAGGCGACGGCGCCGCCGTTACCGCCGTAGTCCACGAAGGCCTGCCGGTCCTTGAAGAGCTTGAGCACGAAGCCGTCGAGCTTCCGGTGCGTCGGCAGGAAGGATCGGTAAAGGTCGAGCATGGACTCGAGGTGGGCGGCGAGGGCCACGGCCTTGTCCTTCCCGCACTGGCTTTGCACCTGGTAGTGATCGGTCTCGACGACCACCCAGCCCGGCGGCGCCTTCTTCGGGTTCCACTTGCCGGGACGCACGACCGGATCGCCGAGCGCGCGCGCGGCTTGAGTCGCCAGCAGGAGCACCAGCAGCGCCGCGGCAAGACGCGCCACGCTTGCTCGCGACGCGCTCGTTCCGCGCGCGAGTGGCGCGGCTTGCGACGAGGCGTTGCGCGAAGCGTCCATGCTATAGTCCGCCGTCCTCTGGCAGCGCAGGGGTGGGCGCCGCCGAGTCGAGCGGGTCCCCTGCGGTGTGTGCGGCCTGCGGGCTGGTTCCCACCGACGCGCAGCGCGGGGTCAGCATAAGTCTTCCGCCCTGGAATGGATGCCGATGGCGCTTGGTGTTGGTGGCAAGTGGTCCAAGGAACAGAGCAGCGAGCTCTACAACCTGTCCGGCTGGGGCAGCCCCTACTTCTCGATCGCGGAGGACGGCGCGGTGCAGGTGCACCCCGCGGGTCCCGGCACGCCGACGGCGTCGCTGCCTGACATCATCGCGTCGGCCAAGCGCCAGGGCATGTCCCTGCCGCTGCTGCTGCGCTTCGACGGCATCCTGCGTGAGCGCCTCAAGGTGCTCTCGGGCGCCTTCCGCAGCGCCGCCGAGGAGTACGGCTTTCCGGGCCGGCACCGGCCGGTCTATCCCATCAAGGTGAACCAGCAGCGGCACGTCGTGGAGACGCTCCTCGAAGCGGGGCGCGACATCGGCATGGGCCTGGAGGTCGGCAGCAAGCCGGAGCTGCTCGCCGTCGTGGCGCAGCTCGACCGCCCCAGCCTGATGATCTGCAACGGCTACAAGGACGAGGCCTACATGGAGATGGCCTGTCTCGCGGTGCGCCTCGGGCACGAGGTCGTCGTGGTCATCGAGAAGCCGTCCGAGATCGAGACCTTCTCGCGTGTCGTCGATCGCGAGGGCCGCAACGCGGCGCCCTTCGTCGGCCTGCGCAGCCGCCTCGCGACACGCGGCAGCGGCCGCTGGGAAAGCTCCTCGGGCGACCGCGCCAAGTTCGGCCTCTCGGCGGCGCAGCTCGTGGAGGCCGTGGGCTGGCTGCGCGACGTGAACCTTCTGGATCGCGTGCGCCTGCTGCACTTCCACATCGGCAGCCAGATCACGGCCATCCGGCCGTGGAAGGACGTGCTCAAGGAAGCCGTGCGGCTCTTCGTGGAGCTGCACCGCATGGGCTGCCCGCTGGACCTGTTCGACGTGGGCGGCGGCCTCGCCGTGGATTACGACGGCAGCCGCACGCGCTTCGACAGCTCGATGAACTACACCGAGCAGGAGTATGCCAACGACGTCGTGTGGCACATCCACGATGCATGCACGAAGGCCGGCATCAAGAGCCCGGACATCGTCACGGAGAGCGGCCGCGCGCTCGTGGCGCACCACTCGGTCATGGCGGTGGAGGTCATCGGCGTGTCGCGGCTCTCGCGCGACGGCGTCATCGAGAAGGCCGGCCGCAACGAGAGCGACATCCTGCAGGAGGTGCGCGACAATCTCTCGCGCCTCACGCGCAAGAACATGCTCGAGGTCTATCACGACGCCGTGAGCCTGCGCGAGGAGATGCTCTCGCGCTTCAACCTCGGCCTCGTGGACCTTCCCACGCGCGCGCTGTGCGAGAACATCTTCTTCGCCACCTGCGACCGCGTCCTCAGCCTCGTGCGCACCCTGGACTACGTGCCCGACGAGTTCTCGGGCCTCGAGAAGCAGATCGCCGACACCTACTTCTGCAACTTCTCGGTCTTCCAGTCGGTGCCCGACCACTGGGCCATCCGCCACGTCTTCCCGTGCATGCCGATCCAGCGCCTCAACGAAGAGCCCACCGTGCGCGCCGTGCTGGGCGACATGACCTGCGACAGCGACGGCAAGATCGACCGCTTCCCGCACCAGCGCGACGAGAAGCAGACGCTCGAGGTGCACACGCTGAAGCCCGGCGAGAGCTACGTCGTCGGCATCTTCCTCGTCGGCGCCTACCAGGAAATCCTGGGCGACCTGCACAACCTCTTCGGCGACACCGACACCGTGCACGTGGACTTCGACGCGGCCGGCAACGTGAAGATCGTGGACCGCCTGCAGGGCGAGCCGGTGGGCAAGGTGCTCTCCTACGTCGGCTACGACGAGGGCTGGCTGATGGCCCGCTACGACCGCTCGCTCGCCAAGCTGGTGGAGAAGGGCGACCTCACCCAGGCCGAGGCCGAGGAAGTGCGCGACGACCTCGTGAGCGGCCTGCGCAGCAACACCTACCTCACCGCGCGCTCGGTGCGCGCCGTGCGCCAGGACGACTTCGCGGAAATGGACGTGGGCCCGACGGACAGCGGCCCGGCCGGCGGCTCAGGCGCGTCCGGCCCTGCGACAGGCAACGGCCACGTCGGCAACGGCTCCGGCGGGAGCAGTGCAGGCGCGACCAGCACCGGCGCGACCAGCACCGGTGGCGCGCAGGCAAGCGGCCTCCGCGGCGGCGCGATGGGTCTCGGCGGCACGACGCTGCCCACTCCGCCGAGCGCACCGCCCGCCGGCTCCCGCGAGCCGGTCGGGCGCTGACCGCCTGACGCTGCCGGTCGCCTGCCTCCGGAACGGCCCGGTGGATCCTCCGGCCTCGATGACCGATCGTGGCTCGCACGGAGAATGCTGCCATGTCCGGCGATGAAGCCCTCGTGCTGCTCGTGTCGGTCCTGCTCGGGCCGCTGGCGTGGGGCCTGTGGTTCTGGCGACTCTCGGGCCTGGACCGGACTGGCCGCCGTCGCCCCGTGATGGAAAGGCTGCTCGCGGTGCTCGCGGCCTGCGCCGCGGGCCTGCTGGCCGTGCTGCTCACGCTGGCCGCGCACGACGTGCGCGACTCCTTCGCCTACATCTGCCTGTATCTGCTGCTCGGCTCCGCGTGGTTGCGCATGTCCGAGCGCTGCCTGCCGTGGTTCGGCTTGAGCGTGCGCGACGACCTCGTCGAGCGCGGCAACGACGTGGTGCTGCCCGCGCTGGCGGGATTCCTCGGCGCGATGACGCTGGCCTACGCGGGCGCCAACATCGGCGATGGCCCGGGTTGGTGGGTGGTCGTCGTCTGCGCGGGCCTCGCATCGCTGGCGGTGCTCCTGGCGTGGGCGGCGCTCGAGTGCTTCGCATCCGTCGCGGAGCAGGTCACGGTGGAGCGCGATCGCGCGGCGGGCTGGCGCCTCGGCGGCTTCCTGCTCGCGTGCGGCGCCATCGCGGGCCGCGCCGTGGCCGGCGACTGGATCTCCGCCGACGCGACGCTTCGCGACTTCGTCTTCCGCGCATGGCCATTGCTCATGCTGCTCGTCGCGGCGCTGCTGGTGGAGTTCGCCGCGAGGCCACGACCGGACCGCCTGCGGACGTCCTTCGCCGGGCTGGGCGCACTGCCTGCCTGCGCCTATCTCGCCCTCGCCGCAAGCGCCATCGCGGCCGAAGGCTGGCCGGCATGAGTCCGACCGCGACAGCAGACACGGGCGCCTTGCCCGGCGCACCCGCAGAACCGCGCACTGCAGACGCTGATCCGGCGGCGCTGTTCCTGCCGCCGGACCAGGCTGCCTCCCCGTGGTGCCAGGTGGCGTCGCTCCCTCCGGCGGACTTCGCGCGCATGCGGCGGCGAGCCATCTTTGAATGCTTCAAGTGGGACCCGCAGGTGCATGACGGCGGCACGTTGTCCGCCGCGCCACTCGTGCTGCGGCGTTCGGCGTGGGATGAACTCGTGCCGCTTGCCGAAGCGCTCGCACGCGAACTCGCCGCAGCCGAGGCAGAACTCGTCGGCCGCCCGGACCTGCACCGGCGGCTCGGGCTGCCCGGTGGCGTGCGGGCCGCGCTCCGCGAGGCCGCGCGGAGCGGCCCGACCACCGGCGCCGCGCGCCTCGTGCGCTTCGACTTTCACCACACCGAGCAGGGCTGGCGCATCTCGGAAGCCAACTCGGACGTGCCCGGTGGCTTGAACGAGGCCAGCGGCCTGCCCGTGCTCTTCGCGCCGCACCATCCTGGCACCGCGGCCGTCGGCGATCCGGTGGCGCGCTACGTGGAGGCGCTGCTCGCCGCTGCGGGACCGTCCCCGACGATCGCCTTCGTCCACGCGACGGCGTACAGCGACGACCAGCAGATGCTCGCCTGCGTGGCGCAGTCGCTGCGTGCAGCCGGCGCGACGACGCACTTCGCCAGCCCCGCGCACCTGCGCTGGCGCGACGGCCGCGCGTGGCTCGTCGCCGACTGGTGGGAGGGACCGCTCGATCTGGTCGTGCGCTTCTTCCCCGGCGAATGGTTGCCCGGCCTGCCGCGAGGCTGCGGCTGGCGCGGGCTCTTCGCCGGCGGCCGCACGCCCGTCACCAACCCGGCCACCGCGCTGCTCACGCAGTCCAAGCGATTTCCACTCGTGTGGGATGCGTTGCGCACGGAGCTGCCTGCGTGGCGCGCGCTGCTGCCCGAGACGCGCGATCCGCGCGACGCGCCGTGGCGCCGCGACGAGAGCTGGGTGCTCAAGCCCGCGCTCGGCCGCGTCGGCGACGGCATCGGGCTGACCGGAGTCGTGCCGCCGCGCGAGCTGCGCCGCATCCGCCGCGCCGCAACGTGGCATCCGCGCGAGTGGGTCGCGCAGCGACGCTTCGCATCGCAGCCGCTGCTGCACGAGGGCCTCCCGCGCCACGCCTGCCTCGGCGTCTACACCATCGACGGCCGCGTGGCCGGCGCCTACGGCCGCGTCGCGACCCGGCCGCTCATCGACGGCGACGCGCAGGACGCCGCCGTGCTCGTCACGGACAGCGTGCTCCGATGGTGAACCTGTCCTGCTACACCGCCTGGGCGCCCGAGGACGGTCTCTGGTCGCCATGGGTGAAACCGATTCTCTTCGCGCAAATGCCGGACGTCGTGGCCCCGGCGGATGAGCTGCCCGATGAGTCGCCCGGTGCAATGCCCGGTGCAATGCCCGGCGCGGTGCCCGGCGCGGTGCCAGCCGCGGTGCCAGCCGCGGTGACTGGTACGCCGAGCACGATGCCGAGCGACGGACAGCTCGCCGTTGCGAGCACGCCGCCTGCTCCGACGCCTGAAGCCGCGCTGCTCGGCGTGCCGGGCCTGCCGGCGATGTCCTTGCGTGAAGCTCTCGTGCTGGACCTCCCCGGCGAGGAGAGCATGGACCTCGCCTACGTGTTTGCGCGGCGCGGCTTCCGTCCCGTGCCGCTGTTCAACGGCACGAGCGGCCCGAAGCCCGTCGTGGACGTGCACCGCATCATGCGCGGCCTGCAGCGCGGTACCGTCGCGCTGCGGGCGCTGCCGCTGCGTCCCGACGCGCCGCCGGCCTTCCTCCTCGATGCGCTGCGCAACGGCAGCGCGCTCGCCGTGGCGCCCGGCCGCTACGACAATCGCTGGGTCGTGCTCCCGCAGGACATGCCCTCCGGCAGCTTCCTCGCGCGCCACGGCATCTCGCACGTCACGCTCGTGCGCCGCGGCGGCCTGCAACCCGCTCCGGACCTCGCACACATTCTGCTGCGCTGGCAGGAGGCCGGACTTCGTCTCTCCGTCGTGGATCTGGACGGCCGCCTGGCTGCACACGAAGTGAAGGTGGCCCGGCCATCGCGGTTCCGCACGACCTGGTACGCCGCCATCACGCTGCTCGGCCTGCGTCGCAACAACATGGGTGGCTTCGGCGCGCCGATCCCGGAGCAGGTCGCGCAGAGCGGCTGGTACGCATGACTCGTGCGACAGCGCGCGTCGGCACGGCGCACCGCGCACCGCGCACGGCGCACGGCGCACGGCGCACGGCGGCGCGTTGGTGACTAGCCGCCCGGCGCGGGCCAGTTGCGGCGCCCGAGTTCGGCCGCGAAGGCGCAGGCTGCCCGCAAGTCCTCGCGCGTGAGCTCGGGGAAGTCCGTGAGCAGTTCGTCGGTGCTCAGCCCCGCGGCGAGCTGGTCGAGCACCTCGAAGATGGTGAGTGGCAGTCCGCGGATGCAGGGCTGCCCCTCACGGGTGCCCGGTTGAACGGTGATCATGCAAGTGACTCCTCGATGCGGTGGGCGGCGCAGTGCGCTGCGGCTTGCGCCGTGGCGTCGGCACGTTGTGGTCGACGGCTCGAGGTCGCCGGCGTTACGGACGTTGTCGCCGGCCAGCGGCGTGTGGCGCCCGTGAGCAAAGACCGGCACCGCAGGCGTGCGAGGCCGTCGCGCCGCGGATAGGCTGCAGGCCGCGGGGCAGCTCCGCACGAGACACCCGTCGGCGGCGCCGCCGCGACGGCGCGGCACACGCACAGCGCAGACTTGACGGAGCAGCGGACATGGACGGCCGTTCGGGCATGCGGCAGCCGGGCGTGGTCACTCGCGCGAGCGCCGCGCCCGTGAGCGCCACGTCGGAGGTGCTGCGCTCGCTGCCGAAGCTGGACCTGCACTGCCACGTCGATGGGGCGGCGCGGCCCGGCACGCTGCTCGATCTGGCACGCAGCGCCGGCATCGCGCTGCCGGCGCGCAGCGTCGAGGAGCTGCTGCCGCACGTGCGCGTCGCGCCGGGCAGCCGCTCGCTGGACGACTTCCTCGCGACCTTCGAGGCCTTCTATCCGGTGCTGCGCACGCCCGGTGCGATGGGGCGGCTGGCCCAGGAACTCGTGGAGGACGCGGCGGCTGACGGCGTGATCCACCTCGAAGCGCGCTTCTGCCCTGCACTTCAGGCGCACGGTCCGGACCCGGACGCGCGGACTGGACAGCGCGGTGTGGCCGGCGGTGGCCGCGCCGAGGCATCCGAGCGAGCCGACGCACGGGCCGGGACTGACGCCGCGCGTCGCCGCGCCGAGGATGTGCTGCGCGAGACGCTCGCCGGGCTTGCCGCCGGCGCGCACACCACGGGCCTGAGCGTCGGCGCCATCGTGTGCTGCTACCGCGGCCTGGGCCTCGCGCAGAACGAGGATCTGGTGCGCCTGGCGCTCGCGTACGCGGATCGCGGCGTCGTCGGCGTGGATCTCGCGGGACCGGAGCGCTTCTCGGGCGCGCATCTCGCGCCGCTGTTCCGGCGCGTGGCGGACGCGGGCCTGCCCATCACGGTGCACGCCGGCGAAGCGGCGGGCCCCGAGTCGGTGCGCGAGGCGCTCGACCTGCTGCACGCGCGCCGCATCGGGCACGGCGTGGCGGTGGCGCGGGACGCGGAGCTGCAGCGCCGCGTCGCGGACGCAGGCATCGCGCTCGAGTGCTGCCTCACCAGCAATCTGCAGACGGGAGCCGTGCCGTCGCTCGCAGTCCATCCCTTCGACGCACTGCGCCGCGCGGGCGTCGCGGTCACGCTGAACACCGACGACCCGTCAGTGTGCGGCACCACGCTCTCCGCGGAGCTGGCGCTGGCGCAGCGCACCTGGGGCGACGATCCCGCCGCGCTTGCCGCGCTGCAGCACGCCTCGGCCGACGCGGCCTTCGTGGAGCCGTCGCGCCGCGCCGCGCTGCATGCGGCCATCGCCGCGTGGACCGAGGCATCCGGGTGATGCGGTGATCCGATGCACCGATGCGCCGATGCACCGATGCGCTGATGCGCTGATGCGCCGCTTGCCGTAAGGCGTCGGCAGGGCTCGATGTTAAGGTAGGCGTCGCGAAGACCCAAGATTCAAGGAGCCCGTCATGGAACTCTCGGATGTCCTCATCATCCTGCTGGTCGCAGGCGTCTGCGGCGCGATCGGGCAATCGATCGCCGGCTTTTCGCGCGGCGGCTGCCTGGTCTCCATCGCGCTGGGCTTCATCGGCTCGATGCTCGGCGTCTGGATCGCGCGCTCGATGGATCTGCCCGTGCTCTTCGCGCTCGACATCGGCGGCAAGTCCTTCCCGATCGTGTGGTCGATCATGGGCGCGGCCCTCTTCGTGGCCGTGCTCGGCCTGGTGTCGGGTCGCAAGAAGGACTGAGCGGCAATCCGACATGGCTTCGGCGCTTCGGCGCTTCCGCGCCTCGTTTCGTCGGTGGTCCGATGCGCCGTCGAGACCCGGCTGTCCGCGGTTGCCGCAGGCCGTTAGCATCGCGCCATGAACCAGCCGAGCCTCTATGTCGATGGCGCGCGCCTGCCGTGGCGCGACACGCCCTGCGCCGGCGTCGCGTGGAAGAAGCTGCACTTCGACGCCGCGAGCGGTCGCTCCGCCGTGCTGCTGCGCTTTGCGCCCGGCGCGCGCTACGACAGCCACCGGCATCCGCGCGGTGAGGAATACCTCGTGCTGGAAGGCAGCCTGCAGGACGGGGGCAGGAGTTGGGGTGCGGGCAGCTGGGTCTGTCATGCGCCGGGCTCCGTGCATGCACCCTCCAGCATCGACGGCTGCGTCGTCTTCGTCTCGCTGAGTGCGCCGATCGAGATCGTGGGGCCGTCGGCCTCGTGAGCGCTGTGCTCGCCGTGCTCGCCGTGAACGCCGTGAACGCCGTGAGCGATGTGAGCGATGTGAGCGATGTGAACGCGGCGGGGACGAAGGGCGTGCGATGACGGAGCACTTCAACTTCGCGCGCGACGTCTTCGATGCGCACGCCGCCACCGACCCGTCGCGCCTCGCGCTGCTCTGGGTGAACGACGCAGGCGCCGAGGTGCGGCACTCCTTCGGCGAGTTGTCGGAGCGCAGCCGGCGACTGGCGCACGCTCTGCTTGCCCGCGGGCTGCGACCCGGACAGTCCGTACTGCTGCTGCTGCCGCGGCGCGTGGAGTGGTGGGAGGCGCTTCTGGCCTGCCTGCGCGCGGGCCTCGTCGCCAGCCCGGCCACGACCCAGCTGACCGAGCGCGACCTGGCGTCGCGACTCGCGGCTGCGGAGATCGCGGCCGTGCTCACCGACGCCGACCTCGCGCCGCGCGTGGATGCCGCGCTGGCGCTCTCTGGTCGGCACGTCACCCTCAAACTGGTGACGGACGGCGACGCGTCCTCCGCGGCGGACATCCTCGCCCGCGATCGCTCGGCCCCTGCAGCAGCAGGCACCGCCTTCTCGCCCGCTGCGCATGCCGCGCCCGTCGCGCCCGCTGCGCCCGCTGCGCCCGTCGCGCCCGTCGCGCCCGCTGCGCCCGCTGCGCATGCCGCGCATGCCGCGCACGTCGCCGCTGCGACCGGTGCCGCGCCCGCCGCGCCCGCCGGGGGCGTGGCGTGGACGTCGTGGGCAGCCATCGGCGCCGACGATGCGCCTCGCGAATGGGTCGCCACCGACACGCGCGCCGAGGATCCCGCGCTGCTCTTCTTCACGTCGGGCACGACCGGCGCACCGAAGATGGCGCTGCACACGCAGGAGAGTTACGGCCGCGGCCATCGCATCACGGGCGAGCTCTGGCTGGGCCTGAACGTCACGGATCTGCACTGGAATCTCTCCGACACCGGCTGGGCCAAGGCCGCGTGGAGCAGCTTCTTCGGGCCGTGGATCTGCGGCGCAGCGCTCTTCGTGCACCACACGCCGCGCTTTTCGCCGCGCGCGACGCTGGAGCTGCTGTCGCGCCATCCGATCACGACGCTCTGCGGCGCGCCGACGAACTTCCGGCTGCTCATCCGCGAGGACCTCTCCGCGTTCCGCTTTCCGCACCTGCGCTCGTGCACCGCCGCGGGCGAACCGATCAATCCCGAGGTGCTCGCCGTGTGGGAAGCTGCGACGGGCGTGCCGATCCGCGACGGCTACGGCCAGACCGAAACCGTGCTGTGCATCGGCAACCTGCCGGGCGAGGTGCTGCGCCCCGGCTCGATGGGCCGGCCCGCGCCAGGCTGGGAGATCGAGATCCTGGACGAGCACGACGCGCCCGTGCCGCCCGGCGTCGAGGGCGAGATCGCCGTGCGCTGCAGGCCGCGCCGGCCGCTCGGTCTGTTCGCCGGCTACTGGCGCGACGCGGCGCGCACCGAGGCCGCCTTCCGCGGCGACTTCTACTGCACCGGCGACCGCGCGCGGCGCGACGAGGACGGCTACGTCTGGTTCGTCGGCCGCGCGGACGACGTGATCAAGAGCAGCGGCTATCGCATCGGCCCCTTCGAGGTGGAGAGCGTGCTGCTCGAGCACCCGGATGTCGTGGAGTCCGCGGTGGTGGGCGTCCCCGACGCGCTGCGCGGCCAGCTCGTGAAGGCCTTCGTGGTGCTTTCTCCGGAGGCCGCGGCGCGCGTGGCTGCACGGCCGGACGCGCGCGGGGCGCTCGTCGCGGAACTGCAGCGCTTCGTGCAGGAGCGCACGGCGCCCTACAAATATCCGCGCGAGATCGACTTCGTCGCGGAGCTGCCCAAGACCGTGAGCGGCAAGATCCGCCGCGTGGAGCTGCGCGGGGGCTGACTCGTCCGTCCCTCAGAAGGCGCCGCGCACGGACCACCACAGGTCCACGTAGACGTTGCCCCACCAGTGGGTGCGCAGGAACTCGGCCGGGAACTCCGGGTTGCCGATGTAGGGCCGCAGCACGTAGGCGAACTGCGCCGCCACGAAGAAGTAGAGCGTCGGCCACGCGAGCAGCGCGATGCGGTGCCGCGGGTTGGACGCGATGAGCGGGCGGTAGTGCCGGGTCAGCGTCTGCTGAGCGCCGAGGAGCGCCAGCGCGAACATCGCCGCGTTGGCCAGCTTGGCCATGTGGTAGTTGCTGGTCGTGGCGTAGCAGAGCGCCGTGATGGGCGAGAGCGAGGCGAGGCACACCGCAAAGGTGGCCTGCGCGGAGAGGATGCCGCGGAAGGCCGCGCGGAAGTCGTCGCCGAGACCGAGCACGAGGTTCACGACGTAGAAGTTGGGCAGGCACACGAGCGAGGCGATGACGACGAGCAGCGGCACCTTCGCGGCGGAGGTCGCCGACTGCGCAGGCAGGCCGCCGTAGCTGCCCATGACCGCGCCGTACAGGGCGCCCGCAAGAAGCAGGATGACCGCGAGCCGCCACCACGGCACGGAGCGGCCTCCGACTCCGTGCAGCCCCTTGCCGCGCAGCAGGCCGTCGATGTCCAGCGAGGGCCGCAACTCAGCGCCAGTGGTCGCCCATCGAGTTCAGGATGAACTCGAAGAAGTTGGACCAGCGCGGCCGGAGGAGCGCGAAGGGCAGCTGAGGATTGCCGATGAAGGGCCGCAGGATCCAGGCCATCTGCGCGCCGACCGCGCCGAAGATCAGCAGCCAGACGCGCACGATGCGCCGGGCGCGTCCGCTCTCCTCGGCGGCGGCGCGGCGTTCGTCGGCGCTCGCATGCTCGTCGATGGCGCCGGCCGCGCCGCCCGGAAAGACCGCGTTGATCGCGCGGTTGAGGAAGGCCAGACCGACCATGCCCGCGATGCCGCAGAAGATCACGTTGAGCAGCACCATGAAGCCGTGGCTGTCGGTGGAGAGCGTGAAGAAGGCGGTGATCGGCCCGAAGCTGGCGAGCACGCCGAGCATCACCGCGATGGCCGCCACCAGGAGGCGCAGCATCTGCTTCATCCCGAGGCGCGAGTTGGCCAGCGCCGCGAAGACGTAGAGCGACGGAAAGGTGACCAGCAGCGTGAGCAGGAAGAGCAGCGGCACCTTGGCCGCCGTGGCCGCGACGGCCCAGCCGGTGTGTTCGCGCCCGCCCATCGCGGAGTAGAGGCCCATGCACGCGCCGTAGACGCCGCCGAGCACGACGGCCGCAAGGATGAGCTTGCGCGCCGGCATCTCGACGCGCCCGCCCTGCAGCTCGTCCTTCTTCGTGAACTCGCCGCGCAGCAGGCGGTCGAGGTTGGAAAACCACTGGCTCATGCGCTGCTCTCGCAGTGAGGACACGACGACACGTCGACACGACGACACGTCGACACCTGGCTGCGAGCTGGCCGCAGGCGCAGGGGCGATCGTGAAGCGGGACACGCCGCTCCGAACCCTCATGCGCCGAAGGCCGCCCGGACCGGACAGGAAAATCCGCGGGCAGCGCGTCTCAGGGCTCGGCGCGCCGGCAGCGCGAGCGCGCCGAGCCGTGTGTGTCAGTTGCCCTGCGGCGCGAGATCGAGCTCCTCGAGCACGCCGGCGCGGTAGCTCGGCGATTCGATGGTCGCCAGGGCCGCATCGAAGTGCGCCCGCAGGGCGGCATCGGTCAGCGCCTCGGGCGGCACGCTGGCCAGCACCTCGGCCATCGCGGCATCGCCGTCGATGCCCCGCGCGGCGGCGTCGAGCAGGTCGCCGAGTGCGGCGCGCGGCAGGTCATCGTCGCCGAGGAAACTCTGCAGCGTCTCCGCGAGGTAGGCGTCGGAGTCGATGGAGGCCAGCGCCACGAGCACCGCGGCGCGCACCGAGGCGTCGGAGAGTGCCCGCGCCGGGAGCTGCTGCAGGACGTCCGCAAGACGCGCATCACTCTCCACCGACGTCGCGGCGGTCGAGAGCAGCGCCGCCAGCGTCTCGCCCTTGACGCCGCGCTGATCGAGCAACGGCGCGATGACCTCGGCGCGGTATGCATCCGAGCCCACGGTGTCGAGCGCGGCGAGGAAGGCCGTCCGCACCGCCGGGTCGCGCAGCCGCGTGCCGGGCACCTCGGCCAGCACATCGGCGGCGCATGAGTCGGACTCGAGGCCGCGTGCCGCGCTCTGCAGTGCTGCCACGAGGACGGTGCCGTCCACGTACTCGCCGCTCAGCAGGCTTTCCAGCACCTGAGCCTGATACGCGTCGGACTCCAGGCTGTCCACGGCAGCGAACAGCGGGCCTGCGAGATCCGGGTCGGCCAGCAGTTCGGCGCCCACCTCGTCGAGCAGGTCGGCGAGGAAGGCGTCCGACGGCAGGTCGGTGCCCACCTGCGACAGGGCGGAGGCCGTGTCGGCCGCGTCGAGTTCGTGCTCCGTGAACAGCGTCTCGTAGAAGCCGGCGCGCGTCGATTCCTCGGGCATCGCGGCCACTTCCGCCAGCACGGCGGAGATGCCGCCGTGATTCAGCAGCCAGTCGATGCGCTGCGACGTGAACATGCCGGTGTGCGCGAGGACGCCCGGCATCAGCCGGTCGAGCTCTGCCTGCAGCGCGGGCGCATCGGCCGGCGCGCCGGCAAGAGTGCCCGACAGCGACCACAGGCTCACGCCGTTCTCGTCCTCGCCGCCGCCCGTGACCACGATGCGGTCCGTGGCGCCGTCGTGCGTGCGCTCGACGACGAGTTCCGCGCCGTCGCCGACGTGCGAGAGCTTCGTGCCGGTCTCGTCGGAGTCGAGACAGTCGCGCTGCGTCACGTGATAGGTCTCGCCGCCCTCGGTCCAGTTCCACGCCTGGTACCCGTCGAGGCGCCACATGTCATGGTCCTGCATGCCCATGGACACTCCCCACGCTCCCGCATTGCTCTCGAAAGCGTCGGAGTCGAAGGGATCGGCCTCGGACCACTCGCCGGGCGATGCCGGAAGCGGAGGCGCGGCGGCCCGTCCGGCCCGAGCCCCACGGGGAGGCAGGGGCGCACGCGCCGGCGCCGCGGCGCGGGCGGGCAGTGCTGCAGGCGATGACTGCGGCATGCGCACGACCACCGCGGCCGTGGCAGCCAGCGGCGCTGCCTGCGCAACGGGTGACAGCGCGGACCTCGCGATCCCGGCGCGCGGTGCGGCGCGGGCAGGCACACCCGCCACGGCGTGAACGGAGCCGGCCTGCTGCGGCGGAATCGCGCCGGTCGCTGGCCCGTCCTGAATAAGCATGACGGCGCCGCTCGGCGTGGTGATCTGCATGCCCGGTGCGTGGGCGCTTCCGTCATCGATCATGGCCAGCTGGTAGGTCTGGTTGGCGTCGGCAAGCGCCTCGTCGGATGCCGCCGCGCGGGGGCCGTCGCCGTTCTCTGTCGTCGGCCGACCGAAGCCCCGCTGGTTCATGACCTGCAGGGTCCGGGCATCGGGGGGCGGAGCCGTGTTGTCCACGGGCTTGCCCTGCACGCAGGCCAGTGCCAGCACGAGCGTGACGGCGACGGCGCCGGCGGCCAGCGTGCGGCGGCCCGGCAGCGCGCGGCGGTCGCGGCGCTCGTCGAGCACGGCGAGCAGGCGGCCCTCGAGCTGGCTGCGCCGCGCCATCGCGAGCGTGGCGAAGCTGCCGGTCCATCCGGTCTGGCGCGTGCGCGCGATGTCGAGCAGGTGTCCCGCGTAGTCGCTCGCACGATTGCCGGCGGCCAGCACGCGGTCGTCGCAGGCGTGCTCGCGCTGCTGGCGCAGGCGGCGCGCGCCGAGCCACGCCAGCGGCTGATACCAGTACAGCGCGCAGGCCACCTGCGCGAAGACCTGCGTGAGCCAGTCGCCGCGCTGGATATGCGCCAGCTCGTGCAGCAGCACCTGGCGGCGGCGCGGCGCGGACCAGTCCCCGGCATCGGCCGGCAGCAGGATCACCGGATGCGCGTGGCCCCACGTCATCGGCACGACGGGGCCGTCGGCGATGAGCAGCGTGACGCGGCGCCTCAGCGACAGCTCACCGGACGTGCGCGAGAGCAGGGCGAGCCACGCCGGGTCAAGCACCGGCCTGGCGGCGCGCGCCATCGCACGGGCTCGCAACAGGCCGACGCCCGTGAGCACCAGCACGAGCGCAGCGCCGGCGGCCCATGCCAGCGTGAGCCAGGCACCGACGCTCCAGCGCGAGGCCGGGCGGCTGGCGTGCGACGCCGTCGCGCCGGCAGTGCTGCGTGCGGCGCGCTCTCTGTCGCCCGCAGAGAACTCACGCGGCGCGGCGTCGTCGGCCTCCGCAGCCGCACGAACGGCCAGCGCATCCGAGCGCTGGTGCAGCGGCACGCGCGCGGCGGGCGGGGCGTCGACGCGTGGGACGGAGCGTCTGGAAGCCAGCGGCATGGCCGAGGGCGGCGTCATGGCCGGGGCCGTCGTCGTCGCCGGCGTCGGCGTCGGTGCCGGCGTGGACGACGTGGCCTCTCCGAACCATGTGCCGGACTGCGCCAGCGCGGCCGGCAGCGGCAGCTCGACGGAGACTCGCGGCAGCAGTGGCAGCAGCAGCACCAGGGCCAGCGCGCCGCCGAGCGCGAGCTGCCAGTGCGCGTGGCGCGTGGCGGCCGAGGCGCGGCGCAGCACGGCGTCCACGGCCAGGGCGATGAGCAGCAGCAGGCCGCCCTTGAGCGCGAGGTCCGGGAGCAGCGCGGTGAGCCCGCGGAACATGCTGCCGAGCGAAGCGGACAGGCCGGGCAGGTCGAGCGAGAGCACGGAGGTCAGCGTGTGCATGTTCAGCGTCCTTCCTTGCGGGCCCGCTCGATGAGCTGGGCGAGGTGATCGAGTTCGGAGGCGTCGAGCGGGCGCGACTTCAGGTCGAGCAGCGCGGCCATGGTCTGGCTCGCGCTGTCGTCGAAGAAGGTGCGCACGAGCTGGCGCAGCGCCGACTGGCTGGCGCGCTCGCGCGTGACGATGGGGAGGAAGACGTAGCGCGGGCCGTCCTGCTCGTGCTTCAGGTGGCCCTTGTCCTCCAGCACGCGCAGCAGCGCGCGCACAGCCGAGTAGCTCGGCGGGTCGGGGATGTTGTCCGTGACCTCCTGCGCGGTGGCGCGGCCGCGGGCGTAGATCACGTCCATGATCTGGCGCTCGCGGCGCGAGAGGGTGTGCTGCTTGGGCTGGGCCATGACGATCTCTCCCGAGGCGCGGCCGGCGGCGCCCGCGCGTGCTGTCGAACCATCTCGCCGCGCTCCGCGGCACGGCGAGTCTGCTGAAAAGAGCCGGCCCGGGACTCTCCCTCCCGGACCGGCTCAAAGGAGCCGGGCTCTGCCCGACTGCTGCTTTTCCAGCAGAGTGCTAAGAAACTAGCACCATGTCCGGCGCGGCGTCAAGGGGCGAAATCCGAAGCGCTCTCCAGCGCGAGCATCGCCCGGTTGTCCGCCACGGCCCGGGCCGCCATGCTGGAGCTCGCGCCGGAAGATCGTGCGGGAGAGATGTGCATGGCACAGACGAGTGCGCTGAAGCGAGGCCTCGCCGTCGTCGGCGTGCTGCTGATCATGCTCGCGCTCGGCTGGTGGGTGCTGCACACGGACGGATCCGATATTGGCGTGCGTGCCGCCCCGCTGACGAAGCCGTCGACACGCGAGGCCGCGGCCGCGAATCTTCCGGCGCCGGCCGCTTCGCCGCCGCTGGTCGTCACGCCGCTCGTTCTCGACGCGATGTCGCCGACCACCACGCGCTCCGCCGAGTCCGCGAACGACGGCATCCCCTCGGGCTCGCTCACCGTGCGCGTGCGCTGGTCGGATCGCAGCGTGGCGGCGGGCATCAACCTCAGCGTCATCGACTGGCACCGCCCCAACGCGACGGAGCTGGTGCTGCGCGCGACGACGGATGCGGCGGGCGAGGCGCACTTCGCGCGCGTCGCGGCCGGCAGCCTTTTCGTGCAGCCGGATCGCTGCGACGGCGTCATGGTGACGCTGCCGCCCGGCGAGGAGCAGCTCGTCGAGCTGGTCATCCCGCCGGGCTTCGCGATCGTCGGTCGCGTCGTGGACGAGCAGGGTACCGGCATCGCGGACGCGGTCGTGTCGCTGTCCGACCCAGGCACCTACGACCTCTGGCGCGATCTCTCCCGCACCGATGCGCGCGGCGACTTCCTGCTGCGCGACGCCGGCTCATCGCGTTTCGTCTGCGCGCGCGCCGGGGGCTACAGCGCCTCCGACACGCTCGACGTGTCCGCGTGGGCCGACGGCGACGCGCTGGAGATCGTGCTGCGCGCGCCGTGCGGCGCCGTGCTCGCCGCGGCGAGCCGATCGGCGGCGC
Organism: Planctomycetota bacterium; assembly: GCA_038212275.1. Classification (GTDB taxonomy): domain Bacteria; phylum Planctomycetota; class B15-G4; order B15-G4; family B15-G4; genus JBBQUR01. The sequence goes on from JBBQUR010000003.1 coordinate 90,761, forward strand.
GTGGGTGGTGCTCTATCCGGCCGACGATGCGAACGTCCAGCACGAGCGCTCGTCCTTCGCTGTGACGGCGGCGAACGGCTCGTTCACGGCGCTGAGTGTCGACTGGCCGGTCGTGGACATCGACATCAGTCTTTCGCCAGGCGGCGTGCCCGCGCTCGTGCTCGAGAACCAGGAGCGCTGGACCGGGCAGCGCGCGTTCCACGTGCCGTGGTCCAAGGGCGCGGGCAACGTCGTGCGTGGCCGCGTCGTCGGCATGCTGGTCGAGCCGAGTGAACTGCTGACCGTGGGCCTCCGGCGTCGTGAGGATTCGGGCGCGCGCGGGGTGACCTCGGTGTGGCCCAACGGCCGCTTCGAGGTGCAGAACCTTCCCGACGGAGAGTTCGTGCTCGGCGTGTGGCTCGGCGATCTGCAGGTGCTCGCATGCGCTGTCGAGCTGCGCGGCGGCGCCACGGTCGACCTCGGCGATCTCGTCGTCCTCACGGGCGGCCTCGTCGTGCGGCCGGCGTTCGTCGGGCTGTCCGCGGTCCCCGCGCTGAGCAACGTGAGCGTGCGACTGCACGCGACCGACGGCCTGGAGCGGACGTACAAGCTTGCCGCCGACGGCGCCGCATGGGTCACCAGCGGGGTGATCGTCGGCGACTATGAGCTGACCATCGGCTACCCCGAACTGGGAGTCGTGCGCCGGCCGGTGACGATCGAGGCCGGCGCGCCGCAGCATCTCTCCGTGGACCTGCGCCCGGGGGCGATGGTGACGATCAGCGCGTGCGGCGCCGGATTGAAGCTGCTTGGCGAAGTGGGGCGCATCGAAGTGAGAGAGCCCGGCGGCAGCTTCCTCGGCGGCCAGTCAGGCACCGAGGACAGCACGGGCTGCATCGAGCTCACGAAGCGCCTCGCCGCCGGCCGCTACATCGTCGCGATTCTGTCGGGCGAGGACATCCTCGCTACGCGCGACCTCGACGTGCCCACAGATGTGCGCGAGCAACGTGTCGACATCGAGCTGCCCTGAGGCTGCCGGATCGCGGACGCTTCTGCGATACTCGCGACGCGGCTTCTGTCGCGCACGCCGCAGGGAGCACGGGAGCGAAGTGATGTCGGGGAATATGGCCACGCGAGTACCAGTCTCTCGAGTCTCGCGCGCCGCGCGAGCTACGCGAGCCAGGCGAGCCAGGCGATGAGCAGCCGCACCGCACAGCGAGCGCCGCTTGTCGTGGCCGGCGTGCTGCTGCTCGCCGCGTTGCTCGCGCTGCTGTGGTGGTTGCTTGCCGACTCGCCGCGGGGCGATCGGCCGGAAAGAGCCGCGACGCTGACGGCGCCGGAAGCCGGAGCCGCTCCGGTGCCCTCGCTTCCCGCGCCCGCGCCCGCGCCGCGCGAGTCGCTGCCCGCGGCGGCATCGCCGGCGGAGGACGCGCCGACGTCTGTAGTCTCGCTCGCGGTGCGGCCCGCTGGCAGTCTGCTCGTGCGCGTGCGCTGGCCGGACCGGAGCGTCGCGGCCGGCATCGGCGTCGTGGTCATCGACTGGCACCGCCCCAACGCCACGGAGCAGAGGCTGCACGCCACGACGGATGCGGTGGGCGAAGCGCACTTCCCGCACGTGGCCGCAGGCTCTGTCACAGTGGACCTGGACCGCTGCGAGGGCACGACGATCGAGCTGGCCCCCGACGAGGTGCAGCTCGTGGAAATCCTGATCGCCCCTGGCGTCGACATCGAAGGCCGCGTGGTGGACATGCACGGCGAAGGAGTCGCCGACGCAATCGTCTCGCTGTCGGACTGCTTCGCCTACCTGGACTGGCAGGATATCGCGCGCACCGACGCTGACGGCGGCTTCGTGCTGGTGCATGCGGCCGCGACGCGTTACGTCTGCGCGCGCGCCGATGGTTTTTCGGCCTCGGACACGTACGCGGTCTTCGACTTCCATAAGGGTGACCCGCTGCAGATCGTGCTGCGCGCGCCGTGCGGCCAGGTCGTCGGCACGGTGAAGGGCCCCGACGGCTCGGCCGTCGTGGGTGCATTGTTATCGCTGGGCGAGCAAGGCTGGCCTCAGCCGGGCGGGCCCACAGAGCACGTTCCGATGGGGCCGCTGGGCCGTGATGCCGAGTCCGATGCGGCCGGCGCCTTCCGCTTCGGCAGCGTGCCGCCCGGGCACACCACGCTCTCGGTCCGCGCCGCCGGTTTCGCACCGCTGACGATGCAGCTCCAGGTGCCCGCGCAGCAGGAGACGCCGGCCGAAGTCGTGCTGTCGCCAGGCTGCTCCGTGACAGGGCGCGTCACCGACGAGTCGGGGCGCGCTGTGGAAGGCGCGTTGGTCACGGCGAGTCGCAATTGGGTTAGCCCGGGCGTCGCCACGCTGAGCGACGCGCAGGGTCGCTATCTCCTTCAGGACATCGCGCCGGGCAAGCGCTCGTTGAACGCCTGGCATGAGCGGGCTGGCAAGGTCACGGGGACAGTGGCGTGCAGCCTCGACGCGATCGCGGAGTGGAATCCCGTCTTGCAAGCCGGCACGGTGCTGCAGGGGCAGGTGATCGGTCGCGGCGGCGAGCCGGTGGCCGGCGCGTGGATTTCGCTCAGCCCGTCGGGTGCTGCCGAGAACACGTCAATCTCCTCCGCGACCACCGAGGCGGATGGGAGATTCACGGCACTCAACATCAAGGGCGACCCCGTGGATGTTGAGATCAGCGCCGTGCCCGAGCAGGGCCCGCTGGTCACCCTGAAGGACCAGCCACGGTGGTCCGGCCAGCGCGTCTTCCAGATACCGTGGTCGGCGGATGCTGCCAACGTCGTGCGCGGGCGCATCCCCGAGGCTCGCGGCGCTCTGGGCGCGGAGTTCAGGGCGGCGCTGTCATGGAGTGAAGATCGTCCCGGGCTGATCTGCCAAGCGCGCGTCGACGACGACGGCAGCTTCGAGTTGGGCAACCTGCCCGATGGCAGCTTCACATTCAGCGTGCGGCTCGGCTCCAACGAAATGCTGCAGCGCCCGCTCGTCCTGTCGGGCGGCCGGGTGACCGATCTCGGCGACCTGAAACTGGTGCTGGCCCGGCTCGTCGTGCGGCCGGTGTTCGTGGACTTTCCACAGGCGCCGGCCATGGAGTCCGTCAGCGTCGAGGTGCGCTCCGCGGGCGGTCCGCCCGCGAGCTGGCGACTCTTGCCGGAAGGCGATGCCTGGGTCGCTGCAACCATCACCCCCGGCGACTACGACCTGAGTCTCTCGGGTCCTGGCATCGGCTCGGTGAAGAACAAGGTGTCGGTTCCCGAGGTGGCTGAGCATGAGGTTCACGTGGAGCTGCAGCGCGGCATGAACGTGACCCTCAAGGTGTGCGGCAAGTCCATCGTGGGCTGCGTGGCCGTGCTGTCCCTGCCGGGCGCGGGGCCCGTCGTGAGGCTGGGCGGGAGGATCGACAGCGACGGCTGCATGCTTTACGACGCCTGCCTTACGCCGGGCCGCTATCAGGTCGAACTGCGCTTCATGGGCAATCTGCTGAATGCGCATGCGTTCGACGTGTCCGCGCAACCTCAGCAACTCGTGAGCTGGACGGCGCCGTGAGGCCTCCGTCGTCCGGCCGCAGCGCTCAGCCCGTAGCAGGCAGCGCGGCCGCGGACGGCAGCGCGACGATGTCCGGCAGGTGGCGAAAGCGTTCGTTCCAGTCGAGGCCGTAACCGACCACGAAGAGGTCCGGGATGACGAGACCGCGGAAGTCTGCGTCGATCGGCACGGCGCGGCGGCTGGGCTTGTCCAGCAGCGTGGCGATGCGCACGCTGCCGGGGCCGTGCGACAAGAGCTGCTGGCGCACGAGCGTCAGCGTGCGGCCGGTGTCGAGGATGTCGTCGACGAGCAGCACGTGCTTGCCGGCGACGTCGGAGGTCGGCGCGAGCAGCAGCTTCAGTTCGCCGGGCGAGGTCGCGTCGCCGCGGTAGCTGCTCGCGAGCACGACGCCGAGGCGCAGCGGCAGGTCGAGGCGCCGGATGAGATCCGCCGCGAAGACGATGCCGCCGTGCAGCACCGCGATGACGACGAGTTCCTCGCTGCCGTAGACCGCGGAGATCTCGGCCGCGAGGCGATCAACGGCCGCGGCAATCTCCCGGCCGGTGTAGAGCACCTGACTGCCAGGCGGCAGCTGCGTGAGCGACATGACGCTCACGGCTTCTTCGCCCTCGAAACTCCCGCCGCTCCGGCCGCGCCGCCGCCCGGTCCGCCGTACCCGCCATGACCACCGGCAAGGCCAGCACTCTGTCCCGGCACGTAGCCCTTGCCTGTGCCCGCGCCGCCGCTGAGGTTGCTCCCGCCGCTGGCGGCGACCACGCCCGCGCCGTGCGCGCCCGCGCCCAGCGCCGCGCCGCCCCCGAGTCGCGGCAGCGCGCCGGCGAGCAGCGCCTGCAGCGTCGCGACATTGGCTGCGCTGCTGCGCAGCACTTCCTCGTGCCGGAGCGGCCGGTCTTCGAGGCCAGCCGCCATGTTGGTCACGTTGGCCAGGCCTCCGACGCGCATGCCGCGCTGCCGCGCGACGAGCACTTCCGGCACCATGGACATGGACACGACGCGCGCACCGCAGGCCCGCGCCATGCGCACCTCGGCCGGCGTCTCGTAGGACGGCCCGTGAAAGTGCGCGAGCACGCCGCGGCTGCAGTTCACCTTCGCCAGCACGGCCGTCTCTTCGAGGATGCGCAGCGCCTCGGGGTCGTAGGCGGCCGTCATGTCGGGGAAGCGCGGTCCGAGGCGCGGGTCCTCGTCGCCGGCCAGCACGTTGACGCCCGAGAAGTTGATGTGATCCTCGACGAGCATGATGTCGCCGGGCTTGAGTTCAGCAACCGTGGATCCGACGGCCGACGTGACGAGCAGCGTGTGCACGCCGAGCAGCGAGAGCAGCCGCACCGGCATGGCGACCTCCGCGAGCGAGCGGCCCTCGTAGATGTGGATGCGGCCGCAGAGCGCGAGCACCGGCACGCCGCTCGCACGCCCGTAGAGCAGCGCGCCCGGATGGCCCGCGGTGCGCGTCACCGGCATGCCCGGAATGTCCGCGTACTGCAGATACTGCGGGCGCTCGAGGCTGTCGAGCGCCTCCGACAGGCCGGAGCCGAGCACGACGCCGATGGGCGCGCGGCCGAGCTTCTCGGCCACGACGTCCGCGGCCCGCGTGAGCATCTCGTACTGGGAGACCACCTGGCGCTGCCTCCGTCCGGGACCACGGGCTGGATCGAGCGCGGGCATGATACCCGGTGGCCGCGACCGCTGGACGCGGGAAGCGGGCCGATCGCGCGGCTATCATCCGCCGCTCGCGCCCTTCCTGCCTGCGTGCCCCCACGGGAGCACGGGAGACCACCCGCACCGTGAAGCAGCCCGACCTGCGCACCTTTCTCGACAAGCTCCGCGCTCACGGCGAGCTGCTGACGGTCGAGAGCGAGGTCGACACGGAGCTGGAAATCGCGGCCATCGCCGACCGGGTGAGCCGGGCGGTGCCGCCGGCCGGCAGTGCGCCCGGGTCTGCCGGAGACGGCAACAAGGCGCTGCTCTTCACCCACGTGAAGGACAGCCGTTTTCCGGTGCTCATCAATGCGCTGGGCAGCGAGCGGCGCATGAACCTGGCCTGCGGCGTGGAGCGACGCGAGCAGCTCGAGCACCTCGTCGGAGATTTCCTGGAGCAGATCGAGAGGCCGCGCACGACGCTGCGCGAAAAGCTCGGCGCGCTGCCGCTGCTCGGGCGGCTGGGCAAGCTCTTTCCGCGCTACCGCGGCAACGGCCCCTGCCAGGACGTCGTGCACGAAGGCGACGACGTCGATCTCTTCGAGCTGCCCATCCTCAAGACCTGGCCCGACGACGGCGGCCCCTACGTGACGCTGCCGCTCGTCTTCACCAAGGACCCGCTCACCGGCGCGCGCAACTGCGGCATGTACCGCCTGCAGCGCTACGACCGGAACACGCTGGGCTTCCATGTGCACACGCACCACACGGCTGCCGATCACCTGCGCAAATTCGCGGCGCTGGGGCGCGAGAAGATGCCCGTCGCGGTGGCCATCGGCGCCTCGGCCGCCACGGTGTTCGCCGCCGTCGCGCCGCTGCCCCCGGGCGTGGACGAGCTGCTCTTCGCGGCCTTCCTGCAGGGCACACCCGTGGACCTCGTGCACTGCCGCACCGTGCCGCTCGAGGTGCCCGCGCGCGCGGAGTTCGTGATCGAGGGCTGGGTCTCCGTGGACGAGAAGCGCCGCGAGGGCCCGTTCGGCGATCACACGGGCTTCTACAGCCTGGCCGACGACTATCACGTGCTGCACGTCACCGCGATCACGCACCGCAAGGACGCCATCTGGCACACCACGGTGGTGGGTCCGCCGCCGCAGGAAGACTGCTGGATCGGCGCCGCGATCGAACGTCTCTTTCTGCCGCTGCAGCGCAAGCTCATGCCCGAAGTCATCGACATGCGCCTGCCCTTCGCGGGCGTGTTCCACAACCTCATGCTGCTGAAGATCCGCAAGGACTACCCGGGGCAGGCGCACAAGGCGGCGCACACGGTGTGGGGCCTCGGGCAGGCCATGTTCACCAAGGTGGTGGTCGTCTTCGACGAGGACGGCCCGGACCTGCGCGACGATACGGCGCTGGTGGGGCTGCTGCTCGCGCGCCTCGATGTCTCGCGCGACCTGGAGTTCGTGCTCGGACCGACGGAGACGCTGGACCACGCGAGCCGCGCGCTGCACTTCGGCAGCAAGGTGCTGGTGGATCTCACGCGCGCCTTTCCCGGCGAGCCCGGGCGCCGCGGCGTGGACCCGCGCGCGGCAGGCGGCTCGATGAGCGGGGCGATGAGCGGCACCATGAGCGGCGCGCCGCGCGAGGTGAACGAGGCCGCGGTGCTCGCCGCGCTGCGCCAGATTCCCGGCGTGTCCGACGCGGCGATTCTCTTCGGCGGAGCGGTCGTCGTGGCGGTGGAGAAGGTGCGGCCGTCCGTGCCGCGCGTCACGATCGAGGCCGTGTGGAACCTCGGCGAGCGTCAGGCCTGCGCGTCGGTGACGGATCGCGTGCTCGTCGTGGACAAGCACGAGCGCCTCGACGACCCGGTGCGCCTGCTCTGGCTCATGCTCTCGCACATCGACCCCGAGCGCGACGTCGAGCGCGCCAGCAATCCGCGCCCCGATCTCACGCTGCGCATGGACCCGGGCTGGCACCCGCGCCGCCTCGGCGTGGACGCGACCTCCAAGTCCGCGCTCGACGGTTTTCAGCGCGCGTGGCCCACCGAGCAGCTCCACCCGGAGCGCCTGCTCAACAAGATCGCCAACCACTGGTCGTCGATGGGCCTGCCCGGCGAGATGCCGTGAGCGCGACGCGGGGCGGATCGGCCGCGCGCCCGTCTCCGGCCGCGCACGCCCTGCGGCCGCTGCCTCGCGAGTTCTTCGAGCGGCAGGTGCTGGTCGTCGCGCGGGATCTGCTCGGGCGACTCATCGTGCGCCGCGTCGGACGGACGCTGCTCGTCGCGCGCATCGTGGAGGTGGAGGCGTACGGCGGGCTGGGCACGGATCCGTCGGCGCACAGTTTCCGCGGCGAGACGCCGCGCTGCCGCGTGATGTTCGGGCCGGCGGGACACGCCTACGTGTATTCCACGCACCAGGGCCGCTGCTGCCTCAACGTCTCGGCCGTCGGCGACGCGCGCGGGCAGGCCGTGCTGCTGCGCGCCGCCGAGCCGCTGCACGGCGAGCAGGCCATGCGCGCCGCGCGCCTCGCCGGCCTCGCCGACGGGCCGACCCGCACGCGCCTGCTCGCCGGCCGCGCGCCGCACGAACTGCTCTCGGGCCCGGCGCGCCTGTGCACGGCGCTGGGCGTGGACCGCCGCCTCGATGGCGCCGACCTGTGCCGCGACGACGGCCCGCTCTGGATCGCCGATGCTCTCTCCGGCGCCGACAGCGGTGCGGCGGACGGCTTCGGCCCCGGTGCCGATCCCGGGGCCGCAGTGCGTGCGGTCTGGACGCCGCGGGTCGGGCTCAATCCGAAGAGCGCGTCCTTCGGCTGGCACTGGCGCAGCTTTCTGGCCGACTCGCGCGCCGTGAGCGCGCCGCGCGGGCTGAGCGCGGCGACGCGCCGGCCCGCACCGGCCGCCATCCGTCGCTGACGACCGCTTCGCCAGCAGAGGCTGCGGCCTGTGATATCGTTCGCGGCCTCATGCGCCAGCGCAGCACGTTCCGGAAGGCCTTGCCGCGGCGACGCAGCGGCCCGAAGTGCGCGGTGCTCATGCTGGCTCTGTGTTTCGCGACCGGCTGTTCGCACCACGAACCCGCGGCGCCCGGCGAGCACGACGCCGGACAGCCCGCCGGACAGCCCGCCGAGCAGGCCGCCGAGCAGGCCGCCGAGCAGGCCCGCAAGCTGCCCAACATCGTCGTCTACCTGGTGGACACGCTGCGCGCGGACCGGCTCGGGATCTACGGCAATGCGCGCGACACTTCGCCGGCCATCGACTCGCTCGCCTCGCAAGCCGCGGTCTTCGAGCATGCCGCCTCGCAGGCGCCGTGGACGTTGCCCTCGGTGACCAGCCTCTTCACGGGCACGTACCCCAGCACGCACCACGTGGTGAGCAACTTCGACAAGCTGGGCCTGCAGGCCGAGACGCTGGTCGAGTTCATGCGCGCGCGCGGCTACTACACCGTCGGTTTCGTGGCGAACACGCTGGGCGGCAAGGGCGGCGGCCTCGACCAGGGTTACGACGACTTCCACGAGCAGCAGTCGGTGCACGACCTGACGGCGGAGCAGGTCGCGGCCGGCGCGCTCTCGATGCAGCCGCTGTACGACTGGGCCTCGTCATGGGACGGCCGCCAGCCCGTGTTCGTGTACGTGCACACGGTGGAGCCGCACAATCCGTGGAATGGCGCGCCGCGCAGCCGTGCGCCCTGGTTCACCGGCAGCGAGGCCGACAAGAAGCATCTCAACGACATCCTGCCGGAGCAGCGCGGGCTCATCGCCGCGCGCAACGCCGGCACGCTCAAGCCCGCCGACGCCGAGCGGCTGGCCGCGCTGGACACCGAGGTCGCGGGCCGCGTGCAGGACGCGATGGATCTTTACGACGGCGACGTGCGCCAGGCCAGCGACAACTTCCGCCGCCTCATGGGCATCCTCACCGGCTGGCCGAGCTGGGACTCCACGGTGGTGGTGTTCCTGGCGGACCACGGCGACGAGTTGTACGAGCACGGCAACTGGTTCCACGGCCAGTCGCTGTTCGAGGAAATGATCCACGTGCCGCTCATCCTGCGCATTCCCGGGCTGACCGATGCCGGCGTGCGCCTGACGCAGCCCGTGTCCGTGATCGACGTGCCGCCGACGCTGGCCGAACTCATCGGCGCGCCGCCGCTCGCGCAATGGCAGGGGACGTCGCTGCTGCCGCTGCTGCGCGCCGCGCACGACGGCACGACGCCGCCCGAAGCGCCAGCAGTGCTGAGCATGCGCATCAACGTGGATCGCAGGCTGGGCGGCGAGCGCGGCGACCGCGAGACCGTGCTGCGCAGCGGCGACTGGAAGCTCATCGTGCACTACGACACGAGCCGCGCGAGCCTGTTCGACCTGGCCGCCGATCCGGGCGAACAGCACGATCTCTCCGCGGCGGAGCCCGAGCGCCTCAAGGCCATGCTGCTGCAGGTGCAGAAGACGATGCAGACGCTGCCGGCAGGGGACCTGCGCGCGACGACGCCCGACGCTCCCGGCATGGACGCGGAGAAGCGCCGGCACCTCGAGGAACTCGGCTACATCGACGGGCAGGGCAAGCCCCGATAGCGCGGCGGCCCGACGATCCCGGCACGGCGCAGGCCGCGTCGCGTCGCACCGCGGCCGAGGCTCGCCGGGTGACAGCAGCCGGCCGGCCGGGGCACACTGGGGCGATGTCCCTGCGCTCCGAGATCAATGCCGACGTGCCCGTGGCGCAGCCCGGCGAATTTGCTCCGCTGCAGCTCTCGCCCTCGCTGCCGATCTGGCCGCCGGTCGTGCTCGCGCCGATGGCCGGTGTCACCAATCCGCCCTTCCGCGCGCTGTGCCGCCGCCAGGGCGCCGGGCTCTACGTGGCCGAGATGCTGCACGCGCGCGGGCTCACCGAGGGCAACGCCTCCTCGCTGAAGATCGCCTCCTTCGGCAGCGACGAGGCCGTGCGCTCCGTGCAGATCTTCGGCGCCGACCCGGCCGAGATGGCCGACGCGACGCGCTACCTCGTGAACGAGCTCGGCGTGCATCACGTCGACATCAACATGGGCTGCCCGGTGCGCAAGGTGACGGTGCGCGGCGGCGGCTCGGCGTTGTGCGCGCGCCCGGAGCTCATGGCCGCAGTGCTGCGCGCGGTGGTGGCCGCCGCGGGCAGCGTGCCGGTGACGATCAAGGTGCGCCTCGGCCTCGATGAGGACCGCATCACCTGGCCCGACGCGCTGGCCGCCGCCTCCGGCGAGGGCGCGCGCTGGATCGGCGTGCACGCCCGCACCGCCGCGCAGCTCTACTCCGGCCACGCGCGCTGGGAAGAACTGGCGCGCATCAAGGACGCCGCGCGCAGGCTGCCGGCGCCGGACGGCGCTACCGGCGACGGCTTCCCCGTCCTCGGCAACGGCGACGTCTGGGAGGCGTGGGATGCGCTGCGCATGCTGCGCCTCACCGGCTGCGACGGCGTCATCATCGGCCGCGGCTGCCTCGGTCGGCCGTGGTTGTTCCGCGAGCTGGCCGACGTGTTCGACGGCCGCCAGCCGGGCGAGCCGCCGGCGCTGGGCGAGGTGCTCGCCATCCTGCGCGAACACGGCCAGCTCCTCGCGGAGTTCTTCGGCGAGCGGCACGGCGTGCGCGAGCTGCGCAAGTGGTGCGCCTGGTACACGAAGGGTTTCGAAGGCAGCGCGCGCGTGCGCGACGCGCTTCAGCGCATCGAAACGCTGGCCGAGATGGACGGCTGGCTCGCGCAGATGGATCCGTCGCTGCCCTTCCCGCGGAGCGCGCTGCGCGTCACCCGCGCCAAGCGCGGCGGCGCGCAGGACAAGGTGGCGCTCCCGCACGGCTGGCTGGACCTCGCGGAGCGCGAGCGGCGGGAACGGCCGGCGGATGCAGAGTCGGCCAACCGCCCGTGACCGATCCGGCGAGCAGCCGGCGCTCGAGCCGCACTCGGCGCGCCACGCGGCATCTGCAACAATCCCCCGCGTGACTCCTGATCCGACGCGACTGCCTCCCGACCGGCCCGTGAGCGGCGCGCCCGGCGCGCCGCCGCTCTTCCTGCCCGACGTGGCGTTCCCGCCGTACCGCTTCGTGCCGGGGCACACGAAGCATCCCTTCGCCCAGGTCGGCGGCTATGCGTATGGCGAGCGGCCGGCGCCGCCGCCCTTCGTCGCGCGCGACGACTGGCGCGCCAACGCCGCGTTTCTGCGCGGCTGCGACTTCTTCAATCGCGGCTGGTGGTGGGAGGCGCACGAGGCGTGGGAGTCTTTCTGGCATGTGGCCGAGGGGCGCGACCCCGCGCAGCACGCGCTGCACAAGGCGCTCATCCAGCTGGCGGCCTCGGCGCTGAACCGCGAGCGCGGGCACGACCGCGGCGCGGACGAACTGCTCGTCACTGCGCTCGGCGGGCTGCAGCGCGCAGCGCTGGAAGCCGGCGGCGCGCAGCTGCTGGGCCTCGACCTCGACGCGCTGGCCCGCGATGCGCAGCATCACCTCGCCCGACCGACCGCCGCGGTGAACGGCTTCTACATCGTCCCGCGCTGAGGAGTGCGGGCCGTCGTGATCGCCGACTTCGGCTGCGACGGCGGGTGCGTGCGTCACGAAAGTGTGTCAACTCTCTGCGCACGGGCAGCCGATGAAGCCCGCCGCCAAGGCGAGGGGAAAGCGACTTGGTGCCGACGAGCGAACGTGCGCCGCAGGGTCGGTAGACTACGAACTCCCATGCCAGCCACCCCCCGCATCCCCGTCCCCCGCGAACCGCTGGCAGCACTCTGCCTCCGCCACCACATCCGCAAGCTTTCCTTCTTCGGCTCCGTACTGCGCGACGACTTCGGTCCAGCCAGCGACATCGACATCCTCGTCGAGTTCGACCCGGAGTTTCCGGTGGGCTTCCGGATCTTCGACGTCGAGCAGGAACTCTCGCAGCTCTTCGACGGCCGCCGCGTGGACATCGTCAACCCCAAGTATCTGAACCGGCACCTGCGGGATCGCGTGCTCGCCGACGCGCTCGTCCAATATGCGGCATGACGACCTGGCCTACGTGCGCCACATGCTGGATCAGGCCGAGCTGGCTGTCTCGATGCTCGGGCACAAGACGTGAGCCCAGTTCGATGCCGATGACACCCTTCGACTCGCGCTGACCCATCTGGTGCAGACCTTCGGAGAGGCCGCTGGTCGTGTGTCTCCTGCCTTTCGCGGGCGCTGTGCCGAAGTGCCTTGGGAGCGCGTGATCGGCATGCGGCACCGCATCGTCCACGACTACCTGGACGTGGACTTCGACATCGTCTGGGATGTCGTGAAGCTGCACCTGCCCGCACTGATCGCGGTGTTGAGGATGCGTGTCATCCCCGAGGCCGAACGCTAGCCTGTGCATGCAGTGAAGCCCTCTCCGCGGCTCACAAGCCGCGGCCCCGTTGAGGCCGCAGCCCAAGCGCCAGCGGACAGGGGAGCACTTCGCGCTGTGCCGTCCCATGGCTGCCCCGACAGCCTGGAACGGGTCGCCCATCAGCGGAGTTCATGGCAACTCCCGAGCCGCAGGGCGCGCGCGTTGATTTCCCGCCGCTTGTCCCTTTCGATGGCGGGATGAGCGCCGCATCGCAGCCGCCGCAGGTGCCCCGGCTGCGCCGCCCGCGCCGGCCGCGCCGGCCGCGCCTCGCGGAAGCCGGGCTGCTGCTCGTCATCGTCGCGCTGTGCACGCTGCTGACGCTTGCGGCGGACACGCTCGTGCTGCACGGCGAGTCGATGAACGCCTTCCTGCGCGTGGACAACCTGCTCGCCAACGTGGCCACGCCGATGTCGTGGATGGCGATCATGGCGCTGGGCGCGACCTGCGTGATCATCGCGGGCGGCATCGACATTTCGGTCGGTTCCATCTTCGGGCTGTCGGCGCTGGGCACGGCCGCGGTGCTGCAGGAACTGCCGGCCGATGCGAGCGCGTGGCTCGTGCTGCCGCTCGCGGTCGGCGTGGCTCTGGGCATCGGCGCGGCGTGTGGTCTGCTCAACGGCGTGCTCGTCGTCGGACTGCGCCTGCATCCCTTCATCGTCACGCTGGGGACGCTGTCCATCTTCCGCGGGCTGGCGCTCGTCGCGGTGAAGGCCAAGACGCTGCCTTCGCTCGGGCAGCAGTTGCCGGTCGCGCTCACCTCCGACGGCATCGGCGCGCGCGTCGCGCTGGGCGAGCACTCCTTCGTGCAGCCGGTGCCGATGCTCGTCATGCTGCTGTGCGCCGGGCTCGCGTGGATCTTCCTGGCGCACACGGTGGGCGGGCGCGAGGTGTACGCCGTGGGCGGCAATGCGGAGGCGGCGCGTTTCGCGGGCCTGCCCGTCGGGCGCATCACGCTGCGCGTCTACGTGATCTCCGGCGTGTGCGCCGGCATCGCGGGCCTGCTCTCCTGCGGCTTCTATCAATCCGCGAACACCGCAACGGGCGAGGGCTACGAGCTCTCCGTCATCGCGGCGGCGGTGGTGGGCGGCGCGAGCATGGCCGGCGGCCGCGGCACGGCGCTGGGCGCGCTGCTCGGCGCGCTGGTCATCAAGCTCATCGAGAACGGCATCGACATCCTGCGCGAACTGCCGCTCGGCTTCGCGACGCTGCCGCTCGGCAAGGAGTACGGCAAGATCATCATCGGCGTGGCGATCCTGCTGGCCGTCGCGATCGATCGTGTCTCGGAGCGCTGGCGCCGCGGCGAGCCGTCGTCGTGAAGCCCGAGGAACGCGCGGCGCGCCGCCTCTTCATGCGCGTGGCGCGCGTGCTCATCGGCGCCGTCATCCTCGTGGCGCTGGCTGGCGCGGTGCTCTGGCTGCGCGCGGCCTTTCATCCGTGGACCGACCACGACCTGCCCGACGTGCGCGCGCGGCACGCCGTGCTGCACCTGCAGAACGAGACCGCCGCGCCGCTCGCGCTTGCCTGGCGTCGCGCCGCCGCCGCGGACTCCGCGCCGGGTCCGTGGATCGACCTGCCGCCGAATCCGGCGCTTCCGGCGGGTGTCGTCGAGTCGCGCGGCTACCGCCTGCTCGCGCCGCTGCCCGCGGACGCCGCAGCCGCGGGCACGCCGATCGAACTGCGCCTCACGCAGGCAGGCGACGAGCGCCTGCTGCCGCTCTGCCCTCGCGCCGCCGAGCACCTGCGCCTGCGCATCGATGAGACGCGCGCGCTGCACCTGCAGTCCGGCCGCGCAGGCTGGTGGGGTGCGCCGGACTTCGGCGCGGAACTCCCGCTCGACGCGACAGCTTCCGCGCCACGCTAAGGCGCCACGCCAAGGCGCTGCGCTCGCGCGCGGCGCCACTCCACATCGCGACGAGACCTCGACATGGCGCCGCGTCGCGTGTGCCGATGCACCTCAGCCCTTCGCGGGCTCGTCGACGTCGCAGTCGTTGATCCACTGCACGTGGTCGGTGTTGAGGACGGCCGAGGCGCAGTCGATGCCCTGAGCCTTGAGATTCGCGGAGCGGCGCGCCAGCCAGGTGTGCGCTTGCTCGAGGCTTTTCGCGGCGGCGTAGTGCACGGCAAAGGTGCCATCGTCGAAGGCGACGGAGACGGCGAGGATCATGGGCGGAACTCCGAGGAGCCTGGGAACGAAGGGTGCATCGTGACGGGTGCTGCGGGTGCGCGACCGATCCGCGTGCCCGCCGATTGTGGGCCACCGGACCCCGGCGCGCCAGTCGAGCCGCACGCTCCCGCGGCGGGCTGTGTCATGATGCGCACCATGCAACAGCTCACGCGCCGGTCTCTCCATGGCCGCGCTGCGACGGCATGCCGCGGCGCGCTCATCACCACGCTCTCGCTCGCCGTCTTCGGGCTCGGCGGTTGCGGCGACGGCACGCCAGCGACGGATGCCGCATCCGGCCACGCCGCGTCGCCGCGCCGGCTCGTCATCGGCCTCGTGGCCAAGAGTCAGAGCAATCCCGTGTTTCAGGCGGCGTATGCCGGCGCCAGGGCTGCGGCGGCGGAGCTGTCGGCCTCGCGCGGCATGGACATCGTCGTGGACTGGCAGACGCCCGCCGACGAGGACGCCCAGAAGCAGGCGCAGGCCATCGAGCAGCTCGCGCGCGCGGGCGCGGCCGGCATCGCGGTGTCGTGCAGCGACGCCAACACGCTGGCGCCCGCGATCGACAAGGCCGTGGAACTCGGCGCGGTGGTCATGTGCTTCGACAGCGACGCGCCCACCAGCAAGCGCTTTGCCTTCTTCGGCACCGACGATGTCGCGTGCGGCGAGGCGGTCATGTCGGAGCTTGCCGCCGCGATGGGCGACAAGGGCGTCATCGCGATCCTCGCCGGCAACTCCTCCGCGCCCAATCTGCAGCACCGCGTGGACGGCGTGCGGAAGGAGCTGGCCAGGCACCCGCAGATGTCGCTGCTCGCCGACGGCGTCTACTACCACCCCGAGACGCCCGAGCAGGCGGCCGAGACGCTGCAGCGTGCGCAGTCGAATCATCCGGAGATCGGCGGCTGGGCGCTGGTGGGCGGCTGGCCGCTCTTCACGCGCGGCGCGCTGCCGTGGGAGCCGGGCACGGTGAAGCTGGTCTCGGTGGACGCGTTGCCCGCGCAACTGGACTACCTCACCAGCGGCCACGCCGAAGTGCTTCTCGCGCAGGACTGCTTCGGCTGGGGCCATCGCTCCGTGACCGTCCTGGTGGAGAAAATCCTCGATGGCAGGACGCCCGACGGCGCGCCGCGCCTCATCGACCCGCTGACCCGCGTGCACAAGTCCGACGTCGCGGAGTGGAACGGCAAGTGGAAGGCGTGGCTCGGCAGGTGAGCGCGGCGAGCGGAGCGGCCGACGAGCGCACGGTGGGGCGATGGGGGCGATGGGGGCGGTGGGAGCGATGAGCGCATGATCGAGCTGCGCGGCGTCGGCAAGCACTTCGGCGGCGTGGCGGCGCTGGAGGATGTGAGCCTGACGATCGTGCGCGGCGAGTGCCACGCGCTCATGGGCGAGAACGGCGCGGGCAAATCCACGCTGGGGCGCCTGCTTGCCGGCATTCACCGGCTCGATCGCGGCGAGCTGCTGCTCGACGGCGAGCGCCGCGACTTCCGCTCGCCGCGCGATGCGCTGGACGCCGGCATCGCGATGGTGCACCAGGAGCTGGCCTTCGTGCCGGAGCTGTCCGTCGCCGAGAATCTGTCGCTGGGCCGCATGCCGCGGCGTGGGCCGTTCACGGATCGTGCGGCGATGGAGAGCCGCGCGCGGGAGCTGCTCGCGCGTGTCGGCGCGGACCTCGACGTGCGCGCTCCGGTGCGCTCGCTGTCCACGGCGCAGGAGCAGCTCTTGCAGATCGCCGCGGCGGTGGGCAGCGGCGCGCGCGTGATCGTCTTCGACGAGCCCACGTCGTCGCTGGCCGAGGCGGAGGCGCGGCGGCTCTTCGCGCTGATCCGCGAGTTGCGCGCGGAGGGCGCGACGATCCTCTACGTGAGCCACCGCATGCCGGAGGTCTTCGCGCTGTGCGACCGCCTCTCCGTGCTGCGCGACGGCCGCCTCGTCGCGACGCGCGACGTGGCCGCGACGAACACCGACGAGGTCGTGCGCCTCATGATCGGCCGCGACCTGCCGGCGGCGGCCGCCGGACCCGGCTCGCGCGACGCGCTCGACGCGCTCGACGGGCGCGATGGGCGCGATGCGCGCGGCGTGGGCGTGCCGGAGGCGCTGCCGCGCGAGCTGCTGCGCGTGGAGGCACTCGCGTCGCCCGGGAAGTTCGCGGGCGTGAGCTTCACGCTGCGCGAGCGCGAGATCGTCGGCCTCGCGGGCCTCGTCGGCGCGGGGCGCAGCGAGGTGGCGCGCGCGCTGTTCGGCCTCGACCCGGCCGCGCGCGGCGGCATCACCGTCGCGGGGCGCGTGCTGCCCACGCGCGCGTCGCGGCGCACGCCGCGCCTCGCCATCGACGCCGGCCTCGCGCTCATCCCCGAGGACCGCAAGCGCCAGGGCCTCGTGTCCTCGATGGGCGCCCGCATGAACTGGTCGCTGCCGCTGCTCGCGCGGTTGCGCTGGAGGCCCTTCGGCTCGCGGGCCGCGGCCGGTGCGGACCCGCCGGCCGGCGCGGACCCGCCGGGCGCTGCGGACCCGCCGGCCGGTGCGGACCCTCCGGGCGGCGGCAGCGCATGGCGTCTGCTGGACCGCCGCGCCGAGCGCGAAGGCGCCGCCGCCGCGCTCGCGCCACTGGCGGTGAAGATGGCCTCGCTCGACACGCCCGTCGCGCAGCTCTCCGGCGGCAACCAGCAGAAGCTCGTGCTCGCGCGCTGGCTCTCCACCGGCGCGCGCGTACTCCTCGCCGACGAGCCGACGCGCGGTGTGGACGTCGGCGCCAAGGCGCAGATCCACGCGCTGCTGCACGATCGCGCCGCGCAGGGCCTGGCCGTGCTGCTCATCTCGAGCGAGCTGCCGGAACTGCTCGCGCTCTGCGACCGAGTGCTCGTCATGCGCGGCGGCCGGCTCGTCGCGGAGCTGTCGCGCGGGGAGTTCAGCGAGGAGTCGCTGCTCCGGGCCATGGCGGGGGTGGATGCGGCGCTCTCGTCGCCCACGCCTTGAATTCCTGGCCGCGCCTCAGCAGTGCTGGAGCGCCAGGTAGACGACGGCGAAGAGGATGGCGGTGCCGAAGCAACCGCCACCGAACTTCCAGGAGATGAGGCCTGCCAGCAATCCGCGTCCGGCGTTGTTCATGGAAGTCACTCCCGCGCACGAGTCTCGCTGTGGCGCTGCCGAAAGTGAACCGCGCATTCCCGCCGACGATGCGCTTCTCCGTCCGCCCTCGAGGCGGCGAGCAAGGCGGCGAGCGAGGCGACGAGTGAGCCGGCGAGTCAGCCGGCGAGTCAGCCAGCGAGTCAGCCGGCGCTGCCCAGCGCGAGGCCGCTCTCACAGCGCGAGGCCGCGCTCACGGCGTGAGGCAGCTCACCCCGTTGCTTGCCGCGAAACCCTTCGGGCCCGCCGGATCCTGGATCCAGCTCTGGAACCAGAGGCTGACGAGGCCGGGGATGCCGACGGGCCACGTGCCGGGCAGCACGAGCGCGCCGGCGCCGCTGGTGGGGAAGGGGCCGAGCACGAGGTCGGGGCTGGGCACGAGCACGCCGCCCTTGAAGGGCGCGTTGGCGGCGCTGAAACCGATGAAGAGCCAGCTCGCGGCGGCGGACTTTGCGGAGGTCAGCGAGAGCGTGACCGGGTCGCCGCCAAGGCCAAGTCCCACGCCCGTCAGGGTCGGCAGGCCGGCCGTGCCGGCGAGCGCGCCGCCGACGCTCTTCCACGTCGCCACGACGGTGAGCTGCACGCCGAGGTCGCCGTCCGGGTCGGAGTTGTCGGCCCACTTGCCGTCGTGGTTGCCGACGAAGAGGTGCGTGGCGCCCGCGGGAATCTCGATGATCGCGTTGGCCTGGATCGCGCTGGTGATGCGGAAGTCCTCGGGCACATCGGTGGGCTGACCGCCGGAGGCCGTGGGAGAGGAGATGAACTCCGGCCCCGCGTCGATCGCGTCGGGAATCCGGTGCAGCAGCTCCGGGCCCAGGATCACCGGGCTGCCGCTGAAGATGCCGATGAGGCTGAGGATCGTGTCGCCTGAAGGCCCGTTGTCCATGTCGCCCACACCCTGCATGAGCAGCGACTGGCCGGGCACCGCGCCCAGGCCCGCAAGCGCGATCGGCGTCGCGGGCACCGCGCTGTCGCTGGCCGCGATGTGCAGGTAGGCATCCTTCGGCCCGAGCGGGATGGTGAAGGTCTGGGCCCTGGCGGCGACGGGCGCGCTCCACGCGGCGGCGAGCAGAAGAGCGGGCACGATCAGGTGGTTCTTGCGGAGTCGCATGGCGGAGCCCTCGGGGAAGGAAACGTGGGGCGCGGGGGTCAGAGTGGGCGCGCCCTGATCATGGCATCGGAAGTCCCCGGTGTGTGTGACTTGGTCCCGTGTCCGGACGTGAGGTTTTCTTCAGGGATCAGCCGATGTCCGACCCGTTGCGCACAGTCCCGACTCTCCGCCGCGCCCTGGCCGGGGCGGCAGTGCTCGCGCTTGTGGCGGCGCTGCTTGTCAGCCGGATCGAGTGGCGCGCCGCGGGCGGTGATCCGGGCGCGATGATCGACGGGGCCGACGGTTTCGACAGGGCTGACGTGGTCGACGTGGTCGACGGGGTCGACGGGGTCGACGCAGCTGGCGACCTCGAGCCGCGGGATCTGCGCGCCGCAGCGTTCAGCCAGCGGGAGGTGCTCGGCAGCGTGGCCGAGGTCGTCGTGCGCGAGGGCGATACGGCGGTCGTGAATTTCGTCGTGCCGAGTGGCGCGATCGTGCGCGGCGTCGTGCTCTTGGGCGAACGTCCGCTGCCCGGCGCCGTCGTCTACCACAGGCCTTTTCTCCAGGGGCTGTGCCAGCAGGCCTGGAGCATCCTCTGCGCCACGGCGCCAGACACCGTGATCACCGGCTCCGACGGGCGCTTCACGCAGTCGGTCCCCTACGGCCGGGAGCTCGCCTTCTGGGCCGTGGCGCCTGACGGTTCACGGAGCGCGGAAACCCGACTCACCCTCAATACCGGCACGACCTTCGATGTCGAATTGGCCGTGTCGAAGAGAAGGCCGTGATGCACACGGCGTTATGATCCGCAGGTCGCGCGTCACGAATGGCGGTCCGCGCGGACAGACCTGGACGGCTCGGGGACGGCGGCGGCTTCATGACCAGGACGCGCGAGACCCGCACGACGCTTGCCCGGGTCCTCGGCGCGGCGGTCCTGCTCGCCATGCTGCCGGTGCTCGCCGTGTGGTGGATCGAAGGCGACGGCGCGGGACAGCACGCGTCGGTCGGCGTGCTCTCTCTGCACGATGCTGCCTCGAACGGAACGCAGGTTGATGAGGTCGTGCGCCTGCGCGAGCCGCCGTCCACGCAGCCGCTTCGGGCCCCGGCGCGCGCTGCGATCGCGCCGCAAGTCGACGCCTTCGGCGCGCGGCTCGAGGAGCAGGGCTTCTTCTCCGGCGTGCCGCGCGCGTGGCTCGTGCCTTCTCGCATCATCGGTCGCGTCGTCGACGAGCGCGGCGCTCCGGTGGTCGGCGCGATCATCCAGCTCATGCCCGATGAAGCGACACTCGGCGTGGTGCGCCAGGCCGTCGGCTCGCTGCCGCCCGCGCGCCCGTCGGCATCGTCCGGCGCCGACGGGCGCTTCACGCTGGAGACGTGGCATGGCCTGCCGGGCGCGGGCATGCTGCCGCTCTCGTCCGGCAAGGGGACGCCCGCCGTGTCCATCACCGGCCCGACGAGTGCGACGCTGCGCGTGCGATGTCCCGGCTGGCGATCGGGCGTGTCGGATGTCGGCACGCAGGTGCTGCGCGCGGGCGCCGTGGTCGAGGGGCGCGTCGTGGACGGTGAGGGCCGTCCGTTGGCGGGTCTGGTCGGGCCGCGTGGAAGTCTCGCGCCTCGATGAGCTCGGCGCGGCGACGTCCTGGCGCAGAGCCTCGTTCGACAAAGAGGGGATCTTCGTCTTTCGCGGCTTGCGGCCCGGCGACTACGACACCCGGACATCCGAGGACGAAAACCCTGGCCCCGGTGTCCGCGTGATCGCGGGGCAGACCACGGAGGTTGACATCGTGGTGCCGCGCCCGCCGCTGCTGCGCGGACAGGTGCTCGCCGGCGACACGCCCATCGCCGGCGCACGGATCCAGTACGAGTTTCCGCGCAGCGCGGCCCCGGAAGACTGGGACGTGATCGCCGATGGAGGGAGGGCGCTCGACACGGCACGCAGCGACACGGAAGGGCGCTTCCTGCTGACGATTGCCGGCGCAGGCTCCATCACCGTGTGGGCGAGCATGAGCGGCGGCGGCGCGTCCGCGACCGTGCCGCTCACCGTCGCGCAGGATCAGGAGGCGACCGTCGTGCTGCGCATGGGTGCGGGGCGCCTGCAAGGCAGAGTCGTCGAGGCGATTGGCGGCGCTCCGGTGCACGGCGCGAAGGTGGGTGCAGGCAACTCCTTCGTCGCCGTCGACGCCGACGGCCGCTTCGACCTCTCGCACCTGCAGCCCGGCGAATACACGCTGCGCGCCGAGGCTCCCGGCCATCTGCCCGCCGCTTCCGCGCCGCTGATGCTGGCAGGCGACGAGACCGTGTCGGATCTCCTATTGGAACTCGTGCGCGCCGCAAGCCTGATCGTGACCGTGCTCGGGCCCGACGGCTTTCCCGTGGACGGCGCGCTGACCGTCGTCGCGTGGCCCGTCGACGGCGCCGTGCTGAGGCCCTGGAAGGACCTCCGCACGCAAGCCGGCAGCGTGACGATCGACTCGCTGCCGGCCGGCAACTACTGGGTCGGCCTTCCCGGGTCGGCCGCCCTGCAGTTCGCGCCGAACACTTCGATGGACGATCGCGTCGACAACCGCGTCCCCGTGACGCTCGTGCCGGGCCAGACGCATGAAGTGACCCTGCACGTTGCGGAAGGCGCCGCTCGATGAACGGCGCGCGCCGACAGCGCACGACGCTTGCCTGGGTGCTCGGGGTCGGCCTGCCCGTGCGCGCCGCGACCATCGCCCCTGATGCCCGGGCGCGCTCCGGTCTGTAAGCTCTGCGGCCCCGTGACACTCCTCGTTCTCAACGACGTCCACAAGCACTGGCCCGGCCGCGACCTGCTCGAGGGCGCGTCGCTGCAGATCGATCCGGGCGAGAAGATCGGCCTCGTGGGGCCCAACGGCGCGGGCAAGACCACGCTGCTCAAGCTCATCATCGGCGAGGACGAGCCCGACGGCGGCAGCGTCACGCTGCGGCGCGGGGCGCGGCTCGGCTACGTGCCGCAACGGCCGGAGTTTCCGCGCGGCGTGACGGTGCGGCAGCACGTCGGCTCGGGCCTCGCGGAACTGCTCGCGGCGCTCGCGGAGCATCATCGTGTCAGCGAGGCGCTCTCGCACGGCACGCACGAGGACCGCGGCGAGCACGCGCTGGACGAGGCCGCGCTGCTCAAGCTCATCGAGGAGCAGGACCGCCTCGGGCATCTCATCGAGACCCTCGGCGGCTGGCACGTGGAGAACCGCGTCGAGCAGGTGCTCGCGGGCGTCGGCCTCGCGCCGGGCCTGTGGGACCGCGAGGCCGCCACGCTCTCGGGCGGCGAGAAGAGCCGCACCGCGCTGGCGGCCGCGCTCGTCGGCGGGCACGAACTGCTCATCCTCGACGAGCCCACCAATCACCTCGACCTGCACGGCATCGAGTGGATCGAGGAATACCTGCGCACGCTTTCCGGCGCCGTGCTCATCGTGAGCCACGACCGCCGGCTGCTCGACACCTCGGTGGACGCGATCGTCGAGCTGGAGCACGGCACGCTGTCGCGCTACCCCGGCGGCTACACCAAGTATCTGCGCCTGCGCGCCGAACGCTACCTCGCCGAGCGCCGCGCCTGGGATGAGCAGCAGGAATACATCCGCAAGGAAGATGCCTTCATCCGCAAATACATGGGCGGCCAGCGCACGACGGAAGCGCGCGGCCGCCGCACGCGCCTCGCCAGCCTCAAGCGCCTGCCCGAGCCGCGCCACGACGTGCGCGCGCCGGTCATCCGCCTGCCGCCCGCCGCCGAGGGCGGCGAACTGGTGCTCGAAGCGCGTGAGCTGTCCGGCGGCTACGCGGCAGCGCCGGGAGGCAGCGCTGCGGCCGGTGGCACCGGTGCGTCCGGTGCTCGCGCTGCGCTCGGCGCGACCGGCGCGCGCGCGGCGGCCGGCAAGGCGCGTGCCCTGTTCGCCGGAGTGGACCTGCGCGTCGACAAGGGCATGCGCATCGGAATCGTCGGACGCAACGGCGCGGGCAAGACCACGCTGCTCAAGATTCTCGCGGGAAAGATGGCGCCGCTCGCGGGCGAGCTGCGCACCGGGCACAAGGCCGCGTGCGGCTACTACGACCAGGAGACCGCCGGCCTGCTGCACGACGGCACGCCGATGACCGAGATCCGCCGCGACCACGCGCTCATGGTGGACGGCGAGGTTCGCAGCTGGCTCGCGCGCTTCCTCTTCCGCGGCGACGACGTCGAGAAGGACGTGTCGAAACTCTCGGGCGGCGAGCGCGCGCGGCTCTCGCTGGCCAAGCTGGTGCTCAACGGGCCGACGTGGCTCGCGCTGGACGAGCCCACCAACCACCTCGACCTGCCCGGCCGCACCGCGCTGGAGGAAGCGCTCTCGGAATTCACCGGCGCAATGCTCTTCGTGAGCCACGACCGCGCCTTCCTCGACGGCCTCTGCACGCACATCATGGAAGTGGGCAACGAGGACGACCCGGTGGACCCTGGCGACGCGCCCGAGGCCGCGCGCCACCCGCCGCGCCGCGTGCGTCTCGTGCTCGGCAACTACAGCGAGTGGCACGCCCGCGTGCTGCGCGAACGCGGCGAGCGCCAGGTGCAGCGCAAGGAGGACGGCCCGCGCACGTCTGCGACGCCGAGCGCGTCGGCGGCGGCGGTGCCTGCAGCGGCTGCCTCCGCGCGAGCCGCGAAGGACGAGACGTCCGCGAAGTCCGCCCCGTCAGCGAAGCCCGAGAAGGCTGAGAAGGCCGAGAAGGCTGAGAAGGCCGAGAAGGCCGCCGCGAAAGTGCCCGCCGCATCGTCCGGCCCCGAGCGCGTGCGCAACCCGTTCCGATTCAAGCAGCTCGAGGCGCGCATCATGGAGCTCGAAAAGGAGCTGAAGCTGCTGCACGCGAAGATCGCCAGCCCCGAGGTCTACCTCGCGCCCGACAAGTTGAAAGTCACCGGCCAGCGCCTCGCCGTCGTCGAGCAGGAACTCGCCGCGGCGAACAGCGAGTGGGAGAACTGGGGGTAGGTGATGGGATCGGTACGCGGAGCCCGGGCATGACCGGGCGAGACAGACCCGACACGCCCGGCGCACCCGATGCGTCCGACGCCCACCCGCTGCACCCCGCCTACTTCACGACGCGCTTCCACACCGAGGCCGCGGTGCCAGCGTGGCCCGCAGAGTTCGTGATCCTCTCCGCCTGCGCGACGACAGGTGAGACGTGGTCCGCGGAGCGCACGGCGCAGGCCGACCGCGCGCTCGAGAGCGAGTTGCGCGAGCGCAGCACGTGGGTCGTGCGCATCACCGGTTCTTCCCCGAGCGGCGACCACGCCGAGCCGAGCTGGGCCGCGATTCTGCCGCTACCCGACGCGCTCGATGTGGGCCGCCGCTTCCTGCAGGACGCGCTCTACATCGTCCGCGGCGATGCCCTTTCCGTGACGCGCTGCAGTGACGATGCGCCGCTCGTCCACGTGGGCTCCTTCGCGGCGCACCTCGACCAGCCTCGCGCAGACCACTGAGGTTCAGCATCGCAGCCCGGCCGCATCGCGCCGCTCCACGAAGGCTTCCGGCTCGACCGCGCCCGGCGCGTAGACCAGTGTGACCAGCGCCTCGGCGGCGCCGGCGCACACCTCGCCCACCGCGCGCGCGCGGGCCGCGAGCGCACCCTTGCGATCGGCCTTGTGGGGATCCTTGCCGTAGAACGCCCCGCCGCCGATGGGCACGCCGGGCCCCGCGCCATCCACGACGAGCTTCTTGCCCGACAGCCCGTTGTCGCCGTGCGGCCCGCCGATGGAGAAGTCGCCCGCACCGTTGAGGTGCAGGTGCGCGGAGTCGAAGCGCGCCACGCCGGGCAGTGCCGCCTCCAGCTCCGCGCAGCCCGCGCGGATCACCGGCACGAGCAGCCGATGCTGCTCCTCGTACGAAAGCCCCGGCACGTGCTGGATCGAGAACACCAGCCGTGTCCAGGTGCACGTGAGCCGATGCCCCGCGGGAAACGTGTTGTCCCCCTGCAGCACCGGCAGCAGCTTGAAGTCCGGGCCGAAGGTCTGCGGCGCATGCTGCTCCCGCCATCGGCGCACGTGCTCTCCGAGGCGCAGCGCGAGCCAGTGCGCGGGCGGCAGGTAGTCCGTGCCCGCGTTGCCGCAGGCGTAGCCGACGCAGATGGCCTGGTCGTCGGAGAGGTGGCGCATCTCGCGCTCGTCCTGCGAAAGTGCTTCGGCGCACAGATCGTGCGTGACGATGAGCCGCTCCGGGTCGGGCGACCACAGGCCGCCGTAGCCCGCCGCGCGATACGCGGCGCGCGCGAAGCGCGGCAGGAACTCGTCCGGGTCGCCCGGGCCGTGCGGCCCCGCGGCGATGCGCCCGGTGACGAAGACCTTGTCGGTGGACACGGCCACCTCCACGCCGACGAGCGCATCGGGATCGATGGCAATCGCGTGCTGCACGCAGGCCTCCGCGATGGCGTCGGCCAGGCGGTCCGGGTGACCCGGCGAGACGTATTCGGCGCAATGAACGGTGCGGGACATGCGAGGTGACTCCTTGGGGACATGCGGCGCGCTCAGGCGCCGCCGAGATCGGGAAGCAGTTCGACGTGGCGCGCTGCGGGAGCAAGGTCGTTGTGCGACGCGGCGCCGAGCGGCCGGTACAGGCCCACATACAGCGCCGTGCCGAGGCTGGTGAACGCGTCGGGCGCGACCGCGCCGACGTAGCCGTCGGTGATCAGCACGGTGCGCCGCGGCCGGCGCGTGCGCGGCAGCGCGGCGAGGTGCTGGAGGACGCAGCGGATGTCGGTGCCCAGCGTGTTGGCGAGGCGCTGACGCAGCAGATCCTGCGGCGACACCTCGCCGATCACGGTGCTGAACACGAAAAGCCGGATCGCGCGCGCCCGGTGCAGCGGCGCCAGCGCGCCCGCGAGTGGCCGCAGCGCGGCAGCCATCGAGCCGCTCACGTCCAGATAGACGTGCGCAACGGGCAGCGGTTCGCGACGCGTGCGCGGCGCGAGACAGCTCCCGCGGTAGAGCAGCGGAGCGGCGCCGGTCAGCCGCCGCAGCGCGTGGGCGCGCCGATCGCCGGCCTGCGGCAGCACCGTTTCGATCTCCAGCGGCTGCACGGAGTGGAGCAGGCGGCGGCTGCCGTGCCACGCGTGCTGCTGCAGGCCGGCACGCGCCAGCAGGCGGCGGATCGCGGCGCGCAGCGCGCGCGTCGGGTCGGCCGGGGCACCGAGCATCCAGGACTTCACGGGGCGCCCCGTGTCGCGCCCGCCGAGGCGTTGCCGCGGAGGCGGCCAGCCCTCGACGACGCGGCGCAGCACGTCGCGCAGCGTCGCGTCGCGCGTCGCGGAGTCATCCCGCACGCCGTCACCGTGCTCGCCTTCGTGGTCGCCGAGCAGCACGGGCGATGTGTCCTCGCCGTCGTCGAGCAGCGCGGTGAGCAGCTCGAAGATCTCGTGGTACGTGATGTCGCCAGTGCGCCCGTAGAGCAGGTCGTGGATGCGGCGCTCCTCGGGTCCCGCGTCGGCGGGCAGCGGCTGCGGGCGTTCGGGCCAGCCGGGCGCCGGGCGCAGCAGCCGCCCGGGGAACTCCTCCCATGAGTTGAGCGCCTGGAAGAAGGACGTGAACTCGCGCCCCGGAAACTGCTGGCAGAGCAGCGCGTTGATGACCGCGTCGAAGGCGAGGTTGTGCGCGAGCGTGGCGCGCGGGAACAGCCGTGTGTGCCCGAGCACCACGTGCTGCAGCTCGTGCATGACCAGCAGGAAGAGGTGCTCGTCCGTCCGGCACGACGCCTCGATGAAGCGCGGATTCAGCAGCATCCGCGGGCGCTCGACGCACTCGATGGCGGCGGTGGGCACGTCCTCCGTGCAGGCGATGTCCACGAGCGAAAGGAGCTTCTCCATCTGGTAACTCGCGGCCGGGATCACGGAGTAGATGCGCGCGCGCAGCCGGGCGGCGTCGGAGTCGTGCGTGGTCATGGCGTCCCCTCGGGTTGCCGCGCGCCGGGGTGTGGCTTCGGAGCCGCGGCCGCCCGACGCCTGCGCGTCCGGACTTGCGCGGTGAGAAAACGCGGGTCATCCACCGCGAGGTCGGCCTCGAAGAGGTGACGCCAGGTGCGGTCCGGCGCACGCGACGCGATGGAGAGTGCGCCGACGCGCCGCTCGAGCACCGCGAGGGTGAGCGCGAGGTCTGCGCACGGTGCCCAGACGTCTCCGGGAGCCCAGTCTTCGGGTGGAAACCAGCCCATGAGCACGCCGCTCGGCCTGCAGCGCGATGCCCCGTGCTGTCCTGCCGCGTCCGCCGCGCATGGCGCGGAGTCGAGCAGCGCGCGATCGAGGCAGCCGGCGCGTGTGGCCGAGGCGAGCAGGCGCTCGATGCTGCCCTTCCAGCGTCTCTGCGCCTTCCGCACCAGCGCGGCGCGCAGGGAGGATGGCACGGGTCCGTATCTGGCAATCTCTTCGCGTGTTGCCATGCTGGTCGGAGCGGACGCGCGCGCCGGCACTGCCGCATTCGCCACCAACCTGGCGGCGCGCGCTCGCGGAGCCGTGTCCAGCAGGCCCTGCGCGAGCAGCGCATGCGCGAGGCTGAACACCGTCACCCGTCCCCAGACCGGCTTCTGGAGCGACGTGACCTGCGTGCGCGGGGGCGCGCTCATGTTGTGGAGCCACGTCGTCATCGCGGGCCCTCGACGGACAGGCGTTCCGCGAGGCGCAGGCGCTGCCAGAGTTGCCGGAAGGTGTCGAGCACGCGCTGCGGCGTCGTCGTCCCGAAGCCATCCGGCAGGAGCGACTCGAGCAGATTGCGGGCATAGCCGTTGTGCACGCGTGCCGGATGGCCGTCGTCCACCGGCAACTCGGCGGCGAGGCGACCGATCTCGCGCGCCGTGTTCACCTGCGCGGCCGACACCGACAGCGAGCGCACCGCGGGCTGCAGCGCGCGCCGCGCGTCGCGCGCCAGCGTCTCGAAGGCGGTGGCGTGCAGGCGCCCGTCGCGGTGCAGCGCGAGGTGCAGCGCCAGGGCCACGGCCGTGCGGCGCGCGGGCTCCGTCACCGACGCGACGCCGTCGAGCACGAGCGGCGTCAGCTCGTCGGCCCCGAAGCCGGGCAACTCGATGGCGCGGAGCGCGCGCTCGAGCGGGTCGGGCGTGGCGAGGAGCGCGCGCCACGGGTCGTCGTCGGCCAGGCCGCTGAGCTTCCACGCGTGGCGGTGCAGAGCGAGCAGCGCGGCGCGGTCTGCACGGCCGTGTCGCGCGAGCTCCGGGTCACCGTGCAGGACCGCGAGCCACAACGATGTGTTCCAGTCCACCTCGCCGATGGGCGCGGTCGGATGTGCGGCGCGTTGCAGCGTGACGCGCGCTGCCTGCAGCGCGAGCGCCGAGCGCAGCAGCATCGTCAGGCGGCGCGTGGAGAACGCCGGCTGCTTGCAGGCTTCGCGCTGCGCGGCCAGCGCGAGGAAGTAGTTCGCGAGACGGTCCGGCACCGAGCGCGAGAAGGCCGCGAACAACTGCTCGGCTCGCGCCACAAGATCCGGCAACTCCACCGGAAACTCGTGCCGTCCGTGGAACTGGTCGAGCAGGATCGAGCGGCGCTCGTGATCCGTGAGGTCGGCCCAGGTCGGCACCTCGACGAGGAAGGCAAAGCGGTCCGCGAGCGCAGGGTCGAGCGGCTCGGCGCCGAGATAGGCGTCGTCGTCCGCGCCGTCGGCATCGTCCGCGGCGGGCGGATTCATGGCCGCCCAGCGGTAGCGCAGCTTCTCGAGCAGCACGCCCTGCACGCGCCGTTCGTGCACGATCGGGAACAGCTTGTTCGCGAGGTCCGGCCGGCAGCGCGACAACTCGTCGATGAACACCACCTCGGCGTCCCAGATCGCCGTCGGCGTCGCGATGTAGCGCAGGTGGGTAGCGCTTTCGTCGGGCACCGGCACGCCGACGAGGTCGTCGTAGTTGAGCAGGCTCGCGTTGTAGAAGCGGTACTCCAGGCGCAGCGCCTGCGCCAGCCGCTCCAGCAGAAAGCTCTTGGCCGTGCCGTGCCGCCCGATGAGCAGCATCGGCTCCGCGCTCGCGAGCGCCGCGAGCACGACCGGCTCGAGCGCGGTCCAGCCGTGCAGCCCGAGAGGCTCCGTGAGCAGCGAGGGGATGCACATCGTGGGTCGCACCTGCGCCTCGTCTGGCGCCAGAAGGGGCGTCGGCGGGGGCGCCGGTGCGGCCGCGCCATCGGATCCGGCTGCGGTCCGGGCTGCAGTTCGGACGCGCGGACTCACGAGCGTACCGCCGCGGTCGGCTGTGCCAGGTGCGCGAGGAGTGCGTCGCGCAGGAGGATGGCCTCGTCGCGCCGCTGCGTGCGCAGCGATCGGCGCACGCGGCGGACCCGGCCGTCAAGCGTCTCGAGCGTGTAGTGGATCCACCAGACGCCGTGGTTGTTCCACAGGTGGTGGAGCGGATTGCCGCCGGTGATGCGGAGGGACAGGCGCGCTGCGCGCATGGTGCGTGTTCCTTTCGGTCACGCACCAGAAACACGGCCGCGCGTCGTCGCGCTGTCGTCGGAAGTTTCGTTCGCCGGGGCGCTCACGCCCCGCGCGCATCCCTCCGGCGTACGCCGCCGGAGGAAACCACCTTGGCCTTCCGGGCCAGGTTGGCCGACCCCTCCCGCGAGGGAGGAGCCGTTCCTGATGCTGGTGCGGACTCTAACCTGCCGCGCCGGATCGCGCACCGGTCATGTGTGTCATGAAATCCGGTGCGGCCGGCAGCCCCGCTCCCGTGTCACGGCGCTGACAGAATGTGTGCCCGCTGGTCCAGCACCAGCTCCAGCACCAGCTCCAGCACCATGGATCTGCCGTTCCGGGACATCGGGAGCATGATCCTGCGCCTGCAGCTGCGCGATGATCGGGGCGCGCGGGGCATCGGCCTGCTCGAGCGGCCCCGCACTCATCTGCCGGCGGTCTTCCGAAATCATTCCCCGTCGGGGGCTCGGCGGCGCCGTGCGCCGGGCGGCGTGACTTCCACGTCCACGCTGGTCTCGCCGTCGCCGGCCGCGCTCTTCAGCACGATGCGCGCGGTCCACCATTCGCGAGTGTCGAAGTCGCACCTGGCGACGTAGCGCAATCTGCCGCGCGACACAACGGCGACACCGGCGGAGATCCAGCGCCGGGGCGGGGATGAGCGCGTGGCCGTCGTGCTGTCCGCCAACTCGGCCATGGCCCACCTCTGCCATGACATCGGACGAATGCTCCTGCAGAGCCGGGAATGCGCGGCCGGGGAGCCAGGGTGATCGACCGGCTCGCCGCGGATCCCCGGCTCCAACGTGGCGTGGAGCAGGCGCTCGTCGATCTCGGGGAGCGTTTCCGCCTGGAGCCGGGCAGCGGCTTCGCCTCCGCGTGCTCAACGCACGAAGACCGAACGATGACGCGGCGAGCCGCGCTCGTACAAATCCCTTGCTATCGTTTTCGACGCATCGCGGCGGGTCGCGATCTGGTTGCGACATCGCGCGTCCGCAGCTCGACATGGCAGCCCAGCACGCCCAGCAGCTCGATCAGTTGCCGCAGCGACGTGCGTGGTTTGCCGGTGTCGAGCACTCGGTAGAGCTGAGCAGCCGAGGTGCCGAGTCGCCGGCAGATCTCGCGGTGGGAGAGGAGTGTCTTTTCCATGCGCCGCTGAGCCTCCAACGTCAGCTCATAGGCCAAGATGTCCGCCATGAAGGCCGGGTCCTTGTTCTCGTCGAGGACAGCATCCAGGTGGAGCGATCCCTCGCGTCCCGAGGCGAGCTCGTACGTGAAGGCCTCGCGCCCGAGTTCCGGGTCCACGTAGACGCGGACGATGCGGTCCCTGGAGGTCGGCTTCGGTGTGACCTTGGCGTAGGGAAAGCGCAACAGGCCCTTGGGTGTCGCGACCTCGAAGGCCTTGCTGCGGTTGTTGGCGCGCACGCTGCGGATCTTCAAAGCTGGCCCTCGGCAACGAGTTGCTCGATGACCCGACGGACGCGCCTGCTCGCGTGTCCGCTGATCGGACGAAGTCTTTCCAGGTCCCATTTCACGAGCAGGATCCTCCGGAAGTCGACGTGCACATGCCGTGGGTCGTGGTCACCCTTCCATGTGAGGAAGATGTCACCCGCCCGTCGGATCTTCGACATCGCAACCGTTACCTCCCGTGATAACGCTTGTCAACCTGCACGCCCTTTTGACTTCTCGATTGCTCGATGACACGGCTGCACGGCTGCACGGCTGCACGGCTGCACGGCTGCATGGGCGGGCCATGCGCCGGTTGCGTCGCAGCGACGATGGCCCACGCATCAGGCAGGGAAGGGGCCGAGCGGCTGGGGTTACCTCAGCGCAGCGAGTCCGCCAACGGATACCCGGGAGACACCCGACGTGAGCTTCGGCTCAGCTCGCCGCGAGAATCCGCCGTGCGCCCTTCGCCAGGCTCGATTCGAAGGACGCACGCCGCACGGCGCGCGCGCGGCGGCGCTCGGAGGATTGCAGCTCGTGGCGCAGTGCGGCGGGGAGCAGGTCGGTGATCGCGTCGCACTCCACGCCGCCCTTGTGCGCGTGGTCGAAGCCGGCCAGCGCGCGGTCGTAACCCTGCTGGCCTGGCACGCGCTTGCAGCCGTGCACCAGCGCGGCGACGACCTCGGCGCGGTCCGCGAGCGTCAGCGACGGATGCGTCGCGATGCGCGCGCCCCAGTCGTCGAAGCAGGGCCCCAGCGGCAGCAGCAGATCCGGGCTGCCGCGCAGGCAACGCGCCTCGCGCAGCGGGTAGTGGCGATGTCCCTCGGACGCGAGCAACTCGCGGTAGAGCGCACCGGCCTGCAGGAAGGCGCCGCCGTAGCGGGCGTGGCCGGCGGCCGGCGCCTCGCCGCCGACGAGCGCAGGGCCGCTGCGCACGAGGTCGCCGTAGCGATCCTTCTGTGCGGCGCCGACGCGCTTGCCGCTCTTCGCGGCGAGGCCCTGCATGACGTCGCCGGCATTGTGCGTGAGGATCGCGGCGAGCTGCAGCAGCGCCAGCTCGCGCCCCGGCTTCGCCGCGCAGGCGAGAAACACGGCGGCTTCGCGCGACAGCTCCGCATCGATCTCGTGCTCGAAGCGCGCCGCGCCAGGCTCGTCGCCCGCCGCGAGCAGGCCGAGCATGCCGCCGCACAGGACGGAGAGCCGCTCTCCGTCGTGCCCGGAAACGACGTCCGGGAGGCTCGTGCCGATCGCACGCGCGTCGCTCGCGTCGGCGAAGCCTGTTCCCGTCCGTTGCGCGGTCACGACTGCGGTCGTCGACGCCGACGCACTTGCCGCGCCCGCCGCGCCCGTCGCGCCCGACACGCCCGACACGCCCGACACGCCCGACACGCCCGACACGCCCGACACGCCTGCCTCGACCCAGCGCGCGCTGATGCCGCGGATGTCCCAACCGGCCAGCGCGAGCGCGAGCTCGACCATGCGCGCCAGTTCCTCGGGAGGCTGGTCCTCGAACCAGAGCGCATGGCGGATCTTCGCGTCCACGTCGGTGGGCACGTAGCTCGCGACGGAGGCCCAGTGCGCGGCGAGGCACAGCGCGAAGTAGTCGGTGCGCGACGCGGCGTCGGGCAGCGCCGTCGCGACGAGCAGTTCCGGCCGGCGCGAGTGCGCCATGAGGATGCGCCACCAGCCCAGCGGATGCGCGCCGAGGTCCGACAGCCGCACGCCCTGAGGCACCGAGGCATCGTCCGGCAGACGGCCGGCGTCGGGATGGCTGCCGTCGAACAACCACGGCGCCGCGACATGCACCAGGCCGACGAGCGTGCGCGGCCCGATGAACCCGCCGAAAGCACCGGACGGCTCCGGCGAGGGTGCGTCGGCCGAAGGATTCGGCACGGGCGCAACCGTCGGCGGGGGGCGAGAGGTCGGCCATCGGCTTCCGGCTGCGGGACGGTGGAGCGCCTGCGGATCTCGCTGGCGCGCGGCGGCGAGCGAGTGTGTCAAACTCCGCGCCCGTCCCGCGAGGAGTTGCCGCGATGCGTCACGTGCCGAATGCCTGCCTGCTGGTTTCGCTGCTGCTCACAGCGTGCAGCGCGCCCGCCACCGACGCCGGATCTGCACATGCTGCCGGGCCCGCCGCCGACACCGCGCGCTCAGGCGCGGCCTCGGTCGGCTCCGCGCAGGCAGGCGCCGCTGCGGCGGCCGATGCGCGCGGCCCGGCAGCGGCGCGCGCCGACTTTTCCGAGAAGCCGGAGACGATCATCGTCGCGGGGCGCGTGCCGGCGGCGGACGTCGAGGCCTATCGCCCCGCCGTGACGGCGCTCATCCGCGAGGCGCTGGTGAACGGGCAGGCATACACGAAGCTGGTGTCCTTGTGCGCGACGGCGCCGCACCGTCTGTCCGGATCACCCGGCGCGGCGGCGGCCGTGGAGTGGGTGCGCAACACGCTCGTCGCGGACGGCATGGAGAACGTCACGCTCGATCCGTGCATGGTGCGGCACTGGGTGCGCGGCGACGTCGCGGAGCTGGTCGTCGTGGCCCCGCCGGAGCTGGCCGGCGAGAGCTTTCCGATCCTCGCGCTCGGCGGCAGCGTGGCCACGGAAGAGCCGGGACTCTCCGCGGAAGTCGTCGAGGTCACGAGCTGGGAGCAGCTCGACAGGCTGGGCGGCGCCGTTGACGGCAAGATCGTCTTCTTCAACCGGCCGATGGATGCCTCGCTGCTCTCGACGGGCGCGGCCTACGGCGGCGCGGTGGACCAGCGCGGCCGCGGAGCCAGCGCGGCCGCACGGCTGGGCGGCGTCGGCGCGATCGTGCGCTCGATGACCACGCGCCTCGACGACTTTCCGCACACCGGGGCGATGGGCTACGCCGAGGGCGTGCCGAAGGTGCCGACGGCCGCGGTCTCCACGCTCGGCGCGGAGCGACTCTCGCTCATGCTGCGCAGCGGCGCGAAGGTCTCGGTGCGCCTGCGCCTGAACTGCGAGACGCTGCCCGACGCGCCGTCGGCGAACGTGCTCGGCGAAATCGTCGGCAGCGAGCTGCCCGACGAGGTCGTCGTCATCGGCGGGCATCTCGACTGCTGGGATGTCGGGCAGGGCGCGCACGACGACGGCGGCGGCGTGTGCCAGTCGCTCGAGGCGCTGCGCCTCATCAAGGCCACCGGCATGAAGCCGCGGCGCACGATCCGCGCCGTGGCCTTCATGAACGAGGAAAACGGCGGGCGCGGCGCGGAGGCCTACTACGAGCATCACCTGCCGGCAATGGACAAGCACGTGCTGGCGATCGAGACCGACGGAGGTTCGTTCACGCCGCGCGGTTTCTCCGCCAGCGCGCAGGGCGAGTCCTTCGAGCGCCTCGCGGACATCGCCGCGCTGCTCAGCGAGACCGGCATCACGTGGTTGCGCCCGGGGAGCGGCGGCGCGGACGTGGATCCGATGCGCGCCAGCGGCGTCACCGTGATGGGCTACAGCTGCGACGGCCAGCGCTACTTCGACCTGCACCACAGCAACCGCGACACCATCGACGCCGTCAGCCCGCGCGAGATCAACCTGAGCGCCGCCTGCCTCGCCGCCATGGCCTACGTCGTCGCCGACATGGAGGCACCCCTGCCCCGCACGCCGCCCCCCGCACCCGCCACGGATGACTGACCGCGCCGCCCGCCCGCGCCCGTGCCCGCGCCCGCGCCCGGCCGCGACCGATGGGCCCGCTTGCGACGGATGGCGACCCTCATGCCGCGGGATGTGTGATGTAGAGGCACTGCCTCAACATCACACGAGTGACGCGAGTCGCACGCGCGCTTCGGTCCGACCTCCGCCCGATGCGGCCGAACGTGGCCGAACGTGGCCGAACGTGGCCGAACACGACCAAATTCGGCCGGATTCGGCCGAACTGGGCCTCCCACGTGGGCTCGACACGAAGGAAGCGCCGGGGCTTCGGTTAGACTCATGTCTTCGCATTCACAGTCGCGGCGGTCCGCTGCCGAAGAAGTCGAGGTGAAGATGAAGCGCCTCCCGTCCCTGCCGACCCTGCTGCTCGCCCTGGTGGCGGGCGCCGGTGCCCTTGGCTGTTCGGGCATGAGCGACTTCCTGTCGGGCTCCGGCTCGTCGACGCCGCCGGTCGCGCAGTCTCCGGCCGAGCGGCCGGCTTCGGCGCGCGCCGACATCCTCGCCTCCGATGCCTCCGCGCAGCAGCTGGAGGATCTGACGACCGCGCTCGCACGCTTGAACGCGACGCAGGCCCAGTTGCAAGTGACCTTGCAGGACCTGCAGGCGAGTGCGGCGACGCAGGCCGAGGCCGCGCGGCTTTCCACGATGGAGATCCAGGTGGCGCGGCGTGAGGCCGTGCTTGCGATGGTCGTGGCCGTCACGCTCAGCGTCGTCGTGCTGCTGCTCGCGGCCATCCTCATCGGTCAGCGCGTGCAGATGAAGCGCGCGGCGCGGGCGCTGGCCCGGGCCGAAGCCGGGGCCGACACTTCGCCGGATTCCTCCTCGACGCAGGCCGCACACGTCCACGCGAAGGATGGCCAGGAAGGCAAGGACGGCAAGGACGGCATGACCGCCCCGCGCCGTCAGCCCGACGGCAGCAATGTCGCGCGGCTGCGCAAGCGCCCCCCGGTGGGTTAGTCTCCGGCGCATGACGCGCCGACGACCCGCCCGTTCTTCACGCCCTGCCTCGCGCGCCTCGCGCGCCTCCCGCGTCTCGCGCGACGCTTTCGATCCCACGCCCGCGGATCGCTTCAGCTTCGGCCTGTGGACCGTCGGCAATCCGGGGCGCGACCCGTTCGGCCTGCCGACGCGGCCTGTGCAGGATCCGTGCGCGCTCGTTGCGGGCCTCGCGGCGTGCGGCGCCTGGGGCGTCAACCTGCACGACAATGACCTGTTGCCGTTCGGGGTCGGCGCCGCCGAGCGCGAGCGCATCCTGCGCGAGTTCAAGGCCGCGCTGCGCGAGCACGGCCTCGTCGTGCCGATGGCCACCACCAACCTCTTCGGGCACCCGGTCTTCAAGGACGGCGCCTTCACGAGCAACGACCCGTCGGTGCGCGCCTTCGCGCTGCGCAAGACGATGGACGCGCTGGACCTCGGCGCGGAACTGGGCGCGAAGCTCTTCGTCTTCTGGGGCGGGCGAGAAGGCAGCGAGGCCGATGCCTGTCGCGACCCGCGCGCCGCGCTGGGACGCCTGCGCGATGCGGTCGACTTCCTGTGCGCCTACGCGACCGAGCAGCGCTACGGCATGCGCTTCGCGCTCGAGGCCAAGCCCAACGAGCCGCGCGCGGACATCTACCTGCCCACGACGGGCCACATGCTGCACTTCATCTCCACGCTCGCGAAGCCGGAGATGGTCGGCGTCAACCCCGAGGTCGCGCACGAGACCATGGCCGGGCTGTCCTTCGCGCATGGCGTCGCGCAGGCGATGGAAGCCGGCAAGCTCTTTCACATCGACCTCAACGCGCAGAAGATCGGGCGCTACGACCAGGACCTGCGCTTCGGCAGCGAGGACCTCAAGGGCGCCTTCCTGCTGGTGCGGCTGCTCGAAGGCACGGCCAGCGTGCACGTCGGCAAGGCCGAGCGCGCGCGAGCCGCCTCGCGCGGCGCCTATCTCCGCTACGACGGCCCGCGGCATTTCGACGCCCACGCCTACCGCAGCGAGGACATGGACGGCGTGTGGGACTTCGCCCGCGGCTGCATGCGCACCTACAAGCTGCTGGCCGCACGCGCGACCGCCTTCGATGCCGATCCCGAGGTCAAGGAGCTCATCGCGAACGCGGGCGCCGCCGACGCGCGCATCGCCTCGTCGACCGAGGAACTGCTGCACGGCTTCACGCGCCGCAAGGCCTCGGCCCTGCGCGCGCTGCCGCTGGACCCCGACGCCCTCGCCGCGCGCGGCCTGCGCTACGAGCGCCTCGACCAGCTCCTCACCGAGCACCTCCTCGGCGCGCGATGACGCCGCTGTATCTCGGCCTCGATGTCGGAACGCAGGGCACCAAGGCGCTGCTCGTCGAGGGCGAGAGCGGCGCTGTGATCGCGCGGGCGGGCGTGGCGACGGCGCTCATCGAGGGCCTGCCGTCGGGCGCGGCGGAGCAGCATCCCGAGACCTGGGTGTCCGCCGTGCACGAGGCGACGGCGGACGTGCTCGCCGCGGCCGCGCGCAGCCTCGGCCTGTCGGTCGCTGCCATCGCGGCGCGCGTCGCAGGCGTCGGAGTGTCGGGCCAACAGCACGGGCTCGTGGTGCTCGACGAACACGGCGCCGTGCTGCGCGCGGCGAAGCTGTGGTGCGATACATCCACTGCGCCCGAGGCAGCGGAATTGGCGGCGGCGCTCGGGCGGCCGGTGCCGACGGGCTTCACGGCGAGCAAGCTCCTGTGGCTCGCCCGGCACGAGCCGGCGACGTGGGCTCGCGTGCGCCGCGTCCTGCTGCCGCACGACTACCTCAACTTCGTCCTCACCGGCCGCGCGACGATGGAGGCCGGCGACGCCTCGGGCACCGGCTGGTTCGATCCGGTGGCACGGACCTGGGACGCCGCCACGCTGTCTGCACTGGATGCGCTCACGACCTCGGCGCTCCCGCGCGGCGCCGGCGCGTCGCGCCTCTCCGAGTTGCTCCCGCCGCTGCTCGCGCCCGGAGAGCCGGCCGGCGCGCTCTCCGCGGCCGGCGCGGCGCTGCTCGGCCTGCGCGCGGGCATTCCCGTCGCGGCCGGGGGCGGCGACAACATGTGCGCGGCGGTGGGCAGCGGGGCGACCTCGCCCGGCGCGATGGTGGTGAGCCTCGGCACGTCGGGCACGCTCTTCGCGTACAGCGCCAGGCCGATGGTGGATCCGGCGGGCCTCATCGCGCCCTTCTGCGACAGCACCGGCGGCTGGCTGCCGCTGCTTTGCGTCATGAACTGCACCGGTGTCGCGGAGGAGATCGTCGCGCTGACGGGCAGGTCGCACGAGGAACTCACCGCGCTTGCGACGGCCGTGCCCGCCGGTTGCGACGGAGCGCTCATGCTTCCCTACCTGCAGGGCGAGCGCGTGCCGGACCTGCCGCACGCGCGCGGCAGCCTGCACGGCCTGCGCCCCGGCATGGCGACGCCGGGCCTGCTGTATCGCGCTGCGCTCGAGGGCGTGGCGCTGAATCTTGCCTGGGGTGCTGCGCGGCTGGCCGTGCTGGGACTCCCGGCGCGCAGCGTCGCGGTGGTCGGCGGCGGCGCGCGCAATGCGCTGTGGCGGCAGATCCTCGCCGACGCGCTCGGTGTGCCGGTGACGCCGCTCGCCGAGCCCGAGGCGGCGGCGCTGGGCGCGGCGCTCCTCGTCCAGTGGACCGTCAGCCGGCTGGACGGCCGCGAGCAGAGCCCCGACGCGCTGGCCCGGCGCAGCGTCCG
The DNA here is from genome assembly GCA_038212275.1 of Planctomycetota bacterium. Taxonomy (GTDB): domain Bacteria; phylum Planctomycetota; class B15-G4; order B15-G4; family B15-G4; genus JBBQUR01. The sequence continues at coordinate 128,885 of JBBQUR010000003.1, forward strand.
TGCCGGCGGTCCGGCCAGCCTTCCCGACGCCGCCCGCGTCGAAAGCTGCGGGGAGGCGCTCCTCCGCTTCCGCGCACTGGTCGAACGCCTGCACGGCAGCTGAGCCCGCCGGCGACGATCGGCGTGCAGTCGACGATCGGCGTGCCGGCGGCGAGCGGCGTGCCGGCGACGAGCGGCGTGCCGGCGACGATCGGCGTGCCGGCGACGAGCGAGAGCCCCGGTCGCGAGCGACACGCCGGCGCCGCACGTGGCGCGCGGGAACCTGCTAAGACTTCTGAAACCGCCAGCGGCCGGACACCCGTGGTGAAAACCGCCGCGGCTTCCTGCTAACGTCGCTCGCATCCTGAAGGAGGCGCTGCCTTGCCCACTGCCATCATCGTGCTCATCGTCGTCGGCGGCCTGGCGCTGCTGCTCGTGCTGTGGGTGGTCGGCATCTTCAACCGCCTCGTCACGCTGAAGAACCGTTTCGAGAACGCCTTCGCGCAGATCGAGGTGCAGCTCAAGCGGCGCTACGATCTCATCCCCAACCTGGTCGAGGTGGCCAAGGGCTACATGAAGCACGAGCGCGAGACGCTCGAGGCGGTCATCACGGCTCGCAACCGCGCGGTCACCGGGCTGCAGGCCGCGGCGCGCTCGCCGGGCGATGCGAGCGCGATGGCCGGGCTGGCCGGCGCCGAGCAGGCACTGACCGGCGCGGTCGGCAAGCTCTTCGCGCTGGCCGAGTCCTACCCGGACCTCAAGGCCAACCAGAACATGATGTCGCTGCAGGAGGAGCTGACCTCCACCGAGAACAAGGTCGCGTTCGCACGGCAGGCCTACAACGATTCGGCGACGGTCTACAACATCTACAAGCAGACCTTCCCGCCGGTCGTGTTTGCCGGCATGTTCGGTCACGGCCAGAACGCGGCGCTGCTGGAGTTCGACAGCAAGGCCATCGCGCAGCCGCCGAAGGTCGCCTTCTGATCGGCGCGACGTGCGCGCGGCGCGGCGCGCGGAGTTCGTGCCGGGCGGCACCCCGCGTGTCCGCAGCGCGGATGAGCCCTCTGCGGGGGCCTGACCTCTGATGGACTTCTTCGAGACGCAGGACGTCGCGCGCAAGCACACCGGGCGACTGGTCGTGCTCTTCGTGCTCGCGGTGCTCGGCATCATCGTGAGCACGTACCTGCTCGTGGCCGGCGTGGTCATAGCCAGCGGGCACGAGCAGAGCGCCGGGCACCTGACGGATCCCGGGCTGCTGCTGCTGATCGGCGGCGCCACGATCCTCGTCGTCGGCGGCGGCAGCCTTTACAAGCTCAACCAGCTGCGCGGCGGCGGGCGCGTCATTGCGGAGGAGCTCGGCGGACGGCTGCTCGTCTCCGCCGGGGCGGACTGGAAGGCCCGGCGCCTGCTCAACGTGGTGGACGAGATGGCCATCGCCTCGGGCATCCCGGCGCCGGCCGTCTACCTGCTGGATGCGGAGCGCGGCATCAACGCCTTCGCGGCCGGCTTCACGCCGGCGGACGCGGTCATCGGCGTCACGCAGGGCTGCCTCGACCGGCTCAACCGCGAGCAGCTGCAGGGCGTCATCGGCCACGAGTTCAGCCACATCCTCAACGGGGACATGCGCCTCTCGCTGCGGCTCATCGGCGTGCTGCACGGCATCCTGCTCATCGGGCTGCTCGGTTACGGCGTGCTGCGCATGCTGGGGCATTCGGGCGGCATGCGTGTGGGCGGCTCGCGCCGGAGCGGCAAGAGCAACGACAAGGGCGGCGGCATCGCGGCGGTGTTCGCCATCGCCATCGGGCTCATCGTCATCGGCTTCGTGGGTGTGTTCTTCGGCAACCTCATCAAGGCCGCGGTCAGCCGGCAGCGCGAGTATCTGGCCGATGCCTCCGGCGTGCAGTTCACCCGCAACCCGGATGGCCTTGCCGGCGCGCTGAAGACGATCGGTGCGGTGCCCGGCGGCAGCAAGCTCGTCGCGGCCAAGGCCGCCGAGGCGAGCCACATGTACTTCGCGAAGGGCCTTTCCTCCGGCCTCCAGTCGATGTTCGCGACGCACCCGCCGCTGGCCGCGCGCATCCAGCGCCTCGATCCCTCATGGGACGGCGCCTTTCCCGAGCTGCCCGAAGAGCCGTCAGACGCCGACGTCGCGGACGACGTGGACACGCCGGTCGCGCGTTCTGGCCGCGGCGTCGGGAGCGGTCGCGCCGGTGTCGCCGGTGACGCCGGTGACGCCGGTTTCGCGGCGCTGGCGGGCGCAGACCTTGCGGCCCAGAGCCGTGCGCGGGGAGCCGCGACGCCTGCCGCAACCGCTTCACCCGAGGTCTGGCGCTTGGACAGCGGCGCGGCCGGCCACCGGGCGGTCGAGCGCGCGGGCCGTCCGACGCCGGCGCACGTGGAGCTGGCCGCGGCGCTCATCGACAGCCTGCCCGAGGTGCTGCGCACGGCTGCGCGCGAACCGTGGGGGGCGCGCGCCGTGGTCTTGGCCTTGCTCGTGCACCGCGACGGCGCGCCGCGGAGCGCCCAGCTCCGGCGGCTCGCGGCACTGGCGGACCCGGGGCTCGCGGAGTTCACCGAGCAGATCCTGCCGCAGGTCGAACGCCTGCCGCCCTCCACGCGACTGCCGCTGGTGGATCTCGCCATCCCGGCGCTGCGTGCGCTCTCGCCCGCGCAGCACGACGAGTTCATCGCCACGCTCGACGACCTCTTCGCGGCCGACGGGTCGATCGACCTGTTCGAGTGGTCGCTGTCGCGCATCCTGCGCCGGCACCTGGCGTCGTCGCGCCATCGCGTGGCGCCGCCGCGCCTGAGCGGGCGGACCCTGGCGGATCTGCGCACGGAGATCTCGGTGCTGCTCTCGGCGCTCGCCCGCGCCGGTGCAGCGGATGAGTTCACGCCGGGGCCCGCGGCAGGCAGCGACCGCTCGGCGAAGGCCGGAGCGACGTCCGCCCAGTCGTCGGAGGCTGCCGCCGGCCAGGCCCTGAAGCGCGCGGCGGCCGCCTTGTCGATGCCCGAGATCAAGCTGCTGCCCGAAGCCGAATGCGGCACGGCGGCGCTCGATGCGGCTCTCGATGCACTGTCCGCACTGCACCCGCTGCGCAAGCGCGAGTTGCTCACGGCCTGCGCGGAGTGCGTGGCCGCCGATGGCGAGGTGCGCATCAGCGAAGCGGAACTCGTGCGCGCTTTCGCCGACGGCTTCGGCGTGCCGATGCCGCCCTTGCTGGGCGGCTCGCCGCAGAACTGAGTCGCGCGGCGCGCGGCTCGGCTTGGCTCAACTCAGCTCAGCGCGTCGACTTTTTGAGCGCGCTCTTGCTGGTGAGGAAGAAGCGGCCGATGGCGGCCTCGAAGGTCGCGCCGCCCTCGACCTGCATGCGATAGCTGCCTTCCATCGTGCCCCACGCGGTGGTGAGCGGGCAGGCGCTTTCGTATTCGAAACTCTGGCCCGGCGCGAGGTCGGGCGTCTCGCCGACGACGCCGGGTCCCTTGACCTCCTCGCGCGAGTTGTCGGCGTCGAGAATGATCCAGTGGCGCGAGAGCAGCTTGGCTCGGCGCGTGCCCTCGTTCTTGATCACGATGCGATACGCGAAAAGGTACTGGCTGCGATCGGGGTCGGACTGGTCGGCCACGAAGCGCGCGGACGCCTGGACGCGGATGCCATCGGTCACGGTGTCGGAATCAGGTGATTGCGTCATGGCAGCAAGCCTACCGATTCCAGCCGGTTTCGTCCGCAGTCAGTCCGGGATCGCGGGCTGCGGCGGCGCGCCGTCGTCAGCCTCAGGCCGCGTTCAAATAGCCGTAGAAGACGGTCCGGATGAGGATGCGGACGTCCAGCGCCAGCGACCAGTGCTCGATGTAGAAGAGGTCGTGGTCGATCCGCTCGGTGAGGCTGGTGTCCGCGCCGCGCAGCCCGTGGATCTGGGCCCAGCCGGTGATTCCGGGCTTGACCCAGTGCTTGTGCGCGTAGCGCGGGATGCGCTCCTTGAAGGAGCGGATGAACTCCGGCCGCTCCGGCCGCGGACCCACGAGGCTCATGTGCCCGAGCAGCACGTTGACCAGTTGCGGCAGTTCGTCCAGGTTGGTGCGGCGCAGCAGCGCCCCGAGGCGCGTGCAGCGCGGGTCATCGGTGATGGCCATGACGGGCCCCGTGCCGGCCTCGGCGTCCGCCGCCATCGTGCGGAACTTCAGCATGCGGAAGACCTTGCCGTGTGCGCCGACGCGCTCCTGCACGAAAAGGGCCCCGCCCGCCGACGTCAGGCGCACGGCCAGCGCGATCGCGAGCATGGGCAGCGCCATGAGGAGCAGCAGCGCGCTGGCCACGGCCATGTCGAAGCAGCGTTTGACGGCGAGCGCTCCGAGCGGCAGCTCTGCAGTGACGAAACCCAGCAACGGCACGCCGCCGACGCGCTGCCACGTGGGCACCAGGTTCGTGGCGGGGAACATCGTCGAGGTGATGTGCACCGAAATGCCCTCGCGGTCCGCGATGGCGAGGATCTCCTGCAGCAGGTCGTGCTGAAGCGTCTCGGCCTCGACCAGCACCTGGTCCACGGAGCCCTGGTTCAGCAGCTCCAGCGCCTCCTTGAGGTCGAGGCGCGGGCCGAGGTCCGTCGGCACGACATCTGCAGCCACGCCGATGAGGTGCATGGGGGCGTGCGGCCCGCGCTGCAGGGCGGCCAGCAAGCGCAGCACCCGGCGCGACATGCCGAAGACCAGCAGCCTCTCGGAGCCCATGCCGTCGCCATGGATCGTCCGGCCGCCGCGGCTCACGAGCAGACGCGACAGCACGAGCGCCAGCACGGCCGTCCCCAGGAAGAGGTAGCGGACCGGGCGCATGTCCTGGTCGGGGTAGAGCAGCACGCGCGTGAGCCCGAGCACGGCCATCGTCGCCAGCCCACCCCAGAGCGGCTCGACGCTGGCGGTCAGCCGAGGCCAGACCGGCTCCTGCCCGGCGCGGTACAGGCCGAAGGCCCACAACGAGATGGCGATGAGCGGCGCGGCCACGAGGTACATCCGCGCGCAGGCCGCGACGCCGGGAATCGTGCCGGCGGCGATGAGGTCGTAGCGGAGCGCCACGGCCGCGGCAAACGCGGCAGCCAGCAGCAGCTGATCCAGCACGAACAGGCTGATGCGCGAGGTTTCGGACTGTCGAGAAAGCATGCCCCTCATTCATTGGCACAGGACGGTGGCTTGCCCCGACCACGCATGGCGAGTCTAGAGAGAGCCCGAGTCCGATCCAAGAACAGCCTTGCCGCTGCGAGGTTGCTGTTCCGTTGAAAGATCCCGCAGCGCCGTCGCGGGTCGAGCATCGGATGCATCCGGCGCGGCAGCGGGCGGCGAGATGCCGAGCACGTCGGACAGTTCACGCAGGAAGCGGGCCGTGGAGAAGTGTTCGGCGCGCGCACGCGCGGCCTCCGGGTCGAAGTGCGGTTCGAGCTCGCGCTCGAAGCGCAGGATCGCCGCGCAGAGCGCACCGATCTCGCTTTCGGCCTCGGGCCTCTGCACGTGGGGCGAGTGCACCGGCATGTCGCCCGAGGTCTGCGCGTCCTCGTCGCCCGCGTCGGCTCCGAAGAGGCATCCCGTCACGCCGTCGACGACAGTCTCCGTGGCGCCGCCGCGGGCCAGCGCGATGACGGGTCGGCCACAGGCCATGGCCTCCACCGGCACGAGGCCGAAGTCCTCTTCGCCGGGAAAAAGCAGCGCGCGAGCCTGACGGTAGAGCGTGCGCACGGCAGCGTCGTCCGGGTCCGGAACGAAGCTCGTGACCGGGCTCGGGGGGATGCGCGCCGCCAGGGCCGCGAGACGTCGGCCGCCGCCGGCCACCACGAGCGGACGTTTCAGCCGCCGGCACGCCTCGAGCGCGATCTCGAAGCGTTTGTAGGGCACGGCCTCGCCCAGCAGCAGGTAGGGCGCCGCGGACCGCTGGCCGGCGCGCTCGCGTGCCGTCCGATCGGGCACGAAGAACTCGGTGTCCACCGGCGGATACAGCACCTCGCTCTCCCGGCCGTAGCAGCGCGCGATGCGCTGCCTCACGTGCTCGGAGATGGCGAGGAAGCGGTCCACGCGCTGCGCGCCGCGCAGATCCGCCGCGCGCACGCGGGCCAGCACCGCGCGCACGGCGGGGCGCGCCAGGGCGGGCACGGAGGTCTTCAAGTAGAGCTCCGACAGGTCCCAGGCCCAGCGCGGCGGGCTGTAGCAGTAGCAGATGTGCGTGGCGCCCGGAGGCACGCGCACGGTCTTGGCCAGCGCGGCGTCGCTGCTGAGCACCAGCCGGTGGCCCGACAGGTCCAGCGAGCGCCACGCGGCGGCGTGCCACGGCAGCAGCGCCCGGAAGCTGCGCGCCGCCGCCGGCAGCTGCTGCAGCGGGGAGGTCACGACGCGAGAGATTCCCGCCGGCGCCGGACAGGCGCGCCGGTCGTGCACCAGCGTGTAGAGCGTGGCGCCCGGCACGAGGCGCGACAGCACCTCCAGCACGCGCTCGCCGCCGCGCCGCGACACCAGCCAGTGATGGACCAGGGCGACGTGCTCGTCCGGCCGAAGGGCACGCAGCTTCGTGTCTGCACTCGCTCCGGGGCTCATTCCGCCGGTGCGGCCGCCTCGCGGAACAGCGCGATGCTTGCAGTGAAGCCGTGGGCGAAGGACTGGCCGCTCACGGGGCCGATCTCGCCGGCGGCGAAGAAGCCCGCGGTGGCGACATCGGGGAAGCCGCGATGCACGCCCTCGATGTCGTGATTGGGCGAGCCGAAAAAGCGCTTGCCGCGTGCGCCGCAGGAGAAGAGCAGCGCACCCAGCGCCGGCCCGCGCAGCGCCTCCTCGGCGAGCACCTCGGCCATGTCCTCGTCCGCGGTGGCGCTGTCGCGCACGAGGAACTGCACGGACTGTCCCGGGCGGATGAAGTCGTTGAGGGTGAGCGTGCCCTTGTCGCGATCGATGTCGAGCACGTCGCGTACGAGGAAGTCGCGCCGGTCGAAGCTGCTCTTGCGCTCGTCGACGACTCGACCGATGTGCAGCGCCTTCTGCATGAGGCCCTGGTCGCGCGCGTCCGCCTCGTGGAACACGGTGTGGAGCTGCTCGAGCGCCGGTTTGCCGCCCAGCGTGCCGATGACGTTGCGCGTCGCCGACGTGATCACGAAGTGCTTGCCGATCGGTCGGCAACCATGGCTCACGACGGGATCCACGCGCACGCCGCCGCCGATGGCGAGGCCAAGGCAGCCCTCATCCTGCACGCCGTCGGCGGTGAGCAGCAGGGCCTGACCCGGGCCGGGTGCGCCGCTGGCGATGCCCCCGATGACGGGCGCCCCCGGAAAACGCGTCGCGAAGCCTTCCAGCAGCGTGTCCAGCGGCGTGCTGTGCGGGTCGGCCAGCACGAGGAAGCCGGTGCCGGGCTCCACGGTCTCGGGCCAGCCCTGCAGCTCGATCTCGCCGTCCACCTCGTCGGCTTCCAGAGTGAAGGGGCGCAGCACGGCGCCTGGCCAGCGCGCCGCCCAGAGCGCCACCGCCGGGCCGGATTCCAGCTCGTCATTGCCGCCGATGATGCCGGCGCCCGGGCAGCCGAGCAGCACGCGGGGCTTCAGGCGGTCGAGCACGCGCCGTCGCAGCACGTCGATCTCGCCCGCGTGATGCGGCGTGTAGAAGGCCAGCACCAGGTCGGGCGGCCCGGGGCCGAGTTGCTCCGACAACTGCGCACACAGCTCGTCGAGGCCTCGCACGAGGTTGGCCTGGCGGGTGGTGACGACGGCGCACTTCACGGGCATCTCCGAGGCTCGGTCACGCGCCGACCCGGAAAGCCTGGCGCCGCGCGGGTGTACCAAATCGCTATGCTCGGGAGCTTCGGCCGGCGCCCCACCCGTCGGGTCGCCGCAAGCCGCCATTCCCGGACGGGTCAGCGGAGACTGCGATGAAACATGCATGGAAGGCCCTGGCTCTGAGTGTGGTGCTGGTCTGCGCGGCCTGTTCGGATGCGGCCTCGACGTCGGCGACTCCCGAGGGTGCGAAGAAGGTCGGTGAGACGGCTGCTGCAACTGGCGTTGCAGCCGCGCCGGCCGCCGGCACGGCCGTGGCGAGCATCAATGCGCTGTGCCCGATCATGGGCAACCCGGTGGAGGCCGAGGGCGGCACGACCGAGTTCGCGGGCAAGACGGTCGGCTTCTGCTGCCCGAAGTGCTCCGGCAAATTCGCGGCGCTGGACGACGCGGGCAAGCTGAACGCGCTGGCCAAGCACGGCACGACGCTGCCCCAGTGAGGGTGGGCCGCGACGCTCCGCGCCGCGGCCGTCAGCGCGGCGCCATCGCTCAGTGGCTCGCTTGCTGCGCGCTGTCCGCGGCGTGCGCTGCGCAGTCGCCCGAGGTGTCCGACAGCGCGGGGTCTGAAGCAGACCAGGCAGGCGGCCAGCGCCTCGCGTCGCGCGCCTTGCTCCCCGAGGAGAGCGCGCGGCCGGCCGATGCGCCGCACCTCGCCGTCGGTGACGATGGCGTCGTCGCGGTCGTCTGCGCCAGCGACGACACCATCCTTGTCACGCTGTCGCTTGACGCCGGTGCGTCGTGGCGGCAGCCGGTGAGCGTGGGCAGCGCGGGGCGGCTCGAACACGGCCTCATGCGCGGACCGCGCGTGGCCGTCACACCGGCCGCGCTCGTCGTGGCGGCCGTGTGCGGCGACCAGCTTGGCGGCCACGACGGGGATCTGTTGGCGTGGCGCTCGCTCGATCGCGGCACGAGCTGGCTCGGGCCCGTGCCGATCACCGACGCGCCGGCCGCGGCGCGCGAGGGTCTGCACGCGCTGGCGGCCGACAGCGCCGGCCGCCTGCTCTGTGCATGGCTCGATCTGCGCCACGAGCGCACGGAGTTGTGGGGCAACTGGTCGCTCGACGGCGGCGCACACTGGTCGGCCAACGCCTGCCTCTATCGCGCGCCGGGGGGCGGCATCTGCGAATGCTGCCCGCCCGCGGTGGTCTTCTTGCCCGCCGATGCGCCGACCCCCCAGTCCGGCATCGAGCCGCCCTCCGCGCCCGCAAAGGTGTCGATCCGCGACGCCGACCAGGCCGTGGTGCTGTGGCGCAATCTGCTCGCGGGCAACCGCGACCTCTTCGCGCTCGCGGTCGGGCCCGACGGGCCGGCGGATCCCGCCGGTGCGCAGCCGCTCGGAGCGGGCCACTGGGCGCTCGACGCCTGTCCGATGGCGGGGGGCAGCGCCGCGGCCTTGCTGCAGGCCGCTGCATCGGACGGCAGCGGCCGTCCGGGCGTCGGCCTCGCGGGGATGCTGAGCTTCTGGCGGCGCGGCGGCGACCTGTTCACCGCGATCGGCAGCGACGCCGAGCAGCGCTGGGCCGCGGGACGCGAGACGCACGCCGCCAGCGGCCCGGGTGGCCCGCACCTGTTGTGGACCGACGACGCCGGCCACGTGCGCAGCGCCGTCTGGCCTGCGTCCGCGAGCACGGCCGTCGACTGGGGGCGAGGCTTCAACGCGGCCGTCGCGGGCGCTCCCGATGGCTGCGGGCCCGTGCTCGCGGTCTGGGAGTCCGCAGAGGAGGGCCCGGGTCACGTCCGGATCGCGACGCTGTCGCCCCGCGCGCCGTCCCCGGAATCGAACCGGATGCGGCGCTGAGCGAGGCTATCCTTGCGGCCCGCGTCGGCCGTCGGCCCGCGCTCGGTTCCGCTTCCTGTTTCCGCCTTTCGGAGTCACGCGCATGCTCAGCCTGCGATCGATGTTGCCGTCCCTGCTGCTTGCACTCGCCGTGCCGGTGGCCGCGCAGACCGAGGCGAGCCGTCCCGAGGCAGCCGCTGCTCCGCAGACGGCGCCCGCGCGCGCCGAGGCCGCCGCGCCCGCTGCGACGATGTCCGATGACGAGATCATCGCCGCGCAGAAGCCGAGCTATCCGCTGAAGACCTGCCTCGTCAGCGACGAAGCGATGGGCGGCTCGATGGGCGCGCCCGTGGACGCCGTCTTCCAGGGCCGGTACATGCAGTTCTGCTGCGCGGAGTGCATGCACAACGTGGAGAAGGAGCCGGCGAAGTTCCTCGCCAAGCTGGACGCCGCCGTCATCGCCGCGCAGAAGCCCGGCTATCCGCTCAAGACGTGCGTGATGAGCGGCGAGACGCTGGGCAGCCGGCCGGTGGAGTTCGTCTACGGCACGCGACTCGTTGAGTTCTGCTGCAACGACTGCAAGGCCGACTTCCTCAAGAACCCGACGCCCGCGCTGAACACGATCGACGTGGCGCTCATGGCCGCGCAGAGCGCCAGCTATCCGCTGACGACCTGCCCCGTGAGCGGCGAGAAGCTGGAAGATCCGATCGAGGTGCTCTACGGCGTGCAGCTGGTGAAGTTCTGCTGCAAGCAGTGCGCCGGCGAGTTCCGCGCCAATCCCGAGAAGTATCTGGCGATCGTGCAGGCGGCACGCCCCGCGGTTGACGCCGCACCTGCTGCGCCTGCCGCACCGGCCGCACCTGCTGCACCGGCCGCCGGCGAGCACGCCGGCCACGGCGAGGGTCATCCCGCCCCGCGCGGCAACTGACGCCCGACGCGGCCCGCGCCGGCCGGCCGAGCGGATGTTGCCGCCGAGCGCTGCCGGATCGTGAACGCCCGAAATGAGGTTTGCCTCGCCGTTCGCGTACGCGTCCCGGGGCACCGCCGCTGACGTGGCAGCACGGATTCACTATCCTCTGCCGCCCATGCGACACGCCCAGGAGCTTCCTTCGCCATGAATTCCCAGGACATCGTCATTGCCGGAGCGGTGCGCACGCCGATCGGCAAGTTCATGGGCGGCCTGCAGTCCGTCAGTGCGGTGGAGCTGGGCGTGCACGTCACGACGGCGGCGCTCGCGCGCGCGGGACTGGCCGCCGCGGACGTGGACCAGGTGATCTTCGGCATGGCGCGACAGGCGGGCAGCGGCCCCAACGTGGCCCGCCAGGTGCAGATCCGCGCGGGCCTTCCGGAGAGCGGTTCGGCGATCACGATCAACCAGGCCTGCGCCTCGGGACTGCGCGCGGTGTTCATGGCGGCGCAGGAGGTGCGCAGCGGCGCGGCGCGCGCGGTGGTCGCGGGTGGCACGGAGTCCATGTCGCGCATTCCCTTCCTGCTGCCGGACATGCGCGCGGGTTACAGGCTCGGGCACGGCATGGCACTCGACGGCAACTTCCAGGACGGCTTCAACTGCCCGCTCGCCGAGTCACCGATGGGCGCGACGGCCGAGACACTGGCGGATCGTTACGAGATCTCGCGCGAGTCGCAGGATGCCTTCGCGCTGGAGAGCCAGCACAAGACCGAGGCCGCGCAGAAGGCCGGCCGTTTCAGGGACGAGATCGCACCGCTCACGGTCAAGAGCCGCAAGGGCGACGTCGTGCTGGACACCGACGAGCATCCGCGCAGCGGCTCCACGCTGGCGGACCTTGCGAAGCTGCCGGCCGTCTTCCGCAAGGGCGGCACGGTGCACGCGGGCAACAGCTCGGGCATCACCGACGGCGCGGCCGCGATGATCGTCACGACGGCGGGCTTCGCGAAAGAGCGCGGACTGAAGGTGATGGCGCGGCTCGCCGGTGAAGCCCTCGCAGGCGTGGACCCCAGGGTCATGGGGCTGGGCCCCGTGCCGGCGACGCGTGCGCTGCTGGCGCGCACCGGCCTGTCGCTGAAGGACATCGACCTCATCGAGCTCAACGAGGCCTTCGCAGCGCAGGTCATCGCCTGCGATCGCGAGCTGTCGCTCGACCATGCGCGGCTCAACGTGAATGGCGGCGCCATCGCGCTGGGTCACCCGATCGGCGCCACGGGCGCGCGCATCGTGGTGACGCTGCTGCACGAGATGGCGCGGCGCGGCAGCCGGCGCGGCCTCGCGACGCTCTGCGTCTCGGGCGGCATGGGCATCGCGGCGCTGTTCGAGCGCGACTGATGCGCTCGCCTTCGCGCGCTGCGCCGGACGCCGCGCGACGTGCCTCCGGTGTCGCGACGACGCCTCGGTGGCGGCGCGTGATCGCACGCTGCCTTGCAGCCTGCTGCTGGCCGCTGCTCGCCGGCGCTGCGGGGTGTGCGTCCGAGACCGTCGTCGTCGGGCCGGAGGTGTCTTCCGCGCGCGGCCTCGTGGTGAGCGAGGCGCCGCTTGCGAGCCGCATCGGCGCCGACGTGCTCGCGCGCGGCGGCAATGCGGTGGATGCCGCGGTGGCGACGGCCTTCGCGCTTGCCGTCGTCTATCCGACGGCAGGCAACCTCGGGGGCGGCGGCTTCCTCGTCGTCCACATGCAGGGCCGGGAGTGGGCGCTCGACTTCCGCGAGACCGCGCCGGCCGCGGCGACGCGCGACATGTACGTCGTCGCCACGGCTGCCGCCGACGCGCACGATCCGGGCACGCAGGCCGTGACCGCGGACGCCTCGCTCACGGGACAGCTCGCGAGCGGCGTGCCCGGTTCCGTCGCGGGACTCTTCGCGGCGCACGCGCAACTCGGCGCGCTGCCGTGGGCTTCGCTGCTCGCTCCGTCCATCGCGCTCGCCGAGGACGGCTTCGTCGTGGATACGGCCTTCGTGGAGGACCTCGACACGGAAGCCGCGCGGCTGCGGCGATTCCCGGCCTCGGCGTCGCTGTACCTGACGGGTGGCGACGGGCCGGACGCCGCGCCGCTGCGCCCGGGCGACGTCTGGCGCAATCCCGACCTCGCCGCGGTGCTGCGTCGCATCGCGGCAAGCGGGCCAGACGGTTTCTATCGCGGCGCGACGGCCGACGCGATCGTCGCCGAGATGGCGCGCGGCGGCGGGCTCATCACGCACGCGGACCTCGCGGGTTATCGCGCCGTCTGGAGGCAGCCGCTTGAGTTCGACTACCGCGGCGCGCGCATCTGCTCGATGCCGCCGCCGTCGTCCGGCGGCGTCGCGCTGCAACTGCTGTGCGCGCTGCTTGCACCCTACGACCTGCCCGCGCTCGGCTGGCATTCGCCGGCCGCGCTGCACCTGCAGGCCGAGGCCTCGCGCCGTGCCTTCGCCGCGCGCAACGCCTGCCTCGGCGACCCGGACTTCGTGGAGAACCCGCTGGCGCAACTCTTCGACCCGGCGTGGGCCGACGCGCAGCGCGCCGGCATCTCGCCCGACCACGCCACGCCGTCACGCGACGTGGACCCGGGCCTGCCGCCGGGCGTGCGCCGGGGCAGCGACCTGAGCGAGGCGCAGCACACCACGCACCTCTCCGTGATCGACGCGCGCGGCGACGCGGTGGCGCTCACGACCACGCTCAACGGCTCGTACGGCAGCGCGGTCGTCGTCACCGGTGCGGGCTTCCTGCTCAACAACGAGATGGACGACTTCGCGACGCGGCCCGGCACGCCCAACACCTACGGACTCGTGCAGGGCGAGTCCAATGCGATCGAGCCAGGCAAGCGCATGCTGTCGTCGATGACTCCGACCATCGTGCTGGACGCCGACGGCCGCGTGCTGCTCGTGACCGGCGCGGCCGGCGGCCCGCGCATCATCAGCGCGACCTTCGGCATCGTGAGTGCGGTGCTGGACTTCGGTGCGGACGTCCGCGCCGCCGTGTTCGCGCCGCGCATTCATCATCAGCACCTGCCCGACGAACTCATGGTGGAGACGCAGGACCTGTCCGGCGCCGGGACGTCGGCAGGCCCGGAAGCAACGCTTGACGCACTGCGCGCGCTCGGGCACGCGCTCCATCGCGTGAAGGCTCTCGCGGCTGCCCCGTCGATCGGCCGTGATCCGGCCGATGCCGCGCGCTGGCTCGGCGTGGCGGAGCCGCGCTCGCACGGCGCGGCCGCCGGCGTGCGCTGAAACGGGTTTCGCGGCCCTTGCGGTTTTGCTTGCGATCGCCGCGGAGGGTACGCACCATGCCGCCGCGCGCTGCGTGCGCCTGCCGCGGATCGGCGGGCGCGGGTCACGACGTGTCGCCGCAGCGTGGGTTCACGATTCATTCCTTCGGAGTCCAGACATGCGACAGAGATTCTGGTTCGTTCCGTTGACGGGTTCGCTCGTCCTGGCCCTTGCCTTCACGCTGCACGCCGATGCGGTGAAGGCCAAGGCCCCCGCCAACTGGGGCGGCAGGCCGGCTCAGGCAGCCGACGTGACGTCGCTTCCCGACCCCGGTGCCGGCGGTCAGGTGAACGGTGTCGTGCCGCCGATCCTCACCGACCAGTGGCTGAAGATGAAGGTGAAGTGCAAGGGCAAGACGGTGGATGCGTTCACGTCGCTCACGGCTTCGAAGAGCCTCAGTTTCACGGTGTACATGCAGCTCATCGCGCACTCGATGGGGGCTCTCACGGGTCCCGGCGACGGAGGTGGCGCCGGCGTTCCGACCTACGACTACATCGTGTGGGTCGAGGACGGCGACGGGAACTGGTCCCCTCAGTCGTATCAGGGCACGCTCTACACCGACGGTCTCGATGCCAACGGGCAGACCGCACTCGTGGTGAACAGCTTCCTCGGCTTCGAGCTCTACAACGGGTCTGTGGCCTCGGTCCAGTCGGCCACGCTGACGATCAAGGTGGACAACGAGGGCGTGCTCAAGAGCGCCAAGTACAAGACGATCAGCTCGGACATCCTGCAGTCGTTCCTGCCGGCTCAAAGCCTCTCCCTGGGTGTGGACGGCTTCGAGTACTTCGGGGCGATGACGATCACCGGCTCGCTGGTGGCTGTCGACAAGCTGCCCTTCAACCCGGAGATCTGAGCGGGGCGTCTTCGCGGCCTGCGTTCAGGCGATCCAGAGCACGCGCTGTCCGTCGGGGGCGATTCCCTCGGCGGACAGCGCGCTGGCGAGACGCGCGCGCGCCGGCGCCATGCCGAACGCCGCCAGCAGCAGCTCCGATGTCGCCGACCGCACCGCCGCCGGGAGCGCCTGACCGGGGCGCCACTCCAGCGCGGCCGACACGTCGACTCCGTTCGCCAGGAGCGCGTCGCGCCAGGCGACCAGCGTGCGGCCGGTGGAGAGCAGAAGCACCGGGCGCGGTGTCGCGCCGGCTCGGCCGATGAGCCGCGCCAGGTAGTGCGCTTTGCCGGCGCGCAGGGCGTCGAGCGCATGGCTGCCGCCGTGGATGTCTCCGGCGCGCGTGGATTGTGCGTCGTGCTGTCGCCAGCGGTAGAGCACGCGCGGAAGCTTGAGGACGGGAAGCTCTCCGCGCAGCGCATCGTGCTCGAACCAGCGCAGCCAGAAGTCGAGGTCCAGCGGCCAAGCGCCGCGCGGCTTGTAGCCGCCGACGGTGCGCACGGCCGCCGTGCGGTAGAGGCCGGTCTGGTGCAGCGCCGGGATCTCGAGAAAGCGCGCCTCCGCCAGGCTGCGGTGCGTGAGCAGCGCATTCTGCCAGTCGAGATAGCGGCGCATGCCCGGCGTGCGCGCACCGCACTGAGCTGCGCGACTGACCACCGCGGCGAGGGGCGTGTCGCGCGTCCCGTCCACCGACGTGGCGTGCAGCGCGGCGTGCAGGCGCGCGAGCCGGTCGGGCGGGCAGCGGTCGTCGGCCTCCATGTGCGCGAAGCTTCCGGTTGTCACGGCGGCGAGACCGACATCCAGCGCCGCGCCGGCGCCGCGGCCCGGGCCGCGCAGGACGAGCAGGCGTGGCTCGCGCGTCGCGAGGTCCTCCACCCACGCGCGCGACGCGTCGGGCACGGCGGCGGGGCGCGCGTCGTCCACGATGGCGATCACGCGCACGCTCACGTCGCGCTGGGCGAGCAGGTCGGCGCATGCTGACGGCAGGGTGCGTCGCGCGCCGCGCACCGGCAGCAGCACGTCGATCTCCGGCCGGCCGCGCCCGTGGACGCTGCCTTGCGGCGCGGCCGTCGGGAGCGGCTGGAGAGTCAGGCGTGGCGGCCGAGGCATCGCACGACGGTGCCACGTGTCCGGGCACGGTGGAATCCCCCGGCCCGCGGCGGCGGTCGCTACACTCCCGGGCATGGACGAACTGCTGCTGGTCCGCGCCTCCGACTGCCGCCCGCTGCGAGCGGCCATCCTGCGTCCCGGCCAGCCGCCCGAGGCCTCGACCTACGTCACGGACGACGATGGCCAGGCGCTGCATTTCGCGGTGAAAACCGCCAAGGGCGCGGTGCAGGGCGTGGCCAGCGTGTTGCCCGAGGCGCGTACCGACGGCGGGCCGCAGACCTGGCGCCTGCGCGGCATGGCCGTGATTCCGGAGCGCCGCGGTGACGGCCTCGGCCGCATGCTGCTGCAGGCTGTGCAGGCGGTGGTCCAGCAGCGCGGCGGCGGCCTGTGGTGCACGGCGCGCACGCCCGTCGAGGGCTTCTATCTCGCGCACGGCTTCCGGCGCGAAGGCGACGTCTTCGACCTGCCCGGCGGAGGGCCGCATGTGGTCATGACCTGGGAGGGCGTCGGCAAGCGCATGAAGCCCGTGCCGCGGCGCGGGGCTCACAGCGGCAGCCCCGAGGGCGAGTTCGCCGATGCACTCGAGGACGACGACGCCGCCGAAAGCCCGGGCGAGGACGACGACGAGCTGCCCGATCTCGGCGCCGACCCGACCGACCTGGATCTCGACGAACCGCCGAAGCGCTAGGCCTCAGCCCGAGGGGGGCGAGGGGGGCGAGGGACGCGAGGGGGGCTCCGGACAGCGGCCGGCGCGGCCTTCGCAAGGTTGCGCCCCGCAGCCCTTTCCGTATCATTCACCCCTTCCATTCCGGGTCTCGGAAGCAGGACGGGCGGGGCACGATCGCGGCGGATGCGCCTCGGTCACGACCTGCCGGTCTTTCGGGTTCCCGCAGGGGCCCACCGGGACGGAGTCGGTGCGGACGTGTCCGGCCATGCGGCAGCGTGACAGCACGCCGCGTTCGGAGCCCGACCTGCCGTGTCCACGGGGCCGTCCGCAGGACGGTGCCAGTCAACTGCCAGTCAGTCGCCAGCAACAGGAGCGCGAGCTTTCCATGGTCGTCAAGAAGGTCGGAGTCATCGGTTGTGGCCTCATGGGTCACGGCATCGCCCAGGTCGCGGCCCAGGCCGGTTGCACGGTCGTCGTGCGCGAGTCGGAGCAAGGCGCGCTCGACAAGGGTGTCGGCCGCATCCGCAAGAGCCTCGACAAGCTGGTCGAGAAGGAAAAGCTCACGAAGGCGGCTGCCGATGCGGCGTTCGCGCACATCTCCGGCACGCTCGAGCTGTCCGCGCTGGCCGACTGCGACCTGGTCGTCGAGGCCATCGTCGAGAACCTCGACGTCAAGAAGACGCTCTACGCCGAACTCGGCAGGCTCTGCAAGCCGACGACAATCTTCGCCAGCAACACGAGTTCGTTCTCGATCGGCGAGATGGGCCGCGCCTCGGGCCGCCCGCAGCGCATGGTCGGCCTGCACTTCTTCAACCCGGTGCAGCTCATGAAGCTGGTCGAGGTGGTGCGCGCCAAGGAGACCTCGGACGAGGTCTTTGCCGAAGCCAAGGCCTTCGGCGAGGCCTGCGGCAAGGTGCCCGTTGCCGCCAGCGACACGCCCGGCTTCGTCGTGAACCGGCTGCTCGTCCCGTACATGGCCGAGGCCATCCGCATGGTCGAGCGCGGCGACTCCACGCCGGCCGACGTGGACGCGGGCATGACCCTGGGCTGCGGCTATCCCATGGGCCCCTTCACGCTGACGGACTACGTGGGCCTCGACACCACGCTGTCCATTCTGGAGGGCTGGCACAAGCTGGAACCCGGCAACCCGCTGTTCAACCCGCCGAAGCTGCTGGTGGACAAGGTCAAGGCGGGCAAGCTCGGCCGCAAGTCGGGCGAGGGCTTCTTCAAGTGGGACGGCGACAAGCGCGCCTGACCCGACCGGAGCGATGAGCATCAAGACCGCAAAGCGATGGCTGGCAGGCGCGTTGGCCCTCGGGCTGACTCTCGGCGCCGGCTGTGCGGGTGCGGCTTCCGCTGACGCGGCCGCGCGCGCGCAGGCCGAGGCCCGGGCGTCGCAGCACGCTGCCGCCCAGGCCGACGCGGCGCACCGCTCAGCCATCGAGGCCGAGGCGCTGGCCGACGCGCGCCGGTACATCGACGGGCCGGTCGCCTCGACGAAGGCTGCCGCAGTCGGCACGGGAGTCGTCGGCACGACCGCTGCGGATGCGACCGCTGCGGATGCGGCCGCTGCGGATGCGGATGCTGCTGCTGCGAATGCGGATGGGGATGCTGCCGCTGCGGCCAAGGCTGACGCCGCCGTGCAGGCCAAGGTGGCGGCCAAGACGAAAGCCATGGCGGAGGAATCGCTGCGCCAGGAACAGGCCCGGCTGCAGGCAGTTGCCGTCAAGGCCGCCGCGCAGGCGGCCGCCGCCGCCGAGCAGGCGCGAGCGGAAGCTGACAAGCGCGCCGCTGCCGCCTCGACGGCTCAGGCGCAGGACGCTGCCACCGCGCCCGCCGCAACCGCAACCGCAACCGCAACCGCAGCCGCAGCAGAAGCAGCAGCAGAAGCAGCAGCAGCGAGGGCGCAGGACGTCGCGGCCGATGCCGCGACCACCACGGAGCTCGTCGTCACGGCCTCGAGCAGCGTGAGTGCTGCCGACGCCGCCGGCATCGCGGCGACTGCCGGTGCCGCCGCCGCCGTCAACCCTGCGGACTACGCGGGGCTCGTGGCGGAGATCCAGACCAGCAAGGGCACCCTGGTGCTTGCCTTCCGCACGGACAAGGCGCCGGGCCACGTGAAGAACTTCGTGGATCTCTCGCGCCGCGGCTTCTACGACGGCCTGAGCTTTCACCGCATCATCCCCGGCTACATCATCGAAGGCGGTGACCCGAAGGGCGATGGCAGCGGTGGCCCCGGCTACCAGATCAAGGCCGAGTTCAACGATCTTCCCCACGTGCGGGGCACGCTGTCGATGGCACGCGCCGGCCACCCCGACTCGGGCGGCAGCCAATTTTTCATCTGCCAGGCGGACGCCCGCGCCCTCGATGGCAAGTACACCGGCTTCGGCATGCTCGTGGCCGGCTGGGACACGCTGGACGCGATTGCCGCCGTCGGCAGCGCGGGCGGCGTGCCCACCGAGACGGTCACGATCACGAAGGTCGTCATCCGTCCCGCGCGGCCCGAAGAACAGCCCAAGCCGTAACCAGGAACAGACACACATGACCACGTTCTCACCCGACAGCCGCGCGATCCTCCGCACCTCGATGGGCGCCATGACCATCGAGTTCCTGCCCCGGCAGGCTCCTCGCACCTGCGAGCACTTCGTGCGCCTCGTGCGCCGCGGCTACTACGACGGGCTCATCTTTCACCGCATCATCAAGGGCTTCATGGTGCAGGGCGGTTGCCCCAAGGGCGATGGCACGGGCGGCCCCGGCCAGACCATCCGCGCGGAGTTCAACGAGACCCCGCACGTGAAGGGCGTCATCAGCATGGCGCGCGGCAATGACCCGCACAGCGCCGGCAGCCAGTTCTTCATCGTGCAGGGCGATGCCCGCTACCTCGACAGCCGCTACACCGCGTTCGCGCGCGTCGTCGATGGCCTCGACGTGCTCGATCGCATCGCGGCCGTGCCGGTGGAGGAGAACCGCTTCCGCGAACGCTCCGTGCCGCGTGAGCCGGTCTTCATCAACGGCATCGAGTTGGAAGGCATCGAGTTCGACGCCAACGACCAGCCCCAGCACGACCAGGGCCGCCAGCAGGGCCCGCCGCAACAGCAGGGGCACGGCAATGGCAACGCCGGTGGCAACAGCGGTGGCAACGCCGGTGGTGGCAGCGGTGGTGGCGGCCACGCGAGCGGCAGCAACGCAGGGGGCGGAGGTCAGCCGCGCGACCAGCGTGAACCGCGAGAGACTCGAGATGCGCGAGACACGCGAGACAGTCGCGAGCCGCGTGAGCCGCGTGAACCGCGCGAGCCGCGCGAGCCGCGCGAGAACCGGGACACCCGCGAGCCGCGCGAGAACCGCGACTCGCGCAACCCGCCGCGCGAGGTGCGCGAGGTTCGTGAGCCACGCGACGTGGGCGAGTCGGAGGACGTGCCGTCGCCGGCAGCGGCTTTCCTGGCCGAGACGCGCGGCGGCAAGCGTCGCGGTGACGCGCCGCGTGCTGCGGCGCCCGTCGAGGCGAAGGGCCACGACGACGATGATCTCGGCGACGAGCCTGCGGAGGACCGCGATGCCGGCCCGGAGACCGGCTCCGAGGCCGACACCGAAGCAAGCGGCGACACGAGCACCCGCAAGAGCGGCGCGGCACCGGCCGCGCCCCGCAAGCCCCGCACCCGTCGCGCTCCGCGACGCAAGCCCAAGGAGTGAAGGCCGTGGCCTACGAGAACATCATCCGGGAGGACCGCAACGGCATCGCGTTCGTGACGGTGAATCGTCCCGACAAGCTGAACGCGCTGAACAACGCCACGGTCGGCGAGCTGCAGCACTGCTTCGAGGCGCTGGCCACGGATGATTCCGTGCAGGGCGTCATCCTCACGGGCTCCGGCACCAAGGCCTTCGTGGCGGGCGCGGACATCGGCGAGCTGGCGACGCAGTCGCCGCTGCAGGCGCGGCCGCTCGCGCTGCGCGGCCAGAAGCTGACCAACACCATCGAGGCCTGCCCCAAGCCGGTCATCGCGGCGGTGAATGGTTATGCCTTCGGCGGCGGATGCGAGCTGGCGCTTGCCTGCCACATCCGGCTCGCGTCGGACAACGCCGTGCTTGGCCTGCCCGAGGTGACGCTGGGCATCATCCCGGGTTACGGCGGCACGCAACGGCTGCCGCGCCTCATCGGCAAGGGCCGCGCGCTGGAACTCATTCTCACCGCCGCGCGCGTGGACGCCGCAGAGGCGCACCGCATCGGCCTCGTCAACAAGGTCTATCCGCAGGCCGAACTGCTCGGCGCGGCGGAAGCCATGCTGCGCAAGACGATGTCCTTCGGCCCGGTCGCGGTGAAGTTCGCGCTGGATGCCGTCGGGCACGGCGCCGACATGCCGCTGTCGGACGGCCTCAACTACGAGGCCACCTTCTTCGGCCTGCTCGCCGCGACCGACGACCAGAAAGAGGGCATGGCCGCCTTCATGCAGAAGCGCCCCGCGAAGTTCACGGGAAAGTAGGCCCGCGAACACACGCCCTTCGCGCTGACCCGTTCCCATTCCGGCCCGTCGCTCCGGCGAGCCGTCCACTCACTACACCACGACCTCCCGCACGGACGAACGACCGATGACTTCCCACGAATACGTGATCCTCTCCGGCGCCCGCACCCCGATGGCCGAATATGTCGGCACGCCGGGCTACGGCAAGCTGGCCGGCTTCTCCGCGCTGGAACTCGCCGCCATCGCGTCGCGCGCCGCGCTCGAGCGCAGCGGCGTGAAGCCCGAGCAGGTGGATCACGTGGTCATGGGCAACGTGCTCTACACCAGCGCCGACGCGCTCTACGGCGCGCGGCATGTGGGCCTCAAGGCGGGCGTTCCGATCAGCGTGCCGGCTCTCACCGTCAACCGCCTCTGCGGCAGCGGCGTGCAGTCCGTCGTCTCCGCGTGCCAGATGCTCGCGACCGGCGACGCGACCACCGTGCTGGCCGGCGGCATGGAGAGCATGAGCCAGGCGCCGCACGTGCTGTGGAATGCGCGTGGCGGCTACCGCTTCGGACAGAAATGGGAACTGCAGGACATGCTCATGGGCAGCCTGCAGGACCCGATGTGCGGGCTCTTCATGGCGCAGACCGCCGAGAAGCTCGCCGTGAAGTACGGCATCTCGCGCGCCGCGCAGGACGAGTTCGCCTTCCGCAGCCACCAGCTCGGCGCGAAGGCCGTGAAGAGCGGCGTCTTCGCGGATGAGATCGTCAAGGTCGAGATCAGGAAGGGCGACACCGTCGTCGGCACCGTGGACACGGACGATCACATCCGCCCCGACACGACTCTCGAGGGCCTCGCGAAGCTGCGGCCGGCCTTCGGCAAGGACGGCACCGTCACCGCGGGCAATGCCTCGGGCATCGTGGATGCCGGCGCGGCGCTGCTGGTCACGACGGCGGCGCACGCGCGCGCCAACAACTGGAAGCCGCGCGCGCGCATCGTGGCCTGGGATGCGGTGGGCGTGGAGCCCAGCGAAATGGGTATCGGCCCGGCGCCGGCCATCCGCAACGTGCTGGACAAGGCCGGCATGGAGCTCGGCAAGATCGACTTCTTCGAGATCAACGAGGCCTTCGCCGCGCAGTATCTCGCGGTGGAGAAGGAGCTGGAGCTCGACCGCAACAAGGTCAACGTGAATGGCGGCGCCATCGCGATCGGGCATCCGCTCGGCGCGACGGGCACGCGCCTGCTGCTCACGCTCATGCACCAGCTCGAGCGCGCGCGCAAGAGCTACGGCATCGCCTCGGCCTGCATCGGCGGCGGCCAGGGCATCGCCATGCTCATCGAACGCCTCTGAGTCGCGGCCTTTCGCGCCACGCACCGCGCAGAACGTTCGCCCGAGACACACGCCCCTGATTCCAGGATCGCGAGCCCGATGTCCGCACCCGACAAGCTCATCCGCCTCGATCCGCGCAAGCGGGTCCTGTTTCTCACGCGCGACCTCGACCTCATCGGCAGGCAACTGCGCGGTGAGGTGAATCTGCGCATGGAGGACCTCCGCGTGGAGGACCTCCTCGATGACATCAACACCGACGTGATGACCCCCGCGTGGGTGTGCTTCAACCACCGGCCCGAGGACATCGCGCTCAATGCCTATGCCGGCCTCATGAAGGACGGCCAGCGCGTCTTCGGCGAGCGCGCGCTCATGGACGGCGGCTTCGAGGTCATCGTCTCGGGCTTCCGCAAGGGCACGGGCAGTTCGCGCGAGACGGCGCCGCAGTGCGAGAAGTGGTGCGGCATCCGGCTGGTCATCGCGGCCTCTTTCGCGCCCATCCACGAGCGCAACAACATCAACCTCGGCCAGCTCATGGGCGACCACGCGCAGCTCGTGCGCCTGCAGCGCGGCGAGGCGCTGCCGCTCGAGGAATTCACCGGCCGCTACGACCCGGTGACGCGCATGATCCTCGAGCTGGGCGGGCTGTTCCCGTTCAGCAAGGCGCTCGTCGAGGGCCGCATCTCGGTCCCGCGCCCGACGACCGCGCCGCGCCCCATGAACATGGCGGAGAAGATCCTCTCCGCGCACCTGGTCGGCGGCCCCGGCCCCGTGCAGCCGGGCGACGTCGCCATGGCGCGCGTCGACGGCGGCTACAGCCACGAGTTCACCACGGCGCAGGTGCATCACTTCCTGCAGCAGGAATTCGGTGACGGCTACGCGCTGCCGGACGCGAGCAAGTTCGCCGTCTTCGAGGATCACCTGCTCTACGCCGATGGCGTGAAGCGCATGGCGCCCTTCGCGGACAAGATCGCCACGCTGCGCCGCCTGCAGACCGAGTTCATGAATCACACCGGCGTGCGCGACTACCAGAGCCGCGGCGGCATCTCGCCCGGCATCTGCCACGAGGTCGCGCGGCGCGACTTCATCGACCCGGGCGACTTCGTGCAGGCCACCGACAGTCACACCTGCATGGGCGGCGGCAACAACGCGCTGGCCTGGGGCGTGGGCGCGACGGAATACGCGGCGCTCATCGCGAGCGGCGCGACCTTCGTGCAGGTGCCGGAGAGCATCCGGTTCGAGCTGGTGGGAACGCTCGCGCCCGACGTCACCGCCAAGGACGTGATGCTGCACATCCTCGCCAACCACGCGCGCCAGGAGCTGACGCTCGACCGCGTGATGGAGTTCGGCGGTCCCGGCCTGCTGGGCATGTCATTGGACGAGCGCGCGACGCTGGCCAACATGGCCACCGAGTGCACCGCGAAGACCGGGATCTGCGAGGGCGACGAGAAGCTGGTGGACTGGATTCTCGCGAACCGCGCGTCCGACGCCGCCAACGCGTCGAGCGGCGCGGCGGGAGATGCCGCGCGGGCCCGCACTGCCGCGGCCGGAGCCGCGCCGACGCGCGAGGCGCTGCGTGCCAAGCTCGTCGCGCCGGACAAGGGCGCGACCTACGCGGGCGGCGTGCACGTCATCGACCTCTCCACGCTGCGCCCGATGGTCGCGCACCCGGGAGACCCCGACCGCGGCATCCCGAGCGACCCGACCAACGGCGCCTTCGTCGCCGACCTCGGCGCCGTGAAGATCGACATCGCTTACGCCGGCTCCTGCACCGCCGGCAAGGTGGACGACTTCGAGATGTACGCCCGCGTGCTGAAGGACGCCGTCGACTCCGGCCGCAAGGTCGCCCCCGGTGTGCAACTCTTCATCCAGTACGGCAGCGAGGCGACCGCGAAGGTCGCGCGGGCCAAGGGCTGGGACAAGATCTTCGAGGCCGTCGGCGCGCAGATCATCAATCCGGGTTGCGGTGCGTGCATCGGGTGCGGGCCGGGCGTGTCGGACACGCGGGAGCAGGTCACGGTGTCTGCGATCAACCGCAACTTCCAGGGCCGCAGCGGGCCGGGGAAGCTTTATCTCGCGTCGCCGTTGACCGTCGCCGCGAGTGCGATCGAGGGCCGCATCGTGAGCTACGCGCCGGGGATGTTCCGCGATCCAGTGGGGGCTGGGCGCTAGGAGGGTAGATTCCCGCGGATTCCGAGGTGCATCAGTGCCCAGATCAGTGAGATGTCGTCGCTCAAACCACCGATCAGCAGTTCGATTTCACCCGGGCTGGGAAAGTCGGGATGCCGTCAGCTGATGTCGTGCAGCAGTCTGCCGAGATCTTCCGGGTCCCGCGCGCCATGGACGATGGACACGATCGTCACTGGTTTCGAGCGCGGCGCGTAGACGACGAGCCAGGAGAACAGCGCCCAGAATCGCAGCGATGGATCTTCGGTGAGGTCGGGCCGTCGATGTCCCAACGAAGGGCGCTCCGCAAGCAACTGAAACGCCGTGGCGAACTCCGTGAGCACGTGATCCGCCGTGGCAGCACTGGCTGCTTCCACGACGTATCCGATGATCTCGGCCAGGTCGCGCTCCGCACGTGTCGTCAGCTTGAAGTTCGGGCTCACGCACGCTTGCGACGACGTGCCGTCTTGATGGTGGAACGGATGCCTGCCACCGCCTTGGCTCCGTCGACGACCCGTCCGGCCTTCAGGTCTGCAAGCCCCTCGCCGATCTTGCGTCTGACTTCAGCTTTCCACTCATCGTCGTCAGACAGCAGACGCAATCCCTCCCGCACGACTTCGCTGGCGGAGCTGTAGCGGCCCGAGGCGACCTTCTTGCTGATGAAGGCTTCCAGTTCACGGGTGAGGTGGATGTTCATGCGGGGAAGTGTAGCCACCCTGTCCGATACTGGCCAGATCGGACAGGCCGGATTCGCGCTCTGCCGTGTCGGTCACCCGGCCTCACGGGCATCG
Source organism: Planctomycetota bacterium (assembly GCA_038212275.1). GTDB lineage: Bacteria > Planctomycetota > B15-G4 > B15-G4 > B15-G4 > JBBQUR01. The sequence goes on from JBBQUR010000003.1 coordinate 154,041, forward strand.
CCCCGTTTCCCACTTCGTCCTGGAGGAGTTCCCCATGCCCGCTGCCACCGGCACCGTCCGCTTCCAGCGCGTGCTCCGCGCGCCGCCCGACCGCATCTACCGCGCCTTCATCGACCCGGACGCGATGGTGAAGTGGCTGCCGCCGCATGGCTTCACCGGCAAGGTGCACCAGATGGATGCGCGCGTCGGCGGCTCCTACAGGATGTCCTTCACGAACTTCAGCAATCAGCAGAGCCACTCCTTTGGCGGCACGTACCTCGAGCTGGTGCCGGGCGAGCGCATCCGGCACACGGATGTCTTCGATGACCCGAACCTGCCCGGCGAGATGCAGGTCACGATCACGCTGAAGAAGGTGCTGGTCGGAACCGAGGTGAACATCGTGCAGGAAGGCATTCCGGCGGTGATCCCGCCCGAAGCCTGCTGCCTCGGCTGGCAGGAGTCGCTGTCGCTGCTCACGCTGTTGGTCGAAGCCGAGATTCCTTCCTGAGGCACGCGCCGTTGCGGGTGCGGAGGATCTGCGGCAAGCTGGACTCGCGTGGGGACCAGCAGAAGATTCGCCGCACTGGCAGCGTTCGGAGCGGTTGTGGGCGCTGCCCTCTGGGTGGTGAGCGCGCTTGGCGATGGCGCTCAACCCGCTGCGACGCAACCGGGTGATCTGCTCCGCATGTCCTCGCCCTCGCCCGCAGCGGCGCCCGTCCTGTCCGAGGCGCGCACTGCAGTGCCGGAGCCGCTGGTCGTGCCGACCGCAGCAGACGCGCCGGCCGCGGGGCCGGGCTTCACGATCGAAATCTCCACGATGTGGATGCTGCCCACGGGAGCGCAGGGTCCGTCCTCCGTCGCGGCGCTCGAAGTCGGCATCAGCAACCGCTATGGCGAAACGGGCGAAGCCTTGATGCCCTTGAAGACTGCGCCGGACGGGAAGGCGCAGGTCGCATTCCCGCGGAGCCGCGTGCCAGAGGCGACGCCCGGGCAGCAGCAGTGGTTGTGGTTGCGCTCGGCAGGCGCCGGGCTGCTCACGCGCACCGCGTGGGAGCGGCTGCCCGGAGCCGACGGCGCCTATCTTGGCGAAGCCGTGATGACCCGCCCGGACAGCAGCCCTCCCGAACTCGCGGCGCGCCTGATCGAGAACTTCCTCGACGCGCCGTGATCGAGGCGGCTCGCCGATTGGCCTGGGTTGCACCGAGCCGGCACCCGGCGGCTCGCTGGTAAAGAAAACTTGACTAGCAATCCCCGCTAGTCAAGCTTTCGTTCCTGACGAGGGCCGCAAGGAACGCCATTGTTACTGCTTTCCCTCGTTCCGCGGCGATCCTCGGGAGGACCCGACCATGAAGCGCACCACTGGTACCTACGAGCGCATCACCGTGGGCGATGAAGAGGTTGCCTCCTTCATCCCGGCGCCGTTGCCGCCTCGAAATCCGCCGCTCGATGTCTCGGGCGCCTTGGCGGATCGGCTGCATGCCGCCGAACAGGCGCTCGGCCGCCTTGAACTCGCCGGCGCGATGGTGCCCTCGCTCGATTGGTTCATCTACGCCTTCGTCCGCAAGGAAGCCGTCATCACCTCCCAGATCGAGGGCACGCAGTCCACGCTCATGGACCTGCTGCGCTTCGAGACGGAGGACGGGGCTGCGCCAGGGGCCGATCTCGAGGAGGTCTGCAACTACCTCGTGGCCCTGACGTGGGCGCGGAGCCGACTCTCCGACAGCAGGGGCCTGCCGCTCTCCATGCGGCTGCTCAACGAAACGCACGCACGGCTGATGCAGGGAGTGCGCGGCGCCGACAAGCATCCCGGCGAGGTGCGCCGGAGCCAGAATTGGATCAGTGGATCGCGGCCGGGAAACGCGGCCTTCGTGCCGCCACCTCCGCACGCGATTCCTGATCTGCTGGCCGAGCTCGAGAAGTCGATGCACGCGAAGCAGGGTCACCCGGCGCTCATCCGCGCAGGCCTGCTGCACGTGCAGTTCGAGACAATCCATCCATATCTCGACGGCAATGGCCGCATCGGTCGTCTGCTCATCATGCTGTTGCTCGAGCACTGGAAGCTGCTGTCACAGCCGTTGCTCTACCTCAGCCTTTTCTTCAAACGGCATCAAACCGAGTACTACCGGCGACTTGGCGCGGTACGCACCGATGGCGATTGGGAGGGTTGGTTGGACTTCTTCCTCGACGGTGTGGCAACCATTGCCAAGGAAGCTGCGACCGATGCGCGTGAACTCTTTGCACTCGTGACCCGCGACCGCGAGCGGGTCGTTGCCGCCGACGACGCATCCGTTGGGGCCATCCGACTCTTTGAGGGCCTGCCAAAGCATCCGATTGTGAGCGTCAGCTCCGCCATGCGACTGCTTCAGACCACGAAGCCGACGGCTTCCCGCGCGATCGACGTGCTGGTCAAGGTGGGAGTCCTCGCAGAGACGACCGGGCGTCAGCGTGATCGCTGGTTCGCCTACCAGAAGTACCTGGAGCGCCTGCGGGTGGGCACGGATCGGGAGCCGCCGCGCGGAAGGCGCTGAGTGCGCTGCCCTCGTGCTCAGCTGAACACGCGCGCCTCGTGCCACGCCAGCGCATCGCGGCTCGGGCACTTCACCGGATCGGCCGGCGGCCGGATGCGCTCGCCAGCCAGGCGGTAGTAGTCCTTGCCGTTGCTGTACTCCTGCTCGACCCGCTCGCTCACGCGGAAGCGATAGTCCGGGGTGATCGTGACGTAGCCGGCGTCGTAGAGCTTGTGCAGGTCGGCGCGAAGCACCAGCCCGTTCTGGATGTGGTTGCTCGCCGGCCCGAGGTATGGCTGGATGTGCGCCGCTTCGAGCACGGGGACGACGCGCTCGCCGGTGAGCGCGCAGCGCGAGTCGTAGGCTTCGAGCAAGCGGAGCCGGAACGTGCCCTGGCCATCGCGCGCCGCGACGACCTGCTCGCGCAAGCGGCGCTCGTCGCATGCCAGCGGCGAGAAGCGGTCGGGCAGCAGATCGAGCGGCATCGCGTTCGCGCCGCCCTCGGCGAGCAACTGCATGAGCCGTCGCCCTGGCACGGCGGTCAGGTCGTAGCTGTTGTCGTTGACGATGTTCGGGCTCCAGCCCTCCGCGGCGCCCCACGGCAGCCAGCGCTCCGGCGGCAGCAACGTGACGTCGCGCAGGACGATGCAGCCGATGGGCAGCGCGCCCGGCGCCGCGGGATCGGCGCCGCGGAGCCGCGTGATGCTGCTGCGAAACTCCTCGAAGCCCGGTGCGCCGTTCTTCTCGCGGAACAGCGCCCATGCGTCGCGGAGGGAAACGAGCTGCCAGTGCGCGAAGAAGCCCCAGCCCGCGATGGCGTAGGTCGGCTTCTTGAGGCGCAGGAAGAACGGCGCGCCGGGGCCGATGATCTTCACGGCGTGCTGGTCTTTCGGCCGCCAGAAGTTCACCTCGTCGAGGCAGCCGTTGCGGTCGCGCCCCAGCGTGGCGAGGTGGTCGAACCACGTGCGGTCGGTGTTGGACACGAGCCCGAGCATCAGCGACAGATCTCCCGGCCGTCAGCGTAGCCGGTCGTCGATTCGCCTCGCAGTCAGTTCTTCGCCGCCTTCGCTCCCGCCACGCACAGACAGCTCGCCCCGATCGTCACGTCCGCCTGCGCCCACGCCTTGCGAAAGCGCTCATCCACCTGCGCGGCTTCGGCGACGCGGCCCGCTTCGAGCAGCACCGCGCCGAGCGCGTGCCGCACCGGCAGCGGCCACTCGGGCGGCTCCATGTAGGCGACCTGCTTCTCGATCTGCAGCGCGTCCGTGAGCGCGGCGATGGCGCGCGGCATGTCGCCCTTGCGGTAGGCGATCTCGCCGTCGAGCACCTTCTCGGCGATGGCGAAGATCCGCGTCGCCCCGCGCGTGGTGCCGCATCGCGCGCAGGACGGTCAGGTACCCCGGCGGCTCAGGCTCGGCCAGCATCTCGTCCCACAGCGACTTCGGAGCAAGCAGTCAATGCGGTCGACTTTGCAGTGACAAGCTGTGACACGGAGCTGTGACAGGGTGTGACACGGTGGCTGTGCCGTCTGTAGAGCCGATCCAGGTGTTGCACTGGCGCGGATGCGCAGGCGAGGACTCATGGATCACGGAATGACAGGCGCCAGCACTTCGCCGAGTTCGACCTCCTCTCGCAGTCGATCCGCCTTTTCGTCCCCGACACGACCTTTGTGCGTGCCAAGCAGCGCTGCCGGTGGAGCGGTGTCGGCCTGAGGCGAGACGGCCCGGGATGCGGACGTTGCGCGTGTTCGTGAAACGAGCGCGGCCTCGCAGCGCCTCGCAGCGCCGCCGTGCCGTGGTAGAACCTGCCTCCTGCCTGCGGGAAGCAGGCGGTCCTCCTGGAGTGCACGATGACTCGCTCAAGACAGGCCGCGCAAAGGAGAGGCGCCAGGATCGTGTTCAGCGCCACAATCGCGGGCTCGGGGGCGGAGGTTCGGGCGTGAGCGTCGGCGACATGCTCCTGCGCCTGCGCAGCCGCAGCCTCTGGCACGACCCGGCGCGCACGCTGCTGACGCTCGAGAGTTTCGCGCGGACGGAAGAAGACGGCGGCCGCGACATCGCCTCGGCCGCGCGGCGCGTGACCGATCGCGAGCTTGCCAATCACCTGCACCGGCACGCGCTGGACGAGGTGAAGCACGCCGGGCTCTTCAAGCGCCGTGCCGCCGAGCTGCGCACGGCCGGCGAGTCCGCGGCGACGGCGGCGCGCGAGGCCGAGGTCGCCGCCGACAGCGCCTACGACCTGTCGCGCGGCCGGCCGTCCACCGAGGTGGACGCGCACGGCTTCCTCACCCTGGGCCTGCTGGACGAGCTGGGCGAGGTGCCCTACGTGGCGATGCTGCACGTCGCCGAGCAGCGGGCCGCGGCGCTCTTCCACGTGCACCGCGACCTGACGCGCCACGACCCGCAGACCTGCGCCATCTTCGAGGAGATCCTGCGCGACGAGAATTATCACGTCGCGTGGACTGCTGCGATGCTGAAGTCCTGGCGCACCGCCGGCCGCGACGAGGAGGTGACGGCCGCGCTCAAGTCGGCGAAGGCCAATCGCTGGCTGGGCGCGTGGAAGCGCCTCGGCGTGCGATCGGGCGGCCACTTCGGGCGCGTGGTGCTCGTGGTTCTCTACGGCACGTTGCTCGCGCCCTTCGGGCTGGCGGCGCGACGCGGCCGCAACGGACAAGCCGGCTGGCGCGGCGCGCCCGGCGGCGCGCCACGCAGCGCGTCGGACGCCGGCTCCAGCGCGTCCCGGGAAGCCGCCCTGGCGCGCGCGCGGTCGCAGAACTGATGCAGATCCTCGGCTTGTCGGCCTTTGGCAGTGATGCATCGGCCGTGCTGCTGCGCGACGGCGTCGTCGTGGCCGCCCTGCAGGAGGAGCACTTCACGCGCGTGCCGCGCGACGCATCCTTCCCCCGGCGCGCGCTGCGCGCCTGCCTGCGCGAGGGCGGCATCACCACGGCCGAGCTGGACTGGGTCGTGTTCCACGAGAAGCCGCTGCGCCGCTTCGAGCGCGTGCTCGCCAGCCAGCTGCGCGGCTTTCCGCGCTCCGCCGGCAGCTTCTCGCGCAGTCTCTTTCTGTGGCTCGGCGACCGTCTCTGGCTGAAGAACCGCATCGCGACGGAGCTGGGCATCGCGCCGGAGCGCGTGCTCTTCAGCGCCCATCACGAGAGCCACGCCGCCAGCGCCTTTCTGGCTTCGCCCTTCGCAGACGCGGCGGTGCTCGTCGTCGATGGCGCCGGCGAGTGGGCCACGACGAGCCTGTGGCGCGGCAGCGGTCCGCAGCTGCAGCTCCTCGACGAGCAGCATTACCCGCACTCGCTCGGACTCTTCGTCTCGGCCATGGCCGAGCATCTCGGCTTCGCTCCGGGCGGCGGCGAGGGCCGTCTCATGGAACTGGCCGCGCACGGCAAGCCGAGCATGCGCGCGGAAGTCGATCGACTGCTGCGCGTCGGCAGCGACGGCGGCGTGACGCTGGACATGTCCTGCTTCCGCTTCGACAACGACAGCGAGCGCCTGTGCAGCGACGCACTGACAGCAGTCCTCGGTCCGGCGCGCATCCCCGGCGCACCGCTGCGCCGCGCACCGGGCGACTCCCGCGATGCAGACCTGGCGGCCTCGGTGCAGGCTGCGGTGGAGGACGCGCTGCTGGCTCTCGTCGCCGAACTGCACCGCCGCGCGCCGGGCGAAAACCTCTGCCTGGCGGGCGACATGGCGCTCAACACCGCGGCCGTCGGACGCATCGTGCGCGAAGCTCCCTTCCGCCGCGTCTTCGTGCAGCCTGCGGCCGGAGATGCCGGATGCGCGCTGGGCGCCGCGCTGCACGTGCATCACGCGGTACTCGGTGCGGAACGCGGGTGGCACCAGGAGCACGTCTTCCTCGGCGAAAGCCTGCTCGCCGAGCCCGGCCCGGAAAGCGCGCCGCTGCGTGACGACGCCGCCGTACTGGACGCACTGCTCGCCGCGCTGCAGAGCGGCGGCCTCGTGGGCTGGGTGCGCGGCCGCAACGAGTGGGGGCCGCGCAGCCTCGGGCATCGCAGCCTGCTGGCCGACCCGCGGCGCGCGGATGCGGGCGACCTCGTGAGTCGCGCGGTCAAGCGTCGCGAGGACTTCCGGCCCTTCTCGCCCGCCGTGCCCGCCGAACGCGCCGCGGAATTCTTCGATCTCACGGGGGCCGACGCGAGTTGGCCGCTGCGCTTCATGCAGCTTCAGGTGCCTGCTCGCGCGGCGATGATGGCCGCCGCGCCGGCGGCCGTGCATGCCGACGGCACGTGCCGTCCGCAACTCGTCCATGCCGCCGAAGACCCGCTGTTCCACGCGCTGCTCACGCGCTTCGGGGAGGCCACCGGCGTGCCGCTGCTGCTGCACACCTCGCTGAACCTGCGCGGCGAGCCGCCCGTGCGCGGCGAAGCGGACGCGCTGGCCCTCTTTGCGCGCAGTGAGCTGCCGGCGCTCGTCGTGGAAGACCGCCTCTACGCGCGACGCTGAGCCGGCACGCCGCGGTGCCCGCACCCCGCGGTGCCCGCGCGCGGCTCGTGACGGGCGCGCGGCTCGTGCCCGCACGCGGCTCGTGACGGGCGCGCGGCTCGCGACGGGCGCGCGGCTCGCGACGGGCGCGCGGCCCGTGACCGGCGCGTCGGATCAGGCGCGCGCCTGCGCGGGGCCGGCGCGGCGCCGCGCGAGCAGGCACACGAGGCCGGCATCCTCGTCGGTCATGCAGCGGACGGCCCAGCCCCAGCGGCGCCAGAGCAGCGCCAGCGAGCCGGGCTCCGGCGTCGCGGCGAAGAGGTCGCGGCCCGGCGTGGCGGGCGGCACGGACGAGAGCCAGGTGAAGCCGGCCGATTTCACCGTGGCCAGCGTCGCCGTGAACGACAGGCTGTGCTCCAGCGGGTGGCGGTACTGGTCCTCGATCCACGTGAGCTTCTTCTCGTCGTCGAGGTCGCGCCGGCGCAGCACGGGATCCAGCGCGGCGATCGGCCGCCGGCCGTTGAGCGAGAGCACGCGGCGCGCATGGTGCGGCAGGCGCGCGATGCTCTCGTAGATGCCCAGCAGCAGCACGCCGCCTGGGCGGACGTGGCTGCACACGGAGCGGATGGCGCGGTCCGGGTCGTGCGTGTGATGCACCACGCCGCGCGAGATCACGACATCGAAAGCGGCCTGCGGCAGCGGCAGCACGAAGATGTCGGCGCGCATGAGCGACAGGTTGCGGACGTGCGCGCGCCGGCGGAAGTCCTCTGCCGCGGCGAGCGAGGCGGCGCAGCGATCCGCTCCGAAGATGCGGCGTCGTGGCGCGGCCAGCGCGAGGAAGTTGCTGATCTGCCCGGTGCCGCAACCCGCGTCGAGGATGCGGGCATCCGGTGCAATGGCCTGATCGAGCGCCTGCAGAAACGGCGAGCGCCGGCAGCGGTCCAGCAGCGAGGAGGCGTCATCACCGGGTGCATAGCCGGGGAAAGGGCGCGCCTCGTAGAAGGCAGCGACCTCGGGCGCGCGGGGCAGCGTCGTATTCATCGCCACGCGCCTGCATCGAGCCGACGCGCGTGCGCTGTCACGGCGCTCGACGCAGCGTGGACGTTGCGCGAATCGCGGGTTAGTCTTCGCCCCGCCATCAGGCTCGTGCTGGACTTCGACATCGAGGTCCTCATCCGGAGGTCGTGGACGTGGTCGCTTTCACCCGCAAGCTGCGTGTCGGTGCCTCCACGGCCAGGGAGCTGATCGTCGGGCTGTGGCGCGGGCCGTACTGGTGGTTGGTGCCGGTGATGTGCGTGCTGCTTCCGGCCGCCATCGTGTTCGTCGTGCTGCAGACTGTGCCGGTCGTCGCACCCTTCGTCTACACGTTGTTCTGAAGGCGTCCGCGGCACGTTCAGTCGCCGGCGCACGCGATGCGCAGCGGCCTGAACGAGGCCAGCTCGAAGGTGTTGCCGATGTTCTGGACCACCCAGCGCGGCGAAACGAGCTTCACCTCCAGCAAGGCCTTCGGGTCGCGCTGTGGCGGCAGGGGCAGCGAGGCGCGCACCGGGCCGTCCGCGGTCAGCGTGACGACGCCGAGACTCCGGCCGTCCAGCTCCACGGCCACGTCCAGCGGATACAGGTCGGGGCGCTTCTCGATGGGCGCCAGTTCGAGCTCGATGCGGGAGCCGCCGGGCGCAAGCAGCAGCAGCAGCCGTGCGCCGACGACGCCGTTCTCGCTGACGCCTCCGTAGACCTGCCCGACGGAGCGACCGGTCGTGAAGTCCACTTCGGATTTCAGCAGATGGCGATCGTGGTCGTGCTGCGGCTTGACGTAGGCCGTCAGCAGCTCATTGGTCAACGCCGGCGCCCGCAGCGCCTCGAACTCCTCGGGCACGGCTGGCAGCGGCGCGCCGGCGCCGCGGTCCACGAGCCCCTGATTGAGGAGCGCCTGCGCCACCAGCGTCGCCGTGACCCGGGCCGTGCGTGCGTTGGGGTGCGGGTCGTAGCCCAGCGTCATGTCCGCCGGCAGAGACGTGAACAGCGGAGCGGCTGGAAACTCCGGATACACGGCGCGCAGGCGCGACAGCAGGTAGTAGCCGAATGAGTGCTCGATGCAGGGCATGAGGATCATCGTCCGGTGCTGGGAGGCCTGCCATCGCGCGAGGCTCAGCAGGCACTCCGCACTCTCGTCGTAGCGCCTCGTGGACTCGGGCGAGAGGTCGGCGTTGAGCGCGTCCAGGCCGTAGTCCCCGGGGAGCACCGGCTTGCCGGCTGCCTCGGCCACGGAGTTCAGCCGCGCCACGAGCTTCTTGTTGTCGCCGGCGCACACGTGCAGCCACGGGTCGGGTGAGGCGGGGTCCGGGGCGCATTCGCGGTGCCCGGACTCCGACACGAGGTCCGTGTCGGAGAGTTCGTTGGGGTAGCTCATGTACACCACGATGTCGGGGTGTAGGTCCATGATGTGGTCCATCAGAAAGCTCACCGCGCTGCGCGTGCTCCAGCGCGTCATGGCCACCGTGCGGCACACGACGGGGCGGGCGTCCGGCCCGCGCGAGGCCGCCAGTTGCTCCTCCAGCTGATTCGCGATGGTGTCCTCGTCCGAGAGCCCGAACCCGAAGGGCACGGATGCCCCGGCGATCGCGATGACGATCGGCCGTTCCGCGGGCATCGGTCGCGGACGGCTCCGCAGCCCGAGCGCGTCGCTCCGGATCTTTCCGCCGAGGATGTCCAGATCGGTGTTGCTGCGGAGCACGTAGCCGACGCGGGGGTCGGCGTGGAGCCGGAGCACGCCGGGATTGCTTGCCGCAGCGAGCTTGCGCTCGTCCTCGCTCCGCGAGCGCCAGTCGAGGTCGGCCCCGGGAACGGCGCTGTCCAGACCCAGCGGCAACTTCCGGAGCAGCGAGCCGCCGGCGAAAGTCGTGACGAAGCCCTCGAACGCGAACAGCGTCACGACGGCGATCAGGACGGCCCCGACGAGGCGACCCTTGGAGGAGGTCATGCAGGCAGCTCACCAATGAATATCTGCATTTTCATGAGGTCTCCGGTGCGCATCGCCGCATCGCCGCACGCCGCACGCCGCATCGCCGCACGCCGCATCGCCGCACGCCGCACGCCTCCACGTCCCGTCCGCGCGGCGGGGGATCTTACCGGGAAACTTCCGTCGGCGGCTTCACCGCGGCGCCGCCGCCACGAGGCGGTGCCGCGCTGCAGGCAGCGAAAGAGCGCCTCGCCGATGGCGCGCGCCGGCCCGAAGTTTCTTAGGCTCTTGGCCCCTCGCCCGGGACCTCGGGCGCAGGCAGTCCCCTCGACGCCCCTCGCACAGCCTCCGGACCCGGACATGACCAGCACCACGCACAGCACCCGCACGCACCGCATCGCCGTCATCGGCGGGGACGGCATCGGCCCCGAGGTCGTCGCCGAGGGCCTCAAGGTCCTCGCGGTCGCCGCCGAGCGCTTCGGCATCAAATACGAGACGGTGATCTACCCCTTCGGCACCGACCGCTGGCTGGCGACGGGCGGCACGAACGGCGGCGAGACGCTGCCCGACTCTGCCTTCCGCGAGATCCAGCAGATGGACGCGGTGCTGCTCGGCGCCATCGGCGACCCGCGCGCGCCGGTCGGCCTCGTCGAGCACGGCGTCATCATGCGCCTGCGCGTCGGCCTCGACCTGTTCGTGAACCTGCGCCCGGTCAAGCTCTATGACGCCCGCCTCTGCCCGCTCAAGGACAAGACGCCCGCCGACGTGGACATGGTCATCGTGCGCGAGAACACCGAGGACGCGTACACCGCGTCGCCGGAGTTCACCGCCAAGGGAACGCCCGACGAGGTCGCGATCCAGCCGATGCGCTACACGCGCAAGGGCACCGAGCGCGTCATCCGCTATGCCTTCGAGCTGGCCCGCAAGCGCAACAAGCACAAGAAGCTGCTCATGATCGACAAGGCCAACGCGATCCGCGCGCAGGACCTGTGGACGCGCGTCTTCGCGGAGGTGGGCAAGGAGTATCCGGACATCACGCAGGAGCACGCCTACATCGACGCGGCCTGCATGTGGATGGTGAAGAACCCCGAATGGTTCGACGTGGCCGTCACCACCAACCTCTTCGGCGACATCATCACGGACGTCGGCGCGATGGTGCAGGGGGGCCTCGGCATCGCCGCCTCGGGCAACATCCATCCCGGACAGGTCTCGCTCTTCGAGCCCATCCACGGCAGCGCGCCCAAGTACAAGGGGCAGAACGTCGCCAACCCGGTCGCGTCCGTGATGGCCGTGGCGATGCTGCTCGACCACCTCGGCCACGGCGAGGCGGGGCGCGCCATCGAGGCGCAGGTCTCGCGCCTGCTCATCGAGAACCGCATCCGCTCGCTCTCGGCGGGCGTGCAGAAGACGTCCGAGATCGGCGACCTGCTCGCCGCAGCCGTGGCGGGCTGAGATGGCCGACCCGCGCACGGCTGCCGGGCCCGCCGCCGAGGGTGCCGGCGGTGCCGGCGGCGTCGGCGCGGCCGGTGAGGCGCCGCGTCCGGCGAGCCGTGTCGCCGCGGTGCTGGGCGCGCATGCCTTCATGCTGCGCGTCGGGCGCGAGCTGTCGGGGCCCGCGCCGGACATCGGCGGGGGGCCGGCCGCAGAGGGCCAGGCGCTCACCGTGTCGCTCGACGCCGTGCTGCTCGACGGGCCGGGCGCCGCGGCCCTGCTTGCGGCCTCCGGCGCGGCCGGCGCGCGCACCATCGTCCCGAGCAATGCGCCGCCGCTCTCGCCGGGCCAGCTCGTCTTCGTGCCGGGTGCCGAGCAGCCGCGCGACGATCGCCGCCGCATCCGCGGCCATGCGCGTGAGCACGGCCTGCCGCTCGGCTTCGCCATCGGTCGCTCCGGCTGGCCCGCCGTGGTCGCCGCGGACGAAGGCCTGCTGGGCAGCCACGACCTGATCGGCGGCGGCACGCCGGACGTCGGCTCGCTGGGGGGGCTGGGCTGCATTCCCCTGCGCTGCCAGGTCACGGAGCTCAACGGCCTGCTCGCACGCAATGCGCTGCCGGTCGTCGTCCCGCCGACGCGCTTTGTGCGCGTCACCGGGCGCATGCCGCGCTGGGTGGGGCCCTTCGACCTGGCGGTGGCGCTGCTCGGGCTGTGCGGCGGAGCGGCCGGGCTCCGCGGCGCGGTCCTGGAACTGCACGGGGACACGATCGCCGCGCTCGACATCCCCGAGCGCCTCAGCCTGTGCGGGACGCTGGCGGCCGCCGGCGTGGCCTCCGTCGTCCTGCCCGATGCGCGCACCGTCGCGTGGCTGGCGGCCCGACGACCCGAGCGCGATCGCCGCCCCGATCCGCCCTCCCGGCCCCCGGCGGATGCCGCGTGGCTGGAACTCGACGCCCGCAAGCTGCGCCTCGTCGCCCTCGCACTCAGCGAGGGGCAGCCGTGGCCCGGCCGCCTGCTCTCGCCCGAAGCGCCCGGCGGCGGCTCGCCCACGCCCATCGACGAGGTCGTCATCGCCGGCCGGCTGGAGGATCTGCGCGTCGCGGCCGAGGTGCTGCGCGAGCGCAACGTCCATCCGGGCGTGGACTTGTCCATCCTCCCGGCCAGTCAGCGCGTGCTCCTGCATGCCATCGACGAGGGGCTGATCGCGGACTTCCTCCGCACCGGTGCACGACTGCTCGCGGCGGGCGGCCTGCCGAGCCACCTCGTGCGAGGCGACCGACGACTGGTCAGCGGACCCGCAACGAGCATGGATCTGGTGGCGGGTCCCGCGGTCGCCGCCGCGAGCGCCGCCGCCGGCCGACTCATCGATCCCGAAAGCATGCGCCAGAGCCAGCGTCGCAGCGCCCGCCTCGGCTGAGCGCCGAGCGCCCAGCACCGAGCGCCCAGCACCGAGCGCCCAGCACCCAGCGCCGAGCACCCAGCGCCGAGCAGCGAGCAGCGAGCAGCGCGCGCCGAGCGCGTCGCGCGTGAGTCCCGCGCGACGCGCGGCGCACGGACATCGCTTGCGTCGCGCGCGGCTTGCGTGCTACCCCCCTCCCCGCATTCGGGCGCGAAGGTCTATCATTGTCCGTGCAGGTGGTGGCGTGTGGTGCTCGTGCGGCGTGCAGCGGGTGCGGCGTCGACGGCAGGTGTGGCGGAGCGGGAGGTCTCATGGCAAAGCGGTTCACGGCGTGCCCTCAGTGCGGGCGTTCCTTCCAGGTGGATGAGGCGAACGCGGGTCGCCGCGCGCGCTGCGGCGCGTGCGCTCACGCCTTCGTGATCCGCTTCGACGAGGCCGCGCCCTCTGCCTCCTCCGCGCCCTCCGCGCCGGACGATGCCGCAGCCCTCGCCGCCGCGCAGGCCGAAGCCGCGCAGCAGCGTGAACTGCTCGATCAGGCACAGGTCGTGGCACAGCAGGCCATCGACGAGGCGCATGCCGAGGCCGATCGCCTGCGCGCCGAGCAAGACACCGAAGAACGCGCGCCAGGACGCGCGCCAGGACGCGCGCCAGGACGAGCGCCGGCGCGGGCCGTAGTCGGCTCGGAGCAGCGCGATGAGCTGGCGGCGCATGAACGTCAGGCCGCGACGCAGCTCGCTGCGATGGAGGCTGCGCAGCGCGCCGCTGCGGAGCGCGCGACGGCCGCCGAGGAGCGCGCCGCGGCCGCCGAGCATCGTGCGAGCGAGCTGGAAGACGAGATTCACGACGCCGAGCATCAGCACGCCGAAATCGGCGTGGAGATCCGCCGGCTCGAGGAGCGCGCGCGCCAGCTGGCGGCACGCAGCGCCGAGGCCGAGCAGGAGCTCGAGCGCGGCGTCGAGCAGGCGCGCGGCACGATCGCCAAGTACACGTCCGCGAAGACGGCGCTCGCCGAGGTGGAGGCCGCGCGTGCGCGCAGCGAGCGCGCGCGGCACGATGCCGACGAGGCGCTGGCGGCGGCGCAGGCGGCACTGGAGTTGCTCGCGACGCGTCGCGCCGCGGAGGAGCAGCAGCTGGCCACGTTGCACGCGCAGCGACAGGCGGCGATCGAACAGTCGCAGGCGGCGAGCGCGACGGTCGCCGAAGCGGAGTCCACGGTCGAGGCGACGCGCGCGCAGGCCGCCGCGCTGGCGGGTCGCGTGCGCGCCGCCGAGGCGCGGCTCGCGGACGTCGAAGCGGCCGCGCAGCTTCGCGAGGCGCAGCTCGAAACCTCCGTGCACCAGCGCACCGAAGCGCTGGAAGGCGAAGCGCGCCAGCGCACCGAAGCGCTGGAAAGCCACGCGAGCCAGCGCGTCGAAGCGCTCGAGAGCGAAGCGCGCGAGCGCGCCGAATCCCTGCAGAATGAGGCGCAACGGCGCGTGGATCTGCTGGAGAGCGAGGCGAAGGAGCGGCGCGAGCACGCCACCGTGCTGCAGCAGCAGGTGCGGCTGTGGAAGGACCAGCTTGCGGAGTTGCAGCACGCGGTGCAGAGCCAGCGCAGCGCTGCCGACGCGCGCCTCGCGAAAACGTCCGCCGACGCCGACACCGCCGAGCAGCGCCGTGCGCAGCTCGAACAGGCCTGCGCCGCACTGAGCGCGCAGTCCGCGACCGCGAGCGAGGCGCTCGCCGCCCTGCAGGCCGGCGCCGCGGAGGCGGAGGCCGCTTGGGAGGCGGCCAAGCAGGCGCGCGCCGCCGCGGAGCACCGGACGCAGCTGGCCGAGCAGCGCGCCGCCGAGCTGGCGCAGCAGGAGCGCGAACGCCTCGCCGCGCTGCAGGGCCAGGAGCACGCCGCCGAAGAGCGCCTCGCCGCACGTCGCGCCGAGGCCGAGTCCCTCGAGGCAGCCGCCGATGCGGCACGGGTCGCGCTGGCGGAGCTCGAGCAGCAGGGCCAGCAGCAGCGCGCCAGCACGCAGGCCTCCGTCGCCGCGTGGAACGAGGAGCAGCAGTCGCTCGCGCAGCGTCGCGCGCAGGAGAGCCAGGCCGCCGCGCAGCGCCTGTCGGCCGTGGAATCGGCGCACGCCGAGCGTCTCGCCGCGCTGCAAGCGGCGCACGAGCAGCATCGCGACGTGCAGGCGCGCGTTCACGAGGCGGAGCAGCGTGTCGCGGACCTGGCCGAGCGCGCGCGCGTCGGCGACGAACAGTGCCTCGCCACGCAGGCGCGCGCCGACGAGCACGCCGTGCGCGTGCAGCGCCTGACGGAGCAGGCCGAGACGCTGACGCTCCAGTCGCGCGAGATGATCGAGCGCTATCGCTCCGCGAAGGCCTCGCTGGCGGAGGCCCAGGCCAGCCAGCAGGCGGTGGAGGATCGGCGCGCGCGCACCGAGGCCGAGGCGGCGGCGCAGGCCGAGCGCGTCGCGGCCCTGATCACCGAGGCGCAGGGCGCCGAGACGGCTCGCACGGAGGCCGAGCGCGTGGCGCTCACGTGGAAGCACGAGGCCGACACGTGGCAGCAGCGCGCGCAGTCTTTGTCGGGCCAGGTCGAGCAGCTCTCGCAGCAGGCGACGGCGCAGCGCGCGGCGCAGGAGGCGGCGGCGGCGCGGTTCGCGCAGCAGGAGCGCGAGGCGCAGCAGCGCGTCGCGGCGCTGGCGGGCCGCGCGGCATCTACCGAGCAGAGCCTGACGGAGCATCGCGACCAGCTGGACCTGGCGCGTGCGGCGCTGGCCGCCGTCGAGGCGCGCGCGGCCGAGTCGCAGGCGCGCGCGGAGGATCTCGCTGCCGAGATCGAAGCGGCCGAGCAGCATGCCGGCGAGTTGACCTCCGCGGTGGCCGAGCAGCAGGCGCGGCTTGCGGAGCTGGACGCGTCGGTGAACACCGCGAGCGGTCGGCTCGAGGAACGGCGTCGCGGCATTCACGAGGCGACGGCGTCGGCTGCCGCGCTGGCGCAGCGGCTGGCCCAGGCCGAGGCGCAGCTCTCGGCCGCGGAAGCCCTGCGCGCGGAGCAGGAGCGCGCCGCCGAGGAGGCCTCGGCGGCCTCACGCAGCGCGAGCGCGCACGCCCGCGCCGCGCAGGCCGAGGCGCTGGAGGCCACGGCGCGCACCGCGGCCGCCCGCGAGGAGACGGGGGCGCTGACGGCGCGTTCCTACGAGTTGCGCGATCAGCTCACGGCGCTGGCGGCGCAGGCCGAGGCCGCGGCAGGTTCGGCGCGCGAGGCCGAGGTGCGCGCGGACGAAGCTCGTCAGCGGCAGTCGGAGGCCGAGGCCCGCATCGAGGCGGCCGACCAGCGCGTCTCCACCAAGCTGGCCGAAGCGCGCGGCGTCATCGAGGCGCGGCGCGCCGAGCTGGCCGAGATGCAGGCGCAGCGCCAGGAGCTCGAACAGACCAACGCGTCGCTGCGCTCCGAGGGCGACAGCCTCTCGCATGACGTGGCCTCCGTGCGCGACGCGCTGGCGACGCTGGACCGCCAGCTCTCGGCGCTCTCCACGGAGCGCGCCAATGCCGAGTCGGGTCGCGCGCGGCTGGTCCAGGAAGTGGCCGAGCTGCACGCGCAACGACAGGCGGCGCAGGAGGCGCTCGCGCAGGCCGTCACGCAGGCGCAGGCGGGGGACAACCAGTTGCGCGAACTGCGCGTCGCGCTGGCCACCATGGCCGCCGGGCGCGAAGCGGCCGCACGCGACGCGGAAGCGGAGCAGGAGGCGCGCGGCCTGGTCGCCGCGCAGGAGCGCGCCGCGCACGAGGATGCGATCGCCGCGCTGGACCGCCGCGCCGCCGAGGCGCGCACGCTGCTCGGCCAGCTCAACGTGCAGAAGCGGGACGTCGAGGCCGAACTCGTGCGCACGTCGGAGCTGCTCTCGGCCACGCGCCACACGCACGAGGAGGCGCTGGGAAGCCTGGAGCGCACGCGCCACGAGCAGGCCGAGCTCGTGGGCCGCGCTCGGCAGGACACGGAGCGACTGCTCGCGCAGCGCCAGGAGCAGGAGAGCCGGCTCGCGCAGATCGCGCAGGAGCAGGCCGGGCGCGTGGAGGCCGTCGCGGCGCTGGAGCTGCAGCGCACGCGCATGGAGCAGCAGGTCGCGGTGCTGGCCGCGCGCGAGGGCGAGGTTCGCGGCGAACTGGAAGCGCGGCGTGGCCGGCTCGAAGCGCTGCGCGCCGAAGTGGCCAGGGTGGAGGACCACCTCGTCGTCGCGACGGGGCAGCTTGCGGAGACCGAGGCGCGGCAGGCCGAGGTCGGCGCGCTGGTGGAGCACACGCGGCGCGGGCACGAGCAGCTTGTCGCGCGCGCGGCGGATGAAGGTCGCCGCATGAAGGACGAGAAGGAGCGCCTCGAGCAGCAGCTGGCCGAGCTGCGCACGCGCACGGCCGAGCAGGCCGACGAATCGGCGGGCCGCATCAAGCGCCTCGCCGAGCAGCAGGGCGGGCTCGAGGCGCGCTGCGGCGAACTGCGGCACGAGCTGGACGCGCTCATCGCGCGCGGCCAGGAGGCGCGCACGGAGCTGGCCGAGCTGGACGCGCAGACGGTGGAGGCGCGCGAGGCCTCCGAGCAGAACATGGCGCAGGCGCGCAAGGCACGCGAGGCGCTCGTCGCCATCCGGCAGGAGCTGGCCGACCATGAGCTGGTGGCGCGCGAGACGATGCGCCGGCTGGCGGCCGCGGAAGAGAAGCGCCGGCAGGCCATCGAGGAGCGGCTGGAGCTGGAAGGACGCACGCGCGCCCAGCGGCTCGAGGCCGAAGATGCGCTGCGCGTCGCGAAGGAGCGCCAGGCCGCCGCTCAGAAGGCCCAGGCGCAGTTCCTGCAGAAGATCAACGAGGATCGCGAGGAGGCCCAGGCGCGGGTCAAGGCCGCGGGCGATGCGATGGCCGCGGCGCTGGCCGCACAGCGCCAGGCCAGCGACCGCTCCATCGAGGAGCGCCGCCGCGTGCAGGCCGAGCTGGACGAGGCCACGCGCAAACTGGAGGAGTCCGAGCGCGTGGCCCGCGAGATCTACGAGGGTATCCGCAAGGTCCAGAAGGAGCGCGCGACGGAGCTGGAGATTCCCGACAGCATGTAGGCTGGCGGAGGCTGCACCGGATCGCGTCTCGCCGCGGGCTCGGCCGGCGGCCATCCGACCGCCCTTGATCGGTCGGCCCATTTCCCCCACACTTCCAGCCCCTTCCGGTCGATCGGCAGGGCGCGGGCAGATAGCTCAGCTGGTAGAGCACTGCACTGAAAATGCAGGTGTCCCCGGTTCGATTCCGGGTCTGCCCACCACCGCATCACGCGAGGCCACGTGTCGCTCGTCGACGCGTGGCCTCGCTCCTTGGTGGCGTGGCATGATGCGCCGCCTCGACCCAGCCGCGACGCTCCCGGAAGGCACCTCCGGAACCCACCCCCGGAATCCACCAGTGAATGGCCAGCTCCCCAACGCCGATTCCGCGCCCGAGAACGAGGCGCACGACACCGACCTGAACGAGGCCGCGCTCGCGGAGTCGTCGGAGCCGTCTGCAGGCGACGGCACCGAAGACGGCGGCGCCGACGACGACGGAGGCCATGCCGGTGATGCGGCCCACGCGGCCGACGCATCCGATGTGGCCGTCGAGAGCAGCGAGGTCGTCGAGAACGGCGAGACAGCGGGCGAGACGGCGACGGGCGATGGCGGCGCCCTCGGCGGCGACGCGTCGTCGGCCGGCGACGCTGCCGGCGGCGGCGAGCACCCCGAGCGTCCGCGCAAGCCGCGGCGGGAGAGACCCAAGCGCGATCCCTACGAGACGCCGTTCGGCGGCATCTTCCTCGACACGCTGCAGCGGCTCGCCGGCCTGCGCGGGCAGTTCGCGTACGGCGTGCCCGAGAAGCTGTGGCGCGCCAACCGCGAGCAGACCATCCGCATCCTCCGCGAGGAGGTGCCGATGCCCACGTTCAAGAACCAGATCCACTGCATCCTCAACTCGGATCCCGAGTGGCTCGCCTACGACGTCCACTACGAGATGCTGAGCTCCGCGACGCCGCCCGAAGACAGCTTCCGCTGGCTGTGGCTCTACATGATGCTGCGCTGACGGCCGCTGCGGCGCGCCGTGCTTGGCTCAAGACTCGCGCGCTGTCGCTCATGTCGCTCGTCGTCGGCGGTGGGATCGGGCTGCTGCTCCGCCTGCAGGGAGCCCGGAATCACCGAGCAGATTTGCCTCCTCGGACAGCGGCGAGAGCGACTGGCGCGGCGGCATGGTCGACGCAGCGGACCGGCCCGCGGCGTTGCTTGCGGCATCCGGGCGCCTCTGGTCAGCGGGTCAGCGGGTCAGCTGGTCAGCGGGCCGTCAGCTTCAGGCCGTTGCTCGCGGCCAGTCCGACCGGACCGTGGGCATCGACGAGCCAGGCCTGTGTCCAGATCGGCGTGCCCGCCGGCACGCCGGCCGGCCAGGTCGCCGGGAACACGGCGTGGCCGCCGGGCGCTGTCTCGAACGTGATGAGCAGCTGCGGCACGGGAACCATGACGCCGCCGCGGAAGGCCGTGAAGGCAGGCGTCGCGCCGATCACGAGCGCCGCCGCCGCCGGGAACGCGGCGCTGGACAGCGCGAGCTGCACGGGCGTGGCCGGCAGGAGCAGTCCGGCGCCCTGCAGTCCGGGTACGCCATGGATGCCGGCGAGGCCGAACCCGACGTCGAGGAATGGTTGCTCCGGCGAGCGACTCCGGAATGCAGTGACCGACCGTGCGTTGTGTTGCGAGTTGGTGACCGCGAGGTCGGGGTGCCCGTCGCCGTCCAGGTTGCCGACGGCGATGCCGAAGGTCTGCAGCTGCGCCGCGAAGAACTCGTGTGTCGTCCAGTGCATCGCGCCGTCGTTCACGAGCAGCTCGGCGGAACTGTGGCCGACATCGGGCACCGCGAGGTCGCCGTAACCGTCGCCGTCGAAGTCGGCGATGGCGATCGATGATGCGATGCTCGACGTGGGCCAGCTCGTCGGCGTGTTGAGGCCGCCAGTGCCGGTGGCGAGGAACACGTGCACCAGTGCCAAGGCGCTGTCCGCGATCGCGACGTCCGCCACGCCGTCGGCATTGATGTCGGCGGCGGCAATCGCGCCGGCACTGCCGGGAACCGTGGCGAGGATCGGCAACCCGAACGAGCCGTCGGCGTTCCCCGGGTACACCGCGATCGACGGCGGGACCGCGAGGCTCACGACGGCGTCGGGCACGCCGTCGCCGGTCACGTCGGCGACGGCCACGCCGGCGGGCGTGCCCGCGAGCGGGCTCGTCTGCTCGGGCAGAAACGCGCCGGTGCCGCCGGTCGTCGTGGCGCGGCGGACCGACAGCAGGCCGGACGCCTTGCTCACCGTGAGCAGGTCGGCATGCCCGTCGAAGTTCAGGTCGGCCACCTCGAAGGCGGTCGGCGACCCCGACATCGGCCAGTTCGTCGCTGCGAGGAGCGCACCTGTGCCGACACCGGGATGGATCGTGATGCCGGTCGCGATGCCGATGGACGCAACGTCCGCATGCGCGTCGCCGGTGAGTTCGGCGATCCGCACGTCGCGCGTGCCGATGCCCAGTTTGGTGGTCAGCGTCGAGGTGAGGACACCTGTGCCGTCGTTGCGCACCACGGTGAGACCGCCGTAGTCGTAGATGTCCTCGCCCGCACAGGCCACGACCAGCTCGTCGCGTCCGTCACCGGTGAGGTCGCCGAACGCGACGCCCAATGGCTTCACCAGTACGGAGGCGCGTTGCGCCGCGGTGAAGGACCGGACGCCGACCTGCCGCAGGACGTTCACGCCCGTCGAGTAGCTGGCGACCAGCAGGTCGACGAGGCCGTCGCCGTTCACGTCGCCCGTGGACATGCCGTAGGCGCCGGCGCCCACGACCAGCCCGAGCGGTGCGGTGAACGCGCCGTTGCCGGTGCCGAAGGCGACGTGAGCCGTCGCCGAGAAAAGGGACACGCCTGCATCGGTGGCGGCGAGGTCGAGGAGGCCATCGCCGTCGAGGTCGGCGACCTCGATCTCGAACGGCGAACTGCCGGTGCCGATCAGAGTGATGGCGCCGAAACCTCCGGCGCCGTCGCCGAGCATCACGCCGAGGGAGTTACTTGAGAGGACGGCGAGCGCGAGGTCGACCTTGCCGTCCTGATTGAGGTCCGCAGCTGCAGCCGTGAGCGGGCCGTAGCCTGCCGGATGCGTGACCGGCGCGAGGAACACGCCGCCGCTGTTGAGCGCGACGGAGATCTGGTGCGAGAACTGGTCCACCGAGACGAGGTCGAGGTCGAGATCGCCATCCAGGTCGCACAGCACGACATCGGAGGGGTGCTGCCCGACCGCCCAGGCCTGCGCCGTGACGAAGTTGCCGGCACCGTCGCCGTGCAGCACCGAGACCGTGTCGCCGTAGTAGTTGGCCACCGCGACATCGACGAAACCGTCACCATTCATGTCGCCGCTGGCGAGTTCCCGAGGTCCCGTGCCCACTGGAAACGAAGTCTTTCCCAGCAATCCGCCAGTTCCGTCACCGAGGCGCACCGTGATCGTGTCGGCGTTCGCGTCGGCGCTGATCACGTCGGGGCGGCCGTCGCCGTTGACGTCCACGACATCGATGTCACTCGCACCGGCGCCCATCGGATAGTCCGCGCCGCCAGCGAATCCGCCCACGCCATTGCCGAACCGGATCGAGACCGTCCCGGCGCCAGCGCTCGCCGAGACGAGATCGAGGCGCCGATCGCCGTTCAGGTCGATGGCCACGACATCACTCGCACCGCCCGTCAGCTGGATGGTCGAGCCATCGAGCAGAGGCACCGCCGTGATCTGCGCCATGACCGGCGACGGGCAGGCGAAGGCGGCAACGATGCAGAGGAGGGACATGTCGAGCGTGTGAATGTGTGCCATGCGCCTGGGATCCTTCGAGGGAATGCAGTGAGTGCCCCATCGAGAGTTCGCAAATTCAGGACCGATGCGGAGCGGCCTGAACGAACAGCCGTATCGCGCTCATGGCCATGCGGGAATTCGCTTCCGATGTGAACTCACTGACATGCGACGCGCGCCCGCACGGGTGTTACTTCCTCTGGTTCACACACGAGTTCATTCCCCGAGGCCAGACTTCCATGCGTCCCATTCTCGCCCTCCTCCTGTTGTTCGCATCCGTTCCCGTCGTGTCCGCGCAGACGGCCTTCACTGCGCAGCTGACTGGCAACGCCAACGTTCCTCCGGTCACGACGGCCGCCAAGGGTGTCGCGCTCGCCGTGCTCGATCCCGCGACGTCGACCGTGGACTACCAGGCCGACTTCACCGGGCTGGCGGGCAGCGTGATCGCGGCCGAGGTGCGCCTCGGGGCGGTCGGAACGAGCGGGCAAGTCATCTTCGCCCTGGCCGGCGTCGCTCCGCATTTCGAAGGCAAATCGCCCGCACTCACCGCGAGCCAGGTCGCGGAGCTGCAGGCAAATCACGCCTACCTCACCGTCCGCACCACGACCTGGCCGGGCGGGCAGGTCCGCGGCCAGCTCACGCTGGGAGCGAACCAGTTCTATGCGTTGCTGACCGGCGGGAAGGCCGTCCCGCCGTCACCGACGACGATCGTCGGGTACGCCAACTTCGGGCTGCTCAGCAACGGGGTGCAGCTCACCTGCATGATCCACGCGTTCTCTGGCGGCGGAACCGCGGTGCTCAGGCTGGGCGGGCCGGGCAGCACCGGCACGACGATCGCGGCGATTCCCTTCGACTTCGCGGGCGTGTGGCACGCCGTCGTTGCGCTCGATCCTGTCCGCATCGAGATGCTGAAGTCGGGACTCGTCTACGTCGAGGTCACGTCCACGTCGGGGACCGAGGTCGTCCGCGGGCAGTTGAACAGCACCTTCGCGCAGTTCGGCGCCGGCTCCGGCAAGTCGCAACCACCAGTCTTCACGGCGGCCGGCACTCCATCCCCGAACTCCTACGTCTCGCTGACGCTCAAGGGCGGCGCGCCGTTCTCCTTCGCGCTCCTGCTCGTCTCCCCGAATGCCGGGCTCGTGAACGCGGCGGGCTGCCCGCTCTACGTGTCGTTGCCCGCGGCGCTCACGCTTGTCGTCCCGCTCGATACCTACGGATCCGGGTATTTGTCGGTCGCCCAGCTCCCGGCGACGACCCCGACGCCGCTGTTCATCGAGTGCCAGGCGCTGTGTGCCGATGCCGCCGCAGCCAACGGGAAGTTCACGTCGAGCAACGGAGTGACCATCGGCATCTCGACCTTCCCCGACTGATCGCCGGCAGGGCGTCGCCGTCGGGCGCAGTTCACACAAGCGCCCGCTTCGCTATCCCGGCAACCGCAGCACCGCCCGCGCGGCCTCGCAGTCCCTCGCGATCTGCGCCTTCAGCGCTTCCACGCTTTCGAAGCGCTGCTCGCGGCGCAGCGACTGGTGCAGGACGACCTCCACCTGCTCGCCGTAGAGCGCGAGGTCGTGCGTGTCCAGCACGTGAATCTCGAACACGCCGCGCGCCGCGTCCTGATGAAAGGTCGGACGCAGGCCGTAGTTCATGACGCCGGGGAGGTCGCCCTGGCGCGTGCGCGCGGTGACGGCGTAGACACCGAGCGGCGGGAAGGCCTCGCTGCGCACCTCGAGGTTGGCGGTGGGGAAGCCCAGGGTCGCGCCGCGGCCGTCGCCGTGCACCACGGTGCCCAGCAGCGACATCGGGCGCCCGAGCAGGCGCGCGACACGCGGCAGGTCGCCGGCGGCGATGGCCGCGCGCACCGCGGTGGAGGAGACGACCTCGCCGTCGACAATGACGCCGCCGACGGCCACGACGTGGAAGCCGTAGTGCTTCCCGGACTCCGCGAGGAAGGCCGCGTTGCCGCGCCGGTCGCGGCCGATGGCCGTGTCGTGCCCGATGACCAGCGTGGCCACGCCCAGCCTTCGCACGAGCAGCTCTTCGACGAAGGACTCCGGTGGCAGCGCCGCGAACTCCGGCGAGAACTCGATGACCACGACATCGTCCACGCCGTGGCGGCCGAGCAGCTCCAGCCGGTGCTCCAGCGAGAGCAGCGCGCGCGGCGCCTCGCCCTTGAGCACGGCCCGCGGATGCACGGAAAACGTGACGGCCACCGCGGGCAGCGAGGCCTCGCGCGCCGCTCCGGTGAGCCTCTGCAGAATGGAGACATGCCCGAGATGCAGCCCGTCGAACACGCCGATGCTGACCACCGAGCGCGCGTGCAGCCGCGGCAGCTCGGTCAGGGAGCGGATGCGGTGGTCACGCATGGAATGGTTTGCCGGGAACAGGTGAGTCAGAGGGCACGGCGCGCGAACAGACTGAAAACGGGGCCGCAGGCACGGCCGCGTTACGAGGCGACCTCGTCAGCTTCGTCCGCCTCGTCCAGCTCGGCCACCAGGTCTTCCAGCTCGCGGCGCCAGCGGATGCGGTCCACGGGGCTCATGCGGTGCCAGAGCAGCACGCCCTCGAGGTGATCCAGCTCGTGCTGCACGATGCGGGCGGGAAAGTCCTTGATGTCCTCCTCGTGCAGCTCGCCCTTCACGTCATGCCACTGGAGGCGCACGCCGGCGGGGCGGTCGACCTCCACGAAGATCTCGGGAAACGACAGGCAGCCTTCCTCGGCGCGGCTCTTGCCCCAGCGCTTCACGATCCGGGGGTTGATGACGGCCAGCTCCTGCGCGGCGTCGCGCTTGTGGCCGCTGGGATTCAGCACCAGCACGCGCGACGACCAGCCCACCTGCGGCGCGGCCAGCCCCACCCCGTGCTCCTCGTACATGATCTCGAACATGCGGGCCACGCGGTCGGCCAGCTCCTGGTCGAAGGCGGTGACGGGTGGCGCCACCTTGAGCAGCGTCGGGTGCGGGTAGAGGCGCAGTGTCAGCTCCATGTGCCGGATTATGGCACGGCCCAAGGGTCGAGGCACGCCCGGCGGCCGCCGGGCCACGCCGCTCCGGCCGCGTGTGTGATGGAGAGGCGGTGCCTGCACATCACACATCCTCGCGGCTGCCCGACAGCAGCGGAGCGCTCCGCGGGGGCGCGCCCCCGGGACCGGCGGGGGGGCGCTGTGCTAGCGTGCGTCGCCATGGACCTCAGCAAGTTCCTTGAGCGCGCCGAGGCTGCGCTGCGCAAGCGCATGCCCGAGCAGGCCATCACGCTCTACCGGCAGATGCTGGTCGCCTCGCCGGGCCACGGCGGGGCGCGCGCGGGTCTCATGACGGCGTATCGCAAGCGCGCCGAGCTGAAGGGCGGCCCGTCCATCATCGACAAGGCGGCGGCGCGCTCGATGTATGCGGCGGCGCTCGGACTGCGCAGTTCGGGGCGACACCTGGCCGTCGTGCGGAGCTGCGACCTCGGCCTGGAGCGCGACCCCAACGACACCAACCTGGCCTCGCTGCTCGGCGACGCCCTGGAGGCGCTCGGCCACAAGGAAGAGGCGCTGGCCGCGTGGCTCTCCATGCTCGAGGCCGATCCGAAGTGCCTGCCGGCGCTGAAGGCTGCCGCGCGCCTGCACTACGCGGTCAAGCAGATCCCGCAGGCGATGGAGTGCCTGGACCGCGCCCACGCGCTCGACCGCAACGACCCGGAGGTGGAGCGCCTGCGCAAGAACCTGGCCGCGGAGGGCACGCTCGCGGCCAGCAACTACACGACGGCCACGTCCTCGCGCGACGTCATCCGCGACAAGGACTCGCTGCGCCGCAACGAGCAGAGCCAGCGCCTGCAACGCAGCGCCGACACGCTGGACCAGGACATCGATGCGCTGACGGCCCGGCACGCCGAAGACCCGGCCAACTCCGACCTGCGCCGCCAGCTCGTGAAGTCGCTGCAGGAGGCGGGACGCGCCGACGAGGCCGAGAGCCTGCTCGTCGCGGCGCTGGAGCGCGCCCCCGGCGACGAGGCCGTGCAGGACGCGCTGGGCGACTGCCGGCTGGCCCGCAACGAGGCCGCGCTGAAGGCCGCCCAC
Source organism: Planctomycetota bacterium (assembly GCA_038212275.1). Lineage (GTDB taxonomy): Bacteria > Planctomycetota > B15-G4 > B15-G4 > B15-G4 > JBBQUR01. The sequence continues at coordinate 179,663 of JBBQUR010000003.1, forward strand.
GCGGCCGGCGACAGCGCCGCCGAGCAGCGCCTCCGCGAGGAGCGCACGGCGCTGGAGATCACCGAGTTCGAGCGGCGCGTGCGCTTCGCCCCGGGGGACGGCGCGCTGCGCCTGCGCCTCGCCCGGGCCCAGTACCGGGCCGGCGGCCCGGCTGCCACGGACCGGGCCATCGAACACTTCCAGGCCATCGTCGCGGACCCGCGCTACCTGCTCGATGCGCGGCAGGGGCTCGGCGCCTGCTTCTTCCGCAAGGGTCTGTACCCGCTGGCGGCCCGGCAGTTCGAGGGGGCGCTGGCCGCGAGCGGCGGCCTCGGCAGCGACCGCGGCAAGGAGATCTGCTACCATCTCGGGCTTGTCTGCGAGCGGCAGAATGACCGCTCGGGAGCCGCGGCCCGGTACCTGCAGATCTACGAAGTGGATATCAGCTACCGGGACGTCGCTGCCAAGATCGAAGCACTGAAGACCTGACCACACTGCGCCCACGGCTCTGCGACAGCGAGCCGCGCGGCCCCTCCGAGGAAGCGAATGCCCACCAGCCTCTCTGCATCCAAGCGCGTGCGCCAGAACGAGAAGAAGCGCCTCGCCAACCGCAACAAGACGTCGGCCCTGAAGACCGCCATCAAGCGCCTCGACAAGGCCGTGGCTGCGGGCAACAAGGACGAGGTCAAGAAGGCCGTCGCGGTCGCCTACAAGAAGATCGACAAGGCTGCCGAGGCGCACGTGATGCACAAGAACACGGCCGCGCGGCGCAAGTCGCTCGTGGCGCGCAAGGCCGCCGCCCTCAAGTAAGGCGTCCCGGCGCGGCGCGGCCCGCACCGACACGACCGCCTCGAGGACGACGGCGGTCTGTCAGTGCGCGCCCATCACGGTGGCGTAGCGGGAGTAGACCTCCAGCGTCAGTGCCAGGATTGCGGTCGAGTAGACCCGTCCCCCGGTGCTGCCCCACGGGTCGGGCTGAGGGTCCCAGCTGCCGCGCCGCTCGCCTTCCTTGTGCTGATGCCCGGCGATGGCCGGCAGGAGCGCCCGCTCCCAGGTCTTCCACGCGTCGCCGCCGACCTGGAAGAGCGCATAGCTGCCGTAGTACCAGAAGTAGAAGTCGCGCCGGCCCGGGAGCTCGTCGCTCCACAGCGGCGGCAGCGCGGCGATGGCGGCCGCGCCGCGCTTGACCATCTCCTGGTCGCCGGGCGCCTTCAGGTCCGGGTCCGCGAAGATGCGGCACAGCACGCCCACGGCCGTCATCGACTGGCTCTGCGCGGCGGGCCACAGCGCCTCGCTGCCGGCCTCGCGCGCGGGGCGGCCTCCGCGGCTGGTGTAGCCGGTGATGCCGGTGTCCGGGTCCGTCATCTCGTCCAGGAAGGCCAGCGCGTCGCCAAGCGCGCGCTCGTCGATGCGCAGGCCGTACTTCTTCGCCACGGTCAGTGTCAGGATGGCCCAGCCCGTGACCGACATGTCGTTGGGCGTCGTGCTCATCTCGGGATGGAAGGGCCGGTAGCGCCACGCACCGCCCGGATTGCGGAGCGACGCGAGGTGCGCGAGGCCCCGTTCAGCCGGCGCGCGGAAGCGGAGGTCGCGGCCGGAGAGTTCCCAGACCTCCACCAGCGCGAGCGTCGCCAGCACGTGGTCGTAGGTGGATTGCGCCGAGGTCGGTGAGCCGAAGTTTCCGTCGGGCTGCTGCACGTTGACGAGGAAGCGCAAGCCATCGCGCACGGTGCGTGCGTGCTCGCCGTGGCGGTCCGTCTGACCGGCGCCCAGGAAGGCCAGCAGCGCGAGGCTGCTCACGCCGACGTCGAAGGCCGGACTGCCGGCGCCGTCGCAGAGCGTGTCGGCGCCGCGGTGGCCGCACTGCTCGTCGAAGGCGGCGCACGACCAGTGGCCGTCCGGCGACTGATGAGCCGCCAGCCACGCGAGCGCATCGGCGACCGGGCCGGCCACACGCGCGTCCGGCGCACCGCGACGGTGCGGGCCGCCGCCGCCGCCGTCGCCCTGGTTCAATCCACCGTCACCGGCGCCCAGCACGGAGTTGAGCCCGGCGCTGTCCCCGCCGCCGCCGGGAGGGGAATCGTCGGCCGCGTCACTGGCCGACTCGGTGTCGGGGGACGGCTGCTCGGTCAGCGTCGGGTCCTCGATCCGCGTGAGGTTCTCCTCGATGAGGCGCGGCTCGACGAGCGGCTCGAGCTGCGGCAGCAACTCGACATCGGGCAGCCGCTCGGCCACGAGCACGCGCGCGACCTGCAGCGAGGGCGCGGGCGCCGAGGTGGCGAAGGCCAGCAGCAACACCGCGTGCACGATGAGCGAGACGACGAGATACGGCGACTCGCGCAGCAGCTCGCGCAGCGCGTCCTCCAGGCTGCGCGGCGTCTGTTCCGCCGCGTGCAGGCCGTGCGCCTGCGTCTGTGCCGAGTCTCGACGGAGGACGTGCGAGCCGTGTTCGTGTGCCATGCCACGGCTCTAGGCACACATGCGGCGCAGGCAACGCAAACGGGCGCGCTGTCACGCGGAACGGGACGCCGCCGCGCGGCGCGAACTCAGTGCGCGCCGATGACCGACTCGTAGCGGTAGAAGACCTCTAGGGTCAGGCAGAGGATCGCCGTCGAGTAGACGCGCCCGCCTTCGCTGCCCCACGGATCGACCTGCGGATCCCAGCTTCCCTGCAGCTCGCCTTCCTTGTGCTGATGGTCCGCGATGGCGGGCAGCAGGGTCTTCTCCCACTCCTTCCACGGCTGCTTGCCGTACTGGTACATGGCGTAGGTGCCGTAGTACCAGAAGTAGAAGTCACGCCGGCCGGGCAGGTTGTCGTTCCACACCGGGGGCAGCGCGGAGATCGCCTTGATGCCCAGCTCGATCATCTCCTTGTTGCCGGGACGCTCGAGCTTCGGGTCCGCAAAGATGCGGCAGAGCACGGCGACGGACGTCATGGACTGGGTGTCCGCGAGCGGCCATTGCACATCCTTGCCGAAGCCGCGTGCGGCGCCGCCGCCCCGCGCGTAGTAGCCCGTGATGCCGCTGGTCGGGTCGGTCATCTCCTCGACGAAGAGCAACGCGTCCTCGAGCGCGGCAGGTTCGAAAGGCAGGCCGTACTCGTGGGCCAGCGTCATCGCCAGGATGGCCCAGCCGGTCACCGACACGTCGTTCGGGTGCGCGGCCATCTCCGGGTGCGTGGCGGCGTAGCGCCACGCGGCACCCTTGTTGCGCAATCTGTACATGAAATTGAGCGCGTTCTTGGCCGGCGTCTCGAACAGGTGGTTCTTGGTGAGCGCGTAGGCCTCGACCATCGCCAGCGTGGCAATGATGTGGTCGTAGGTGTACTGGCCGAACTGCGCGTTGCCGAAGTTGCCGTCGGCCTGCTGGACCTCCACGAGGTAACGAAGCCCTGCCTTCACGGTCTTGGCGTACTTGCCTGTCTTGTCGGTGTTGTCGGCGCCGAGGAAGGCGAGCAGCGAGAGGCCGGTGCAGCCGACGTCGAACTGCGGGATGCCCGTGCCGTCGCAGATCGTGTCGTCGCCCTGCTTGCCGCACTCCTCGTCGAAGGCGGCGCACGACCAGTGGCCGTCGTCGCTCTGGTGGTTCTTCAGCCACTTGAGCGCGTCGTCCACGGCCTTGTTCAGCGGCTCGCCGCCCGCCTTGCCGCCGCCCTTGCGGCGGCCACTCAGCTTGCCGAAGCCCGCGCCGCCGCCGCCGCCGACGCCGATCACGTCATTCAGGCCCGAGTTCTCGAACTCGCCCTTGCCCTGGTAGATGTCTTCCGAAGGGTCGACCTCGTCGTTGGTCTCGGTGGCGTCCGTCTCCGAAATCGTCGGCTCCTCGACGATCACCTTCTCCTTCTCTTCGGGTGGCGGCGGGGGTGGCGGCGGAGGCGGCAGCGCCTCGGTCGGGACCTCGTTGCTCGCCTTGATGATCTGCGTCGGGGCCTTCTTCGGGCCGTCGCTTCCGGAGGCGAAAGCGATCAGCAGCACCGCGTGGATGAGGATGGAGATGACGAGATACGGCGAGTCCCGCAGCAGTTGCCGCAGCGTGTCCTCGAAGGTCGCGGCCTCGGGATGACCCGGGTTGTGGCTGTGCTGGGAGACCAGCTCGGGAATCGCATTGGCCACGACACATCTCCGGGGACGGCGCCGGTTTCGGGAGTCCCGGCGGGGACCGAACTCGGAAGTCTAGGCAGACTCGGGAGACTTGGCAACACCGCCGCCACCCGGCGAGTCGTTCAGGGGAGATCTTCGGACAGGGGTGGAGGCGTCACGTCGGCCGGCACCTTCAGGGGCGACGGGGGCGCCGGGGGCTCGCCTGCGAAGAGGTCCGTCGGCCAGAAGGTCGCGTGCTGCGCAAGGTCGACGATGAGGTTGCGGCGCGCTTCGGCGAGCAGCTCGTTCTGGAGCAGGCGGCGCAGCCGCTCCTGGCTCTCGGCGAAGGTCGTGGGCCGGCCGGACTGGCGCCCCGTCACCTGGACGACGAGCGTGCCCTCCGTGGCTTCGATGATGCGCGTGGTGCCGGACGGCGCGTCGGTGAGAAAGGTCGCCACGTCCTCGGGGAAGAGGCCGCGCAGGGACGGCATCGCGTAGCTGCGGTGCAGGGGCACGATGAGCGAGGGCGGCCCGCCCGGCTCCAGCGACGCCAGCACCGTCCGGGCGCCGGCCTGGTCGGTGCAGGTGTACACGTCGCAATCCACGGTGTCGGGCATGTCGAAGTAGGCGCGATTGGCCGCAAAGGCCTCGCGCAGCTGCGACGGCGTGACGGTCACCAGGCGCACCATGAGCGGGTCCGGCGCGATGAGGCGTACGTATTCGGTGCGCATGCCCACGCGATGCATCAGGTAGAGCTCGGCCAGCGCCGCGCGGCGGGCCAGGGTGCGTTGCCGCTCCGCCGAGGTGCCCGTCTGCGTGGCCAGGGCGTCGTAGTCGGGCTTGCTGCCGCGGCGTCGCTCCCAGTACTCGTCGACGACGCGTTCGTCGAGCTTGACGCCCAGGCGTTCCAGTTCGGTGGCGAGCAGGATTTCCTCGGCGATGGAGCGCCGGGCGAGCTGCCGGGCCATCGCCGGGTCCACCTCCGGGCGCTCATCCATGAGCAGGCGCGCGTAGCCGGCCACGTCCTCCGCAGTGATGGCCTCGCCGTTCACGATGGCGGGACGCTCGACCTTCGTGCCGCCGCCGCCCTGCGCGCGGGCGACCTCCGCCACGCAGAACAGGAGCGCGAGCGTCGAGAGCACGGCGGCGGAGTGGTGAGCGCGGAACATCGGGATCCTCGATCGATGGCGAGAAGGTACCGGAGACGGTGGGGCGCTGTCGCGTCTCAGTAGAACTCGATCCAGTCCACTTCGATGTGGAAGGGGCCGTAGGCGGGCGGAGAAAACGGGCTGTTGCGCGCCTCGAGGTTCAGTCCCGTGATGTCCGCGCCGGTCCAGGTCACGGGCTTGCCGTAGCCGATCTGCTGCAAGGCCTGGAAAGGCACCTCCGCGACGGCCCATTCCTCGGTCACGCTCAGCGGTGCGGCGAAGACGTTGAGGTCCTTCACGGCGGCGCACTGCACGCTGAGATTCCCGTCGCGCGGGGTGCCGCGCAGGCGGAGGCGCAGGCCGGTGGAGGCCGACGCATCCGCGAGCAGCTTGCGCTCGCCGTCCCACAGCACGGCGACCCCCGCGAACGCGCCCCACGCGAAGCCCTGCTCCAGCGAGCCCTGCACACGCAACCGGCCCCCCTCGGCGTCGTCGAGCCACGCCACGGAACAGGACGACTTGCCGCCGGGCGCCATGGAATCGGCATACGCCTCCCACGCACCGCTCCATCGTCCGAGGACTCCGGGCGCACCGGACGCACCGGGCGCACCGGGCGCACCGGACGCACCGGGCGCGTCGGACGCACCGGGCGCAGCGGGCGCACCGGGCGCACCGGACGCGTCGGGCGCGCCGGGGGCCGCGGCGGTCAGCGCCTGCGCCGGCGACAGTCCCGCCTCCACGTAGAGCTGCAGCTCGAAGAGGGCGGACGGCCCGTGCGGCGTGAACGGGTTGCCCGCGTCCGTGCCGAGGCCGATGGGGATGCCGGCGTCCGCGAGCCGCTTGAGGTTGGAGAGGCAGCGCGCTTCGCCGCCGTCCTTCAGCACGTCGACCATCGGGCTGGCGGCGAGCGATGCGATCTGCGCCGTGTCGTTCAGTGCCTCCACGATGGCCGGGTGCAGCACCTGCGCGACGAGCGCGCCTCCGTACGGCCGCGCGCCGGCCACGCTGCGTGCGCCGCCGAACACGACCGCGAGTGTCGGCACGTAGGCCGTGCCCTCGCGCTTCATCGCGTCGATGAGCGCGTCGTCCACCTCGCCGAGGAAGACGCCGTGCGCCAGCGCGCGCGCGTGCGCTGCCACAGCCGTCTTCGCCTCGTCCAGCGTCCACACGTGACAGAGGAGCGGGAGCTTCGCCTCGCGGGCCTGCGCGCCGACGGCGGAGAGCAGCTCCAGGTCGAGCGTCGGCATCGCGGGCAGGCCGCCCCAGTGGCCGTGTTCGACGACGGCCTTGATCGCGTCGGGCTGCAGGGGGAGCAGCGCGGCGAAGCGTGCCCCGACCTCCTCCTCGGAGGTCACGGTGTTGCTGATGTCGCCGCCGAACTGCGTGGGGTGGCCGCCGGGCGCGGTGAAGGCGGCGCCAGCGGCATGCAGCGTGGCGAGGTCGTCGTCGCTGCGCGAGGCCTCGCGCAGCGCGAAGATCGTTGCGGGGTCGGCGTGCAGGTCGAGCACGCGCGTCACGCCTCAGTCGAGCTGGCTGGTCAGGTTGTCGGACGGACTCACCGCCGCAGCGAGCTGGTAGCTGCCGCCCGGCACGCTGACGTGCGTGTGCAGATCGATGAGGCCGGGCAGCACGGTGCACCCCGTCGCATCGATGAGCATCGCGCCGGCCGGCGCCGCGCTTCCGGGAGGAAGCCGCTGCGCGATGCGCCCGTCGCGCAGCACGATGAACGGGATGCCGAAGGCCGCATCGAAGTCTCCTGGGTAGGGATGCAGACTTTGCCATGCTGTCGTCACGTCGCGCGAGTGGCGAGAACGAGAGCATGCTGCACCAGCCGAGGAGCCCGCATGGCACGCAGGACGATTCCCCCGATCTACGGCACGCTTCGCGACGAGGCGGAGCGGACCGCCTACGCGGATCTCATCGCGCAGTGCTTCGGCATGAGCGTGGACGAGGGCCGGAAGTGGCGCGCACGCACCGAGCCCGAGCGACTGCGCGGATGGCGTGACGCGCGCGGTCGCCTGCTCGGCGGCCTCAACCTGCTGCAGCTCGGGCAGTGGTATGGCGGGCGCTGCGTGCCGATGGGCGGCATTTCCGCGGTGGGCGTGCTGCCCGAAGCGCGCGGTCGCGGCGTCGCGCGCGCGCTCATGGACGCCGCCGTGCGGGAGCTGGCCGCCGCGGGCACGCCATTGTCCACGCTCTATCCGGCGACGACGGCGCTGTACCGGCAGTCCGGCTACGAGCTGGCCGGCAGCCGCTACGAGGTCAGTCTGGATCTGCCGCGGCTCAGGCTGCACGAGCGGCGCGCGCGTCTGCGGCCCGCCACGGCGGCCGATGCGCCGGCCATCGAGGCGCTCGCCGCGCGCTACGCCGCGCTGCGCAACGGCCAGGCGCGGCGCGATGCCTATCTGTGGAAGCGCGTGCGTTCGCCCCGAGTCGGCGAGGCGACCGGCTACGTCGTGGAGGAGCGCGGCGCGATCACGGGCCACGTCTACGTGCAGCGGATGCCGCTGACGGGCGGCCACTACGATCTGAGCCTCACCGACGTCTGTGCGCTGGATGCGCCGGCCGCCCGCGCGATCCTCTCGTTCCTCGCCGGGCACGCGACGCTGGCCGACCACGCGCTCTTCGCCGGCTCGCCCGCCGACGCGCTGCTCGCCCTGCTGCCCGAGCGCCACTACGCCCTGCGCCTGCAGGACCCGTGGATGACCCGCATCGTGGACGTGCGCGGCGCGCTCCTCGCCCGCGGCTGGCCCACCGGCGTGCGCGCGGAACTGCTGCTGTCGGTCAGCGACGAACTGCTGACGGCAAACCACGGCCGCTTCCGCCTGGCCGTCTCGGGCGGCGAGGCCCGCGTCACGCGCCTGCCCGGCGCGAGAGCCGGCGGACCGAAGAGCGCGCGGGACGCCGCGCTCCACATGCACATCCGCGGTCTCGCGCCGCTCTACACCGGCCACATGTCGCCGCACGAGCTGGAACTCGCCGGCCTGCTCACTGGCCCGCCCGCGGCGCTGGACCTCGCCGCGACGCTCTTCGCCGGCCCCGCCCCGACCATGTCCGACATGTTCTGACCCCACGCGCCGGGGCAAGAAGCCTCACGGCGAGGTAGCGCGGCGCACTCGTGTGATGTTGAGGCACTGCCTGCACAAGACGCGGGCGGGCCGGTGGCTGGGCGTCGATGCGGGGAGTGCGGCGATTTGTAGAGGCACTGCCTCAACATCACATGGCGGGCCGCGGGACCGTCGTCGTGTGGTCGGGGAAGGCCGGACTGTCGCGGCGGCAGGGGCGTGCGAGCGGGCGCGGGGCTTCGCGGCTCGCGGCTCTCGGCGCGTGGCTCGCGGCGCGTGGCGCGTGACTAGCGCCGCGCTTCGCTTGGCTTGCGCGGCGGCGGCGTCGCCGTCTCGGTGAAGCGCGCGAGCAGCCACGCCACGCGCTGGCTCGGGGTCTTTACGTCGCGCGGCCACGATGCGCGGCAGCGCCCGGGCGAGACGGGCATCGTTTCTCCGGGGCGGAACGGGCCGCGGCGCGCGTAGAGCTGGTCGTCGCCGATGGTGAGGACCACGCCGCCGAAACCGTCGGCGAGCACGGAGGACAGGCCCGCGAGGCGCACGAGGCGCCGCAGGCGGAACAGCTCGAGCAGTTCGCTCGCGGGGGCGGGCAGTTTGCCGAAGCGATCGACCATCTCGGTCTCGAGCGCTTCGGACGCTTTGCGGTCCGCGCTGGCGAGGCGCCGCAGCAGGCTCATGCGCACGGCGGCGTCGGGCACGTACTCGGCGGGCAGGTAGGCGGTCTGGCCGAGGTCGACCTCGATCTCGCCCGGCTCCTCCGGCACGCGCTGGCCCTTGGCGCGCGACACGGCGGCGCGCAGCAGGCGGCAATACATGTCGTAGCCGACGGTCATGATGTGGCCGCTCTGCTCCGCGCCAAGCAGGTTGCCCGCGCCGCGCAGCTCGAGGTCGCGCAGCGCGATGGGCAGGCCGCTGCCGAGGCTGCTGTATTCCTCGATGGCCTTCAGGCGTCGCTCGGCATCGCCGGCGAGGCGCTCCTTCGGCACCAGGAAGTGCGCGTAGGCCTGCACGTTCTCGCGCCCGACGCGGCCGCGCAGCTGGTGCAGATCCGCCAGCCCGAAGTGCTGGCTGTCCGTGACGATGATCGTGTTGGCGCGCGGGATGTCGATGCCCGACTCGATGATCGCGGTGCACACGAGCACGTCGAGGTCGCCGCGTCCGAAGGCCTCGATGACGTCGCGCAGCTGCTCCGGCGGCATCTGGCCGTGCGCGACGCCGGCGCGCGCGGTCGGCACCAGGCCGTGCACGCGGTCGGCCAGGCCCTCGATGCTCTGCACGCGGTTGTGCAGCACGAAGACCTGCCCGCCGCGCGCGATTTCGTGCATGAGCGCGCGGCGCAGCATGCCGTCCTCGTCGTAGCCCACCTTGGTGATGACGGCGCGGCGCCCCGGCGGCGGCGTGTGGATGGATGCGATGTCGCGCAGGCCGGACATGGCCATGTGCAGCGTGCGCGGGATGGGCGTGGCCGAGAGCGTGAGCACGTCCACCGTGGAGCGCAGCTGCTTGAGGCGCTCCTTGTGCGCGACGCCGAAGCGCTGCTCCTCGTCCACGATGACCAGCCCCAGGTCCGGCAGCTTCACGTTCCTGCCCAGGATGCGGTGCGTGCCGATTAGGATGTCCACCTTGCCCGCGGCCGCGTCCTTCTCGACCTCCTTCAGCTCCTTGGCGCTGCGGAAGCGCGAGAGCACCTCGATGCGCACCGGCTCCTCGGCCATGCGCCGGCTGAAGGTCTCGTGGTGCTGCTCGGCGAGGATCGTCGTCGGCACGAGCACCGCCACCTGCTTGCCGCCCAGCACCGCCTTGTAGGCGGCGCGCACCGCGACCTCCGTCTTGCCGAAGCCGACGTCGCCGACGAGCAGCCGGTCCATCGGCTGCGCGGACTCCATGTCACCGCGGATGGCGTGCCAGGAGCTGCGCTGGTCGGGCGTGTCCTCGTAGGGAAAGCTGGCCTCGAAGCGCTGCATGAGCGCGTCGTCCGGCGGGAAGGCGAAGCCCTCGCCGCCGCTGCGCGAGGCCTGCAGCGCGAGCAGCTCGCTGGCGAGGTCCGCCACGGCGCGCGCCACCTTGTCCTTGCGGTTCTTCCACGTCTTGCCGCCGATGCGGTCCAGCTTCGGGCCGCTGCCGCTCGCGCCGACGAAGCGCTCCACCAGATCGATGCGGCTGGCGGGCACGTAGAGCTTCGTGTCCTCCGCGAACTCCAGCACGAGGAAGTCCTCCTCGCCTTGCTCGCGCGGCCGGCGCTCCATGCCGGCGTAGCGCGCCACGCCGTGCGTGAGGTGCACCACGTAATCGCCCGGCTGCAACTCCGCGAGCGAGGACAGCGCCCGCGTGGCGACGACGCGCCGCGCCCGCGCGCGCCGCACCGGCCGCCGCCCGAGCAGCTCGTGGTGGTGCACGAGCACCGGCCCCGGCGCCGGAAAAGCGAAACCGCTCGCAAGCCGCCCGACGAGAAGCACCGGTGCGCGACGTGCCGCGCCGGGGCGAGCAGAGCTTGCCGGCGTGCCCGCTTCGCTGTCCGAACCCAAGCCCGCCGCGGCGAGGCGTTCCGCGAGGCGCTCATTCTCGGCCTCGCTATCGGAGAGGATGAAGACGGCGCGGCCCTGGTCGCGCCAGTCGGCGAGGCGCTCGGACTCGGGGCGGCGGTCTTCGGCCACGCCGCGCAGTGAGCAATCGCTCTGTTCGTCGCCGAGGTCCAGAACGAAGAGATCGGCGCCGGGGCGCGTGGCGAGATCCGCGAGTGCGGCGGCCGACTCGCGCGGCGCGATGCCATGCTCGAAGGCCACTTCCGCGAGGCGGTCCTTCAGCGCCGGCGGATCCAGCAGCACGACGGCCGTGCCCTTCGGCAGTCGCGCGAGCAGGCGTCGCGACGGGTCGCGCGGGATGTCGCCGCTGGCGTCGGGCGCGCGCGGCGCACCGCCCAGCGGCAGCTCCACGCGCGAGAGCTGCTCGACGGAGACCTGGCTGTCCACGGCGAAGCGCCGCAGTTCCTCGAGCTCCTCGTCGTTGAACTCGAGGCGCACCGGGTGCTGCGCCGCCCACGGATAGACGTCGAGGATGTCGCCGCGCAGCGAGACCTCGCCCGGCGCGGCGACGAGCGTCACGCGCACGAGGCCCGCGGCCAGCAGCTTGTCGAGCAGAGCCTGCCGGTCGAGGCGCTCGCCGCGGCGCAGCACGAGCAGCGCGCCGTCGGTGTCGGGCAGCGTCTCGAGCAGCACCGGGCCGGGCACGACGAGCAGGCCGTCCCCGCGCGCGCCGAGCGAGGCCAGCGCGACGAGGCGCTCGCTGCGATTGGCCGCCAGCTCGGGGCCCTCGGGCAGGCCTTCTTCCTCGATGGGCAGCAGCGCGCAGGGCGTGCCCGGCAACCATTGCGAGAGGTCGAGCAGCAGCGACTCGGCGGCCTCTGCGGTCGGCGCGATGATCACGCCGCGCCCGCGCCCGGCGAGCAGTCGCGCGGCGGCCAGCGCGGCGGCGCTGCCGAAGAGTCCGCCGAGGCGCGCGCGCGCCTCGGGCCGAGCCAGCGCGGCGCGCAGCGGCGGCAGCGCGGCCAGCGTGTCGGACAGCAGCGCGAAGGCGGCGGTGCGCGCGGCGGCGAGCGCCGGCTCGTGAGCGGGCTCAGTCGGTCGCGTCATCGTCTTCCGGCGCGGCTTCGCTGGCGTTGCTCGCGTCGCTCGCGTCGCTGGCGTCGCTGGCGTCGCTCGCGTCGCCGAGGTCGCCGAGGTCCCCGCGGTCGCCGGCCTCGGCGGCATCGGCGGCCTCGGCGGCATCGGGCGCCGTGACGGCCTCGGGCAGCGCGCCTCTCGAAGCGCGCAGGCGGCGCAGGGCCTGCTGCGCCGCGCGCTGCTCGGCCTGGCGTTTGTTGCGACCGGTGGCCACGGCGAGCGAGACGCCGTTGAGCATCGCGGCCACGGTGAAGACCTTCTCGTGATCGGGGCCGGCCTCGCTCAGCACCTGGTATTGCGGAGCTGCGCCGAGCGATCCCTGCGTGAAGTGCTGCAGGTCCGATTTGTGATTGCTGCTGCGATGTCGGTCCGAGGCCGCCTCGATGAGCGGCGCGAAGTCCGCGCTGATGATGCGGCGCACGGGCGACAGGTCGCCGTCGACGAAGACCGCGCCGAGCACGGCCTCCACGGCATCGGCGACGACGGACGCGGGCGTCCTGCCCGAGGTGCGGATGCCGGGCCCGAGCGTCAGCAGCGCATCGAGGTCCCAGTGCTCCGCGACCTTGCTGAGCGCATGCCGCGAGACCACGGCGCTCTTGATGCGCGACAGCTCGCCCTCCTCGCGCTCCGGGAAGCGGTGGTAGAGATCCTGCGCGATGCACAGGCCCAGTACGGAATCACCCAGGAATTCCAGGCGTTCATTGGGGAGCTGCGCCTCGCTGCGCGCCGAAGCGTGGGTCAGCGCCATCGCGGCGAGGCACTTGTCGTGGAAGACGTAGCCGAGCACGCGCTCCAGCGCGGCGATGCGTTCCTCGTCGGCGGGCGTCGGCTCGGGAGCCGGCACCGCGTTGCGCGCGGCGGCGAGCCGGCGCCACTCGTCCATCGCGAAGCGGTCGGTCATGCCGGCGACGTAATCACACACGCTTCGGCCGAGGCCGTCGCGCTCGATGCGCCTGCGATAGTCCGCGGGGAGCTGGCCCGGGTGGCCCTGGTAGTGCGTGACGATGACGGCGATGGCCTCGCGCGCCGTGGCCGCCGAGCGCAGCACGCGCGGGTGCCGGTAGAAACGCTCCAGCAGGAAGCCCGCGAGCTGCCGATGCTGGGCGCCGCGCGCCGGCGAGAAGCGCACGAGGCGCCCCGGCTGCGCGGCGACGTCCTCGGCGTTGCGCGCGCCGCACGCCGCGAGGTGCTTGCTGGACTGCGCGACGATGTCGTGCAGCGAGGTGCGCACGATGCGCGAGAGCACGGTCTTGCGCGCCGGCGGCACGCTGGCCGACGCGCCGCCCTCGCCGGCCGCGCGCGCCTCCTCGTCGGCCTGGCGCCAGATGTCCAGGCCCTGCAGATCCTCCTCGCGCAGGATGCCGGCGCGCAGGCCGTCCTCCAGGTCGTGGTGCTGATACGCGGTGCTGTCCGCGAGGTCCACGCACTGCGCCTCGAGCAGCAGGCCCGCGGAGACCGGCGCGCCGAGGCCCGCATCGCCGCCGTGCTTCAGGATGGAGCGTCGCAGCGCGTGCGTGAGGTTGAGGCCCTCGCGGTCCGGGTAGGGGCTCTCCAGCACATCGATGATGCGCAGCGCCTGGCGATTGTGATCGAAGGGCACGCCGCAGCGCTCGTCCAGGATGCGCTCGCCCTCGTGCCCGAACGGCGGGTGGCCGATGTCGTGCACCAGCGCGAGCGCCTCGCCGAGGCCCTCGTTGAGGCGCAGCGCGAGGCACAGGTAGCGCGCCATCTGCGCGACCTCCAGCGTGTGCGTCAGCCGCGTGCGGTAGAAGTCGCCCTCGTCGATGACGAAGACCTGCGTCTTGTCCTTCAGCCGCCGGAACGCCCCGCAGTGCACGATGCGATCGCGGTCGCGCACGAAGGCCGGGCGGAATGGGTCAGGCTCTTCCGCGACGGGCCGGGCGTCGTTGGCGTCGGAGAAGCAGGCGAGCGGCGAGAGCCACTCGTGCTCGCGGCGCTCGGCGTCGGTGCGGACGGAGATCTCGGGCGCTGCGAGATCGCTCCCGGGATGGGGCGTGAGCATGGGACAGCCTCGTGGGGCTGCCCGCGGCGGGAAGCGGCCCGACATCGCCAGGTCTCGCGCCGCCGCGCCGCATGCGCGTGCCGAGCGTCAGGAGTCCGGAAGGGTCGCTTGCCGTCATGGGCAGGGCGGACAGGATAGCGCGATCGACGGGGCAGTCGGTGGTCCGGAAAGCCGCGGCAGTCCGGCCATCGGCAGGCGCAGGTGGCGGATCGCCGCTCGTCAGGTCACCTTCCGGGATGCAGGCATCCTCGATCCAGGGTCGGTGGGTGACGCACGTAGGCGGCATCCCGGAGGTGCCCATCATGCGGCGCACCGGCCCTGACTGTGTGGCTGACGACGGCTTGCGCCTGCATGCCGGTGTCTGCGCGCCGGGTGGGCCGCGCGAGAGGATCCAGGCGCTCGTGCCCGTGCGCTGTCACGCCGGCTTCGGCTCACGCCGGGCGTGCGCTGCCTGCAGCCAGGTCCGCGTCTGCGCGTTTCCAGCAGGTTGGTGCACGTGTTGTAGCCGGCGCGGCTGATCGAGAGTTGTGCGCGCGCGAGGCACGGCAGGAAGTCGGGGCCGAAGGGCCGCAGCACGAACGGGCCGGTCGGTGGCGCCGAAGTGTTCCCCGAGGCGGGCAAATGCCGGATCGGCGTGCACGAGCACCGCGTCGAAGCCGTCGCGCGGGCTTGCCAGCACGCGCTCGTCGTCTGCGCAGGCCTCCTCCTGCCGCGTCCGCGGAGCGGCTGTCAATGCGATCGGTCGGCCGGTAGGCTCCGCGATCGCCGTGGCGCACCGATCCTTTCGCTACCTCGACAGCCGACTCCGCGTCCACGCGGATGACGAGACTCTGCGCTGGCTGGAAGAGTTCCTGACTCCGTCGTTCGTGGTGGGTGACGACGCAGGTGACGGTGACGACGCAGGTGACGGTGACGACGCAGGTGACACCGACGGGCCAGCGCGCGCGCACTGGGTCGTTCGACTGCAGCGCGATGCGGCTCGCTACGCGGCACTCTCGGCGACCGCGCTTCACGAGGAGCGCCGGCCGCTTCCTGCCTTCGCGCTCGACACCGAGGTGCGCTGCTACCCGGGACACGTGCACGAAGGCCAGTCGGTGCTCTTCGATGAACAGGACGAATGCCTGATCCGGCTGCACGAGGACGGCGCCGACATCGTCGCGCCCCCGCACTCGGCGGGCTGTCGCCTGGCGCTGCTGCGCGTCGTGCGCGAGCTCGCCGTGCAGGCGCACCGGCGCGTGAGCGGCGGGCTGTCGCTGCACGCAGCCGCGTTCGCCGTCGGCGAGGAGGCCGTGATCGTCGCCGGCCCGAAGAACGCCGGCAAGACGACGCTGCTGGTGGACGCGCTGCGCGGCGGTGAGGCTCGCTTCATCGCGAACGACCGGGCCTTCGTCACGCTCGGCTCTCGCACGACCTCGGTTTCCGGAGTGCCCACGGTGGTGAGCGTCAGACCGGGGACGCTGGAAAAATGCCCGGAGCTGCTGCGCGGCATCGCGCGCGTGCCGCGCACGTCGCTTCACTCGCTGGAGGAGATGCGGGCTGCGCTTGCGCGGCACGAAGGCCAGGGCGGCGCGGAGCCGCTGCGGATCTCTCCCGCGCAGTTTCTCGCGTCGCTGAAGGCGAGCGCCGTGCGCGGCGGCCGTCTCTCCGCGATTCTCGCGTGCGAGATCAGCCAGGACATCCGGGGACACCGCCTCGATCGGCTCGCGATCGCCGACGCGACCGCCGCGCTGGAGCGCTGCCGCTACGGCAGCGGCGCGCAGCGCACCGTGTTCTCCGATCTCGCTGGTCGCGGCGAGCTGCCCGACGACACCCGCCTTGCCGGCAAGCTGGCCGGCCGGATTCCCGTCTTCCGCTGCCGCCTCGGGCGCGGCGCCTGCGCTCCGCCGGAGGGCGCTTCGGCGCTGCTGCGCGAGGTGCTGCAAGGCGTGTCGTGACGCGGCACGCGCTCGAGTCGGCGCTCGGCCGCTCGCTGGATCCCGTGCGCGCCGCATTGGGAAGCGAGGTGGTGACATGGACGCCTAACTCCCCGCTTCCGGCGGGCGGCTCGGCGCGGGCGGCGTACCGCGTGGGGCTGGCCGACGGCCGTAGCGTCAAGCTCAGGCGTCTGCGCGAGCCGAGCCAAGGGCGCCTGATCGCCGGCTGGCTCGCCGAGCTGAACGATGCGCATTTCGCGCGGATTCTGCTGCACCACGAGGACCTCCTCGTCGAGGAGTGGATCGACGGTGTGCCGCTCATTGCGGATGCCAGTCTGGCGCGCGAGCTGGCCGGGGCGCTCGATCCGGGCGCGACGGTCGCGGGTCTGTGTCACGGCGACTTCTGCGCGGAAAACATGCTGCTCGCCACGGACGGCCGGTTGCGCGTGATCGACAACGAATCCCTCGCCGTCGCGCCGATCGATCGCGACGTGGCACGCACCTTCGTGCGCTGGCCGATGAGCGCCGCCGTGCGGGAGGCCTTCCTGGACGGCTATGCGGCCCGGCGCGATCCGGCCACGGCGTTGCGGCACGAGCGTTTCTGGCGGCTGTGCGTCTCGGTGCGGAGCGCTCACCTCCGCGCCGTTCGCAAGCGTATGGACGCGACGGCGGCGCTCGCCGAGATCGCCGCACTGCTGGAGCCGACAGGCCGACCCGCGAACCGCTTTCCGGAGGATGCAGGCGCGTCGTCGGTGTGACGATCTCCGCGCGGCAGCCCGCGTTGCGGATGGCCAGGTGGTGGCTGCAGGGTTTTCCTCTGCGCCTCGCGCCGGCCGAACGCTCGGGCAACCCGGCCGCCTCGACGTCGCAGCGGTCCAGCTATGGTGCCGGTACCGGGGTCGGGGTCGGGGTCGGAGCCGAGCCGAGCGTCGAGCGGAAGGTCTCGAGGGCAAGCTTGCGCGCCTCTGGCGTGGCCGTGTTGCCCATGTGTCCGCCGGCTGGCCAGATCTGGATCCGGTTCCCGAAGACCGACCGCTGCCAGGCGCGGTCCTCCTCGGTCTGCAGCCAGTCCTTCTCGTTGGTGAAGACGTGGATCCTGTCGTTGGCGCGCAGGCCGGCTTCGACGGAGTGCAGGCTGCAGTTCTCGAACATCACGGTGTCGCTCGAGATCGCCGGATCGCGGCTGCGGAAGTAGGGCAGCGCGAAGGCATAGAAATACTCCATGAACGAGTAGTCGGCGATCTCCGCATAGGCGGGGCCGCGCTCGTCCGCCACCAGCGGCGTCTTCAACACGCCCATGTCGTGCCGGAACTGCGTGTCCCAGAGGATGTTCATCAGCGTGAGCCGGAAGCTCAGGCCGATCAGATACTCGGCCATCCGCTCGCCGATGGGAATCGGCTTGCCCGGCTCGAGGTCGCCCGACTCGCCGACCTTCAGCGCCATCTGCACCGTGCTCATCATCGCTTCCTCGCGCTCGTCCGGCGGCAGCACGAGGGCTGCGTTGTAGAAGCGGTCGAGCTGCTTCGCCGCGTACTCGAGGCGGACCGGTGACGCGACGGAGTAGTACTCGTCGAAGCGCAGCAGGTCGTTGCCTGGATCCCGCTCCTTCGCGGCCATGAAGAGCGTGTGCATGGCTCCGAGCGAGAGGCCGATGACGCCCTTCTTTCCCATGCTTCCCGGATGTCTCGCAGCGATGTCCTTCGCGATCAGGTCGAGCGCGACGTGCGTGTCGTGCGCATCCACCGGTTCGTAGCCGGGCAGGTCGACGGACAGCGCGTTCTGATAGAACTCGAAGTTCATCGAGTTGCTGATGGTCACAGCCGAGCAGCCGGCCGCCCAGGCCCACTCGGCCGTCGCCGTCGCGTGATTGGAGAGCCGGTGGCTGCCCGTGCCCGGCACCACGAAGACGATCGGCGCCGGCTTCGGCTGCAGCCAGAGCGTGTAGGGCAGCTCGCGGCCGGTCGACGGGATCGTCACCGTCTCGGTCACTCCTTCGCCCACGAAATCCGGGTCCGTCGGCGCGAAGAAGACAGCCTCCAGCGTCTCGACCTCCCCGCTCTCGGGCGCCGGACGGTACTGAAAACGCACCAGGTCGGCGGACCGCTGCACGCTGTAGAGCACGTGCAGCAGCAGGTACACCGTGTCGTTGGTTTCGGCAAGTTTCTCGTACTTCGGCGTGAGGTCGCTGGACTTGTTGAGGTAGACGAGCGGCGCGACGAAAGGGATCCAGGTGCCGATGTTGAGCAGCGTGTCGGGCACGAGGCCGACGGTGTCGCGCGTGTCGTCGGGACCGAGGACCGGCACCACGAGATAGTTCGGGTCTTTCCAGCCGGCGGCCTCGAGGGACAGGCCCGTGTCCTCGGGCGGCGGCGCATGGATGCCCCACGAGTCGGCCGGATCGAAGAAGCCGAGCAGGCCGACGATCGTGTTGATCAGGAAGCGTCCGGTCTCCGTGCCCGCAGTCCCGAATTCTCCCTGCACGAGGTTGTTCACGCCGCGCACGGGGAAGGCCAGGTTGTCGCCGAACTGGGCGATGTGCTTGCGCACGGGCTCGCCGAAAATGAAGCGCCAGCCCTTGCCGATCGGCTCGAGCACGTAGCGCCACGTCCCGTCGTTGAATGTGGCCGTGCCGCGGTTCGTCGGCTCGAGAGGGTCCGGCATGAGCGGGAGGAACGGTACCTCCTCCTGCTGGAAATAGCGGGCCCCGGGCCCGTCGTACGCCGACCAGTCGCGGCGCTCGGTCACGACCGTTGTGGTGCAGCCGGCAAAGACGAGAACGGTGCCGAAGAGCAGGAGGCAGCGGATCATGGAACACTCACTTCTGCACGGTGGCGGACGATGGATGGGGCGCATGAGCGGCAGGCGCTCCCACCCTAACCGGCGCCCGCAGCGTTTCTCCACCCGTGACCGGGCCGCCGCTTCGTCCTCCACACCGGACACGCGCGCCACGCGGTGGAAGATCGCCTGTGGTGCACCAGGAGGGCGTCCGCCGGACACGATCGCTTCGCAGTCGATCCCGGTTCCCGACGATGCCGTGCTGCTCCGATGCACGGTGCATCTCCAGGCGCTCGTGCTGGACGGGTTCGGCCCGAAGGGCGGCCGGCTCACGACCAACGTCGCGGTCGAGCTGCCGCAGGCACGGCCCGCGGCCGCCGCCGCCCTGAATTCGCGACCTGCAGATGGAAGGTGTGCGAAGCTTCCGACACGCAAGGCGCACGCGCTGATGAGTGGCTGCCGCCACGGGAGAATCCTTCGTCATGAAGACCATCGAACGTCTCTTCACCTTGCTGGCTGTCGGCATGCTGCAGGTCACGGTGTGCGCGGGCGACGTCCTGCAGCGTGCTGCGGTCGCGCCGCAGCCGGATGCCTTGCGCGAACGCATCGAGAAGCTCGGCTGGGAACTCTGCGAGCAGCATCAGGTGCCGGGCGTGGCCGTGGCGGTGGTGCGGGAGGGAAAACTCGCGTGGGTGCAGTGCTGCGGCTGGGCGGACATCGAGCAGGAGCAGGAAGTCACCGCCGAGACGGTCTTCAACATCGGCTCGATCTCGAAGACGGTCGCGGCGTGGGGCGTGATGAAGCTGGTCGAGGACGGCAAGCTGTCACTCGACACTCCGGTCGTGCCGAAGCGCTGGCAGCTGCCGACGTCGGAGTTCGACGCGCGCGGCGTGACCCTGCGCCGCCTGCTCTCGCACACGGCGGGGCTCTCGCTTCACGGCTACCCGGGCTTCTGGCCGCCCGCCGAACTGCCGTCGCTGGAGGCCTCCCTCGGCGGCGACACGCATGGCGCGGGCGCCGTGCACATCGAGCTCGAGCCCGGCACGACGTGGCAGTACTCGGGTGGTGGATACACGATCGCGCAACTCCTCGTGGAAGAGGCGAGCGGTCTCCCCTTCGCGCCCTTCATGCAGGCCACCGTGCTCGGGCCGCTCGGCATGACCCATTCGGCTTATGGCTGGACGCCCGAGGTCCTCGCGCACTCCGCCACGCCCTACGACGAGGACGGCAAGCCTCTGCCGCGCGGTGGACCCTGCTTTCCCGAGCTGGCGGCCGCAGGCTTCCAGACCACGGCGGCCGACCTCGCGCAGTTCGCCTGCGCCGGCATGACGCACTTCCGTGCGAACGACGCCGCGCACGTGCTGAAGCCCGAGACCATCGAGTTGATGCAGTCCCCCTCGCCGCCTGCTGCCAACTGGGGCCTCGGCTACGACGTGCGCGACGAGCGCGGCCTGCGCCTCGTCGGCCACGGCGGCGCGAATCAAGGCTGGATGGCGCAGCTGACGCTCGCTCCCGCCAGCGGCGACGCCATCGTGATCCTGACGAACGGCTCCAACGGCAACGCGCTGATCGGTCCGCTCCTGAAGGAATGGATCGATTCCGTGGCCGCAGCCGTCGCCGCACGCGCATCACAGGGCGCCGACACGCCGCGCTGAGGACACGCGCGTTGCTGTTTGGAATGGACGCGATCGCCGTCCGCGGCTGCTGCCCGTCCTGCAGGAGCGAGGATCTCCCGGCGTTGGCCAGCGCGCGCTCAGAGTTCGCGGAGCGTCACGAGGACCTGCGAAAGGCGCTGTCTTTCCAGGAGGAGTCACTGCTCTTCGGCGGAGATGATCCCGAGGAGTTGAACGGGGCGCAGTCCGCGAGGAGCAGTGCCTTCCGCGTCAGTGGCCGCCGACAGCGGGGGATGAGACTTCCCCGGACGGCGCCCGACCGGGGGAAGAAGCGTCGGTGAGCGCTGACTGAAGCACGTGTCCATCCATGCCGAGCGGGCCTTGATTGCCTTTGTCGTGCTTGCCGGCGTCTCCCGCGCCGCCCGCCGGAATCAGCCCGACGAGCGACGCCAGCGTGGGCGCGATGTCCATCGGTGCAGCGGGGCCGGGGCGGATGCCCGGCGCGATGCCGGCGCCGTAGAAGATGAGCGGCACGTCGCGGTCTTCGGGATGGTGGGTGCCGTGGTCGGCGGCCACGTCGCGCGCCAGCAGCGTGCCGTGCGTCACCAGGAACAGCACGTCGCCGGAGCGCGTCGGATGGACGTCGGCGGCCAGCGCGCGCAGGTCGGGATTCGCGCCGTCATCGGCGAGCGCCGCGGCCAGTTCCGCGCGCGTCGCGGCCAGCTCGATGCCGGGCAGGGCCGACAACTCATAGGCGACGGCGTCCGCAAGCTCCGCCACGCTGTGCCCCGAGGCGAGGCAGGCGTCGCGATCGATCCACACCGACGGCTTGAGCAGCGCGGAGATCCAGTGGCGCGAGGGGGCGGCGGCATCGGCGCTGGCGCCAGCGGCATCGGCACCCGTCGCATCGGCGCCCGTGGCATCGGCGATGGTGCCGGCGGACTCGACGGGCGGCGCACCGCCGGCGTCGCCGGGCATCACCGCAGGCATGAGTGCGGGCGGCGCGCCGAGCACGAGCTGCAGCGCCGCTTCGAGCCGCGCGCGCAGCTCCTCCTGCGTCATGCGCAGGCTGCCGCTTTGTTCGGGCAGGTCGCCGACGCCGTGGTCGGACGTGAGCGCGAGCGTCCAGCGGCCGGCGCCCACGTCTTCGTCGAGCAGCGCCATGAGTTCCGCGAGGCGGCGGTCCAGCGCGAGGAACATCTCCAGCACTTCCTGGCTGCGCGGGCCGAAGTCGTGGCCGGTGTAGTCCAGCCCGGAGAAGCCGACGCAGAGCAGGTCGGGCGTGTCGTCGCGGCCGAGAGGCTCGTGCGCCAGCGCCTCGCGCACGGCGGCGAGCACCTCGAGGTCGGCGGCGGGCGTGCCGGCGAGCAGCCGGCACAGCGGCCGCAGCGAGCCGCCGCGCGACGCCGGCTCCGCGTGCGGCATCTGATGCGGGAAGACGGGGCGCGTGCCCGGATCGAAGGACTCGCCGGGCGCATCGTCGATGCCCGAGAACTCCGTCGCCCGCTGCTCGTCGAGCGTGCGCTCCCACACGCTGTCGGAGGCCGAGGCGAGGTCGCCGCGCGCGTTGAGCGCGACGAGCCAGCGCGGCAGCGCGGGCCGCAGCGCGCTCGTCGTCACCCAGCTGCCGTTTTCGGACTCGATCCAGTAACTGCCGTCGCTGTCGTGGCCGCCCATGAGCAGCGCCGCGCGGTCCTTCCACGCGAAGCTGACGACGAGCGCCTCGCGGCCGAAGTGCGCTTTCAGCAGGTCGCCGAGCGTCGGGCGTTCGAGGCGGCGCGCGGAGACGCCGGCGGGGCGCAGGCCGGGCAGCGAGCCGACGAGCGTTGCGTCCGGATCGGCCACGCAGTAGGTGTGCACGCCGTCCTGCAGGAATTCGTTTTCCGGGATGCCGGCGCGCGCGGGCAAGCAGCCAGTGGCGATGGCCGCATGCCCCGGCGCCGTGGACGTGACGGTGTGCAGGTGCGCCGCGTCCGGAAACACCGCGCCCTCCGCGAGCAGGCGCCGGAAGCCGCCCTCGGGCAGCAGCGGCAGGAAGCGCTGCACGTATTCCGCGCGGCACTGGTCGATGCTCACGAGCACGAGCAGGCGCGGCCTCGGCGCGGCCTGCACCGGCGCGGCCTGCACCGGCGCGGCTTGCACCGGCGCGGACGTCGCCAACTCGGACGTCGCCGAGCTGACCCGCTCCGGAGCTCCGGCCTGCGTTGCGGGCGGCGTCTGGGCGCCGGCCGTCGCAGCCAGCAGCGCCATCAGCAGTGCCATGGAATGCGCCATGGAATACACCATGCTCAGCACGATCGGTCGAAGGCGTCGTGGCAGCTGCATGCGCCGCAGTGTACGCACGGCGACGCTCTACCGATGGATGAGCGCGTCCTGCGTGATGCCCGGCGGCGCGGAGAGGACGCGGCCGGCGCCGCTTCCGTCGAAGGCCAGCTCGACCACGCCGTGATAGGGGACGAAGCGCGACATGGAGGTCGGCGCGTCCCAGCCGAGGAGTCGGCGCATGATGACGCGCACGACGTGGGCGTGGGTCACGACGACGACGCGGCGGCCTGCGTCCGCCGCCAGCACGCGCTCGAGCGCTTCGTGAACGCGTGCGGTGAAGGCGCTCTCGCGCTCGCCCTCGGGAGCGGCGTGCTGCTCCGGATCGGCGATCGAGAGGGCGAGTGCGCCGGGCCAGCGCGCCTCGACTTCGGCCTTCGTGAGGTGCGTCCAGAGGCCGCGGTGCATTTCGCGGAAGGCGGGATCGAGGACCAGCGGCGCGCCGCTGTGTTCCGCAAGCGCCTGCGCCAGGAGCGCGGCGCGCGACAGCGGGCTGCTGTAGACGCGCTCCGGTGCGCCGCGCGCCAGCTCCGCCGCGAGCAGCAGGCTGGCCTGCACGCCGTGCTCCGAGAGCGGAACTTCCGTGCCGCCGTAGAGCCTGCCCTTGTGCGCGGCGGCCACTTCGCCGTGCCGCACGAGGCAGACATGCGTCAGTTTGGCTCCGGAATGGCCGCGCGCCGCCGCCCCCTGCAGGGACGGCGGCGCGCTCTCGGATCGCCCGGCGCCCGGGGCGCCGTCGTTCGAGGGGCCGTCGCTCACAGCGCGCCCGCGTTTTCCTTGAGGTACGCCGCGACGCCTTCCTTGCTGGCCTTCATTCCCTTCTTGGACTTGTCCCAGCCGGCCGGGCAGACCTCGCCATGCTTGGTGTGGAAGTCCAGCGCGTCGACCATGCGCAGCATCTCGTCGATGTTGCGGCCCAGCGGCAGGTCGTTCACCACCTGGTGGCGCACGATGCCCTTGGTGTCGATGAGGAAACTGCCGCGCAGCGCGACGGCGCCGCCCAGCGCGTAGTGGCTCGTGCCGTCCGTGTCGGTCACGCAGGAGTTGCCGATGAGGACGTCGTACTTCGCGGCGATGGTCTTGTTCAGGTCCGCGACGAGCGGGTAGTCGAGCTTGCCGATGCCGCCGTTCTCGATCGCGGTGTTGCTCCACGCGAGGTGCGTGAAGTGGCTGTCCACGGAGCAGCCGATGACCTGCGTGTTGCGCGACTTGAACTCGCCCGCGCGATGGTGGAACGCGATGATCTCGGACGGGCACACGAAGGTGAAGTCGAGCGGGTAGAAGAAGAGCACGACGTTCTTGCCGCGGTAGTCGCTGAGCTTGAAGTCGGCCTTGAAGCTGCCGTCCGGCATGAGTGCGGTGGCGGTGAAATCGGGGGCTTCCTTGGTCACGAGCACGGCCATGGTCTTCTCTCCTGAAGTTGTCGGTGATGAATCGGGAATGAAAGGGAACGGGATCGGTGCCTGGCGCCGCGGCGAGGCCCGCGGCGAGGTCGGGCGGTCAGCTCTTCTCGTCCTCGAACTGCTGGTGGGCAAGCCACTGCGGCAGGCCCAGCTCCTCGATCTTGGCCAGCTGCGTCTCGAGCCAGTCGATGTGCTCCTCTTCGTCCACGAGGATGTGCTCGAAGAGTTCGCGCGTGCCGTGGTCGTTGTGCTGGAAGCACGCGGCCAGCGACTCCTTGAGCACGTCGATGGCGCGGTATTCCAGCGCGAGGTCGGAGGCGAGCATCGCCTTCACGTCCTTGCCGACGGCGATCTTCTCGTACTTCGACATGTTCGGGGCGCCGTCGAAGAACAGGATGCGGTCGATGAGCTTGTCGGCGTGCCGCATCTCGTCCATCGACTCGTCCCACTCGAACTTTGCCACGCGCCCGTAGCCCCAGGCCTTCGCCATCTTGGAATGGAGGAAGTACTGGTTGATGCCGGTGAGCTCCATCGTGAGCACGTGCTGGAGCGCGGCGAGGATGTCGGGCGAGGTTTTCATGGCGCGGCGATCCAGGGGCGGATGGGGCTCTCCGCGGCGGTGAGCCACGAGTGCGCCCGGCCGGGCGCGTCTGCATAGCACGAGCCGCGTGCCCGATGCCAGAACGAGGCAGGGGCGCGGACCCTGTGTCGGATCCGCGCCCCTGTCGGTGGCGCCGGAGGTCAGGCCGCGGAGCGACCGACCAGCGGTTGGCCAGCAGGCTCAGTTCTTCGGAGCTTCCTTGTCGCAGCAGGAGCCGGCAGCCGGCTTCTCGCAGTTCGCGGCCTCGTCCTTGGTGCAGTGGGCGGCCTGTTCAGCCGTGCACTCGCCGGACTTCTCGCAGGCCTTGGCGGAGGCATCGAAGCCGACCGAGGACTCCTCTGCAGCGGACGTGCTGGAGCTGGTGCAGCTGGTCATGGTGAGGGCGAGCACGAGGCTGGCGCAGACGGCAAGCTTGCGAAGCATGCGAGGGACTCCGATGAAGAAGAAGGAAGAAGGCAGGTGCGGACGATGGCCGGCACCCTGAGCGCCGACGAAGGCGGCAGCTTAGCACACTGGGGGGCAGGCGAGGGCTGGCGACGAGCTTGGAGGGGACGGCCGGACTCCATCCCGCGTGGAATCGCGCCGGCATTCCGGCAACACTCGGGACAGGTCAGGCGCCGGCTGCGGCCCCCGGGCTGCGAGCCTTTCTCCGAGGAATCGCGATGCCATCTGTCTCGTCCGCCCGCAGGGCCGCGCCCTCACCGCTCGCCGCGCACTGGGGTCTCGATCCGGACGTCACGTTCCTGAATCACGGATCCTACGGTGCGTGCCCGAAGGTGGTGCTTGCCGCGCAGCGCCGCTGGCAGGACCGACTCGAGTCGGAGCCGGTGCTCTTCATGGCGCGGGAGCTGGAGCCGTTGCTCGACGGCGTGCGCGCGGAGCTGGCGGCGTTCGTCGGGGCCGACCCCGAGGATCTCGTCCTCGTGAACAACGCCACGACCGGCGTGAACACCGTGCTGCGCTCGCTGCGGCTGGAGCCCGGCGATGAGCTGCTCACCACCAGCCAGGCCTACGGCGCGTGCCGCAATGCGCTCGAGGTGGTCGCGGCCGCCGCGGGGGCGCGCGTCGTCGTCGCTGCGGTGCCGTTTCCGATCGCGTCCGCCGAGCAGGCCGTGGCGGCCGTGCTGGCGGCGGTCACGCCGCGCACACGCCTGGCGCTGCTCGATCACGTCACCAGCCCGACCGGCCTGGTGCTCCCGATGGAGCGCCTCGTGCCCGAGCTTCAGGCTCGCGGCGTGGATTGCCTCGTCGATGGAGCGCACGCGCCCGGCATGCTGCCTCTGGACCTCCGCGCGCTGGGCGCCGCGTACTACACCGGCAACTGCCACAAGTGGATGTGCGCGCCGAAAGGCGTCGCGCTGCTGCACGTGCGGCGCGACCGGCAGGCCGGCGTGCGTCCGCTGGTCATCAGCCACGGCGCCACCGCGCCGCGCACCGATCGCAGCCGTTTTCAGCTTGAATTCGGCTGGACCGGCACCGACGACCCGTCCGCGCGCCTCGCGTTGCGCGACGTCATGACAGCCATGTCCGGGATGCTCCCCGGCGGCTGGCCCGCGGTGATGGCGGCCAATCACGCGCTGGTGCTCGCGGGCCGCGATGCGCTGTGCCGCGCGCTCGGCATCCCGGCGCCGGCGCCCGATGCGATGCTCGGCTCGCTGGCGAGCGTGCCCTTGCCCGACGCGCGGGGCTCCGCACCTGTCGGACCGCTCTTCCTGGACCCCGTGCAGCTCCGGCTGTGGGAACGGCACGGCATCGAGGTGCCTGTCTTCACCTGGCCACGCGCCGGCAAACGCCTGCTCCGCATCTCCGCGCAGCTCCACAACGCACCAGCCCAGTACGAGGCACTGGCCGCCGCCCTCCCGGAAGCCCTCCGAGCCTGACCCGGCTCGGCCGCACACCGGCGGACCCGCACACGGGCAATGTCACATTCCAACAGGGCCACATATTGGCAGACCCGCGGATGTCGGCGGATGTCGGCGGATGTGTGATGTGCAGGCACTGCCTCAACATCACACACCCGTCGAGGCCGGGCGTGTCGAGCGTGGTCGGCTCATGAGGCAGGTGTCTCCGCACGACGCCGGGCCGCGCTCAGCGCCGGGGGCGCGGCGGGAAACTTGCCCGCTGTTCGCGCGGCAGAGGTATCGTGCGACCGCTCCGCCAGCCTCCGCCTCCTCGGCACCGGAGGACGGCCGGTCGAGCCAGCCGGCCGCACCCGACACCACCCGAACCCCAGCCCGCGGGGACGGCACCGGCGCATGGAGACATGAGCGTGGATCCCTCGCTCCTGGCACAGCGCGTGGCTTGCCTGCCCGGTTCCGAGGCATTGCCGTGCCTGCTCCATTTCGATCCGCGCGACGACCTGCACCTCGATGAGGTGGCCTGCTTCCTGACCGAGCGCTTTCGCAGCGACAACGATGTGGAGGCGCTGGCGCTGCTCTTCGAGCTGGCCCATCGCCGCCTGCGCGAGATTGCCCGGCAGATCTGCCGGCAGCTCGCGGTGGCCGTCGATCCCGAAGACCTGGTCGCCGGATTCATGACCCACCTCTTCACCGACGTCCGCCGCCCGCAGCCCAGGGTGCGGCACTTTCTCGGGCTCGCGCACACCGCCATGCGCAACGACGCCCGCAACCAGCTGCGCCAGAGCGCGCGCGCCTGGCGCCGCAACCTCAGCTTCCACGCGACGCTGGCCCAGTCGGCCGACCCGTCGTGCGAGGCCGATGAGCGCGAGCAGGCGCGGGGCGTGGCGCGGCTCGGCATGTTCCTGCTCGTCGTCGTCGGCCAGAGCTTTCACAGGCTCTCGGCGCGCGACCGCCAGGCCCTGCTGCTGCGCGAGGTCGACGGGTTGAGCTACGAGGCGCTCGCGGAGGCGCTGTCGCTGCCGTCCAATCAGGTCGGCTGCGTGCTGCGCCGCGCGCGTGCGCGACTCATGCGGAGGATGGCCGCGACGCTGCTGATCGCCGATGACAGCGAACCCCGCGGGCGCCGATCGGAGGTGACATGAGCGACGACGATGAAAAGGAACGGCCTCTTGTCCGCGAGGCCCTCGGCTACCTCACGGGCGAGGGCCGCCCGCAGTCCGCCGCCGACTTGCTCGACGGCCTGTACGCGCGCTTCCGCGCCGCGGGCCGCGAGAAGCTCGCCGACCTCGTGTACGAAATGACCAAGGCCTGCCTCGCGGCACTGCCGGACTTCTCCGTGCGCACGCTGCTGCACGACGAGCCGCGCACGCCCGAAGCGATCTCCGGCGAGTTGACCACGATGTCCGAGTGCCTCGCCGGTGTGGACGAGCCGCCGGATCTGGCCTCCGTGGCGCGCCGCCGCCCCGAGGCGCCCGCGGCGCTGGCCGATGCGGACAAGTGCCTCGCGATCCTCGCACGCCTCGAGGGCGATTCGGGCCGGCAGCAGCTCGCCCTCGCCCTGTACGCAATTCACGCGCGGCAGCCCGCGCGCGCCGAGGCCCTGCTGCGCGAGCTGCTCGCACGGAAGAGCGAGCGGCCCGACGTGCTGCACATGGCCGACGTGAACCTCGCCTTCGCCCTGCTGCGGCAGGGACGCTACGCGGAGGTCGTGCCGCTGGCGCGCGCGGCCGCCGTCCGATCTCCCGACGACCCGGTGCCGTGGTTCAACCTGCTGGCTGCCAGCGCGGAGCTGAACGATCGCGCCGGCTTCGAGGAGGGCGTGTCCGCGCTGGCCGCGCTGCAGGCGCGCACCGGCAGCACGCTCATCGCGCGCTGGTTCGAGCGCGACCTGCCGATGCTTGGCCGGCTGGCCGGGGTGCCGGGCAGCCGCTTGAAGGAACTCGCATCGTCGCCGGCGCCGGGAGCTGCGTCCGACGGCGACTGAGCTGCCGACGGCAGAGGGGCGGCACGAACGGCTATTCTCGGGGCCCGAATCCTGCCGGCCGCGAGACTCGCCATGACACGCAACCACCCGACCCCGGGCAGCACCGCTGCCGACTCTCCTCGTCGTGAAGACCGCGCGGGCGCCGGCGGCAGGCGTCGTCGCTGGCCGTTCGTGGTGGGTGGGCTCGTCGTGCTGCTGATCGTGATCGTGCTCATCGCGCCGATCATCGCGGCGAGCGTCGCGCGGGGCCGGATCGAGTCCGCCGTGGCCGACTCGCTCCACGCGACGGCCTCCGTCGGCGACCTGTCGCTGAGTCTCGGCGGCCACGTGCAGATGCGCGACTTCGCGCTCGCCGACACGGAGGGCCAGCCCGTGCTGACGCTCGCCGACCTGGACGTGCAGGCCGACGTGCTGGGCGCGATCTCCGGGAAGTACCGAGCGGATGTCGCGCTGCGTGGCGTGGTGCTGCACGTGCGCCAGCTCGCGGACGGCCGGCTCAATCTGGCCGCGCTGCCGCGCACGGCGCCCGTCGGCGCCGCCGACCGCACGTCCGACGCACGCGGCGCCAGCCGCACGCGCACGGGCAGCGGCGCGGAGGACACCGCAGGCCATGCGGCGAGCGGCGACGGCGGCGACACCCTCGCCGGCCCGCTGCCCGATGTCGGTGCGCACGTGCTGGTCGAGAATGCGACCGTCATCGTGCACGCGCCCGATGGTCGGACGACGCAGCTGGACAAGCTGAACCTGAAGTTCGACCTTCCGGGTCTCGAGCAGCCCGCCACCTTCGCGCTCGGTGCACAGCTCACCGGGCCTGCCGGGCCTGCCGGGCCTTTCGGAGCGGCGGGGGCGCTGCGGGCGGACGGCAGCGTCACGCTCGCGCACGGCGGTCGCATCGATCCGCAGCAGATCGCGGCGACCCTCGACTATGCGCTGGAAAACCTCGCGCTGGCGGCGCTGCAACCTGCACTCGACACGGCGGCGAGCGGCGCGGTGCGCGACCTGCGCGGCACGCTCGCCGGCAGCGGCCACTGGACCGTGCAGGGACTCGGCCTGGTCAACGGAAAGACCGAAATCCGCGCCGACGGGCTGCACCTGCAGGGCGGCGCCGCCGACAGCCCGCCGCTGGACCTGCCCTCGCTCGTGCTCGCCGCAACGGCCTCGGTGGATGGTGAAGGCAGCGGCGTTCAGCTGCTGGAGCTGCGCGCCGGCGACGTGCTCGCGGTGCGCTGGGACGGCACCACGCAGCGGCTCGCGACGCCGGGCGGTTCGCTGTCGGGCAAGCTGGCGGTGGACAGCCGGCTCGGCGCTCTGCTCGCGCTGCTGCGCGAGCCGCTGGGATTGAAGCCCGGACTCGATGTCGGCGCGACGCTCGCGATCAAGAGCACGGTGGAGGCGGGCTTCGGCGCGGCGTCGCTGTCGAGTCTCGCCCTCACGTCCGAACTCACGCTGAAGGATGTCGCGGCGCGTGACGAGCGCGGCCAGCCGCTGGATCTGGGCGAGCTGACCTCGCTCGCCGCGGCACTCGATGGCCGCATGGACCTCGCCGCGGGACGCTTCGAGTTGTCGCGGATGACGCTGAAGGCCGGCCCGGTGCAGGCCTCCGCGCACGGCTCCGTGTCGGGGTTGCCCGTCGACGGCGCGGCCTTCGATGCCGGCAAGCTCTCCGTCGCGGACAGCGAGTTGCTGCTCGACGCGGACCTCGACCGGCTCGCCGGCACGCTCGGACACTTCATGGATCCGGGCGCGACGTCCTTCGGCGGCACGGTGCACGTGAAGGCCAGCGCGTCCACGACCGGTCGCCTGGTGGATGTCGTGAGCTCCGTGGAATTGGCGGGCCTGCGCCTCAGCGTGCCGCGCTCCGCGGAGGAAGCGGCGGCGGGCGCGGTGGCGCGCAGCGTCGGGCCGCTGGACCTGCACTTCACGCAGGCTGAGCGCATCGATCTCTCGCCCGGCGGCGCCTTCGAGTTGTCGAGCATGACGCTGCGCTCGACCTTCGCGGAGCTCGACGGAAGCGGGAAGATCACGGAGGCCTTCGATGAGGCGCGCCGCGCCGGCAGCATCAAGCTTGCGCTGCGCCTGAAGCCCGGCGTCGCAAGCAGCCAGTTCGCCGGCCTGCTCGACGGCGCCTTGCTGGACGGCCAGGACGTGAGCGTCGACACGACGCTGCAGGTGCAGGCCTCGCGGATGGACGTCGTCGCAACGGTGCGGGCTCCGGCGCTCACGCTGCGCGGCGGCGCCGCCGAGGCCGAGACCCTGTCGCTCAGCGGCATCGCGCTGGACAGCGACCTCTCCTTCGATGCGCTCGCGCAGACGCTCGAGCTCAAGTCGCTGAAGCTGCAGGCGGGGCCGTCACACGCGGCGGACAAGGAACTGCCGGGACTCACGCTGACGGCGCGCGGCGCGTGGGACGGCGTACGCGGCACCTTCGACCTGCCCGAGCTCGCGCTGCAATCGGGCGTGGCCAGCGGCGGCGGGAGTCTGTCCGTCGCCAATCTTTCGCAGCCGGACAAGGGCCTCGCCGTGCAGGCGGACGTCCGCTTTGCCGGCGATGTCGAGCCGGCGCGCGCGCTGCTCGCGGCCTTCGTGCCGGAACTTGCCGCCGCACGCGCCGCGGGTAGCTGGGACCTCACGTTGAAGGCCGACACGAGCGGCACGCTCACGCACGCCACGCCGCAGCTCGGGCTGCACGGCGTCACGCTGGACGGTTACGTCAGCAACGGAAAGGCGCTGCCGCTGAAGGACGTGGAGCTCGTGCTCGCCGCGGACCTCTCCGCCGACACGAGCAGCACCGGCAAGGCGACGCTCACGTCGCTCTCGCTGAAGGCGCCGGGCCTCACGCTCAAGGCCGACGGTCACGCCTCGGGCTACGCACAGCCCGTGTCCCTCGCGGCCCTCGACGCCCATGCGGTGGTCAGCCCGATTCCAGCCGGACTGCAGGCCGGCGTGCAGGCGGATTTCACGCTGCAGCCGCGCGAGCTGAGCGAGCGACTCGCGGCCTTCCTCGGCGGCCTGTCGCTGGGAGGGGAGACGCTCACGGGGACGTTCCATGCGGACGTGGCGCAGAGCGCCCTGGTGGCGAAGGCCGGACTCGCCTGCCGCGAACTGCAGGTCACGCTGCCCGCCGACGAGGCCGCGGGACGGCCGGTCACGACGCTCGCGCAGCGCGATCTTGCCGTGGATCTCGATGCGACGGCCGACCTGTCGCCAGGGCGCGAGAGCGTGACGCTGCGCACCGCGCGCTTCGCGAGCCGCACCGCCGAGGCCTCCGTCACCGGCACTCTCGGCGGCGTGCTGGCGCCGGAGAGCGCATCGGCGGACGTGGCCATCACGCTGCGCTCGGAGCTCGAGCGCGTCTTCGCGGATCTGGGCGCCTTGCTGCCGGCCGGCTGGTCCGGAAGCGGCGCGCTCGCGCTGGATGGCACGCTGAAGGGCAGTGCGGGGCAGCTCGTGCTCAAGAGCGCGACGACGATCGACACGCTGTCGCTCACCGTCCCGCGCCCGCCGGCCGACACGGCCTCGGCGACGCCCGGCGCCGGTTCGGCTGCTGTCGCCGGCGCGGCCTCCGGCGCCGCGGCAGCGGGCGCGCCCGACGCGCCGCTCGTCATCACCGATCCGCACGTCGCCATCGACGTCGACGCGTCCGTCGCGACCGGCGCGATGGATGTGGATCTTGCACGCGTGCAGATCGCATCCACGTTCCTGTCGGGCAAACTGACCGGCAAGCTGTTCGCGCTGAATTCCCCGACGCCGCGCGCCGAACAGCTCAAGGGTGATTTCACCTGGGTGCCGGATCGCGTCGGCGCGCTGCTCGGACCGATGCTCCCGGGTCGGGTCACGGGCGACGCGCCGCAACCGCTGCAGTTCACGCTGGACGGCCCGCTGCCCTCCGGCGACATGCCCGCGCTGCTCGCGGCGCTGAACGCCGGCGCGACCATCGGCCTCGGGAACTTCTCGATGCCGGGCCTCACCGCATCCGGCACGACGACGATGGACATGACGGGCGGCCGCGCACACGTGCTCGGCAAGCTCGTGCTCAACGAAGGCAGTGCGGATCTCGACGGCCTCTTCGACCTGCGGCCGGAGGGCACGGCCGCCGCGCCGCTCGGCACGCACCTGGACCTCAGCCTCAAGGGCATCAGGATCTCGCAGGAAATGGCGGACATCCTGGCGCGCGTCCACCCGCTGCTCGCGATGGGCGAAGGGCAGTCGGCAGGCGTGGTGTCGGGCGCGATCAGTGGCTCGCTGCGGCTCGACTGGCCCGCCGTGCTGCCGCTGCCCGCGGTGACTCCGACAAGCGCGAGCGCCGCAGCAACCCCCGCGACGGCAGCCGGAGCAGGCGCCGGTGCCGGCGGCGCAGGCGGCGCAGGCGGCGCGCACGCTGCGCCGGGCGCAGACCTGTTCGCCTCGCTGCCGCTCGAGAAACTCTCGGGCAACGCGACGCTGGACTTCGGCACGCTCAACCTCGCGAGTTCGCCGCTGCTCGGCGAGATGCTCGGCAATCTCGGCGTGTCCGGCACGCAGCAGTTCACGCTCGCGCCGGTGAAGCTCGTCGTGAAGAACGGTCGCGTCGGCTACGCGGAGCCGTGGGGCTGGAACATCAAGGACTTCGCCACGAGCTTCAGCGGCTCGGTCGGCCTCGACCAGTCGCTCGATCTGGACTGGAGCGTGCCGATCACCGACGCGCTCGTCGCCAAGCACGGCTTCCTCAAGGAGCTCAAGGGACAGTCGCTCTCCATTCCGCTGCGAGGCAGCGTCGCCAAGCCCGACCTGCAGTGGACGGCCGCGCTGCAAGGCCTCGCCGAGCAGGCGCTGCAGTCGCAGCTGCAGTCCAAGCTCGGCGACAAGCTGGGACCGCTCGGCGGGCTGCTCGGTGGCAGCAAGCCGGCCCCCGGCGGCACGCCCGGCACGGACACTCCCGCAGCCGGCGACAAGGCGGCGGGCGACGAAAAGCCCGGCGAGGCGGCGCCGCCCGTCACCGCGGCCGACCTGCTCGCGCAGGCCGACGCGCTCTGGGACAAGGGCGACAAGGAAGCAGCCAAGCCGCTCTACAAGCAGCTGAAGTCGGACTTCAAGCTGTCGCTCGAGTTTCAGCTCAACAAGAAGCGCATTGAGGACCGAGCGAAGTGGAAGCCTTGAGGGGCGGCTTTGTTTCGCGGTCGCGCCGGGGGGGCTGACCGCGTTGGGGCCGAGGCAGGGGTGAGTCGCATGGGGCGGGGGGTGCGCGGGGCGGGAGGATTGTCCGGCGCTGCGCCCCTGGGGCGACAGGACGCGTCACGGTTCCGGGAGCGGCGCCCTTCGCGCCGGACAAACCTCCCGTCCCGCGCTCGCCGAGGCAGGCTTTTCCGTGCCGGGCGAGGCGGTCAGCACTCCCGGCGCTTGCGCTTCACGACGCCGACACGCGCCGGCAGGGGTTGAACGTTCGGACGGCGAGCGCGCCCGGCCGGTGTCTCGGGCGGAGCGGTGGCCCAGACGAATGACGGCGGTCCGCCGGAGCGTGAGCACTGCGAAGTCGCGTGCTGCCCAACTTCGAGTCGTTTCAGCTGACGCGTTCCGTCTCCGCCACGGCGTGACGCGTTCTCTGTGCCTGCCGCCCGTCATGTTCATCCCGCGCTGAGCAGCACTTGCTGGGAAGTACGCGTTGAGAGGCACGCGCTCGGCATCTCGTGCTGAGCGTCACGCGCCGAGCCTTGAACGCTTGCACGCTTGCACAGCGCGCAGCCGTGCATCGCGCCTTCCCCATCCCCGCTCAGACGATGCTTGACCGCATGGCGAGTCCATCACCACCTCATGGCGGAGAATGCGTTCCCCCAAAAGCCCACGCGTGAGGCGCAGCGAAGCGCCCGCCGGAAGCTGCCCCCCTCGCATGGCACGGAACCCCGTGCCTCGGCGTGTGCGCGGGACGGGAGGTTTGTCCGGCGCGAAGGGCGCCGCTCCCGGAACCGTGACGCGTCCCGTTGCCTCAGGGGCGCAGCGCCGGACAATCCTCCCGCCCCGCGCACTCAACGTCCCACGCGACTGACGACCCCCTCGACTCGAAGGGGCAGCTCCCGGCCCAGCGAAGCCGCGCCCCGCTCGCGATCGCGCCTCAGCCTTTTGCCGCCACCCCGCGAGCCAGGGCGTCAACCAGCCGCGGCACGTCTCGCGCGGGCGTGCTGCACAGCGCGATGCGCACGGCGCCTGCGACCGGCACCACGAAGACGCCCAGGTCGCGCATCGTTGCCGCGGTGCGCTCGGGATCGGCAGCGAAGACCGTGACGAAGAAGCCGCCTTCGTAGCGCGGGTAGCGCAGGCCGGCGGCGCGCGCTGCGCTGTTGAAGGCGGAGACTCGTTCGTCGAGCAGAGTCCGCAGGCGGTCGCGCTCGATGTCGGCGACGGCGCACAGGGAGGGGGTCTCGAGCAGGTCGGTGATGGCGAGCATGCCGAGGTGATTGCAGTTGGACCAGGTGCCGCGGCACGAGAACGAGAGCGCGTTGAAGATCCGCGTGCGTGCGTCGACCTCCGGGTGCGCCGCGATGAGCGCCCCGACGCGCGCGCCGTACTGCGTGAAGGCCTTGGAGGCCGTCCATGCCACGAGCACCAGCGCCTCGCCGGCAAGCGACTGCACGTGCGCGATCCAGCCGTCCGAGCCGGCCGCGCCGAACTTCGCGTAGGCCAGGTCGATCAGCAGGCTGACGGGGCCGAGCTGCGCGGCGCGACGCACGGCGGCGGTGACGCCGGCCCAGTCGTGGTCGTCCAGCGTGTAGCCCGTCGGGTTGTTGCAGGGCGTGTTGAGCACCACGAGCGCGCGGCCCTGATGGCTCATGTGCCGCAGCAGCGCCTCCTCGAAGGAGACCGTGTCGAACTGCCCGGCCGCGTTGAACATCGGAAAGGTGTCGACGCGCCGACGCGTGTGCTGGGCAAGCGTCTTGTACGGGCCCCAGAAATAGCTGGCGGTGAGCAGCGCCTCCCCGGGCTCCAGGAAGTTGACGATGGCGTGGTGCAGCGCGCCGGTGCCGCCCGGCGTGGCGACGGCGACGGATTGCGCGACGAGCGGCGAGGCGCCGAAGGTGTCGCGAATGACGGCCGCCAGGAAGCGCGCTTCGCCGGCGATGGGTGCATAGGCGGCACTGCGCTTGAACGGCACGCGCGTCAGCACGTCCTGCACGACGGGCATCACGGCCAGCGAGCCGTCGTCTTCCATGAGCGCGCCCAGCGTCGCGTTCAGCACGGACTCGCCGGCCGCGGCGCGCTTCATCGCCTCGGCGTTCAGCGAAAAGATGGGGTCGTCGCCCGGGCGCGCGGCGCAGTCGGGGATCAGGTGGCTCTTGCTGTCCGTGGTGGGTATCACGCGTGGCGGTCCTGAGCGAGGGGCGGGGATTGTACGGGCTGTCAGCCGGCGGCGCGCGGGTCATTGCCGGCATCATGCGGCGCGGCGCCGGCCGGTCGCCGGCGGGAGCGCACGAGCGTGACGCCCGCGGCCAGGCCTGCCAGCAGCGAAATCAGCGCGCCGGCGATGAACGAGTCGGGCTGGTAGCGGGCGTCGCGCTCGCTCAACGGCGCGTGGCGACCAGGGCAAGCAGCAGCAGCACGAGGGCGCCCGCCGCGCTGGCCGCTGCACCGAGCCGGAACCACAGCGGTTCGTAGCGGAAGACCACCGTGCGGTCGCCCGGCTCCAGCGCGACGCCGCGGAAGGCGACGTTGACGCGGGAGATGGGGCGTTCGGCGCCGTCCACGAAGGCCTTCCAGCCGGGAAAGAAGGTGTCGGCCAGCACGAGCGTGCAGGGGACGGCCGGCTGCACCGCGATGCTCACGCTGTCGGCGTGATCCGCGGTGATCACGGCCGCGCCGGCCGTGCCGGCCGCGGCCGCGCACGGCACCCCGTCGGCCGCCACGATGGTGGTGGCGTGCGGAAAGTCCGGCGTGGCCAGCGCGTCCAGCGCGCGCTCGTCGTCGGCTTCGACCACGCGACCGGTCGTCAAGCGTGCGCGGGACAGGAAGTCCGGGTTCTGCACGAGCTCGAACGGCGCCCAGGCGGGAAGTTGGCGCGAGTCGCGGAAGGGGATGCGGGGCAGCTCGCCGGGCGCGTCGCTCCAGTTGGCGATGCAACGCACGCCCATGACGCCGAGCAGGCGCAGGTCGATGTCCGCGCGCGTCGGCAGGGCCTCGAGCGAGGAGACCCACGGCGCATGATCCGTGGCGCGCCGCAGCAGTTGTGCGGTGTGGAGCGGATGCAGGGCGTCGTAGCCGCGCACGTCACGCAGGCCGTACGCGACCGGGACTTCGGCCGGCATGTCGCCGGGCTGCATCGCGAAGAGTCGCGCATCGTCGCCGAGGCGGGACAGCGCCTCGAGCGCACCGGAGCGCGGATAGAAGGCCCACGCGGGCAGCAGCGGCAGCATGCCGGCGGTGAACAGCAGCAGGCTTGCGCCGCACGCGACCATGAGCAGCGCGCGCGCGCCGAGGCGCACCGAGCCGCGCGCGTCGAGCAGCACCAGCAGCACGAGTGTCGACAGCACGAGCAGCGCAAGCTGTGCGTGCGCAGGCCCCGGCGCAGGCTGGGCCGGGAAGGGCAGGCTCCTTGCACCGGGGTCGTCGGGCGAGCGCAACGGCGTCGAGCGCAACGAGCGTCCGTCGCTCAGCGAGAGGCGCAGGCGCACGGCCGAGATCTCCGGTGGAAACGCGTCCGCGGGGACCACCGAGAGGAAGACGTGCAACGGCGTGCCATCGGCGGTGAGCCACGGAGTCGCCGGGTTGCCGTCGCGCAGCGCCGGCACGGTGAGCGCCTCGACGGAACGGTTGGCGCGCGAATAAAGCAGGCGCGCGCCGGTGATGCGGGCGGCGTCCGCGGTGCCGGCGGGTCCCGTCGGCGCCACGAACCACCCGGCGAAGGACTTCTGCGGACCCGGCAGTTGCTCGAGCGCCGCCGAGATCGGGCCGAGCAAGGCGTCGGGCAGCAGCGTGCGGACTTCGGCCGCGGGCAACGCGTGGACGATGAAGTCGTTGTCGCCGTCGGGAATGTTGGTGTTGTCGATGCGGCCGTCCGCCACGCCCCAGGCGAGTGCGCCCCACGCGCCGAGCAGGAGCGCGCCGAGCAGCAAGGCAAGGCGCAGGCGCAGGCGCAGCCTGGCCTTGCCGAGCGCATCGAGGCCGAAGCCCGCGAGCACGGCAGTGGCCAGCAGCGCCAGCAGCGAAAGGCGCGTGTTCTCGGCGAGGCGCAGTCCGGGCAGCAGGGAGAGCAGCTCCGTCAGGCCCGGAGCGCGAAAGAGCGCGAGCAGGCCCACGAGCAGCACGATGCCGGCCGCGCGCGTGACGCCGCGGCGGACATCCGTCGCAGCGCAAGCAGGAGTGGTCGCGCGGCAGCCGGCGAGCAGCCCGAAAAGGGCGAGCGGCAGCGCGGTTCCTGCGAAGGCTCCGTTGAGTTCCACGTAATTCACGGGGCCGAGCGCATTGTCCACGGGGCCGTACCAGTCGGGGCACAGCACCGCGATCCACGTGGGAGTCAGGCCGCTGCGCAACCCGGCGAGCAGGCCGACGAGCGTGGCGAGCAGCAGCCCCGTGGCGGAGAGCCACAGCCGGTGACTGCCGCGCGCGACGTGCCAGGCGCAGCTCAGCGCTACCGCGACCGCTGCCACGAAGCCCAGCGTCGAGGTGATGTCCATGGGGCGTCCGGCGTCGGCGCGCAGGTCGCGGAGGCGCAGGCCGTCGCTGTGCGCGATGTACTCGAGCAGCGGCAGGTTCTGGATCGCGCCGAGCAGCACGCCCAGTGCGAGCGCGCCGAGGAGCATGGCGATGCGTCGGCCGGCAGCGGGATGGCTCGACGCACTTCGCAGCGACCAGACGCGCGCGAGGCCGAGCGCAACGGCCGCGAGCTGACACTGGACGGTGGTCTCGGGATGACCGCCGAGGTGCTGCAGCCCCGCGACGAGGGCCAGTGCGGCCACGCGGCCTGCGCAGGGCGCGAACACCAGCCGGTCCACGCACAGCAGCAACCACGGCAGCAGCAGCGAGACAAGCGTGTGCGGGTGCTGCAGGAACACGACCTGGAAGCCGCCGAAGCCGAAGACCAGTCCCGCGAGCAGCGCAGCAGGAAAGGTCAGTCGCAGATGGCGGGCGAGCAGGAAGGCCCCGAGTGCGCCCACGACCAGCGTGAACAGCGATTGCGCCGTGCCGAACCACGCCGGCGCGCCGAGCAGCACGCCGAGCAGGTGCGTCGGGAAGAAGAGTGCGGACTGTCCGTTGCCCACGAACGGCGCGCCGCACAGCGCGAGGCTCTTCCACAACGGAAGGCTTCCGTCCCGCGCGAGACTGTCGGCCGCGTAGCGCAACCACGGCGTGAACTGGCTCACGTTGTCGGAGAGCAGGTTGATGCCGGGCGGCACGCGCGTGCGCAGCACCGTCGGGAAGGGGCCGTTCTGTGCCCAGAAGGCCGCCGGGGACACGACGTCCTCTCCAAAAAGCGTTGACGGCACGAGCGACGCGCCGAGCACCAGATAAATGAGTGCGGCAACGGCCGCGAGGGCGAGGCCCGGTTGGCGCGAGGGGCGGGCCTTGCTGTCACCGGGCGGCTGCATGCCCACATCACACCCTGAAGCGAGGCCGGTCTCCATGAGAGAACCCTCGCCCAGGACGCGGCGCGGCGCGGCCGGCGGCCGGTGGGCTCGCTCGGCCGGCGGGCGGCGGGCGCTCGGCCTGTGCGGTGGGCATGGCCGGCGCGGTGGGCATGGCCGGCATGGAGCGGGCGACCGGGTTCGAACCGGCGACATTCAGCTTGGGAAGCTGACACTCTGCCAACTGAGTTACGCCCGCTGCGTGTCGCGAAACCCGGGCCCTGGAAGGGCCGGGCGCCGCGTTCGTGGCACGGGGCGACACCATAGGCAGCGGCGCGGGGTGCGGCAAGTGGTCGCCGCGCTGCAGGCATTCCGGTGACCGGCGCGGTGCGACATTCTCCAGCGGCGGCCGGGAAAAACCGGTCGCCGGGTGACGCGCTCGAGTGGCGGGAGAAGCCGGCGCCTCCCCGGAGCGGCTCGCGCCCGGCCCGGAATCTGCACGTGCGCAGGCTGGAATCGGCACGGGAGCGCGCGACCCGGTTGACCGGCGGCTCGGTCGGGAGCAGTCGGCAGGAGTCGGCTGCGGCCGGCTGCGCTCGCGGCACGGGTCTTGCATCGGGGGGTGGTCTCCGGCGCGTCGGCGGGTGGGTCTGCGACGTGGCCCGACGGTCAGGGAGTCTGAACATGAGGGTCCAGGCGCAGGGCGAGCGCGTGTCACTTGTCTCCCGTTCGTGCGACCGCGAGGCGCCGCTGCCGCCAACATCTCCCTGCGCGCCGGGTGGGCTCTGGGTCGTCGTACTCGCCGCGGGTGAGGGCACGCGGCTCGCCTCGATCACCGCGGGAGCGGACGGCGTCGCAATTCCCAAGCAGTTCTGCTCCGTGGACGGCCGCCGCTCGCTGCTGCGCACCACGCTCGATCGCGCCGAGGGGCTTACGACGGACTCGCGCATCATGTCCGTCGTCGCGGCTCGGCACGCACGCTGGTGGCGCGACGAACTGGCGCACCTGCCTCCATCCAACGTGCTCGTGCAGCCGGCGTCGCGCGGCACCGCGGCGGGCGTGCTGCTGCCGGTGCTCTCCATCCTGCGCCGCGATCCGCGGGGGATGGTTGTCGTGCTGCCATCCGACCACCACGTGGCCGACGAAGCGGTGCTGCAGCACGAGCTGCTCGCGGCCGTGCGCAACAGCCGCGCGCACGACGGGCGCCCCGTGCTGCTTGGCATCGAGGCCGATGCTGCGGAGACCGGCTACGGCTGGATCGTCCCGGCGCGAGGAGCGCAGGGGCGCTGCGCACCTGTCGTGTCCTTCGTGGAGAAGCCGGGGCCGGAAGTCGCCGGCCGGCTGTGGCGCGAGGGGGCGCTCTGGAGCAGCTTCATGTTCACGGCCTCGGCCGAGTCGCTGGTGCACATGGTCGAGCGCACGCTGCCCGGCCTGCTGCGCGACTTCCGGCGCGCGATGGACAGGTCCGTGCGCCCTCACCGCTCCGACTGGCTGACCGATTTCTATGCGGATCTCCCGAGCCACGATTTCTCGCGTGATGTGCTGCAAGCCTGCGGCGGGGCGCATGTGCTCTCCGTGCCGCCCTGCGGCTGGTCGGACCTCGGAACGCCTGAGCGACTTGCGGCGGTGCCGGGCCTGCGCGGACCGCTCGTGGAACGCGCGCGTGCGTGGACGCGGCAATGCGCAAGTCATCCCGCGACGGTGGCCGCTCGACGTGACACACGCTAAAGTGCGCGCCCGACTCGAGGGCGGCACGCCGTGCGGATCCTGCATCTCTTCGCCAATTGGAAGTGGACCGGTCCCGCCGAGCCCGCGCTGAACGTGGCGTGGAAGCAGGCCGCGGAGCACGAGGTGCTCTTCGTCAGCGGCAACTCGCCCGACGGGCAGCCGTCGCGCATCCTGCCGCATGTGCGCGACCGAGGCCTGGCCACGCGCGAGGGCTTCGTGCTCAGCAAGCACGCGCGGCTGCGCAGCAATCGCGCCGACATCGCGCGCTTGTCGGCGCTGCTTCAGGAGTTCCGGCCGGACATCGTGCACGCGCATCTCGACAACGACCATCGCATCGCGTCGCACGCGGTGAGTCGCACGAACATCGGCCGCCTGGTGCGCACCGCCTATGACCCGGAAGGGCTGCCCTGCACGCTGCGCCTGCGCCAGGTGGCCCGCCGCAGGCTCGACGGAGTCATCGTCACCACGCGCAGCGGTTTCGATCGCACGCTCGCCGGCTATGGCGGCAGCGCGCGCAGCATCTCGGTGGACGGTCACCCGCGGCCGCTCGTACTCATCGAAGGCGGCATCGACCTGGAGCGCTTCGATCCCTCGCGCGTGGACCGCCCGGCGGCGCGCGCGAAGCTGGGACTGGGACCGGAGGACGTCGCGGTGGGCATCGTGGCGCGCGTGCAGGCGCACCGCCGTTTCGAGCTGCTCATCGAGGCCCACGCACGCGTCGTTGCCGAGTATCCGCAGTTGCGGCTCGTCGTCATCGGGCGCGGCACGCAGATCCGGCAGCTGCTGCTCGATCCGGTGGAACAGCGCGGGCTGGGGGGCAGCGTCCTGACGACGGGCTACCTGGCCGGCGAGGACTATCCGGCGGCTCTGTGCGCCCTCGACGCGTGCCTCTTCCTCGTGCCGGGAAGCGACGGCACCTGCCGCGCGCTGCGCGAGCAGACCGCGATGGGCCTGCCGGCTCTGGTCTCGCCCCGCCCGCCACTCCCCGACATGGTGGAGGAGGGCTGCTCGGGCTTCGTGGTGCAGGAGTCGGTCGAGGGACTTGCCGGCGGCTTGCGCCGGCTGGTTGCCGACAGTGAACTGCGCGCACGACTGCGGGCCGGCGCCATCGATGCAGCGCGCCGCCGCTTCGACCTGAAGCGCCAGGCCGCCGCCGTCACGGCCTTCTACGAGCAGGTGCTCGGCGAACGGGTTGCGCGGCCCGCTGACGGCGCGGCCCGCTGACGGCGCGGCGCAGGATCGCGCGCGCCGGCAGGCCGGCGCCGGCACGCACGC
Organism: Planctomycetota bacterium; assembly: GCA_038212275.1. GTDB lineage: Bacteria > Planctomycetota > B15-G4 > B15-G4 > B15-G4 > JBBQUR01. Next base: position 221,615 of record JBBQUR010000003.1, read on the forward strand.
TCAGCGCGTGAAGGTGTAGCCGCGCTCGACGAGCGCGACGGCGCGCGCCTCGATGCCTTCCGCCCGGCCGATCGGGCCCATCTTCTCGAAGGTCTTGCCCTTCACGTTGACCTGCCGCACCTCGATGTCGAGCGCGGCCGCAATGGACTCGCGCATCTGGGCGCGGAGCGGCGAGATCCTGGGCTCCTCCGCCATGATCACCGCGTCGATGCTGAGGATGCGCGTGCCGGCGATGCGCACGCGCCGGGCGACCTCGCGGGTCATGTCCACGCTGGAACGGCCGCGGTTGCGGTCGTCGGAGTCGGGAAAGAGCGTGCCGAGATCGGGCAGGTCCGCGGCCGAAAGCACGGCGTCCATGATGGCGTGCAGCAGCACGTCACCGTCGGAGTGCCCATCCATGCCCCGATCGAACGGGACGTGGATGCCGCCGAGCATGAGCGGGATGCCTGCCTTGAATCGGTGCACGTCGCAACTGGTCCCCACGGCGAGGTCCGAGATGGCCATCAGTCACTCCTTTCGCTGAGCTGACCGAGCAAGGCCTGCGCCATGGCCAGGTCTTCCCCCGTCGTGATCTTGAAGTTGAGGCGCGATCCTTCCACGAATGCGACCTCCAGTCCAGCCGCTTCGAAGAGTGAGGCTTCATCCGTCACGTTGAGGGCGCGCGCTGCGGCGTCGGCGAGCAGCCGTTCGAGCACGGCGAAGGCGAAGGCCTGCGGCGTCTGCGCAGCCCAGAGGCGGTCGCGCGGAAGCGTCCGTTCGACGAGCGGAGCGTCGCCGCCAGGCCGTGCCTCCTTGATGGTGTCGGCGACGCGCACCGCGAGCAGTGCAGCTCCCGTGCGCTGCGCGCTCGCGATGAGGGCCTCGATCCTGTCGACGGGCACGAAGGGCCGGGCCGCGTCGTGAACGAGCACGAGACGCGTCGTGTGCGGCAGAGCGGCGAGGCCGGCGGCGACCGAGTCCTGTCGTCGCGCACCGCCATCCACCAGCGTGACGGGGCGTGGAAGCCGCGCGATGACCGCGGCAAGCGCCGCGCGATCGTCGCGGTGGCCCACGAGAATCACCGGATCCAGCTCAGGCAGCGCCAGCAGCGTCCGAAGGCAGTGTTCGACGAGCGGCCGCCCGGCCAACGGCACGAGGGCCTTGTGCCGGTCCGCGCCGAGTCGGTGGCCCGTGCCTCCGGCCACCACGATGAGGGCCGCCCGCTCAGCCTTCATTCGCTGTTCCGCGCTGTTCCGCGCCGTGCCGTGCCGTAGCATGCGGGCATGATCGTCCTCGGCATCGATCCCGGCAGCCGTCGCACGGGCTGGGGACTCATCGAGGAGCGCGGGACGGCGCTGGTGATGCGCGACATGGGGGTGATCCGTCCCGGCGATGGTCTGCCGCTGGAGAGGCGCCTCGCCGCGATCCACGGCGCCGTCGCGGAACTGCTCCGATCGTACGGGCCGGAGTGCGTCGGGATCGAGTGCGTGTTTCACGGCGTCAACACGCGGTCTCTGGTCGTCCTCGGTCAGGCGCGCGGGGCCGTGATGGCTGCCGTGGGAGCGGCGAGCCGCACGCTCATCGAATTGTCGCCCGCCGAGATTAAGAAGGCGGTCACGGGCAACGGTCAGGCCACCAAGGAGCAGGTTGCGCACATGGTCGGGGTGCTGCTCGGCCCCGAGGTGCGCGAGAGAACGGCTGCGGCCCGCAAGGTCTCGGCGGCAGCGGACGCCACGGATGCGCTGGCCATCGCGATCGCCTCGTTGCACCGTCGCGCTGCACCACTCGGGCGCGCGAGAGAGTGAAAATCATTCAGCCGAGGATTCTTCGGGAAAAGGGGGAGGAGGTTTTATGCGCGGAATCCACGCAACCTCGGCTGAATGAATATTCACGACTTATCGACCGTGTTGATGGAAGAGCCAGCGTTCGGTTCGTCGGGCAGTTCGAATCCGAGGCCATCACTTCCCAGTCGACGGCGCCTAGACTAGCCGAAGCTGTGGTGTCTTGCACGACGGGGAGAAGAAAGCCTGCGCGTGCGAGCCAGGAATGTTTCCGGTTGCGGGGCGCGGCGAACTTGACGCCTCCGTAAAGGACTTCCGGCTCAGGCCTCCTTGAGCAGGAGGCCGGCTCCAAACAGTGATTCTGAGCCTGCCGAGGTGGTGATCCGGGTGTCCGAGGGGCCTGGCCGGGGCCAGTTGCCAGTCCTGCTGCCGGACCCGGCGCCCTCGTTTTCCGGCAGCGCCGCTGGCCTGCCGGGGGGAGGCCGTCAGGTCGCCATGACCAGTCTCCGCTTGCTGCGTCGTGGACCGGAGTGCCGGCCTGGCGCCATCGGGCCAGCGGGCAGGGACGGGTGACCGGACGGCGCTGGACGCCAGTCCCTCCGCGTGACCTCGCCCGATGGCGCGGGGAGCCCGGACGCGCGGGTGGAGACTGGCGCCACGTCGCAGCCGCTCGGCGGCCTCGCGGCCACCACGGACGAGGGAGCGGCGTGCGCCCTGCGGCGCGCCACGCGCAGGAACCCGCGCCCGCGCGGTCTCGCTGGACGCGGCGCAGACCCGGCCCGCTGCGGTGCGTCGGCCCGATGCTTCGCGCCGCGTGCAGCGCGTCGCGGGGACGCCGCGCCGGGGTGAAGCGGCCTTGCTCGTCGCGTTGCGGCGCTGCTATTCTCCGCCCCCTCGCCGATCGGCGACGGCGGAGTAGCTCAGTTGGTTAGAGCGACGGATCCATAATCCGTATGTCGGGGGTTCAAGTCCCTCCTCCGCTACCACGCCGTCGCGCCGGTCAGCGCAGGACGGCCTTCCACCAGTCGGCCAGGCGCTGCTCGACTCCGGGCACGACGCCGAACATGCGCGTGCCGTGGATGGAGGTCTGGTCGAGCAGCACGAGGTCCGAGGCCGTCCACGGGTCGCGCGCGCGCAACGCTGCGTCCAGCACGCTCGCTCCGCCGCCGGCTTCCTCGCGGCTGCTGACCATGAGCAGCGGACGGCTGTCCCAGCGGCTGATGTCCTGCAGGCTGTCGACGCCCAGGTAGTCGGTCCCGGGCGTGAGCGTGGCCACCGCAGCGAGCTGGGCATCGTTCACGGCAGCGCGCAGGGCCACGGAGCAACCCACGCTGGCTCCCATGAGGCCGATGCGTTCACGCGGGTAGCCGCGCAGCTCCAGCCAGGCCACCGCCGCCGCGACGTCCTGATCCATGGCGTTGAAGAGCGCGGGATCGCGCGCCGCCACGCGAGGCGCCAGCAGCCCTTCGGCATCCACGCTCTCGCCGTGGCCGCGCAGGTCGAGCGCGAGCGTGGCGATGCCGGCGCGATACAGCGGCTCACGCATCGTGTTCCATGCGCCGCGCTCGCTGCCGTACATGTGGAGCAGCACGAGGGCTGAGCCGTCCGCCGGCGCGCCGCTGGCGCCCATGAACCAGTCACCGTGCAGCAGCAGACCGTCGGCCGTGTGCAGGGTGGCGGGCTCGGGCGATCGATCGAGGTCTCCCGGGTCCCACGCGAAGAGAGCCGAGCGGGCCTCATCGCCATGCTTCCATGCGACCAGCTTGTGCGGCTCTCCCGTCGAGAGCTGCTCCGAGAGCGCGCCCGGCGTGATGGGGGAGCCGTTCACGGAGACGAGCGTGTCGCCGCGCTCGATTCCGTGTGCGGCGGCCTGCGCTCCCGGCACGACCTCGCGCACGGTCACGCCGTCCCCGGCAATGAAGACGCCGAGCTGCCTGCGCTGCACGACCATGTGCGTGCGGTTCAGCAGGTCGGGCAGGTCCGCGAGGCCGAGCGCGGCGAGCGCGATGACGATGGACGAGTGGGCCTCGTAGTCGGCGCGCGCCGCGTCGAAGGTGTCGAACTGCGTGTGGTGCGTGTGGTTGTAGTCGGCATCGCCGGCCTGGTCCCAGAAGAAGCCGGGCACGCCGGCTTCAGTGAACGAGGAGTGATCGCTCGCGCCGCCGACTTCCAGTCCGTCCACGTCGTGCAGGTCGAAGCGGAAGTCCTGGCCGGCGGTGGCGACGAACGCCGCCACGGGTGCAAGGGCCGTCTCCATCTGCGGGCGCATGCGCGGCGTGATGCCGAGGCCCGAGAGGTAGTTCGTCCCGCCATCGTGAACGAGCACGGCAGAAATGGCGGGCAGGGCCTCGGGGTGCGCCGTGACCCACGCCTCCGAACCGAGCAGGCCCTGCTCCTCGCCGCTCCACAGCATGAAGCGGATCGTGCGTCGCGGCTGCGCGCCGGCGGCCGCGAGCAGGCGCGCCGCTTCCATCGCCGTGGCGACGCCCGTTCCGTTGTCGGTGGTGCCGGTGGCGCCGTCCCAGGAGTCCAGGTGGCCGCCGACGATCACGTATTCGTCGGGCAGCTCGCTGCCGCGCAGATCCGCGATGACGTTGTTCTGCACGATCGGACCGACGACCGTCCGGTTGTCGATGTCGAACTGCAGCTCCAGCTGTTCACCGGCCTTCACGCGCTCGACCAGCGGCTGGTACTGGCTGCGCAGGACGGCAATGCGCGGCAGCTTCGGCATCACCTCGAGAGACTCCGCCATGCGGCCGCTCATCACGAGCAGGTCGCCGTCCGAGCCGGCCTGCAGGAAGCCTGCGAGCGACAGTTCGGCGGCGCGGTTCTCGAGCGCGGTGCGCACGGCGCGCGTCGCGCCGGTCGATCCCTCGAACAGGACCCAGCAGCCGCGCAGCGCGTCGGTGCTTGCCTCGATCTCGGACTCCTTCTGCGGGGCCAGAATGGCGGGGGCGCGGCGCGGGCCGTTCGTGCCCGGCGTCCACGCATAGCTGAGAAACGTCAGCGGTTCGGCCACCCAGTCGCCGCCTTCGGGAGGGCGCACGAAGGCCACGCCGCTGGAGGAACCTCGATCGAAGCCCACGGCGACCTCGCCCCACGGTTCGAGGTGCGCCTCCAGTCCGAACGAGCGGAACTGCTCCACGGACCACTCCTCGGCCTGTTGAAGTCTCTTCGAGCCGGTGAGTCGCGGGCCGATGCCGTTCACCAGCCCGTCGAGATGCGCCATGACGTGGTTGTCCGTGCGCCCGAGTTGCACGATGCGTGCGGCCGCCTCGGCGTTGCGGTCCTCGCCGGCGGTCGATCGTCCGACGGCCTGTGCCTGCGCCTGCGCCTGTGCCTGTGCCTGCGGAGCCACCGCGGCGGCCTGCCCTCCGGGCAGCTGAAATGAACACAGAGCGGCGGCCAGCAGCAGGAGCAGGGCATGCATGAGTCTTTCTCGCGACCTGGGGAGCGGCGCGTCCCGCGGCAGAGCTTGCCGACGCGCACTCCCATCGTGCGCCACGTCATCACTCCACGCCAGCGGCAGGTCATGCCGCGCGCGTGACGGAGCGCGGGGAGTCGCCGCTCAGCTGCCGACGCTCCGCGCCGCACGGCGCAGCCGTCGCTCCATGACTGCGCAGTAGAGGCACGGCGCGATGAACAGCGTGATGAGCTGCACCGCCATGCCACCGACGGAGGGGATGGCCATGGGCCGCATCACGTCGCTGCCGCGACCATCCACGAGAAACACGGGAATCAGGCCGATGACCGTCGTCGCCGTGGTCATGAGGCACGGCCGGATGCGCCGCAGCCCGGCCTGCACCACGAGGTCGCGCACCTGTTCCACGCTGGCCGGCGCGCGGCCCTCCGTGCGAGCCTCGCCAAAGGCCTGCTCCTGGTAGGTGAGCATCACGACGGCGTCGTCGTCGGCCACTCCCATGAGCGCGATCATGCCGACCCACACGGCCACCGACAGGTTCACGCCCGCGAGCCACAGAGCCAGGAAGCCGCCCGTCATCGAGACGGTGATGCCGAGGAACACGATGGCCGCGAGCCACCAGGCCCCGAGGCCCATGTACAGCATGAGCAGCATGACGCCGAGCACGGTGGGGACGAGCACCACGAGCCGCGCCGTGGCGCGTACCTGCGCCTCGAACTGTCCGCCCCACACGGTGAAGTAGCCGGTCGGCAGCCGCACGCGCCCGTCCGCGACGGCGGCGCGCAGGGCGCGGTCCGCGTCCTCGACGACCGAGATCTCGTCGCGGTCGCGCGTGTTCAGCGTGACGTACCCGACCTTCGCCGTGTTCTCGCTCTTGATCTCCTGCGGGCCGACCTCGTAGTGCAGGGTCGCCACCGTCGAGAGCGGCACCTGCGCGCCGGACGCGGTGGGAATGAGCACTCGCTGCAGTGCCTCGAGCGTGTCGCGCAGTTCGCGCGCGTAGCGGACCCGCACCGGGAAGCGCGCCGTACCCTCGACCGTCGTCGTCGTGCGCTCGCCGCCGATGGCGATCTCGATCACGTCGTTGACATCCTCGATGGTCACGCCGTAGCGCGCGGCCGCTTCGCGGTCGATCACGAACTCGAGGTACGGCTTGCCGACGATGCGGTCGGCGACGACGTCCACCGCGCCGGGCACGTCGCGCAGCACGCGCTCGATCTCCAGTCCGATGCGCTCGATCTCGGCTTGATCCGGCCCGAAGATCTTCACGCCCATCATGGCGCGGAAACCGGACGACAGCATGACCAGCCGCGTCTGGATGGGCTGCAACCACGTGGGCAGCACGCCCGGCATCGCGGAGGCCTGCTGCAGTTCCAGCAGGAGTTCGGACTTCGCGATGGCGCGGCTGTCGGGCCACACGGCGCGGAACGGCGGCTGCAACCACCCGGGCCATCCCGACCAGAAGCGCTCCTCGTGCACGCGCCGCCATTGCGACGGCGGCTTCAGCGTGACGATGGTCTCGATCATGCCGATCGGCGCGGGGTCGAGCGCCGACTCGCTGCGGCCCGCCTTGCCGACGACGTCCAGCACCTCGGGAACCTGCGCGAGTCGCGCGTTCTGCACCGCGAGCACTTCCATCACCTGGTCCAGCGACGCGGCGGGAAGCAGCGACGGCATCGAGAGAAAGCTGCCCTCGTCGAGCGGCGGCATGAACTCGCGCCCCAGGCCCGGAAAGGCATGCGCCGCTGCGACCCACGGGCGCGTGAGCCCCGGGTCGAGGCCGATGGCCGACAGCCCCGCGCGCACGGGCGCGAGCATCGTCGCGAAGCCGAGCCAGATCACGAAGCCGAAGATCACGAGCAGCGCAGGCAGCACCATGAACGTCCGCTTGTGGGCGAGCACCCAGCGCAGCGATGGTTCGTAGGTGCGGTTGATCGCTCGGCTGACGACGTTGGCCTCCATCGGCAGGAGCTTCTCGCCGGTGATGCGCCAGACGGCGGCGCCGACGATGATGCCGGCGGCCACGGAGGTCGGCCAGCCGAGCGGGCCGTCGGTGAAGCCGAGGCATCCGGCAAGCAGTCGCGTCGCGAACACGGCCGCGATGCCTGCGAGCAGCGTGGCGCGCCGGCGCGTCCTGGGCGTCACCGACACGTCGCGCAGCGTGACGAGCGCCAGCGCCGGCACGACGGTGAGCGCGAGCACGACCGAGCCCGCGATCGCGAAGGTCTTCGCATAGGCCAGCGGCTGGAAGAGTTTGCCTTCCTGGTCCTGCAGGAAGAACACGGGCACGAAGGAAATCACCGTGTTGCTGACGGCGGTGAGGATCGCGGGCCCGACCTCGTGCGCGGCCTCTTCGACGACCCGCAGGTAGCCCTCGCGCGTGGCGGTCTCGTCGCGCCGCTGCGCGAGGTGACGGTAGATGTTCTCCGTCATGATGATGCCCATGTCCGCCACGTCGCCGATGGCGATGGCGAGGCCCGCGATGGACATGATGTTGGAGCCCACGCCGAGTCGCTCCATCGCGATGTAGGCGATGGCCACCGACAGGGGCAGCGTGGAGAGGATCGAGATCGACGCGCGCAGGTGCAGCAGGAAGAGCAGCACGACCGCGCCGGCGAAGAGCAATTCCTCGGTGATGGCCTCGCCGAGCGTGTCCATCGTCTCGTCGATGATGACGCTGCGGTCGTAGTAGGGGGCGATCCGCATGCGCGAGGTGCTCCCGTCCGGCAGCACCCTGGTCGGCAGCCCGGGTTCCAGTTGCGCGATGCGCGCCCGGACGGCGTCGATGACCTCGCGCGGGTTGGCGCCGAAGCGGCACAGCACGATGCCGCCCACGGCCTCGACGCCCGCCTTGTTCAGCACGCCGCGCCGGAACTCCGGCCCCAGCGAGACGCGCGCGACGTTGCGCACGTAGAGCGGCGTGCCGCCCTCCTGGCGCACGACGATGTCCTCCAGGTCGCGCACGGACTTCACGAAGCCCACGCCGCGCACGAGGAATTCCGCGCCGTTCTTCTCCACGACCTGCGCGCCGACGTCGAGATTGCTGCGCCGCACGGCCTCGAAGACATCGGGCAGCGTCACGCGCTGGGCGCGCATCCTGTCCGGATCCACGTCGATCTGATATTCGCGCACGTGGCCGCCGACGGAGGCCACTTCCGACACGCCGGGCACGGCCTGCAGCTGCAGCCGCACGAACCAGTCCTGCGCGGCACGCAGTTCCTGCAGCGAGAAACCCTCGCCCTCCAGCGTGTACCAGAAGACCTGACCGAGCGCGGTGGCGTCGGGGCCCAGCACCGGCGTGACGCCCTCGGGCAGCCGCTGCTGCGCGGACGAGAGCCGCTCCAGCACGCGCGTGCGCGCCCAGTAGTAATCCGCCGAATCCTCGAAGATCACGAAGACCATCGAGAAGCCGAAGCCCGACATGCCGCGGATGGTCTTCACCTGCGGCGTGCCCTGCAGCGCGGCAGTGAGCGGATACGTGATCTGGTCCTCGACGTCCTGCGGCGAGCGCCCGGCCCAGTCGGCGAAGACGATGACCTGCTTCTCGCCGATGTCGGGAATCGCGTCGACGGGCACCTCGTGCAGCGCCCAGACGCCCCAGATCCCGGTGCCGATCGCGAGCAGGCAGACCAGCAGCGGGTTGCGCAGGCTGAAGGAGATGAGCCAGCGCGCGATCATGGCGCGCCGTCTCCGGCGCCCGTCAGCTCGAGCCCGTTCGGGTAGAGCAGGCTTGGTTGACCCTCGATCTGCGCCTGGCTGTCGAGCAGGAAGTTGCCGTGCACCACGACGCGATCACCTTCCGACAAGCCGTCGAGCACCGGATAGAAGTCGCCTGCACGCGCACCGAGGCGCACCTCCGCGGCGGCGTAGCGGCCTGGCTTGCGCTCGACCCACACGATCTGTCGCAGGCCCGTGTCGAGCACCGCGCTGGCGGGCACGGCGAGGAGTCGGGCCGCGACACCCGGCTCCGATCCCTCGTGGCCGGACTGCTGTCCGTCGCGGATGAGGGTCATGCCACAGACCGCGCAGCGCCCGGGCGCGTCCGCGGGTGGCTGGTCATTCATCGGGCAGACCCAGCGCGCCGGGCCCGGCACGGCCTCGGCCCCGACTGCGGCGTCCGCGTCAGCGTTCGCGGCAGTCGCCGCGGCAGCGGGCACCTTCTGCAGGTCCATGCCGCAGAGCGGGCACACTCCGGGCACGTCGGCGACGACGTCCGGGTGCATCGGGCAGACCCACTTGCCGGCCAGCGGCGAGGAGGCGCTGCGCGCTGCGGCATCGAGCGAGGCGCGGATCGTCGCGCTCGCGAACATGCCCGGCTTGAGGCGGCCGTCGGGGTTGGGCAGGTTCACGCGCACGCGCACCGTGCGCGTGGCCTCGCGCACGACCGGCTCGACGAAGGCCACCGTCCCGACGAAGCTCTCGCCCGGCGCGCCCTCGATGTGGACGTCGACACGCTGACCGATGGCCACCCAGGGCAGTTCGAACTCGTAGATGTCCGCGAACATCCATACGGTGGAAAGGTCGGCGATGGTGTAGAGCGGATCGCCGACCGCCACGTAGGCCTGCTCGCGCACGCTCTTCTCGATGACCGTGCCGCCGACGGGCGCGTGGACGGTGAGCACCGTGCGCGGCTTGCCTTCGGCGAGCACCGCGTCGATCTGCGCATCCGTCACGCCGAGGAGCGAGAGTTTCTCGCGCGCCACGCCCTCTCCGCCGGCCGCGCGCGCCGAGATCAGCTCCTGCTGCGCCACGACGAGCTCCGGCGAATACAGATCCACGAGATGGTCGCCGGCCGTCACCGTCATGCCCGTGAAGTCCGCGTAGACGCGCTCGACGCGCGCTGCGGTCCGCGCCGTGATGTAGGCCACCAGCGGTTCGGCGAAGTCGATGCGCCCGACCGTGCGCAGCTCGTGCTCGAGCGGCCGGCGCGTCACGGCCTGCACCTCGATGGAGGCCACGCGCTGACTGCTCTCCGAGAGCGTGACGCTGCCGTCGCCGGACGCAGACGCGGTCAGTGGCACCAGGTGCATGCCGCAGATCGGACAGTCCCCCGGATGATCCTGACGGATCTGCGGGTGCATGCTGCACGTCCACACGGACGCGGCGGGCGGTGCCGCATCGTCCGTCGAACCGCCGGAGGCGTGGCCGGCGTGCAACGGCTTCGCACCGTCGTCAGCAGGAGCCTGCGCGTCGGGCAGCATGTAGCGGCCGATGAGCAGTCCGGCCAGCAGGGCGACGGCGAGGCGCACGAAGCGTGCTGAGCCTGAGCGGATCGGTGTGCGGGCAGTCTTCATGGTTCGGCTCCGGTGGCGAGCGAGGCGGGTGTCTGCTGCGTGCGCGACATCGCGCGAAGCTCCGTTCCCGTGAGGCGTTCCAGGCGCGCGAGCCGCTGTTCGCGTGCAGTGCGCGCTTCCGCCGTGGCGAGCTCCACGTCGAGCACCGATTGCTGGGCTTCCACCCAGGCGGTGAGGTCGGCCTGGCCCGTGGCGTACGCGGTGCGCGCGTTGTCGAAGAGCGCGCGGGCGCCGGGAGCGATCTCGCCGGCCAGCCGCGCGAGGCGGCGCTCGTCGTTGTGCAGCGCTGCCAGCGTGGCAAGCAGCGCGCCCGTTGCGTCGCGACCGGACTGGGCCTGACGCGCACGCGCCTCGTCGAGGTCCGCACGCGCGGCCTTCACGGCAGCCTCCACCGCCGGCACGGTCGTCGGCAGCGTGATCATCAGGCCGAGCGACTCGGAGCCGCCTCCGGTTGCGGTGAAGTTCGGCGCAAGGTTCGGCTCGTGGCGCTTGTCGGCCAGCTCCAGCGCCGCCTCGCGCGCGGCCGTCATGGCCGCGAGTTCGGCCAGCCCGGGATTGGCTGCGACACCGGTGGCGAAGATGTCTTCGTCCGACGGCAGCGGCCGCGGCGCCGGTCCGCTGCCGGGTTCCGGCGGCAGCAACGGTGCGTCCGGCTCGCGTGCGAGCAGCGCGTTGAGTGTCGCGCGCTGAACCTGCAGTTCGGCGCGCAGGTCATCGAGTGCGACGCGCGCCATGCCGGCCTCGATGCCCAGTCCCAGCACGAGGCTCTGCCTGCCGCCGACGGACACCGACGCCGACGCGCTGCTGGCCAGCGATTCCACGAGCGCGACGCGCCGCTCCTGCACCGCCAGGCGTTCGCCGAGCAGCACCCAGTCCCACCACGCGATGAGCGTGCGCTCGCGCAGTTCGACGCGCACGGCCTCGAAGCGCCGGCCGGCGGCAAGCGCTTCGGCGAAGGCCACCTCGCCAGCCTTCCGGACCTTGTCGGGCAGCAGCAGCATCTGCATCGGATCGAAGCCGAGCGTCACGGCGCTGGTGTCCCAGAGGCCGCCGTGCTGCAGCAGCTTGTTGAGGCCGATCGCCGTGTCGGTGTTCGGCCAGCCGGAGGCGACGAGCACGCGCTGCAGTGCGGCGCGCCACGCGTTGAAGGCCGCTTCGAGCTCGCCGTTTGCGAGCAGCGCACGCGCGACGACATCGTCCACGTCGGGCTGCTCGGACAGCTCGGGCAGCGTGCGTTCCCCGGGCGGGAGGCGCCACGCGGCGCCGGCCTCGTCGAGGCGCCGGAACTCGTCGTCCGTACCGGCCGGCGCCAGCGTGCAACCGGGCCACAGCAGCGCGCACGCGGCAAGCGCGCATGCACGCATCGCCATGCTCGTTGCGGTCGAGGACAGCGGGGATCGCATGGGAACGGACGCTGAGCGGGATCTTGCGCACATGGGCGCACCTCTGAAACGGGGTGCAGGCGGATCGGAGTGCCGGCAGAACGGAGTGCCGGCCGAAGGGCGCGCCGCCGAAGGCTTTGCCGTCGGCGCCGATGCCTTGGCGACCGCGCCTCGGCGCGATCGCGAACCAGGGACGGAGCGTCCCTGGTCAGCGCGCTAGATCAGGATCACGCAGTGCAGCCGCAGCAGAGACACGGCGTGCTCGCCGCGGGCCGACACCGATGCATGCGAGGCTGCGACGCCCGGCGTGGCCAGCGAAACCTCGAGTTGCCTCGGCGGCAACGCGGCCACGTGCGCGGGATCGATCGGAGCACGGGGCGCGCTCTGCGCAGGCATCGCGGGCGGTGCCTGCGCCGAGCAGCCGCACGTGGCCTCGCTCAGCGAGGCGCCCGTGGCCTCCCGCGCGTCGAGGCACGCGGCGGCGACAGGCGCCGCGGGCCCGCAGCAGCACGAGGCCGCGGCATCCGCAAGACCGTCGCCGCACGCGGAGCCACCCTGGCGCATCGCGGGGGGCAGCAGCGCCGCCAGCACGAGCAGCACGCACAGTGCGCGGGAGATTGCAGAAGTCGGTGCCATGCCTGATCTCGACGGGCCGCGGGCGGCCGGTCCCAAGGATACGCCTCGGAGCCCGGCCGTGTCTGCCCGAAGTCCTTTCGGTGCGTGAGTCGGCCGGACTTGATCAGTCGCCGCGCCACCAGCGACCGCAGAGGCCCGCGGGCAGCAGGCGCTCGCTCTCGGCCTGCGGAATGGCCAGCTCGCCCGCCACGCGCTGCCCCGGCCCGATGTCCGCCAGCAGGTTGAGGAAGGCGAGCGGCGACGTGCCGACCGCGTAGCAGGAGATGACCAGGAAGGCCGGGCCGTCGGCGAGCAGCGCCGCGCAGTCCGCGAGCAGGTCCGCGATGTGCTCCTCGAAGGTCCAGGTCTGGCCGTCGGGGCCGCGTCCGTACGGCGGCGGGTCCAGCACGATGCCGTGGTAGCGGCGGCCGCGCTTGCGCTCGCGTCGCACGAACACGGCCGCGTCGTCCTCGATCCAGCGCACGGCGTCGGGCGCCAGTCCGGACGCGGCGGCGTTCTCGTGCGCCCAGCGCAGCGCCGGCTTGCTCGCGTCGACGTGCGTGACGAAGGCGCCGGCGAGAGTGGCCAGCACCGTCGCCGCGCCGGTGTAGCCGAAGAGGTTCAGCAGCGCGGGGCGCTCGCCCGCGGGCCATCCGGCGCGCAGTGCGGTCAACTGCCCGGCCGTGAAGGCCCAGTTGCCCGACTGCTCGGGGAAGACGCCGATGTGCTTGAACGGCGTGGGGCGCACGAGCAGGGTCGCGCCCCGGTGCTTCAACTCCCACTGGCGCGGCACGTCGCGTCGCGCCGCGGACCCGGGCTCCCAGCGACCGCCGCGATCGGACTCGCGCACGAAGCGCAGGTCCGCCGCCGCCCACGCGGCCTCGTCGCGCAGCGGTTTCCACATCGCCTGAGGATCGGGCCGTCGCAGCAGCACCTCGCCGACGCGCTCGAGTTTCTCGCCGTGCCCGCAATCGAGCAGCGCGTAGCCGTCGATCGGCTCCCACGGAAAGACCACGGTGGTCGGGGGCGACGACGTCGCGCGCTGGGCAGCTGCATCTACCATCGCCGGTACATCCGGGCCAGGCGGGAAGGGTCCACGCCCAGACGATACAGCGGCGGGATGAGCTTCATCAGCAGCATCGCCTTGAGCGGGTTGACCTGCATGCGCCGGCCGCTCACCACGACGGGAACGGGGATGCGCGCCAGCGGCGCGCGCGCTGCAAGCCGCCGCGACAGGTCGAAGTCCTCCATGATCGGCAGCGCGCGGAAGCCGCCGACCGCCTCGTAGGCCTGACGCGTCACGAAGATCGCCTGATCGCCGTAGGGATGTCGCGTCGTGCGCGAGCGCAGGTCGGCCAGACGCAGCAGCGGGCCGGCGCGATCGGGAAAGCGCGGGTCGGCGACGGTGCGGGTCACGAAGGCGCCGGCCTCGCTGCCCGCCGCGAGCGCCTCGCGCACCAGCGTCGTGCCGCCCGCCGGCAGGCGTGCGTCGGTGTGAAGGAAGAGCAGCGCTTCGCCGGTGGCCAGCCGTGCGCCCGCCGCGAACTGCCGTCCGCGGCCCGCGGTCGTCACGGTGACGGTGGCGCCCGCGGCCACCGCGCGCTCGGGACTCCGGTCGCGACTGCCACCGTCGGCGACGATGATCTCCAGCGGCCCGGGCTGATCGGCCAGCGCGAGCAGGCAGGCATCGAGCGCCACGTTTTCCTCCAGCGTGGCGATGACCACCGAGAGCGGCGGCGGCCCGCCGGGCGCTCCGTTTGCCGGCAGCAGCGCAAGCGTTGCCGGCGCGCGTTCGGGGTCGGCGGCCAGGTCCGTGCGCAGGCGCCGCAGGTCGGCCTCGACGTCGACGTCGTACCAGTCGGGAGCGAGCGCGACGGTGAGGCCCATGCGCCGCGCGCGCTCCTGCACCTGCGCGAGCGTCCCGCTCGGCGCTGCGGGTGCTTCCGGACGCGGCGCGCGCGATCCGTCCGCCGGACTGACGTCCGCATCCCAGGCAAGATCGTCGAGCCAGGTGTTGCCCCACAGCGCCGCGGGTCCGCCGCGCACGCCGAGGCACCAGAAGCCGCCGTCGCGCGCGGGTCCGAGCACGACGTCGGCGCGCTGCAGCGCGGCCAGCGCGGCGACCAGGTGGCCTTCCGGCAGCGAGGGGCTGTCCGTGCCGAGCAGCAGCACCTGCTCGCGCTGCGCCAGGGCGCGCACGACGAGCGTGGCCATGCGGCGTCCGAGGTCGCCCTCGGCCTGGCGCACGATGGTGGGTGTCGGCAGGAGCTGCGGAAAGTCCTCGGGGTTGCCGGCCTGCGCGAAGACGAGGTCCACGTCGGGTTGCGCGGACACCCACGCGGACACGGCGGCCCACGTGTCCGCGAGGAAGGCTCGCGCGAGGCGGGCTGCGGCGCCCTCACCGATGCTCGCAGCGAGGCGCGTCTTGGCTGCCCCGCGCCGCGGCGGCCGGGCCAGCACCGCGATGCGGGTGCCGCGCGCGACCCCCTGGTTCACGCGCGCCTTACCGACATTCCCGCGGTGAGCGAGCCGGAACAACCGCTGCCCTGTCCGGCGGTGCAGCCCATGCAGTGATTGGCGGTGGTCACGCGCGCGCCCGCGAGCTCGGAGAGATCGTCGAGCTCGAAGATGGACGCCGCGCCCGCACCGAGAGGCAGGTCCGCCATCTGGTGGAAGTCGCAGTCCGAGAGGCGCCCGTCCCAGTTCACGCTGACGAGGTCGCGGCACATCACGGAGTCCGCGGCGGCGGGATTGAAGCTGCTCTGCAGCAGCTCCTCGTACTCGGCCAGCCGGCTGGTGCGGCGCAGGTCCTCCGCGAAGCGATGGATGGGCATGTTCGCCAGCGTGAGCAGCCGGTCGAAGACGATGCCGTGATCCTGGGCGAGGCGCACGCGGTAGTCGCGCTCGAGCTCCGCCTGCGGCCCGGGCAGCGTCGGCCCGAGCGGGTTGTAGACCAGGTCGAGGCGACGCGGACCGGCGCCCTCGTCGTCATCCTCATCGTCGTCCTCGTTCTCGTCGTCGCGCGGAGGCGGCGTGGTGCCTTGCGCGGCGCCGTAGCCGAGGCCGTTGAGCCGCTTCAGGGCGCGCAGGCTGGCGGCGAAGACGCCGTCGCCGCGCTGCCGGTCCACGTTCTCCCGCGTGTAGCAGGGCAGCGAGGCGATCACGTGCAGCTCGCGCTCCGCGAAAAACTCCGGCGTGTCCTGCTGGCCGGGCTGCTCGAGCACCGTGAGGTTGCAGCGCACGCTGACGTGCTTGCCGGCCGCGAGTGATCCGTTCACGAGCCGTCGGAAGTGCGGGTTGAGCTCGGGCGCGCCGCCGGTGATGTCCACGGTCTCCACGCTGTCCGAGCGGCGCAGCACGGAGAGCACGCGCTCGACCGTGGGGCCGCTCATGCGTTCCGTGCGCAGCGGACCGGCGTCCACGTGGCAGTGGTGGCAGGCCTGGTTGCAGAGCTTTCCCATGTTGACCTGCAGCGTGCGGAGCGTGCGGCGCACGAGCGGTCCATGACCGTTCTCGGCCAGCAGCAGGTCGAATCGATTGGGCGTCGGCAGCATGAAAGCGGCTCCTTCCGGGCTGCGGACTCTAGCAGCGCGGGGGCGAGCTTGCCCAGCGCCGCTCAGCGCAGATAGCCGAGCTGGACCATCCATTCGCGCAGCGCGGGGTCCATGCCTTCGGCGTTGGCGCCCTCGGCCGGGTGCAGTGGCCCGCGCGCGAGCCGCTCGCGGGCCACGGCCAGCAAGCCGTCGGCCTGTGCGGCGTGCGCGGCGAGTTGCACCAGATTGTTTCGCTCCGCGGGATCGGTCGCCAGGTCGAAGAGCGCGGTGGCCTTGCACGCACCCTGCTCATCCACCGTGGCGATGAGCTTGAAGGGCCACGCGACGACGGCCACCTCGTGCCGGATGCCGGGTCGTGGAGGCTCGTGGTAGACCACGTCCGCGAAGAGGGGCTGCGGGCGGGCCACGGCCGTGCCGGTACGAGCCGCGGCTTCCCCGGCACCGTCGGCACCGCCCGCGCGGCACAGAGCGGACAGGTCGCGGCCCGACCATTCCGTGGGCACGGGCAGGTCGAGCAGGCCGAAGAGCGTCGGCGCGAGGTCCGTCAGCGAGACCGGCGTGTCGACGCGCAGGCCGGCGGCCACCGTGCCCGGCAGGCGCATGATCCAGGGCACGCGCAATTCCTCTTCGTGCAGGCTCTGCCGGTGCTCCCACTGGCCGTGCTCCGCGAACGCCTCGCCGTGATCCGAGGCGAAGACGAAGAGCGTGCGTCCGAAGAGGCCGGTCTCCTGCAACGTCGCATCGAGGGCCGCCAGCGCGTGGTCGTTGTGCAGCACCTCGGCGTCGTAGTTCAGCGTGGACTCGTCGAAGCGCGCGCGGTTGGCCGCCGTGCTCGTCGCGCGCGGCGACGGGTCGCCCATCAGCGCGCGCACGTCGTCGGCGAGCGGCATGTAGGGCGCGTGCGGATCGAGCGAGTGCGCGAAGACGAAGACCTGCTCGTCGGCGTGTCGCGCCAGGAAGTCGGCGATGGGATCGCGGATGAGGTCGGAGGTGAGCGTGGAGGTCACGTCCGAAGCGCCGAAGGCCAGCGGCTCGGCGTGGACGTCGAAGCCCTGGTCGAGGCCGGACCACGCGCCGGCGTGGTAGTTGGTGACGAAGGACGCGGTGAGGTAGCCCTGCGCGGCCAGCGCCTCGGGCAGCGTGGTCAGCGAGGCGGGGATGCGCCGCGTGTGCAGCTGGTTGCCGTGTGCGACCGGGTCGAGCGAGGTGAGGATCGAGCTCACCGACGGGCGTGTCCAGCTGGCCGTGGCCCAGGCATGCGTGAAGCTGCAGCCCTGCGCCGCGATCCGGAAAAGCTGAGGCGTCGTCGGGTGGTCGTAGCCGAGCGAGGTCACGTGGTCGGCGCGCAGCGTGTCCTCGACGTAGAGCACGACAGGCGGGCGCGGTTCGTTCGTGCGCTGCAGGCGCAGCACGCTGCCGACGAGCAGCACGCCGCGCGCGTCGTGCGCGCCCGTTGCCTCGAGCTCGAACTGCAGCGCGCCTCCGGGCAGCTCGATCGCATGCTCGACCCAGCCCTCGCCCGGCTGCACGTGCAGGCGCTGCTCGGGCAGCAGGCCGTGACGCTCGCGCAGGATCACGTCCGCGGGCTGCTCGGCGCCGACGACGGCGAGCGCGAAACGCAGCCGGTCGCCGGCGGCGGCAGGCACGTCCAGCGTCGCGACGCCGGGGAGGCGCAGCGCCATGCCCTGACGAGCAACGCCGAGCCGTTCGAGACGCCCGACGTGCACGCCGCGGTCGGAGAGCCCGTCGTAGTCGGAGACGAGCGCGATCTGCTCGATGTCCACGGCGAGTTCGTCGTCGGCTGCGCCGCCGCGGAAGCGCAGACGGAACTCCTCGACGCCCTCGGCGGCATCACCGGCCTCGCGAATGCCGCGCAGGCTGGACATCGCGATCTGGTAGTCCACGAAGTCTCCCGTCGCCTCCAGCGACAGGTCGGTCGTGCTGCGGTCGGGCGAGAAGCTCTCGCCGGTGTTGCGCCAGGACACCGTGAGGCGATTCGCCGTCGTCGTGCGCACGCGGAACGTGAGCCAGTGGTGCACTTCCGGATCCACGATGCCCGCTCCCGGGCCGACGATCACCAGTTGCCCTTGCCCGCTGAGTGCCAGCACCGACTTGCCGCGGCGGGTGGCCTGCGTGCCGGCCGTGGGCGCCAGGGGAGTCCAGGCGCCGGGCGCGGCATGCGTCTCCCCGAAGGTCCAGGCCAGCGACAGCGGTGAGCGCGCCGGGTCCGGCGGCGCGCCTTCCCACAGGAAGTCCCGCTGCGCGACGCGGTAGCGCGGCGCGTCCTCGTGCGCATCGCAGCCCGCCAGCAGGGCGGCCAGCACGGCCGTCAGCAGCAGCCGGGTTGCCGCCCGGGTGATGTCGCCGGAAAGGGCGGCCGCCGCGGGGCGATTCAGACGGCGCAGGAAGCAGGCAAGGGGGGCCGACACGCCGCGGATTGTAGCGCCCGACCGCGCCCGACAGCGCTCGAACGTGCGCGAACGTGCGCGAACGCGTGCGAGCCGGGGCGCCTTGCATGGCCGCGCACGCGCACTGCCTGCGCGGCTCGCGCACGCGTCGGGGTGTCGCGCGCACTCGTCGAAAGAGGCAGAATGGGGGGCTCAACCCATCGGAGCAAGAGACCGTGAGCAAGTCGCCCATCCGGGTCGCCGTCACCGGCGCAGCCGGGCAGATCGGATACGCCCTCCTTCCCCGCATCGCGTCCGGACAGATGTTCGGCCCGGACCAGCCGGTGATCCTGCAGCTCATCGAGATCCCGGCCGAGAAGCCGATGGCGGCGCTCAAGGGCGTGGCGATGGAACTGGACGACTGCGCCTTCCCGCTGCTCGCCGGCATGGTGCTCACGTCCGACCTGAAGGAGGGCTTCAAGGACGTGGACTGGGCGCTGCTCGTCGGCAGCAAGCCGCGCGGCCCGGGCATGGAGCGCAACGACCTCATCAAGGAGAACGGCCCGATCTTCACGGGGCAGGGCAAGGCCATCAACGACCACGCCAAGCGCACGTGTCGCACGGCGGTCGTGGGCAATCCCTGCAACACGAACGCACTCATCGCGATGCGCAATGCGAAGGACATGCCGCGGCAGAGCTTCTCCGCGATGACGCGCCTCGACGAGAACCGCAGCAAGGCGCAGCTCGCGGCGAAGGCCGGCGTGCACCACACGCAGGTCACCAACGTCGCGATCTGGGGCAACCACAGCGCGACGCAGTATCCGGACTTCGACAACGCGAAGATCGGCGGCAAGCCGGCCACCTCCGTCATCACGGACACCGCGTGGCTGCAGGGCGACTTCCTCAAGACCGTGCAGCAGCGCGGCGCCGCGATCATTGCCGCGCGCGGGCTGTCCTCGGCCTTCTCGGCCGCGGCCGCGCTGGTGGACCATGTGCGCGACCTCTCTCGCCCGACGCCCGCCGGCGACTGGGTCTCCGTCGCGGTGTGCAGCGACGGCAGCTATGGCGTCGAGGAAGGGATCATCAGTTCCTTCCCGGTGCGTGTGGATGCCGCCGGCCAGTGGTCCATCGTGCAGGGGCTGCCCGTCAGTCCGTTCGCCCGCGGCAAGATCGACGCGACCGTCGCCGAGCTGAAGGCCGAGCGCGAGGTCATCAAGGGACTCCTCGGCTGATGGCTGTCCTCGATCGCATCGCTCGCCGGGCCATGATCCAGACCGCGGCGATGATCCACATCGCCAATCACCGCGCCGGCGTGCGGCCGACGGACCCCAAGGTCGGCGGCCATCCGGCGGCGTGCAGCAGCAGCGCGCACATCCTCACGGCGCTGCACTGCGCCGTGCGCGAGCCGGACGACTTCATCGCGTGCAAGCCGCACGCCGCGCCGCTCGATCACGTGCTGCACGGCATGATGGGCCTGATGAATCATCCCGACTTCCGCTGGTTCAACCAGGCGGAGATCGAGGCGGCGCTGCGCACGCTGCGCAAGTTCCCCGAGGCGGGCGAGGCGGTCTTCCAGAGCTACCACGCGCGGACGGACCCGGACACCTTTCACATGATGCCGTCGGGCAGCGTCGGCATCCCGCCGGTGGTGTCGGTGTACACGGCTCTGGCGTATCGCTACGCGCGCGATCATGCCGTGGAACTGCCCGAGGTGCCGGAGCACCTGCACTTCTGGTCGCTCATCGGCGACAGCGAGTTCCGCGAGGGCAGCCTCATGGAGGCGATGCCGGACGTGGCGGAGCGCGAGCTGGGCAACGTGACCTGGATCGTGGACTACAACCGCCAGAATCTCGACGGCGCGCGCATGCCCAACAAGAAGGGCCTGCACGGCACGGACGCGCACCGCATCGAGGCGATGTCCGCAGCCAACGGCTGGGAGGTCATCCAGGTGCGCCACGGCAAGCTGCGCCGCGAGATCTTCGCGCGTCCCGGCGGCGAGCTGCTGCGCTCGGTGCTCGAGGAAGGCTTCTCGGACTACGAGCTGCAGATGCACCTCTTCGCGCGGGACATGGACGACACGCGCCGCGCGCTCATCGGCCACGACAGCCGCCTCGTCGGCCTGCTCGACGGCATGGACGACGAACTCCTCGAGCGCACGCTCACGGATCTGGGCGGCCACGACACCGAGGCGCTCGTCGACGCGTTGCAGGCAAGCAAGGCGGACACCAGCCGTCCGACGCTCATCGTCGCGCACACGGTGAAGGGCTGGGGCATGGACATGTATGCCGCGCCCGGCAATCACAGCGAGCTGCCGCGCGAGGAAGAACTGGAAGGCCTGCTCGGCACCGAGGGCCTGTCGCTCGCGCGACCTTTCGCGCCGTGGGATCCGTCCAGCGAGGAAGGCAGCTACCTCTCTTCGCGTGGCGCCGCTTTCCGCTCGGCCATCGACGGCATCCGCATGCGGCGTCGCGCCAACCGCGAGGCGGTGCGCGCCAAGATCAACGCCGCCGGCGGCGTGCCGCGCAGCCTCGACATCGACACGCGCCTGTTTCCGCGCGCCCACACCCAGTGGATGTGGGGCCAGCTCGCGGCCAAGCTCGTGCGCATCGGCACCAATGGCGAGCAGCGGCGCCGCGGGCACGACGTGCCTCCCGCGCTCTCCGCCAAGGAGCAGGCATGGGAGGCCTCGGCCGACCTGCTGCTCACCATGTCGCCCGACGTCGGCACGTCCACGCAGATCAGCTCGGCCATGGACAGCAAGGTCTACGGCCAGCGCAGCGAGAGCGAGGAAGGCGTCGAGGATGTCGAGGAACGTCTCGGCGTGCACAAGAAGCGCCCCGCGCTGCTGCCGACCACGGAGCCGTGGACGCGGCACATCCGCTTCGAGATCGCGGAAGCCAACTGCATGTCGGCGGTCGGCGCCTTCGGGATGATGGGCCACCACGCGGGCGTGCCCTTCTTCCCGATCATGACCGTGTACGACTTCTTCATCAAAAGGGCGCTCGACCAGCTCTTCTACAACCTCTACTGGGGCGCCGAATTCGTGATCCTCGGCACGCCGTCGGGCGTGACGCTGTCGCCCGAGGGCGCGCAGCACAGCTGGAAGTCGGACATCCAGATTCCCAACCTCATCACGTGGGAGCCGATCTTCGCGGTCGAAGTCGACTGGATCCTGTGCGAGTCCATCCGCCGCCACTTCGACGACGAGAACGACGGCCGCAAGGGCATCCTCATCCGCGCCGTGACGCGCGGCGTCGAACAGAAGGATCTGGTGCGACGCCTGCGGCGCCACCCGCGCTTCCGCACCAACCCCGCGGACCTGCAGAGCGAGCCGCTCGATGACGCGACCATTCTGGAGCAGGCGCGCCGCGACTGCCTCTCGGGCGCCTATCACCTCGTGGATTTCCGCGGACAGCCGGACTACGAGCCCGGGGTGAACGTCGTCAACCTCTTCGTCATGGGCTCGGTGGCTACCGAGGCGCTGGCCGCGAGCGATGCGCTGCGCGCCGAAGGCCTCTACGTCAACGTCATCGCGGTGAGCAGTCCGGAACTGCTGCTCGGCAACCTGGCGGCGGTGAACGACTTCGCGCACCTGCGGCACGGTCTCGGGCTGGACGGCAACCTGCACCTGTCGCCGCGCGGCACGGTGGACAGCACGGCGGAACTGGTCACGCTGGCCGGCCGGCGCGTGCCTGTGGTCTCGGTGCACGACGGCGAGGCCGGGCTGCTCGACAACATCGGCAGCATCCTCGGCGTGCGCCAGGAGACGCTCGCCGTGCGCAAGTTCAGCAAGTCGGGGCGACCCGACCAGGTCTTCGGCTACCAGCACCTCGACCAGGCCTCCATCATCGAGTCGGTGGGCAAGGCGCTCTCCGAGACGGCGCTGGAGGAGGTCGTCGTGAGCCGCGAGGCGCTTGCAGCGCTGCTCCAGCGGCCCGCCGCGCACGCGAACGGTGCGGACGCGTCGGGCAGCAGCGGCGACAACCGCTGGCGCGAACTCTGGGACGCCGGCCGCTCGGCCTGAAACGCCGGCTGGTCGGCCTGAAACGCCGGCCGGCGGCCTGAAACGCCGGCCGATCGGCCTGAAACGCCGTCGCACGCGTCGGCATCTCACCCCCGACGGCCGGCCTCCGCGGTTGCTGCTCCGTCCGCCATGCGGGCGGCGCGATGTCAGCGAGGCGATCCGACCGGGGCCATGCCTGCCGCTTCTACCCGGAGTTCCGCTCATGCGATCCTGCCTTGCAGCCCTCACACTTGTCTTCGGTGCGCTGTGCGCCTCGACCGCGCCGTCCGTGCATGCGCAGCAGGTCGCCCACGAGGCCGGCGGCTCGGCGCTCGCGTCGCAGGCAGCGCCTGCCGACAGCAGCCAGCATCAGCTCGGAAAGGACGGTCTCGCGATCGAGGGTTGGGATCCGGTCGCGTACTTCCCCGAGGGCGGCGGCAAGCCGGCCGAGGGAAGCGCCGCGCACGAGGTCGCACTGAACGGCGCACGCTACCGATTCACGAACGCGCAGCACGCGCAGCTCTTCTCCGCGAATCCCGGGCGCTACGTGCCTGCCTACGGCGGGTGGTGCGCCTACGCGATGGCCCAGGGCGAGAAGGTCGAGGTCGATCCCGAGTCCTTCACGGTGCAGGACGGGCGCCTCATGCTCTTCTACAAGTCCTTCTTCAACGACACGCGGGCCTCGTGGCTGAAGGACGCCACGCTGCTGCCCAAGGCGGACGCCCACTGGAAGACCCTCAGCGGCGAGAGCGCGCGCGGCGACGCAGCCGCAGCCTCGGCCGCCGCCGCGACCGCGACCGCGACCGCGACCGCGACCGCGACCGCGACCGCGACCGCCGCGACCGTGACTGCCGCGACTGCCGCTGCCGCAACTGCCGCTGCCGCAACTGCCGCCGTAGCAGGCGCCGCGCACGGGCCCGAGGCCCCGACTGCCGACGCGGGGATGAAGGCGACGATCGGCGTGGGCAGCGGCACGCTCGGTCCGGCCGTCGGACACGACGTGGGACAGCGTGCGCCGGCCTTCACGCTCAAGGACAAGGCCGGCGCCGAGCACTCGCTCGCGGACTATCGTGGAAAGCTCGTCGTGCTGGACTTCTGGGCGACGTGGTGCGGGCCGTGCAAGGCCGCGATGCCCGGCGTGCAGAAGCTGCACGAGAGCTTCAAGGACAAGGGCGTCGTCGTCATCGGCGTGGATGGTTTCGAGCGCAGCACGGAGGCGGACCCGGCGGCGTACATGGCGAGCAAGGGCTTCACCTACCAACTGCTGCTCGGCGGAGAAGCGCTCAAGGACTCCTACGCGCTGGAGGCGCTGCCGACTTTCATGGTCATCGACGAGGACGGCCTGGTGCTCGCGCGCGAGGTCGGCCAGCCGGACGACGAAACGCAGTTGACCACGCTCGTCTCGAAGCACCTCTCCGGCCGCCGCGGAGGCTGATTCGCGCCGGTGACCTCGCGCCGGTGATCTCGCGCCGGTGATCTCGCGCCGGTTCAGTGTGGCGCGGTGTCCTGCCCGGCCCAGTTGGCCAGCAGGCCCGTGTCGCGCACGAGGTTTCCGAGCGAGGCCTCGTCGGCGGCGTAGGCGCCGCGCACGCGGCCGTAGCGGTCCAGGAGCAGCCACTCCGCGCCGGGGCTGCCGGCGGCGGTGCAGAGGCGCGTGAACTCGTCGCCGTGCGGATCCAGCAGGAAGAGGTTGAGCGGCTTGCGCGCCTTGCGCTCGTCGAGCAGCAGCGACAGCGCGGAGGGCTCGTCGCCACGGCACAGCAGCACGAAGGCCACGGCCTTGTCGAGGCCGCGCAGATGTTTGCGCAGGCGGAACAGGCCCGAGAGCGTCTCGCCGCTTGCGGTGGCGTTGGCCAGCGGCAGCGAGGACACCAGCACGAGATGACCGCGCAGGCTTTCCAGCGACACCGTCGCGCCCTTCTCGTCGGCCAGTTCGCAGATCATCGGCGGGCCGTCCTGGCCGGGGAGAGGCGGCGGCAGCGTCGCGGTGAGCGCCTTCACGAGCGGAAAGCTGAAGAGCACCGCGATGCCGAGCACCCAGAACCACGGCCGCGACAGGATCTTCGCGGGAGCCGCAGCCGCAGCCGGAGCCGGGGACGGGGACGGGGACGGGGACGCGTGCATGTCCGCGGACTCGGACGCGCCCGCCGGCGGCTCCCCGCGCGCAGACGACGCGCCGGGTGTCGGCGGCACGCCCGGCGACGTCAGTTCGACCCCTCGTTCTCGCTGGCGAGCAGGCGCTTGAGCCACACCCAGACGCCCGAGACGATCACGTACGGCAGGAGCACGAACGCGGCGATGTAGACCAGCGTGTCCGCGCCCTGCGACAGCGAGCAGTAGGGGCACGCGGCGGCGGCGGGCGCGAGCCCGGAGAGCATGACGGCGGCCGCGGCGGCGATGCGCCCTCCGCGTGCGGCGGTCGACGGACGCGTGGCGCGCGAACGTCCTGCATGGGCCCGCGGGCTGCTCACGAAAGCGTGTTCCGCCACGCCGTCTCGATCATGAGCAGGATCGCGGCGACGCCCATGTACGCCGGGACAAGCGCGATCCGCTTGAGCCACGGCGATTCCCACTTGAGGTGCATGAAGTACAGCGCGACGAGCAGGGCCTTGCTGAAGGCCAGGATCACGAGCAGCAGCATCTTGGTGTGCTGGTTCCACGGCGCGTCGTAGACGGACGGGATCATGACCTCGACCATCGTGAGGAACGCCAGCACCAGGAAGATGGTGATGAAGGTGCTGTCGGTCGGCCCGTGCGCGGCGGCGCCCAGAGGGGCATGACTGCCGGCGACCGGCTGCTCGTGGCCGTGGCCGTCGTGTGCGGAGGCGTGCTTGTGCTTGCTCACTGGAGGGGCCTCACAGCAGGTAGATGAAGGTGAAGACGAGGATCCACACGAGGTCCACGAAGTGCCAGAAGAGCCCGACCAGTTCCACCGGGCTGTGCGTGATGCCGCCCTGCGTGTACTTGCCGCGCAGCGTGCCGATCAGGATGCAGAAGAGATAGACCACGCCGGAGAAGACGTGCAGGCCGTGGAAGCCCGTGACCACGTAGAAGGTGGAGCCGAAGAGGTTGTTGATCGGCTGGCCTTCCCACGTGGAGGTCGCGAAGCCGATGCCCTCGCCGACAAGGTGGTGATACTCGTAGGCCTGGATGCTCAGGAAGCCGAGGCCACCGAGGATCGTGAACGCCAGCCACTTCACGGTGGCGGCCTTGTTCGCCGCCTGCGAGGCCGCCACGGCCTTCACCATCGTGAGCGACGAGCAGATGAGCAGGAAGGTGGCGAAGGCCGTGAGGTTGATACCCAGGATGTCCGTGGGCCGCATGCCCGTGCGGGGCCAGTCGCCGTGCGCGAAGATGCGCAGGATGCCGTAGGCCAGCAGCAGCCCGCCGAAGGAGAAGCCGTCCTGCGCGATGAACAACCACATCGCGACCTTGCCGCCCGTGGCCTTGCCGACGTGCGGATCCTCGGCGATGTCGTCGTGGCCATGAGCATCGGCAGCGCCGTGCGCGCCGTGCCCACCGTGTGACACTGATGCCGTGCTGGACATGCGGGATGGAATCCTGGGAGTTCTAGAGAGCGAAGAAGGAGACGAACAGCACCAGCCACACGGCATCCACGAAGTGCCAGAAGATGGCGACGCTGGACGCGGGCGTGGCGCGGCCGGCGTTGATCCGTCCGGTCAGCGCACCGGCCTGGATGAAGCCGAGCGCGATGAGGCCGCACACGACGTGCAGCGCGTGGAACCAGGTGAGCATGTAGAAAAGGCCCTGGTACATGTCGGTGTCGGGCCGGCCGCCGGCCTCCCAGACATCGATCCAGAGCCAGCTCTGCAACGCCGCGAAAGCCAGGCCTGCGCCGAGCCCGAGTGCCCAGCGTCCCGCGAATCCCGGCTGGCCGGCGCGGAGCCGCTTCACCGCGGAGTGCAGCAGTGCGCTGCTCGCGAGCAGCACGGCCGTCGCGAGTCCGGCCAGCGGCAGCGACGGCAGCACCACGCCTTCCGGTGGCCACACCGGCTGCCGGTGCCGCAGGACGAGGAAGGTCAGGAAGAGTGTGGCGAAGGCCATGCTCCAGCTGCCGATGAACAGCACCATGCCGAAGGTCGCATCGACCCGCGCGCGGCGGCTTTCGGTCGGCAGTGGCAGGGCCAGGTCGCTCATCGTGGGCTCTTCAGGGCCGGGGAGGACGGCTCACGCAGCCGCTGCGGGCCGCGTGCGCTGCTCTCGCCTCAGGTCGGCAGCTGCTCCGATTGGGAAATCCAGTCGCGGTCCTTGAGCGCCGGGTGGCTGTACTCGTGCGGGCCGGTGACGACGGTAGGGATGGTGTCGTAGTTGTGGTGCGGCGGCGGGCTCGGGATCGTCCACTCGAGCGTGCCGACCTCCCACGGGTTCACGCTGGCCTTGCTTCCCCACCAGCGACTCTTGATGAAGTTGAACGCGAAGATGAGCTGCGCGCCGCCGAGGAAGAAGGCCGCGACGCTCGTGATCACGTTGAGGTGCTGCAGCGAACGCAGGTAGTCCACGTCCGTGTGGTTGTAGTACCGGCGCGGCATGCCCGCGTAGCCGCTGATGAACATCGTGCAGAAGACGATGGTCAGCGGGATGATCGTGGCCCAGAAGTGCAGCTTGCCCAGCTTCTCGGACATCATTTTCCCGAACATCTTCGGGAACCAGAAGTAGGTGGCCGCGAAGGCCCCGAACAGCGAGGACGCCGCCATGGTCAGGTGGAAGTGCCCGACGACGAAGTAGGTGTCGTGCAGGTAGATGTCCGTGGAGATCGTGGCGAGGTAGATGCCCGTGAGGCCGCCGAGGCCGAACACGAAGATCACGCCCATCGAGAACAGCATCGGCGTCGTGAAGCGCAGGTTGCCGCGCCACAGCGTGTGCAGCCAGTTGAAGAACAGGATCTCGCCCGGCACCGAGATGATCATGGTGAGCAGCATGAAGCTCTCGCCGAGCATCGCGGTCATGCCGGTCGTGAACATGTGGTGGCCGTACACCACCGCGGACAGCACCGTCACCGCGCCCATCGCGCCGACGGTCACCTTGTAGGCGAAGGCCGGCTTGCGCGCGAAGAACGAGAGCAGGTCGGAGATGATGCCCCACGCGGGCAGGATGAGGATGTAGACCTCGGGGTGGCCGAAGATCCAGAACAGGTGCTGGTAGAGGATCGGGTCGCCGCCGCCGCTCTGGTTGAGCGTGGCCGGCACGTAGAAGCTCGTGCCGAAGCTGCGGTCGAGGACCATGAGGATCATGGCGCTGCCGATGACCGGCAGGAAAAGCACGTTCAGGATGGCCGTGAAGAACATGCCCCAGATCGTGAGCGGCAGCTTGCTCCAGGTCATGCCCGGCGCGCGCAGCCGCACGATCGTGGTGATGTAGTTGATGCCGCCCATGATGGAGCTGGCGCCGATCAGGAACACCGCGATGGCCCAGAGCGTCTCGCCCGAACCCGGCGTGCCGATGGTGCTCGAGAGCGTCGGGTATGCGGTCCAGCCGCCCTCGGCCGCGCCCAGCGGCACGAAGAGCGAGTAGAAGCCGACCAGGCCGCCCAGCACCACCGTCCAGAAGGACAGCATGTTGAGCAGCGGGAAGATCATGTCCCGCGCGCCGATCATGAGCGGGATGCAGAAGTTGCCGAAGGCGCCGATCAGCAGGGGAGTGAGCCCCAGGAAGATCATGATCGTGCCGTGCATCGTGAACAGCGTGTTGTAGCCGTCGGGCGGCACCGAGCCGTCGCCGCGCGGGTACAGCAGCTTGCCGATGAGCGGCACCGGGCTGCCCGGGTGGGCGAGCTGCCAGCGGATCATCATGGCCATGATGCCGCCGACGAGCAGCCACACCAGGCCGAACCACATGAACTGTCTCGCGATGACCTTGTGGTCCACCGAGAAGACGTGCTTGCGCAGGAAACCCGTCGGCTCCGCGTGGATGTGATCGCCACTCATCTCGCGGCTACTCCTTCCATTCCCAGGCCCAGAGGGCCTCGGGATCGTTGCTGTCGTATGCCGTGAGCGCGAGTGCGCCGGCTTCCTTCTCCCACGCCTTGAAGGCCTCGGCGGGCAGCACGTTCACGGTGCCGTGCATCTGGTAGTGCGCGTAGCCGCACAGTTCCGCGCAGAGGATGTCGTAGCTGCCGGCGACGACGGGCTTGAACCACACCTGGTTGATCGCGCCGGGGTTGGCATCGCGCTTCACGCGCATGTCGGGCACGAAGAAGGAGTGGATCACGTCCTTGCTGGTGACGTTGAAGACGGCGGGGCGGTCCATCGGCAGCGTGAGCGTGTTGATGGTCACGATGTCGTCGGGCGTTCCGAACTTGCCGTCCTCGCCGGTCACGCGGAAGTTCCACGCCCACTGCTGGGCCAGGACCTCCACCTGGTAGGCGCCCTTCTCGACGTTCGGGATGTTCCACACGACCTCGCGCAGGTCCTTCATGGTCATCACGAGCACGGAGGCGTCGAGCACGAGGAACACGATGACCGACACGATCGCCGTGAAGCGCTTGTCGTGCAGGCTGCTGCCCTCGTCGTAGTGGGCCTTGTGTCCGGGGCGCGCGCGGTCGCGCAGCACCGGCACGATGAGCATCACCAGCACGATCAGGAAGCTCACGCTGATCATCGTGGTGATCAGCCAGAAGAGGCTGTCCACACGGCCGCCGTTGGCGCTCGCGGGGGCATTGGGGCCCCAGCGGTCGGCCAGTTCCTGCGCGGCGAGCGACGGCGCGCAGGCCAGCGCCAGCAGCGCAGTGAGCGTCGCCAGCCATGCACGCGCGGGCAGCCGGGAGCGACCCGTGCACCCGATGAGGAGAGAGTTCAAGGGTTTCACTCCGCTGGTGGTCACGGGGCTGCTCGCAGCGCGGCCATGAATGCGGCGCGCGCCGGCTTGTCCTTGTAGGTGTCCGTCAGGTGGCGCACGTAGTGAGCGATGGCCCACAGGTCTTCGTCGGGCATCGCGCCCTTCCAGGTCGGCATGCCGGCGCCGCCGATGCCGGCCGCGATGGTCTGGTAGGCCTCCAGCGGATTGCCGCTGTAGCGCAGCGTCTGCCAGGTGAAGTCCGGCGCGAGGATCGCGACCTTGTAGCCGAGCACCTCGTAGCTGCTGTCCTTCTTGAGCTTCGGATACGTGACGTCGGCGGCGTAGGTCGTGGTCTTGTCCACGCCGCGGATCTCGTTGAGCTTCGCGGCGGTCACGTAGGCCGGGTGGCAGCCGTAGCACTGGTTCCGGTGATAGGCGATCTCGCCGGCCGCGATGCCCTGCGCTTCCTTGCCTTCCCACGGATCCGCTCCGGTCTCCACGACCGCGCCGATCTCGTTCACCGCGTCGCGCCAGCCTTCCTCTTCGGGCGAGAGCGACTTGATGTACTGCACGATGTCGCGCAGGCGCTCCTCGGACACGGCCCACGGGTACATCGGGGTGCCGCCGAGGCCGTGGCGCACCAGCGTGACGAGCGCGTCGTCGTTGGGCAGCTTGTCCGAAGGCACTTTGGTGAACTTGAAGCTGCTCTGCTTGAAGCTGCGGGGCGGCGGGCGCAGGTGCTGCGCGGAGCGGCCGTAGCCGTCGCCCTCGAGCCCGTGGCAGCTGGAGCAGAACTGCACGAAGTCCTGCCGGCCGCGGGTGAGCACGTCGGCGGGCACGAGCTGCCAGTAGATCTCCTCGTCATCGTCCCAGGTGAACTCGCCGGTGGCGTCGGCCCAGTGTTCGCCGTCCTTGCGGAAGCGCTCGGGATGCGCGGCGGCCAGCGTCTCCACGAAGTCCTCGCCGGGCGAGACGAGCTTCGCGGGCTCCGTGATCACCAGCGGCACGTGCAGCGGCGCACGGGCGAAGAGTCCCACGGCCTGCTCGACCGGGGGATTGACTGTTTCGTGGTCGTCTTCGGAAAGGCTGCCTTGATGCTGCAGGCAGGCAGAGAGCGGGCCGGCCAGCCCCGCCAGCAGCAGCAGGGCCATGGCCGGGCGCAGAAGGCTTGGCGTCATGAAAGCGCTTCCGTGGGAATGCGGGAGAGTCGAGGAGCGGGCGGCAGCAGGGCAGGTCTGGCGTGCCGCAAAGTGGCTGCCGGAACCACCGGGCATGAATGCTGCGGAGTCTAGATGAGGCGGACGGGCCGCCACAAGCGTGCTTCGCCGCTCGGAAGTCGGCTCGGCATCGCCAGTCAGCCGGTCAATCGTCGCGCGCGCGGCGCGGCCCGCCGTAGTGGTGTCTCGTGCCGTCGGGCGCCTCGATGCGCAGGCTGCCGGAGGTCCCGGGCGACACCCACGGGTAGTCCAGAGGCACCTTGCCGTGCCCGCCCGGCACGTCGAGGAGGTAGTGCGGAAGCGCGTGTCCGGGCAGCGTGCCGCGCAGGGCGCGCAGCAGCGCCCGGCCCTGCTCCACGGTGGTGCGCAGGTGCGAGGTGCCCGGCACGAGGTCCGCATGGTGCAGCGCATACGGTCGGATGCGCGCACCGACCAGAGCCCAGAGCAGCTCGCGGTGCACGTCGGCGTCCGCATTGATGCCCGCCAGCAGCACGGACTGGTTGAGCACGCCGACGCCGCGGTCCACGAGGCGGCCGGCCGCCGCCACCGCCTGCGGCGTGACCTCTGCCGGATGATTGAAGTGCGCGACGACGAGCACCGGCGGCCGGATCGCGGCCAGGCCCGCGGCCAGTTCGTCGGTGATGCGGAACGGGTTGACCACGGGCATGCGCGTGTGGATGCGCAGGGAGCGCAGGTGCGGGATGGCCGCGAGGCGGGCGAGCAGCGTCAGCAGCCTGCCGTCGGCCAGCGTGAGCGGATCGCCGCCGGTGAGGATGACCTCGTGGATGCCGGGCCGCGCCGCGATGTACGCCAGCGCCGCGTCGAGTTCCGCAGCACTCACGGCGAAGTCGGGGTTGCCGACGAGCCGCTTGCGGAAGCAATGCCGGCAATGCACCGAGCAGACGGGCGTGGGGTAGAGCAGCACGCGGTCCGGGTAGCGGTGGGTGAGCGCGGCCAGCGGCCGCGTGTGCGCCTCTTCGTCGCCGATGGGGTCCTCGCGCTCCTCGGGCAGCAGCCGCGTCTCGCGCGGCGAAGGCACCGCCAGCGCCCAGATGGGGTCGTCCTCGCGGGCCTCCCGCGCCAGCGAGAGGTAGTAGGGCGTGGCGCGCATGCCGTAGAGCGCGATGGCGGCCTCGATGCCGGGCTGGTCCAGGCCTTCCAGCGCGAAGCGCCCCGGGAAGAGGCGCTCGATGTCCGCCAGCGAGGTCGCCGCATGCCGGTGCTGCCAGAGCCAGTCCTCGTGCCGGACGGGAAGCGTCGGTGCCGAGGCGGATCCGGGATCGTGGAGGGGGCCCTGCGTCATGCGGCGCATGGTAGCCGCGGCGTCAGTGCGCCTGCCCGTTCGTGATCACGACCTCCAGCAGCCGCTCGGCCTGCAGCCGGCCGGGACTCAGCAGCAGCTCCAGCTCGCTCGAGCCCGGGACGAGCGTGCTCCCTGCCTGGACGCCGAGGGCGATGCGCTTTCTCCCGTCGTCGCCGCCATGCACCGCGTCGGGCGCGCTCGCTGCGTCCGCGTTCCAATCCGGGACGATGGCCCAGTAGCCCGTGATGCGCTTCTCGTTGAGCCGCCGCTCGACTTCCAGGACCGGCACGGTGATGCGCGTGGCGGGGCCCGTGTCGAGACTCCGGTTGGCGGCCAGCACGCCCGACAGGCAGGCCAGCATCACGGCGGCGGGCAGCAGCATGGCCATGCCGGCGAGTTCCTTGTGCGAGGTGCTGCGGCCCGCGAAGGGCACGATGGCCGCGGCCAGCACCGCGAGTGCGATCGGCGCTGTCGCGAGCAGCGTCGGCAGCGCAAGCTCGGCCAGCTCTCCGTCCACGAGTTCGCGCGACCACTGCACGGTCGCCGCCAGCGAGAGGATGAACAGGGCTGCCGTGCCGGCCATCACGCCGACGAACAGGCGCGCCATGCCGGGCCGCTGCGGAAAGCTCCGCGACTCGAGCACTTCGCGGCTCTGTTCGTGCAATTCGCGCAGGTGAGTCTGCAGGGCCCGCTTGTGCTCCGGCTGCCGCAGCTTGCCGCGCTGGCCGGCACCCATGACCACGGCGAGACGCTTCGGCGACTGCGTGATCCACGTGCCTCCCAGGGCTTCCAGCGCCCTCACCGCGGCGCGGGTTGCGGGCTGTCGCAGGAGCGCCTCGCCGAATTCGACGTCGTCCGTCTCGAGTGTCCAGCGCGCGTCGAAGTCTCGGTCGAGGGAGAGCGGCCGGCGCACGAAGCCACGCTCCGTGAACCAGCGCGTGCCGCGCCCGATCGGCACGATCCGGAAGCGATGCGGACAGCCAGCCTCGATCCAGACCTGCTGAGCGTGATGCGATGCCGGAATCATGGAGAGTCTTCTTTCCTGCCGGCGCTCCGGCGGTGCCGGCGCACGGCGTCGCGCAGAAGGAATTCGAGATGTCCGTTCAGGCTGCGCAACTCCTGCCCGGACCACGCACGCAACTCGGCCATCAGGTCGGGAGGCAACCGCAGCAGGAAGGACTTGCGGCGCGCCGTGCCGCCGGACTCCTCCTCCGCGTCGGTCGCATGCGCCCCGTCCCGCGCTCGTCCGGCGCCGGCCGCCCCGGCGCCCACCTGCCCGCTACCTGCTGACCCGCTATCTGCTGACCCGGTGTCCGCCGGCCCGGCGCCGGGCGCGCGGGACGGCGGGATCGGGTCGGGCGGAAGGTCGGCGGGTGGGTGGGGGCCGGGCACGTCGGAGGGCTCAGGTGTACATGCTGCCGGTGTTCAGCACGGGCGTCGGCGCCGAGTGACCGCACAGCACGACGAGCAGGTTGCCGACGAGTTGCGCCTTGTGACCGTCGTCCAGCTCCAGGATGTGCTTGGAGGAGAGGTCGGCCAGCGCGTGCTCGACCATGCCCACGGCACCCTCCACGATGAGGCGCCGGGCCGCGATGATGGCCGCCGCCTGCTGCCGCTGCAGCATGGCCGAGGCGATTTCCGGCGCATACGCCAGGTGGCTGATGCGCGCCTCGAGCACCTCGATGCCGGCGCGGTCGAGCCGCTGCTGCAGCTCCGCCGTCAGCTCGGTGACGAGCTGCTCCGTGCTGCCGCGCAGGGAGAGCGCGCCCGGGTCGGCGTGTGATTCATCGTAGGGGTGCGTGCTGGCGAGGTGCCGCACGGCCGTCTCGATCTGCACGTCCACGTAGTTGGTGAAGTCCTCGACGTCGAAGGCCGCCTGCGCCGAGTCGCGCACCTGCCAGACCACGACGGCACCGATCTCGATCGGATTGCCGATGAGGTCGTTCACCTTGATGTTCTTGCTGGCGAGGTTGTGCGCCTTGAGCGAGATCTTCCGCTTCGTCGTGAACGGGTTGGTCCAGTAGAAGCCGTCGTCGCGGACGGTGCCGCGATAGCGGCCGAAGAGCACCAGCACGCGCGCGTTGTTGGGCGTGACGATGAAGAAGCCGACCGGCAGGATGACGAGCAGCAGCGCGCTCAGCAGGAAGAATCCGACGAGCGCGCCGATCTCTGCGCCGTGGAGCTGCAGCCGCGTGTTGCCGAGCCACACGATCGTGGCGATCACGCCGGCCAGGTAGAGCGGAAGCGAGATCAGCATCAGCCAGCCCGAGACGGCTGGAAAACGGACCTCGCGCGAGGCTTCGCGGCGGGGAGCAGGACTGGACATTGGCTCGGTTCCTCGAAGAGAAGTGAAGAGATCAAAGTGATATCACATCGCTATCGTCCGCCAAGCCCCTGTGTCGGCGCCCGCTCGCGCGGACAAGCGGCTGGAATACCAGCTGCATGCCCGAAAACGGCCAGCAAAGGCCAGATCCCTGCGTGGCAGAGCGGGACCTGGTTGGAGCGTGGCGGGAGCATGGCGGCTGGAAGGGGGCTCCCGTGGAGGCGAGCCGGGCCGGCCGCGGCGCGGCCCGCATCCAGCCGCCCCGATTCAGCCGCCCCTATCCCGCCGCCCCGATTCAGCCGCCCCTATTCAGCCATCCCTATTCAGCCATCCAGGCGGAACGGAGCCCCGATGACCCACACGTCGCCGCTCACCGGGTCGAGCAGCAGGGGCTGCACCGTGCCGGTGCTGAACGGCAGCTTGGAGACCGGGACGAAGGACTCGCCGTTCGGGCCGGGGGTCACGCGGAAGGCGCCGGACAGTCCGTGCTCCGTCTCGGCCAGGTCGAGCGCGAGCATGCGCGCATCACGGTCGGAGATCGGCGCCGGAAACGGATGCTCCGCATGGGGCAGCGCGACGACCATGCCGGCCGGTGCGGTGACCTTCAGCGCCTTGCCGACGAGGGGTGAGTCGGCCCACGCGAGGGTCGGCGCGGGCGGGGGTGCCGCCGTGTCCAGCCACGGCAGCAGGCGCATCCACGCCATCACGTAGCCAAGGCCCGCGAGCGTCTGCGACGAAACGCCGATGACGTACTTCTCCGGGAGCGCGTACTGACGCGCGATCGCGGCGTCGAGTCCGAACAGGTAGCCCCACGGTTGGCGCAGCGAACTCTCCGTCACGTCGCGCATGAGGCCGAGGCCGGCCAGTATCTGCGGTCGCAGCGCGGCGCCGGCCACGCGGTAGGCGGCCATCTGCGCGTCGATGGGCGAGGTGGGCGGGCCTCCGAAGGTGTCGCCGACGTCGCCGTGCCAGTACTCGGCCGGATGCTCGCGGCAGTCGCCCTGATAGGTGCCCTTGAAGCAGATGCAGACCATCTCCCAGTTCTTGAAGAAGCTCTCCGTGAACTGCGAGTTGGTCAGCTGCCGACCCTGCAGATCGTTGCGCGCCAGTTCGAGCAGCGCATCGCGGTACAGCGGCAGGCCCGACGTGGCCGGGTTGAGCGACGGCGGCAGTTCGTAGAGCTCCAGCACGCCGAGCAGTGCGCGCGAGCTGTCACCGGCGCACGCGGTGCCGAGGCGTACGGCCTGCACCCACAGAGTGTCGTCCGCGCGGGCGGCGTCGCGGGCGAGCCGGTGGTCGGTGGCCTCCTGCACCTTGGCCAGCGCGTCGGGCAGGTTGCCGCCGCTGTGCTTGAGCGTTTCGAGCAGGTCGTCGCTGAGGTAGCCGTAGTGATCGTCCGTGTCGTTCTCGAGGTCGTAGCGCGCCGCGTCCCAGTTGCGGTGATAGAGGCCGATGGCGCGGTGCAGCGCGGCGAGGTCGCCCGGGCGCGGATCGAGCTGGGCCACGCGCGCGATCGCGCGCGGCGAACGCATGAGCTCGTACCAGAAGCTGCGCCCGCTGAGGATGGCCCAGCTGGTGTAGAAGCGCTTGTCGGTTTCTATCTCGCCCGTGGGCGTGAGCCGGTCCGGAATGTGCCCGAACCAGTTGCGCGTGTCGCCGACGAAGTGCCCCAGTGCCGGGTCGAAGTCCGGCGTCTTCGGGGCCGACTCGGCGGGAAGATCGTGCTCCTTCTGCAGGGCGACCAGCGTGTCGGCGATGCGCCGCGACTGCGCGAGGCACGCGGCGCGCAGCGCCTCGTCGGTAAGCAGTTCGCGCGCATCGAGCAGGAAGTCCACGTAGGCGCCGACGGTCATCGCGGCGTCGTTGTTCGGCGCGAGCGTCGTTCGCGTCACCGTGCGCGGCAGGCCGGTGTCCGGGTCGAAGTTGTTCGCCAGCAGCGTGGTCGTGATGCGCTGCAGCTCCGGCGTCCAGCGCGCGATCTCGTCCGTGAGGCCTCGGCGGTGCGCCTCGCGCAGCCACGCGATGAGCAGCGTGTGGATCGAGTGGAAGCTGGCGGTCTGCGCCGGCTTGAAGTTGTCGCCGGTCCGCACGTCGTAGCTTGCCGCCGTGACGTAGCCGCTGTCGGGGTCCACGAGCTGCAGGCCGCCCTTGTCCCGCGGCAGGTACCAGGTGTCGAGCGTCCAGCGCACGAGGGCTTCGATGTCGCTCGCCAGGGCCGGTGCTTCCAGTTCGGGCCAGCGCACCGCGACGGAGACCTCGTCCACGTCCGCCAGCGCGCCGCCGTTGCCCTGGCACCGCAGGTGCAGATTGAGGCGTGGCACCGGCGCGCTGCCGTGCTCCGCGACGAAGCGAGCGCCCAGGTCCAGTTCCACGCGCCACCAGGACGGGTTGCCGTCTTCGCCGGTCGGGTACTCCTGCGCCAGCAGGGGTGTCACCGGATGACCCTCGGTGTCGGTGACCGTCAGGCCGTCGGTGGAGCGCACGAGCAGCGTGGTGCTCCGGCCGGGACCGTCCTCCAGCGTGACGGCCAGCACGCCGCTGCGCGCGGTCCGCACGGCAAGCGCCACGGTGAGGTGCGCCGTGCCACGCGGATCGGCGACGATCTTCTGCACCACCTCGCCGGTCACGTAGGCGAGACGCAGGAATCGCTCGCCGCGGAAGGGGCGGTCCTCGACGATGAGGCACTCGGAGTCACCGGGCGTCGTGCTGAAGGCGCCGACCCAGTACGCGCCGTACTTGGGCGGATCCGTGGTGTCGTCGGCAATCCATTCGAAGCCGCCGTTGAGCACGCCGTCGACGAGCAGCATCGGCGGTTCGGCCGCGACGCCGGGCGCTGCGGAGACCATCGCCCCGTCACGCGGCTCGTGTGCGCCGAGCGCATCGGCAGAGTCGTCGGCAGCCGAAGGCGGAGCGGGCGGCGCGGGCACGGAGTCCTGCGGCGGCCGTGCCTCGGAAGCGCAGGCCAGGAGCGCCACGCACGTCAGCGGCCGGAGAAGTGCAGCGAATCTCGCGCACGGTGCGCCGGACCGGGAGTGCCGCCACTGAGTCATTCCACGTCTCCGCGCGGCCGCACGGAAGCATCGGGCCGCGAGGCGATCACTGTAATGCCCGCCCACGCGAACGAGTAGCCGCGGATGCCAAGGCGAGGACCGCCTCGGTGGTGGCGCTCTTCGTCGGGAATGACTCGAGGGATCCGAGCGCATGGCGTTCCAGCCCGTCACCTCGGCGCGAAGTTCCCGGCGCACCGGCGGCTCGACGTCGCATCGGAGCGCGCCTGTCCGTATCGCGCATTCGCGGCCCGCGCCACGACTTCCTGTTGTGCGATGCGGGGCCGGACGGCGAGACTCCTTCGATGCCCTCTTCGCGCCCCCCAGCCGCCGCGCCGATCGCCAGAGGGCCGCTCCGGACCTGTGGCCGCCAGGATGCCGGGCGCCATGGCTGCTGACGGCGCGCCGGGTCTCCGCCGCGTGGGCGTGTCCACGGCGCTTTTCGCGCTGCTGCCGCTGGCCGTGCTGGCGCTGGTCGCCACACGCATGGCCGGAGCACCCACGGTCTCGTTCAGCATGCCGTGGGTCCCGCAGCTCGGCGTGGATCTCGCCTTTCGCCTGGACGGCCTCGCGACGCTCATGCTCGCCCTCGTCGGCGGCATCGGCCTCGGCGTCTTCGTCTACGCGGGCGGCTACTTCGCAGGCGATCTGCGGCGCACGCGCCTGCTCGTGCTGCTCTCGCTCTTCCTCGTCGCGATGGTCGGCTGCGTCACGGCCGACAATCTGCTGCTGCTGTTCCTCTTCTGGGAGCTGACCAGCCTGCTGTCCTTCCAGCTCGTCGGCTTCCACCGCGAGCAGGCCTCCGCGCGCGGCGCGGCGCGGCAGGCGCTGCTCGTCACCGGCGGGGGCGGCCTGTGCCTTCTCGTGGGCGTGCTGCTGCTCGGCAGGATGGCCGGCACTTACTCGATGTCGACGATCATCGAGCGCGGGCCCGGCCTGCTGGACCATCCGCTGCTGCCCTTCGCGCTGGGCGCGGTGTTCATCGGCTGCGCCACCAAGTCGGCGCAGTTCCCCTTCCATTTCTGGCTGCCCAACGCGATGTCGGCGCCGACGCCGGTCTCGGCATACCTGCACTCCGCCACGATGGTGAAGCTGGGCATCTACCTGCTGGCACGCCTCGATCCCGCCTTCGGCGACTGGCCGGGCTGGGAACTGACGCTCGTGCCGCTCGGCTCGCTCACCGCGACCTGGGCGATGGTGCTCGCGCTGCGCGAACGCGACCTCAAGCGCATCCTCGCGTGGTCCACCGTCGGTTCGCTGGGAACGCTCGTGCTGCTCATCGGCCTTCCTGGCGATGGCGCGGCCGTCGCGGTCGCGTGCTTCCTGCTGGCGCACGCCCTCTACAAGGCGCCCCTGTTCTTCGTCGCGGGCAACGTGGACCACGGCACCGGCACGCGTGTCATCGACCGCCTCGGCATGCTGCGCCGGCAGATGCCGTTCACGGCGCTCGCCGCGGCGCTGGCCGGCGTGTCGATGGCAGGGCTGCCGCTGTCCTTCGGCTTCCTCGCGAAGGCCGCGATGAAGAGCGCGAAACTGGAGGCGGAGACGCACGCCATCCTGCTGGCCGTGGCGCAGTCGAGCGTCTTCGTCGGCGCGGTGGGCGTTGCGGTTGCGGCCGTGGCGGCCGTGCGCATCTTCTGGCGGCATCCGGGCGTCAACGAGACTCCCGTCGCGCACGAGGTCGGTCCGGCGATGTTCGTGCCGCCGGTGCTCATCGCGGGCTTCGGCATGCTCTGCGGCGTGTGGCCGCAGCTCGTCGAGCCGCTGCTTACGGCGGCGGCGGTGGACATGACGCCCGGCCCGCACGGTCCCGTCGTGCAGCTCGGCATCGCATGGTCCGCCGTGTGGGCCACCATCGCGGTCACGCTCATCGCGGGCATCGCGGTGTTCGCGAATTGGGACCGGCTGCACGCACTGCTCGGTCGGGTCACCCTGCTCGAACGCCTCGACCTGGCCCGCGGCTTCGAGTCGCTGCTCAAGGCGTTGCCGGAGGGCGCCGCGCGCCTCACGCGCAGGCTGCAGCACGGGCGCCTGCCGGGATACTTCGCGCTCCTCTTCGGCGCGGCCGTGATCGCGCTCGGTGCGCTGGGCGTGCTGGCGGGGCTGCCGTCCCTGCCGCCGTGGGAGACGCCCGACCTCGTGACCGTGGGCGCGGCGCTCACTCTCTGCACGGGCGCCGTGCTCGCCTGCTTCGTCGGCGAGCGGCTGCCGCTGCTGCTCGCGAGCGGCCTCGTCGGCTACGGCAGTGCGCTGCTCTTCCTGTTCGCGGGGGCGCCGGACCTCGCCTTCACGCAGTTCGCGGTCGAAACCGTGTTCGTGATCGTGGCCGCCTCGCTGCTGTTGAAGCTGCGCCGGTTGCACTCGGCCGTCGGCCTGCCCGGAAGACGACTGCGCCCCGTGGCGCTGCTGCTCGCGCTGGGCTTCGGCACGCTGATGGCCACGCTGCTGCTCGCCGTGAATGCCGTGCCGCTCGATCCGGCGCTGGCCGACTGGTTCAACGCGCATGCGCTGGCCGATGCGCACGGCCTCAACGTCGTGAACGTGATCATCGTGGACTTCCGCGGGCTCGACACGCTGGGTGAGATCTCCGTCGTGATCTTCTCGCTGCTCGCGGCCTGGCCGCTGCTGGCGGCGCTGCGCACGTGCGTCCGGGCGGGCTCGCCTGCCGTCGCAGCCGCACAGCCGTCGGCGCGCGCGACGGATCGGTCCGGCGGGGGAGCACCGCGATGAACGCCCGGCGCAGCGTCATGTTCACGAGCTTCGTGCGCGGCCTCTACCTTCCCGTGCTGGTCGCGTCGCTGTGGATTCTCTTCCGCGGGCACAATGCGCCGGGCGGCGGTTTCATCGGCGGGCTGGTCGCGCTCGTCGCATCCGTGATCTGGGCGCTGGCCTTCGGGACCGAGGCCGCGATCCGGCGCATGCCGTTCGGACAACCCGTCCGCTGCGCGCTGTGCGGCGTGCTGCTGAGCCTGGCCAGCGGAGTGCCGGCGCTCCTGCGTGGCGAGGCCTTTCTCACGCATGCGTGGTTCGAGCTGCCGCTCGGCTTCGCGATGCTGCCCGTCTCCACGGTGATGGCCTTCGACGCGGGCGTGTACCTCTGCGTCTGGGGTGCGCTCGGCGGCTATGCCCTCGCGCTCATCGGCATCGACGAGGCTGAGGCCTCCGCATGATCTGGGCCGTCGCCATCGCGGTCGGCGTCGTCTCGGCGGCGGGCGTCTATCTGGCGCTCTCGCGCGACCTGTTCCGCTGCATCGTCGGCGTGTCGATCCTCGGCGCGGCGGCAGGGCTGCTCGTGTTCGCGGCGGGGCGCCTCGCAAGCCGCACGCCGCCGATCCTCATCCCCGGGCCTCCCGGAAGCCTGCGGCCCGACGGGGCGCTGCAGGCCGTGGGGCAGGACGCGCTCGGGCTCGCGGCCAATCCGCTGCCGCAGGCGCTGGTGCTCACGGCCATCGTCATCGGCTTCGCGCTCACCTGCTTCTCGCTCGTGCTGGTGGTCAGGATCGTGCAGAAGCTGGGCGCCGACGAGGCGCGCGACCTGCGGCTCTCCGAGGCCGAAGACGGAGGCGACGGCGCGCCATGATGCTCGCAGCCACGCCGGTCGTCGTGCCGCTGGCCACGGCCGTGCTGACGGCGCTTGCCGCCTCGCGTCCGCGTCTGCAGCGTGCCGTGAGCGCGGCCGGCGCCGTGTGCTTCCTGCTGTGCGGCATGTGGCTCGTTGCGCGCACGGCTGGTGGCGACCCCGTGCGCACCGTCTTCGGCGACTGGCCCGCGCCGTTCGGCATCGAGTTCGTCATCGACCGCCTCGGCGCGGCGCTCATCCTGGTGACGGCACT
Source organism: Planctomycetota bacterium (assembly GCA_038212275.1). Lineage (GTDB taxonomy): Bacteria > Planctomycetota > B15-G4 > B15-G4 > B15-G4 > JBBQUR01. The sequence goes on from JBBQUR010000003.1 coordinate 262,549, forward strand.
CATGGGCGCGGCGACCCTGCTCTTCCAGGCCAGCGACGCGGATCCCGCCCCGCGCTCGCCGTACCTGCTGCCGATGATGCACGGCCTGCTCGCCGGCGTCGGCGCCTCGTTCGCGACGGCCGACCTCTTCAATCTCTACGTGTGGTTCGAGCTCATGCTCGTGACCTCGGTCGGGCTGCTCGCCGTCGGCGGCGCCGCGCGGCAGCTCGACGCGACGCTCAAGTATCTGGTGCTCAGCCTCGTGGGCACGCTGCTGCTGCTCACCGGCGTCGCGCTGCTGTATGGCGCGACCGGACACGTGAACTTCGAGGCCCTGCGCGCGGCGTCGATCACGCCGGTCGTGACCATCCTCGTGGGCCTGGTCGCGCTGGCCTTCCTCGTGAAGGCCGGCGCCTTCCCGCTCTTCGCGTGGCTGCCGGCCTCGTATCCGACGCTGCCCGCGCCGCTGCTCGCGCTCTTCGCCGGGCTGTTGACCAAGGTGGGTGCCTACGCGGTGCTGCGCCTGCTCGGCGACGTCTTCCGCGGTGCGCCGCCCGTGCTTTACGAGTCGCTGGGCTGGGTCGCCGCGGCGACGATGCTCGTCGGCGTGGCCGGCGCCGCCTGCCAGTGGGACCTGCGGCGCATCCTGGCCTTCCACATCATCAGCCAGATCGGCTACATCCTGCTGGCCATCGCGCTCGGCACGGAAGCCGGCGACACGGCCGCGATCTTCTACACGCTGCACCACATCGTCGTGAAGGCGAACCTCTGCCTCATCGCGGGTATGGTCTGGCGCATGACCGGCAGCTACGACCTGCGGCGCATTGGCGGACTGGCCGCGGCGAAGCCCGCGCTCGCCGCGGTCTTCCTCGTGCCTGCGCTCTCGCTGGTAGGCGTGCCGCCGCTCTCGGGCTTCTGGGCCAAGCTGCTCGTGCTGCGTGGCTGTCTCGAGGCAGGACGCTTCACGTGGCTGGCGCTGGCCCTGGCGGTGAGCTTCGCGACGCTCTACTCGATGCTGAAGATCTGGATCGAGGCCTTCTGGAAGCCTCATCCTCAGGCGCACTGGGCGCCGCCGCGCGACACGCACCTGGCGCCGGCCTGGGTCGCGACCGTCGGTCTCGCGCTCATCACGCTGGGCATCGGCCTCTTCCCGGGCGTGCTGATCGACTACGCAGCAGCAGCGGCCGCCGCGCTCGGCCGGGGGCGCTGACGTGCCGGGCAAGCTGATCGCCGCGCTGGTGCTCGTGCTGCGCTTCGCGTGGTCGGTGTTCGTGTCCGGCATGCAGACCATGAGCGTGATCCTGCGCTGGCGCAGCCGGCCGCAGCCCGGTTTCATGCGCTACCGCTTCGCTCCGATGAGCGCGCACGGCGCCGCGCTGCTGGGCAGCCTCATCACGCTCACGCCCGGCTCGACGACCATCGACGTGGACCTCGAGCGCCGCGAACTGCTGCTGCACCTGCTGGACGCTTCCGATCCCCGGGCGACGGCGCGCTCCATCCGCGCGGACCTCGAGCGCTGGATCGTGGTCCTCTGCGCCGAGAGGCCGGTCCGATGACGGCGCCATCGGCACTGCCGCCGCTGCTGACGCTGCTGGTCGGCTGCGCCCTCGTCGCGGTGGCGCTGGCCGTGGTGCGCCTCGTGCGCGGGCCCACGCAGGCCGATCGCGTCATCGCGCAGGACGTGCTCTTCGCGGTGGGCGTCGCGATGTGCGTCGCTGCCGCGCTCGTCACGCGGAGCACGGCCTTCCTGGACGTGGCGCTCGGACTCGCGATCACCGGCTTCCTCGCCGGCATCGGCTGGGCGCGGCTGATCATCCGCGCGCCGAGCGACGAGAACCCGCCGGACGCTCCGCGATGAACCACGCTCTCGAACTTGCCGGTCAGGCGGCGCTTGCGGCGGGCGCGCTGCTGCTCGTCGTCGCGGCCGCCGGTCTGCACCTGCTGCCCGATGCGCTGTCCCGCCAGCATGCGGGCACCAAGGCCGTGACCCTCGCACTCGGGCTGATCTGCGTCGGGGCGGCGCTCATGAGCCAGGACACCGCCTGGACGCTGCGCCTCTGCCTGCTGCTGATCCTGCTCGGTGTCACGCTGCCCATCTCATCGCACATGCTCGCCCGCGCCGCGGTGCGCGAGCAGTCGCTGCAGGAGGTTGCCGCGCGCGCGCCCGTCATCGAGCCCGACGGCGAGCCAGGCAGCAGAGCCGGCGACGGGCGCGACGATCAGCGCGCGGACGGCGGCCGCACGCGGGACGGCTCCGCGTAGGTGAACAGTTCGGTCAGCGCGTGCTTCGTGCCGGTGGCCCGCTGCAGCGCACGCCGCAGCTTGTCCTGCATGTGCGGCGTCAGCCAGCGGCCGGACAGCGCCCGTGCGACGGCCTTGTGCGTGAGCTGGTCTTCCGAGGCAGCCACGAGGTCGGTCGCCTTCAGGCCGCGCTCCTGCATGATCGCCGCAAGGGGTTGCGGGCCGAGGTTGCGGTCGAGGCGGGAGCTCATGAGTCCGTGATAGCATTCCGCCCCCGCATGCGACATCCACGCAAGCTCTCCGTCGACCGAGGCGAGCCGCTGGCGCCGGCGGTGCACGGCCGCCATTGCCCGGCCTGCGGACGCGCGAAAAGCGCCTGCGAGTGCCGGCCCGGTCCCGCGCGCGCTCAACCCGCGCGCGCTCAAGCGGTGAAGCCCGGGGCGCCGCCCGCCGACGGCATCGTGCGCGTCGCCCGCCAGACCAAGGGCCGCGCCGGCAAGGGCGTCACGCTGGTGACGGGCCTCTCGCTCGCTCCCGCGCAGCTCAGCGCGCTGGGCAAGGATCTCAAGCAGCGTTGCGGTGCCGGCGGCACGGCCCGGGACGGCGTGATCGAGATTCAAGGCGACCACCGCGAGGTCGTGCTCGCCGAATTGCTGACGCGCGGCTACGCGGCCAAGCTCGCGGGCGGATAGAGCTTGCCCGGCTCCGCCGGCTGCTAGAATCCGCCCCCGTGAAGGAATACCTGCAACTCGTCCGGCACGTGCTCGAGCACGGAGTCCGCAAGCCCTCGCGCACCGGCGTCGACACGATCTCGTGCTTCGCGGCGCACTATCAGGTGGATCTCGCGGCGGGCTTCCCGCTCATCACCACCAAGAAGATGCAGTGGAGCTCCATCCTGCGCGAGCTGCTCTGGTACCTCTCGGGTGAGGACCACATCCGCAATCTGCGCCAGCACACCAAGATCTGGGATGCATGGGCCGACGACGAAGGGCGCCTCGAGACCGCCTACGGACACTACTGGCGCCGCTTTCCCAGCGCGACGCGCGACAGGCAGGGCCAGTGGCACGTCAAGGAGATCGACCAGATCGCCAACGTGCTCAACGCGCTGCACACGGACCCCAGCAGCCGGCGCATGGTGGTCTCCGCGTGGGAGCCGGGCAACGCCTGGGGGTCGCGCCTGCCACCGTGCCACTACACCTTCGTCTTCCAGGTGCTCGACGGGCGCCTGAACTGCCACCTCAACCAGCGCAGTGGCGACGTCGCCCTGGGCATCCCGTTCAACCTCGCGGCCTACGCGACGCTGACTCAGATGCTCGCGCAGGACGCCGGCCTTGGCCTGGGCATCTTCAGCCACACGATCGTGGACGCGCACATCTACACCTCGCGCGCCGACGGCAGCATGGCCGAGTACGACCACGTCGGCGGCCTGCTGCAGCAGCTGGAGCGCGAGCCGCTGCCGCTGAGCAGGCTCGTCATCGCGCGCAAGCCCTTCGACGAGCTGCGTTACGAGGACTTCGAGCTGAAGGACTACGTCTGCCACGACCCGATCCGCTTCAAGGTCGCGGTGTGAGGGGCGAGCCGGTGCGAGCGCCGCCGGCTCCGGGCAGCTCGTCCACGGCGATCATCATCGCCATGACGCGCAGCGGCCTCATGGGGCGCGACAACGCGCTGCCGTGGCACTGGCCCGAGGATCTGGCTCACTTCAAGCGCACGACGCGCGGCCACGCCGTCGTGATGGGGCGGCGCACCTTCGACAGCCTGCGCGACAACTTCGGCGGGCCGCTGCCCAACCGCGTCAATGTCGTCGTCTCGCGCGAGCAGGGCGGGCCGGCGCCCGACGGCGTGGCGCACGACGGCGCGCAGTGGTTCGCCTCGCTGCCCGACGCGCTGGCGTTCGCCGCGCGCAGCCAGCCCGGCGAGACCTTCCTGCTGGGCGGCGCGGAGATCTTCCGACTCGCGCTGGAGACGCTCGCGCCGCCGCCGGCGCGCCTCATCGTGACCTGGGTGCCCGAGCTGCCGTCGCTGCCGGGCGACACCTTCTTCCCGTTCACGCCGCCCGAGGCGTGGATCGACGCGCGCTACGGCGCCGCGCAGCGCTGGCCCGACAGCACCGGCCAGCTGGAGTTCGTGGTGTACGAGCTGCGCTGACGCGCGGCGGCGCCGAGCCGACGTGCCTCGCCATGCCGTCGGGCCGTTTTGCCCGAGCCGGGTGCGGCCCGTCCACGAACCAGCCACGGTGGATGGATCGTGCACAGGTTGGGTACGCCGAGGCAGGCGCAGCGCCCGGGATGCGCGCGGCGAGGCGCGCGGAGCGGCCTGCGACGGGGCGCATGGCTTCTGGCACGCGACTTGCACTTCCGGTGCGGAGCTGTCGCCAGGAAGCGCGACGGCCCGGTGAGCGCACCGCGCGACCGGAGCACTTCCCTCAATCATTCAGTCCACGACCATCGGAGCTTCGTCATGCCCCTCTCGCATCTGGTCCCACGGTTCTTCGCGCATCTCGCAGGAGTCCTCACGCTGTCCGTGCTGCCCTTGGCGCATGCGGGAGCCCAGGCCGGCGCGCTCGTCCCGCAGGCGGCGCTGCCCGGCGACGCGGCCAGCGTGCCCGCCGTCTCCGGCCAGAGCGATGTGTCCATCGCGCGCGGCGGCCCCGGCTACCTCGCGGTCTGGACGGACTACCGCACGTCGCTCTCGGGCAGCATCACCACGGACCAGCCGCTCCAGGGCAACCAGTCCGACATCTACGCCATGCGCCTCGGGCTCGACGGCCATCCGCTGGATGCCGGGCCGATCGTGATCTGCAACCTCGGGCGCAACCAGAGCAAGCCGCGCGTCGCGTGGAACGGGCAGAACTGGCTGGTGGTCTTCATCAGCGAGCGGCCCGACTGGTACTTCTTCGACGACATCGTCGGCGTGCGCGTGGCGCCCGACGGCAGCGTGCTCGACGCGACGCCGATCTCCATCCGGCCGGAGCTGAACTCGCCCAGCAACTACTACGGCGTGAACCCGAGCGTCAGCAGTGACGGCGCCCAATGGATCGTGGTGTGGGAGGACTGGATCCCGGCCAACGGGCACTCGGCGGTGAAGGGCACGCGCGTCGGCAACGACGGCAGCGTGCTCGACCCGGGCTGGCCGGTGCTGTTCGACAACGGTTCGGGGCCCTTCGGTCCCATTGATCCGCAGGTCGTTCCGGTGAACGGAGCACTGCTGCTCGCGTGGCGCGAACCGGTGTTCAACCGCATCCGGGCGCGGCGCCTCGACAACGGTCTGTCTCCGCTCGGTGCGGACTTCCTCGTCGCCACGACGCCGACCCAGTTCCGGCCGAGCCTCGTCAGCGACGGCAGCCAGAGCTACCTGCTCGCGGACAGCAAGGTGTTCCGCATCAGTGCCGCGGGGACCGTGCTCGATCCCGCAGGCATCAGCATTCCTGCCGCCGGTCTCTCGGTGCCGCAGGCGGCTACGGCCGCGTGGAACGGCGCCGCACTGGCCATCGTGCGGTCCGGCACGCCCGCGCCCGTCTTCGGCAGTGACAGTGACCTCTTCCTCGTGCGCATGGCGCCGAACGGCAGCCTGATCGATCCGGCGCCCGTCGCGATCACGAACCACCCGGACAACGAGTTCCTGCCGGCAGTGGCCGGCGAGGCTGGGCGCACGCAGATCGCGTACCTGGCGCTCGGCAAGAATCTCGAGCACCTGGAGGACATCCGCGGCGTGAGCGTCGACGCCACGCTCGCCGCCACGGCGCCTGTCGAGATCGGCGCTGGGCTCGCGCGCCAGGAGCATGTGCGGGCGATCAGCGCGCCCTTCGGCAGCCTTCTGACCTTCACGAGCCGCTCGTCCGCGACATCGCGCGCGGTGGCGCAGAGGCTGGACGCGAGCGGCAACGCTCTCGACCAGGAGCCGGTCCAGATCGCGGCCACCGAAGGGACGAAGAACCTCTTCATCGGCTCCGCGTGCAACGGATCGATGTTCTGCTTCACCTGGGGCGATCAGCAGGGGCCGATCTTCGCGCGGCGCTACTCGCTGGACCTGCAGCCGCTGGATGCGGCGCCCGTCCAGGTCTTCGCGAACGGCGGTGCACCCGGCGTCGGCGCGCTGCCCGATGGCGGCGATTTCCTGATCGCTTCCAACTACCTCGTGTCGAACGACCAGAGTTACATCCACGCCCGGCGCCTGCGCGCCGGCGATGGCGTGCTGCTCGACGCGGCCTTCGATGTCACCGGCAACTATGCGTTCGATCCGAAGATCGAGTCGCTCGGCGGTCGCTGGCTGCTCTGCTGGTCGAGCAAGCCCTCGCACGACAGCCCGGCGACGCTCATCCGCGCCCGCTTCGTCGAAGCGAACGGCACGCTGCCCACGCCGTCCTTCCTCGTCAGCACGATCGCCTTCGGGATGGAGCATGATCTGGCGGTGAACGGCGATCGCGCGCTCATCGTGTGGCAGGACGACGGGCTGCCCACCGATGCGATCGAGGGTCGGCTGCTGCGCGCCGATGGCAGTTTCGTCGGACCCGACTTCATCATCGACGACGAGCTCGGCGACCAGGCCTTCCCGACGGTGACTGCATCCGGCGCCGGCTTCATCACCGCGTGGGTGGACTTCCGCGCGGTGCCGCCGAACGAACAGTTGCGCGGCGACCTGTGGGCCGCGCGCGTCACGGCCGACGGCGCCGTGCTCGATCCGTCGGGCGTGCAGCTCACGTCGGGCCCGCTGCCGGAGGACCTGCCTGATGCCTCGAGTTCGGGCTTCAGCTTCCTGTTCTTCGATGCGCTTGGCGGCGGCGGCGCAGTCCCCGACGTCCCGCGCATCGCCTCGCTTCGTCTCGACGACGCCTTCCCGGGTGCATGGACCGATGTCGGCCCCGGCCTTGCCGGCACGAACGGCGTGCCAGGTCTCTTCGGCAGCGGTGCGCTCCTGGCCGGCTCCAGCAACCAGGTCGTGCTGACGGGCGCGAAGGCCCTGGCCCCGGCGTTGCTCTTCGTGTCGTTCAGCAGCACGTCCGCGCCGTTCAAGGGCGGCTCTCTCGTCGCGTTCCCGCCTGAATTGCAGCTCGGTTTCGTGACGAACGCCGTCGGCGGGGTCGCCTTGCCCTTCACCTGGCCGTCGGGCGTGCCGGCCGGGACATCGCTTTACTTCCAGATGCTGGTACAGGACGTTGCGGCTCCGCAGGCCGTCGCGCTCAGCAACGCGCTGCACGCGCTCAGCCCGTGAGCACGGTGTCGTCCACCGGCGTCCACGATCTGGGCGTTGTTGATGTGCATGCACACCCGGCACGCGCACGCCGCGCGCATGTTCTGGCTGCGATGCGCCGCTTCCGCGCGGTGAACGCGAAGGCACGCGCCGTCGCGCCGCGCGGCACGCCGATTGCATGGAGTCTCCGCGGTGTCTTCCCTTCACTTTTGCTTCCGGAGAGTCCCATGTCCATCATCAGCACTTTCATTCGCGGTTCGCTCGGCGTGAACCGCCTGCTCGTCGCCGCGCTCCTGGTCGGCGGTGCGTCCATGACCTCGGCCCAGACCGTCACCGTGCGCGGTGCGGTCGAGGACGTCGGCCCGACGTTCGTGATGAGCTGCACGCCGCTCACACTCGTCGGCGCCGGCGTGAACCTGAACGCCGTGCTCGGCCAGGAGGTCGAAGCCGTCGGCACGGTCATCGGCCCGAACCTGCTCTCGATCTCTTCGGTGACTCCCGTCACCGACGTGTTCGAGGCCAACAAGAACGCCAAGGTCGGCGGCACGCTCAAGCTGTCCGTCACCGGCCCGGCCGGGCGGCTGGAGCAGTTCTACTTCTCGTTGAACAGCGGATTCGCGACGGCGCACGCGATGGGCTGGTTCCTGGGCGCGGCGCCGCTGCACCTGCTCGCGCAGGGAACCATTCCGGCGACCGGCAAGCTGGAGATCTCGATCGCGATCCCGAATCTCCCGGTCCTTGCCAACCTTCCGATGTTCTTCCAGGACGTGCGCCTGCCTGCCGGCGGCGGCTTCGTCCTCGGCAACGCGGACTGCATCACGATCCAGTCCTGAGTCTCGTGTCCGGGCCCGATCCGCAGTGCGGGTCGGGCCCGGCGCTCCTTGGGCCGGGAGGCGCCTGCCGTCTGTCGCCGGCATGACGCCATCGCGCCATCGCCGCGCCGCAGCGCGTGGCCCGGTCTTTCACGCCGCGTCCGCTAACATCTCGCCCCATGGATTCGGGCACGCTTCCACGCATCTTCGGCGACTTCCGCTTCGAACGCGAGGCGGGCCGCGGAGCGATGGGAGTCGTCTACGAGGCCGAGCAGCTTTCCACCGGGCGTCGCTGCGCAGTCAAGCTGCTGAAGCATGGACTGGCCCCCGACGAGGAAGCGGTGGAGCGCTTCCGCCGCGAGGGGCAGGTCGCGGGTTCCATCGCGCATCCCTGCACCGTCTTCGTCTACGCCGCCGACGAAGTGGACGGCACGCCGTTCATCGCGATGGAGTGGATGCCCGGCGGCACGCTGAAGGACCATGTCGAGAAGCACGGCCCGATGCCCGTGACGGCCGCGGTCGACTGCACGCTGCACGTGCTGGACGGCCTCGTCGCCGCATCCGAAGCGGGCGTCGTGCACCGCGACATCAAGCCGAGCAACTGCTTTCTCGACAGCGATGGCTCCGTGAAGGTGGGCGACTTCGGCCTGGCCAAGTCGCTGCGCGCCGGCTTCGACCTGACGCTGACGGGCGAGTTCATCGGCACGCCGTACTTCGCGTCGCCCGAGCAGGTGCGCGGCCGCGACCTCGGCGCGCGCAGCGACCAGTACTCGCTGGCGGCCACGCTCTTCTACCTGCTCACCGCGCGGCCGATGTTTCCTGGCACGCATGCCGGCGACGTGCTGGGCGCGATCGTCTCCGACGAGCCGCCGAGCGTGCGCACCTTCCGCAAGGACGTGCCCGCGGGACTGGCGCGGGTCATCCGCAAGGCGCTGTCGAAGAATCCGGCGGACCGCTACGCGGACTTCGATGCCTTCCGTCGCGCCTTGAGGCCGTACGCGGTGCAGGTGCTGCCGGCCGCGTCGCGCGGTCCCCGTTTCGCGGCGTGGTTGCTCGACCTGGCGCTGCTCTCGGTGCTGGCCTTCGTGCTGGAGCAGGTCGGCGAGGCGCTCCTCGGCGAGACGCTGATGCCGGCGCTGCCGTTCCATGCCTCCGTGATGCTGCTCTGGTTCATGCTCTTCGAAGGCCTGATCGGCCGCACGCCCGGCAAGGCGCTGCTCGGGCTTGCCGTGGGGCGCAGGCCGCACGGACAAGGCTCCGATTCGCCGGTGCCTTCGCTGGGTGTGGCGGCGCAACGCTCCGCGCTCTTCCTGCTGTGCCTCTCCATCGGCGCCCTGATCCCGAGCATCGTGCACCGGGCCGACGGTGGCTTCGACTTCGCCTGGTCGTGGCGCGAGTGGGTGCAGACGGGCGGTTTCACGCCGCTGGGCTTCCTCGCCCTGGTGTCGACGATGCGGCGTCGCAACGGCTGGCGCGGACCGCACGAGCTGCTCTCGCGCACCTTCGTGTATCACCGCGTGGCGCAGCAGGTGGCCGAGCGCCGCAAGGCCGTCGCGCTGCCGCCGCTGCCCTGCGTGCCCGACACCGAGCTGCCCGCGCAACTGGGTTCCTTCGGCATCCGTGGCGTGCTCGCGCGGCAGGTCGAGGGCAGCGGTACGCTGCTGCTCGGACACGATCCGTCGCTCGGACGCGCGGCGTGGATCGTGCTGCGGCCGGCGGACATCGCGCCGCTGTCGTCCACGCGCCGCGACCTGCGCCGTGCGCCGCGCCTGCGCTGGCTTGGCGGCGGCGTCGGGATCTCTGGGCGCTGGGATGCCTTCGAGGCGCCCGAGGGCGGGCCGCTGCCGGAGGTCGTCAAGCGCGGCGGCGCGCTGGCGTGGACGGAGGCGCGCATGCTGCTGCTGGCGCTCGCCGAGGAACTCCTGCGCGCGACGCGCGACGGCACGCTGCCCGCGCGACTCTCGCTGTCGCACGTGTGGATCGCGCCCGGCGGCCGCGTGCGCCTGCTCGACGTCGCGCCGGAGCACCTGCCGGTCGAGCCCATCACGGCCGCATCGCGCGTGGATCTGTCGTCGCTGCTGTCTGCCGGCGGCGCCGACGCTTCGTCGGCGCCGGGCCTGCGCGCGCCGTCGCATGCGCTCGATCGCGCGCTGCTGCACTTTCTCGCCGGCGTGGGGGTCGCACTCGTCGCGCCCCCGCAGCGCCGGGAACGCGCGGGCGGTCTGCCCGAGCCGCGGCGCCTGCCGGTGCCGGCGCACGCGGCCGACGTGCTGCTGGCGCTGCGCGACGACTCCGCACTGTCGCTGGAGCGGGCCATCGAGTGGCTCGCGAAGCTCACGCGTCGCACGGCCAACGCGACGCGCGGCATGCGCGTGCTGGAAATGGCGCCCGACATGCTGATCTTCCTCGCGCTCCTGATGGGCGTGCTGTTCGCAGGCGCCGACCGTCCCAGCGAACTGGGGCTGGCGGTCGCGATCGTGAACGAGGCGCCGCATGTCGTGCGGCCCGACGGCGCCACGCGCGAAGCGGGCGACGCGGCCCTGACGCTGCTCGCGGACTCCACGCTGGCCGACCTGCGTCAGGCGGGCGTCCAGACGCGCGGCTCGATGTCCGGCATCCCGCTCGCCGCCTTCTTCGGCAACCCGGCATGGACCGACGACGAGGCGGAGCGGCACCTGTCGGAAGCGCGCGCCGCGCACCCGGCGCCGACGCCCGACGAGCTGAGCGCGGCCACCGAGACGATCCGGCGCATGCGCGGGCGCACGCATCACGTGCTGTTTGCCGGCCTGCTGGGCGCTGCGCTCATGGTGCTTGGCGCGCTGGGCGCGCTCTCCGGTTTCGTGTCGCGCGGTGACTTCGTGCTCAACCTCATCGGTGTCGATGTGCATACGCGCGACCATGGCCGCGCCGGACGGCTGCGCTGCGCCCTGCGTGGCGGCGCACTCTGGCTGCTGCTCGGCGTGGCGCTGCTGTCGCTGGTGGTCTGGCTCGCCTTGCTCTTCCCGCACGTGGAGGGTTCAGCGGGCAACTACTCGGTGACGGGCTTCGCCTCCGTGGGGCCCGCCGTGACGGCGGACGTCGTCATCGCGCTGTGCGGCCTGCTGCTGCTGGGCGTGTTCGCGCTGCCGCTGTGGAAGCCGCGCGTGTCCGTGCAGGACTGGATCGCGCGCACGCAACTGCTTCCGCGCTGATCCCCGGCGGCGCGGCGCCGCTCTCCGACCTCGATGCGCACGAGATGCTCGCCTCGATCCGAGGCCGCAAGGTGCTGCTCGGCGATCGCGGCGAGCCGCCCGTCGATCGCGAGGCGCCTGCACGCATGCTGCTGCGCATCGCGCGCCTGGCGGAACTGCTGCCGGAGGTCGCCGAGCTGGATGTCAACCCCGTGCGAGCATGGCCCGAGGGCCGGGGAGTGGCCGTGCTCGATGCACGCGTCCTGCTGCGAAGGCAGTCGCCGTGAGGCCGTGTTCCCGATCGGTGGGCAGGTCGCCGATCAATGGGTCGCCAGCTGGCCTCGCTCCGGAACCGTCGCCATCGCGGTGCCCGCCGGCAGGCGGTCGAGGTCGAGCTTCGGGAGTCTGGAAAGGCCTTCGCTGGTCATCGGGATGACGACGTCCCGTTCGTTGATGGTCAGGTGCTTGAAGGGAATCGCGTGGAGCGACGTGCCCATGCCGAGCACGCCGCCGGTCGAGACGATCACGTAGACGGCCTCGCCGGTACACAGATCGATCGCGAGGTCCTTCACGTCGCCGACACCGTGTCCGTCGCCGATGCGCTCCTCCTGTGTGCCGGTCGCCTCCTGCTTGTCGGTCGTGCCCGCCGCGTCGTGAAACTCGCAGCTCTTCAGCCAGGACGCATAGAGCTGACCGAGCGGCACGCCGACCATGGCATCGTCGCGGCTGTTGACCTCGACCACGGCAACAACCTGACCGGACGAGCAGACGACCAGGTCCTTGATCGTCGCGATGTCGTGGCCCGCGGCGTCCTCGATGTGCGTGCCGATGCTGTCACTGGCGCGCGCCGGCGTCTTCCGTGCGTGGGCCGATGCTCGTGGCGAGCAGCAAGGCGCCGGAAGCATGAAGGGTGAGTTGCCTCTTCATGGTGGGAATCCGGGACCGGGAGAACCGGGATGCCGCGGGTGGCAGGGGTGGACGCAACTGCTGTGCCGGCGACGTCGATCTCCGTGCGCCCGCTCGCGAGGCACGTCCTGTGCTCGCCAGGCCCGGGTCACGACCGCGAACTGCAAAAACTACAAAGTGGAGGCTGCACGCATGGCTTCCTCGGTGGGCAGCGGGCAGGGCGTCGGGCTTCTCGACACCCTGCCTGCACCTGTGTGCACCGTTGCACGAATGTGCACCGTTGCACGGGGGTGAACGCGGCTCTGCGTGAGCGCTGCGGCTCGCGCCCGGCGCGAGGGAATGGCACGCGAAGGCGTGCAGACACTGCATTGGCATGTCGGTTGCACAACGCCTGGTCATTCAGCAGCTCCGCTGCTCTCAATGCCGATTCCCGAGTGCATGCAAAGGAAACCCATGAAGACCACTCTCTGCCTGATCGCCCTCGGGGCGCTGATGTCCGGTTGCTCCTCCGAATCGCACGAGGGGGTCCGGAAGGATGTCCACGGAAACTACGCGACCATCGCACAGTTCAACGCCATGGAGCGCGACGACTTCACCGCCGCGATGCAGGCGGGGATGCGCGAGTTCGATCAGCGGCTGGTGTCCCTGCAGGCGCAGGCCGAAGCACTCGGCCCTGATGCGATGGAGGAGTACGCCGACGATCTCGAGGATCTGACCGCCCAGCGACGTGCCTTCGAGGCGGAAGTCGAGAAGCACGACGCCATGCTCGGCGGCGAGTGGCGCGATCACCGCGAAGACGTTGCCGAGCAGTCCATCGAATTGCGTGAGAGCCTCGACGACGCCTTCGAAGACGTGGTCGACGAGAGCTGAGCGAGACGCGTCCTGTCATTTCCATGTGGAGTCACTGCCATGCTTTCCTGGTCACTCACCTTCTTCGTCTTCGCCCTCGTGGCCGGCTTGCTCGGATTCACCGGTCTGGCCGGTGCGGCTGCCGGCATCGCGAAGCTTCTCTTCTTCGTGTTCCTCGTGATCTTCCTGATCTCGCTCCTCACGGGACGCAAGCGCCCCGTGGTCTGAGAGTTCCGGAGGACCTGGCCGGCGCAAGACGACACGAGCCGCCGGCCGGGCGCGTTGCCGCAACGGCATGACGTCGGTCACGCATCGTGTCGGCCCCGTGAACTCCGCAGCGGGTTCGGAGCGGGGACGTCCGGATCCCTTTCCCTTTCATCTCATTGGAGGCGCTGTCATGCGCAGCTCATTGCTCTTTGGACTCATCCTGCTGGGCGCCGGTGTGGCGCTCATCGTGTGGGGTATCTCGGCTTCGGACTCCCTCTCGTCGGAGACCTCGAAGCTCTTCCAGGGTGCCCCCAGCAACAAGGCCATCATGCTCATGGTGGTGGGTGCCATCATCGGCGGATTCGGCCTCGTGAAGCTCGTGCGAAGCCCGGCCGCGTGAAGCACGCGGGAGTCCCGCGTTCCTGCGGTCGGGCACGCAGGATGACCGCATGATGCCCGCATGATGAGCAGGTGTCGGCGCTGGCGCGTGCTGCGCTGCGAGCAGGCGCAGCGTCGCCAACCGGGCCGCCGGGCCGTGATGCGTCCCCAGCCTCTTTCGGACTGGGCGGCGCACCACGGCCGCGGCGGCTGGCAGGGTCGCACTCCTCATCGGGGCGCAACGGGGCGCGACGGGGCGCGACGGGGCGCGACGCGCCGGCAACTCAGGTCAGCGTTCGGCGCCCATCGAACCGCCCATCGTGCTGGTGGTGCCGGTGGTGCCGTGATCGCTGCGGGTGACCTGCCCGTCGCGGATCTCGCCGCGCCAGTCGCCCGTGGCCCGGCCGCGCTTCTCGATGAAGTCCTTGAACTTCTCGAGGTCGCCGTCGATACGGTGCGCCACCACGCCGAGTGCTGCACCTGTCTTCTCGACGATGCCGGACGGCTCGTATTCGATGCGCAGCGTGACGCGTGTCCTGGAGGGCGCGAGGGCTTCGAACTTCACGCTTCCCGCATTCGGCGCGCCCGACGTGCTGCGCCACCCGATGTGACGGTCCGCTTCCTGATGGACGATGTCCGCCGTCCAATCCACGTCCTTGCCGCCGATCTCCGCGGTCCAGTGGAGGGTCGTTGCGGTGAGCTGCCGGACCCGCTTCACGCCCGTCATGAAGCTGGGAAAGCTCTCGAATTGGGTCCACTGGTTGTAGGCCGTGCTCACCGGCACGTCGACCTCGATGGTTTTTTCAGTGTGGCTCATGGATTCACTCCGCGCATGGGGATTGGAAACAACAGAAAGACATTCGTGCTGCAAACGGCAGGCCTCGTGCCGTGATGGGACCGGTCCTGCGTGGCCGGCCGGAGATCACCGCAGGCAGGCCTGGAGGCGAAGGCGCTTCGGCTCCACGTCGGCTCACGCGGCCTGCTGCCCCACGAGACGCCGCCTCAACTGCTGAATGGCGGATGCGGTCAGCGCGTCGACGAGCTCCACCGAGGCGCCGATGAGTTCGGCAATCTCGTCCCGGACCAGACCGTAGAAGCAGGAGAGCAGCAACACTTCCTGCTCGGCGGGAGGCAACTCAGCGAGGATGCCTTCGCCGGGACATCGCGCGACGTCGGCGCCGCCGGAGGGCGTGTTGCCGCAACCGGATCGCGTGCGTACGTCATGGTGCTCGATGGCATGAACGTCCCGAGCATTCATCGGTCATCCTTTCGTGCTCGCGGCCGCCCGCCGCGTGACTCGTGGCAGCATTCGGGCCCGTGAGGAGTCATGCCGCGCCGCGACGGCCGACGCTTGCCGTGCCGGATGCGCCAGTCCCGGAGCTCCGCTCCGCGACGAACTCGCCGGGGTCCGACAGATGCACCGAAAGCATCCGGCGAAGGTTCTCGCGCGCCCGCCAGACCAGCGACTTGACGGCGGCAACGGACAGGCCGACGCGACGGCTGACCTCTTCATGCGGCAGGCCGCTGAAGTGCGCGAGCTCCAGGGCCCGGCGCTGGTTCGTCGGCAGCCGGCGGATCGCCTCGCGCACGGCGAGGGCGCGCTCGTGTCGCATGGCATCCCGCTCGGGCATGTCGCCACGCGGATCCGACAGCGTGTTTCCCAGCGGTTCGTCTCCATCGCCGAGGCTGCTCAGGGACGTGGCGCGACGGCGCTTGTGGTAGCGCAAGTGGTTCAGGCAGAGGTTGAAGATGATCGTCTTCAGGAAGACCTCGAAGGGCGCCACCGGCTCGTAACGCAGCCGTGAGCCGTACAAGCGCAGCAGCACATCCTGCGAGAGGTCATCGACCATCGATTGCTCCTTCACGTACCGGCGGATCACGTTGCGGATGTACGCGCCGTACTCCCGCGTCAGGTGATCGAAGGCGCCGTCGCAACCGACCTTCACGGCCAGCATCAACTCGCGTCCGTCCGGGCTCAGCGTCATGGCTTCTGGATTTCTGATGGTTGCTCCTTCGCGATGCGGCGCGGCCGGGCGCGGCGCCTGCGTGCTCGTGTCTGCCCGGCCGAGGGCGACTGAGTGCAAAGGCCATGCCATGCCCGCGGCGCGGATCGGCGCCCCGCGTTCGTGGAGATCGGGGCGCTCCGGCGCGGCGGGCGCATCGACCCGGTGGCCGCACACCATGCCCGCTTGTAGAAAATGCATCCCGACGAAGGATGCGCCGCGGACTCCGCCGGCCTGCGGTGTTGCAGTCAGCGGTCGCGCAGCGGACGCGCGGCTGCTGCGCGCGCCACGTCAGGTCCCCGGGGACGTCGCCCGGCCGAGGATCGCTTCGAGAGACTCGAGGTCGATGGGCTTGACGAGGTGATGGTCGAACCCCGCCTCGCGCGTGAGGCGCTGGACGTCGTCGCTACTCCAGCCGGTGACCGCGATGAGCAGCCGGTCCCGGCCGGGCTCCCGGGTGCGGATGGCGGGCGCAACCTCGTATCCGTTCTGCCCCGGCATGCCGATGTCCAGAAGGACGATCTCCGGCCGGAACGCCAGCGCTTCCTCCAAGGCCCGATTCCCGTCGTGAGTGACCCTGACCTGGTGTCCCCGCAGGCGCAGCAGGCGCGCGAGGCTGTCGGCGGCGTCCACGTTGTCGTCGGCCACGAGAATCCGCCGGCTCTCCACGGCGGGCGCCGGACGCGCGCGCTCGGGCGCCACGCCGGGCACGTCGACCGTCGACAGCGTCACGATGAAGTCGCTGCCTCGTCCCGCGCCCTCGCTCCGCGCGACGACGCTGCCGCCGTGCATCTCGACGAGGCGCCGCACGAGCGTGAGACCGACGCCGAGCCCGCTGCGGCTGCGCTCCAGGCTGTGGTCCACCTGCTCGAACATGTCGAAGATGCGGTCGAGCATCTCGGGCGGAACGCCGACGCCTTCGTCGCTCACCCGGATCACGAGCTGCTCCCGCTCGCGGGCGGTCACCAGGCTGATCGTCGTTCCGCGAGCGGAGAATTTGGAGGCGTTGTTCAGCAGGTTGTAGAGGACCTGCGCGAGCCGGACGGGATCCGCCCGCAGGAAGCAGGGCTCGTCCGGCAGCGTGGTCACGAGTTTCTGGCCCGACTGCGAGAGCACGGGCCGGAAGGTTTCGAGTGCGCTCGAGACCACCGTGGCGATGTCGACCAGCTCGAAGCGCATCTCGTGCTTGTTGCTCGCGATGCGCGACACGTCCAGCAGGTCGTCCACCAGCCGGACCATCTGCTCGAGCTGGCGCTTCATCACGCCGCGCACGTGGGCGAGCTGCGCGGGATCCTGCGTGTACTGCATGATCTCGAGCGACGTGCGCAAGGGTGCAAGCGGGTTGCGGAGTTCGTGTGCGAGCAAGGCGAGGAAGCGGTCCTTGCGGGTGTCCGCGTCGCGCAGTTCGCGCTCCGCGTTGCGGCGCGCGGTGACATCGCGGAAGACCAGCACCGATCCGATGATGGTGCCGTCCGCCGCCCTGATCGGCGCCGCGCTGTCGTCGATGGGGTGCTCATCGCCGGCGGGCGTCCGCAGCACGGTGTGGTTGGCGAGGCCCACGATGACACCGTCGCGAAGCGCGCGGACGGCGGGGTTTTCGGCGAGGTCGCCGGAATCCTCGTTGATGATGTGGAAGACGCGCTGCAACGGCTGCCCGGCGGCGTCGCCGTGTTTCCAGCCGGTGAGTTCCTCCGCCACCGCGTTGAGAAAGGTGACGGCCGTCGCCGTGTCCGTGGTGATCACGCCATCACCGATGCTGGCGAGCGTCGTCCGGAAGCGTTCCTTCTCGGCGCGCAGCGCGGCCGCCGCGGCGCTGCGCTCCCGGATCTGGCGGCGAAGCAGGCGCGTGAAGGCCCCGATGGCCAGAAGGGCCAGCAGCCCGGCGGCGACGGCACTGGCAAGCGCGCTCGTCCGGCTGTGCTGAGCGTCGGCGACGCGCTCTTCGAGCAGGTGCTGCTCCTCGACCCGCATCGCGTCCATGGTGGCCCGCGCGGTGTCCATGGCATCCTTGCCGCGGCCGCTCACCACCACCTGCCGAGCCGTCTCGAAGTTTCCCTCCTGCAGCGTCGAGACGCCTTCTTCGAGGATCGCGAAGCAGGCGGCGAAGTGCTCGCGCAGCATCGCCACGCGGGGAAGCTGATCCGGGTTGTCGTGGACCAGCGCCTCGAGGTCGGCCACGATCCGCTCGGCGTCGGCGCGGGCGGCACGGTATTGCTCGAAGTAGCGCATGTCGCCGGTGATCAGGCAACTGCGCTGCTGCGCCTCGGCCTCCTGGCTCGCGGCGAGCGTGGCCGCAATCGTCTCCAGCACCTTGTGCGTGTGGGTGACCAGGCCCAGCGTGTCGTGGAGCCTCACCGTGTTGATGCACGCGAGCACGGCATTGATGGCGACGAGCACGGCCACGACCGCCATGACCTTGAAGAGCCTGCGATCCGAGATGCGCAGGAGATTCATGCCATCGAGGACGGAGCGAGGAAACGGAGTCATGTCGACCGCACTCTAGCAGGCTGCGTCCGGCTCAGGCATCGAGACCTGTCCGTGATCCGGACTGCAGGATCCGGTGCGAGTCGCCGCTCGCCGTAACGCCGGACTCCCTCGTCAACCGGCAGGCGCCGATCTCGACCTGCGAGTCCGCCGTGCGCTCGTCCCGCATCGACGTGTTGAAGCACAGGAACCCTTCGGGCATGTCGACGCTCACGGGGACCGCGCGACGACCCGTTCTGTCCTGCAACTGCGGCCGGCGGTGCGCTGCCCTCGATGCCTGTCCGGCGTCCGCGCGTCTTGACCGGGCGCATCGTCACGGTCACACTCCGGACCAGTTGATCGTTGCCGGATGGGTGCTGTCGATGAGGCGCTTCGCCACGTGTCCGAAGACGAACGCGCGGGCCGCACTCCGGTGCGTTCCCTGGAAGTCCACTCTCCGGAACCATGCTTCGGGCAGCCAGGCCCCGGTCGAGGTCGTGATGCACTCGTCAGGTCAGATCAGCGTTTTTTCGAGGCGGCGCCCCCATGAGCGCTGAGGTCGCCGTATGTCCGCTGGCGCTGATCGTGGACGACGATCCGGCCATGCTCGCCAGTCTCGAGGCGCTCGTGTCGCGCGAGGGCTTCGAGTGCCGGACGGCGCTGTCGCTCGGCGAAGCCCAGAAGCAGCTCCAGCTGGGGCTCCCCGACGTCCTGCTCATCGACCTGAAGCTCCCGGAGGGCGACGGCCTGGAGTTCGCGCGCTCGCGCGGCCTGCTCGAGACGACGGAAGTGATCGTCGTCACCGGCGATACCAACGTCGAAACCGCCGTGAATGCACTTCACGCCGGGGCCATCGACTACGTCGACAAGCCCGTGGACGCCGCCCGGCTCAAGTCGGCCCTGAAGAGCGTGATCCGCACGCGCGCGCTCAAGAAGCAGGTGCTCACGCTCAACAGCCAGCTCCGCGGGGCGGGCCGATTCGGCTCGATGGTGGGGCGGTCCGCGGTCATGACGCGGCTCTTCGACCTGCTGCAGCGGGTGGGGCCCACGGATGCCAGCGTCCTCATCTACGGCGAGAGCGGCGTCGGCAAGGAACTCGTGGCGCAGGCCATCCACGATCTCAGCGCGCGAGCGAGCATGAAGTTTCTCCCGGTGAACTGCGGCGCCATCGCCGAGAACCTCATCGAGAGCGAGCTGTTCGGCCATGAGCGCGGCAGCTTCACGGGCGCGGAAAGGCGGCGCGACGGCATCTTCGAGCGCGCTCGCGGCGGCACGCTGTTCCTCGACGAGATCACCGAGATGCCGATGGAGCTGCAGGTCAAGCTGCTCCGCGTGCTCGAGAGCCGCTCGTTCACGCGCGTGGGCGGCCAGGAGGCCATCGCCGCCGACGTCCGCATCATCGCCGCATGCAATCGCGATCCGCGCGCGGCCGTGCAGGACGGGGCGCTGCGGGAGGACCTGTACTACCGCCTCAACGTGGTGCCCATCGTCGTCCCGCCGCTGCGGGAGCGCGCGGACGACATCCCCCTGCTGGCCGAGCACTTCCTGAACCAGTTGAACGCGGAACACGAGGCGCAGAAGTCCTGGACGCCGGACGCCCTGGCCTGGCTCCAGGCCCAGCCGTGGCGCGGCAACGTGCGCGAGCTCAGGAACGCGGCGAGCCGGGCCTTCATTCTCAGCGAGAGCAAGCTGTCCGTGGAGAGCATGCAGCTGCTGAACGGCCAGTCGCGAGGGGGCGCTGCCGGCGCGCGGCTCGAGGTGAAAGTCGGCTGCTCGATCAGCGACATGGAACGCACGCTCATCGAGGCGACGCTGGCCCACTTCGACGGGGACAAGGCACGCGCGTCCGAGACGCTCGGCATCAGCATCAAGACGCTCTACAACCGGCTGAGCGTCTACTCGGCGAGCCGCGCTGCCGAATCGAGCTGAGGCGCGTGGCGCGGCAGCGCGACATGCATCGCCGCGCCGCCTCCCGGAGTGCCTTCCGCCCATGCGCGACCGCCGTGCCGCCGCGCGACGAGCTGCACGAGGGCCAGGCCGAGACCGAATCCCGGCAGCTCCGCCTGCGAGTGCACGCGTTCGAACGGCGCGAAGAGGCGCGCGGCGCATGAAGACTCGAAGCCCACGCCGTTGTCGCGCATCGTGAAGCGCACCTCGTCGCCGTCCACCTCGCCGCCGACCTCGATGAGTGGCTCCTGGCTGGAGGCCGTGCACTTGATCGCGTTCGAGAACAGGCTGGCGAGAAGCTGGTGCATGAGCGTCTGATCGGCGGACACGGAAGGAAGCTCCCCGAGGACAAGCCGGGCCCGCGCACTGTCCCCGGCCTGCGCGGCCTGCTCCCGGAACGCCGCTTCCATCGCTCGCTTCATGTCGAGCGGCACGCGGTTCAGCTCCTGCTTCCTGGCGCGGGAGTAAAGGGCCAGGCTGACCATCAGCTTCACCATGTTCCGGGAGCAGTCGTTCAGGCGCTGCAGCAGTTCCCGACCGCTGTCGTCCAGTCCGTGCGCGAACTCCTTTTCGAGCAGCGTGCCGAGGATGCTGATGGCGCCGATGGGAGAGCGCAACTCGTGGGAAAGAGCCGCGGAGAAGGCCTCGCTTTCCTCCAGCGCCTCCCGCAGTGCACGCAGCTCCGCCTCGACCTCGGCGCACGACCGATCCGTCGCCATCGACTTGTTCATCGCTGCGTCTCTCATCACGGGGACATCCATGACGGTTGCGGCCTGACCAGCCGGCCGCGGCTGCCGGCCCGGGGCCGCGGCCCACACAAAGACGGGGAGGGGCGCGAGCCCCAAGCCCCAAAAGA
>JBBQUR010000004.1:0-268743 GCA_038212275.1 Planctomycetota bacterium
CGCGGTCCGTCAGCCGGACTTGCTCGTGCTCTGGAGCCTCGGAGCGCGACCAGCGGCTGGATAGGAAGAGCCGGATGACGCGAGAGTGTCACGTCCGGTTCCGTGAGAGCCTGAGGGTGAAACTCCCTTGGGCTACTCGACCTCGCGCTGGCGCGGGAAGAAGTCGCCGGGGCCGCCAAGCATGCTCTTCGGTTCTTCCTCCCAGGCCACGAGGCCGAGGTTCGCATCCATGCCGTAGCGCATGATCATCGAGCGCGCGATGTCGGTGACCCTGGCGATGTCGTTGGAGGCGCCGGTCGAGACCTCGCCGAAGACCAGTTGCTCGGCCGCGCGTCCGCCGAGCAGCACGGCCATCTTGTCCAGCAACTCCTGGCGCGACATGAGGAAGCGGTCCTCGGTGGGGCGCTGGATGGTGTAGCCCAGCGAGCCGATGCCGCGCGGGATGATGGACACCTTGTGCACCACGTCGCCGCCGGGCAGCGCCTTGCCGACGATCGCATGGCCCATCTCGTGGTAGGCGGTGACGCGACGCTCGTGCGGATTGAGCAGGCGGTTCTTCTTCTCGAGGCCCGCCACGATGCGCTCGAGACCGCGCGTGAAGTCGTTCATGTTCACGTCGGTGCCGCCGCGCCGTGTCGCCAGCAGCGCCGCCTCGTTCACGAGATTGGCGAGGTCCGCGCCCGTGAAGCCCGGCGTCAGCGCGGCCACCTGCTCGCGATCCACGTCGGGCGCGAGCGTCACGCGACGGAGGTGCACGGAGAGGATCGCGACGCGCGCCACCTTGTCGGGCCGGTCCACGAGGATCTGCCGGTCGAAGCGGCCGGCGCGCAGCAGCGCCGGGTCGAGGATCTCGGGGCGGTTCGTCGCCGCGAGCAACACGACGCCGAGGCTCGGATCGAAGCCGTCCAGTTCCACGAGCAGCTGATTGAGCGTCTGTTCCTTCTCGTCGTGGCCGCCCGACATCGGCCCGATGCCGCGCGCGCGACCCAGGGCGTCCAGCTCGTCGATGAAGATGATGCACGGCGCCTTGCGGCGCGCCTGCTCGAAGAGGTCGCGCACGCGCGAGGCGCCGACGCCGACGAACATCTCCACGAACTCGCTGCCGCTGATGGAGAAGAACGGCACGCCGGCCTCGCCCGCGACCGCGCGCGCGAGCAACGTCTTGCCCGTGCCCGGCGGTCCGACGAGCAGGATGCCCTTGGGCAGCCGCGCGCCGAGGCGCCCGTACGTCGACGGGTCCTTCAGGAAGCCGATGGTTTCCTGCAGCTCTTCCTTGGCCTCGTCCACGCCGGCCACGTCCTCGAACAGGACCTTCACGCCCTCCTCTGCGTAGATGCGCGCACGGCTCTTGCCCACGCCCATGAGGCCGCCCGCGCCGCCGCCGCCCAGCCCCTGCCGGTCCGCCATGCGGCGCATCATGACGCTCCACAGCACGAAGAGCAGGATGAGCGGCACGACCAGCCAGAGCAGGTCCGTCAGGAAGGTGTCGCGGACGACGCCGGTGACCTCCACGCCGTGCTCGCTCAGCAAGTCGGCCAGCGGCATGTCCACGCGCGTGGTCCGGAAGCGCGGCAGCTCGTCGCCCTGCGGCTCCTTCAGGACGCCGAGCACTTCGTCCTCACTCACGGTGACCTCGGTGACGCGCCCCTCGCTCACCCATTCCTCGAACTTGCTGTAGGGGATGGGCCGCACGTCGCGCGAGTCGGTCCACCACGTCCAGAGGTTGGTGAGGATCAACAGGCCGATCAGCAACCACATGAAGTTGAAGCGCGGGATCCGCGGCATCATCAGCGAGCGCGGCCCCTTGCCCCGGGCCGGTGGCGGGCCGGGCTTCCCCGCGGCGGAGGGCGCGGACCGCGGGTCGTGGCCTCGCTTGTCGTCGACGCGCCGGGGATCGCTCATGGCGACATCATCGCGATCGCGAGGCCGGCTGTCCCTTGCCGTCTGGACGCGACCAGGCGCATCAGTCCGGGACGGAGGCGCAGCCCAGGCGCCTCAGCGCGGCGCAGGTGCGCCGGCGGGCCTCGTCCAGCGCGGCCGGCTCGGGATGCTTTTCGGCCCTGGAGAAGTCCAGGTCCGAGATGGCGTTGAGCGGCACGAGGTGCACGTGCACGTGCCGGACCTCGAGGCCGACCACGGCGATACCCACCTTCTGCGGCTGGTACTCGGCCTGCAGGGCGCGCGCGATCGTCTGCGCGACGGACATCAGCTGCGCCAGCAGCGGCGCCGGCAGGTCGATCCAGTGATCCACCTCCTGGCGGGGCACCACGAGCACATGGCCGGGCGCCAGCGGGTTGGCGGAGAGGAAGGCCACGCAGGCCTCGTCCTTCCAGACGAAGCGGCCGGGCAGCTCGCCCGAGATGATGCGCGTGAAGACCGAGGGCATGGGACGTGCTCCGCAACGTGACGTCGAGCGGTATACCGCACGCTGCGTCGGCAGCTCCAGTGCGAACGGCGCGCCGCTCAACGGTGGCGCCCGCGGCAGGCTCGCCGGCCGCTGGCTGCAGACGCCGCGGTTCGGGAGTTGGAGTCGTCGTCGCGACGGGTCATCATGGCGGACATGCCCTGGGCGCTCATCGGGTGTCTGCTCGTGTCGTTCGTCCTGCTCTGCGCAGGGCGTGCCTACCTGTCGTGGGTGACTGCTGCGGCGCTGCTCCTGCTGGCGTCCTGGTTGTCGTGGGGCGCCACGCCGGCGTGGTGGGTGGCCTGCAGCATCGGCGTGCTGGCCGCGTTGATCTTCGGCGTGCCGTCGGTGCGCCGCGCGCTCGTGACGCCGCCGCTCATGAAGCTCGTCGGCGGCATCCTGCCGAAGATGGGCGAGACGGAGCGCATCGCCCTGGAAGCCGGCACGGTCTGGTGGGACGGCGAGCTCTTCTCCGGCCGGCCGCACTGGGACGTCATGCTGGGCTTCGTGCCGCGCACGCTCACCGAACGCGAGCGCGCCTTCCTCGACGGCCCCTGCGAGGAGCTGTGCCGCCGCCTCGATGACTGGGAGGTGATCCAGGGCGGCGACCTGCCCCCCGCGATCTGGGCCTTCCTCAAGCAGGAGCGCTTCCTGGGACTCATCATCCCGGAGAGCTACGGCGGCCTCGGCTTCTCCGCGGCGGCCCACGCGGCGGTCGTCACGAAGCTCTCGAGCCACTGCGTGACGGCGGCCGTCACCGTGATGGTGCCCAACTCGCTCGGCCCTGCGGAACTGCTGCTGCACTACGGCACGGAGGCGCAGAAGTCCCACTGGCTGCCGCGCCTTGCACGGGGCGAGGAGATCCCGTGCTTCGCGCTCACCGGCCCGGAGAACGGCAGCGACGCCGCGGCGATGCGCGCGCAGGGCGTCGTGTGCCATGAGCTCGTGGACGGCCGCGAGGTGCTGGGCCTGCGCCTCTCCTGGGACAAGCGCTACACGACGCTCTCGCCCGTCGCCACGGTCATCGGCGTCGCCTTCCGCCTGCGCGACCCGCAGCGCCTGCTGGGTGTGGCCCCGGCGGGCGCCGGAGCGCGCGCTGCAAGCAGTGGCGAGGCAGGAGTCGGCGCGGAGGCGACTGCCGAAGACGGCGGCATCACGCTGGCGCTCGTGCCGGCCCATCTGCCGGGCATCACCATCGGCGAGCGCCACGACCCGCTCGGCGTCCCGTTCCTCAACGGACCGCACCACGGCAAGGACGTCTTCGTGCCGATCGACGCGATCATCGGCGGCCCCGCGATGGCGGGACAGGGCTGGCGCATGCTCATGGATTGCCTCGCCGCGGGGCGCTCCATTTCGCTGCCGTCGCTCTCGTCGGGCTGCACGCAACTGGTGACGCGACTCACCGGCGCATACGCGAGCATCCGGCGCCAGTTCGGCCTGTCGATCGGGCGCTTCGAGGGCATCGAGGAACGCCTCGCGCGCATCGGCGGCCTCACCTACATGGTCTCGGCCACGCGCGTGCTGACCGCCGGCGCCGTGGACGCGGGCGAGAAGCCCGCCGTGCTCTCCGCCATCTGCAAGGCGTGGTGCACCGAGTCCATGCGCATCGTGGTCAATGACGGCATGGACGTGCTGGGCGGCGCCGGCATCTCGCGCGGGCCGCGCAATGTCCTGGCGCGCTGCTACCAGGCCGCGCCCATCGGCATCACGGTGGAGGGCGCGAACATCCTCACGCGCTCGCTCATCGTCTTCGGGCAGGGCGCGATCCGCTGCCACCCGTTTGCGCACGCCGAGATCGAGGCTGTCGCCGCGCGCGACCTCGCCGCCTTCGATCGCGCCTTCTTCGGCCACATCGGCTTCGTGGCCTCCACGACGGCTCGCGCGCTGCTGCACGGCCTGCGCGGACGGGCCTCGGGTCCAGCCACGGCCGGCATCGGCGGTCGGCCGCTCTCGGCGCCGACGCGCGCCTTGCTCGGCCGCGTCGAGCGCCTCAGCACGGACTTCGCGCTCTGCTCCGACGCCGCGATGATCACTCTGGGCGGCACGCTCAAGCGCCGCGAGATGATTTCCGGCCGCCTTGCCGACACGCTGGCATGGATGTATCTCGCCACAGCGAGCCTGCACCGCTTCATCGCCGCGGGCGAGCCCGAGCAGGACGCCGACGTCGCATACTGGGCCGCCGAGCACGCGCTCGAGCAATGCCAGCGCGCTCTCGTCGGCATGCTGGACAACCTGCCGAATCGTCCCGCCGCGTGGGCGCTGCGCATGCTGTGCTTCCCGCGCGGCGCCGGGGTGCGCGGCCCGTCCGACAGGCGCTCGGCCTCCGTGGCGCGCGCGCTGCTGGATGGCGGCGAGCTGCGACTGCGCCTCTCGCCCGACATCCACGTGCCGAAGGATCCGCTCTCCGCGCTGGGCCGGCTCGAGCACGCGCTTGTGCTCACGCTGGCTGCCGCGCCCGCAGAACTCAAGCTCAAGGAAGCACTCCGCGCCGGCCGGATCGCTGCCTCGCCCGCGCCCGATCTGGTGCTGCGCGCCGCAGGAGCCGGTGTCCTGACGGACGCCGAAGCCCAGGCACTCCTCGCCGCCGAAGCCGCGCGCAACGATGCCGTGCTGGTCGATGCCTTCGATGCCGCCGCGTTCGCCGAGCTGCGAGGCTGATGGCGCGCCTGGAGCGCTGCTCCGCTTGGCCGGGAGCTGCCCTTTGGGGTCGAGATGGGCGGGAGTCGCATGGGGCAGTGAGTGCGCGGGGCGGGAGGTTTGTCCGGCGCTGCGCCCGGGGGGCGGAAGGACTCGTCACGGTTCCGGGAGCGGCGCCCGTCGCGCCGGACAAACCTCCCGTCCCGCGCTCGCCGAGGCACGGGGTTCCGTGCCAAGCGACGGGGGGGGCAGCTCCCGGCGGGCGCTTCGCTGCGCCTCACGCGCGGCCGTTGCGTGGAACGCATTCTCCGCCATGAGGTGGTGATGAACTCGTGATGCGGTCAAGCATCGCTTGAGCGGGGATGGGGAAGGCGCGATGCACAGCTGCGCGCTGCTCTGCGCGGGATCAACACGGCGGGCGGCAGGCACATGGAACGAGTCGGGCAGCGGCGGAGACGTCAGGCGTCCGCTGAAGCGGCCCGCAGTTCGGTGGCTCACGAATTCGCAGCGCTCGCGTTCCGGCAGAGCCTCGTCGTTCGTCCGGGCCACCGTTCCGCCCGAGACACCGGCCAGGCGCGCCCGCCGTCCTAGCGTTCAACCTCGCGGCGTGCGACGGCGTCGAGAAGCGCAACCGCCGGGAGTGCTGACCGCCTCGCCCGGCACGGAAAAACGTGCCTCGGCGTGTGCGCGGGACGGGAGGTTTGTCCGGCGCGAAGGGCGCCGCTCCCGGAACCATGACGAGTCCCGTTGCCCCACGGGCGCAGCGCCGGACAATCCTCCCGCCCCGCGCACTCCCCGTCCCATGCGACTCACCTCCTTCCTCGGCCCCAGCGCGGTCAGCACCCCCGGCGCGCAAGCAAAACAAAGCCGTCTTCTCACCCATGTTCCGTGTCTCGCAGATTGAAGCCTCACTCGCATCGTCGCTACGATCAGCTTTCCGCGACGGTGGCGTGTCGGAGGCCGCAGCTTGCGGCGCGGCACGGCCCGCCTCACGAGACCCGACGCCGCACCGGCTTCACCGCATGACCATTCACGACGACCCGCGCTTTCAGCAGGCGCTTTCCGAGCTTCCCGCAGACGCCGATGCCGAGACCTTCCGCCGCTGGGGTGAGGAGGTGCTGGCTCTGTTGCAACTGCACGTCGAGGAGAGCCGCGCCGGCAACGGGCGCGTGCTGCGGCAGCGGCCGATCGACCAGATCGGACAGGAGCTGGAGCTGTCGCGCTGGATCCGCGACGGCGGGATGGACGCCGCATCGCTGGGCCGTTTCCTGCAGGGCTATCTCGCGGACTCGACGCGCCTGCACCACCCGGCGTACATGGGCCATCAGGTGGCAGTGCCGCACTTCGCGTCGGCGCTGGCCGACCTCGTGCATGGCACCATCAACAACGGCATGGCCATCTACGAGATGGGCGCGCCGGCCACGGCCATCGAAGCGGCGATCATCACGTGGATGCTGGGCAGGATCGGCTTCACGGCCGGGGACCCGTCGGGGTACGGCGACGCGACCGGCGACCCGGACACGGGCGCCGGCGCCCTGGATGATCTGGCGGCCGCGCGCGCGCCGGCTGCTGCCCGGAACGCACCTCGTCCCGGCGGCGTGCTCACGCACGGTGGCTCGCTGGCCAACCTCACGGCGCTGCTCGCGGCGCGTGCCCGCATCGCGCCGGATGCCTGGACCGCAGGCAATCCCGGGACCGACCGCGGGGGGCTTGTCGTCATCGCGCCGGCGAGCGCTCACTACAGCATCTCGCGCGCGCTCGGGATCATGGGACTCGGCACGGATGCGCTGCTCAGCCTGCCGGTGGACGACTGCGGGCGCGCGGAGGCGGCGGCGCTGCCCGGCTTGTGCGATGCCGTGGTCGCGAGCGGGCGGCGCGTGCTGGCCGTGGTCGCGAGCGCCGTGTCGACGGCGGCCGGCACGCACGACCCGATCGAGGCCATGGCCGATGTCTGCGACGAGCGCGGGCTCTGGCTCCACGTCGATGGCGCGCACGGAGCCTCGGCGCTGCTCAGCGACGCGCTGCGCGGCCGCCTGGCCGGCATCGAGCGCGCGCACTCCGTCGTGTGGGATGCACACAAGCTGCTGCGCACCTCCACGCTTTGCGCCGCCGTCCTCTTCCGCGACGTGTCCGCCCTGGAGGGCGCGTTCCGGCAGCAGGCCAGCTACCTGGGAAGCGGTGCGGACTCGCCCGGCATCGATCTCATCGGCCGCACGGTGGAGTGCACCAAGGCTTCGCTGGGCCTGAAGCTCTTCCTGGTGCTCGCCGTGGAGGGTGAGCGCGGACTGGCCGCGCACGTCGAGGCGCTCTACGGCGCGGCGGCGCGCTTCCACGACCTCATCGCGGCGCGACCAGGCTTCACGTGCCTGTGCCCGCCGGAGGCCAATATCCTCTGCTTCCGCTGGGCGGCCTTCGACGACGAGCGCCTGGCGGGCCTGCGCGCGGAGCTCGTGCGCCGCGGCGAGTTCTACATCACGCAGGCCGATGTGGGCGGGCGGCGCTGGCTGCGCCTCGTCATCATGAATCCGGAGACGGACGAGGCGGTCGTGGAGCGGCTGCTCACGTCCATCGAGGGCATCGCCGCCGGCGTGTGACGCGCGCTCAGGCGATGTCGAGGAAGAGCTGCTTGCCGTCGCAGCTCACGTCGTGCACCTGGATCGGACGGCCCACGGGCGGTCCGCACATTCCGGTGCGCACGTCGACCTCGGCGCCGTGCCACGGGCAGCGCACCGTCGTGCCCGACATCGTGCCGGCCGAGAACGAGGCGCCGCGGTGAGGGCATGTGTCGTCGATGGCGTAGTACTGCCCGGTCGAGTTGAAGACGGCGATCTTGCGCCCGTCGATGTCGATGCAGACGCCCTTGTTGACGGGAAAGTCGGCCACGGGGCCGATGCTCTTGAGGGCCATGTCTGTCTCCTGCGGTGGGGGCGGATGGTCGACGCCGGTGCGCGCGAAGCAGCGGCAACTCGTGCCGGATGCTTCGGCGCGGCATTGTGCCATGCCTGTTGTCGGTCTTCGCGCGCATAGAATCCTCGGGCGTGCCGACGCCGAGCTCAGACCACCGACAGGGCCCACGCGCAGGTGCGCAGGACGGCTGCGCCGGAAGCAGCGAGGGGGGCGGCGTGAGCCGCAGCGCCGGCGGCGGCAGCACCCGGCGGGCTCGTCGGCATGCGTGGCTCGCGGCCCTTGGCGTGGCCGCGCTCTATCTGCTGTCGGTGTTGCCTCGGTTGTCGGAGTTCGGGCCGACGTGGGACCTTGCCCTCGCGGACCAGCCCTACGGCGAACAGTTTCTCGCCTACGTCACGACTCTTGATCCGGCCTACCTCCAGTTCGAGACGCAGCCGCCGTTGCCGGAGCTGCGAGCGCCGCACCCGGACTTCGTGACGGGCGGGCGCTCCACGCCGGACATCGCCTATCCGCTCGGCGGCATGCTCTCGGCGCTGTGCTGCCGCGTGCTGTGGACCGAGCTCGCGCTGGTGCCCGCGATGGCAAGCCACCACCTCATCGCACCCTTGTGCACCTCGGCCCTGCTGGCGTGCCTCGTGCTGCTCGGCGCGCGCTGGCGCTCGCTGTCCGCGGGCATCGGTGCGGCGCTGCTGGCCGCGCTGTCGCCGTATTTCCTCGCGCACTCCGCCTTCAACGTGAAGGACATCCCGGAGACCTGTCTCTACACGGCGACCTTTCTCGCCGTGTCCGCCGGCCTGCTCCGCCAGCGGGGCGTGCGCTGCTGGCTTGCCGTGGGGGTGCTGTTCGGGCTTGCGCTGGCCCAGAAGCCCAATGCCCTGTTCCTGCCGGTGCAGGGCCTGCTGCTGCTGATCGCACTGCGGTGGGTGCGCGCGCGATCGGGCGGCGCCGTGCCGCGCGTGCCGTGGCGCGGCGCAGCTCTCGCGTTGCTGGTGGCCCCGCTCGCCTATCTCGCCGTGTCGCCCTACGAGTGGATCGATACGTGGGCCCGCGTGTCGCGCCATGCGCAGCTCGTCGTGAGCGACGGCACGACGCTCGTCGGCAGCGACCGGTTGCTCGGGCTGAAGTACGTGCTGTGGACCACGCCGCTGCCGGTCCTCGTGCTGGCCGTGGCGGGATGGTTCGACAAGCGGCTGGCGCTTGAGCACCGCGTGGTAATGGGAGTCGGTCTCGCCGTGCCGCTGCTGCGGTCGCTGCTTCCGATCCGCATTCACGACGGGCCCCGACACTTTCTCGAATTCTTCCCGATGCTCTGTCTGTGGGCGGGCGTCGGACTGGCCGGCGTGCTCGACGCGATGTCGCGGTGGGCACATCGCATCGGCGCTTCGCGGGACGCGCGCACGGCAACCGCGTCATGCGCCGCGCCTGTCGCGCCTGTCGCACCTGCCGCACCTGCCGCACCTGCCGCACCTGCCGCACCTGTCGCACCTGTCGCGCCTGTCGCGCCTGTCGCGCCTGTCGCGCGTCTTGCCGCGGCGCGCGGCGGACATGCCGGCGGTGGGCTGCGCACCGTGCTGCGGAGCGCGGCGTGGAGCGCCGCGCTGCTGCCCGGCATGCTGGCTGTCGCCGACACGTGGCCGCACGGCAATTGCTATTACAACGCGCTTGTCGGCGGGCTGACCGGCGCCCAGGCGATGGGTGTGCCCGATGCCACCGACAC
This sequence comes from Planctomycetota bacterium, assembly GCA_038212275.1. Classification (GTDB taxonomy): domain Bacteria; phylum Planctomycetota; class B15-G4; order B15-G4; family B15-G4; genus JBBQUR01. The sequence continues at coordinate 9,666 of JBBQUR010000004.1, forward strand.
CTGGTGCGGCAGCTACTGGCAGGGCCTGGAGTGGTTGTCGGAGCACGCGGAGCCCGGCGCTTCGGTGCTGGTGCCGGTGGGGACTCACGTGGCGCTGGCCGGAGCGCCGCTGCGCCTCCGCCCTGACCTGTCACTGTGGAAGGAAGGCGACGAGGCGCCGCACGCACCGATGTACGTCATGGCCGTCACGCGCTCCGGGATGCACACGGCTCTCATGCACGAGATTGCCGCCACGCGACAGCCGGTTCATGAACTCGACGTGCAGGGCGCGCCCATCCTGGTCATTCAGCGCGTGGACGGCCCCGAGGAGGTCGCGCGACTCTTCGAACGCTGGCACGACGCGTGGCGCGACCCGTTGCGCAAACTGCTTCCCGCCCTGTCCGGCGTAAAGCAGCTGCGTCCGGAATTGCTGGCGCATGTGCAGAGCGCGCTGGATGCCGGTGACACCGCCGGCCTGACCCGGGCGCTCGACTCGCTGGCGGACGAGCTGCCGCCACCGGCCCGGCGCGCTCTGCAGCAGTGGCTGGACCAGCAACCGTCGCCGCTCGGACGGCTCTCCCCCTCGCGCTGACGGCCGATCAGTCGTCGGGAAGCGCAGCGAGTGCCTCGAGGACCGCGCCGGTGAGCGTCTTGAGCATCTGCGGCCCGAAGTCGAAGCACACGTGGGCGGCGCTGAAGAGCTCCGGAAGCGGGCGGCTTCCGCCGAGCGACAGCGCGCCTCGCCACGCCGCCACCGCGGACACTCCCTGATGACGCGCGTTGAGCCAGAGCTGCAGCGCGCCGACCTGCGCGATGCCGTACTCGATGTCATAGAAGGGGTGCTTGAAGAGGTGCAGCTGGCGTTGCCATTCGCGCGCGAGCCACGGCTCCTGCCCCGCCCAGTCCACGGAGGGCTCGAAGCGCCTGCGCAGCGAGACCCAGTAGGCGGCGCGCTCCGCATGACTGTGCTCGGGATAGGTGTAGAGCCAGTGCTGGAAGGCATCGATGGTGGCGACCCACGGCAGCAGCTGCAGCGTGCGTTCGAGTTGCGCGCGCTGCACGCGCACTCCCGCCTCCGCACCGAGCACGGCGACGGCGTGCTCGGACGCGAGCAGCTCCATGCCCATCGACGCCACCTCCGCGAACTCGAGCGGTGCGCGGCGGCAGCTTTGCAGCGGCTGGTTGCGCGCCGCCAGCGCATGCACGGCGTGTCCGCTTTCGTGCAGCAGGGTGCGCAGGTCCGCGACGACGCCGACGGCGTTCGCGAAGATGAAGGGAAGGCGACGGTCCTCGAGGAAGGCCTGGTAGCCGCCGGGCGCCTTGCCCGGACGGTTCTCCAGGTCGAGCAGCCGCTGCTCGCGCAGGAAGGCGAACTGTCCGGCGAGTTCGCCGTCCACGTGCCGAAGCAATCGCCCGGCCAGGTCGGCCAGTTCCTCGCCGCCGTGGAAGAGGCGCAGCGGCGGGCGGCCGCGGCTGTCGACATCGAGGTCCCAGGGAGCAAGCGTCTCGACGCCGAGGGCGCGTCGGCGGCGATCGTGCAGGACGGACATGGCCGGGACCACGTGCTCCTCGACCGAGGCATGAAAGGCCTCGCACTCCTCGATGCCGTAGTCGAAGCGCTCGCGCTCGCGAAAGCTGTACTCGCGGTAACTGGGGAAGCCCGCGTTGGAGGCGAGCTGCGTCCGTTGCGCGAGCAGCCTGTCGAAGAGACCTTCCAGCTCGTCGGCAGCGTGCAGACGGCAGCGCGACATGGCGAGCCACGCCTGCTCGCGCACGCTGCGGTCCGCGTCGTCGAGAAAGCGCGCGATCTGCTGCGGCGTGAAGCGTTCACCGCGGAAGCGCACGACGAGACTGCCGGAGCGCTGATCGAAGTCGGCAAGCAGGCGCGACACCGCGGCCTCGACCGGCAAGTTCTCGACGTGAAACAGCGCGGCGCGATTGGCGACGGCCCGGTCGTGCGTCGCGTACTGCGTCCGGTCGAGCGAACTCCGGTGCGGGCAGGCCAGGTAGATGCGATCGAGCCCGTGCAGGAGCTGCCGCGCGGCGGGCAGCACGCGGGTCTGCAGGTCGAGATGTCGTTCGCGCGCGAGCAGGTTCTCGGTGTGGCAGGTGGTCGCGATGGAGGCGTGTGCCTCGGCGGCGTCCAGGGCCGATTCCAGTTCGTCCACGTCGGCCAGCCAGGCGGAGAGTGCTGCCACGTCGGGCAGGGGGCGGGCGGCCAGCTCCTCGACGAGGCGCTGCAGGGTCGCCAGGTCGGTGAGGGGCGCGTCGGCCGGCAACCAGTGTCGCTCGGGTGCCGGAAAGCGGGTCGTGAGCGAGGCGTTCATGGCATGGCCCGGGTCGTGATGGTGTCACCACCGGAAACAGGCGCGTCACTCTACAATCCGGCCACGGTTGCAGTGGGGACGTCCCGGCGCGAGCCGACGCTGTTGCGACCCGTCCCCTGGAGTGCCATGCGATGCGCGGAATCATCATCCTGCCGTGCGTGCTGCTGGCACTGCTGACGCCCGCTTCTGCGGCGCCACTCGCTGCCTGGCAGGAGCGGCCCACGGCCAAGACGCCTCCGGCCAAGGCCGCCGACAAGGAGCCGGCCGCGAAGGAAGCCGACGCGCCGCCGCCGGCCGCGCCCACCGAGAAGTCGCTGCTTGCGGCCTTCTCCACGAGCTTCAAGCCGTCCGACGGCAGCGCACGCGTGGAGGCGATCAACGTGCTTGGAGACTCGTCGCGCAGCCTGCCCGACGGCGGCGCCGGCAAGGCCGTGGCGCGGGCGCTCGCCCGTGGCTTGCTCGACGAGGAACTGGAAGTGCGCGCGGCCTCCATCGCCCAACTCGGCTGGGGTCGTCACGTGGACACGGCGATCGAACAGCTGGGGGATGGGCTGTCCGACCTGCTCAAGCAGCTGGACCGACGCCTGACGCGCCCGGACGAAGAGAGCCGCACCTATGTCGGCCGCGCCACGCGAATCGTGGGAGACGCGAGCGCTGCCCTTGCGAACTACCGCGACGACCGCAGCGTCGAGCTGCTCGTCGTGCAGCTGCGCAGCCTCGACAAGAACAGCACCGGCGGGAACAACCTGAGCACGCGCGTGCTCGGACCGATGTCCGCCGCGGTGCTGTCGCTGGGCACTCAGGATGCGGTCGAGGCGGCCGTGCGGCAGACGCAGACCTACGTCGGCGCTGGAGGAGCGCAGCAGGCTCCTGCGAAGATCCTGCATGCGGAGCTCTCGAAGTTCGCGGTGGCCTTCGGGCAGGCGCCGCCGGAATACTCCGAAAACGTGTCCGTGGCGTGGAACCAGTGGTGGGAAAAGGTCGGGGACCGGCTGCCGAAGAGCCTGGGCCGTTTGAAGCTGCCGCCCGCTTCACCGCCTGCCGAGCCGATGAAGGGCATGCGCGACCGCAAGGACGACGGCACCGCGCCGCGACAGTAGCCGCCGGATTGCGGAACGCGTGTACCGGACCGACGTCGGGTCGGGGATGCATGCCACCGGTGCATGCTCTATCCTTCGCCCGAACTCGGTCCCGGAATGGCGCATTCATGAAAACCAAGGTGCTCTTCGTCGTTGTCGTCGGTCTCACGCTTCTCACGTGGGCGCACATCTCGCTCAACGTGGGCTGGGACACGGTGAAGGCGAACTTCGGGCTGGCCACCGAGGACGGGCACTACAGCCTGACGGTGGGTTTCCTCCCGGTCACCTGACACCTCACCTGCCCGGTCACCAGTTGGGTGACCGACCACAGCGAGAAGGGTTCGCTCTTCACGTCGCAGCGTTTCTCCGACTTCCCGAGCATGAAGGAGGCGCTGATCGCCCGGAAGATCGAGGCCACGTTCATGATCGCGCCGCTTGCGATGAAGCTCGTGGCCGACGGCGTGCCGGTCCGCATCGTGTATCTCGGACATCGGGACGGCACCGGAATCATGGTTGGCACCGACAGCGACATTCAAGACTTCGCGGGACTCCGCGGCACCAAGGTCGCGATCCCCAGCCGCTACTCGAACCAGAACCTGCTCATGCACCGGATGATGAACCAGTACGGCATGGTGGACGGCGACATCACGCTGCTGGAGATGCCGCCGCCCGAGATGCCCGCGGCGCTCGCGAACGGCGACATCGACGGCTACATCGTCGGCGAACCCTTCTGCGCGAAGTCCGAGCTGGGAGGGTGGGGCCGCGTGCTCTACCTCACCAAGGACATCTGGCCGGACTTCGTCTCCTGCGTGCTGGTCGTGCGCAAGGAACTCATCGATGAGCACCGTCCGCTGGTGCAGGAACTGGTGGATGGCATCGCGACGTCGGGCAAGTGGCTGGACTCCGACATGGTGCACCGCATGGACGCGGCCGAGGTGGTGGGCAAGTATTATTACAATCAGGACCCCGAGCTGCTGAAGTTCGTGCTCAGCAAGCCGCCCGATCGCGTGAAGTACACCGACCTCAAGCCGATGCAGAAGAACTTCGACGAGATCATGGCCCTCGCGAACCAGACCGGGATCATCGACAAGCACATGGCCTTCGACGAGTACGTGGACAACAGCTTCGCGCCGGACGTGTTCACGCTCACCGTGCCCTTCGATCGGTTGCCGATGGAGCCCGCGCCCGACGGGCCGGGCACGCCGGTCACGCCTGCAGGCGGCAAGTGAGATGATCATTCCGCTGCTGCTCATCGTGCTGGGGGTGGTGCTGTTCGTGCAGTCGCGCCGCTGGCCCGCTGCGGTGCAGAACGTGGTGCTCCCCGGCTCCGTGGCGCTCGTCGTGCTGTGCCTCTGGCACATCGGCGCCGCCGCGCAGGAGCGCCCGATTCTGCCGACGCCGAAGCTCGTGGCGGTGGCGCTCGTGAACCTCGTGGCCGACGGAACCCTCTGGCGCTACGTGATCGCCAGCGTGTTCCGCGTCTCGGTGGGCTTCGTGCTCGCGGCGGCCGTCGGCATCCCGTTCGGGCTGGTCGTCGGCTGGTCCACGCGCGCCTTCACGGCCTTCAATCCGCTGGTGCAGGGGCTGCGTCCGATCTCGCCCATCGCGTGGATCCCGATCGCGATCCTGCTGTTCGGCATCGGGGACGGCTCGGCGGTCTTCCTGATCTTCCTGGCCTCGTTCTTCCCGATCGTCGTGGGCACGATGGCCGCGGTGCGCAACATCAGCCTCGTGCACGTGCGCTCGGCGCAGAACTTCGGCCTGCACGGCATGGAATTGTTCCGCCACGTCGTCTTCCCGGCTTCGCTGCCGCAGATCATCACGTCGCTGCGCATCGCGCTCGGCGTTGCCTGGCTCGTCGTCGTGGCGGCCGAGATGATCGCCGTAAACAGCGGCCTCGGCTACATGATCATCGATGCCCGCAACCAGGGCATGCGCTACGACCTCGTCGTGGCCGGCATGCTCGTCATCGGCGCCATCGGCATCGTGCTCGACCTCGGCATCCGCCGGCTCGAGACCTTCGACGAGGTGCGCTGGGGCTACGCCAAGCGATGAGCAGCGACGCGCCCGGCCGCAGCAAGGTGGTCATCTCATCGGTCAGCAAGGACTTCAGCACGCGCAAGGGTGCGCTGTCCGTGCTGCAGGAGGTCAGCCTCGACGTGCGCGAGGGCGAGTTCATGTGCCTGCTCGGCCCGTCTGGCTGCGGCAAGTCCACGCTGCTCAACATCGTGGGCGGTTTCGAGCGCCCGACGAGCGGCCGCGTCACCATCGACGGCGAGGAGGTTACCGGGCCGGACCCGCGTCGCGTGTTCGTGTTCCAGGAATACGGCATCTTCCCCTGGGCCTCGGTGTGGGACAACGTCGCGCTCGGCCTGCGCAAGCGCGACGCCAGGGAGCGCAGCCGCATCGTGCAGGCCACGATCGACCTCGTCGGATTGACGGGTTTCGAGAAGAGCTATCCCTTCGAGTTGTCGGGCGGCATGAAGCAGCGCGTGGAGGTCGCGCGCGCGCTCGCCGTCTCCCCCGACGTCATCTACATGGACGAGCCTTTCGGCGCGCTGGACTCGCTGACGCGCCTCACGATGCGCGCCGAGTTGATCCGCATCTGGCAGTCCGAGCGCAAGACCATCATGTTCGTCACGCACGACGTGGACGAGTCGCTGCAGCTCGCGGACCGCATCGTGGTCTTCACGTCGCGGCCGGGGCGCATCGCGGAGGTCGTGACGGTGGGCATGAGCCATCCGCGCGAACTCGGCAGCCCGGAGTACGCGGCGGTGAAGAACCGGCTCTACGATCTGCTTGGCGTGCGGCACACGGTGTGAGCGCGGACAGCACGCCGCCGCCGTTCCACCTGGCCTTCCCGGTGCACGACCTGGCGGCGGCGCGTGCCTTCTACGGAGGCGTGCTCGGCTGTCGAGAGGGCCGCAGCGCGCCCGCCTGGGTGGACTTCGACTTCTTCGGCCACCAGCTCGTGGCGCACCTGCACCCGGCACGCGGAGCAGCGGCGACGAACGCCGTGGACGGCGACGACGTGCCGGTGGCGCACTTCGGCGTGGTGCTCCCGTGGAGCGAGTGGGAGCGCTGGCGCGACCGCCTCGCCTCTGCGGGCGTGCCCTTCCGCATCACGCCGCACGTGCGCTTCCGCGGCGCGGTGGGCGAGCAGGCGACGCTCTTCGTGCTCGACCCGTCAGGGAATGCACTGGAATTCAAGGCATTCCGCGATCCAGCCCAGATCTTCGCGCGGCCGGTGCGGCCGACGCGCCCGGCGGATCAGGGGGACCAGGCGCGGTAGTCGCGCACGAGGTCCACGTCGACTCCTTCCTCGGCGGTCAGGGTGCTGTGCACGGCGCGTCCGCGCAGGCGCAATGGTTCTCCGGGCAGGTTCGCGCGGGTCAGCTCGATGTGCCAGCGGCCGCTCTGGCCATTGGGAGCGCCGTTTTCGTCGAGCATGGGCATGCCGCCCTCGATGACGAGCGACGTGGGGGCATCCCGCGGGCCTTCGCGCGTGGCATGTGCGAGCACGGCCTTGCTGCGACGCGCGAGCGCCTCGGGCTGCGCCGTGGCACGCCAGTCGAAGGAGATCCAGTGCCCTTCCATGACGCCGTCGTCGTCGGTGCCCACGAGACTCAGGCGCAGCGCGAGGTAGGGGTGGCTGGGCGCAAGCACCCACCAGACGCCGGCGAGCGGGTCCTGCATGCCGGGCGCGTCGGGAAGAGTACCGGGCAGCTTCGCGGCGGTCGTGTCTTCCGGGCGCAGAGCGGGAGCTGCCGCTTCCTCGGCCGAGGCATCTGCCGGCGCCACCGGCGTGCACGCGCAGAGCGCTGCGAGCAGCAGCAGGGCAACCGGTCGCATCGGCATCGCGTCTCCTCCATCTCGGCGACCGACGCGCTGCGCGAATCTCCCGGCACCGTGGCCGGCATGTTACACCGGCCGCATGCCCGGTCCTCTGCTCAGCGCCTTCCTGTGGTTCGCGAGCGGCTCGACGCTGCTCGCGTGCGCCCCTGCCCAGGTCGACGAGGGTCACGAACTCGTGTTCACGCCGCCCGCCATCGTGTCCGTGCCGCCTCCCGCGGCAGTCAGCCTGCGCAGACTCTTCGGCGACGAACGTTTCCAGCGCCCCGTCGATGCGGCGCAGGCGCCGGGCGATGCGCGCACGACCTACGTCGTGGAGCAACGCGGCCTGATCTACCGCCTGATCCCCGGCATTGCCGGCTGGGTGCGCCAGCCCTTTCTCGACCTCCAGGAGCGCGTCACGCGCACCGGCAATGAGGAAGGACTGCTCGGCCTTGCCTTCGATCCGCACTTCGCCGAGGAGGGCAGCCCGTTGCGCGGCGCCTTCTACGTGGACTACTCCGTGAAGCCGGGGCCCCTGTCGCGCCTTTCGCGCTTCGTCGTGAAGCCGGGCAGCAGCACGGCCGACGCGGATTCCGAGGAGGTGCTGCTCGAGATCGAGCAGCCGTTCCGCAACCACAATGGCGGCTGCCTGCAGTTCGGTCCGGACGGGATGCTCTTCTACGGCCTCGGCGACGGCGGCGCGGCCAACGACCCGCACGGAAACGGCCAGAATCCGGGCACGTTGCTCGGCACGATCCTGCGGCTCGACGTCTCGCGGCGTGACGGCAAGCTGCCTTACGGCATTCCTGCCGACAACCCGCTGCTCTCGCGAGCCGATGCGCGCCCCGAAGTGTGGGCTTACGGCCTGCGCAACCCGTGGCGCTTTTCCTTCGACCGCGCCACCGGCGAGTGCTGGGTGGGGGACGTCGGCCAGAATCTCTTCGAGTTCGTGCACGTGGCGCGGCCGGGCGGCAACCACGGCTGGAATCTCGTCGAGGGCTTCCATCGATTCTCCCTGCCTGCCGGCACGGAGCCGCCTGCTGAGCTCGTGCCTCCCGTCTTCGAGTATCCGCACCTCGCGGCCGTGGATGCCGACGCGATCGCGGCGGGGCGCGCCGTGGATGTCGGCGACGGCCTGTCGATCACCGGCGGCTTCGTGTACCGCGGCACGTCGATGCCCGGCCTGCAGGGCTGGTACGTCTTCGCGGACTACGTCACGAAGCACGTGTGGGCGATCCGGCGCATGCCGGACGGCAGGATCGAGCACGCCCTGCTGCTGCCGGATGCCGGCCTCGTCGCATCCTTCGCGCAGCTGCACGACGGCGAGCTGCTCGTCATCGATCACCAGGGCTTCGTGTCGCAGCTCGTCCCGGACACGGGCGGCCGCGAGGCGCCCGTCAGCGCGCCGCAGCCGCCAGACTCTCCGCGGTGATGTCGCCATGGCTGGCGTTCCAGTCGGCACGCCCCGCGCGGAAGAGGATGGCCTGCGGCGACTGATGGGGGACGCCGCACTCGCCCGCCAGTCCGCGTGCCACGCTGCGGTCCGCGATCACGTCGACGAAAGCCGTCGGCACCTCGGGGTGCGCGGCGACGAAGCGCTGCCACTCGCGCAGGGCGGTGGCGCTGACCGGGCAGATCGGCGAGTGCTTGAACAGCATGAGCAGGGGTTGCTCCGCGACTGCTGAGCGGAAAGACTCGATCGTGTGCAGGGACAGTGAAGGCATCATGGGCGCAGTGTCGCAGAAACAGGTTGAACCGTCCCTGATTCGGGGATATCTCCGGACCCTGTCGTCTGGCAGTCCGCACGGAGCGCCCGCATTCCCATGATCTATTCCGCCACGACCGAGTACGCCGTCCGTGCCATGGCCCACATGGCCACGCTGCCGACCGGCGAGCGCATCCTCGCGCGCGACCTCGCCGCCGTCACGGGCGTGCCGCGGCAGTTCCTCGGCAAGATCCTTCATCGCCTCGCCCGCCTGGGCTTGCTCGACTCCGCCAAGGGCCGCGGCGGCGGCTTCCGCTTCCTGCGTCCTCCCGAGCAGATCTCGCTCGCCGAGGTGGTCGAGTCCGTCGAGGGCAAGGACATCATGCGCCTGTGCGTCCTCGGCCTCGACAAGTGCGACGCGCAGCAGCCCTGCCCCATGCACGACCAGTGGACGCTCTTCCGTGATCGCCTGAAGGACCGCATCCACTCCGCGAGCATGGCCGACCTCGGGAGCAACCTGAAGGCCAAGCGCCTGAGCAACGGCGGCGCGGTGGTGCCGCCGGATGTCCTGCCCGGGTAACGCGGCAGGCGGCTCGCGCCGGTGAACTCGCGCCGGTGAACTCGCGCCGGTGAACTCGGCACCCGGCGGGGCGCGCGCGTTCAGGCGGGCAGCAGGCGCGCCAGGTTGCCTCCCATGATGGCCGCCACCTGGGCGTCGCTGGCGCCAGCCTGAGCCAGGGCGGCCAGCTGGACATCGCGGATGTCGGAGCGCCAGCCGCGCGGAAACGTGGAGCTGTCGGTGCCGAACAGGATGCGCTCGGCGCCGAAGACGTCGAGCGCGTTGCGGAAGGCGTCAGCCAGCGTGACCCGACCCGGCATCGTCGCGAGCCAGTCATTGCTCGACGAGGTGTCGAGCCACACGTTCTCGCATTGCTTGCCGACGAGCAGCAGCTCGTGCAGGAAGCCGCCGCCGAAGTGCGGCACGACGAAGGTGATGTCCGGATAGCGCTGCGCCGCAGGCACGATGTCCAGCGGGTTGGCATAGGAAAGATCGTACGGGCGCGGGATGCCGAACAGGTCGCGCAGCTTCACGCGCAGGATGCCGCAGTGCACGATGACCGGCGCCTTGTGGCGCCGCAGCGCATCGAGAATGGGGGTGAAGAGCGAGTCGCCCGGGTGGAAGTGGTGCATCGCGGGAAAGGTCAGCAGCCCGCGGAATCCCATGCTGCCGAGAGCCTTTTCCGCGAAGCCCGCGGCGGCGGCATCGGTCGGGTTGATGAGCGCGTACGGCAGCAGGCGGCCGCCGCTCTCGCGCGCGGCCGTCGCCACGACCTCCGCTTCCTGAGGCACGCTGGCGAAGCAGACCATGCGCGCCACGTCGTGCTTTGCCATCTCCGCCAGCCAGCGCTGGCGGTGCGCCGCCGTGTCGCCGTCCGGCAGGTCGAGACGGGCGGCAGCCACCACCTCGCGCACCAGGGATTCGGGGTCCGTCTTGCGCGGTGAGAGCGAGGCCAGCGTCGTGTAGAAACTGCGCGAGAAGAAGTGCGTGTGGGCGTCCTGCGTCTGCGTGGTCTGCATGCGGGCATGGTAGCCTCCGCGCCCATGCAGCGGCGCACGCTGGGTCTCAAGACGACCGGTTTCCGTGCCTACCTGGCCACGCAATTCCTCGGCGCCCTCAACGACAACGCCTTCAAATTCCTGCTGCTGTCGCTGATCGTCCAGAAGGCTGCGGGCAATCTCCCTTACGAGCAACGCTGGACGGGCGTGGCCCAGGGACTCTTCGCGCTGCCCTTCGTGCTCTTCGCGGCGTGGGCAGGCGTGCTGGCCGACCGCTTCCGCAAGGACGCGATCTTCGTCTGGGCCAAGTGCGCCGAGGTCGCGCTCATGGTCGGCGTCGTGATGGCGCTCAGTCTCGACAGCGGCGTGGGGCTCCTGGCGCTGCTCTTCCTCATGGCGACGCAGAGCGCCTTCTTCGGCCCGGCCAAGTACGGCTACCTGGGCGAGACGATCGCGGAGGATGACCTCTCGCGCGCCAACGGCCTCGTGAACATGACCACCGTGGTCGCCGTCGTCCTCGGGCAGATCCTGGGCCCCGCCATCTTCGACGCCTTCTCCGGCAGCAACCGGCTCGAAGTCGGGGCGATCGCGCTGGTGGTGATCGCAGTGGCCGGTGCGGTGACGTCGTTCGGCGTGCCGCGCGTGGAGGCGGCGCAGCCGGGCGCTCCGCTGGCGGGTGCGGTCGGCGAACTGTTCCGCACCGGCCGTGAGGTCATGGCCAGCAAGGGCCTGCTCTACACCGTGGCGGGCATCGGCCACTTCTACCTGCTTGCGGCGCTGCTGCAGGTGCAGCTCTTCGCGTATGCCCAGCACGTGCTGGGTGTCGGTGCCACGGGCGCCGGCGTGTTCGTCGCGGTGACGCTGGTGGGGATGGCGGTGGGCAGCCTGCTCGCCGCGCGCTGGTCCGAGCGCAAGGTGGAGCTGGGCCTCGTGCCGCTCGGGGCGCTCATCATGAGCGTCGGCGTCCTGCTGTTGGCGTTCGTGGGCGGCCAGCTCGACGGCGAGGGCAGCCACGAGATGCAGATGCTGGCGGCATGGGGACCGGCTGCAGCGTGCGTGCTGCTGGTGGGCATCGGCGGCGGACTGTTCATCGTGCCGCTGCAGGCGAATCTGCAGATCCTGGCGCCGGAGTTGGCCAAGGGCCGCTTCATGGCCTTCGGCAACATGGTGTCGTTCATCGGCATCTTCCTGTCGGCCGCACTGTGGTGGTTGCTGGGCGAGCTGGGCCTGCAATCGCGCGGGCAGGCACTGGCCGTCGGCGCCTTCTCGCTCGTCGGCACGGGTATCTCGCTGTGGGTGCTGCCGGAAGCCTTCCTGCGCTTGTGCGGCTGGTTGCTCGCGCACAGCGTTTACCGCATCCGCGTGCTGCACGCCGACCGTCTGCCGGAATCCGGCGGCGCGCTGCTCGTCGCCAATCACGTGAGCTGGGTGGACTGGCTGGTGCTCGCGGCCATCACGCGCCGCCGCGTGCGCTTCCTGATCTACCGCAGGTATTTCGAGTGGTGGCCCATTCACTGGCTGCTCAAGCTGGCCGGCTGCATTCCGATCGCATCGGGCGACACTCCGGACGTTGCCGCGCGTTCGCTGGAGGCCGCTGGGCAGGCACTGGAGGAAGGGCACCTCGTCGCGATCTTTGCCGAGGGCTCGGTGACGCGCACCGGCCACCTGCACGCCATCCGGCGCGGCTACCAGCGCATCGTGCAGGACCGCGGCATCCCGATCATCCCGGTGCACCTCGACGGCCTGTGGGGCTCCATCTTCAGTCACGAGGGCGGGCGCCTGCTGTGGAAGCCTCCGCGCGCGATTCCGTATCCGGTGACGGTGGCGGTGGGCGAGCCGCTCTCGGCGCGCGCCGAACCCTTCGAACTGCGAGCCGCCATCCAGCGCCTCTCCAGCGATGCGTGGCAGGTGCGCAAGCTCCACCGCCGACCGCTGCACCTCACCTTGCTGCGCGAAGGGCGCCTGAGCCCGGAAGCCGCGCTGCTGGAGCCCGGGCGGCGTTCCCTCTCGCGCGGTGCGGCGCTCGCAAGGGCGCTGGCGCTGCGCGACGCGCTCATGCCGCAACTCGGCACGGCGGAGCGCGTCGGCCTCGCGCTGCCTCCCGGACAGGACGGCGCGCTGACCGTGCTCGCGCTGCTCTTCGCGGGCCGCGTGCCGGTGCCGCTGAACACGGCGATGGATGCGTCCGAACTCGGCGCCATCGCGCAGCGCGCCGGGCTCGACACGCTGCTCACCGTCGGAGAGGTGTCGGCGCGCTGGGCCGTGTCGTGTCCTGCCGAGCGCTCGTCGGGCGAAGCCGGTGCCTCCATGTCGCCGCCCGCCGGCCTGCGCCTCGTGGACGTGTCCACGCTGTTCGACGGCCTCACGCGCGGCCGGACGAGGTTCTGGCGCCTGCTTTTCCTGCTGCCGATGCCGTTGCTCGAACGCCTGGCCGTGCGCGGTGACAGGCACTCGATGGATCGCCAGGCCGTCGTGCTCTTCACAGCGGGCAGCACGGGCGAGCCGAAGGGTGTCGTCCTCTCGCACCTCAACGTGCTGGCCAACGTGGAGGCGGTGCAGGAGGTGCTCGACCTGGGCAGCAAGGACCGCGTCGTCGCGCTCGCGCCGCTCGATCAGGCGATGGGCTTCACGCAAGCCCTGTGGCTCGCGCTCCTCACCGACGCGGGCGTGGTCTTCGTGCCCGATCCGCTGGATGGGCGCGCCGTCGGCAGCCTCGTGGCCAGCTTCCGGGGCACGATCCTCTTCGCGACGCCGCGCCTGCTGGAGCGCACGCTGCGCCAGGCGCGCTCAGAGCACTTCGGCAGCCTGCGTCTCGTCTTCTCCTACGGCGAGAAGCTGCTGCCGCGACTGCGCAGCGCCTTCGAAGCGCGTTTCGGCCTGTATCCACTGGAGGCCTACGCGTCGACGGAATGCGCGGGCCTCGCTGCGCTCAACACGCCGGATGTGCGGCGGCCCGGCGTCTTCCAGCGCGGCGCCCGCACCGGCAGCGTCGGCCACCCGCTGCCCGGCGTCAGCGTGGAGGCGATGGATGCGGAGAGCGGCGCGCTTGCGCCCAACGAGAAGCCCGGCCGGCTGCGCATCCGCGGGCCCAACGTCATGCGCGGCTACGTCGACGATCCGCAGGCGCAGGCACGGGAACTGCGCCGCGGCTGGTATGCGAGCGGCGACCTCGCCACGGTGGACGAGGACGGCTTCATCACGCTCACGGGGCGCTTCAAGCGGCAGTCGCTCATCGGCGGCGAGCGTATCTCGCACGGCGAGGTGGAGGACGCGATCGCCGAACTGCTCGGCACGCCCGACTGTCCCGTGGTCGTGAGCGGCCGCCAGCCGCCCGGCAGCCCGCGCGATGCCGTGGACGGCCAGCCGGCGCCCGACGACGCACTCGTGGTTTTCTACGTGCGGGGTGCGCTCGATCCGGCGCTCGCGCTCGCGGGGCTTGCGCGCGCCGGGCTACCCGCCGCAGGGCTTCTGAAGCCGGAGAGTTTTCACGCCGTCAAGGAGATCCCGATGCTCGCCACGGGCACCGTGGACTATCGCGCCTTGCTGCGCACGCTCGGGCCGTCGGCGCCGTCCGGGGCGTCCGGGGCGTCCGGGGCGTCGGGCACGGACGTCGCGCCGGCGTGAGCGGCGCCGCGCCCGGTCAGAAGAAGAAGAAGCGCTTGCGCTTCCTGCTCAGCTCGCGCAGGACGGTCTCGGCGGCGCCCAGGTAGTCCCTCGCGCAGGGGCGGCAGCCGGTGTTGCAGCACACCAGCGTGCGCGGGTCGGTCTCGCCCGTGACGAGCTTGACGACGGCCTGGCCGAAGTAGTCCTCGAGGTTGTACTTCTTCATGGCCCCCTGCAGCACGCTGCGGAAGCGCGGATCGGCGGTCAGGTGGGCCCTGGGTGGCGGTGACTTGGCGGGGGTGTCCATGGGCTGTTCAGGATAGCGCACCACGGCGCGCGTGGCGGGTGCCTGCCCGTCGCGGCATACTGTCGACCCGCGGCGCTGCCGCCGCGCCGGAGGAAGTCGCATGTTCATCGCGCGTCGCCGCTGCCCGAGCCTGCTCGTGGCACTTGTCGCAGCACTCTTCGCCGGCGCCTGCTACTCCGTGCCCGGCACGGGGCGCAGCCAGTTCCGCGTGGTGCCGCTGGGCACCGAAATGAGCCTCGGTGCGCAGGCCTACGACGAGACGCTGGCTGAATCCAAGCCCGTCACCACGGGCGCGGATGCCCAGATGGTGGCGCGTGTCGGCGAGCGCATCGCGGCTGCCGCCAAGCGCCTCTATCCCGATCCGAGCGTCGAGTTCGACTGGCAGATCGTGCTGCTCAACGAGCCGCAGACGGTCAACGCCTGGTGCCTCCCGGGCGGCAAGATGGCCGTGTACACGGGACTGCTGCCGATCACGCAGGACGAGGCCAGCCTCGCGGTCGTCGTCGGACACGAGGTGGCCCATGCGGTGGCGCGTCACGGCGGGGAGCGCATGAGCCAGGACATGGTGTTCAGCGCCGTGCTGACCGGGACGAGCATGAGTCTCGGCGACATGGCGCCCGCGGAGAAGGATCAGATCATGCAGGCGCTGAGCGGTGCGGGCGAGCTGGGCGTGATGCTGCCGTTCTCTCGCGCGCACGAGACCGAAGCCGACGAGCTGGGCCTGTTTCTGGCGGCCGATGCAGGCTACGACCCGCAGGCGGCCATCGGCCTCTGGCAGCGTATGGCTGCCGCGAGCAAGGGGCAGGCGCCGCCGGAATTCCTGTCCACGCACCCGTCCGATGCAACGCGCATCGAGAAGCTGCAGGCGCTCATGCCGCACGCCATGGAGTACTACCAGCGGGCTAAGGCAGCGGGGCGCTGAGCGGACCGGCTACTTCGAGTACGTCGGCTTGTAGTCGGGGGGCAGCGGAATCTCCAGCCGCGTCCAGCTGCGTGCCGCATCGCGCGAGATCCACGCGCCGTCGTAGCTGCCGACGAGCAGCGTGTGGTCGGCAGCGTAGGTCGGCGAGCGGTCCATGCAGAGCACCACCCGTGCGCCACCCTCGGAGCGGGACCACGTCGCTCCGCCGTCGCGCGTGACGTACACGCCCGCCGTGCGAGGTCCGGCGAAGGCCGTGCCGTCGTGCTCGAAGTCCGGCGAGATCTCGACGTAGTCGAAGCGCGTGCTGCCGAGGCCTCCCGAGAGCGGCGTCCAGGTCGCGCCGCCGTCGCGCGAGAGGTGCAGACCGGAGAACAGCGAGCAGACCAGCAGGATGTCGCCCGCCGAACCTGGCGCGACGGCGACGCTCGCGCAGCCCTTCGCATCCAGCGACTCGATGCGCGTGAAGCTCAGCCCGCGGTCGTCGGACGTCCACAACCCGTCGGGGCAGGCCACGTACATGCGGCCGCTGGTCTCCCAGTCGGGTGCGAAGGCCATGTCGTCCACGGCGGCGATGTTGGTGTCCTGCCACGTGACGCCGCGGTCGGCGCTGCGCGTGAAGCGGTTGGCGAGCGGGCTCGTGCCGGTGTAGGTGGAGAGGTAGGCGAAGGCCACGCCGCTGTCGGGAAAGTCGGGGGCGAAGGCGAGCGCCCGCGCGAAGCCCTTGCGGCTGTCGAGGGTGGCTCGTACCGACGCGCCGCCGTCCGTGGAAAGCAGCAGCCGGTTCGGCGCGCCGACCATGAGCGTGTGATCCGTGGCCACGGCCGGCGAGGTGGCGATGCCGTCGGGGAACTTCCAGCCGATGGTGTCCAATGCGCGGTAGCGCAGGCCGCTGGCCTCGCCGAGGACGGTGCGCGGGGGCACCGGCGCACCGGCCGACACGACGTCCGCGCCCTCGACGGGCCGCGCCTCGAGCAGCCCGAGGCCGTACGTCGAAAGCCAGAGCGTTCCGTCCTCCGCAAAGCCCGGCGAGAGGGCGAGGTTGCGCACGATGCGTGCGTGCAGGACGTCGATCCACTGCCAGCCGTCGCCGCCGGTCAACGACACGTACAGCCCCTCGAAGGTGGCGGCATAGACGATGTGATCGTGCGCGAAGTCGGGTGACGGCAGGGCGCCGTGGTAATGCAGCGTGGTCTGATCCGTCGGCTCGCGGAAGCCCTTGCGGTTGATGCGCCACGGCGCGCCGCCCGCCTTGACGGCGATCCCGTCGTCCGCCGTGGCCGCGAAGAGCACCGCCTCGCCGCGGGCATCGCGAGCGAGCGTCAGTTGCAGCACGTTCCACACGGCCGCGGCCCCGGTGTCCGACACCCACGTGCTGCCTCCGTCGCTGCTTCGCAGCACGCCGTGAGCGCGCGTCCCGACCCACAGCGTGCGGCCCGGAATGTCCGCCACGAGCGTCTGCAGTCCGCCTCCGGGCGGCGCCGCGACGACGGCGAAGCTCGCCGCGCCATCGGTGGAGGCGAGCAGCCGCGTACCGCCCGACAGCACCCAGGCGCGTCGGTCGCGCGAGAACTCGCTCGAGAAGACGAAGCCTTCGATGCTCGGGGCCGCGGCCTCGCCGGGCAGGGCGAGGCGCGTCCAGGTGGCGCCACGGTCACGTGACAGCCAGAGCCCGTCACTCGCGGTGTACGCGGCCAGCGTGCCGTCGGCGGCATAGTCCGGCGACACCGCCAGGCCGCGCACGTTGCGCACCTGCTCCGGGAGCGGCAGCGCCTCCCACTGATCGCCGGCGTCGTGGCTCACGAAGACGTGCGCAATCTCGGCGCAGAACAGCGTACGGTCGTGCGCGAAGTCGGGCGAGACGGCCAGCCCGAGCACGTAGGCCGTGTCGAGGCCGGCATTGACCACCTCGAAGCTCGCACCCGCATCGCGCGTGCGCAGCACGAGGTTGAAGCGCGGCAGCGAGACGAAGAGCGTCCTGTCCCGGGCGAAGTCGGGCGAAATGGCCCACGCCTCGATGGCATCGTGCGGCGAGTGGAACAGCGCCCGTGCGGGCATCGGGAGCAGCACGAGCCACGCGAGCAGCACGCACGGCACGAGCCGGATGGGGAGGGGCAGGCGCAGGATCATGCGGGCGATGGACATGGTCGCGGCATCATCGACGCGGACTGTCCGGAAGCCAAGGGGAAGCCGCGCGGGGCGGCGCCGAAGGGTGTGGCGAGCAGGAGCTCATCCCTCGCCGGAAGGTGAAAAGCCGCCGCCGCCCGGCGTGAGGATGCGCACGGAGGTCGGCGTGATCTCCTCCTCGCCCTTCAGGCCGGGGTCGGCGTTCAGGCCGAAGGGGGCGGTGCTGCGGCGCTCCGCGAGGACGCTGACCCGCAGCGGCCGCAGGAAGCGGAAGGTGCGCACGACGCCGTCGCCCCCGTGCCAGGTGCCTGCGCCGCCCGAACCGCGGCGCACGGAGAACTCGACCAGCTGCACCGGGAAGCGCCGTTCGAGGAGCTCTGGATCCGTGATGCGCGTGTTGGTCATGTGCGTGTGCACCGCGCTGGCGCCGTGGAAGCCGCTGCCTGCGCCGGCGCCGCCGCAGATCGTCTCGTAGTAGCCGAAGCTGTCGTCTCCGAAGCTCAGGTTGTTCATCGTGCCTTGCGCTGCCGCGAGCACGCCGAGCGCGCCGAAGAGCACGTCGACGAGGCGCTGACTGGTCTCGACGTTGCCGCCGGCCACGGCGTCGGGAGGGTGCGGATCGAGCAGACTGCCCGCCGGCGTGAGGATGGTGAGCGGTTCGAGGCACCCGGCATTCAGCGGGATGGGGCGCGCGGCCAGCGTGCGGAAGACGTAGAGCACCGCGGCCACCGCGACGGCGCGGGGCGCGTTGCGATTGCCCGCATGCCGCGGCGCCGTGCCTGCAAAGTCGATGACGGCATGGGGCCTACCGTCGCCGCGATCGTCGCCGCGACCGCCGGCGCGGGCCTTGTCTCGCGTGGAGGGCTGCTCGCCGCGCGCGACGGCCACGGCATCGCTGCACGCACGCACCGTGATGCGGACCGCGATGGGCGAACCGTCGTCGAGGCCGTCCGTGAATGAAAAGACGCGCTCGTCGCGGCCTGCAAGCAGGCCGGACAGGACGTCGCGCATGACGGAGGCCGCGTTGGCGCGCACGTGATCCATCCAGGCGTGGACGCGCGACGTCCCGAGTTCGTCGCACAGCTGCATCAGTGCCCGCGCGCCGGCGGCATTGCTGGCAACCTGGGCGCGCAGGTCCGCCAGCCGGTCTTCCGTGCCGCGCACGCCGGCCGCCGTGAAGCGGGCGATGAGATCCTCCTCCTGCAACTCGCTGTCGCGCGCCAGCAGCACGTTGGAGAGCAGCACGCCCTCGTCCTCGATGCGGCGGCTGTCGGCCGGCATGGAGCCGGGGGTCGGGCCGCCAACGTCCGCGTGATGTCCGCGGTTCGCGACCAGGAAGGCGAGCGCGCCGTCGCGAAAGACCGGCGTGATGACCGTGAGGTCGGGCAGGTGCGAGCCGCCACGGTACGGATCGTTGGTGAGCCAGACCTCGCCGTCCACCATGATGCGGTCGGCCAGCAGCGCGCGAACGGTCTCGCCCATGGCCCCGAGGTGCACCGGGATGTGCGGCGCATTGGCCACGAGGCCGCCGTCGCGATCGAACACCGCGCACGAGAAGTCGAGGCGCTCCTTGATGTTCGTCGAGTGCGCGACGCGGCGCAGGTGCTCGCCCATCTGCGTGGCGATGGCCATGAAGCGATTGCCCATGACCTCGAGCCCGACGGGATCGTCGGCGTCCGGCGAGGCCAGCGACGGATGGGCGAGCTGTCCGGCGTGATCGGTGCCGGCCGACGTGTCCTCCGTGAGCAGCAACTGATGGTATCCATCGACGCGTCCGCACCAGCCCGGGTCGATCACGGTCGTCGCCAGGTCCTCCACGATCACCGCAGGCCCGACAAGGCGGGCCCCGGGACGGAGCTCCGCGCGGCGGTACACGGGCCACGTGGCGGCGTCGCTCGGGTCCGCGTGCGCTGTCGCCGTCGTCCAGGGCGACGCGTGCGCGGCGGCGGGCAGCGGTGTCGGTTCGTGATCATGCTCGGGCAGGGGCGTGTCCGGGACGCGAGGCGCGCGCGCGATGGCGTCCACGCGGGCCGCGACGAGCTCCGCCCGCACGCCGCGCTGGTCGAAGCCGTGGAGCGCGCGGTGACGCAGCACGAAGTCACGTTCCCAGTGCTCGCTCCAGGGGAGGTTGATCGAGTGGTCGGCGCCCGCGTAGCGCACGTCCACGCTGTGGACGAGCTGCACGTCGCAGTGTCCCTGCGCGGCCATGGCGGCGCGCGCCGCGTCCTCCGGAAAACGGGGCGTGCGCGTGGCGGGATCGCGGATGGCAGCCACCTCGTGATGGCGCACGTCCGCCAGCAGCAGACCCCACGCGGAGAGCACGCCGGCATGCGGGTGAATGACGATGCGCCGCATGCCGAGGCGGCGCGCCAGCGCGCAGGCGTGCTGACCCGCCGCGCCGCCGAAGGCGATGAGTGCGTGATCGCGCACGTCGTGTCCGCGGGCGACGCTCACCGTGCGGATGGCCGCCGCCATGTTCTCGTTGGCGATGGCGACGAAGCCGGCGGAGGCCTCGACGGGATCGCGATCCGGCACGACGGCGAGCAAGGCCGCGCGCGCGGCGTCCACGTCGAGGCGGAGATGCGGAAAATGCGCCGGCGCAAGCCTGCCGAGCAGCAGGTTCGCATCGGTGAGCGTGGCCGGGCCGCCGCGTCCGTAGCACGCGGGGCCAGGATCGGCGCCCGCGCTCTCCGGCCCGACGGCGTAGCGACCGTCGCGGAAGAAAAGCCTGCTGCCGCCGCCGGCGGCGACGGTCACGATGTCCGCCGCCGGCGCGCGCAGGTCGAGGCCCTCGATCGTCGTGGTGAAGACGCGGCCGACCTCGCCGTCGGCGCAACGGCACACGTCGGTGGAGGTGCCGCCCATGTCGAAGCCGATGGCGGCGTTCCAGCCGAGCGAGCGCGCGATCGCGGCGACGGCGACGGCGCCGCCCGCAGGCCCGGACAGCAGGCTGTCCTTGCCGGCCGCGCGGGCGGCCAGCACGAGTCCGCCCGACGACTGCATGAAGAGCACGCGCGCCTTCCCGGCGACCGCCGCGACCTCCGCGAGGTGCCGGCGCAGCAGCGGCGTGAGGTAGGCGTCCGCGACCGTGCTGTCGCCGCGCGCGACGGCGCCTGGTTCCGGCGACACGCGGTGGCTGAGCGTCACGTGCTGGACGCCTGCCGTGCGCGCGACCTGCTCGACGAGCAGCTCGTGCGCCGGGTTCACCGTCGCGTGGAGAAAAAGCACCGCGACGTGCTGGAAGCCGGCCAGCGCCGCGGCGATCTGTGCGCGGTCCGGCGCGCACTGCACGCTTCCGTCGGCGGTCATGCGTTCGTCGATCTCGCGGACGTCGGCGTGCAGGCGCGTGCGCGGCTCGATGGAGAGCGCGAAGAGCTCGGGGCGGTCCTGGTGCCCGATGGTCAGGAGGTCGGCGAAACCGCGCGTGGTGAGCAGCAGGACGCGCGCTCCGGCGCGTTCGAGCAGCGCATTCGTGGCAACCGTCGTGCCGAGGCGCAACTCGTCCGGCACGTGTCCCGCGCGGGCATGTTCCTCCAGCGCCGCGACGGTGGCGTTGGCGCAGCCCGGCGAGCGCGTGAGCAGCTTGCGCACCGACAGGCTGCCGTCCGGCGCCCGCGCCACGACATCCGTGAACGTCCCGCCGCGGTCCACGCCCAGCTGCCAGCCGCTCGCGTCGATCGTGCGCTCCATGCGCTGTCGATTGTAGAGTTCATGCGCCGGCAACGGACGTCTCGTGTTCCGTGACGTGAGGAGGCCCGGACTGCAGGCGGGCGAGGTCGCTTCGGTGCGCCTCGAACTTCTTCCTGAGTGACGGCACGTCGCGGTCAGTCCGTCTCGCAGTTGGGTTGCTGGAAGAGCGCGCCGTCCTCGAGGCGCAGTGCCGTGAGTTCGTCGCCCCAGACGCAGCCGGAGTCGAGGCCGCGCACGCCGTCGTCGAGGTGCAGGCCCAGTGCGGCCCAGTGCCCGAAGACGACGGTGGCGTCGCGGCTCGCTCGCTTGCGGAGCGCATACCAGGCCGTGCACTCGCGGGGAGCATCCGCGGGCGGCCCCTTGAAGTCCTTGCACAGCCGGCCGTCACGGCGGCAGGTGCGGATGCGCGTCAGCACGGCGACGATCGAGGCGAGGCGTTCGCCGCCGGCGAGCGTCTCGTCCCAGCGGTCGGGACTGCCGGAGGTGATGGCGGCGAGCGCGCGAAGGCTGTCGGCGCCGCACAGCGCATCGTGCACCTCGCCCGCGAGGCGGGCGGCGTGGGCCACGCTCCAGTGCGGGTGAAGGCCCGCGTGCACGAGCACGAACTCGATGGCGTGGCCTGCAGCGAGCGGCGCGGGAGACCCGGATGCCGCATCGTGCGCGTCGGCGTCGCGCTTGCCCGGCGCGCACGGAAGGACCTGCCGATGCAGCAGCGGCTGGCGGCGCAACCAGTGCAGCAGCTCGTCGCGATCGGGCGCTGCCAGCAGTTCTTCCAGAGTGTCGCCGCGGCGGGCCTTCGTCAGGCCGGCGGCGCGCGCCAGCAGGTGCAAGTCGTGGTTGCCGAGCACGGTCACGCAGCGTTCGCCAAGCCGGCCCGACAGCGCGACGACGCGACGCAGTGCGGCGAGTGAGCGGGGGCCGCGGTTCACGAGGTCCCCCGTGAACCACAGCGAGTCGCGTGCGGGTTCCAGCGGAAGGCGCTCCAGCAGCCGCCCGAGCGTGGCATCGCAACCTTGGATGTCGCCGACCACGTATGTCACCATCGACTCATCGCTCCCTGACCACTCGTCGAGGACTCAGCGCACGCCATGGCCGCACGTCGCCGTCGCCCGAGTTCCGCAGGAAAGACAGGCAGCAAGCCTGCCTCCACCGGAACGACCGGTGGTGTCGCCGCGCGCCGCGGGACCACGCGCCGCAAGCGCACCGGCCGCACGTCCGGCACGCCGGCGGCGCGCAGCTCGGCACCGCGCCAGGGCCTGGTCGCCGCCGTGGACCTCGGTTCCAACAGTTTCCACATGGTCGTCGCGCGGCTGGTCGACGGCCAGCCGCATCTCGTCGACCGGTTGCGCGAGCGCGTCGTGCTGGCCTCCGGCTTCGGCAAGGACAAGCGCCTGTCCGCGGAGATCCAGGACGTCGCGCTGGCGTCGCTGCGCCGATTCGGCCAGCGCCTGCGCGACATGCCTCCTGGCAGCGTGCGCGCCGTGGGGACGAACGCCCTGCGCCAGGCACGCAACAGCCGGTCCTTCCTGGTGCGCGCGCGCGCCGCGCTGGGGCATCCCATCGAGGTGATCCCCGGCCGCGAGGAAGCGCGTCTCGTCTACCTCGGCGTGGCGCACAGTCTGCCGGACGACACCGGGCGCAGGCTGGTGGTGGACATCGGAGGCGGCAGCACGGAGTGCGTCGTCGGCGTGCGCCTGCAGCCGCAGGCCACCGACAGCCTGTTCATGGGTTGCGTCACGTGGACGCAGCGCTTCTTCAAGCGCGGAGAGTTGCGGCGCGCGAACCTCGAGGAGGCCGTCATCGCGGCGCAGCGCGAGTTGCAGTCCATCGCGCAGCACTACAAGGATCTCGGCTGGAACAGGTGCATCGGGTCGTCGGGCACGATCCTCAGCATCGATGCGATGCTGCGCGAACACGGATGGGACGATGGCGGCATCACGCGTCACGGCCTGGCCAAGCTCGCCAAGACGATGCTCGCGGCGCGCCACGTGGACAAGCTGTCGCTGGCGGGGCTTGCGCCCGAGCGCGCCGCGGTGTTGCCCGGCGGCCTCGCCATCCTCATCGCGGTGTTCGAGAGCCTCGGGATCAAGCGCATGATCACGTCGCCGAACTCGCTGCGTGAAGGCGTGATCTTCGACCTCATCGGGCGCATCCGGCACGAGGATGTCCGCGAGCGGACGATCCGGCAGTACACGCGGCGCTACCACCTCGACGGCGATCAGGGCACGCGCGTGGAGCGCACGGCGCTGTCGCTGCTGGATCACGTCGCTCGCGGCTGGAAGCTGGGCGGAGAGGAGCCGCGACTGATGCTGGCCTGGGCGGCGCGGCTGCACGAGATCGGCCTGTCGGTGAACTACACCGGCTATCACAAGCACGGCGCCTATCTCGTCGCGCACGGCGACATGCCGGGCTTCTCGCGCGAGGACCAGCAGACGCTCGGCGCGATCATCGGCGGCCACCGTCGCAAGCTGATGCAGGAGCTGTTCGCCGTCTTGCCGGCGGCGCGCGCCGAGTCGGCCCTGCGCCTCTGCCTCCTGCTGCGGCTGGCGGTGGCGCTGAACCGTGGCCGCAGCGGCCGGCCGCTCCCGACCATCACGCTGAGCGCGCGAGGCGACACGCTTCGCCTCGGCTTTCCGCGCGGCTGGCTCAAGCGCCACGCGCTGACGCACGCGGACCTCGACGAAGAGGCTGCGTTGCTCGCTCCCACAGGAGTGCAGCTCTCGGCGCGCTGAGGGCGCGCGGGCAGCCGGCCACGACGGCGCGCGCGCTGGTCGGGCGTCGCCGCCCACCCGTTGCAGGTCACCGGCGCGGCTCAAGTGCGCGGAGCGCGGGTGCGACGTCGCGTGCGACCGGTGTCCGGACGAGCGACCGGAGCCTCCGGCGCGGCCTGCGTCACGGGAGCGATGTTCCGCTTGCGCTTGCTTCGACTGGGCGGGGGCTTGCGCGCTTCGGGGTCGGCGACCGGTGTCGGCGGCCCCTCGGCCAGCCGTTCGAGCAGGGACGTCTGGGCACAGCTCGCACGCGACGTCCCGGCCTTGTTGCGCTTCCAGCGTCCGTCGGACTGCAGCGACCAGGATTGCGTGTTGTCGGACATGCTCGCCGCGAGGCCTTCCTCGATGACGCGTTCCTTGAGGCGCTGATCCTCGATGGGGAAGCAGGTCTCCACCCGCCGGAAAAAGCTCCGGCTCATCCAGTCGGCGCTCGCGCACCACGTCAGTTCCTCGCCGTCGGCGTGAAAGCAGAACACGCGGCTGTGCTCGAGGAAGCGCCCGACGATGGAGCGCACGCGGATGGTCTCCGACACGCCAGGGACGCCGGGCCGCAGGCAGCAGATGCCGCGCACGATGAGGTCGATGGGGACGCCCGCCTGGCTGGCGCGGTAGAGCGCGCGGATGATGGACGGTTCCGAGAGTGCGTTCACCTTGGCACGGATGCCGGAGGTGCGTCCCTGCCGGGCACGTTCGGCCTCGTGATCGATGAGCGCGATGAGCGTCCGCTGCAGCGTGAACGGAGACTGCAGCAGCTTCTGCAGGCGCGTCACCTTGCCAAGCCCCGTGAGCTGCATGAACAGCTTGTGCACGTCCTCTCCGATCTCGCGCTGCGCGGTGAGCAGCGAGAAGTCGGTGTAGGTGCGCGCGTTCCCTGGATGGTAGTTGCCCGTGCCGAGGTGGCAGTAGCGCCGGAGGCTGCGCCCCTCGCGCCGGACGACGAGCAGCAGCTTGGCGTGCGCCTTGTAGCCGACGACGCCGTACACGACGGAGGCGCCGGCCTCCTGGAGGCGCGTCGCGAGGTCGATGTTCGCGGCCTCGTCGAAGCGCGCGCGCAGCTCGATCACGGCCGTGACTTCCTTGCCGGATCGCGCGGCGTCCAGCAGCGCGTCCACCAGCGGGGAGCGGGGGCCCGAGCGGTACAGCGTCTGCTTGATCGCGAGCACGGCAGGATCGGCAGCGGCCTGGCGAACGAACTCCGCGACCGGCGCGAAGGACTCGTACGGGTGATGCAGCAGGAGGTCGCCGTGGCGCAGCACCTCGAAGAGATCGCGATCCGGCGCCAGGCGGCGGGGGAGCCCGGGAACGAAAGGCGGATACTTGAGGTCGGGGCGATCCACGGCGTCATACAGCGCGGCGATGCGGTGCAGATTCACGGGCCCGCGGCAGCGGTACAGGTCGTTGCTGCCCAGCTGCACCTGGCCGAGCAGTGAACTGGCCACGTCATCCGGGCAGTTGTCGGCCACCTCGAGCCGCACGGCGTCGCCGTAGTTGCGCGAGGGCAGTTCGCCCTTGAGTGCCTGCAGCAGGTTCTCGACTTCCTCCTCGTCCACCCACAGGTCGCTGTTGCGCGTCACGCGGAACTGGAAGCAGCCGGTGACCTTCATGCCCGGAAAGATCTCTCCGACATGCTCGTGGATCACGGAGGACAGGAGCACGAAGTCGTGGTGTCCATCGCGCACGTCGGCAGGCAGCGGGATGAGGCGCGGCAGCGAGCGTGGCACCGCGACGACGGCGATGCCGCTGCCGCGCCCGAAGGCGTCGGTGCCCTCGACCTGGACGCTGACATTGAGACTCTTGTTGAGCACGCGGGGGAACGGGTGCGCGGGGTCGAGCCCGATCGGCGTGAGGACGGGCACGACCTCGGACGTGAAGTAGCGCGCGAGCCAGCGGCGCTGGCGCTCGCTCCAGGCATCGCGCGCGAGGAGCCGGATGCCCTGTGCGGCAAGCTCGGGCAGCAGCGTGGTGTTGAGCAACTCGTACTGGTCGTCCACGAGCTGGTGCGCCGCGTCACTGATGCGCTGCAGCGCTTCGAGCGGGGTGCTCCCGTCGCTGGCGCGCGGCGCGACGCCATAGGCGACCTGCTGCTTGAGGCCACTGACGCGGATCTCGAAGAACTCGTCGAGGTTCGTGCTGCTGATGCCCAGAAATTTGAGGCGCTCGAGCAGCGGCGTCGACGGGTCGCGCGCCTGTTCGAGGACGCGCCGGTTGAACTCGAGCACCGACAGCTCGCGGTTCAGGTAGAGCTCCGGCGCGGAGAGATTCGGAGCGCCTGGAACAATGGTCTCGAGCATGGTTCCCCGGATCGTCTGGCCGTGATGTGAGCTAGTCAAGATGTCATCCTGTCCGATGCAAAGTCCACCGCGGCGCCGCCTGCCTGCCGCGCGCGCCGCCCGGGCCGGCTTTCATCAGACTTTCACGATCAAGGAGGTGAGTCCGCATGGAGTTGCTCGTCATCCGCCACGCAATCGCAGAGGACGTGGACGAGGCCGCTGCGGCGGGGTGCCCCGACGCAGCACGCAGGTTGACGGAGCGCGGCCGTCGGCGGATGGAGCGCGCCGTGCGCGGGCTCCTCGCGCTGGACCTCCCGTGCGAGCTGGCGCTTCACAGTCCGTGGACACGCGCCACGCAGACGGCGGCCCTGCTCGCGCCGCTCGTCACGCGCGAGACGCGTCCCTGGGCCGCGCTGGCGCGCGCGCCGGACGCCGCCATGCTGGCCGAGCTGCAGCACGAGGTCGAAGCGCTCGGCAAGTCGGGTGGCACGCTGCGCGCGGAGGGCGAGCCGCGCCTCGCGCTCGTCGGGCATCAGCCGTGGCTTGGTGAACTCGTCGCCTGGCTGACCACCGGCAAGCGCGCTGCAGGAGAGGCGATGCCACTGGGCAAGGGGGCCGTGGCGTGGCTCGCGGGCCGGCCGGCGCCCGGCTCGATGGAGTTGCGAGCGCTGCTGCCATCCTTCGTGCTGCGCACTCTGGGACAGGGGAAGCGCGCGCGCTGAGGTCTCTGAGACGCGCAGTAACCGGGTGGCGCGTGCGACTCACGTTGAGGTTGCCATGCGCGGGCGGGTTATCCTCCTCCGTCGCCATCGGAGGACGCATGACCATCTACTGCCAGAACTGTGGAAAGGACACCGCCGGCAAGGCGCTGACTTTCTACGGCAACGTGATCTGTTCGGAAGACTGCAAGAAGTCGCTCTCGGAGCGGGTGTATTTCCGCGACACGCCGCCAGAGGCCGGCTCGACGTGGTTCTGCCCGCATTGCAGCGCCGAGAATCCTCTGGGCGATCCGCGCAAGAACCTGCGGCCCAGCTGCGCGTCCTGCAAGAAGCCGCTCGATCCGGCCTCGGCTGCGCCTCCACGGAAGAAGGGCTGTCTTGGTGCGCTGCTCATCGTGCTCGTTCCTGCGGCCGTCGTGCTGGCTCGAGCGCTCGGTAGCGCCACATGATGCGTCGACCGGCGGATGATGCTGCAGTGGCCCCATGCCGCAACCGCCCGGTTCTCGCCCTGTTGAAGTCGCGCAGCATGTGGCGCGTCACTTCACTTCTCGCGATGGGACTCTTTGCGGGGAGCTGCTTCCTGCAGGGACCGCCGCCGCCGCGGCCCGAGCATTCGCTCGAGACGCTGCAAGCTGCGCCGCCGATGCAGGTCTCCACCCGTGACGGGGGTCGTGCTGAGCGGGCTCCTGTCCGCGGCCTCCGCGCGGTGGCCGATGAGGCTGTCGTCTCCGTGGCGCCTCCTGATGCGGGCGGGACCTACCGCTACAACGCGCTGTTCGAGCCGCCACGGGGACGCATCCTGCATGGCATGGGGCAATGGATCGACGGCAACGCCGAGTACATCGCGATGCTTGCCGACCCGAAACTCAATCCGGCTTCGGAACTGGTCTTCATGGCGGTTGGCGACTGGCCACGGCCGTGGGACTCGCGGCTGGCGATGGCGCGCGTGAAACTGGCGCAGGACAAGCTCGATGGCCACTTTCCGCACGTGAACATCGGGCTCTTCGGCATCGATTCCAGCACGCGTCGGGAGCACGGCATCGACGACGAGATCGCCCGCACGGATCGCTACGACCAGCGCATTCGCGAACTGGCGCGCGTGCTGCGGGACCTTCGCGGCCCGGTGTTCGTGCGCATCGGCGGCGAGTTCTCCGGAGAGTGGTTCGACTATCACGCCTACGAGTACCCCATGGCGTACCGGAAGATCGTGAAGCTGTTCCGCGAAGAGCACGTCGACAACGTCGCGTTCATCTGGTGCTACGAGCCCTCCGGTCCCGACGACTTCGATGTCAAGGATGCTCGCGGCTGGCGCTGGTTTCCCGGTGACGACGTCATCGACTGGTATGGCCTCGATGTCTTCGAGATCGACGAGTTCGTCGTCCAGGCGAACACGGGCCGCCGCGGGCTGACGAACAAGGCCGCGCGCGCCGAGCGCTTCCTTGCGATGGCGCGCGAGCACGGCAAGCCCGTGATCATCGCTGAATGCTCCGCGGCCAGGGTGGCGATCACGAGTGACGCGGAGGATGGCCGACGTGACTGGGAGGAGTGGTTCATGCCCTTCCTGGCTTTCCTGGAACGGCATCCGGAAATCGAGGCCTTCCACTACGTGAACTTCGACTGGCGCAAGAGCGGCAAGGCACAGGAAAACGGCTGGCTCGAAGCGCGGATCAACCTCAACTCCTACCTTGCCAGCAAGTGGATCGAGGAGATCTCCAGGCCGAAGTACCTGCATGCGCCGGACATCGCGCTGCTGAACGGATACGCAAAGGCCAGCGAGCCTCTGCCGGCCTCGGAGAGCAACGATGCTCCGAAGCCTGCTCCCGCCGTCCGGGCTCCCGCCGCCGACACCCGCTAGTCACGCCGTGCGAACCCGCTAATCACGCCGTGCGAACCCGCGTGAACCGTGCGCAGCGGCCTGCTCAGGACTCCAGGGCTTTGCGCACGAGCTTTCCCAGCTCGATCATGGCCTTGGCGTACATCATGCGGGCTGCCGCGGCGCTCGGCCGGCCGGTCTGGCTTGCGACGACCTCCCACGACGCGCCGGCATAGGTCCTCAGGATGATGATCTCCCGGTAAGCCTCGGGCAGCAGCGCGATGCAGGCCTCGACGACGGCCGTGCGCTCCTTGTCCGAGAGCTTGTCGTGCGGCATCGGTGCGCCGTCGGGGAGCTCGATGGGGATAGTGCTCCCGTCGCTGTCGCGTTGGAGACTCACCTCGCGGGCGGGATTCCGCTTCTGCGCGCCGTGATGATCCGCGGCTGCCAGCACCTGTCGCTCGGCAATCCGGGCGAGCCAGTTGATGAAGCTGGCTTCATCACGCAGCTCGAAGCGCTCGAAGGACTCGACCGCCTTGATGAACGTCTCCTGCAGGATGTCGCTGCCCTCGACACGCTGCTTGAGGCGGCTGCCGAGTCGCATGTTCACGATGCGGCGCACGCGGTCGTAGTAGCGCGAGAGGAGGCGGTTCAAGGCCACATCGCTGCCGGCCTTGGCGCGGTGCAGCAGGTCGATCGTGACCGTGAGGTCCCGATCCGGTGGGTGGTCGTCCTGAGGGGCCGGCGCCATGGCTCCGCGCGACAAGAAGAGGGGTGGTGGCGGGACGGGGAGAATGTTACTCGCCGAGTCACCTCCTGCGTCGTGGCATTCCGGGGATCCCGGGCGGCGGCTTGCCGCGGCGTCAGCCGCCGCGAAGGCTGCCTGCCAGGGCTGCGGCGACCAGCAGTCCCGTCACGGCGATCAGGATCGGCCCGCGGTGGCGGCGCAGCGCGTAGCGCGCACGCATCCATGAATTGGCTACCTGGCTGTCGCGCACGGCCACCGGGAGCTTCCGGCCGTCGAGGTAGAGCTGCAGGTCGGCATGCAGCGCGTGCATCGTCGGGTAGCGCCGTTCCGGGGCGAGCTCCGTGGCCTTCGTGCAGATGGCATCCAGCTCCGGAGGGATGCGCGCGTCGTGGGCGCGTGGCGGGGTGATGCCGCCGTGGTCGATCTGCCTCAGCGTGCTCCTGACGTCGCGTCCGTCGAAGGCGCGATGCAGGGTCAGCAATTCGTGCAGCACCAGCCCGAGCTGATAGATGTCCGCGCGCGGAGGGTCGGCTGTCGTCTCGCCGTGTGCGCGTTCCGGCACGCCGAAGTCCGCCCGACCGAAGAGCCCCCGCTCGAGTTGAGCGGCACCATGTTCCAGGGTTCCTTCGAGCCCGAAGTCCAGAACCACCACGGTTCCGTCGGCGCGCAGCATGAGATTGCCCGGCTTCAGCCCTCGATGCGCGACGCCACAGGCATGGGCTGCTTCGACGGTCGCGGCCGCATCACTCACCAGCGTGGCGACGGCTTTCCACCACGACTTGCCCGCGAGCGTCAGGCCCTCCGGCGTGAGCGGGCCCGCGAGCGCATCGGTCAGCGCATCGGTCAGCGCGCGCCCGGAACGGGGGGCGAGCTGTCCGCCGTCGGTACCGGGCGCAGCACGGAGGCGGACCCGACGCAACAGCTCGTCGAAGGAAGCGCCCTTGACCAGCTTGGACACCAGGAAGCGCAGGTCGCCATCGTTGCCGAAATCCTGCACGGCGACGATGCGCTTGTGCGCGAACGCCGCCAGTGCGCGCGCTTCGATGACGAAGCGCGATTGCGGAGCGAGATCACGTCCTGCCGCGGCCGTGAGGATCTTGAGGGCCACGTGACTCCCCGTTCGGAGGTCCAGGGCCTTGTAGACCAGGCCCGTCCCACCCGAGCCGAGTTCCTCCTCGATGCGCCAGAGACCACCCACCACGACGCCGGCGCGCACGGGGCGGGGCAGGCTGTCCCTCGCGCCGAGGGCGTCCTGCACAAGCTGGCGGAACTCGGCGCGGTCCGGCGCATCCTGGAGCTGTCTGGACCATTCCACGAGTTGCGGTTGTCCGCCGGCCTCGTCGCGGGCGAGAAAGTCGGCGGCAAGCACCTCGGCCACGGACGGTTCGGCCGAGGCCCCGGCGGGCTGCTCAGGGCTGTTGCTCATGTCAGGCGTGGCCATCCGGTGCACAGGCATTCCAGTGGGGACAGGGGCGCGCGAGCGCCATGCGAAGGAAAATCCTGTCACGAGGGTCTGCTGGACGGCTGGCTCGCGGCCGCATCGGAAGTGACATGGGCGGGTCCCGGGAGTACACCGATCCGGATCGGGCGGGCCCCGGGCGGACACCGGCCTGCCTTCCCCGCCGTGGCGGAGGCTTGTGGTCATGGACGATTCCTGCACCCCGCGCTCACGGACCGATGTCCCGGGCATTCAGGGCGCGTCGCGCGGACGAGCCTTGACGCTGTCGCTCGCCGCGATGATCGCGGCACTGCTCGTCCCCACGGCGTGGGCGCAGGAGGGGGCGGGCAGCGCAACCGGCGCACCGAGCGCGGTGCGCACGCCCCTCCAGGCGGCAGGTGATCTCGGGCCGGAAGCTGCAGGCACCGGCTCCGCGCCGGACCCGCGCACGCGACCGAAGCGCTGGCTGCTGCACGCCGTGCGCGGTGGCGTGCTCCGCGCCCTGGCGCGCTGGAGCGACGACCACTGGGAGTTTCAGCGCAACGGGCAATGGGAGTCGCTGCCGGCGGGAGCCATCGACCGGGAGCAACTCGAGTCGGTCGTGCTCACCGAGTCCCGCAAGCGGCGCGCTGCCGTGCGGCGCAACGACACGGCGGGGCTCACGGAACACGCCCGCTGGTTGATCGAGTCGGGCCTCTACACGGAGGGGGTGAACCTTCTGTCCGAAGTGCTCGAGTCCGCGCCCGATCAGCCGGAGGCCCTTGCGTTGCTGGCTTCGGGGGCCGTGCCGGTGGCGCTGCCGAGTCTGCAGGTGCCGGCCGACGAGTTGCCGGCCGCCCGCTCGAGGTTGTTGCAGTACGGCGCCGCGGCGCCGCGCTCGCTGCAGGAGCTGGCCATCGTCGACCTGCGCGAGGCCTGCGCCGAGCCGGACGAAGCCGCCGCGCTGCGTGCCGAGCTGGTTGCGCTGCTGACGGATCCCTCAGGGCAGGCGCGGGCCTTTGCAGCCTTGGCGTTGCGACGGCTCGTGCCCGGCGAGGCCGTGTCGCAGGAGGAAGTCGAAGAGTTCCTGCGCCGCGCCCTGCAGGATGTCTCGTCCGAAGTGCGCAGCCAGGCCACGCTCGCGCTGCGCGACGTTCACGCAGAAGGCGTCATCCTGCCCATCGTGAAGGCGCTCGAGAGCCCGTCACCGGCGCTGCGCAGGCACGCTGCCGAGAGCCTCGGAGAACTGGGGTTTCCCGCGGCCGTACCTCCGCTCGTCACGAGATTCATCACACTGCCTCTGGATGGCGGCCCCGGCAGCTACCACGCACCAAGCGGCCACATCTTCGTGGGGCGGCAGATCGCCTACATCGCGGGGTTCAGCGTGAACGTTGCCCAGAACGCGGCCATCGGTGATCCGGAGATCGGCACGCTGCAGGAGGGTGCCAGCATCGGCGTGTCGGTGCTGGGCAGCAGCGATGCCGCGACGGAGGGCTACCTGGCCGAGTCCAAGGCGCTCCGCACGGCACTCACGAAACTCACCGGCGCGAACCCGGGGGCGACGAAGTCTTCATGGAAGGCCTGGTGGGCGAAGAATCAGGATCGCTGGACGGCCACCGCCGCCAGTACGGGCGCCGGGACGGAGGAGCCCGCGTCCCCGCCGCCCGCTGCGGGTGGGGCGCCGCGCTGACGTTCGGGGGCATGGCGGCCGTGACGTTCACTGTCCGGCATCGCCGCTGTCCGTCGGGCTGATGAGTCGTCGACGCGAGGGCGTCGTCGACGGGTCATTCGGCGTCTGCGCTGCGGTGCGGGCGCAGCAGTGAGGCGACGATGGCCGCCGCGAGCAGGCCGACGATGATCACCAGTGACCAGACGATGGGAACCTCCCACGCCGTTTCACTCATCAGCATCTTCGCGCCGACGAAGATCAGCACGGCAGCGAGGCCGTACTTGAGGTAGTGGAAGCGGTCCATGATCCCGGAGAGCAGGAAGAAAAGCGAGCGCAGCCCGAGGATCGCGAAGATGTTCGAGGTGTAGACGATGAAGGGATCGCGGCTGATTGCGAAGACGGCGGGGATGGAGTCCGTCGCGAAGAGGACATCGGTCGCTTCGGCGGCTACCACCGCGAGGAGCAGGGGCGTCGCCTTGCGCCGGCCGTCCTCGTGCACGAAGAAGTTGCCGCCGTGGTAATCCGCGGTCATCGGAAAGATGCGCCGGAAGCTGCGGGCGATGATGTTGCGCTCGGGATGCGGCTCGGCTTCGTCGGCGAAGAGCAGCTTGATGCCCGTGATCACGAGGAATCCGCCGAAGACGAAGATCATCCAGTGGAAGCGATCGAGCAGCGCGGAGCCGACGAAGATGAAGATGCCTCTCGTGATCAGCGCGCCGAGGATGCCCCAGAACAGCACGCGGTGCTGGTAGGCCGCCGGCACCGCCAGCGAGCGGAACAGCACCAGGAAGACGAAGAGGTTGTCGATGGACAGTGCTTCCTCGACCACGTAGCCGGTCGCGAATTCCGTGGCCTTCACGCTGCCGAACTTCAGGTAGACGAAGACGTTGAAGGCCGCGGCGAGCCCGACCCAGAACGCCGTCCAGCGTGCGGCCTCGCCGAGGCCCGGCATGTGGGCCTTGCGATTGAGCACGCCGAGGTCCAGCGCGAGCAGCGCAAGCACGAGGACGGAGAAGCCGATCCACAAGCCCGGCGATCCGATGCCGACGTGTTCCGCCACGGCGAGCATGTCAGGCGAGCGGAGCCGCGCGGGGGGACGACGTCGGTCCGGGCGAAGCGGGTGGAGCGCGGCGGGCCGTTGCGAGCTGCATGAGTGCCGGGATGGCCAGATACAACGCGAGCCCGATGAGTCCGATGGCGGCGATGGCGTTCACGAGCGAGATGTCGAACCCCTGCGCGGACTGCATATTGGACATGATCAGGCTGCCCAGTGCCCAGAGGGTGATCACCAGCACGAAGATCATCGGCGGCAGCGTGAAGGCGATGGAGCGCCCCGATCGCGCGAGCCAGACGGTGATGACGAGCAGCGTGAGCGCCGCGAGCAGCTGGTTGCTGGCTCCGAAGAGCACCCAGAAGCGGGTCCACATCCCCGCCTCGGCGAAGGTGAGCAGGAAGGCAGGGACGGCCAGCGTGATGAGCGTTGCGAGCACGGCGGAGGCGGTGCCGCGCCATCCGAACAGTTCCTGGATGATGTAGCGGCCAAGCCGCGTGGTGACGTCGAGCGTGTCGAACACGAAGGTCGAGAAGGCCATGGCGCCGAAGGTGATCGCGAACCCCAGCCTGTCCTCGCCGAGGATGAGGCACAGGAATCGGCCGATGCCCTGCCCGTAGATGGTGCCGGGAGAGAGGCCTGCCATGTCGCCCGGCGCCAGGATCATGATCGTGACGAGCGCGATCAGCGCGACGAAGCCCTCGGCAAGCATGGCGCCGTAGCCCACGGGCTGGATGTGGCGTTCGTTGTCCACCTGCTTCGAGGTCGTGCCCGAGCAGACCAGTCCGTGGAAGCCGGAGCAGGCGCCGCACGCGATGGTCACGAACAGGAACGGAATCAGCGGGGCCGCGGGGGCGCCCGCGAGGGGCTCGTGGAACGCCGGCTGCCTGATCGAGTAGCCGCCGAACAGAATCCCGACGACCCCGATGGCAAGCGCACTGTAGAGCACGAAGCCGCCAAGATAGCCGCGCGGTTGAAGCAGGGCCCACACCGGCGTTACCGACGCGACGGC
Source organism: Planctomycetota bacterium (assembly GCA_038212275.1). GTDB lineage: Bacteria > Planctomycetota > B15-G4 > B15-G4 > B15-G4 > JBBQUR01. Next base: position 44,263 of record JBBQUR010000004.1, read on the forward strand.
GCAGTAGGCAAGGATGATGAGGCCCCAGTCATGCCGGTCGAGCACGAAGGGCGCGCTTGCGTGCGTGCCGAGCCACGCCACGCCGAAGGTTGCCGGCACGAAGACCAGCGTGAGCAACCAGAGCGGCGGGCGCAGCATCCGTTGCGCGAGGCCCATGATCACGGCCAGCCCGAGATACATCGTGCTGGCCGCCGCGACCGCGCCGCCGGGATGGAAGCCGAGCGACTGCCCGGCAAGTTCCTCGGGACCGGTCACGAAGGTGCCGGCCGTGATGTCGACAAAGGCGACGATGACGTAGATCAGCGCGATCCAGATGAAGGCGAGCATCGCCAGACCGGCGCGACGCCCGAGGTGCTCGCGCGCGATGTCCGCGATGGACCGCCCGCCATGGCGGACGGAGGCCGCGAGGCTCGCGAAGTCATGCACGGCACCGATGAAGACCACGCCGAAGCTGATCCAGAGCAGGCATGGCAGCCAGCCGTAGCTCTGGCACGCGAGGATCGGCCCGGCGATCGGTCCCGCGGCTGCGATGGCGGAGAAGTGCTGCGCGAAGAGATAGAAGGGCGGCGTGGGCACGAAATCCGCGCCGTCGGATTGAACATGCGCCGGCGTGGGGCGTTGCCCGTCCAGGGAGAATTGCCGCGCGACGAGGCGGCCCCAGAATCGATAGCCGGCTCCCAGCAGCACCACGAACAGGAGTGCTAGAAGCGGCAGGCTCATCCTTCGGGAACTTCCTGCTGGGGTCGCCACCGGTGCGGGCGATCGGGCGGGGGCATGGTGAGAATGCGCGAGCGAAGGATAGGGCGGCTCGCCGCGCTGATTCAACCGCCGCACGCCGTCGGAACGAGAGACGGCCCGGCTCGAGTCGAGGACTCGGGCCGGGCCGCGTGTCGCAGTGGGCTGCGCGGCTTCCTGGAAGCTGCGCAGGCGGTCGAATCAGGGAGTCAGTGCGGAGAGTCCGTTGCTCGCGGTGAATCCGGTCGGCGAGCCGCCGTCCACGAACCACATCTGGTGGTACAGGGAAATCTCGGACGGAACGCCGGATGGGAAGGTCGTCGAGAAGCTCAGTGAGCCGGACGCGTTGCTGGCGAAGCCGGCGACCACGATGTCCGGCGACGGCACGAGCGTGCCGGACTTGAAGGGCGCGAACACCGTGTTGAAGCCGGCGACCATGATCGCGGGCTTCGAGATCGGGCCGGACTGCACCTGGTAGGTGATCGTCGACAGGGGCTCAAGCGTGCCGCTGCCCGAAAGGCGCGGCGTCGCACTCACCGTGTAGTACGCAAAGCCCATGTCCTTCCAGGTCAATCCGCGATTCCGGAAGAAGAAGTCGTCGCCGCCGAGTGTGTTGGCGAAGAGGACTTCGGGCAGGCTGTCACCGTCCACGTCGACGATGGTCACGTCGCGCGAGTCGCCGGGCGAGTTCGGCAGCTGGCCGTACATGATGCGCGTGAACGTGGCATCGCCATTGTTGATGTAGAAGAATCCATCCGCCTGGCGGTTGGCGACGATGAGGTCGAGGTCGCCGTCCCGGTCGAGATCGCCCCACGCCGAGTGGTAGGAGTCGCTCGCGCCAAGAGACGGTTCAAGTCCCGTCAGCTTCTGGAAGTGGCCCGTGCCGTCGTTGGCGTACAGCATGTTGCCCTGGCCGAATCGGCGCGTGGCGAACAGGTCCAGGTCGCCGTCATCGTCGAAGTCAGCGAGCGACACGCCGTAGGTCTCGCCCACGTCGTTCACGGCCGGATCGCCGGCCAGGCGCACAAAGCTTCCAAGGACTCCACCCTGAGCGTGGCCCTGGTTGATGTAGATGAAGTTGTGCTCGTTCTCGCTGTTGGCCACCACGATGTCGGGATCGCCGTCGTTGTCGAGATCGCCGACGGCCACGCCGCGCGAGGTGCCGATGTCGGTGACGAAGGGGCCCGTCGTGACTTTGGTGAAGTTGGCGGCTCCATCGTTGAGGTACATCGTGTTGGTCTGCAGGCGGTTGACGAAGACCAGATCGAGGTCGCCGTCGAGTTCGAGATCGACCCAGGCCACGCCGTAGGTCTCGCCCTTGTCGATGGCAATCGGACCAGTGAGCTTCTTCTCGAAGCGTCCTTCGGTGCCGGGCGTCGGACCCACGTTGCGGTAGACCTCGTTCGGCATGCCCAATCCATCGGGGAGCAGTCCCTTGCTGCCGTTGGCGATCGCGAGGTCGAGGTCACCGTCACCATCCATGTCGCCCCACGCTGCGCCGAACGAGTGATCCGCCGTGACGTTCAGGCTGAAGGGCGGCACGACCGCGAAGTTCCCGAAGCCGTCGTTCCGGTAGACCACATTCGGTTGAGCGAAGTTCACCGCGATGAGGTCCATGTCGCCATCGCCGTCGAAGTCGCCCGGCACGAGGGCGCGCGTGTCCTGCCCGTCCATGGAGATCGGTGCGGCCGGGTCCGAAATGAGCACCGGGTAGTTCTGGGCTGTTGCGACGCCGCTGGCGACGGCAAGAGCGATGACGAGTTTCTGCGTGAGCATGAGCGTGACGTCTCCTTGCGATGATCCAGGCTGGCAGGGAATCGTCCTATCGGACGAGTGGTGCCCTGAGGCTGAGGCCGGCTGGACGATCACGGAATCAAGTGTCTTTCAATCGTCACGTCCGGCGGCGTCACCACGGGCGTTGGGCCGCGCCCCATGCTCCCTGGGCACGGTGCCGGGAAGGTCAGCGCTGCGGGCGTGGCGAGTGGTTGCAGCCCTCCCGTTCGGCCGAAAGGGCCCGGAACGCCTGCCGCTGATGGTCCGGCGCGGCCGGTGACGGGCGGCTCGTGGGGGGGCGGGTGGCGAAAGGCCCGGCTGCCTGCCGGGTGCTGCGCGGACGGCTGGGGCGCCGCCCGGCGGGGGCCTACTTCTTGAGGAAGTAGTAGTAGAGCTGCCCCTCTTCCTGGGTGGTGCCCGCGAGTCTTTCCGCGCCCTGACCGATGCCGAGGTAGAGGTCGGCGCGGCCGGCCGTGCGAATGGCGCCGCCCCTGTCCTGATCGAACATGAAGCGGTTGAAGGACTTCGGCGACCGCCCGCCACCGTAGTGAAGCTTCGTGTCCACGAAGACGAGTGCGCCGCGCGGGAAGAGCGACTTGTCCGTCGCGATCGAGCGATTGGCGCTGACCTCGACATTCAGGCAGCCACGCGGATTGCCATCGATCGGAGTGAAGAAGACGAAGGACTCGTTGCGCGCGAGGTACTCGGGGACTTCGTCGGGGTGTTCAGCTGCCCAGGCGCGGATGGTGGTCAGGTTGGCAGCGGCTTCCTTCAACTCGCCGGCCTTCACGAGTGCGGCGCGCAGCGATGAGTATTCGTGCCCGTTCTTGCCTGCATAACCCAATCGGTAAAGCGAGCGATCGGGAAGCCGGATGACCGCGGAACCATTGACGTGCGCGATGTAGGCATCGAGCGGATTCCTGAGCCAGGCGAGTTCGAGGCCCTGACCGTCGAGCATTCCCGACGATTCGATCGTGCGCCGGTCCGGATAGGGCTGCAGGCCTGTGGCCGTCTGCTGCCCCTGCGTCTCGCCTTCCTTGTCCTTCACGAGGTCCGGTGGAAGCGCGTAGAGCGGATACTTGTAGACGTCGGTGCGCTCGAGGCTGCCGTCAAGGATGGGCGTGCAATAACCGGTGAAGAGCACACCGCCGCCGGTCCCGTCCCATCCGGCGCTCTTGTAGACCTGGAATTCCTTGTCGATGGCGCGCGCGAAAGCCTCTTCGTCGGGGCTGGTCTCGAGCAGCTCCCGGAAACGCACCACGCTTGCCAGCGTCTTTTCGTGGCTGATGCCAGCCATGGGGAAGTAACGCGGCGCGCTGGGCTTGTTGAGGAATTCCAGAGAGTGATCCAGCGCGGGAAGAATGCTCGCCTTCGCGGCCCACTCCGGCCGCACGTCGGGTCGCGGCTCGCCCGGGCGGAGCGGGATCAACGCGGGGGCTCCCGGCGGAAGCGCCCTGGTGTAGTCCTTCTTGAGTTCCTCGCCGGAGCATGCGGTGAGGCACAAGAGGACGAGCGACGCGCTGATGAATCTGTTCACGCGGGCCAGACTACCGGGCGCGGCCGCTGAATCCAGTGCCGGGCTGCAGGCCGTCGTGCGAAGCGCATGACGGCCGGGCGATGCGCCCGGCGTTTGGCTGAGGCGCCGGAATGGTCGGGGTGACAGGATTTGAACCTGCGACCTCTTGACCCCCAGTCAAGCGCGCTAGCCAAGCTGCGCCACACCCCGACATCTAGCGGTGTGCGCGGGCTTGGAGCCCCCGCACGCGGGCGGGAGGTTACCCGAGCGCAGGCGGCAGGGACAAGGGCAACGTCCGTTCGAAGCGGGCGTCGCGGATGTAACGCACCGTCGGGGTTGCCGTCCTGCACGACATGCTCAACCACGTGATGCTGCTGCTTCCGATGCTGTCCCTGCCGTGCCAGTCGGCGCCCGTCTCCTTCACTGGCCTTGTTTCAGTGCGTCCGGGAGTGGCTCTGGCCCCTGGCGTGCTCGAGGGCGGCCGTCCGCGCTCGCGGGCGCTGCTCGTCGCGCTGCACGGTGGCAGCTTCTCGGATTCCGACCCCCTGCACCTCGCGGAACGCTGCCGCGAAGCTCTGGACGCAGCGGCGCGCTCGGAGGGCTTGCGGCTGCTCGTGCCGGTGGCTCCCGTGCCGGCGGAGGCGCTGCCCGAGACAGGCGAGCGCGCACCAGCATCCGCGCCGCTCCCCGGGGACGGCACGCCGCGAGTGGCACCGGCTCGAGTGTCACCGGCTCGAGTGTCACCGGCTCGAACAGCGTCGGAGGGTTATCAGGTCCCCTGGCTGTTGCCGGAGGGCGAGGATCTTGTGCTGGCGCTCATCGACGCGGAGATCAAGGCGCGGCGCGCCGATTCGACGCGCATCTATCTCGCAGGGCACGGAGCCGGCGCCACGGGGGCCTTGATGTTCGCAGCTCGGCACCCCGAGCGGGTCACGGCGGTTGCGGCGTGGGCCGGCACGCCTCCGCCTCTCTGGGACGCCCGGCGGCGCGTCGTCGGGCTGATGGACAACCCGGTGGCAGCCCTCGAGAGCGTGCCTGTCTACCTGTGGACGGCCCGCGATGACGTGCTGCTCGATCGCGCGGCGCTGCAGCTCTTCACGCGTGGGCTTGCCGTCCAGCGGCCGGCTCCGCGGCTGCTGATCGACGATGAGTCGGGTGGGCACGGCTACGGTGCCGCGGGCCCCGGACCGGGCCTGCGCTTCCTTCACGCCCAGCGAAGGAAGGAGGTGCCCCGACAGCCCGTGCCTGCATCGCACTGAGTCGTCGGCGCAAGCCGCTCAGCGCGTCATGACCTCGGCGCCGTCGTGCCCCACATGCATCGTGTGCTCGAACTGCGCCACGACGGCATCGGCGCGCTCGACCAGCGGTGGATACTCGAACACGGCGCCGGCCCGGATGAGGTCACGCAGCGTCTGCTCGACCACTCCGGCGCCGTGCTGGCGTGCGAGTTCGCGGCGGCAGAACGGCAAGCCCTTGCGGGCCATGATCTGGTCCACGACGCCCGAGTCGGAGTGCCGGGGCGCTTTCAGTTTGCGCTGGGCGCCGAAGACCTCGGCGCGACCCTGCTCGACCACCGTGCCGCGCCCGGTCGTGGCGAACGGTTCGATGCAGATCATCATGCCTTCCTTCAGCACCGCGTCGTCCGAGTCCGGCACGTTGGGAATGGCAGGAGAGCAGTGGATCGTGAACGGCGCAATGCCGTGACCGGTGAGGTTGGCGACGGGCTTGTGGCCGTACGCGCGCATCGTGGCCTGGATGGCTGCGCCGATGTCGCGGGTGCGCGTGCCGGGGCGCACCAGAGCGATCGCCGCTTCGAGCGCCTGCCTGCTCGCTTCGAGCAGCGTGGCGTGCGATCCGAGGTCCGCGGTTTCAGCCGTGTCGGCGATGCAGCCGTCGAGGTGGACGCCGAGGTCCACCTTGGCGACGTCACCGACACGGAAGACGCGTTCGTCGTCAGGGCCGCAGCAGTCATGCGCGGCGATGCTGTTCACCGAAACCTGTGCCGGGAATGCCAGATCGGCGCCCTGCGCGCGGATGTACGCCTCAATGGTGTCAAGGACATCCACGTAGCGGACGCCCGGACGGATCGAAGCCACGGCGGCACGTCGTGCCGCGCTGGCGATTCGGCCTGCTTCACGATACTTCTCGAGATCGACGCGCATGGGGGGCAGAGAATAGATCACCCGGCACGGGCTGCACACCACATTGCCTGCGAATCCCGCACTATACTGCGGCGTCCGAAGCGCCGCCGTGCCTGCCGAGGACGTCGCAGCCGGCGCGAAACGAGGCGCACCCGTCGCTGCCCTGCCGCCTCCGAGAGCCTCCATGTTCACACGTCGCTCCTTGCCGCTGGCTGCTGCCGTGCTGGCGTGCGCCTTCGGCTCTTGTGACGACGCGTCGGAGGCCTCCAGATGCCGGCGCCAGGAAGGCGAGCCTGTCTCCGGCGCGATTCTCGCGTCGGCCGACTGTCCTCCCGGAGAGCGCGTTGCCGAGGACAAGCCCTTCGGGCCTGTCGCGGTGCTGCTCCAATCGACGGGGGCTGCGGGAGGCGGGCAGGCGCTGCACGCGACCTTGCGCCCCGTACGCACCCTCGGTTCCGTGGCCTGGCATTGGGAATTGTCGGGAGGCGCCGCGCTGCTCGAAGGAGCCGTTGCAGGCAGTGCCGACCCGGAGGGCGGCGTGATCAGTGTGGTGGATGCCATCGTGCGCCCGCCTTCGGCCGGAGCTTCGGGGCGCGCAATGCTCGTCACGAAGGCCGTCTTCGAGGGGGCCGATACGAGCGGGCCCACGGGACCCGAGATCACGATCCAGTCCGTGGAGTTCCGCTGGGGGGAGGGCGACCCGTCTTCCGTTCCGATCGTGAGCGGCTTCGATGCCGCCACGGGTGAGGCGACATCGTTCGCGCTGGTGCCGTCTTCTCAGCGGCCGGGGCGCTGAGACGTGTTGCGCACCGGAGTGCGTGCACTGCTGCTGACGAGCGTCCTGCTCGGTGCCGTCTCGCAGGCCGGCGCGCAAGGTTTTGCTGTCACCGGCCGTTGCGTGTACGTGGACAAGGCGTGGGACTACGACGGCTGGACCGGCGCGCGACCCGAGCGCGCGATCCGTCGCGCCGATGTCGCCGTCGTCGAAGCGCTCACCAACCTGGTGCTTGGCACGGGCACCACCCAGGCCGACGGAAGTTTCTCGATCCACTGTGCTGCCCTGCCATTCGTCGGACTCAAGGTGCGATGCGAGGCGGACACGCAGCTCTCCAGCGGCTTTCAGCGCCTGCGCGTGACCAACGAATCGAGTGTCGACTACGCTCTGGAGAGTCAGGTCTTCTCGGTGCAGGACCCGACGAAGCCGTTCGATGTCGGCACGCTGGTTGCCATGCCCATGCTGGCTGGAAGCAGCGAGGGGCAGCCGTTCAACCTGTTTGACATGGGCGTGTCCGCGCTGGAATACCTCACCGGACCGGTTGTCGGCGCGTCGCCGATCATGCAGCCCTTGCGCATCGCCTGGCCGAGCCCGGGCGGCACGTTCACGTGGGGCACCGTCATGCATCTCGGCGAGCAGGACGGCTACGACGATGCCGTGGCGTTGCACGAGCTGGGACACGCCGTGCACAAGGGCTGGTCGGGAGACGACAGCCAGGGCGGGCCGCACTCGTTCGGTGAGAGCGATCAGGAACCGCGGCTTGCCTTCTCGGAGGGGTTCGCCACGCTCTTCTGCGGGGCGGTGCAGAGCTGGCTCGGTCTCGAGGCGCTCTACGTGGATTGCGACGGCAGCGCCACGATCGGCGGCGTGCAGCTGAGGCTGCGGCTGGAGACGGTGGCGCCGTGGGCCGGCGAATGCTTCGGCGAAGCCGACGAGGTGGCAATCGCCTGCACGCTGTTCGACGTGTTCGACGACGAGTTGACGCCGGACGCCACGCCCGGCAGGGACGACGACCTCTTCCTCCTCGGCACGCACGTGAACGGCCTGTCGGCGCAGGCAGCGTGGTGGACTCTGTTCACGGGACCGCTCGCGGCCGCCACCAACCTCGCGCAGCAGGATGCTTGGGACCAGTGGCTCATCCTCCATGCCGCCGACCCTCAGCTGCAGGCATGGACTGCTGCCTTCGAAGAGCGTCACATCCGGTTCACGCGCGATGCGCAGGAACCCGACAGCGCGCCGTCTCTTGCGGTTCCCACGGCTGCCGTGCACGACGGCTCCTGGTCCGCGGAGCACACGCTCTACGACCCCGTCGCCGACTCGCTCGCACCGGGCACGGGCGATACGGACCACTTCGCCGTGTCTCTCGTGGCAGGCGACGTGATCGAGGTCGCCACGCGTTATCCAGCGGGTGTCACGGATGCGGAGACGGAGTGTGATCCGTATCTCGAGCTCCATGCGCCGTCGGGATCGCTCGTTGCTTCCGATGACAACTCCGGTCCGGGCCGCAACGCGCTGCTCGCCGCCGTGAGCATCGACCAGAGCGGCACCTGGCTGGTGAAGGTCGGCACGCACAACGCGCTGCGCCGCTATGGCCGCTACGAACTGCGCATCAGCTACCTCAGTGAAAACCTGCCGCCCCAGCTCGTGGCTGGCCCGAGTGCCTTCCCCATGACGGTTCGGGCGGACGACACGTCGCAGCTGTCGGCGCTGGCGGTCGATCCTGACGGCGACCCTCTGCTCACCTACGCGTGGACGCCGCTGGACGGCGGCCGCATCGAGGGCTCTGGGCCGAATGTGCTGTTCGATCCGCCGTTCGTGCTGCAGCCAGCCGAGGTGAGGGTGCGGCTCGTCGTGAGCGACAGCTTCGGCGCTACGTCAGCGCCTGCAGAACTCACACTGACGGTGCTGCCGGCGACGGGTGGCCTCTGTTCGGGCTCCGCAGCGTGGCAGAGTCTCGGGACGGGAAAGCCGGGACTTGGCGGGACGCCGGAGCTTGTCGGCATCGGCTTGCCGATCGTCCCGGGTCTCGGTTTCGCCCTGAGAACGACGGGACTCACACCGAAGCTGCCGGGCTTCATGGTCTTCGGCTTCTCGCAGATCGAGGTCGCGTTCGACGGCGGCACGTTCTGGGTGTCTCCGGAACTGCTGCTGCCGGTCACGCCGAGCATGTCGGGCGAGCTTCTCATTCCCCTGGTGCTGCCTCCCGAGCCGCTGCTCTGCGGACTCTCTCTCTACACGCAGGTCATCGTGCCGAACGATCCCGGCGCCACGGGCGGCAAACACACCGCACAGTCCAACGGGCTGAAGCTCACCTTCGGGGACTGATCCGCCGACGGAGACGGAATCGCCGACGGGGACTGATCCGCTGACGGGGACTGATCCGCCGACGGAGACCGGGCCCACAGGGATGAGGCCGACAGGGACACAGCGGCCTGCGTGTCGTGTCGCGGGCGCTTCACGAAGGCGGGGAGTCGCGGCCGATCCAGCAGCCGGTTGTCGGGGCTGCCCGCTGCCCTGTGCCGGCCGTCCCGCTCAAGGCTGGGCCACGGCTCAAGGCTGCCTGCCCGACCTGCCGATGGTCAGGTCGCCGCGGACGCCGGGCCGGCGCGAATCACTCGCGCCGCCAGCCCGGACTTCGAGCGGGCCGTGCCACTCCAACGATCGACACCATGCCACGCACTCTCGCGCTGCTCATCTTGCTGATGGGATGCTCCGCGCTCGCCCTTTTCGGCGGGCTGCGGAATGCTCCTGCGGCGTTCGCATGCTCTGCCGGCCGCGACGCTCCTGAACCGCGCTTTGCGCGGCCGTGGAGCGGATCCAGAGACTGCAAGCCGCGCGCACCGGTCGAACTGCAGCTGGAGCAGACGGGTGCTTCGGACCGCTCCGTCGTGACCCTGCAGTTCCGCGTGCTGCCGCACGACAGTGTCGGCGTGGTGGACTGGGAGCTCCAGCTGCCGGCGGGAGCGCAGCTGCTGCAGGGCGAGCTGCGCGGCTCATGCACTGCCGGGGGGGACGGCTCGGGCTCGCGTGTCGTCCATGTGCGGCTCGATCCGGATGCGGATCTGTCGCGCATCACGCTCTCCGCCCGCGGAGCGCTCGTCGACGCGCCGACGGACGGCAACCTCGTCCGCGCCAGAAGCGCACTGACCTGGGGCGACCCGCAGGCAGCTCTCGTCGACAAGGTCCGCGAGCGGCCGCTGCTGGTGGTGGGGCCGCGAGTGTCCCGTCGCGTGGCGGAGGTCCCGAGCGTGCATCGGAGCGGACGATGAACGCGCGCGCCGCACTCATTGCCGTGCTGCTGTCCACGTTCGGCGCGCCGGTGCTCGCCCAGGGCTTTCCCGTGAGCGGCACTTTCGCCTACAGCGACAAGGAATGGGACTTCAACGGCTGGACCGGCGTGCGTCCGGAGCGCCCGATCCGCGGCGCCGACGTCCGCGTGATCGATGACACGACGGGCAAGGTGCTCGGGCGCGGCATCACCGCCGCCGACGGCAGCTTCACCGTCTTCGCGAAAACGAAACTGCCGCACCCGGACGTGGTCGTGCGCGTGGAGAGTCGAAACCGGGAGCGACGCTTGCTGCCCGCTCCCTTCACGGGCATCACGCTCCTGTCGGCCACCGGCGATCCGTACGCGGCCTTCAGCCCGGTCTTCGCGTCCCACGACAGCAGCCTGCCGCTCGACGTGGGCACGACCGTGGCGCAGTCGATCACGGTCGCGGACGAGGAGGGCAATCCCTTCAACGTGTTCGACGCCGCCGTCTCGGCCTTCGACTACGTGCACGGAGCCGCAGTGGGGGCCAAGCCGCGCGGTTCGGTCACGCTGCACTGGCCGTCGTTCACCGGAAGCTGGGCGCTCGGCCGGCATGCGTGGATCGGCAGCGACGACGGCGATGACGACTCGGTGATCCTGCACGAGCTGGGTCACCTCGTGCACAACATCTACAGCGACAGCGACAGTCCCGGCGGCGTGCACTACTTCGGCGACAGCGACCAGGATCCGCGGCTCTCCTTCGCCGAGGGTTTCGCCACTTTCTTCGGCGGCTGCGTCCAGCAGGATCTGGGACGACCTGCGCTCTACGTCGACTGCGACGCGGCCGTGGACACGAGCGGCGTGCAGCTGCACCTGAGCCTCGAGGAGTGCACGCCGTTTCTTGCGACGGCCGAAGGCGCCTCCGACGAGGTGGCCGTCGCGTGCGTGCTCCATGACCTCGTCGATGACGAGAGCACGCCGGACACGCAACCCGGCGTCGATGACGACAGCCTGGGTGCGGGCACACTCATCGACGGGCTGACGCCGACACGCGCGCTCTGGGCGGTGTTCTGCGGGCCCGTCCGCAAGGCCTCGCGGCTGACGATGGATCACGTCTGGGACGGATGGCTGACTCTGCACGCGCAGGACACGCACTATGATCAGTTGAGCGACGTGTTCGAGCAGCAGCGCATGCGCTTCTGGCCGGACGCCTTCGAACCCGACGGCACGAGCGAGGCCGCCACTCTGCTCGTGCCGCTCAGCGGCGCGGACTGGGGGCCCGAACACACGCTGTACGACGCCCCGCCGGGCTCCGACCAGATCGGGACCGGAGACCGCGACTGGTTCGCGGTGGACCTCGTGGCGGGTCAACTGGTGCGTCTCGAGACCCGCTATCCCGGCGGAGCCTGGGATGCCCGCACGCAGGTCGACACCTTCCTGACCCTTCACGCGCCGGACGGCAGGACGGTCGCCACGGACGAAGACTCCGGCGCCGGCCGCAACGCGCGCCTCGATGCGGTCGTCGTCGACGAGACCGGGCGATGGACCTTCGAGGTGCGCAGTCGCAATCGCACGCATCGCTACGGGCGCTACGAGGTACGGGTCGTCCTGCTTCCGAGTTCCTGAGGCGCGGCTCATGCGTCCCTGGCGGCGTGTTCAGTGCACGTCCGGGCGTGCCGACTCCTGCCATTCGGCTCGCGCGCTGCCTATGATCGCGGCCCATGAGCACCGTGCGATCCGCGAGCCCGCCATCGGACGCCGAGGCCCGCGACGGTGCCGGCGGACGCACCGGTCGCCGCATCGCCTTCGGTCTGCTGTTCGCGACGGTTCTGGCGGCGGGCTGGTTCCAGGTCCACAACCTCGACATCTACCTGCACGCCCGCACGGGGCAGTGGATCGTCGAGCACGGCAGCGTGCCGGTTCTCAACGTCATGTCGAAGCTGCACGCGACCTATCCCACCGTGGACGACAAGTGGGGCTTTCAGGTGCTGGCCCACGCGCTGTTCGACGGCATCGGCCCTGACGCGTGCGTCGCCGCGCGACAACTGCTGCTGCTGCTGCTGTTCGGGTTCATGCTGGCCACGGCGCGCGGGCTGGGCGCCGGGGCGTGGTCCTCGCTGGCGTGGTTGCTGCTGGCGCTCGTCGCGGGGCGCAGCCGCCTCACCTTCCGGCCCGACCTGGCGAGCGCCGTCTTCACGGTCGTCTTCGCGCACATTTTGCTCGTGTCGCGGCGTGACGGGCGCGGGGCCTTCCGGCTCATCCCGCTGCAACTGCTCTGGGTCAACGTGCACGGCTACTTCATCACGGGGCCGCTGATGCTCGCGGCCGTCGCCGCTGCGCAGTTGCTGTCCGGGCCGCAGGGGCGCGCGGTGGCGCGCCGGCTGCTTCCCGTGGGCGCGGCCCTGCTGGGTGTCTGCCTGCTCAATCCGGCAGGAGTGGCCGGCGCGCTGCATCCGCTGGCCATCCTGCAGGATCTGCACGCGCACGAGGACTTCTATCGCAGCGCGATCGTCGAGTTCCATCCGACCTTCGCGCACGATCCTCGCCAGCCGTGGGACCGTGTCGCCTATCTGCTGCTGGGCGTGCCGGCCGGCCTGGCACTTCTCGCCGCGGCCTTCGGGAGCCGGCGCACGCGGCGTGCCGACGACTCCGGCCAGCCAGCTTCTGAACTGGCCGCACGCGGGACTGCACTCCCGGCCCTCGCCTTGTTCGTGCTCTTCGGCGCCATGAGTCTTCAACTGCGCCGCAACATGGCGCCGTTCGCCTTCGTGGTCGCCCCGCTCATGGCCGCGGCCTGGTCGGCAGGCTGGCAACGCGTGGCGCGTGGTGCGTTGCATGGTGCGTTGCGTGGAACGTCGCGCGTGGGGCGCGCGCTGGCGGGCGCTGGTGCGGCGGGACCGCCGCTCGCTGCCGGCTTTGCGCTTCTGGTCGCCTGGGGTGAACTCTCGGACACGACCTCGATTCACGACGGACTGGACCGGCGCTCGGGTTCGGGACTCTCCCGCAGCGCCTACCCGGATGCGGGCATCGAGTTCATCGCGCGCGAGTTGCCGCACACTTCGGTCTTCACGGCCTTCTCGTACGGCAGCACCTTCACGGGCCGCCGCTGGCCCGAGCAGCTGGCGTCGACCGACGGCAACACGCACGGCTACCCGACCGAGTACCTCATGGAGGTGCTGGCCGCGTCGTCGAGCGACGATGCGTCCGCCTTCCGCGCGCTCTGCACTCGCGATGGACACGACGTGGCGCTGATTCCGATGGCGGGGCCGCTGTCCATCGCGCTGCTCAAGGAGCCCGAGTGGGCTCTGGTGTGCGTCGGGGTTCGCGAAGCCGTCTGGGTCTCGCGCGCCGCCATGGATCCGGCGTGGCTGGCGGAGCACGACCTGCTGGCACGCTGGCAATCGGGAGCGGCCCCCGTGCTTCCCGACACGCCCGCGAACCCGGAGATGTCATGGCTGCCCGGCACTCGCGCCTTCGTGCCGTCCGCGGAAATCGATCAGGCCACGCTGCTGTCGCGCGCCGGGCTGGTGGACGCGGCGCTGGTGGACGCCGCGCTGGTGCGCGCGACGGACGCCACGGCGCGTGCACCGCATGATGCCGAAGCCCACGCGCTGCGCGGCCTGCTCTGCGTGAGGCTCGGCCGGATCGCGGAGGCACGGGAACAGCTGCAGCGCAGCCAGGAACTCGACGGCTACAACCGTCTCGCCGAGGCTGCCGCGAAGGCGCTCGCCCGGCTCTAGCCGCGGCGCCCGGCCTCAGCGCTCCGCGAAGTCCATCGCATCCGACAGGCGCACCGAGAGCTTCATGTTGCCGCTGCGCTCGGCGAAGCGTTGCCGCGCGCGCAGCAGGCGCTTCACGCTGTCCAGCTCGAAGACGACATCGATGTCGTCGGCGATCTTCACGAGCACGTCGGCGTATTGCGCGTCGAATCCCACGGTGTCGAGCGGCGTGGTGCGCGACAAGGCATCGAGCAGGTCGCAGCGGGCCGAGAAAATGTTGAAGACGAGGATGGCGCGCAGGCGCTGCACGGCCTCGTCGATGCGTCCGTCGGCGATGCACGACTGTGCGGTGCGGAACTGCAGGTAGAGCTGGTTGTCCGCAAGCAGTTCCTGCGCCAGGGCATCGGCAGCGGGCCGCTCATCGAGCGCCTGCAGTATTTCGATGCCGCGCAGGCGCAGGCGCGCGGCCTCGTCGGGATCGGTGGTCGGTGTCCGAGCACGGCGCTCGGCCAGTGCCTGCAGCAGGCGCGCCACGGGAATTCCCGCCTGCGACAGTCCCGCGGGATGCAGGACGATCTGCGCTCCCTCTCCGCTTCGCGGGAGATCGGCGACGGATCCCGGATTGAGCAGCACTGCGGCGAACAGTTCCTGGAAGGCATCGTCCGGCCGATCGAGGCGCGCGGAGAGCCTTGAAAGATCCAGATGCCGCCTCCAGCTTTCGGGGCCGTACGGATCGAGACGCACGGATTCGGAGAGCCAGGCCTCCACGCGCGGGTCGTCCGGCGAGCTCGCCACCAGCACGAGTGCGGCCTGATGCGCCAGCCACGCGGAGCCTGGGAAGAGCGCTCTGGCAGACTCGAGCGCCGCGAGAACCTGCACCGGTCGTTGCTGCAGCCCCGCGAGCCGGGCTCTTTGCAGCGGGAGGTTCGGATCGAAGGGTTGCAGTCGCTCTGCCCGGTCGATCCAGCGCAAGGCCTCGTCGCTCTTCTCGTCCTCTGCATCGGCCAGCGCGGCGTCGGGCCAGGCATTGCCTGAGGGTGCCGAGGCCAGGTCCGCCTCCGTGTCGCGACGCGCGGCTTCGACGGCGGCGATGGCCTGCGCGGCTCGCCGCTCGCACC
Organism: Planctomycetota bacterium; assembly: GCA_038212275.1. Lineage (GTDB taxonomy): Bacteria > Planctomycetota > B15-G4 > B15-G4 > B15-G4 > JBBQUR01. The sequence continues at coordinate 59,290 of JBBQUR010000004.1, forward strand.
AGCCTCCGAGAGTGAGCGTCACGCCGAAGACGGCGATGCCCACCGCCACCCAGGGGATGGCGCGTCTCGTGCGCGTCGCCAAAGCGCTCTCCGACGCTGCCTCCGCGGCCTCGCGCGCGTCGGTGTCGCGCGCCGCGGCGTCGCGCAGTCCGAGCAGGAGGAAAGCAAGGGCGGGGTACAGCGTGGAGTCCGCACTGCCGAGGTCGATCGCATTGGCGGCCCACAGGGACAGCAGGGCGGCGCTCGCGGCGTGCACCGCCGGAGTCTCGCGGCGAGTCTTCGCCACGCTGCCCGCGAACAGGAGGACGAGGGCGATGACGCCCGGCCAGCCGAAGCCCTCGCCCACGGCGAGCACGACGTTGTGCGGGTGGTCGTCCTTGGGCAGACCTTCGTAGACGCCGGGCAATGCGAAGAGACCCTGCACGTACGTGGTGCCCGCACCGTAACCATGCCAAGGAGCGGCGGCGAACGCTGCGCGGCCGAGCGCCCACATCGACGTGCGGAACGAGACGGCCTTGCTCACCATGCTCGGATCGTGCTGCAGCGCCGTGCGTTCACTCGCGCCCAGCACGGGCCAGACGAGCAGCAACGCGACGGCGACGGCAGCCATTACGGAGATCCAGCGCACCGCCGGGAGGCGTGCCTGCAGTCGCGGGCGGAGCCCTTGCCAGACGAGCAGCGCGCCACCGAAGCCGAGGGTCAGCAGGCCGGTGCGCGAGCGCACCGCGAGCAAGGCGACGAGCACGGGCAGCGCCAGCAGAGCGATCAGCGGGCGCCTGCGGGGCTGGACGGTGAGAGCCAGCCCTCCGGCGAGCAGCAGCGTCGTGACGAGGTGCGGCACGGCGAGGTTGGGGTGCAGGCCGAGAAGCCGCAGCCGCGTGGCGAAGACGGCGGAGAATGGCAGCTGCAGGCCATCGGAGAGCTGGGCATAACTGGCCAGTGCGAAGATGCACAGCGTCGCCGTGGCGAGCAGGAGCACGAAGACGACGCGCTCTGCGTGTTGCCCGCTGAACAACGACGGAACCAGCAGCGCGAGCGCCGCAGGCGGCAGCACGTAGGACAGCCAGAGGACGCTGCCCTGCGGGAAGTCCGTGCCGAGCATGGACGGCACGGCGAGCAGCAGAGCCGCCGCCGTGAGCAGCGACGCGCGGGTTGCGACCAGCCAGGGGCGGGAGATGAGCAGGACTGCAGCGAGCAGAGCCAGGCGGCCGCCGTCGTCGCCGGGCACCCCGCGCTGGCCCAGTATCGTCGACACGAGCAGCACGAGCGTGAGGCGCCGCGCCAGCGAGGCGCGGTCGGCGGCACGCAGCAACCACCATGCAGCCGCCGCCCCGGTCAGCAACCATGCGATGGCGAGTTCCGGCGGGCGGCCGAACGTGGAGACGCCGGCTTGCGCGGGCGAACTCACCGCCGCGCTCACGAACAGCCACGCGGTGACTGTCGCAGCGATCAGCCGGGAGGCTGCCTCAGCGACCCGGTTGCTGGCCACCGCTGCCGGCATCGGGCGTCGGTCCGGACTGCTGGCTCGGCGTCTCGGGCGGCGCAAGGTCGATGTCACCCGGCTGCAGCGGCACGCCGAACTCGAAGTCGGGGCGCAGCCGCCGCACGTTGTGCTCCAGGAAGTCGATGCGGTCGGGAAGGATGCGCGACAGTTCGAGCAAGCCGATGTACCCGATGGCGGTGGCGCCCTTGGGGTCGGAGTCGTCGCGCGCGAGCAGGCCGGCCAGCAGCCCGATGATTTCCCACCGGCCGGTGCGCTCCACGTAGAGGGCCGTGCCCTGGTAGTCGCGGGCGACGTCCTCCGCGCGGCGGTCCGGCACCGTGATCCAGTCGCCGAAACGCCCGTCGAGCCACGGACTCACGCCTTCCATGAGCGGCTCGTCCTGCTCGTCGCGAAGCGCGAGGAAGATCTGTTCGCCCGGCTGGGGCAGTGAGGTCGCGATGCGTCCCTCGCGCAGCCGCGAGGAGATCGGGTGCACGACGGCCAGGTTGTCATTGAGGCGGTCGATCCTGCCCCAGTCGCGGACCAGCGAATTTCCGACGGGGAACTGGATCTCGAACATCTTGCCGACCGCGTAGCCGGGTTCGGCGATCATCAGCACTCCATCCTCGGTGGACGTGCCGATGAGCGGAGTGCCCGTCGTGCCTTCCGGCCAGAGGCGCGTGAAGTGCGAGGGCGGCGATGAGGCGCAACCGGCCGCCAGAAGCAGCGACGCGGCGAGCGCAACGAGACGGGGCGTGCACACCATCCGGGCGACGTTAACGCAGCCCATCGGGGCGAACAAGGTGCGGGCTGCGACGATACCCGCAGCCCGGATCGGCCCGGTCGGGGCAGGCATGCCGGGAGCGCGGCGGACGCCTGCTACGGAGCGTCCTTCGACGGCGCTTCGGCGCCTCCCGGTTCGCCTGCTCCGCCGTCGGGTGCGCCGTTGCTCCCGGGCGGCGCGGCATGCGTGCCTCCCGCCGCAGCGGCAGCAGCTGCGGCAAGATCCTCGGCGAAGAGCGGGATGTCCTTGACGTCCACCCAGTCCTTGTCCCACGCGTTCTCTCCGGGGAGGAGTTCGTGAGTCTCGGGGTTCTCGAACTTCCAGGACTGGAAGACATGATCGATGCCGTGCACCTTTCCGGAGCGGATCAGTTCGCGGAGCTCGGTCGTCTTGAGGTTCTCGAGGCGCGGCGGCTCGGGCGACCCGCTGATGAAGTAGAAGGCGACGTACCAGTTGCGCGCGTCCGCCGCCGCGGCCGCTGCGTCGATTTCCGCCTGGCTGCGACTGGCTTCGCGTGCGGGCTCGATGGCAGCAAGCAGCTCGTCGCGCAGGGCCTTGATGTAGGAGTTGCGGGATCCGCCAACCGCCATGGCGATGTCGAGCATGGACGTCGCGCGATCGAGGTCCTGCAGGCTGCCTTCCATGATGAGAATGGCGGCGGCTTCGGTGTAGCTGAGCGGTTCGATGGGATCGAGATCGATGGCCCTCTGGATCAGCTCCCAGGCGCGGGCCTGATCCGGAGGCTGAGTCTGAATCGTTCCCTTGCGTTCATCGATGCCGCCGAGGCGCTGCATCTCGGCATAGGCGCGGTAGCAGTCGGCATTCTTGATGTTGCCATTGACGGCCTTCTCGTAGCAGTCGAAGGCCGTCTTCACGTGGCTGCCGTCTTCCTGCGGATTGCTCAGCGCGAGGCGCGCGGCGAGGTACCAGGCCTCGGGAGAGAGTTCGCCGTAGGCCTGCTCGGTGAACTGCAGCCACTCGGCCTCGAGTTGCTCGATGGACTTGCCGAAGCGCTTCTCGACTGCCAGGGCGACGTCATCGAGCGAGGCTTCCTTCAGTGCTCCTTTCACGTTCCCGTACACCTTGTTCTCGATGTGCAGGTCCTGGTTCTTGGACAGGTTGGCGAAGAAGCCGCGGAACTGCTTGCCGTACTTCGGCGACTCCATCATGAAGTGCACGAAGGACCAGGCCACGGCATAGTGGCGCGCGGTGAACTCCGGCTGCTCGGTCGTGAGCACTTCACGCAGGCCGAGGACGTTGCCGGTGGCCTTGTCGGTGCGCATGGACACGATGCGCTCGTACTGCAGCCCGCCGATGTGGAACTTGCCCTTCTCGTCGATCTGCGTCGTGCCGTAGTACTCGGCCATGCCCTCGTTGAGCCAGATCGGATAGTGGAACTTCGTGTCGATCAGGTATGTGAGCAGGTGGTTGCCTTCGTGGAACAGCGTGGCACGCGTGAGCTGGGGATCCAGCTGGTCGTCGTAGAGCTGCAGCTCCTTGTCGACGAAGCTGAAGAATCCGCCCACGCCGTAGCGAACCCGCGTGATGCGCAGGAAGTCGTCGTAGTCGCGGTAGAGGAAGAACTTCATCTTGCCCTTCACCTCGCCCGGGGTGAGCGTGATGCCCCAGTCGTCCGTGAAGTAGGTGTAGTAGGCCTCGAGCCGGTCGGTGTACTCCTTGCGCACGGCTTCGGTGCAGTTGGACTTCACGACGAAGTGCCGCGTCTCCTCCGTGACGGCGTTGCTCCACTCCTGCAGCCGCTTGGCGTCGTCGATGACCGCCTTGTCGGCCGCTGCCCGCTTCTTCAACTCGCCCTCGCGGCGATCCTTGCTCATCCAGCCGTTCTCGAAGAGCACCCAGCCCTTCTTGAGGTAGTCCTCTTCCTGCTTGTTCTTCGGAACATAGCCCTCGAGGTTCTCGACGTAGGTCTTGGTGACGAGGTCGCTTCGGATCGGGATCTCGATGCCGCGGATCTTGAGGCGCACGTAGCCCGCATCCGTGGAAGGCACGAGCGTCCCTTCGATCGTGCGCCCGTCCGCCAGCAGCACCTTGTCGAAGCACGGAAGCGCCGTGACGGCAGCGGAAAGGCAAAGCGAGAGCAGCACGCAGAGCATCAGTCGGTTCCTTGCTTCAGACTTTTTCGATGTACTTGAGCCACGCGGCCTGGAACTTGTCCCAGTCCGCGTCGGTCCAGTCCTTGAAGGTCTTGTCCGCGGCCATGTCCTGCACCTTGTCTTCGTCGATGCGGCCGTAGTATTCCTTCACCTCGTGGCTCATCTCGTCCGAGGAGCCTTGCTCCTTGGTCTCCGCCTCGGCGAGCGTCTTCGTCATCAGCGCCTGCGCGGCTTCCTCGCGCGCCGACACGAGCGCCGCGAGGTAGTCGGACAGGATGCTGGCGACCTTGGGGTCGAGTCCCTTGCCTTCGCGCAGGTAGTGGACGATTCCCCAGCCGGTGGCGTAGCAGATTCCCGGAGCGTATCCCGCGCTTCCGTAGTAGTCCGACTGGTGGAAGCGCATCACCTGCTTCAGCGGCGGGCAGGCTCCCTCGGCACCGGTCTTGCCTTCGGACAACAGGCGCGCCGCTTCCTTGATCGTGCTGCGTCGGCCGATACCCTCCGGGCCGTCACCGTAACTGGTGACGCGATTGCTCTTGGTGAGTTTGGCCCCGGCGTAGTAATCGCCCGTGCCTTCGTTGTACCAGGAGTGCGGGGCGAGCTCGCCGTAGAAGTAGTAGATGAACTGGTGGAAGGCCTCGTGATTGAGCACGCCGAGCGTGAATTCGCGCGGCCGGTAATCAAACAGCACGAGCTCGCGTTCCCCGGAGTTCCAGTAGCCGCCGGTTCCGTCTCGCCCGCCGTACCCCTTGTATTCGTCGACGTTCTTGCAGACACGCACGATCGACACGTCTTCGATGGGGGTCTGTCGCGGATAATGGGTCTCGTACACGTCGCGCATCGCTTCGATGCGCGTGGCGAGATCCTGCGTGACACCCTTCTCGGAATCGTAGAGGAAGAGATAGCGCTTCGTGCGCAGGTGGCTCCAGCCCGGCGGGAGCTTGTCGATCTGCTTCTGCAGGAAGCGATCCTGCTCGCTCATCGCGCCCAGGTCCGCATCGTGTGACCCCTGGTCCTTCTTTTCGATGCGAGCAAACGACTTCGCCGCCTTGGTGAATTCTCCGACGGCCTTGTCGAAACGGTTCTCGATGGCGGAGCCGGTGAAGACCCAGCGGCCGTCGGGCTGATCGAGCGTGACGAGGTAGACCTTCAGCGGGTTCTGCGTGGAGGTGAGGATCATCTCGCGGCCCTTGCCGCCCGCGATGGTCACGTCCTTTTCCCTGGTGACGTCGCAGTAGCCGAAGCGCGCATCGATCAGCCACCGAATGAAGGTGTCGAGTCCGTCCTGCGGAGCTGCTTCGCCCTTCTTTGCCTTCGTGACTTTCGCAGGCTTCTTGGGCTTGTCGTCCTTGGTATCCGGCGGCGGCTCGCCGTCGCCGTCCGGAGAGCCTTCGTCAGCCGGATCGTCCAGGGCCCGGCCGATGGGCCAGAAGCTGATCTCGAACTGGCGGTTGTAGGGCGTGTAGCCCTGCTCGCCGCCGTAGTCCTTCTGCGGATCCTGATACTTGGCCAGCGTGAGCGAGTCGTTCGGACTCAGCGCCACCGCCACGTAGTCCTTCGGCGCCTTGAAAGTGAAACCGTGCGTGGAGTCCTTGAACTGCCCGTTTGCCAGCGCCGGTAGAAACAACAGAATCAGGCCCAGCCTGACACGTGCGCTTCGCATCACCGTTTCCCTCGATGCTGACCCCTCGGATCGCGCAACCCCCGAACTGCCTCGGGATGCACGACCGGGAGCCAGCCGTATGATAGCGGGATTCGGGACGGAAGTGGCTGGCCAGTGCATCGCAGTGGTGCCAGCCACGACTCGACCACGGAATCTGGAGGCCACCCGGGCATGTCTGCTGCATCACTCAAGCTTCCGCTCGTCGGCATGGGCGTCGTGCTCGCTGCGGGCGTTGCCGCCTGGCTGGTCTTCTCGTCCGCCGACGACGCCGGGGCTCAGCCCGTCACGCCCCTGTCGGCGCGAGCCGCCGTGCCGGAACCCACCGGGTTCAGGGGTGGTCCTGCCGACGAGCGAGCCACCCCGACGGAGGTGCTTGCGCCGGCACCCGTGACGCCGGCCTCCCTGGACGGGCGCGTCCGGACGGCGGGTTCCGAAGCCGCAACGCAGGCCGAGCGTGCGCCCGTGGAGACCGTGGATCTCACCGGTCGTGTGGTGGATGGCAGCGGGCGTGCGATCGAAGGTGCCACCGTCACGTTTCAGGCGGACCCGATCGTCTTCGCGATCCGCAGGGGCGGCGACGGCGGCGAAGCCCGGCCCGCGGCGCCCTCCGCCACCACGGCGCGCGACGGGAGCTTCAAGCTGCACGCCGAGTTGCCGGCAGCGCCCCGTGTGTCAGGCGACATTCCGCTGCCGGCCATCGCGCCGCAACTCGCCACGCGCCATGAGCTTTTCGCGACGCTGGTCACCTCGCTGCCGGAACTGGCGGCGGGCTCACGCGATGTCGGAACTCTCGTCATGGATCCGGGCGCCTGGATTTCCGGACGCGCCGTCGACAGCAAGCAGCGACCCGTGGCCGGCGCCACCGTCACCGGCCGCAATGAAGGCGGCGGCTCGCGCGGCGGCCGTGGCCGAGGCCGCGGGCCGGGTGGGCCCGGCGGATTCTTCGGCGGCCTCACCGAGTCCATCGGCAGCGTGACCACGGGCCCCGATGGGCGCTTCACGGTGAGCGGCATGCGCGAGGGCAAGGCCGGGCTGACCGTGCAGAAGCAGGGATTGCGCCTGGGCTCGTTGAGCGACCTCGACCTCCTGGCGGGCGTGCCGCTCAGTGTCGGCGACGTCGTGCTGGAGGACGGTGAACTCATCGCCGGCGTCGTGGTCGATGAACAGGGAGTGCCGATTTCCGGCGCCAGCGTCTCCGTGTCCAGCCTGGCGCGCATCGTGGTGAATCGCATCGAGGATCTGCCGCGTCAGCAGATCGGCCAGGAATTCGGTCAGCGCGTGACGAGCGATGCCGAAGGGCACTTCGAGGTCGCCGGTCTGGCCGGCGGAACCTACACCGTTCACGTCGCGTCGCCGGGCTGCGCGGAACTCCAGCGCGAGGACGTGCCCGCCGGCACGCGCAACCTGCGCCTGGCGCCGGTTCGACTGGGTTCGCTGCTGATCTCGCTGCAGGACAAGGCCGACGGAAAGCCCATCGAGCATGCGCGCATCAAGGCCACGCAGGCGACGGCCCCCGGCGAGTTTGCGGCCTGGCGCGGCGAGACGGTCGTGCCGGTGCTCGAGGGCGCCGCAGCGATGAAGGCCGCGGGGCTGGAGGAGCCTTCGAGCGGAGCGTATTTCGTGGCCGAGGCCGGCCTGCAAGGCACCAACCTCGTCGTCGCTGCGGAAGGCTACGCCACGCAGGAGATCGCGGCGCCGGCCGCCGTGTCGGGCCAGTTGTCGCGCTTCGGCGTGCAACTGGTTCCGGCCGCCGTGGTCGCCGGCCGCGTGCTGGATCGGGACGATCAGCCCGTGGCCGACGCGCTGGTGGAGATGGAAGTGGATCAGCAGGTCGATGACGGTGTGGTTGACCTCGGGGGCGGACGGCGCGAGATCCGGCGCGCATTGCGCATCGGACGTGACGACGGCGGCGAAGGGGAACTCAGCGCGGAACGCCTGACGGCGCGCACCGGTGCCGACGGCACCTTCGTGATTGCCGGCGCTTCCGCCGGCGACTGGACGCTGCACGTCACGGCGGACGGCTTCGTGTCGAGTCCGAATCAGAAGCTGACGCTGGCCGACGGGCAGTCGCAGCGCGATCTCACCGTGGTGCTCGACACGGCCGGCCGAGTGGCCGGCATGGTGACCGAATCGGACGGCACGCCGGTGGCGGACATCGAGGTCACCGCGACGCCCGCGACCGCGGCAGCAGCCGCGCCCGCAACCGAGGACAGGGGCGGCCCGTTCGGCCGCTTCTTCGGCCGCGGAGGCGTGGAAGGCGAGCGCCGCGCCCGCACGCGCATCGACGGCACCTACGTGATCGATGGCCTGAAGGAAGGCGACTACGTGGCGCGACTCGGCAACGGTCGGCGCGGCATGAATCTCGGCGGCGCGATGGTCTTCCCGATGGAGGGCGGCGACGGCAGCGATCCCTCCAATCCGAGCACACCCGCGCACGTCATCGCCGGTCAGGAGACGCGCGTGGATTTCGTGCGGCCCAAGCGCGCCTCGCTGGGAGGGCGCGTCCTTGCCGCGGGCGCTCCGGTTCCCGGGGTGACGGTCACGATGCGTCGCGCGGGCGGCCTGCCCTTCGGCGGGGAGCGCGCCACGACCGATGATCGCGGCGAGTACCGGTTCGCCGACGTCGAGGCTGGCAGCTACGACGTGTCGGCGCTCGCTCCGGGTGCGGGCCTGGAGCGCAAGCAGACGGTCAAGCTCGTTGCGGGCCAGGAGCAGCTCGCTGATCTGAGCTTCTCCGGCTCCACGGTGTCCGGCCGCGTGGTGGACAGCCAGAGCGGCGCAGGCGTTGCAGGCATCCAGATCACGATGTCGCCGGCACGCGACGCTTCGAAGGATGAGGCGCCTCGGGAAGCGATGGCCTTTTCGATCATCACGAGCGACGGCCCGGGCGGCGCAGCTCCGGCTGGCCTGAACATGACCATCAATGGAGGCTCCGTGTCGGGCGTCCGCACGGATTCAGAAGGCCAGTTCGAATTGAAGTACGTCGAGGCCGGCCGCTACAGCCTCGAGGCGGAGGGCGCAGGCTACATGCGCACGACCAAGGACTCGCTGGAGGTGGCCGACGGCAGGAGCCTCTCCGACGTGAAGCTCGAGGTCAGTCGCGGCGGCATCGTCGAAGGACGCGTCCGCTCCGGCAGCACCGGAGAATCTCTGGACAAGGTGCCGGTGAGGCTCAGCTCCGACGGCGACGAGCAGATGAGCGTCACCAGCGACGGCGGACGCTATCGCTTCGACGGCCTGCAGCCGGGCGACTACTCGATCGACGTGCTCGGCTCGGGCTTCGGCTCCGAGGCGATCGCGACGAAGACCGTCAAGGTGAAGGCTGGCGAGACGGCGACCGCAGACCTGTCCACGAAGGGCTGAGCGCAGCGAAGGCCGCGAGCGTGGCGAAGCGCGCGCAGGCCGCGCGGGCCGCGCGGGCCGCGAGTCGGGCGGGGGCGCCCCGCGGCTCGCTACGGCAGCTGCGGCGTCGGCGTCAGTCCGGCGCGTTGCCCGGGAAGTGAGCGGGGCCGGTGAGCACCACGCAGGTGCGGCAGACCTCGGGGTACTCGCCCTTGAACATCTGGCGGCGGAACTCCTGGTAACGGGGGCCGTTCCAGATGCTCTCGAAGCTCTCGCGCAGCACGTTGCCCATCTCCAGCTCGGCCGGGCCCCGGCAGCACGGATACACGGCGCCGTCCGGCGTGACCTTGGCGTAGTTCATCGCCATCGGGCAGAAGCCGGGGTGCATCGTCGCGAGGCTGTCCATGTGCAGCTCGCGGATCTCGGCCAGCGGCGCCTTGCTGCCCTGCCGGCTGGGATGGGCGACGATCTCGCCGCCCCAGGGCTGGTGCAGGTGGAGGCTGACGCTGACCTTGCGCGCGAGGGCCCGCTCGCGCACCAGCTCGACCATCGCTCCGAAGGCGTCCTCGGGCACGCGACCCTCCACCTTCAGGTCTTCGTAGCCGGTCGAGTTGGGGAGGAGCTCCTGGATGGACATCTGCGTGCCGCCGAGATCCGCCACGAGGTCCACCAGCGCCGGCATCTGATGCCAGTTGGGTTCCATGACCACTCCGTTGAAACCGATCTCGATGCGCGCCGCCGCAGCGAGCGGCATCACGGTGCGGATGTTCGCGAGCACTTCCTCGAAGTTCGCGCCAGCACGCAGCGCCTCAAACGTGGCCTTCTCGGGCGAGTCGATGGAAAACCAGATGCGGTGCGTGCACGGAGCGATGCGCAGGAAGGTCTTCTCGTCCAGCAGCGTGCCGTTGCAGTAGAGCAGCATCTGCACGTCGTGCCGCCCGCACATCTCCACGATCGCCTCGAGATCGTTCATGAGCGGCTCGCTGGCGTCGCTCGGAGTCAGGTGCAGCGCATGCGGGAGGATCTGGTCCAGCACGCCGCGCGCGGCAGCGGGTGGCATCACCTTGGACGGGATGCCGTCGGCCTGATGGCACATCACGCACAGCAGGTTGCAGTGGTTGTTGAAGCCGAACTCGATCTCGGTGGGACGCGACACCCAGACCAGGCGCTCGCACGCCAGGTCTTCCGCGAGGCGCAGGACGTTCTCGCTCTCGCGCGGAATCTTGTGTTCTCTGCCGTTCGTCATGGTGCCCGTGGGGTGAGAGGCGTGTGCCGGGATTGGTGCGACTGCGCATTCAGCAGCGTAGCCCGGCATGGCGGCCGGGCACGCAGCCGACTCCACTCTTCTCGGCTCGTCCGCGACTTCGACTCAGGTGGACTTGCGGCCGCGTTTGCTGCCCGGATCGTCCGCTGAGCGCGGGGCGTCCTTGCCCGAGGCGGGGCGACCCCTGGCCGGATCCTTGCCGTCCGGAGCGCCCTTCGGCGAGTCTGGCGTCTTCCCGGCACGACCCGGACCGGCCGGCTTCGTCTCGGATGCTGTCGCATCGGGGCGGCCGGAGTCTGCGGCCTTGGTGCCCTTGGACGGGCCCTTGCCCGCTGCGTCAGGGCCGGTCCCGCCTGCGTCCTTGCCGCTTCCGACGTCGTGGTTGCCGGATGAGGAGTCGTGGTTGCCGGATGCGGAGTCGCCGGAGGAGGACTCACCAGCCGGTGCCGGCTTGCCGCCCGAGGTGGCTCGCTTGTAGTCGGTCTCGTAGAAGCCGCTGCCCTTGAAGACCACGCCGATGCCTGCGCCGATGAGACGACGCAGCTTGCGTCGACGGCACTTCGGGCAGGTCACGAGCAGCGGCTCGGCGATGCCCTGGAAGTGCTCGAAGCGATGCTGGCACGCGTCGCAGACGTAGTCGTAGGTGGGAATGGGGCCGTCCGTGTCGCGGGTGGGGGCTGTCAGTCGGTGTCGCGAGGAGCCGCACGCGCGACGATGACCTGCGCTTCACGCAGCAACCTGTCGTGCAGCCGGTAGCCCGGCGCGGCGACGTGCAGAATCGCGCCCGGCGCGACCTCGTTGCTGGGCTGCTCCATGAGCGCGCGGTGGCTGTTCGGGTCGAGCACCTGGCCGCGCGCCGCGGGCACGGCCGTGACGCCGTGCGCAGCCAGCACGCTCAGGAACTGCTGTTCGATGAGCTGCAGCCCGTGGAGGAAAGTCGGGTCGATGTCCGCCGGCGGAGCCGCGAGAGCGCGCTGCAGATTGTCGAGCACCTCGAGCAGGCCGGTGAGCACGGGCGCCGCGCCGTAGCGGCGCGCGCTGTCCACGTCGAGTCGCATGGCGCGGCGCACGTTCTCGATGTCGGCGCGCGCTCTCAACCACTTGTCCTGCATCTCGACGAGCTGCTGCGCGACCTCCTCTGTACCGTTGCCCTCGTCGTCCGAGGCAGCGCCACCCAGCTTGCCCCGCGACGATTCGAGGTCGGGAACGCCAGGAGTGCGCTCGGAGGCGGCGCCGAAGTCGTCGTCGGGTTGCTGTTCGTCGTGTCCGGTGTGTCTTGGCATGGGCTGAGTTGCGAGGACCTATTCGAAGAGGTCCTTGACCTTGTCGAGGAACGACTTTCGCTGAGGAGACGCATGGCCATCATCGATGCTCATGAACTCGGTGAGCAGTTCCTTCTGGCGCGAGCTGAGCTTGCGGGGTGTCTCGAGCTGCACGCGCACGATGAGGTCGCCCTGCCCGTGACCGTAGACGGACGGCATGCCCATGTTGCGCAGGCGGAAGAGCTTTCCGCTCTGCGTGCCCGCCGGAATCTTGAGTTCGGCCGCGCCGGCAAGGGTGGGGACTTCGATGTCCGCGCCGAGCGTGGCCTGGCCGAAGGAGATCGGCATCTCGCAGAGCAGGTCGTCGCCCTCGCGCTGGAAGAGAGCGTGCGACGCGACCTCGACCTCGACGAAGAGGTCGCCCCGGGGGCCGCCCTCGCTGCCTGGCTCGCCTTCGCCCTCGACGCGCAACTGCTGCCCGGTCTGGATGCCGCGCGGGATGCGCACCTTGATGTCGCGTTCCTGGGGCTTCGTGCCCGAGCCGGAACAGCCCTTGCAAGGATCCTTGATGAGCTTTCCCTTGCCGCGGCACGCCGGGCAGGTCGTCTGCATCATGAAGAAGCCCTGGCTGCGCTGCACCTGGCCGTGACCGCCGCAGGTGCTGCAGCGCTCGGGCCTGGTGCCCTTCTTCGCGCCGCTCCCGCCGCAATCTCCGCAATGTTCGTTGCGGTGGATGCTGACCGTGCGCTCGATGCCGTCGAAGGCCTGCTTGAGCGTCAGCGAGAGGCTGATGCGCAGGTGGCTTCCCTGGCGTGGCCCGTTGCGCGACTGCTGCCCGCCGAACAACCCGCTGAGGATGTCGTTGAGGCCGCCGCCTCCGCCGCCGCGACCGCCGAAGAGACTCTCGAAGATGTCCCTGGGGTCGGCGCCGCTGGACTGGAAGCCACGGCCGCGCAGGCCGTCGTGACCGTACTGGTCGTAGGTCCGGCGCTTCTCCGCATCGGAGAGCACCTCGTAGGCCTCGGCAGCCGCCTTGAAGTTCTCACCCGCGTCCGGATCGTCCTTGTTCCGGTCCGGGTGGTACTTCAGGGCCAGCTTGCGGTAGGCCTTCTTGAGCTCTTCGTCGGAGGCGGTGCGGTCAACGCCCAGAATCGCGTAATAGTCGCGGGTGGCGGCCATCAACTCACGACATCGCGCCTTCGACCTCGTGCTCCTTGTCCTTGCGCTCGGTGATCACCGTCTCGGTGGTGAGCATGAGGCCGACGATGCTCGCCGCGTTCTGCAGCGCGCTGCGCGTGACCTTGGTGGGATCGATGATGCCCATCTTCGTCATGTCGCCCCAGTCGCCGGTCAGGACGTTGAGGCCCTTGCCGCCGGTCTGTTCGAGCGTCTCCTCGAGCACCACGTTGCCGTCCAGGCCCGCGTTGTCCGCGATCTGGCGCAGCGGGGCCGAGATGGCGCGCTGCACGACGTCGCGGCCGAACTTCTGGTCGCCCGGAAGCTTGAGGCCGTCCAGCGCGACGCGAGCGCGCACCAGCGCGACGCCGCCGCCGGGGACGATGCCCTCTTCGACGGCCGCACGCGTGGCGTGCAGCGCGTCCTCGACACGGTCCTTCTTCTCCTTGAGCGCGGTCTCGGTGCTCGCGCCGACGTGCACCACGGCCACGCCGCCGGTGAGCTTGGCGAGCCGCTCCTGCAGCTTCTCGCGGTCATAGTCGGACGTCACCGTCGCGATCTGGGTGCGGATCTGCTCGATGCGCTCCTTGACGGCCTGCTTCTTGCCGCCGCCTTCGACGAGGGTCGTGTTGTCCTTGTCGATGATGATCTTGTTGGCGGTGCCGAGCACCGAGATGTCGACGTTCTCGAGCTGCATGCCGGTCTCTTCGGACACGACCTGGCCGCCCGTGAGCACCGCGATGTCGCCGAGGTACTGCTTGCGGCGATCGCCGAAGCCGGGCGCCTTCACGGCGCAGATCTTCAACTTGCCGCGCAGGCGGTTCACGACGAGCGTCGCGAGGGCCTCGTTCTCGACTTCCTCCGCGATGATCAGCAGCGCACGATCCGCCGCCACGACCTTCTCGAGGATCGGGAGCAGCGCGCGCAGATTGCTGATCTTGCTCTCGTGCAGCAGGACGAAGGCCTGCTCGAGCTCGCAGGTCATCTCGTTGGCGTTCGTGATGAAGTACGGCGAGAGGTAGCCCTTGTCGAACTGCAGGCCGTCCACGCTCTCGAGCCACGTCTCGGCCGTCTTGCTCTCCTCGACGGTGACGACGCCGTCCTTGCCGACCTTCTCCATCGCCTCGGCGAGCAGGTTGCCGATCTCCTTGTCGTTGTTCGCGGAGATGGTCCCGACCTGTGCGATCTCCGCGCTGTTGCGGATGGCGCGGCTCTGGCCGCGCAGGTGCTCGACGACCGCCTCGACCGACGCGTCGATGCCCTTCTTGAGGTCCATCGGGTTCACGCCCGCGGCGACGAACTTCAGGCCTTCGGTGAAGAGCGCCTCGGCCAGCACGATTGCGGTCGTGGTGCCGTCACCGGCCACGTCGTTGGTCTTGTTGGCCACCTCGTTCACGAGCTTGGCGCCCATGTTCTCGAACGGGTCCTGCAGCTCGACTTCCTTGGAGACGGTGACGCCGTCCTTGGTGATGATCGGGCCGCCGAAGGAGCGCTTGATCACGACGTTGCGACCGGACGGGCCCAGCGTGACCTTGACGGCTCGCGCGAGCTTCTGGACGCCGCTGAGAATCTTGCGCTTGGCGTTGTCTTCGAACAGCAACTGCTTGGCCATGATCGTGGGTCTCTCGTGCAGTGGTCACCGCGCAGGAAGGCGGCGGACCGGAGGGAATGAGATGTGTCGGGTGGGGCGGGACGATGCGCCTCGCGCGTCGGCGCGAAGCGTGAGCGAGCCGTGATGCCGGCGCCGCGCGGCAATCAGCCGCAGCGGGCCAGGACCTCGCTCTCGCGAAGGATCTTGAACTCGATCTCGTTGATGGTGACCTCGGTGCCGGCGTACTTGCCGAAGATCACCTGGTCGCCGATCTTGAGACTCATCGGGACGCGCGTGCCATTCTTGAGCAGCTTGCCGGTGCCGACGGCGGTCACCTTGCCACGCTGCGGCTTCTCGCGCGCAGCGTCGGGCAGCACGATGCCGCCGGCAGTCTTCTCCTCGGCGTCGAGGACCTCGATCACGATGCGGTCGTCCAGGGGCTTGATGGTGGTCATGTGTCGTGTTTCCTGTTTCGTTGAGTGCGTGTGTTGACGTTGCGCGTGCGGGGAGGCTCGGTCGGTCGGTGTGGGGCGGGGCTCAGAAGCCCATGCCACCCATGCCGCCCATTCCTCCCATGCCACCCATCCCTCCCATGTCGCCGCCCATGCCACCACCGTGGTTGTGGCCGGCGTGCTCGTCTTCGGACCTGGGGAGGTCGGCGACCAGGCAGTCGGTGGAGAGCAGCATTGCGGCCACGGATGACGCGTTCTGCAGCGCGCAGCGCACCACCTTGGCCGGATCGATGACGCCCGCTTCCACCATGTCGACGTATTCACCGGTGGCGGCGTTGAAGCCGTGGTTCGCCTTGCCGGCGCTGACGTTGCGCACCACGATGCCGGGCTCGTAGCCGGCGTTGAGCGCGATCGTTCGCATCGGAAGTTCGAGGGCGCGCGCGACGACCTGGGCGCCCAGCGCCTCGTCGCCGTGCAGCGTCTTCGCCAGCGAGTCGACTGCGGCGCGTGCGCGCAGCAGGGCAACGCCGCCGCCCGGAAGAATGCCCTCGGCCAGCGCGGCGCGCGTGGCGTGATGGCTGTCCTCGAAGCGGGCCTTGCGTTCCTTCAGTTCGGTCTCGGTCGCGGCGCCGACGCGGATTTCGGCGATGCCGCCGGCGAGCTTCGCGAGACGCTCCTGGAGCTTCTCCTTGTCGTAGTCGCTGGTGGTGTCCTCGATCTCGTGTCGGATGAGCTTGACGCGCGCCGACACGTCGGAGGCCTTGCCGGCGCCCTGCACGATGGTCGTGTTCTCGGCGGTGATGATGACCTTGCGAGCGCTGCCGAGCTGCTTGAGCGTGACCTTCTCGAGGTCCAGATCCAGATCCGGAGCGATGAGCGTGCCGCCGGTCATGGCGGCCAGGTCCTGCAGCATGGCCTTGCGGCGGTCGCCGTAACCGGGCGCCTTCACGGCGCAGGCGGTCAGGATGCCGCGCAGCTTGTTCACGACGAGCGTGGCAAGCGCCTCGCCGTCCACGTCTTCGGCGATGATGAGCAGCGGACGGCCCGTGCGCGAGACCTGCTCGAGCAGCGGCACGAGCGACTTGGCCGAGCTGATCTTGTCCTGGTGCAACAGGATGAGGGGCTTCTCGAACACGACCTCGAGCTTGTCGACGTTCGTGACGAAGTGGCTGCTGAGGTAGCCGCGATCGAACTGCATGCCCTCGACGACAGTGACGGTCGTCTCGAGGCTCTTGCCTTCCTCGACCGTGATGACGCCGTCGGCGCCGACGCGTGCGAGCGCATCACCGAGCATCTTGCCGATGCTCGTGTCGCCGTTGGCGGAGATGGTGGCGATCTGCTCGAGCTGCTTCTTGTCGTTCACGTTGATCTTGCGGGCGCGCTTGGCGATGTCCGCCGTCACGCTCTCGACCGCGAGCTTCATGCCGCGCAGCAGGCCGTCGCCGCGGGCGCCTGCCGCGAGGAGCTTCATGCCCTCGTCGCAGAGAGCCTTGGCGAGCACCGTTGCGGTGGTCGTGCCGTCTCCCGCGTCCTTGTTGGTGCGCGAGGCGGCCTCGCGGATGAGCTGCGCGCCCATGTTCTCGTAGGCGTTCTCCAGCTCGACCTCGTCGGCGACCGTCACGCCGTCCTTGGTGATGAGCGGGCCACCCCAGCTCTTGTCGAGGATCGCGTTGCGACCCTTCGGGCCGAGGGTGCTGCCGACAGCGCGCGCGATCTTGTCCACGCCGGCGCGCAGGTGATCTCGGGCTTCCACGTCGAAGGCCATCTGCTTGGCCATGGGCTTCTTGCTCCAGATGCGATGCAATGCGGTGCGATGGTCACGGTGGACCATGGGCGCGCTGGGCAGTGAGCAAACCGGGGGCCAAAGTTGCGCGTCAGGCGAGCACGCGTAACGGCCTTGAGAAAAAGGGTTTGCAGCGCTAATGTCGGTCGAGCCGTGCGAAGTCGCGAGGGATCTGCCAGCTTGGCATCGGGTCCGCGCGAGTTGTCGAGGCATGTCTGCCACATTGGCGCTGAGGTTTGAAACGGATGCCGGCCTTTGCTGCTTGCCTCTTCTGGCTGCTCGTTGCGCCTGCTCTCGCGTCGGCGCAGGAAGCGGCAACTGCAGGCGCCGCCGAACGCGTCGCGACGTCGCTCCCGTCCCGGGCCGGTGAGCGCGAAGTCCTCCCCGGCTCCGGCGCGGTGCGGATGCTCCTGCGTGACGGCCGCTTCCTCGAAGGGCGCCTGCTCGGCCTCGAGGGTGAGGATCTGCTCCTGGCTGCTTCGATCGAAGGCGGGGCGCCCACGCGCGTGCCGCTGGCCGATCTGGTGGCGCTCGCTCAGGGCAAGACCGGCACGGTGACCGCGACACCGGACAGCAGCGCCGCCGCACCGGCTCCCGATGTCCTCGACCTTTCCAGCGTCGCCGTTCGATCGGGCCCGGGTGGCATCGCGTCGGACGCGCCGCCGCAAGGCCTTCGCGGTGATCGCCTCATGGGCCGTCTGCTCGGCGGGGATGCGGACGGAGTGCGCTTCGAGTTGTCCGGCGCCCTGCCGTTCGGCGTGCCGTTCGAAGCCATCACGCGGCTGCTGCCCCACGCGACAGGGCCGCTGGACCGCCTCGCCCTGCTTCCGGGCGCCGAGGCCGACGATCGCCTCTGGCGCCTCGGCAAGGACGGCACACCCGACAGCCTGACGGGCGTGGTGGAGAGCGTGAACGATGGCAAGGTCGTGTTCGCAAGCGCACTCGGGACGCTGCCGTTCAGCCTGGGCGACGTGCTCGCCATCGTGTTCGCGCCCGAAGCGCGCCCGACCGGGCCACTGCCCGGCGTGCACGTCGTCGTGCGCCTGCGCGACGGCTCACGGATCGATGCGGGCCTGCTCGAGTGGCACGACGGCCGTTGCGTGCTCGCCACGCGCTTCGCCGCGCGCCTCGAACTGCCCACCGTCGCCGTGGCCTCGCTCGTGCGCAGCGACGGCCCCTTCGTGCTGCTGGCGGACCTGCCGCCGTCGCGCGTCGAGCAATGGCCCACGTTCGGCGCGCCCGCCGACTTCCTCTTTCCGTGGCGCAAGGATCTCTCCGTGACGGGGCAGCTCCTCTCCGTGGGCAGCGTGTCGCGGGCCACGGGGCTCGGCGTGCACAGCAACAGCCGGCTGGCGTTCACCGTGCCCGCCGGAGCGTCCACGCTCTTCGTGACGGCGGGCCTCTGCGACGAGGTGAACGAGCTCCCGGCGCGCGGCAGCGTGAACTTCGAGCTGCGCGTCGACGGGGCGCTGCTCGCGGCCACGGGCCTCGTTCGTGAAGGCGAAGCCGCACGCACGCTGCGACTCGACGGCCTGCACGGCGGCGAGACCCTGGAACTCGTGACCCTCGATGGCGGCGACGACGACGCGGGCGACCGCGCCGCATGGGTCGATGGTGTCTTCCTGCTGGGTGGAGGCTGAGGTGCCGGGCGCGCGGAGCGTCGCGACGATCGGCCGACGACTGCGCCTCGCGCTCGCTCTCGGCGCGGCGGCGCTGCTTTCCGGATGCCCGGACACGACATCCGCACCGGGCGCCGGGCAGACCGGAACGACGGACGCGCCCGGCGCGGTGTCCACTTCTTCGCGGCCGAAGGTCGCGATCTTCGGAGTGGACGGCGCCACCTTCACGGTCATCGACCCGCTGCTCGCCGCCGGGCGTCTCCCGAACCTCGCGGGACTCATCGCGCGCGGCACGCGCCTCGTGCTGAAGAGTTCGCCCGAGTCCAGCGCCTCGCCGGTGCTGTGGGCGACGATCGCCACCGGCACGCTGATGGCCACGCACGGCATCACGACCTTCACGCGCGAATCGCCCGAGGGACTGCGCATCTTCACCTCCGCGGATCGTCGCGTGCCGGCGCTCTGGAATCTCGTGGACGCGCGAGGCGGCAGCGTGGGCATCGTCGGCTACTGGAACACCTGGCCGGCCGAGGACGTGAAGGGCTTCATCGTGAGCGACCGCTTCGCGCACTCCATCTTCAGCCGCAACTTCGGCGAGGACCACGGACTGCGCCTCGTGCATCCGGAGTCGCTGACCGCCGAGCTTGCGCCCTGCGCTCTCGATCCTCAGGCCCTGTCGCGCTCGACACTCGAACGGCTCGGCCACTTCACCGACGCCGAGTGGGACGAATTGCTGCACGGCAACGATGACCTGCGCGAAGTGACGGGCAACGGCCTGGTCGCCCTGAAGTACGGACTGCAGTCGCAGGCCAGCAACGTGTGCGCGGCGCAGCGCCTGCTCCGCACGCAGGGACAGCCGGACCTGTTCATCGTCTTTCTGCCGCTGCCCGATCGCGTGGGTCACAACTTCTGGCACACCTACGCACCCGAGCAGGTGGACGGCGGACCCGGGAGCGTGGACGCCGGCTGGCGCGAGCGCTGGCACGACGTGATCCCGGCCGCGTACGAGATGGTGGATGAAGCCATGGGCGAGCTGCTCGCAGAGCTCGACAAAGACACGACGGTCTTCGTGATCTCGGATCACGGCATGCAATCGGGTCGGACGAACGGCGGGACACCCGATCAGCTCGACAAGGTGGGCAAGTCCGGCGTGCATCACCCGGACGGCATCCTCGTGGCGGCGGGGCCGGCCATCCGCTCCAAGGGTCTCGCGGCGCCGACGTTGCTGGACATCGCGCCCACGGTGCTCGCGGCGATGGGGCTCCCGGGAGCCGCGCAGTGCGTGCGACCTCCGCTGACGTCGCTGCTTCACTCGGAGTTCCTCGCGCAGCATCCCGTGCTTCCGCCGCCGGCCGACCCCGACAAGTCGGGAGTCTCGCCGCTGCCCGGCGTGAATCTCGATACCGAAGCGATCGACGAGTTGAAGGCGCTGGGCTACCTGGGCGCGGACGGAAAGCTCCGATGAGTCGTGCGCGCGCGACCTTCCGACCACACGCGCGGCAGCGAGCCGTCGGCCTCGTCGCATGGCTTGCCTTGTGCGCATGCCTGCTCGCAGGTTGTGGCGACGAGGGCTCGCGCGCGACGTCCTCGGCCGCGCCCGCCGCGCCCGCCGGGCCCGCCGGGCCCGCCTCGGGCACGGCAACGTCTCGTCCCAAGGTCGCCATCTTCTGCCTGGACGGCGCAACCTTCTCGGTGATCGATCCGCTGCTCGCGCAGGGCAAGCTGCCGACGCTGGCCGCCCTCATCGCGCGCGGTGCGCGCATGCCGCTGCGCTCGGCCGACCCGCCGAAGAGTTCGCCCGTGCTCTGGGCCACGCTGTTCACCGGCACGAGCAAGGACGTGCACGGCATCCTGGCCTTCACCTACGTGGGTCCCGGAACGCGGCGCGCCTATGCCTCGACGGATCGACACGTGCCCGCACTCTGGAATCTCGTCGACAGCCGCGGCGGGACTGCCGGTGTCATCGGGCCGCTCACGACCTGGCCGGCCGAAGCCGTCAACGGCTACATGGTCACCGAGCGCTGGGGTCGCGGCACCTACGCCGAAGATCCGTCGATCACGCTTCCGGCCGTCGCGCTGACCTCTCCCGACGCGCTGCTCGAGGAACTGGAGCCGTATCGCCCGCAGGCCGAGGCGCTTCGTCCCGCCGATCTCGCACCGCTCGGCACCTTCACGGAGGCGGAGTGGGAGCAGCTCATGCACGGCAACGCGGACAACGCGATGCTGCGCAACGGGCTTCTCGCGCTGCACTACGGCTTCCAGACGCAGGACGGCAACGTGAAGGCCGCGCTCCACCTGCTGCAGACGCGTCCGCAGCCCGATCTGTTCGTGGTCTTCATGGAACTGACGGATCGTGTGGGGCACCACTTCTGGCACGCGTGGCGTCCCGACGAGGTGCGGGGCGGCGCGGACGCCGTGGACGCCGGCTGGCGCGAGCGCTGGGCGAACGTGATCCCGGGCACCTACGAGCTGGCCGATGCGGCCATCGCGCGCATGCTGTCGGCGATGGATCCCGACACCACGGTCTTCATCGTCTCGGACCACGGCATGCAGGCGAGCGGCTGGAACGGCGGCAGCCCGACGCAGCTGGCCGAGATGGGCGGCTCCGGCAAGCATCACATCGAGGGCGTGCTCATCGCGGCGGGACCTGCCATCGCGCACGGCGTGTCGATGCCTGCTTCGCTGTGGGACATCGCGCCGACGGTGCTCGCGGCGCTCGGATTGCCGGGCAGCCTGCAATGCGAGCACCCGCCGCTGAAGGAACTGCTCGCGAGCGACTTCCTCGCCCGGCATCCGCCGCAGGCTCCGCTTGTCGACGGGCCGGCCGCGGTGGCTCCGCGCACGTTGCCCGAGGGCTTGAACGACGAGATGCTCGAGCAGTTCAAGGCGATGGGTTACCTCGGCGCGGACGGCACCGACCGCTGAGCGTGCACCGCCGCCGCGATGTAACGCGGCGTCTTGCGGTCCGTCGAAGCGCCCATGAAGAACACTTCGCTTCGTGCCGTGACGGTCGCGCTCGAGGAGCTGCAACCGGACGAGCTGCTTGCTGCCGTACTGCATCCGCAACTTTCCGCGCCGCAGGGTCGCGCCGTCGGCAGGCAGTTGCTCGAGGCTGCCGGCGGGCTGCCGCGGCTGGCGCGCATGTCGCCGAGGGAGTTGATGCGCGAATTGGGAGGCGCGTTCACAGCCAGCGAGGGGCGGCCGGCGGAGCGTGACGCGCAGTCCGGCGCGAGTGCCGCGCTGCGACTGGCCAGCGCCTTCGAGCTCGGGCGGCGCGCTGCCCGTGTGGAACTCGCGGCAGGTCAGGTGGTGCGCGGCATGGCGGATCTCGAGCCGCATCTGCGCGGACTGCTCGATGGCCGGCTCAAGGAGCTCTTCCTCGTCGTGTTGCTGGACGCCAAGAACCGTCCGCTGCGCACCGAGCGTGTGAGTGAAGGCTGTCTCACGTGGTCGGTCGTGCATCCGCGCGAGGTCTACGCTCCGGCGGTGCGCGAGAGCGCGGGCGCCGTCATCGTGGCGCACAATCACCCCAGCGGAGACCCGACGCCCAGCGCACAGGACATCGAGGTGACGGCGCGCCTCGGGAAGGTCGGCGAACTGCTCGGCATCCCGTTGCTCGACCACATCGTCGTCGGGCGACAGCGCTGTGTCTCCATGCGTGCCCAGGGACTCATGGGGCCAATGACGGTGCCCGCGTGAAGACGTGGAAGGCCGAGGGCTCGCCGGCTTCGCCGGAAGCGGTCGACGCCTCAGCCGCTGCGATGTTCCAGCGCCGTGCGTGCGCGAGTCAGGGCCTGCGTGCGCTGGTCCGGTGGCGCGGCGACGTCGAGGCCCTGGTCGTTGCCGGTCAGCGTGATGAGGCGCTGCAGGGCGGCGTAGGCCGTCTCGGCATCCGCGCTCGCCAGGTAGCCGATGAAGCTGTCGACGGGACGCGTGCCGTCGCACGCGAGCAACGCGGCCTCGATCGCCACGGCGAGATCGGGGAAGGCCGGGGCGGCAGCCGCCTCGTCTTGCAGGCGCAGCAGCTCGTCTCGCGCAGCCGGCAATCGCGTCTGAGCCAGCGCGTCGACGACGGCGAGCAGGACATCGGGCTCCTTGCGACGCCTTGCGGCCACCACGAGCTGGTCGGCCACGCCGGTCGCACCCGCCACGCGAGCCGCCTGTGCGGCGACGCTGCCGACGCTGTCGTTGAGCAGCGGCTCGGCGGCCACGCTTGCGAGGCGCGCGCGCAGCTTGCCGTCCGCGACATCCACGAGCCGCTCCATGATCTCGAGGCAGTGCACGCGCACGTAGTCATCCGGGTTCGCCAGCCCCAGGATCAGATAAGGCAGGACGGCAGGCCCTTGCTGCGCGAGCGTCCAGCGCGCGCCGTCGATCTGGCGCAGCTGGTAGGCGCCGAGGTGCGACACGAGCAGTCGCACGCGAGCCACCTGGCCCGGATCGTCCAGCGGTGCGGCGGCCCAGAGCGTCAGCCGTCGCTGCTGCCACCAGTCGCGCGCGGCCAGCACGGACTGCTCGCGCTGCGGCACGGGGGCGGAGGATCGGAAGCCGAAGTCCTGTCCGGCCAGAGCGCGCAGTCCCGGCAGCACGAGTTCCTGAGCCCAGGCCATCTGGGGGTTGCGGGTCCACGGCAACTCGACGTCCGGCGCCTGGAGCGACGTGCCCTCCGCGAGAATGAGAAGCATGAGCGGCACGCCCGAAGGATTGCCGAGACGCGCGAGGGCCGACGCCTGCGCCGCGCGCAACGCGATGGCGTCCGGCCTGTCGTAGTCGACGGGCCACGGGCCGATGCCCTTGACCAGGCGCGGGATGGCGGCCTTGAAGTCGAAGCTGGCGAGATCGTCCGCGGCCGCGCAGGCGATGGGGATGCGTGGATCGCGCAGCGCCGCCATGAGCGTGGTGAGTGCGCTGCCCGCCTGGCTCGGCGCGAGTGCATCGAGTGCGTCGAGTCTCGCCGAGTCCGGTGTCAGCGCGAGAAGCGCGGTGTCAGGGGGCGTCTCGCCGGGCATCGGGGCGGCGAGCACGTCGCGCCAGAACCATTCACGATTGCCAGGTGTCACGCCGGGGAGCGGGGGGGCCGCGGTTTCCGGCGCGTGCGCGGTCGAGGCCGGGAGGGCGCCGGCTGCGCTCGTGGTGTCGGCAGCACTGCCGGGAGGCGTGGCGGGTGGCGCGCGCCCGGCGTCGCCGCACGCTGCCAGAGTCAGTGCGATGACGGTGCATCGCATGGCAGCGTGGCGCACGCGGCGCGATGCGCACTGCGCGGACGAGGCGGTGCGCGAGAGACGGTCGGGATGGGGTCGTGTGGGGGCCACGGGCATGCCGTGAGTTTGACATGGTGCCCTCGCGACCGGTATGCCAGCATCGCCGCCGTTTTCTCGGTATCCGCCGGAGTCACCCATGACCGCCCCCGAACTGGACAAGGATCTGCTCGAGATCCTCGCATGCCCCGAGACCAAGGAGCCGGTCATGCTGGCCGATGCGGCGCTCGTGAGCCGGGTCAACGCGGCCATCCAGGCCGGCAAGCTGCACTCGCGGGACGGGCAGGCCGTCACGCGGCCGGTGGATGGCGCCCTGGTGCGGAAGGACCGCAAGGTCCTGTATCCCGTGCGCGGCGGCATCCCGATCATGCTGATCGACGAGTCGATCCTGATCGACAGCGTCGGCGCCTGATCGACGGCCGGCCACCATGGAGAAGCGCCTTCCGCTGGCTCTGCTGCTGAGCCTCGTCTTCGTCTGGGTCTATCTCCAGATGACGGCTCCGCCGCCGCCGCCCGAGGGCTCGATCCCGCCGGCCGCCGAGAGCGTGAACGCCGCGCCGGGAATCGGCGCGACTCCGGACCAGGACGGCTCTGCGCCCCTGGCGAGTGGTGTGCCGGCTTCCGCGTCCGATGCGCCGCTCGAGCCGGGAGTCCCCGTGCCCTTCGAGGGCGAGGGCTATCGCGCCGAGTTCAGCACGCGCGGCGGCGGGCTCACCTGGCTGGAACTCACCGACTACCACACCAAGGCGCACGAGAGCGACGCGCTTCCGCTGCTCGAGGATGCCGGCGACGGCATCGGTCACTTCCTCGTCCGGGACTTCAACGGACGCTATCCGCTGGATTCGGTCGCGTGGGAGGTCGAGCAACGCCGCTCCGACGAGGGCCGTGACCAGCTCGTCTTCCGCTGGACGGCGCCCGATGGCCTGCGCTTCACGCGCACGGTGACCGACCACGGCGACCGCACGAGCTTCGGCCTGTCGGTCGAGGTGGAGAATCTCGGCACGCAGGATCCCGGCGGCACGCTCACGCTGGTCATGCAGGGCCCGCATGGGCTGCGCGACGATCAGGCGGGCACGCAGTTCGCAGGCGGCGTCACGGGTCTTGTCGTGGTGCGCGGCCCCGAAGGCGACGACGTGCACAAGTGGGCCGGCGACAAGCTCGTGAGCGGCGATCCGCGCCGCATCGCGACCGGCGAGACCCTCGTCGCCGCGGGCTCGATGACCAACTACTTCACCTCCGTGCTCGTGCCGGAGGAAGGGACCTACGTCTCTCTGGCGCAGCCGGAGGCGACGCCCGATCGCGAACTGCTCGAGGCCGCGGTCGCCGCCAAGCATCCGGTCGACGAGAACGACGCTGCGCGCTGGCGCGACCGGCTGCGTGGCGAGCACAAGACCAACGCCGCCGTGAATCTCGTCCTTTCCGCCAAGTATCCGGCGCCTGGGCAGGCCGCTCGCTACGACTTCAAGGCCTACGCCGGCCCCAAGGATCGCAATCTCGCGCGCCAGCCGGGCTACCTCTTCCTGGACCCGATCCTCGAGAATGCCTTCGGACGCTGGGCCTGGATCAACCATGCGCTGCTGGCGATCCTCGGCTTCTTCCACGGCCTCACGAACAACTGGGGCGTGGCCATCATCCTGCTGGTGGTCATCGTGCGCCTGCTGCTGTTCCCGCTGAACCGCATCCAGCAATCGTCGATGGCGCGCTACGGCGCGACGATGCAGCGCCTCAAGCCCGAGCTGGACGCGCTGAAGCTCAAGCTCAAGGGCAACACGCGCAAGTTCAACGAGGAGCAGATGAAGCTGCTCAAGCGCGAGGGCGCGTCGCCTCCGCTCGGCGGCTGCCTGCTCATGTTCCTGCAGTTCCCCGTGTGGATCAGCCTGTTCCAGATCCTGCGCAACTCCATCGAGCTGCGGCATGCGGACTTCGTGTTCTGGGTGCACGACCTGTCGCGCCCCGACCAGATGCCGCTGCCCTTCTCGGTGTACGGCATCAACCACGTCAACGTGCTGCCCATCCTGATGGCCATTGCCAACGTGGTGCAACTGCGCTTCCAGCCCAAGCCGGCCGACGAAAGTCAGGCCCAGATGCAGAAGATCATGGGGCTCATGATGCCGGTCATGATGCTGGTGTTCCTCTACAACTACCCGTCCGGACTGTCGCTCTACATCTTCACCTCGTCGGTGCTGGGCATCTTTGAATACCAGGTCATCCGGCGCTTCTGGCCCGTGGCCGGCGCACCCGGAAGCGCCGCGGTGGCGACCGCGGGCAAGTCGGCCCCGGCCTGACCGGGAGCCCGGGTCGCTGCGGGTGGGCCGAGGGCCCGCCGTTGCGTATTCTCTTCCCCCCATGAGCGACACCATCGCAACCCGTCCGCGCGGCTCGCGTCTCGGCCTCGTGCTGTTCCTGCTGCTGCTGACGCTGGGCGTCTGGGAGGTCGTGGGTCGCGTCACGCCGCTGGTCAAGATCACGCCGCTGCGTTTCGCGCAGGCTGCCTGGAGCGTGGCGTCCGGACACGGGGCCTCGCCGCTCGGCGGTCCGGGCCCCGAGGACATGGACAAGCTCGCCTATCGTCCACTGCCGTACGTGAATTTCGGGCTCAAGGAGAATTGGGAGCGCAAGGAGCAGTTCCGCGACGGCGTGCCACTGAAGAAGACCACGAACAATCTCGGCTTCCGCGGCCGCGACATCGTCATCCCGAAGCCCGCGGGCTGTACGCGCATCGTGTGCCTCGGCGGATCGACGACGTACGGCGACGGCACCGACGACGACCACACCTATCCGGTGCTGCTCGAGAAGGCCCTGCGCGCAGCGCGGCCCGGCAAGGACATCGAGGTCATCAACGCGGGCGTGCTTTCCTACACCACGGCCGAGTCGCTGCCGAACCTCGCCTTCCGCTGCCTCGATTTCCAGCCCGACATCATCGTGCTCTACGAGGGCATCAACGACGTCCGCCCGCGCCGCTACGCCAACTTCGACAACGGCTACTTCCACTACCGCAAGGTCTGGGACGGCAGCGCCTCCGGCTTTGAGGCGGGCCCGAAGGGCACCGACATGGAGGGCGGCATCAACTGCTTCATCCAGCGCCTGCGGCCCGCGGACAATGGCGACGAGGCTGAGAACCAGGCGCGCGCCGGCACGACGGCCTTCCGTAACAACCTCACGAGCATCGCAGGCATCGCCGCGGCGCACGGCATCAAGGTCGTCATGGTGAGCAATGTCTCCGATCCGGGCAGGTACGACCTGGACCCGGCCCTCGTGGCGGGCATCGTGGAGAACAACGGCGTGGTGAAGGACGTCGCGGCGCGTCAGAGTGCGCTCTTCATCGACATGGCGGCCGCCTACCAGGGCAAGGACCAGTTCACCGACCTGATCCACATGAATGACGAAGGTTCGCTGCAGATGGCGCGGCTCATCGCCGACGGAATGCTCAAGGGCACGCTGTGAACCCGCTGCGCATCTCCGTCGCGGCGCCGTGCTTCAACGAGGCGGAGAGCATCGCGACCGTCGTCGCGGCATGGGACGACATCCTGTCGGGCATCCCGCGCGGCAGCGAGATCGTGCTCTGCAACGACGGCAGCTCGGACGGGACCGCCGCCATCCTCGAGCAGCTCTGCGCGCGCTATCCGCGGCTGCGCGTCGTGAGCTTCGAGACGAACGGCGGCTATGGCCGCGCGCTGTCCGCTGCGATCGACGCGACGCAGGGCGAGTACGTCGTGACCATCGACAGCGACGGGCAGTTCGACCTGAACGACGCGATCGCCCTGCTGGCCGAACTCGAGGACGGCGACTACGACTGCGTGACCGGCTACCGCAAGGCGAAGCAGGACAGCCTCTTCCGCGTGCTGGCGGACCGCGGCCTCAACCGCCTCGTGCGGCTCATGTTCGGCGTGAGGCTGCGCGACACCAACTGCGCCCTGAAGGTGGCGAAGGGCGACGTCCTGCGCGGGCTGCGCATCGAGGCGCGCGGCTATCCGACGCCCACGGAGATCCTGCTGCGCCTGCACGCCCGCGGCCATCGCATCGGCGAGGCGGGCGTGAGCCACCACGAACGCGTCGGCGGCGCCAGCAAGCTGCACCCGTGGCGCACGGCCTGGGCGATGTTCCGCTTCCTGCTCTACCTCCGCCGCAAGTTGAAGCTCTTCCGCGCCCGGATTATCGTCGAGCCATGAGCAAGCCCGGTGCCTCGAGTGCGGTGGATGACGGAGCGCTCGTGGGCGTGATCCTCGCGGCGGGCAAGGGCACGCGCATCGCGCCATTCTCGGACCGCTATCCGAAGCCGGTGCTGCCGGTCCTCGGCAAGCCGCTCATCCAGCACCAGGTCGAATGCCTGCGCGACCTGGGCGTGCGGCGCGTGCTCATCGTCATCGGCCACCTCGGCTACGAAATCGTGCGGGCGCTCGGCGACGGCGGCAGCCTCGGCGTGCACATCGAATACGTCGACCAGGGGCCGACGCTCGGCATCGCGCACGCCCTCGGCAAGCTCGAGGAGCGCATCGACCGACCCTTCATGCTTTTCCTCGGGGACATCTTCTTCCTGAACAGCAATCTGCCCGCGATGGCGGCGCTGCTGGGGCCCGACGACGTGCGCGGCGTCCTGGCCGTGAAGGAAGAACCGTCCGTCGCCGCCATCCGACGCAACTTCGTGGTCATGGAAGATGCGAAGGGCTTCGTGACCCGCGTCATCGAGAAGCCGCAGCATCCGCGCACGCGCCTCAAGGGCTGCGGGCTCTACCTCTTCGACCCCGTCTTCTTCGACGCCGTGCGCCGCACGCCACGCACCGCGCTGCGCGACGAGTACGAGATCACCGACGCGATCCAGATCTTCCTCGACGACGGCAACCGCGTGAAGGCGGCCCACGTGATCGAGGACGACCTGAACCTCAGCTATCCTCCCGACCTGCTCGACGTCAACCTCAAGGTGCTCGGCGCCCGCGAGCACGTCGGGCGCGACGTGCGCCTCGCGAAGGGCTGCCGCATCGAGCACAGCGTGCTCATGGACGGTGTCACGGTCGAGCAGCCGATCACCATCCGCCAGTGCCTCATCTTCCCGGGCGTGACGATCACCGGGAGCGCGGATCTCGAGCGACGCATCGTGACCGCCGACCACGTGATCGATTGCCGCTAGGCGGGGATTCCAGATGACGGCAGCACAGCCGATCAAGCGCGCCCTGATCACGGGCGGCGCCGGTTTCATCGGACACCACATCGCGCACGCCCTCGTGCGGCGCGGCGTGGAGGTCACGGTCCTCGACAACCTGTCGATGGGCAGGCGCGAGAACGTGCCGCAGGGTGCCCGCCTGATCGAGGGCGACGTGCGCGACGCCGAACAGGTCACCGTCGCGATGCAGGGCGTGGACGTCGTGCTGCACGAGGCCGCGATCGTCTCGATCCGCGCGTCGGTCGAGGGCTTCGTGCGCGACGCGGACGTGAACCTGCTCGGCACGCTCAACGTGCTGCAGTGCATGGCCGATAGCGGCGTGAAGCGCGCGCTCTTCGCGTCCTCGATGGCCGTGTACGCCGACCGTGCGCAGCCCGAGCCGCTGCGCGAGGACGCGCCCGTCGCGCCGATCTCCCCGTACGGCATCGCCAAGCTGGCCGGCGAGCAGTACTGGTTGATGATGTGCCGGCACTTCGGCATCTCGGGGACGGTGCTGCGCTACTTCAACACCTATGGCCCCAACCAGACGCCGACGCCCTATGTCGGCGTCATCACGATCTTCATCAACAAGCTGCTTCGAGGCGAAGTGCCCGTGATCTACGGTGACGGCGAGCAGCGCCGTGACTTCGTGCACGTCAGCGACATCGTGGCCGCCAACCTGGCCGTGCTCGACGCGCCGCCCGAGGCGACCTCCGGCCGCGTCTTCAACGTGGGGACCGGGCATGCGACGTCGGTGAACGACATCGCGCGCGAACTCGTGGCCGTACTGGCTCCGGGTCGCGAGCCGCGCCGTGCGCCGGCGCAGGAGGGCGAAATGCGCAACGCCATTGCAGACATTTCGGCGATCCGCTCGGCCCTGGGCTGGGAGCCGCAGCGGCGCCGCGTCAGCTTCGTCGATGTCGTGGAGTGGTGGCGAGCGCAGGGCGTCGCGCGCTGATCGGGGGCGCGGACCGTGATGTCACCTGCAGTGGACACGATCGTCGCGGCGATCACGCCTCCCGGCTTCGCGGAGCGCGCCGCGGTGCGCCTGTCGGGACCGGCCGCGTTCGACCTGGCTCGCACCGTGTTCGAGGTGCCCGCGGAGCTGAAGCCCGGGCGCGCCGCGCAGGCCATCTGGCGTCCGCTGCCGCTGCTCGCGCTGCCCGTGACGCTGCTGCCCTTCCGGGCGCCGCACTCCTACACGGGCGAGGACGTGATCGAGATTCACCTCAAGGGATGGCCGGTCGTGGTGGCCACGCTCATCACGCGCCTCGTGGCGGCCGGCGCGCGGCCGGCCGCCCGCGGCGAGTTCAGCCGGCGCGCGCTGGTGACGGGGCGCGTGACCGCCGCCCAGACGGTGGCCCTCGCGCGGCTCCTGGCCTCGCGCACCGCCGAGGAGGCGGCCGCCGCGGCGAGCGCGCTCACCGGGGCGCCCGCCGAGCGCCGCTCGCTCCTGCGCGACACCCTGCTCGACACGCTCGCGCGGCTCGAGGCGCACGTCGACTTCGAGGAGGATGACACCGAGGCCGTGAGCGAGACCGAGCTGCGCGCGGGCGTCGAGCGCGCCGTCGAGATCGCGCGCGAGGCCGTGGTCGTGGCCGGGCGCACGGCGCGCCTCGACGGCGAGTCCGACGTGGTGCTGCTTGGCGCGCCGAATGCCGGCAAGTCGCAGCTCTTCCTCGCGCTTTGTCCCGGTGCCAGCACGACCGTGTCGCCCGTCGCGGGCACGACGCGCGACGCGCTCGAGGCGCGCGTCGTGCGTGGCGGCCGTCACTGGCGCGTGCTGGACGGCCCGGGCGTCGACACCGGCGAGTTTCCGCTCACGCCGCTCGACCGCCGCGCGAGCGAGGCCTGGATCGCACAGCTGCCGACGCTCGCCGTGGTGCTGCTCGTGGAGGATGTCGCGGCCACGCCGCGAGCCGAGACACGTGCACGCCTCCTGGCGGCCGCGGGAGCCAGGCCGCTCGTGCCCGTGTTCTCCAAGTGCGACCTGATCGAAGCCGGGGAGGCCAGCCGCCGCGCGGAGTCCGCCGGGGCGTGCGCCGTCTCGGCGCAGGAGCACACGGGCCTGGACGGACTCTGGGCTGCGGTGGCGCGGGTGGCGCCTGCGCCCCTCGCTCCGGACCTCGCGGCCGAGCGCGAAGCGCGTGCAGCGGCCACGCTGCTCCCGCTGCTGGAGCAGACCCTGTCGGCGCCGCTGACCGGGGCGCTGCCCCTCGTCGCTCTGGCGCTGCGCGACGCGCTGGCCGAGCTCGACGACACCCTCGACGAGGGGCGCGACCTCACGGAGGAAGTGCTCGATCGCATCTTCGCGAGCTTCTGCATCGGCAAGTAGCTGCACGCGCGAACTGCGTGACATGCAGGCTAGACTCTGCTGTGCCCATGGAAGAGTCCGGCGAAAAGACCGAGCTGCCTGTCGTGCTGCGCGAGATCACGCGTGTCATCGCGGCCGGCGAGCGCATCGACACGCAGGAGTATCTGCAGCGCTATCCGGCCATCGCCCCGGAGCTCAAGCAGTTCTTCGCCACGCGCACTGCCGACGGCGGGCAGCCGCTGGGTCTCGTGCCGGGTGCGGTGCTGGACGACTATCGCATCGTGCGCCCGATCGGCCGCGGCGGCATGGGAGTCGTGTACGAGGCGGAACAGCTCTCGCTGGGTCGCCGCGTCGCGCTGAAGGTCATGCCGCCGGGCGCCCTGCGCACGAAGATGGCCATGGACCGATTCCGGCGCGAGGCCATGGCCGTGGCGCGCCTCTCGCATCCGCGCATCGTCGCGGTGCACGGCTTCAATGAAGCGGGCGGGGTCGCCTACCTGGCGATGGAGCTCGTGGAAGGTCTCGATCTGGCGGAGATCATCGACCGCCTGCGCACGGCGCGCACGCACGGCCGGCGCTTCGTGCGCATCTCGGGACCCGGCCTCGATCAGGACATCACGGCGTGGGCGAAAGGCCGCAAACTCATCGGCACGCTGCCGGATGATCCGCGCATCGAGGACGGCATCGTCATCGACCTGCGCAACTACGCGCCGATGGCGGCTGCCCTCGCGGCCGATGCCGCGGATGCGCTGCGGCACGCGCACGCGCACGGCGTCATCCACCGCGACATCAAGCCGAGCAACCTGCTGCTTGCCCGCGACGGCCATATCAAGCTGTCGGACTTCGGGCTGGCCAAGGGCGCCGGCGACGGCTTGGTCACCGCGACGGGAGACTTCGTCGGCTCGCCCGCCTACGTGAGCCCGGAACAGGCCCAGACGCGCCGCGCCAAGGTGGACGAGCGCAGCGACATCTACAGCCTGGGCGTCACGCTGTACGAACTGCTCACGCTGCACCAGCCCTTCGCGGGCAAGGACGTCGCCGTGACGCTGCGGCAGATCCTGACCAAGGACCCGCCGCCTCCGAGCAAGCTCGACCCGCGCCTGCCGCGCGACATCGAGACCATCGTCATGAAGGCGATCGAGAAGGAACCCGCGCGGCGTTACCAGACCGCGGAGGAGTTCGGCGACGACCTGCGCCGCTTCCTCAATTTCGAGGCGATCGTCGCGCGGCCGCCGTCGGCGGTGTCCCGCGTGGTGCGCAGCATCCGGCGCCGGCGCGTCGGCATGGCGCTGGGCGCGATGGCGCTCGCGATCGTCGTGCTGACCGTGATGCTGGCGCAGGGCATCTGGCGTTCCGACCGGCGCGGCGAGAGCGTCGTGCGCGACCTGTCCGAGCAGCTTGCCCGCCGCGGCAGCGACCCGGTGGCGACAGGCGTGCTCGATCTCGTGCAGGAGCTGAGCCAGGACCTGCCGCGTGCCGAGCGGCGCCAGCGCATCGAGGCGCTCTCGTCCGATGCCAGCGCCCTGCTGCAGGCCGGCGACTACGAACGCGTGGACAGTCTGCTCGCGCAGCTCGACGCGAAAGCCGCGCTGGGGAACTGGGACGCTCTCGACCGCCAGCTGCTCGAGGCGAGCCAGCGGCAACTCAAGATCGAGCTCGTGCGGCGACTCGGCGAGGACCTGGCCGGCCCGCGCGATGTGCCGCTGGCCACGCGCCAGTGGCGCGGCTGGCTCAGCGTTCTGGAGCGCCGGCTGCAGGACCCCGACAGCCTGGTGTGCCTCAACGCCGCCGTCGCGCTCACCCGCATCGGCGCCTCGTCGTCGGCCGCCGCGCTCTATGACGCGCTCACGCGCCGCACGGACGTGGAGGGCCGCATCGCGATCATCGAGGCGCTCGGCCTGGTCGACAATCCGACCGCGATCCGACTGCTCGCCGAGGAGGCGCACGCGGACAGCGTCTGGGTGCGTGTCGCGGCGCTCGATGCCCTCGCCGCGCATCGGCTGCCGAACCTCGCGGAACTGGCCGGACATCTCAAGGACGATCCCGAGGCGTGGCTCGCGCACCGGGCTCAGGCGCTCATGCCGGTGCCGCCGTGAGGGCCTCGCTCCGCTTCCGCCTCTGGTGCGCGGCCCTGCCCGCGCTGATCGCCGCGTTCGCGCCGATGTCCGGCTGCAGCAAGCCGCCGCACTCCATCGGAGTCATCCTGCCACTGGAGGGCGCGCTCAAGCAGCAAGGTCACGAGCTGCAGGCGGGCATCGACATGGCGCTGTCGGAAGTGCCGCCCGAACGTCGGCCGCACGTGCTCGTCATGGACAACGGCGGCTCTCCGCAGGCCACCTCAGCGGCCGTGGATGCCCTGGTGCGGCAGGGCGCCACGGTGATCATAGGCCCGCTGACGACCGACAACGTCGCCGTGGCGACGCTGGCCGGACGCTTCCTCGGCGTGAGCTGCGTGGCCCCGGCGGCCACCGGCAGCCGGCTCATCGAGCCCGCCATGGGAACGCTGCGTCTCTGCTTCGGCGACGACGACGCGGGGGCCGCGCTGGCCCGCTATGCGCGCGACACGCTGCGCCTGGAACAGATGGCCGTCGTCATCGACCTCGCGTCGACGTACTCGGTGGGTCTGGCCACGGCGTTCAGTCAGGAATTCCTGCGGCGCGGCGGCAGCATCGCGGGGCGTTTCTATTTTCACGGCGGCGCCGCCGATGCCGATGTGGTGCTGGATTCGGTCGCCGCACTCGAGCCCGACGGCGTGCTGCTGGCGGCGTACTCGCCGGACGTGGTGCGCATGGTCAACGCGGCGCACGATCCGCGCGTGGCCGAGCTCATCCTCCTGGGTGGCGATGGCTGGAGCGGCTCCGGCGTGCGCGAGGCGCTCGAGGGCCGCGTGCGCGGCGCCTATCGCACGCGGCACTTCGATCCGGACAGCCACGACCCGCTCATCGAGGCCTTCGTCGCACGCTTCCGGGCGACGGCCCACGAGGAGCCGACGGACCTGGTGGCACTCGGCTACGATGCGGCCCGCGCCGTGGTGGGCGTCTTCGATCCCGCGCTGGATGGCCCGGCCATGCGCACCCGGTTGCTCGGCCTCGCCGGCCAGCCAGGGGTCACCGGCGAGGTGACGCTTGATGGCCGCGGGGCGGCCAGCGACAAGCCCGTCCTGCTCGAAGTGCTGCACGATCCGAGGCAGCCCGGGGGCCTCGGGCGCATCGATCGCTGAAACAGTACGGCCTGCATTTGGTGGCCGGCGGGTATGGAAACACCATCCCTTGTGGGATACTCCCCGAGCCGCGCAGGCAGCGCGCGGCGGTTCATCACAAGCCATGACCCGCGGCGGCGGGGGTGGCCCCAGGGAGGTTCAGCGCATTGCGCTGTCCATACTGCAAGGCGAACAACGACCGGGTCATGGACTCACGCACCTCGGGCGAGGCAGACGTGATCCGGCGCCGCCGGGAGTGCCTGGAGTGCAAGGGCCGCTTCACGACCTACGAGAAAGTGGGCGAGATGCCGCTGCGCGTCGTGAAGAAGGACGGCACACGCGTGCCCTTCGACCGCGACAAGATCCTCCACGGCATGCTGGCCGCCTGCGAGAAGCGCCCGGTCTCCACCGAGACCCTCGAACGGATCGTGTCCAACATCGAGAGCCAGCTGCACGAGATGTTCGACAAGGAAGTGGCGAGCAAGTACATCGGCCACCTCGTCATGGAGGCCCTGCGCGAACTGGATCAGGTGGCGTACGTGCGCTTCGCCTCGGTCTACCGCGAGTTCAAGGACGTCAACCAGTTCCTCGACGAACTCAAACCCCTGCTGGGAGGGGCGGGCCATGGTGCGCCGGAGTCCTGACAACGAGGCGCGCCTCGTGGTGCGCAAGCGCGACGGGCGCCAGGTGCCCTTCGACCCCGAGCGCCTGCTGCAGTCGATGCAGCGCGCCCTCGCGGCGACGGGGCGCTTCGAGCCGTCGCTCGCTGCAGACCTGCGAGGAGTCATCGAGACCTACCTCGCGGACCAGGCGCGCCAGAACCACGCAGGCCGCGTGGGGCTCGTGACAGCGGACGCGATTGCCGAGCTGGCGCAGGAGGTGCTGCGCGGCGCGGGCTGTGAACCCGCGGCGCAGGTCTATCGCGCCGCGCGCGACGAACGAGCGCGGGCCCGCGGCCTGCTGCGCATTCGCGCGACGGCGGCGCACGATCCCGTCCGGGCCATTCCGCCGGGTCTGCTCGGCGGTCCGTCCGGCGCTGGCGACGCGAGCGATGAAGATGCCGACACCGGCGGCGTGGTCGCGCCCGCTCGCGAGTTTCGCGGCGGCGGCGATGTCCGCTGCGAAGATTCCGAGGCCTGGAGCAAGGGCCGCGTCGCCGCGCTGCTGGCCCAGGCGACGGACCTCGCGCCCGGCGTCGTGGACGCCGTCGCCGCCGAGGTCGAGCGCGGGCTCTTCGCGTCCGGCCTGCGCAGCATCGGCGCAGCCCTGCTGCGCGAATGGGTCGACAACGAACTCGTGCTGCGCGGGCATCCGCCGCGGCTCGGCAAGCACCGCTTCGTCGGGCTCGCGCCGCACGAACTGCGCGGCATCCTTGCCGACGGCGCGGCTGTCCGATCCGCCGAGACCGAGGTCAGCCGCCGGCTGTTCACGCGCTATGCGCTGGCCGAGGTCTTTCCGTCCGATGCGTGCCGGGCGCACGAGCAGGGGCTCATCGGGCTGGAGAACCTCGGCTCCTGCGGGCGCCTCGACAGCGTCACGCTGGCGCCGTGGCACGCGCCGGCTTTCGCGGGCGTGGCCGATCCGCGCGAACGCCTTGCCGCCCTCGGGCCGCAGCTGCGCACGCTGGCCAACCTGCTCTCGCGCGAGGTCCTGCTCGACTGGGATGGCCCGGCGCTGGGGAGCCTGGCGCTCTCCGATCTGCTGCTGCACCTTGCGGAGGTGGCGCCGGTGCATGCCGGGGGCGCGCGCATCGTGTTCTGCATCCGGCCCGAACACGCCGGGAGCGCGGAGGCCTTCCTGGATGCACTGTCCATCCTGCGGCGCGGGACGTTGCCGCGGCCGGCGTTGCTGCCGTGCGTGCGCCTTCCGGTGGCCGCACTGTCCGCCGACCTGCTGGCGCAGGCTGTCGCCGCCGAGGCCGTCGATGATCGGCTGCAGTTCGCCGCGACCGCGCCGCCGCACGGTGTCGTGAGCGCCTCGGTGGCCGTCAATGTGGCGCGCCTCGCGCTGGGCTGTGGCCCGCGACGCGTCCACGAGTTCCTGGCAGGCCTCGAGGCCGCCACGGACCTGGCGCTCGGCGCGCTGGCCGCCCAGGACGCGCTCATGGGGGACGGCGATGCGCCGGCCCAGCTCCTGCTTCGTGCGACGGGCCTGTCGGCCGCGCAACTGCCCCGTCGGCGCCGACTCGCGTTGGCCGGCGTGAACGAGGCGGCGCAACTCCTGCTGGGAGACGGGCCTCGCGGCCGGGCCAATCGCATCGACCTGGCCGCGGCCATCGGTGAGCGCCTGCGCCGAAGGCTCACCGACCGTGAGCCGCTCGTGCGACTCGGCCGGGCCACGCGCGCCAGCTGCGACCGCTTCGGCAGACTCGATCTGCAGGCGTTTCCGGGCGGTCGCGAGCTGCTGAAGCTGACCGCCGACCGCGACGGATATCGCTACGACGCGGCTCAGGGGCTGGCGCCGGGCGCCGATGGCGCCGAAGCTGGGCGCGAAGCCGGCCGCTTCTGGCAGTGCCTCGGCCTTGACACCGAGGTGTTCGTGCCGCGCTGCACGGGCGGCACCAACCAGCGTCTCGCCTACCTGCCTGCCTTCCACTCGGTCACGAACCCCGTCCCGGACCTGAATCCATGCGGTTGACCAGCGTCGAAATCCACGGCTTCAAGTCCTTCGCCGACATGACCAAGCTGCACCTGCCGGCGGGGCTCACAGCCGTGGTCGGGCCGAATGGCTGCGGCAAGTCGAACGTCATCGACGCCATCAAGTGGGCTCTCGGCGAGCAGAAGGCCTCCGCGCTGCGCGGTGACGAGATGCTCGACGTCATCTTCAAGGGCAACGGCGCACGGCCCGCACGCAACTACGCCGAGGTCTCGCTCGTCTTCGACAACGAGGACCACACGCTGCCGGTCGAGTTCAACGAGGTCACGGTGACGCGTCGCCTGTTCCGTTCGGGCGAGAGCGAGTACCTCATCAATCGCCAGCCGCAGCGCCTGAAGGATGTGCGCAACCTGTTCATGGACACGGGCCTCGGCATGGGCGCCTACTCGATCATGGAGCAGGGACGCATCGACGCGATCCTCTCCGCCGACGCGCAGGACCGCCGGCGCATCTTCGAGGAAGCGGCCGGCGTCTCGCGCTACCGGTCCCGGCGCCGCGAGACGGAGGCGCGCCTCGAACGCACCGAGCAGAATCTGCTGCGCCTGGGCGATGTCATCGAAGAGCTCGAGAAGCAGGTGCGCTCGCTCAAGAACCAGGCGGGGAGGGCGCGCAGCTATCTTGCCGCGCGCGATCGCCTGCGCGGGCTGAAGGCGCGCTTCTATAGCCACCGCTGGGAGGAGCTCGGCGCACGCGTGACCGAACTCACGGAAGCCGCGGCGGCCGGCGAGCGCCAGGAAGCGGAGGCGCGCGAGCTGCTCGACACCTGCCGCGCGGAACACGGCGCGCTGCAGGAGGCGCTCGCGCTGGCACGGACCGAGGTCGATGCTGCGGCCGAACTCTTCCGGCAGTCCACGAGCGCGGCGGAGACCGTCGCCACACGGCGTGCCGCGGTGCAGGATCGCCTCGCGGAATCCGAGGCGCGCAGCGGGCAGTTGCAGGACCGCCTGGCGGGCCTGCAGGCTGCGCTCGACGAGCGGCGGCGCGAGGCAGAGGCGATGGCGGGGCGCCTGGACGAGCTGCGCGCGGAACGCAGCGCCAGCGAGACCGGCCTGGGCGAGCGTGAAACGGCTGGCCTCAAGGCGGAGGTCGCGCTCGTCGACTGGCGCGGCGCGGACGATCAGCGCCGCCGGACGGCGCTCGAGCGGCAGTCGGAACTCACGCGCGAGGGCAATCGTCGCGCGGACAGCAGCGCGCGTCACGCCGCCAGCGCATCCAGCCATGCGCGCGTGGGCGAGCGGGCCGCGGAGCTGCGCCGCCAGGTGCAGGCGCTCTCCGACCTGCGTGGCGAGCTCACCGCCGGCGTGCAGAGCCTCGAGAGCGCGCTGCTCGAGGCGCGCGAGCGACTGACGGCTGCGCGCGAGGGACGCCAGGCCGCGATGGCCGGCATCGCGTCACTCGACGCGTCGCTGCTCGGCCTGCGCGAACGTTTCACGGCCGCCGACTCGCGCCGACAGACGCTGGCCGAGCTGATCGCGCGCCGCGAAGGCGTGTCGCGCGGCGCCGTGGCGCTGCTGGAGTCCGGCCTGCCGGGCATCGAAGGCCTGGTGGTGGACCGCCTGCGCGCCCCGCGCAAGCTGTCCGAGGCCGTCGAGGCCGCGCTCGGCGCGAGTGCGGAGGCCGTGCTCGTCGCCTCCCGTGCCGATGCTCTCGGCGCGTTGCAATTCCTGGGCGAGCAGGGCGCCGGCCGCGTGCTGCTGCTGCCGCGCGACGGGCTGCGGGCGCGCGAGGGCGCGAGCGACGGCGAGCGACTGCTGGACCGCCTCAAGGTGCTCGGAGAGCACGAGGCGCTGGAAGCGCTGCTCGGTCACGTGAGGCTCGTGCCCGATCGTGAAGCGCTCGCGCACTGCCAGGCCGACGGCGCCACGGTATGGGTCACGCTGCAGGGCGAGATCCTCGATGAGCGCGGCCTGTTGCGCGGCGGCCGGTCGGGTGGCGAGGGCGGCCTCGTGACGCGCCAGGCCGAGTGCGACGCGCTGGCAGCCGAGACGGCCGAACTGCGCGATCAACTCGCCGCCTTGCAGCAGACGCGGCTCGGCCACGAGCAGGCGCTGGCAGAAGCGCAGGAGCATCTGCTGCAGTGCGAGGCGGCGGCGCGGGTCGTCGAGGCCGAGCGGCAGCAGACGGCGGAACGCAGCCGGCAGGTCGGCATGCAGGCGCAGACCCTGGAGCGCGACCTCGCCGTCACCGAGAAGGACGTCGCGGCGATGGAGCGCACGCTGGCCGAAGAAGCCGCCGTGCGCGATGCGGCCGCGGCGCGCGAGCAGGAGCTGCTTGCGCTGGTGGAAACCGACCGGCAACTCGCCACGGCCGCGGAGGCCCGGCGCGAGGCGCTCGAGCAGTCGCTCAGCGAGGCCCGTGCGGCCGCGGCCGAGGCGCGCCTGCAGTATTCGACGCTGCGCGAGCGGCAGCAGGCGCTGGAGGGCGAGGCCCGGCAGGTTGCACGCGCTGCCGAGGAGCGGGCGGGCGAGCTGGCCACGACGCAGGCGGAGATCACGTCGCTGGGCGCGACAGGACTGGCGCTGCGGCAGGAGGCGTCGGAGCTCGAGGCACGCGAACTGGCCCTGTGCGAGGAGCGCGATGCCGCGGCCGGCGCCCTGGTGGAGCGACGGCGCACGGCCAGCGACGTGAGCGAGCGGCTGCTCGCGGCGCAACGCCTCGTCGGTACGGCGGAGACCGGCCTGTCGGTGGCCGGCGAAGCGGTCTCGAAGCAGCGGCTGCGGCAGCAGGAAGCCACGATCCACCGCGAGACCTTGCGCGAGAAGGTGCGCGAGGAACTCGAGGTGGACCTCGCAACGCACACCCTCGCCTTGCTCCCGCTTCCGGGCGAAGAGCCCGAGGAGGGCGAGGCTCCTGCCGACGGCGCGGACGTCACCGCGTCGGCGTCGGCGTCGGCCTCCGCCGATCCGGAGCTTTCGGACTGGGAGTCGATCGAGGCGGAGATCGAGCGCCTGCGGGAACGCATGTCGCGCATGGGCAATGTGAACCTCGCGGCGCTGGACGAGCTGGCCGAGGTCGAGCAGCGCCTCAGCTTCCTCGTGGGCCAGCGCGACGACCTGCTCGCCGCGCGCGGCACGCTCATGGACACGATCTCGATGGTGAACCGCGAATCGCGCGAGCGCTTCGTCGAGACCTTCGAGCTGATCCGCGAGCACTTCCGGCACATCTTCCGCAAACTGTTCCACGGCGGCCGCGCCGACGTCTTTCTCGTCGAGGGCGTGGACGTCCTCGAGGCGGGCATCGAGATCGTGGCCGCGCCGCCGGGCAAGGACCCGCGCTCGATCAGCCTGCTGTCGGGCGGCGAGCGCACGCTCACGGCAGTGGGCCTGCTGTTCGCCTTGTTCCGTGCGAAGCCGAGTCCCGTCTGCATGCTCGACGAGGTGGATGCGGCCCTCGACGAGACGAACATCGACCGCTTCTGCACGGTGCTCGAGGACTTCCTCGGCGGCAGCCAGTTCCTCGTGGTGACGCACGCGCGCCGCACGATGAGTTACGCCGACACGCTCTACGGCATCACGATGCAGGAGCACGGCGTGAGCAAGGCGCTCTCGCTGACGCTGCGCGAGTACGATCAGAAGCAGGCGACGGCGCACGGTCCGGCGGACGCCGAGGCCGCGCCGGTCGACGCGGCGCCGGCGGCGTCGGTGCCGCGAGCGCGCGTCGCCTCGGCGCTGGATTCCACGGAAGCCGCGGCAGGCCACTGAGCGCGGCCCGTGGCGCGCGCGTCGGTCCCTCGTCTCTCGAGACGCTGCGCCATCGCGACACCGATGCGCACAGCCCTCGCGAAGCGGGCGTGCCGTGCATCGGTCACGGGCCGACGAGGATCCCCGGATCCTCGTCGCAAGGGCGGACCAAGCGGAAACTCTAGGGAAAAGGGGAAGAAGGGGAGAAGAGTTTTAAGCCTGATGAGGGCAACCGCATGGCCCGCAACACTGGTCGCTAGGATATCAGCAGACTTTGCGAGAGCAAACGCGCAGCCCGGAAATCCGGCGGTCCGGCAACATGCTGCACTGCGGCGCGTCCTTCCCGTGATACCGAGTGGACCATGAGCCGTGCGCGCAGCATGTTCCGGT
Source organism: Planctomycetota bacterium (assembly GCA_038212275.1). Taxonomy (GTDB): domain Bacteria; phylum Planctomycetota; class B15-G4; order B15-G4; family B15-G4; genus JBBQUR01. Next base: position 100,453 of record JBBQUR010000004.1, read on the forward strand.
ATCGGTGCGAGGATGTGCTGCTGGCGGCAACGATGGCGTGCGTATGCCGCTTGCCTGCCGCGCTGGTCCTTGCGGGCACGCGCTGCCTGGCCAGACTGGCTGCCATCGTGCTTCCGGGACGGCGGCGACATGCCCGCGAGCTCGTGCTGCAACGGCTGGGACCCGGCTGCAACGGCCGACGCGCGGACCAGATTGTCGCGGGGGCCTTCCGCACGCTCGGCTTGAACACCGTGGAGCCGATGCTGGTGGAGCGGGCGTTGCGCCGAGGTGTGCCGGATGCCGAAATCGTCACGGTGGAAGGCGCCGAACATCTGCAGGCAGCGCTTGATGCCGGTCACGGCGTGTTCATCTGCGGCGCCCACTTCGGGGCGTGGGAACTCGGTCCGCTGCTGGTCGGCCGCCTGTTCGCGCCGATGTGGGTGGTCGCCCGGCGCCTCGACAATCCCTTCCTGGAGAGCCGCCTGCTGGCGCATCGTCAGCAGTTCACCCGAGGCAGCGTGCCGAAGGACGGCGGGGCCGCGCAGCTCGTGCGGATCCTGCGCGCCGGGGAGGCCGTCGGAATCCTCCTCGATCAGAACGCGGGACGCGGCGGCGTGATCATGGACTTCCTTGGCGCGCCCTCGAGCCACCACAGGGTGGTCGGGGTGATGGCCCGACGCTTCGGGGCTGCGGCCCTGCCCTCCTACCTGTTGCGCGAGCCGGGGACGCTCCGCTTCCGGCTCATCTTCGAGGCGCCGATCACCGCCCGGCCCGACCTGCCGCCCGAGGAGGCCGAGCGCGACGTCGTCGCGCGGATCTCGGCCTCGCTCGCGGCCCGCGTCCGCGCCCACCCGGAACAGTACCTCTGGCTGCATGACCGATGGCGTCACGCCGTGCGGGCCGAGCGGCTCGCGCGCGCCGCGGCAGCGGGTGATTCCCGTGCGCCGGTCGCGCAGGTTACAAACGATGCCTGATTCCTTCCGCTCGCCGGGTGCCATGGACTTCAAGCCGCTGGACTTCTCGCGCGTCGTGACTTCCTCGGTGAGCAACCGCAGCCACCGCGTGAGCACGGCGCTGTTCGCACGCGCCGTGGAGGTGCCCGCCGGGGGCCCCGACGTTCTCGACAGCCTGCCCGACGTGCTCGGCGCGCGGGCCCTGCGAAGGCTGGCGGAACGCATCGTCGACGCGCGCGTGCAGGGTCGCGTGGTGTTGTTCGGCTTTGGCGGCCACGTGATCAAGACCGGCCTGTCGCCGCTGCTGATCGACCTCATGGAGCGCGGCTTCATCCAGGCTCTGGCGACGAACGGCTCGGGCGCGATCCACGACTACGAGATCGCCGCCGTGGGGCACAGCTCCGAGGACGTGGGGCCAGGCCTCGAGAACGGCAGCTGGGGGATGGTGTCGGAGACGGCGGCTGCGCTCAATGAGGCGGCGCACCGCGCCGTCCGGGAAGACATCGGCCTCGGCGCCGCGCTCGGTCGCACGATCGCGGAGCAGAAGCTGCCCAATGCTTCGATGTCCGTGCTCGGCTCGGCTGCGCGACTCGGCATTCCGGTCACGGTGCACGTGGCACTCGGCACGGACACGGTGCACATGCACGGCAATGCGGACGGCGCCGCCATCGGGCAGGCGTCGATGGCGGACTTCCGCCTGCTGGCCTCCATCGTCGCGCGGCTGTCGCACGGCGTCTACGTGAACATGGGCTCGGCCGTCGTGCTGCCGGAGGTGTTCGTCAAGGCGCTCAACGTGGCGCGCAATCTTGGAGAGACCGTGGAAGGCTTCGCGACGGCGAACATGGACATGCTGCGCCACTACCGACCGCGCGTGAACGTGCTGGAGCGGCCGGGAGGCGAGGCGCTGGAGATCACCGGTCATCACGAGCTGAACCTGCCGCTGCTGCGCTGGGCCGTGCTGCGCCTCGCCGCGCAGACCGGCGGCGCTGCGCCCGGCGCGAGCCCTGCGCGAGGTGCGCCATGAGTCCCGGTCTCTCCGGACTGCTGCACCCGGCCCGCCCGCCGCGCATCCTGCTCGTGGGGGACATGATCCTCGACCGCTACCAGTATGGTTCGACGGAGCGCGTGTCGCCCGAGGCGCCGATCGTGGTGCTGGCGGCCACGCGCGAGGAGCACCTGCTGGGAGGTTGCGGCAACGTCGCCTCGAATCTCGCCGCGCTCGGCGCGGAGGTGCGCTGCGTGTCGGTGGTGGGGCGCGACGAAGCCGCCGCACGCGTGCGCGAGCTGCTCGGAACGCACGGCATCGATGCCGGCGACCTCGTCACGGACGCCAGCCGTCCGACGATCCGCAAGACCCGCGTGGTGAGCCAGAGCCAGCAACTGCTGCGTATCGACGAAGAACAGGTGCGTCCGCTGGATGCGGCCATCGAGGCCACGCTGCTCGAGCGCATCGAGGCGCAGATGCAGGGCGTGGACATCGTGGTCGTGTCGGACTACGGCAAGGGCGTGCTCACGGAGAGAGTGCTCGAGCGGCTCTGCCGCGCAAAGAGCGGGCCGCGCGTGCTGGTCGACCCGAAGGGCCGCAGCTACGAGCGCTATCGCGGCGCGCACATCATCACGCCGAACAAGCTGGAAGCGGAGACCGCCACGGGCATCTCCCTCGACGAGCCGGACGGCATCCGGCGGGCCGCGCTGGAGCTGTGCCGCATCGCGAAGCTGCATGCGGCCGTCATCACGCTCGGCGCGAAGGGCATGTACTGCTGCCTCGCGGACGGCAGCCAGGAGTGGAGCATCCCCGCCGTGGCGCGTTCGGTCTACGACGTGACGGGCGCCGGCGACACCGTGCTGGCCGTGATGGCGTTCACGCTCGCCGCCGGTGCAGGCATCGACGATGCCATGCGCCTTGCCACGCTGGCGGCGGGCATCGTCGTGCAGAAGGTGGGAGTCGTCGCCGTGACGCCCGTGGAGATCGAGCGGGCGCTGCATGACACCGTGTCGAGCGGCAGCAAGCTGCTCTCGCGCGGCGACCTCGCGGAGCGGGTCCTGCTCGAGCGGCGCGCGGGTCGTCGCGTCGTCTTCACCAACGGATGCTTCGACGTGCTGCACGTCGGGCACCTGCAGTACCTGCAGGAGGCACGGGCGCTCGGCGACGTGCTCGTCGTCGCGGTGAACGCCGACGACAGCGTGCGGCGCCTCAAGGGCGAGGGGCGCCCCGTGAACGGCCAGCAGGATCGTGCGGCGCTGCTCGCGGGCCTCGAGTGCGTGTCGCTCGTGACCGTGTTCGAGGAGGACACGCCGCTCGAGCTCATCCGCACCCTGAGCCCCGACGTGCTCGTGAAGGGCGCCGACTGGAAGGACAAGGGCGTCGTCGGCGCGGACTGGGTGGAGAGTCATGGCGGCAAGGTGGTGCTTGCCGCGGTGAAGGCCGGCTACTCGTCGACGGCGACGCTCGCGCGCATCGCCGCCGACGCCACGCCGAAGCAGGCCCGCTGAGCATGGGTCTGCCGGGGGCGGACGCGTCGTCGCCACGGCAGATCCTCGTGCGCCTGCCCAATCCCATCGGCGACTCCGTGATGAGCACGCCGGCGCTGCTCGCGCTGCGGGCGCACTGGCCGCAGGCGCGCATCACGGCCGTCGGCCCCGGCAGTGCGACGGCGCTGCTGGAGGGACTGCCCTGCCTGGACGAGCTGCGTCCGCTGGCCTCGCGCCGCTCGAAGGGCGGCGCCGCCGCGCTGGCCGCGGAGGCCCGCACGCTGCGCTCCACGCGCTTCGACCTCGCGCTGATCATGGCCAACTCCTTCAGCTCGGCCTGGATGATCTGGCGCACAGGCGCCTCGCGCCGCGTCGGCTACGGCGGCGGCGGCCGGCAGCTGTTGCTCACGGACGTCGTGCCCTCGGCGCCGGAGCCGCCCTTCCACCGCATGCCGCAGCCGATGGTCGAGTTCTACTTCCGGCTGGTGGAGCACGTGGGCGTGCCGCGCGGCGATCACCGCACGCGACTCGTCGCCACCGCGGCCGATGAAGAGCGTGCGCAGGCCTGGCTCGAGCGACACGGCCTGGCCGACGGGGCGCCGCTCTACGGCATGCACGGCGGTGCGTCCTTCGGGCCAAGCAAGCTGTGGTATCCGGAGCGCTGGGCTGCTGTGGCCGATGCCCTGCACACGCGGCACGGGGGCCGCACGATTCTGTTCTGCGGCCCAGGCGAGGAGCGCGACGTGCGCGCGATCGCAGCGGCCGCAAAGAGTCCTGTCGCCAGTGCCGCGGAGGATCCCATCGACTTGCGCACGCTGAAGGCGATCATGTCGAAGCTGTCGCTGCTCATCGCGACGGACGCCGGGCCGCGCCACGTCGGCGTGGCCTTCGATGTGCCATGCGTCGCGCTGCTGGGTCCCACGGACCCGCGCTTCTCGAACACCAACCTGCAGCACAGCGTGCTCGTTCGCACCGGCGTCGCCTGCAGCCCCTGCCACAAGAAGATCTGTCCGCTGCCCGAGCCCGCGCATCACTGCTGCATGCGGGAGATCTCGCCGGAGCACGTGCTCGCGGCCGCCGAGCGCCTGCTCCAGAGCTGAAGGCTTCGGCTCCGCGGCGGTGGCGGGCGTTTCGTCCAGCCTGCGCGGGCGCGGGGCAGCCCCGTGCCGCCGGAGTCTGGCCGGCACGGGGGCGGTGATGGCACAGTAGTCGCCCTTTCCTCTCCTCCCGGAGCGCGACGATGCGCACCCTCGCCCTGGCCGCCCTTCTCGCGCTGGTCGCTCCCACCGCCCTGCACGGGCAGGATCGCATCGAGGTGCCGCACGAGCTCTACGTGCTCGACAACGGCCTGTCGGTGATCCTCGCGCCGGACCACACGCTGCCGCGCGTCGAGGTGAATCTCTGGTATCACGTCGGCAGCAAGAACGAGGTCGCCGGACGCTCGGGCTTCGCGCACCTGTTCGAGCACCTCATGTTCATGGGCACGGAGCGCGTGCCGACGGGCGCCTTCGACGGGATCATGGAAGGCGGCGGCGGCGCGAACAACGCGAGCACGAGCGAGGATCGCACCAACTACTTCGATTGGGGTCCGCCGGCGCTGCTGCAGACGCTGCTCTGGCTGGAGGCCGACCGGCTGGAGAATCTCGGCCGCACGATGACGCAGGAAAAGCTCGACCTGCAGCGCGAGGTCGTACGCAACGAGCGCCGCCAGACCAGCGAGAACACGCCCTACGGCAAGGCGGACCTGCTCGTTTCCGAACTGATGTATCCGCCGGGCCACCCGTATCACATCTCGGTCATCGGCAGGCACGAGGATCTCGTCGCGGCGTCGGTCCCGGACGTGCAGGACTTCTTCGCACGCTGGTACGTCCCGAACAATGCCAGCCTCTGCATCGTGGGGGATTTCGATCCCGCCGCCGCGCGAGCGTGGGTGGCGCAGTACTTCGGCGACCTGCCGCCGGGCCCCGAGCCGCCCGCCACGCACGTCGATCCCGTGATGCTGGACGGACCGCGCGGCATCACGCTGCAGGACGCCGTGCAATATCCGCGCCTCAGCTTCACGTGGCACAGTCCCGCGACGCTGGCGCCCGGTGATGCCGAGATGGATCTCGCGGCGGACGCGCTGGCCGGCGGCCGGAACAGCCGCCTCTATCAGCGCCTCGTCGTGAAGGACGGCACGGCCGTCGATGTCGCGGCCTACCAGCAGAGTCAGCTCCTCGGCAGTCTGTTCACCGTGGTCGTGACGACGGCGCCCGGCGCCGACCTCGCCGCCGTGACCGCCGCGGTGGACGACGAAATCGGACGGCTGCGCGAGGAGGGCCCGACCGCCGAGGAGTTGCAGCGCTCGGTGGCGGGCATCGAGACCGGCGCCGTCTCGGAGCTCGAGTCGCTGCACGCGCGCGCGGACAGCCTCAACCGCTACCTCTTCTTCTACGGCACGCCGGACGGCTTCGAACGCGATCTCGACCGCTACCGGCATGCGACGCCTGCCAGCGTGCGCGGCTGGGCCCGCCAGGTGCTCGACCCCGCGCGGCGCCTGACGATGTCCGTCCTGCCCGACGGCAGCCTGCCCGCGACGACGGCGCGCGACACGCAGCCCGCGCTCGACACGACGCCGACGCGCTTCACGCCGCCCGTGCCCGTCGCGCTGCCGACGCGTCCGTCCGGCCTGGAAGTCTGGCACCTGCAGCGTCCCGGACTGCCGCTCGTCAACGTGACGCTCGTGCTGCCGGGCGGGCGCCTGGCGGAGACGCGCGCCCAGGCGGGGCTCTCGGAACTGACGGCGTCGATGCTGGAGGAAGGCGCCGGCAGTCGCGACAGCGCGGCCTTCGCGGATGCGCTGCAGCAGCTTGGCGCGGAGTTCTCCGTGAACAGTCAGGCGCGACAGACGACCGTCGCCGTGGAGGTGCTCAAGCGCAACCTGGACGGCGCACTCGCGCTCTTTCACGACGCGGTGACGGTGCCGCGCCTGGACGCCGCGGACTTCGAGCGCGTGAGGCGCCTCAGCGTGGACGATCTGCGCGCAGCCCTGGACGACCCGAACACCGTGGCGCGCCAGGTGGCCGCTGCCACCTGGTTCGGCGAGGACCATCCCTACGGACGGCCCTCGGGCGGCTTTCCCGAGACCGTCGCGGCCCTGGAACTCGATCAAGTGCGCGCCTTCCACGCGTCGCTTGCGCAGCCCGCCGGGGCGCTCCTCATCGTGACGGGCGACGTGAGCGCCGACGAGGCGTCCGCCATCGCGGACACGCTGGATCGCGACTGGCCTGCGGCGGGAACACCGCTCGTCGCCGCAGCGACGCCCGTCCCGCCGGCGGCCGGCGTCCGCGTGGTGCTCGTCGACCGTCCCGACGCCTCGCAGACGGTCGTGCGCTTCGTGATGCCCGGCCAGCGCGGCACCGATGCGCGCCGCGTGCCGTCCGATGTCTTCAACACGCTGTTCGGCGGCTCGTTCACCAGCCGGCTGAACAGGAATCTGCGCGAGGAGCACGGCTACACCTACGGCGCCGGCAGCAGCTTCGCCCGGCAGCCCGACCAGGGCGTCTTCATCGCGAATGCGGCCGTGCGCACGAATGTGACCGGCGACTCCCTCGCCGAATTCATCGCCGAGTTCAAGCGTGCGCGCGCGGGCGGCATCGCTCCGGAGGAAGCGGCGGGTGCGTCGGCCTCGGCACTCGCGCGACTCGTCTCCGGCTTCGAGAGTCTCGGGTCCACCGTGGGCACCTGGCTCGTCGTGCGCGACCGTGGCGGCTCGCCGCAGGAGCTCGCGCGCGATGTCGCCGCGCTGCCGGGTGTCACTGCGGCTCAGCTCGACGCGCTTGCGCCCGAGCTGCTCCAGACCGACCAGCTGCTGCTCGTGCTGGTCGGCGATGGCAAGACCGTGCTGCCTCAGCTGAGCGAGCTCGGTCTGCCCCCCGTGCGCATCCTGGATGAGCGCGGCCACCCGGTGACGGGCCAGGCGCCCGCTGCACCCGTCGCACCGGCCACGCCGGCGGGGAGCGGGTCCTGAACGAACCTGCCGACACGACCGAGCGCCCCGTCGCGCGACCGCCCTACGCCGACCTGCGCATTCATCCCAGTCCGCACCCCTTCGTGCGCAAGGGCCTGCTCGTGCGCCCGCCGCAGAACGCGCCCAACGGCTCCCTCGTCAGCCTGCGCTCTCCCGAGGGCGTGATGCTCGGCGACGGCTTCTGGAACGCGTACTCGGACATCGGCGTGCGCCGGCTCACGGATGGCGACACGCGCTTCGACGACACGGCGCTCGCTGCCGCGGTGGATCGGGCGATTTCGCTGCGCGACCGGATTCCCGGCCTGCGCGACAGCGGCGACGCCTTCCGCGTCATCCACGCAGAGGGCGACGAACTCTCCGGTCTCATCGTGGACAAGCTCGGTGACGTGCTCGCCATCGAGCTGCACAGCGCGGGCTGGATCAACTGGCTCGATCAGCTGCTCCCGTTGCTGCACGGCAGGCTCGGCACGCTGCATCACCGCATCACGATGTCGGAGCGCACGGCCTACCTGGAGGGCTGCCAGGCGCTGGATGTCGCCAGCGACGATTGTCCGCGCACGCTGCGGCTGCGCGAGCACGGCGTGCGCTACCAGGTGGACCTCCAGACCGGCCACAAGACGGGCTTCTTCTGCGACCAGCGCGACAATCGCCGCGCCCTCGCGCCCTGGGTTGCCGGCGGCGACGTGCTGGACCTCTGCTGCTACACGGGCGGATTCGCGCTGGCGGCCGGCGTGCTCGGCAGCCCCGCCTCGCTGACGGGCGTGGACCTCGACGAGGAAGCGCTCGCGGTGGCGCAGCTCAACGCCAACCTGAACCAGAAGCGCGTGCACTTCGTGCATGCCGACGTGTACGACTGGTTGCGGCAGTCCGCAGGCACCGCGCGGCGTTACGACGTCATCGTGGTGGATCCGCCGAAGTTCATCCCGACGCGCAAGGACATCGAGGCGGGTCACGGCAAGTATCACGACCTCAACCGGCTTGCGCTCGGCGTGCTGAAGCCCGGCGGGCTGCTGCTGACGTGTTCGTGCTCGGGACTGCTGTCCGGCGGCGAGTTCCGCGAGCTGGTCACCACGGCGGCGCGCAAGGCGGGCCGTCGTGCGCGCCTCATCGAGCAGACCGGCGCGGCGCCGGATCATCCGATCCTGCTCAACTGCCCCGAGACGGAATATCTGAAAGCGCTCTGGATGGTGGTGTGGTGAGCGCGCGCGGCGCCCGGGGCGAGCCGATCCTCATCGTGCATGGCGGTGCCGGCGATCTCGACGGCGAGGAAGACCGTCGACAGTATCTTGAGGGAGTCGCGGCCGCGCTGGAGGCCGGACTTGCCGCGCTGGAGGGCGGCGATGCGCGCGCCGCGGTGCGTGCCGCCGTCGTGCACATGGAGTCGCACACGATCATGAATGCGGGGCGCGGTGCGGTGCTCGATCGCGACGGCCGCGTCTGCCTCGATGCGGGCTTCATGGACGGTGCATCGCGACGCTTCGGCGGAGTCACCGGCGTGCGGCGCTGCATGAACCCCGTGCTGCTGGCCGAGCACCTTTGCGCCGACGGCGACTACGGTCGCTTCGTCGGCGCGCCGGGCAGCGACGACGTCGCTGCGCTCGCGGGCGTGACGGCCTGCGACGAGTCGGCGCTGGTGACCGAGCGTGCACGGAGGATCTGGGCGCAGCGCTGTCGCGAGGCGGCGCCTGCAGGGCCGACGCCCTGGCTCGACACGGTGGGAGCCGTCGCGCTGGATCGCGGTGGACACGTGGCCGCGGCGGTCTCCACGGGCGGCATGAGCCTGAAGCGCAGCGGTCGCATCGGCGACTCTCCGATCGTGGGCGCCGGATTCTGGGCCGCCGACGGGGAGGGCGCCTGCGTGACGACCGGCGTCGGCGAGGTGCTGCTGCGCCAGGGCACCGCACGCCGCTGCGCGCAGCTGGTGTCCGAGGGCCTGCAGCCCGCGGATGCGGCGGCGTCGGCCCTCGCGGAACTGGTGGATTTTCCGGGCGACGAGCGCGGCTGCTCGGGCCTCATCTTCGTCGCGCCGGACGGCCGCTTCGTGCTGGACCACAACAGCCGCGAGATGTCCGGCGGCTGGGCGCGGCCTGGCGGAGATCGGCGCGTCACGCATCTCTGGCGCGGCCGATGAACGAGCGCGCGCCCGGTCACGGGGCGGGTGGTCGGCTGCCGGGCGGCAGCGCACCGGACGGACACTCGCAGGCGTGGCCTCCCGCGACGAAGGCGCAGCTCGCGGCGCTTGGCTCTCTGCTCACGCCGCAGGGACGGCGCGCGGCGCAGGCTTGTCTCGTCGAAGGTGAGCTGCTGCTCGCCGAAGCCCTGGCGGCCGGATTGACGCCGCGGCTGGTGGCCGTCGCCCCGGAGCTTGCCGGACATGCCGCGGTCGCGGCGGCAAGCGCGGCGGGTGCGGCCGTCGTGCTGCTGACGCAGCGGCGTGCGGATCGGCTGTCCGATCGGGAGTCCGCGGCGGGCCTGCTGGCCGAGGTGCCGCTTCCAGCGACCTGGGACGGTCGCGTGGCCGATCGCGGCCCGGCCTTGCTCGTCGTCTTGTGCGGCCTGCAGGATCCCGGCAACGTCGGCACGCTGCTGCGCTCGGCGCGCGCGTTCGGAGCCAGCGCCTGTCTGTGCGCACCAGGCAGCGCCGACCCGTTCGGTCCGAAGGTCGTGCGCTCGTCGGCCGGTGCGGCGTTTCGCCTCGCCGTGGCGCCGATCGAACTGGCGGCACTGCCTGAACTCGCGCGGCGGCTGGACCTGGCCATGCTGGGGGCCGTCTCTCCGGGCGTCGGCGCGACGCCCGCGCGCGCTGCCGAGCTCCCCGCGCGCTGCCTGCTGCTGCTCGGGCACGAAACGCGCGGCGTCCCGGAGCTCCCGGGTTGCGAGGCCGTGTGCGTGCCGCAGGATCCCGATGTCGAGAGCCTGAACGTCGCCGTGGCCGGCTCGATCCTCATGTCCGGCTGGTACCGCTGGCATCCGGTCTCGGGCGCTGCGCCGTGAGCGCGCCCGCGATGACGGACTCCCTGCACACTGCGCAGGTCATCGCCTGATGGGCGAGACGAGTGAGATGGGTGAGATGGGCGGGGCAGGCGGGGCGCGCAGGCCACGGGAGGTTGCCGCCGCGCTCGTGATCCATGCAGGGCGCGTGCTCGTGCAGACACGGCCTGCGGGACGGAGCTGGCAGGGCACCTGGGAGTTTCCCGGCGGCAAGCTCGAGCCGGGCGAAGAGGTGCGCGCGTGCGCCGAACGCGAGGTGCTCGAAGAGGTGGGCCTCGTCGTGACGGCAGGCGCGCTGCTTCACGACATCACCTGGGAGTATCCGGGCGCACTCGTGCACGTGAACTTCGTGCTGTGCACGCCGCACGGCGCAGCGGCGGGCGGCGTGCCGGAAGCGCGTCCGCTCGAAGCTCAGTCGCTGTGCTGGGCCGGTCCCGAGGACTTGCAGCAGCTCGATTTCCTGCCGGCGAATGCAAGCCTGCTGCCGCTGCTGATGGCGCGGCTGCGACTCACTTGTCGCGGAGCGTGACGAGCACTCCGTCGACGACCTGGCCCTCGCCGACGTAGACCTCCTGCATGGACTTCGACGCGTAGACGAGCTTCAGAAACGGGTGCACCGGCTGGTCGTTCACTCGATCCGGGCTGACGGTGATCTGGTAGCTGCCTTCGCGCAGGTTCGGAAAGTTGAAGTAGCCGTCGCGATTGGTCGTGCCGGCATCCATGTAGGTGTTGTCCTTCAGGTTGATCTGCACCTTGCAGAAGGACAGGGGCCCGGAGCTGGAGTCCACGGCGCGGCCCTGGATGACGCTCCCGCGCGGCAACGTGAGGTCGACGGCGTTGTTGCCGCCGGCGTCTTCGTCCACGACGACCACGTCGTTCAGGACGCGCGAGGCCGCGCTCTCGTGTTCCGCCACGATCTGGTAGGTGCCGGGCGAGATGTGGTCGATGCAGTAGCTGCCGTCGTCCCCGGCGCGCAGCTTGCGCTCAGGCTCGTCGCTCGGCGCGAAGGCCTTGAAGAGCTTGTTGATGCTCGAATCGATGAAATTGTTCGCGTTGAGCGTGATGAGCGCGCGGGCCAGCGGCGCGCCGCTGCTGTCGTAGACGTGGCCGCAGATCGTGCCGCCTCGGAGCATGTGGATGCGAACCTGCGGCGGCTGCGTCATGCCGAGTTCGATGGTGAAGACCTCGCTGCGAGTGTCCGCGAAGTCGCTCGCGCGTGCCTCGAGCACGTAGGAACCCGGGTCGATGCCGTCGTAGCTGAACTTGCCGTCGGCCGAATCGAAGGAGCGGCTGTCGTTCAGGTAGTTGGCCTCGCCGCTGATGTGTGCGCGCATGAGGAACAGGCTGAACTTGCGCACCGGCACGTTGGCGATGTTGGTCACCCAGCCCGTGACGCTGCCCTGCCGGTTCATGACCACGTTGTAGTTGCCGGCGCTGATGTCCACGGCGGGAACGATCTTCTCGCTGTAGCCCTCCGCAGAACAGTGCAACTGGTAGGTGTCGCGGCTCATGCCGTCGAGGATGAAGTAGCCGCCGTCATCGCTGATGGCGACCGCGCTGCCCTGATAGTCCTTGGCGAGCGAGGTGACCTCGACGCGCGCGCCCTCGATGGCGACGCCATCATTGCTGACGACACGACCTGGCAGCGACGCGCCGACATCGAGCTCGAAGTTGACCTCCTGGTCGCGCGGCACAGGCTCGAGCGCGTAGTTGATGTTGCGAGACTGGCTCGCGAAGCCCTCGTAGAGGGCATTGATGCGGAGGCTCGCGGCCGAGATGTGCGTGAATCCGTAGCGGCCCTGGCCATCGGTGAAGACGACCTGCGCCGGCCGCTGCTCCTCGGGCTTGAGGAAGGCCATGTCGAGGGTGTAGTAGAGCTCGACGCGTGCTCCAGGCAGCGGCCCGCCTCCGAGTTGCGACACGATGCCCCGGATCACGGCACCTTCGGCCATGTGGAGCACGGCGCCGCTGGTCACGCTGTCCTTCTCGACCGAGAACCCGTTGGCTTCGCTGCGCGCGTAGTCGTCGTGCTCGCCGACGATGACGTAGTTCCGGGCGACCGGCACGTCGCAGAGGCTGAACGCACCATCGGGACCGGTGATCGCGGTCACGTCCACCGCCTGCCGTGCGCCCGGGAAGGTGCCCGACAGCAGGGCGTTGCCGACGAAAAGCGTGATCCGCACGCCCTCGATGGGCATGTTCGCGGAGTTGACCGCATGACCCTCGAGGCAGCCGACCGGGCCCCCGGCGGCAACCGCAGGAGCGTCCTGTCGTGGCCGCGTGACCACCGGCCCGATCTCGATCGGCTTGACTTCGCCGCGTGCCGGCGCCGGGGCGTGGAATTCGGTGGCCGGCTCCGGGGAGGCCGTCGAATGCTCGAGGGTCTCTGCGGCGGGAGTGGCCGGCGCCTCGCCGGAACCAAGGAGCCAGGCGACGGCGCCGCCCGCGAGGAGCAGGACGATGAGTCCTGTGATCCAGAGGGATTTGTTCGAGGACTCGTTGCGCGACGATCTCATGGGTCTTGGACGGGAGGGTGGAAGAGTTCTTCCCGAGGCCGCTCGGGAGCTGCCTGACGGTCGGCGGTGGCTTCCTTGGCCGCCCGGATGCGATCCGGGATGGTACCAACGGTCGCGGGCGATCGTGAGGTGCGATCGGTCCCGTCCGCACCCGTGTGTCGTCTCCGCGGGCTGCCAGGCTGAAGGCCTGCCCCCTCGCGCGGGCCGCCTGCAGTTGCGGAGGGCGGGGCGGCGCTTGCAATCGGCCCCTGGCTGAGCCATCAAGAGGCCCCTGATCCCGCATGCGTCCCTGCGACGGGGCGCGATGGAGTCTGACGACCATGATCTTCGACCCGCTGTGGTTGATCCTGACCATTCCGCCTGCGCTGTTCGCGCTCTGGGCGAGCTGGCGGACGAAGTCCGCCTACACGCAGTTCTCCAAGGTAGGCGCCCGCTCCGGTGTCACCGGGGCGGAGGTCGCACGCCGCCTGCTCGACGCGGACCGCCTGCGCGAGGTTGCCGTGGAGGCCGTGCCCGGCCAGCTCACGGATCACTACGATCCGCGCGATCGCACGCTGCGGCTTTCGGAGGGAGTGTTCGCGAGCCGCTCCATCGCCGCGCTCGGCATCGCGGCGCACGAGACGGGCCACGCGCTCCAGCATGCCGATGGCTACAGGCCGCTGACCTTTCGACAGGCCTTCTTCCCCGTGGCCGCCTTCTCGAGCAAGGCCTGGGTGTGGCTGCTGATCGCATCGTACTTCCTGGGACGCTCGTCACCGGAACTCGGGTCCACGCTCGTGCTGGCGGCAGCGGGGCTTGCCGCGGTGTACGCGCTCTTCGCCATCGTCACGTTGCCCGTGGAATTCAATGCGAGCCGGCGCGCGCTGCTGATGCTCGAGAGCACGCGGATGCTCGACGCCGAGGAACTGACCGGTGCCAAGAAGGTGCTCGATGCGGCCGCGCTGACGTACGTCGCCAGCGCGGCGCAGGCGGTCATGACCGTGATCTACCTGCTGGCCCGTTCCCGCAATCGGTGACCGGGCCGCGCCCGCCGGCAGCAAGCCTCGCGAGCCACTCGGCAAAGTCCGGCGGCAGCGGGGCGCGCACGTCGAGTGTCGCTCCCGAGGCCGGGTGCCGCAGCACGATGCGCTCGGCGTGCAGCATGCAGCGTGACGGCCGAGGTGCCGCCGCGCCGGATCGCGCGCGCGCCGGATCCGCCTTGCGGCCGTATTTGCGGTCTCCCAGCAGCGGGTGTCCGAGGTGCGCGAGGTGGACGCGGATCTGGTTGTGCCGTCCCGTGTCGAGGCGGACGTGCAGCAGCGAGACCGGAGCCGGCATGCCGGCAGCGCCGCCGCCCTGGAAGATCTGCCTGACCTCGTAGTGCGTGACGGCGCGCTGGCCGCGGCGATCGACGCGCGCCGTGGCTCCCTCGTCGAGGATGGGCACGTCGATCGTGGCCTTGCGGGTGTGCGGGATGCCGTGCACGAGCGCGAGATACTCCTTGGTGACCTCGTGTCCGCGAAACAGCGCCTCGAGCGCGGCCCTGTGCGCCTTCGCAAGGCACAGAAGCAGCACGCCGCTCGTCTCGCGATCGAGCCGATGCACGGGCGCGACCGGCAGCGCATCGCGCCGCAGGTCATCGAGGAGACACCGCTCGCGGGAGCCGGGCGCCGCCACGGTGAGTACGCCGGCGGCCTTGTTCACGACGAGCAGCGTCTTGTCGCGGTGCAGAATGGTGTAGGTCGAAGCGGGCGGTTTCACCATGGCTTGTAGATCACCGTCACGACGCCGCCCAGCCAGACGAAGAACCCGCCCACGCTCACGGGATCGGTCAGCAGCATCCTCACCGGATCGCTGCCCCGACCGGCGTGGATGCGGCGCAGATGGCGCAGCACCAGCAGCGCGACGACTGGCGCGGTGAGCAGCAGTGCGCGCGAACCCACGTGGGCCACGGTGTCGGCGGCTGCGCTGTACGCCACGTAGCTGCCGACGCACAGCAGCGCCGAGACATCCAGGAGGCGTCCCACAAGCGGCAGCGGATAGGCCGCGAACATCGGGCGGGTGAGCAGGGTGCCGGGCCCGAGCTGGCGCAGTTCGAGGCAGCGCTTGCCGAGGCTGAGAAACAAGGCCAGGCAGAAGCCGCACAGGAGCAACCAGCGCGAGGGAAGCAGTTGCAGGGCCGCGCTGCCTGCACACGTGCGCAGCACGAAGCCGAGCGACAGGACGACCACGTCGAGCACGAGCACTCGCTTGAGCAGCAGCGTGTACGCAAGCGTCAGGCCCACATAAAGCAGCGAGAGGTCGAAGACGCCAAGCGCGCCGAGCCCGCTCGTGAAGAGCGGCGGTGCGCTCTGCTGCACCGCCCGCGCGAGGGCCAGTCCGCCCGCAAGACATCCGACGGCGAGGGCGGCGGCCGCGCCAGTCCCGAACTTGCCGCGCGCCAGTGGTCGGTCACGCTTGGCCGGGTGGTGGGCGTCGGCCGGCGCATCGTGGACGTCATTGAGCACGTAGCCGGCCGATGACAACAGGCACAGCGCGGCGGCGGTGAGCAGCGCGAGGCGTACGGAAGGCGGATCAAGCAGCCGTCCCGCGAAGACCAGCGGCGCGAGCACGACGACGTTCTTGGCCCAGTGGGCCGGCCTCAGGAGAGCCGCGGCATCGGCGATCCGGCTGCCGTCGCGCGGGCTTGAGTCGTGCCCTGCGCGCGGGGCCCGCGAGGCGTCAGACACGAAGGTGCTGCATGGCGGTCAACTCCGGGGCCGCAGGTTAGCGCGCCGGCGGGGGCCGCTCCACCCCGCGCCGGCGTCGCAGCGTGCGGCACCTCGCCGATCGCGGCCGATCGCGGCACGGCGGCTCAGCTCGCGACGGTCTCGCTGGAGCCGACGCGTCGGCACTGCAGAGTGTCGCCTGCAGCCGAGACCTCCACCTTGTCGCCGACGCCGATGCGGCCCGCGATCATTTCGCGCGCCAGCAGGTCGGTCACGTGCTTCTGAATGGCGCGCTTGAGCGGCCGCGCGCCGTAGGCGGGGTCGTAGCCGATGCGGGCGAGGAAGGACAGCGCCTCGTCGTCGACGATGAGCTCCACTCCGTTCACGGCCGCCTGCTTGCGCAGCCGGTCGATCTGGATGCGCACGATGTCGTGCAGCGCCTCGGGCTTCAGCGGCTCGAAGGCAACGATCTCGTCGAGGCGGTTGAGGAACTCGGGCCTGAAGAAGCGCTTCACGTCCTCGAGCGTGCCGATGTTGCTGGTCATCAGCACGAGCGCCTGGGTGAAGTCCACCGTGCGCCCCTGGCCGTCCGTCAGGCGTCCGTCGTCGAGCACCTGCAGCAGGGCGTGGAACACGTCGGGATGCGCCTTCTCGACCTCGTCGAGCAGCAGCACGCAGTGCGGACGCCTGCGCACGGCTTCTGTCAGCGCGCCGCCCTCCTCGTGGCCGACGTAGCCCGGGGGCGCGCCGATGAGCCGCGACACGCTGTGCTTCTCCATGTACTCGGACATGTCGAGGCGAACCATCGCGCGCTCGTCGTTGAAAAGGAAGTCCGCCACGCTGCGCGCGAGCTCCGTCTTGCCCACGCCCGTCGGGCCGATGAAGAGGAAGGCGCCGATGGGGCGCGTGGGGGAAGCGAGGCCCGTACGCGAGCGACGGATCGCGTCGCAGACCGCGGTCACGGCCGCATCCTGTCCGACCATGCGGCGGTGGATGACGTCCTCCATGTGCAGCAGGCGCTCGCGTTCCTCGGAGAGCAGGCGCGTGACGGGGATTCCGGTCCAGCGCGACACGACGGTCGCGATCTGTTCGCCGTCGACCATCTGCTTCAGCAGCGCGCCGTGCTCCTGAAGCTCCTCGATCTCCGCGGCGCGCTGCTCGAGTTCGCGCTGGCTCGCCGGGATCTGGCCGTAGCGGATCTCCGCCACGCGGTCGAACCGGCCTTCCCGCTCGGCGGTGAGGGATTCGCGCTCGAGTGCCTGCAGGCGCTCCTTCGCGGTGCGCTGTGCCTCGATGAGCCGCTTCTCGCGCTGCCAGCGCAGGCGGAGCTCGCCGGCCTGCTCGTTCAGCTCCTCGAGCTTCGAGGTCACATCGGCGATGCGGCGCTTGTCGGGTTCGTCCTCGCTCTTCAAGGCGGTCCGTTCGATCTCGAGCTGACGCTGCCGGCGCTCGAAGTTGTCGAGCTCGGGCGGCATGGAATCGATGGCGATTCGCAGACCGCTCGCCGCCTCGTCGAGCAGGTCGATGGCCTTGTCGGGCAGGAAGCGCCCCTGGATGTACTGCTTGGAGAGGCGTGCTGCCGCGACGATGGCCTCGTCCAGGATGCGCACGCCGTGGTGCACCTCGTAGGTCTCCTTGAGACCGCGCAGGATGGCGATCGTGTCGTCGACGCCGGGCTCATCCACGCGCACCGGCTGGAAGCGACGCTCGAGTGCGGCGTCCTTCTCGATGTGCTTGCGATATTCCTGAACGGTCGTGGCGCCCACGCAGCGCAACTCGCCGCGGGCGAGCGCCGGCTTGAGCATGTTGGCCGCATCCACGGCGCCTTCCGCGGCGCCCGCGCCGACGAGCGTGTGCAGCTCGTCGATGAAGAGGATGATCCCGCCCGCGGCGGACTCGACTTCCTTCAGCAGGGCCTTGAGGCGCTCCTCGAACTCGCCGCGGTATTTGGCGCCGGCGAGCAGCGCCGCGAGGTCGAGGGCGAGCAGGCGCTTCTCCTTGAGGCTCTCGGGAACGTCGCCGGCGACGATGCGCAGCGCAAGACCCTCGACGATGGCGGTCTTGCCGACGCCCGGCTCGCCGATGAGCACGGGATTGTTCTTCGTGCGGCGCGAGAGCACCTGAATGACGCGCCGGATCTCGTCGCTGCGCCCGATGACGACATCGAGCTTGCCGTCGCGGGCGAGCTTCGTGAGATCGCGCGTGTACTTGTCGAGCACCTCGAAGGCAGCTTCGGGAGTCTCGTTCTGCACGGACTGGGTGCCGCGCACGGCGGCGAGGGCGTGTTCCACTGCGGCAGGCGTGAGCCCGCGGTGACCGAGCGCGGCGACGAGAGGCGCATCACCCTTGTTCAGCAGCGCAAGCAGCAGCAGTTCGACGGAGATGAAGCTGTCGCCGCGCTGTTTCGCGAGGCGCGAGGCCTCGTCGAGGACGCTGGCGAGGGCGCCGGACATGCCGGGAGTCGAGCCGCTCACGCGCGGTGCGCCCTTGAGCAGCCCCTGCAGGTCCGCGATCACGTCGACGCGCCGTGCATTCACGTGGCGCATCACGGCGTCGATGAAACCGTCCTCGGGTTCCACGAGTGCGAGCGCCAGGTGCGTCGGCGTGACCTCCGGATGCTTGCGCTCCGTGGCCAGCTCGACGGCGGCCGCGAGAGATTCGCGTGTGCGTTGCGTGAAGTTGTCCGACTTGTTCGCCATGAAAGTGCGCTCCGTGTCCGTGTCCGTGTCCGTGTCACGCGATGCGCGCACGGCGCCTGCCGCGTGCGTCAAGCCCGCGGATGTGTCCTGGCCACTCACCACTCATCAGGCGAGCAATGGCCATGCCAAAGCGCACGTGGCCGTCAAGGTGTTTCTTCTGCTGGAGGGCGCGCGGTCGCCGGACATCGGTCCCCCGGTCTCCGGGCGGGAGCCGAGTCGCGAGGCTGCGGAAAGGGGCCTGCCGTCGGCGGCTCAGGGCCAGGGAGCAGGGCACGCCAGGCTTGAGCTGGCCGGCGGCGGGCTTCAGCCGGTTCTGTCGACCGCAGGAGTTCGATCGTCTCCCGCTCGCCACGGTTCTCCACAGTGTTTTCATGCCACTGCGGCGGAGAGCCTGCCAGTCTGGCCGCTTTCGCAGGTCCTTGATGTGCCTTCGGAGGGCCCTCCTGCCTCGGCGCGACACGGACTGCTTGGCCTGAGCAGCGTGCGGACGGACGCGGATTCTGTCCGCCGATGGGCGGCGCCCATCCACGACGAGTTCGCCCGCCGGCCCGCGATGAGCGCCTCGTGTGCGCGGCCCCGGCGGCTAGACTCGCCGGCTTGCCTTCCCCGTTGCGCGGACGCCTGCATGATCCCGACACATCCGTTGCTTGCCCTCAGCCTGAGCTCCTTTGCGGAGCAGACCGCCGCCAGGACGCCGACGCCCGGCGGCGGCTCGGTGGCGGCGTACATGGGGACCCTCGGCGCGTCGCTCGGAGCGATGGCGGCGCGCTTCACGTCAGGGCGCAAGGGCTTCGAGGCGCATGAGAGCGCGCTCGGCACGGAGGTCGCGCGGCTCGACGAACTCGCCGCCCGCTTGTCCGCGCTCGTCGACGAAGACAGCCGCAGCTACGACACGGTGACCAACGCGTATGCGCTGCCGAAGGAGAGCGAAGAGCAGAAGGCGGCGCGCCGTGACGCGATTCAGGCCGCCCTGCGCGTCGCACTGGCCGCACCCCTCGCCACCTGCCGCACGGCCGTCGCTGCGCTGGGCGAACTCGACACGCTGGCGACGCATGTCAATCCGAACCTCGCGAGCGATGTCGCCGTGGGCGCGTATGCGCTCGGCGCCGCCTATCGGGGCGCGTGGATGAATGTGCTCATCAATCTTGGCGGGCTCAAGGACGAAGCCTTTCGCGCCGCGATCCTCGCCGAGGGCGAGACGCTGTCGAGCTCCGCGCAACGACTCGAGCAGCGCGTGAGCGCGGCGATCCTTTCCGGGTTGAAGTCCTGAGCGGCAAAGACGCCCCTGCGTCCGGTCTCCCGCCCGTCCGCTGCGCCAACGCGCAGCTGGCTGCGCTGCTCGACGGGCCGATCGACGAACGCTGCCTGGACGCCGTCGAGGCGCTGCTGCAGAGCTGGGGGGCGCTCGCATTTCCCGCACTTCCCAATGGCATGTACGCCGCGGTGCCACGCGTGCAGGCGTCCAATCAGTACACCGGCTACGCAAACACGTGGGTGCGCGACACGGTGCACATCGCTCATGCGGCCTGGGAGCGCGGGCAGGTGGGGCGCGCGGCGGCGGCGGCTCGCTCGCTGCTGGCGTGGTTCGGCACGCAGGCGCCGCGCTTCGAGCGATGCATCGCCGGAGAGGCTGACCTGTCGGATCCGATGCAGCGGCCTCACATCCGTTTTCGCGGGGCAGACCTGACGGAGATCCCCGTCTGGTGGCCGCACGCGCAGAACGACGCGCTCGGTTACGCACTCTGGTTCCTGTCGCGGGCGTCGCTTTCGGGTCTGTTGCCCGTCGATGACGCGGCCGCGGCGGTCCTCTGGCGATTCCCGCGCTTCTTCGCGGCGATCTCCTACTGGCAGGACCGCGACAGTGGTCACTGGGAGGAGGCGCGCAAGCTGCAGTGCTCGTCGGTGGGCGCGGTCGTGGCCGGACTGATGGCCTTTCGCGGCCTGTGCCGGAGCAGGCCCGAGGTGGGAGCCCTCGGCTTGCGCGGCGCAGCGCTCGGTGCGGAGCACGCGCAGAGCACGGGCGAGGTCCGTGCCGCGCCGTTCACGCCGGGGCAGCTCGACGAGTTGCTCGCGGCCGGACGCGCACATCTGAATCGCGTGCTGCCGGCCGAGTCGATCGACGAGAGCGATCCGTCACTCCAGCGCGCGACGGACGCGGCGCTGCTCTTCCTCGTCCATCCGCTCCGCGTGGTGAGCGACGAGATGGCCATGCGCATCTGCGACGACGTCCGCGCGACGCTGCTCGGGCCGTACGGCATCCGGCGCTACATCGGCGACAGCTACTGGATGGCCGATTACACGCGACTCTTCGACGAGCACACGCGCACCGCCGGCTTCGAGGATGACGTGGCGGCTCGCGACCGGTTCCTGCAACCGGGAACGGAGGCGCAGTGGTGCCTCTTCGATCCCGTGCTCTCGACGATCCACGGCTGGCGCTTTCTCGCCACTCGGGACCCCGGTGACCGCGCCTGGCAGGAGTGGCACCTGCGTCGCGCGCTGGGCGAGGTGACCGGCGCCGACTGTCCGCTGGGCGAGGGGCTGTGCCCCGAGGCCTACTACCTGCCGGACAGTCGCACGCCCGCGGTCTGGGTCGCGAACGACGACACGCCGCTGCTCTGGACAGAGGCCGCTCTCAGCAGCGCGCTGCTGGCCGCGCGGAAGACGGTCGTCGCGGCGGGGCGGTAAAGAGTCCCGGGCGTGAAGATCGAGTGAAGAATGTGCGCAGTGTCGGCAAGGGGCGGTGAAGGCTCGCGCAATTTGCTGTGGCGGTCCGGCTTTGCGCTGGTCTTGCGCGCTCGCGGCGGGTCTCATCCGGGCCGCGCGAGCGGCTTGGCTACCGACGCGTTGACACCATCCCGACCCCGGAGTGCTCGCACCATGCAACTGCTGTCCCGTCTTGGTGGAATCGTGATCATCGGCGCCTTGTCGGGGGCGCTGCTCGGCTGCTCGATGATGGACAAGCCGTCGTGGCTCGCGACGAAGAAGGCGAATGACGCGGAGGCGGAGTTTTACGCCGAGGTGCCCTACGAGGGCCGCATCTA
Source organism: Planctomycetota bacterium (assembly GCA_038212275.1). Taxonomy (GTDB): domain Bacteria; phylum Planctomycetota; class B15-G4; order B15-G4; family B15-G4; genus JBBQUR01. The sequence goes on from JBBQUR010000004.1 coordinate 121,800, forward strand.
CGTGATCGGCAAGTCCGCCAGCCTCGCGGCTTTCGAGAAGACGAAGGAGCTGCCGTACCGCCAGACCTTCATCGGCGTCGGCCCGAACGGCGAGACGGTGGTCATCGAGGCGGAAGCCAAGGACGTGGCCCTGCAGGCGCGGCTGCGGCGCGCCTATGACGCGAAGCACGACGTCGAACTCTGAGCGGCGGCCGAGATCGTCGGCCCCGCGCACCGTCATCACAGGCTCTCAGCGAGCGCCGGAAGTCAGCGCGCGGGCGCTTGCGCGCGCAGGTCACGCCACAGCGCGATCGGGCCGACGGCGAAGAGCGCGAACAGCGGCGGTGCGGTGAGCAGCAGGTCGAGTCCGCGCCAGGGTGCAAGCGGCAGGAGCCGGATGCCGAACTCCACCAACGCGATGAGCACCGTCACGAGAATGCGTCCGCGCACCGTGCCGACGACCGTGCGCGGGTCGGTCAGCATGAAGAAGATGAGCAGCATGTACATGGCGCCGGTGAGCGGCGCGATTTCGGTGGTGAAACGCGTGAGCCAGGAGTAGCCGGCGTATTCGGGCAGCGCCCCGAAGATTGCGGCCCGCAGGCCCGCCAGGGCAACGAAAGCCAGGACGTAGCTCGCCGTGATGTGCAGCAGCCGGGCGCGCCAGACGACGATCGTGCCCACGGCCAGCAGGATGTAGACGATGGACTTGTCGTTGCCCCACTGGTGACTGAGCACCGACATCGAGTTCGGCGCGATGAGCAGCAGCGCGCAGATCGAGAAGTTGGTCGGATTCCAGAGGTGCCGGTTCCGGTACGTGAGCACGTATTTGCTGCTGATGGCGAGGAACGATCCGAGCCAGAACGGCCACAGCAGTCCGCCTGCCGGTTTCGTGAGGATGGCGACGCTGTTGCCGCTGATGTACGCCGAGAGCAGCACCGGCCAGCTGCCGCGCAGCAGGCGGGACAAGACCAGCTCGACGAGTATCGCCGTGCCGAGAGCGAGCAGCAGGCGCTCGTACCCGCCGATGATGTCGAAGAAATACTGTCCCACCACGAGGATCAGCGTGATGAAGCCGGAGGACAGGTACCTGGCCGGGATCGCGGGCATGCGAAAGCCCGGGCGCGGAACGACCGCGGCGGCCGCCGAGGGAGCATCCGGGCCACGCGCTTCGCTGCTCATTGCGGCTCCCGCACCAGGTGCAGGCGACCAGGCTCGGGCGAGGGCAGCACCTGCTCCCGGCCGGATGGCCAGCGGATCACGGCCTGCTTCACGCTCGTGGCGGCGCCGATGCCGAAATGCAGTCGCAGGTCGTTCTGGCTGCAGAATCCGGAACCGCCCTCCACGACCTGTGCCTGCCGGTAGTCGCCGAAGTCCAGCGTGACCTGCGCGCCGATGGCGTCGCGATTGCTCGCCTCGCCCTGAAGGTGAAAGCCGATCCAGCCGCGCTCCGGCAGCACGTCGTTGCGGTAGACGAGCAGCGGACCATGCTGGTTCGCGATGACCACGTCGAGCACGCCGCGGTTCCAGAGGTCGCCGAGGGCGATGGCGCGGCCGTCGTACTCGTCCGTGGCGCCGACGGCCGCGGCGACATCGAGAAAGGTGCGGCCGGCCTGGTTGAGCAGCACGCGCGAGCGTTCGTAACCCGACAGGCTCTTTCCGCCGATGGGCGCCCAATTGCGCGTGTCGGCGAAGAGATTGCCGGAGCCACCCGCGACCTTCCCCATGTCGTACCAGTAGTCCTGCTCGCGATCCGCGGAGATGAAGCCGTTGACGACGAAGAGGTCCTGCCAGCCGTCGTTGTTCAGGTCACCGAACTGCGCGCCCCAGGCCCAGCCGCAATCCGCGACGACTCCCTGCGCGACGTTCTCGAATCCTCCTCCGTGGTCGAGGAGATTGAGCCGCAGGTTGTTGCCCTGGAACAGGTATCCGGCCTTGCTGATGTTCGTGACGAAGGTACCGAGGCGGCCGTCGTTGCGCGCATCTCCGACCGCAACGGACATGCCGCTCTTGCTGTCTTCCCCGAGGCCGACGCTGGCCAGTTCGAAGCGCTCGCCGTGCACGTTGCGGAACAGCTCCTCGGGGCCGTAGTCGTTGGCGAGGTAGAGGTCCTGCCATCCGTCGCCGTCGAAGTCCGCCGCGGCCAGCGCGAGCGTCCAGCGCGTGCTGTCGCAGCCGGTGGCCGCGGTCACGTCCTCGAAGTGCGGCACGCCGTCGGCTCCGGGGCCGAGGTTGTGCCACAGCACGTTGTGCCCGCCGTTCGTGGCGAACTCGAAGCTGTCGTGCATGATCTTCGTGGTCTTCAGGTGCCAGAGATCCAGCGTCTCCGGAAAGTAGCCCGCGACGTAGAGATCGAGCAGGCCGTCCCGGTCGTAGTCGAGCCACACGGCGCTGTTGCTGTTCATCCAGCGGTGCAGCCCGGCGGCCTCGGTGATGTCGGTGAAATGCAGGGCACCGTCGTTGCGGAAGAGCTGCGCGTAGCCCCACTTGTAGATGTAGAGATCCTGGTCGCCGTCGTTGTCCAGGTCGGCCCAGACCGAACCCATCGACGCTCCCTCGCCCTCGCGATTCAGGTCGGCGAGTCCCGCACGCTCCGCGACGTCCTCGAAGCGGCCGTTCCGGAGATTGCGGTAGAGGGCGTTGCGCCTGCCGAAGGCGCTCGTCGTCGCGTACAGGTCCTGCCAGCCGTCGCCGTCGACATCGCAGATCGAAATGGCCGCGCCCATCGCGGCGACATGCGGTTCCACGTTGGCGATGATCGGGTCAAGCCGGGTCGGCTCGTGGTGGAAGTCGATGCCCGCCTCGGCGCTGACGTCGCGCAGCACGAAGCCGTAGCGCGTGATGTCCGCCGTGCCCGTGGCGATGGAGCGCGAGGTCGTCCCGTCGGCCCACCACGCGAAGCCGAGGGCGCCCACGAATACCAGGCGTGTCCCGGTCAGCAGCAGCGGGCGCGAGACCATCGGCGAATGCTCGGGCGAAGGACAGGTCGCGCGTCACCGCGGAAGCGCACGTTCCGATTCTAGCCGCAGCGGGGGCCGCCGGCTCGGCGTGTTTCCGCATCGGCGGCGACGAAAGTGCCGACTCTCAGGGTTGGCCGATCGTGCCCGGGAGCCAGTCCTCGCGGAAGGTGTCGAAACGCTCCTTGAAGCGGACCGTCTGGTCCGGGCCGAGGATCGGCTGGATCTCGCGTTCGATCGCGTCGATCTCCGGGCCGATGTCCTGCATGAGGTCGTTGCGCGCCTTCAGGATGCGTGCGTAGCGACGACGCACGATCTGCTCCACGCGTCGGGTCTGATCGTCGGTGAGGTCGAGCCGGCTCTTCAGCCTGTGCGCGACGCGTTCGGGCAGGAGGTCGGGATGCTGGATGGCGTCCCTGGCCTGGCGACCGACGCGCATCACCGTGATGCCGGCGCCGACGACTCCGCCGCCGAGGAAAATCAGGCTGCAGAGCAGCACCGTGAGCCAGATGCGCCGCGGCCGGGTGGCGTCGGGTGGGGCGGGAACGGCTTGCCGTGTTCGATCATTCATGGGTTGAGCACCGCAAGGCCGGCAACGAGGTCGGACAAAGGATCGTTGAGCTCGATCCAGGCCGTCGAGGAAAGCAGCGCCACGACAGACGCCGCGAGCAGCGCGCCGGCGGCGTAGTAGAGCATCGGGCGCTCGACCCCGGTCAGACGCGCCCGCACCCGCCGCGACGCGATGGAAGCGAGCACGCGGTGCGTCACGTCGACGGAAGGCGCCTGTTCGTCGCGCGCCTTGCCGGCCAGGTCGAGGAATCTCTTCCAGCGATTGTCCATCAGCGCCTTCGATCGGGGGTCGGCCCCGCAGGCATCAGCGCGGCGAGCCGGCGTCGGGCGCGATGCGCCTGCACCTTGACCATCACGCGGCTCCAGCCGGTGAGCGTCGCGATCTCCTGCACCGAGAGTCCCTCGAGGTGCAGGAGCGTGAGCACGAGCCGGTCGCGCGGCGACACGCGGGCGAGCAGTGCGTGGACGATCTCGGCGGCCTCGTTCGCAGCCGACCGGCCGTCCTCGGCGGCGGGCAGCGTGTCGAGCGTCTCGGGCGTGACACTGGTCAGCGGCCGGTGCCGCGCGGACGTCCGCCAGTGGCGGAAGCCGACCCTCGTGCCGAGCACGCGCAACCAGTGCACGAAAGGCGCATCGCCGCGAAAGCTGGCCAGACTCTGCCAGGCTTCGACGAAGGTGTCCTGCACGAGCGTCTCGTGCGTGGCGCGATCGCGCGCGAAGCGATGCATGAGTCGCCCGACCGCCTGCTGGTGCCGCTCGACGAGTCGCGCAAAGGCGCTGCCGTCACCGCGGAGGCTTGCGTCGATGTCCGTGCGATCCGCCGCATCGGCGGCGGTGTCAGCCCGCGCCGCCGTCTCGATGGTGCCGACAGTACCGCGCCGCTCCACCGCCTGACGTGCGTCGGTCATGGAGTGCAGGACAGCCCGCGCCGCCGCCGGAATCCAGGCGTCCAGCGGCGGGCGTGCTGCAGCGAAAGAAGTCAACGCTTGCCGGTCCGCTGCTCACGGAGCAGCTTGAGTTCGGCGCGCTTGTCGGAGTGCGCGGCCTTGCGCTCGGCGCGCAGTGCCTGCAGTCCCGCACTCTGCTGCGGTGTCAGGATGCGTTGCGCCTCGGCCCGGACCGCGGCGCGCTGTTCGGCCAGCCTGCGTTCGGCAGCCGCAAGCTCCGTGGCCCGGGCGTTGAGCGCGGCGTCGTCGACCTGCGGGGCGCGCGCCGTTTCGTGGAGCGCCTTGCGTGCGCCCTGCCGGGACTCGCGCGCGACCCGAAGCGCGTCACCGTGCTGGCTGCGCGCCTGCTTGATCAGTTCCTTCTGGGAAGTCGTGATGCCGAGTTCCTCCACGACGCGATGGCGTTCAGCACGGCGATCAGCGTGACGTCCCGTCAGCTTGTCCGCCACGCGCTCCGCGATGCGCTTGCCGAGGCGGCCGTGCGGGGTACGCGAGTTGGCGCCGCCGCGAGAGTCCTGCGACCTGGCGTCGGTGGCCAGCGCGCCGCAGACGAGAATGATCAGCGAGCCACAGAGCAAGGACGTCCGCATGAGGGCCTCCGGAGTCGGGTCGAGGGCCGGTCACCGCCGGCCCGCGCCATGAGTGTGCCGCATGATGGAAGGGGTTACCTTAGGTGTTCCGGGTAGGGTCTTCCCCATCAGGGTGCATCCGGCTCCGTAGGGTGCGCCGTCGGGGTCTGGCACAGCACGGGAGATCACCAGCAGGTCGGGGAAATCATTGCACCGGACCTCAGCCCTGGTCTGGACCGTGAGTGTCGTCCTCGCGGCCGTCCTCCTGCCGGGCGCCCTCCAGGTGCCCCAGTCAAAGCCCGCGCTGCCTCTGCCGCTGGGCCCCAGCCTGGGTCCGAACCTCGTCGACATGGCTCCGGGCGAGTTCCGCATCGTGGGACTGCCCGTCTCGCTCAATCAACCCGGGCTGTACCGATTCGGCGGCTCCCTGACGGCGTCGGCGCTGATGTCCGCGACGACGGGACCGGAAGCCTTCGGCATCGTGGTTCGCTCGAGCCACGTTACGATCGACCTCGGCGGCTTCGAACTCGTCGGCGCCACCAACATGATTTCCGGAATCGTCGCGATCGCGACGCGCGGCGAGCCGCCCCTGGTGAACCTCTGCGTGCGCCATGGAACCGTGCGGCAGTGGGGTGGCTGGGGCATTGACGCAAGCGTCGTCTCGGGCACTCGCTTTCAGGACCTGTGCCTGCTTCGCAACGGCGGCGCGGCCAAGTCGAGCGGTGGCCTGCTTGCCGGCCTGCAGGCCACGATCACCGGTTGCCTGGCGAACTGGAACACCAGTGTCGGCATCTCGGCCGGTGACGGCTCGCTGGTCACGCAGTGCGTCACGAGCTTCAACGAGGGCACGGGCATGGCTCTCGCCCGGGCCTCGAGCGCCGTGCAGTGCAACGCGACGCAGAACACGGGCTTCGGATTCGACTCGGGCGTCGGCACCTCGCTGCAGAACTGCATGGCGGGATTGAACGGAGGCGTGGGCTTCTCGACCAGCACGGCGGCAACGCTGCGCGACTGCGATGCGTGGGGCAACAGCGTCGGCATCGCGGTGGCGGGGGACGCGCTCGTCGTCGGCAGCCACGTCGCGGACAATGGCGGCGCGGGAATCTACCTGCGCGGCGACGGCACGCGCGCGGACAGCAACCACCTCACGGGCAACGGTGTCGGCCTGATGGTGGCGGGGCGCGCCAACGTCATCGTGCGCAACAGCTTCAGCGGGAATGCGTCAGCGCTGCAACTGCCGCCAGGCAACACGAGCGGGGGGCTTTACGAGGCTCCGTCGCCCTACGCGGTGCAGCAACCCGACGCGCCTTCAGACCCGCTCGACGCGCTGCGCCCGTGGGCCAACGTCATCCACTAGGGCGCGACCCGCGATCAGAGCGCGACCCGCGATCCGGGCCGCCGGTACCAACGCCCGCGGCCGTCTTCGGCGTGGTGGATGACAGGGGAGTTGAACCCCTGACCTCCTGATTGCGAACCAGGCGCTCTACCAACTGAGCTAGTCACCCACGTCGACCGGAAAGGGGCGCGATCTTAGGCAGCGTGGCGCGTCGGGTCAACGGGCGCCGACGTGCGGATTTCCCGCTGCCGGCTCATGCGGCTGGCGGCGTGTCGGCGACGGGCGCGGGCCGGCGCGCCGCCAGTCGCTCGAGCGCGCCTTCGACCGCCGTGTAGAGCACCGGGATCACCACGAGGGTGAGCAACGTCGCGACCGAGAGGCCTGCCACCACCGTCACGGCCATCGGCGAGCGCAGTTCCATGCCTTCGCCCGAGGTCATCGGCAGCCAGCCGGTGAGAGGCAGCAGGCCGAGCACCGTCGTCATCGTGGTCATGAGGATCGGGCGCAGCCGCGAATGGCAGGCGTCGACGACGGCGTCGACGAGGCGCTCTCCGTCGACGCGACGGCGGCGGTTGATCGCGTCGATGAGCACGATCGCGTTGTTGACCACGATGCCCGCGAGAATGATGCCGCCGATGAACACGACGACCGACAGCGGGATGTCGAGCAGCCAGAGCGCCGCGACGGCGCCGGTCATCGCGAGCGGCACGGTGATCAGGATCATGAGCGGCTGCAGCAGCGACTCGAACATGGACGCCATGACGACGTAGACGAGGAAGACCGCGAGCAGCATGGCCTGCGTCATCTGCGCGAGGGCGCCGCCCATCTCGCGGCCCTGGCCGCCCATCGCGATGCTGAGGTCGCTGCTGCGTTCGATGTCCGCGATGCGCCTGGTGATCTCGGCGCTGGCGCGCCCGATGTCGAAGCCGGAGAGCGAGGCCGAGACGACGGCCGCGCGCTGGCCCCAGATGCGCCGGATCTCGCGCGGCCCCTCGCGCACCTCGCTGGTGGAGAGAGCCGAGAGCGTTTCGTTGCCTGCACCGCCCGGGTTGGCCGGCAGTTGCATGAGGTCTTCCAGCGACCGGAGGCCCTGCTTGTCCACCTGCACGAGGACGTCGAGCTTGTGCTCCGCGTCGGTGAAGCGCGTGGCCACCGTGCCCTGGACCATGCCGGCCACGGCGCTCGCGACGGTGCGCGTGTCGAGGCCGCGCCGGGAGAGCAGGTCGCGGTCGAAGGAGAGCATGACCTCGGGACTGCCTGGCTGCACGCTGCTGCGCACGTCGCGCAGTCCCGGAATGCTCTGCATGACCGCTTCGACCTGCTGGGCGGACGAGGCGAGCTGCGCGAGGTCGTCGCCCTTGATCTCGACGACGATCGGCGACCGGATGGAGAAGAGCGTCGGACGCTCGAAGCGCATGTCGCGCAAGGCCGGCAGGTCGGCCATCCGTTCGCGCAGCGCCAGCATGACGCGCTCTTCGGCCGCACGCGTGTCGAGGCCGCGGCGCAGCCCGATGGAAAGCCGGGCCGTGTGCTCGCCTTCGTCGGGCTGCGTGATCTCGTCGCGCGGGACACCGATCACTGCCGCGACCCATTCCACGTCCGGCAGCGCGTCGAGCGTGTCCTCGGCCAGCCGGGCGACGGCCGACGTGGTCTCCAGCGGTGTGCCGACCGGCAGCGAGAGGCGCGCGATGAGCTCTCCCTGATGCACCTCGGGAATCAGTTCGCTGCCGAGCGATCCTGCAGCCATCAGCGACCAGCCGAACAGCACCACGGAGAGCGCGAGCGTGATCGCGCGCGCGGACGGCGAGACGATGATGGCACGGATGGTGATGGGGTAGACGCGCTCCAGCCGGCCATACGCGGCATGGAACAGGCGCACCGGAACCGCCATGAGCAGCAGGAAGGCCCGGACCGCCAGCCAGATGGCGAGAGCGAGGAAGCCGCCGGCCAGCGCGATCAGAGCCAGCAGCACGCGCCCGACGAGGTCGATCACCGATTGCAGCAGGACGCCCAGGCAGACGAGCGGCAGCAGCACGACGCGCCTGGGGCGGTCTCGCCAGAGGCCGATCGCGAGCGGCGCACGCAGCAGCGTGTCGCGCAGGCCGGTCACCGTGCTGCGCAGGTCGAGCACGTGCGCTCCCGTGCCCGAGCCGCGCGCCTGCAGCACGGGAGCCAGATAAAGCGCCACGAGCAGCGAAGCCATGAGCGACACGACGACGGTGAGCGCCTGGTCCTTGAACACCTGGCCGGCGATGCCCTCGACGAAGATGATCGGTGCGAACACGGCGACGGTGGTGAGCGTGGAGGCCGTGACCGCCATGGCCACCTCGCGCACGCCGTTCACCGCCGCGTCGAGCCGGCTCTGGCCCCGCTCGCGGCAGGCCTCGATGGACTCGAGCACGACGATCGCGTTGTCCACGAGCATGCCGATGCCGAGCGCAAGGCCGCCCAGCGACATGACGTTCAGCGAGGTGCCTGACAGGAAGAGCGGCGAGAAGCTCACGAGCACGGAGACGGGAATGGACAGCGCGATGATGAGCGTAGGGCCGAGCCGTCGCAGGAAAAGGAAGAGCACGAGAATCGAGAGCAGCGCGCCTTCGAGGCCGGCCTCGTTCACTTCGGCCAGCGCGCTGGCGATGAAGCGCGACTGGTCCGAGAGCAGGTGCACGGTGACGTCGGCGGGCAGGTCCGCGGCCAGGTAGGCGAAGGCGGCGTCACGCTCGCGCTGCGCGGACTTCAGGGAGGCGAGTTCCTGCGACAGGGAAATGTCGAGCTCCACTTCCGCAGTGGTGCGCGTGTCGGGCGCGTCGCCACCGGGGCGATCTCCCGGCCCGCCCTCGGCGTCGAAGGACTGCGCCACGGAGATGCGCTGCATCGCGGCCTGCAGCGCGGGGTCTGCCGCGACGCGGGCGCGGAAGGCCGCCATGCCCTCGATGGGGTCGGGTGTCTCTCCGGCACGCAGCTTTGCGACCCATGCGCGCATCGAGGCATCGCCGAACAGGCCGTCGCGCACGCGCCCGGCGAGCTCCACGATGTTCGCGTCCGCTTCCTTGAAGATCTGCAGCTCGACGCTGTCGTGTCCATCGATGCGCGTGATGACATCGCGCTCGCGGGTGGTGCGCGTCACCTCGGCCACGTCTTCCAGGCGCACGACGGAGTCGTCCTCGCGGAAGAGGATCGTGCGCGCGATGTCCTCGGGGCGGCGGTACTCGTTGAGGATGCGGACGAGGTACTCGGTGTCGCCCTCGAGCACGGTGCCGCTGGCAAGGTTCACGTTCTCGAGCGAAAGGCGCGCGGCGATGTCGGCCGGACGCAGGCCCCACGTGGCCAGTCGCTCGGGTCGCAGGCGCACCTGGATCTCGTCCTGCAGGCCGCCACGCACGTGCACCGCAGCGACGCCTTCGATCGAGGAGATGGCGACGGAGAGGCGATCTTCCGCCAGCCGCCGCAGTTCGACGAGGTCGCGCCCGCCCGTGAGGCCGATGACGAGGATGGGGTCGAGCGTCGGGTCGTAGCGCAGGATGATCGGCGTGTCGACCTCGAGCGGCAGGTTGGTGCGGTCGAGGCGCTCGCGGATGTCCTGGATCGCGTAGGTGAGCTGCGTGCCCCAGGAAAACTCCAGCGTGACGTCGGCGAGTCCCGCGCGCGAGATGGACGAGATGGACTCCAGCCGCGGCAGGATGGAGAGGGCCTCGTGCAGCCGCTTGGTGACGCGCTCCTCGACATCCTCCGGCGCCGCGCCGGGGTAGCTCGCGCGCACCGTGACGGTGGGGTAGCTGATGTCGGGCAGCAGGCTCATGGGCAGCCTCTGCAGCGACTGCCAGCCGAAGGCCAGCAGGGTGACGAAGGCCATCATGACCGCGACGGGGCGCTGGCAGAGGAAGCCGAACACGCCACCCGGCCGAGCGGTCGCCTCCGGTTCCGGAGCGCTCAAAACGCTTCCTCGACCACCTTCACGGTCGCGCCGTCCTTGAGGTTCTCCTGGCCGACCACGACCACGCGCAGGTCGGCGGGCAGAGGCACGCCCTCCGCGTCGCCGAGCAGCTCGACCTGGCTCGAGGTGCTCGCACCCGCGCGGAAGAGAATCTTGCGCACGCGCACCTCGGTCGCCTCGGCGCCGCCCACGGCAGCGACACCTGCGTCCGTCGCGTCGGTGCGGGTGTCGATCGCGAAGAGCACCGGTTGATCGTCCTCGTAGATCACCGCGCGCTTGGAAACGAGAAGCGCATCGTTGCGCGCAGCCGTCACGATGTGCGCCTCGCAGAAGAGGCCGGGCACGAGACCTTCGGCGGCTTCCAGGTCCACCGTCACGCGCACCGTGCCGGTGGCCTGGTCGAGCACGGGATTCACGGTGCGCACGACGCCGTGGAAGACCGTGCCGGCGCCGGTCACCGGCAGCACATCCACGGGTTGATCGCGCTGCAGGCGGGCGAGGCTGTCCTGGGGCACGCGCAGGTTCAGCACCAGGTCCGCCGTGTCCACGATCGTGAAGATCGAGGTGCCGGCGTTGACGAGTTCGCCCATGCTGATGTGCCGTTCCGCGACCACGCCCGACGTGGGCGAGCGGATCTGCGTGTACTCGAGACTGGTCTTCGCCCGCTCCGCCTCGATCTCGGCCTTGCGCAGAGCGATCTTGGCGAGGTCGAGCGAGACGTGGCTGCTGCGTTCCGAGAAGCGCTGCAGGTCCAGCTCATCGGCGGCCTTGTCGGCGGCCAGGCGCGCGTCATCGACTTCCTTGCGATTCACGAGGTCGCCGAGGCCGGAAAGTCGCATGAGGTCGTCGGCGCTCTTGGCTGCGCTGCGCTCGGCGGACTTCACGCGCTGCTTGCCTTCCTCCACGGTCAGCTCGCTGCGCTCGACCGTGCCGTTCGCTTCCTCCAGCGCCGCCTCCGCGGTCTGCACCGCGAGCTGCAGATCCGTGTCGAAGAGCGACAGCAGCAGCTCGCCGGCCGCCACCGCGTCGCCTTCTTCCTTGGCGATCATCGTGACCGCGAGGCCCGAGAGCTTGGGGAAGATGGTGACGGAGGTCCGCGTGGCGACCTTGGCCGAAACGATCACTTCGTCGCGCACGGGTCCGCGCACCAGCGGCTCGACGACCACGAGCGTGGTGCGGCTGGCGTCCCGTCCGCCTGCCATCGAGCGCCCGGACGTGGTCGCAGGCGTGTTCGATCCGGCGGCTTCGCTGCAGCCCCCGGACGCGAAGACGAGCAGCGGAAGCGATGCCACGCAGGCGCGTCGCAGGATGGCGGTCGTCGACAGCATCGCGGCAGTCCGGCGTGGGCGGCGTGGCGGGGGAGCGGCGCGTGGAGGATACGAGCCACGCACGTGCCGACGGCCCGGGCCGTATGGTACGCCACCCTCATGTCACTCCTCACCGGATCCGCGGACGGACCGAGCACGATGCCGACGATCCGGCAGGCTCGCGCGCGCGTGCTCGAACACGCCCGGCCGAGCGCGGAGCGCCCGCTACCGACCGAACTCGTGTCGATCCGCCACGCGGTCGGTCGAGTGCTCGCGCAGCCCGTCGTCGCGGACACCGACCTGCCGCCCTTCGACCGCGTGATGATGGACGGCTACGCGGTGCGCGCGGCCGAGGCGCAGCCGGGGGCGCGCCTGCCTCTGCAGGGCGAGGTGGCGGCGGGGGACGCCGGCGATGTCCCGCTGAAGCCGGGGCACGCGCTGGCCATCATGACCGGTGCGCCGCTGCCGCCGGGCGCCGACGCGGTCGTTCCCGTCGAATGGACCGAGCTCGGGCCCGAGAGTGCGGCCGAGGGCCATGGATCGGGACGCAAGGAAGCCGGCGAGGTGACGCGCTCTGTGCACTTCCGGCGCGGCGTGAACCTCCGCCAGCACGTGGCGCGTCGCGCCGAGGACCTGACCGAGGGGCAGGTCGTCGCCCGCACGGGTGAACGCGTGACGACGCTCTCGCTGTCGCTGCTCATCGCGGCCGGCGCGGGACAGGTGTGCGTGGTGCGACGCCCGCGCGTGGCTCTGCTCACCACCGGCAACGAACTGGTGCCGCCCGGAACTCCGCTGCGCCGCGGACAGATCCGTGAAAGCAACGGGCCGGCGCTTGCCACGCTGCTCGCCGATGCCGGTGCCGAAGTGACCGACCTCGGCGTGGCGCGCGACACCCGCGCCGCGCTGGATGCCAGCCTGGCGTGCGCCCTCGACGCGGACATCGTCGTGCTCACGGGAGGCGCGTCCGTCGGAGCCTACGACTTCACCGAAGAGGCGCTGCTGGCTCGGGGCGCGCAGCGACAATTCGGCAAGCTGTCGGTGAAGCCCGGCAAGCCGACGCTCTTCCTCACGCGCGGACAGCAGCTCTGCTTCGGCCTGCCCGGCAATCCGGTGGCGGCGCTCATGACCGGGCGCGTGCTGGTCTGCGCCGCGATCGCCGCACGCGCGGGCGCCGTGCCGGAGGACTGGACGCATCGCGCGCACCCGCTGGCCGGTCCGGTGCGCCGCGCGGCCGAGCGCGACCAGCTCCTGCCGATGGCCCTGCGCGACGGCGCGCTCGTCTTCGAAGGCTGGCACGGTTCGGGCGACCTGTCGTGCATGGCGCGCGCCGAGGGCTTCGCCTTCGTGGCGCGCGGTGAAGGCAGTGCACCCGCCGGCGAGAGCGCAGACTGGTTTCCGCTGCCCGTGCCGGCAGCCTGGTGAGTCGCATGTCCGCCGCGACAGAATCTGCCTCCGCGAAGACACCCGTTGCGCGGGGACGCCTGCGCCCCTGGCTGCTGGGCGCTGCGGGCGTTGCGCTGCTGCTCGCGGCGTTCCCGCCGCTGTCGCTCTGGCCGCTCGCGATGCTCGTGCCATGGCCGCTCACGCTCCTCGCCCTCGAAGCGCCGACCGGCGGTGCCGCCTTCCGGCGACTGTACGTGGCGGGCCTGCCCTTCTTTCTGCTGGGCACCGCGTGGCTGGCGGAGACGGCGGCCATCAACCTCGTGCTGGTCTCCGTCGCGGAGGCCGGCTGGATCGGCTTCTACGGCTGGATCGCTTGGCGCTGCTTCGGCGACCGCGCGCGCGGAGGCCGGCTCGGCTTCATGCCCGTGCTGCCACTGCTCTGGACCACGCACGAGTTGCTCCGACTCAAGGGACCGTTGTCGGGCTACCCGTGGTTGCTGCTCGGACACGCGCTCGCGCGCAGCCCGATCGCCGTGCAGTCGGCGGATCTCGGCGGCGTGCTGCTCGTGTCCTTCGTCGGTGCGTGCGGCTCGGCGGCGGTGCTTGCGTGGCGCGCCGGGCAGCGCCGCGGGGCGGCTGCAGCGCTGGCCGTGCTGCTGCTCGCCGCGGGCTACGGCCTCGTGCGTCCGCTCACGCTGCACGAGCCGCAGCCGGGGCCGTTGCTTGCAGGCATCCAACCGGCCTTCCCGCAGCGCCTCAAGGATGACGGCGCCCGTGCGGACGAACGCTATCGGCGCTGCATCGAGTTGTCGTGGGCCGCGTTGCGCGCCGAGCCGCAGGCCGAGTTGCTCGTCTGGCCCGAGACGATGTGGCCGCTGCCGATGGGTGAGGGCAAGCCCGAGGATCGCTGGTGGCCGGGCTTCGGACCCAGGGAGGCCGCAGAGGATGAGGCGGCTGCGCTCGTGCCGCTGACCGCCGCCGGTCCGCTCGGCAGCCGCGCCTGCCCGCTGCTGCTCGGCACGCAGTACGTGCGCCTCGACGCGCAAGGCCGGATGCGCTCCTCCAACAGCGCGATGTACCTCGATGCGAAGGGCGGCCGCCTTGGCCGCTACGACAAGGTGATGCTCGTGCCCGCCGGCGAGACCGTCCCGCTCAAGGACTGGTTGCCGGCGTCGCTGGAGCGCATGGTCGAGGACTGGATCTACGACTTCGCGGGCTACGTCATCGACCTGCAGCCCGGAACCGGGCCGGCGACCTTCGAGCTGCCTGCCGGCTCGACCGCCGACGGCCCGCCGATCACCTTCGGTGTCACCATCTGCTTCGAGAACGCCTACGGCAGTTACTGTCGCGAGTTCGTCCGGCAGGGCGCCGAGTTCCTCGTGAACCTTTCCAATGAAGCCTGGTTCGGCACATCCACGGAGTTCGACCAGATGGAGCTCCACTCCATCCTGCGCGCCGTGGAAACCCGCCGGGCCATGTTCAGGGTCACCAACTCGGGCGTCTCGTGCCTGGTCCGCCCGGACGGGCGCGCGCCGCAGGGCGCCGACCGGCTCGTGGTGGACGGTCGCGACCGCGCCGTGGCCGGTACGTTCCGGGCGGCCGTGCCGCGCTACCGCGATGGGAGCCTCTACGTGCTCACGGGCGATGCTTTCGGCTGGCTCTGCCTGTCCGCCAGCGTCGCGCTGCTGCTCCGGCGACGCGGAGCGGTCCTTTCTTGACACTCCGCTGGCCCCTCACTATCGTCCCGCTTCCCGTCGCGTGCTCATGGTGCTCATGAACACGCCCCGAACACGGGAATCACCCCGTTCTCTGCGAGTTCCTGCATGAGCAGCATCGGCAAGATCTTTGTCGTGTTGAACCTCGTTCTTTCCCTGCTGGTCGTCGGCGCTGCCGGCTCCCTGCTGCGACAGACCGACGTCACCAAGGCCGACGTCGAGGCGAAGGCGAAACAGATCGCCAGCGTGCAGGCGCAGCTCGACGAGGCGAACACGAGTTTCGCCGCGCGCGAGCGCGAGCTGGCAGAAGGCAAGCAGCGCCTCGAGGAAGAGAAGAACGACCTCGAGGTCGCCAAGCAGAACCTCGAGCGCGACAACCAGAAGCTCGACCTCAACAACCAGCAGCTCCGCGACGACGTGACCAAGATCAACGGGCGCCTCGAGGCGCTCGAGTCGTCCTACACGACGACGCTGCAGCGCAGCCAGGAACTGGCCGACACGAACGACCAGTTGCGCACCGAGGCGTTCAACGCCAAGGACGCGCAGCGTCAGGCCGAACTCGCGAAGCGCGAGCTGATGGACCAGATCGCCGCCGCGAAGGCCGAGGCCTCCAGCGCCGTGGAGCAGCTCGCGACCGTTTCGGCGACGAACAAGACCAACGAGGCGTTGCTCGAGGTGGCGGGGAAGAGCGGCTTCGATCCGACGGCCGTGCTCGCGATGCCGCGCATCGAGGCTCTCGTGGCCGAAGTCGACCCGACCTACGGCTTCGTGGTCCTGGACAAGGGCAAGCTCGACGACGTGCAGCGCGGCTTCACCTTCGAGGTGTATCGCGGCGGCACCTACCTCGGCCGCGTGAAGGTCGATGAGATCTTCGACAACTACTCCACCGCGCGCATCGAGCTCAAGGCTCCCGACGCGTCGATGCAGCGTTTCGACAAGGCTTCCACCTACCTCAACTGAGGGTTCCGACCATGGCGAAGAAGCCTGCAAGTCTCCGCAAGGGCAAGGCCCGTCCGGCGAAGGATGCTGCTGTCGAGGCGAGCGCCGACTTCGAGGTGGAGGAAGACACCCCGGCCGTGGCCAAGCCGCCGATGGGTCTCGAGTCGGCATTGATCGGCGTGACGCTCGTCGCACTGGTCGCCGCGATGGTGCTGCTGCAGCTCAAGCTGCACTCGGCCTTCGGCAAGGGCTGGCCGGTCTGATCCCGCTTGCCTGACCGCAGCCGCGCGGTGCCTGATCGCCCGGTGCCTGATCGCGGGCTGCCTGATCGCGCGGCGCCTGACCGCCTCCTGTCAGAGGCATGGCCCGCCTGATCGCCCGCTCTCTGCGGCGCTTTCCCGTTCGCTGCGGCGCGCCGCCCGAAGCTCTCGCCAGGCGCTTGACGGCACGGCGCGTTAGGGCGATGTTAGGGTCATGCCCAGACGTCTGCCGGAACCGCCCGCCGCTCACTCCTCCTCGCCGCCGCGCACGGTCTCGTTGCCGGCGTTGCCGATGCTGCCGAGCGCCGAGGTCCCGTTCCTGTCGTCCGGCTGGGAGGCGCTGGATCGCCTGCTGGGCGGCGGCTGGCCCGCGGGCGTGCTCACGGAGGTCGTGGGACGCGGACGCACCAGCCTGGCGCTTGCGGCCGTACGCCAGGCCCAGTCCGCGGGGCAGCCCGTGGCCTGGGTGGATGGTCCGGGAACGTTCTGCCCGCCGACCGCGAGCGTGGACCTCGCGCACCTGGCGCTCGTCCGTCCCCCGCGCACGGCCGGCGCAGCCACGGGAGCACGCGCCGCGACGCGTTGCTGGCTGGCCGGCGACCTGCTGCTGCGCAGCCGCGCCTTCGGACTGCTGGTGCTCGACCTGCCGCCGTGTCGGCCGTCGCTCGCTGTGTGCTTCCGGCTCGCGCGCCAGGCCGCCGCGGCGCGCACCGTGCTCCTGCTGCTCTCGGAAGCCGAGAGCGGCGTGGCGGGCTCCGCCGCCGGCGTGGCCGTGCTCGTGCGCCAGCAGCATCACGACTGGTCGCGACGCACGCTCCCTCCGCCTCCCGCGCTGGAGCTCACCCTGCGGCGATATCGCGGCGGGGCGTCCGGCGCCTGCGTCGTGCTCTGAGCATGCTCGCCTGCGTGCTGCTTGCAGATGCCGATGCGGCGCTTGCCCGGCGCCTCTTCGCCGTCTCGCCGAGCATGGCGTGCGACGGCGCGTGCGTGTTCCTCGATCTGCGCGGCCTGCAGCGGCTCCATCGCCATCCGGCCGGAGTCTTCGCGGCCATCCGCTCCGCACTGGCGCCGCAGGTTCCGCTGGGCATGGCACTTGCCGACAACCGCTTCACGGCGGAGATTGCCGCGCGTCACGGCCATGGCCCCGTCACGGTGCGCACCGGCGAGGAGGCGGCCTTCCTGGCGCACCTGCCGCTGGACGTGCTGCCGCTGCCGCACGCGCTCGCGCAGCGCCTGCTGCCGCTCGGCCTGCGCACGCTGGGTGATTTCGCATCGCTGCCGCGCGCGGCGGTCGAGCGTCGTTATGGCGCCGAAGGGCTGGCCTTGCACCGCCTGGCCTGCGGGCAGGATCGTCGCGAACTGCTGCCGCAGCGCGAGACGCGCGTCCTGTCGGTGCTGGTTGCGCTGGAGTGCCCGGTCGATCGCCTGGCGCTGCTGCTGCCCGCGCTGGAAACCGCGCTCGCGCAGCTCTGCGAGTGGGTGGCCGAGCAGGGTTGCGGCATCGTGCAACTGGCGCTGGAGGTCGTGCTCGATCACGCGCTGGCCTCCGCCGACGAAGGCGCGGGGGAACCTGCCGCTGCGGGCGGCGCAGGGCTCGCGACATGGACCGTTGCGCTGCCGGAACCGGAGGCCCGCATGGCGCTGCTGCTGGAGCTGCTGCGCGGGCGCCTGGAGGCGGCGCCGCCCGGCGCGCCGGTCACGGCGCTGCGCCTGCACGCCCTGCGCACGGAGCCGCGCACCGGTCACCAGAACAACCTCTTCGGAGAGGTTGCACGCGACGCCACGCGACGCAGAGAGGCGCTGGCCCGGCTCGCGGCGCTCTTCGGTCCGCGCGCCGTGAGCACGCCGCAGGTCCAACGGGCGCACCGTCTCGAGCAGCGCTGGCATGTGCCCGACGAAGGCGCCGCCGCTGCGCCCGCTGCCGCACCCGCGCGCCCGCCCTTGCCGCCGAGTTCGGCGCCGACCTCGGCATCTCATGCCTTGCGCTGGTTGCCGGAGCCGGAGGAACTCGTGCCGGTGCTCGCCCGCGGCAGGCTGGCGGCCTTCCGCCGCGGGCGGCAGGAACTGCGCGTGGTGCGATTCTCGGGGCCGCGCCGCCTGACCGGCGGCTGGTGGAAGCAGCCGTGGGTGCGCGACGAGTACGAACTGCTCACCGACGACGGTGCGCTTTACCGCGTCTGTCGTGACGGCGTGCGCGAGCGCTGGCTGCTGCTCGCGGAACTGGACTGATGGCCGCCGTCGCACGCCCCGCAGCCGCTTATGCCGAACTGCAGTGCCAGTCGGCGTTCAGCTTCCTGCGCGGCGCCTCGGAACCCGAGACGCTCGTCGCGCGCGCCGCGGAACTCGGCTACGCGGCGCTCGCGCTCACGGACCGCGACGGCCTCTACGGCACGCCGCGTTTCCACAAGGCGGCTGCCGCGGCCGGCCTGCACGCGATCCACGGCATCACGCTCACGCTGTCCCGCGCCGCACGCCGGACAGCCAGCGCACCGGAAGCCAACACGGGCGCATTTGCACGCACCACGGTACGAACCGCGACACGCAGCACCGCGCGAACTCCAGCGCGCAGCTGGACACGCCCCGCGGACACGGCAGTTCCTCCGCGCACCGAGGCCGGCTGCGACGGCAGCCCGGCGACGGCGGACGATCGCGTGGTCCTGCTGGCGGAAGACGACGCCGGCTGGAGCAGCCTGTGTCGGCTCAGCTCTGCGGCGCGGCACATCTCGCGTACCGCGCCGGTCACGCCGCTGGAGACGCTGGCGGCGCACCGCGCGGGCCTGCTTGCCCTCGCCGGCCCGCACCTGCCGGAGGCCGCCGTCACGGGCCTGCGCGAGGTCTTCGGACAGGACCGGCTGTTCCTCGCGATTCACGACCGGCTGCTGAAGCGCGACCTGCGCGGGCAGGCGTTGCAACGCGAGCGCTCGGCGCGCTTCGGCGTGCCGCTGCTCGTCACCGGTGGCGTGCGCTTCGCGCGCCGCGCCGACAAGCCCGTGCACGACGTGCTCACCTGCGTGCGCCACAAGCTCGACCTCGAGGCGGCCGGCACGCGCCTGCTGCCCAATGCGGAGTTCTGCCTGCGACCGATCGCGGAGCTGGCAGCACTGTTCCGCCATTGCCCGGACGCGCTGGCCCGCACGCTCGCGGTGGCCGAACGCTGCCGCTTCGACCTCGCGCGCCTCGCGTACCGCTTCCCGACCTTTGCGCCGCCGCCTGGCGAGACCTCCTCCTCGTACCTGCGCGCCCTGGTGCAGGCCGGCGCACACCGTCGCTATCGTCCCCTGCACGACGCCGCCGCACGGCAGATCGCGCGCGAGCTGGAGCTCATCGAACGCCTCGACCTGGCGGGCTACTTCCTGCTCGTGCACGAGATCGTGCGCTTCTGCGAGGACAACGACATCCTCTGCCAGGGCCGCGGCTCGGCCGCCAACAGCGCGGTGTGCTACGCGCTCGGCATCACTTCGGTGGACCCGGTGGGGATGGGACTGCTCTTCGAGCGCTTCCTCTCCGAGAACCGCGGCGAGATGCCGGACATCGATCTCGACATCGAGCACCAGCGGCGCGAGGAGGTGCTGCAGCATGTCTATGCGCGCTACGGACGCGACCACGCCGCGCTGGCGGCCGAGGTGGTCAGCTACCGTGCGCGCTCGGCGGTGCGCGATGCCGGCAAGGCGCTGGGCTTCACGCTGGCGGAGGTCGAGAGTCTTGCCTCCGGCCTCGAGCGCCGCCACGACGGCGACAGCGGCGAATTGCCCGCCGGGTGGACGCAGCATCGCGACGATCCGCGCGTGCCGCACCTGCTGCGCCTCGTGGCCGCGCTGTCGGGCCTGCCGCGCCACCTGTCCATCCATGTCGGCGGCATGATCATCACGGGGCCGCCGCTCACCGATGTCATGCCGGTGGAGCCCGCCGCGATGCCCGGCCGCACCGTCGTGCCCTGGGACAAGGACGACCTCTCCGCTCTGGGCATCCTGAAGATCGACCTGCTGGGCCTCGGCATGCTCAGCGTGCTGGCGCGCAGCTTCCGCCTCGTGAACGCCTTTCCGACGGAGGCCCCGGGCCGCGACGCTTTTCCGCCGCCCGAGCCGCTGGCGCTGCACACCGTGCCCTCCGACGACACGGCGACGTGGGAGCTGCTCTGCCGCGCCGACACGGTGGGCGTGTTCCAGGTGGAATCGCGCGCGCAGATGAACTGCCTGCCGCGCCTGCGGCCGCGCTGTTTCTACGACCTCGTCGTGGAGGTGGCGCTCATCCGCCCCGGGCCGATCCACGGCGACATGGTGCATCCCTACCTGCGTCGTCGCGCGGGCCGTGAGGCCGTGACGTATCCGCACCCGAGCCTGCGGCCCATCCTCGAGCGCACGCTCGGCGTGCCGCTCTTCCAGGAACAGGGCATGCGCATCGCGATGAGCGCGGCCGGCTTCACCGGCAGCGAGGCCGACGAGTTGCGCCGCGCGATGGGCCACAAGCGCAGCCACGCGCGCATGGCCGAGTTGTCCCGGCGCCTGATCGACGGTCTCGTGGCGCACGGCATCCCGCACGACGCGGCGCAGACCATCAACCACCAGCTGGCCGCCTTCGCCGACTACGGCTTCCCCGAATCGCACGCGGCCTCCTTCGCGCGGCTGGCGTGGGCCTCGGCCTGGTTGAAGGCGCACCATCCGGCGCACTTCCTCTGCGCGCTGCTCAACAGCCAGCCGATGGGCTTCTACGCGCCCGCCGTGCTGGTCAGCGACAGCCAGCGCCACGGCGTGACCGTGCTGCCGGTGGACGTGCTGCAGAGCGACTGGGACAGCCGGCTGCAGTGGGTGGAGGTGCAGACCGCGCCGACCGTCCGGAACGGTGCGGCGCGGACTGCCTCCCTCCAGCTGCGACGTGCGCTGCGGGGCGCACGCCTGCAGTCCGGTGGGACAGGCGTCCCGGACACGGCCATCGCGGGTGATGTTTCAAGGAACTCGGCACGCGCCGGGGGCGCCCCGAAGGAAGAGTCGGCAGCGCCCGCTCCGGATTACGCAGCCTCCGCAGAATCTTCGCGTGAGGCATGGGGCAGCGCCGGTGCTGGCGCCGAGAGCGAGGGAGAGAGCGCGGACGAGAGCGCGGTCCACGTCCGCGACGCGCGGTGCGATGCGGTGGGCGAAGCGCCACGCGGTTCGCGTCCGGTGCTCGGCGTGCGGCTCGGGCTGTGCACCGTGCGGGGCCTCGGGCCGGCGTGCGAGGCCGGCGTGCGCGCGGGACTCGCGTCGGTGGGGGCGCACGGGCCGTTCGTCAGCGCGGAGGACTTCGCGCGCAGGACAGGCCTCGAGCGTGCGCCGATGGAGTCGCTCGCACGTCTCGGTGCGCTGGAGGGTTTCGCGGCGCGGCGTCGCGATGCGCTGTGGGCCGTCGCACAGATGGCGCGGCGGGTGCCGGGACCGCTGGCCGCGCCGCTGCCGCCCGAACGCGCGGTGCGGCTGCCGGACCAGGATGCGGCCGAGGTCGTGCGCGAAAACTATCGCGTCGGCGGCATCAGCGTGGAGCGCCATCCTCTGGAACTGCTGCGCGCGCAGCTCGACGCGGCCGGCGCCCTGCGCGCGCGCGATCTCCTCGCGGCGGACGGCGCAGGAAGATCGCGCGCGACTTCGCCACGCCCCGGTGGCGAAGGAACATCACGCGCGAACGCGCCGCGCCCCGGCGGCGAGGTGTGGGTGGCGGGCATGGTCATCTGCCGGCAGCGGCCGACCACGGCCAGGGGACTCACCTTCGTGACGCTCGAGGACGAGACCGGCTTCGTCAACCTCATCGTCGAACCGGTGCTGGCCGCGCGCGATCGCGACGGATTGCACGCCTGCCTGCTGCTCGCGGTCGGTCGCCTGCAACGCGCGGACGGCGTGGTGAACATCAAGGCCACGCGCCTCATCTCCCTGGATCGCGGCGTGCCGATCGAAGGCGTCGCATCGCACGACTATCGCTGAGGCCTGTCCCGCCGAGGACTGCCTGCGCAGCTCATGCGTACGAAAGCAGCCGGTAGGCCTCCATGATCCAGCCGGACGGTTGGCGCCGGAAAACGACGAGCTCGCTGCTGCCGACCATCGTGCTGGTCCGATGGCCTCGCGCCACGAGCGCCACCGATCGCGTGGCGTCGAAGAGCACGGGCGACAGCGTGATGAAACCGTCCGAGCAGAACGCGGCGCGCAGGCGATCCCAACCCGGCATGTCGTCCGCCACGCTGGCGCGCGTCACGAAGACCTCCGGCGCAGGGGCCGGGATGACTTCGGGTGCGCAGGCGCCGACGCTGACACTGGCGCCGACACCTGCGAGCATCGCGGCGAGAAGCCGTGCCGCCGCCAGCGGGGGCCGCGACTCCGGCGCGCTGCGCGGGGCTGTCTGCGTCACTGACGCGTGAAGCTTTCGAACTTCAGCGAGGTGGAGAGACCGGCAGCCGGCGCGCCGCCCGCGACGAAGATGCGGCCCTGGAAGAGCGCGGGGGAGATGCCGTGGCGCGCCGTGGGGAGGCTGGCCTCGAGGCGCCAGACATTCGTCGCGGGGTTGTAGGCGTCCACGCGGGCGTAGGTCTTCTGCGGCGTGGCGCCGACGCCGTTCAAGGTCTCGCCGCCCATCACGTAGAACTCGCCGGCCCAGAAGACGGCGCGGCCCATGTCGCTGCGTGCCACCGGCAGCGGGGCGAGAGACGGCAGGAGCTGCGAGAGCGACCACGCATTGGTCTGCGGGTCGTAGATCTCGACGCTGTTGAAACCGTTGGCGGCCTGCCCGGAATCGCCGCTGCCGAAACCCTTGCCGCCGAAGATGTAGAAGCGCTGGCCATCGGTGCCGCTCGCCGCATGATGCCTGCCCTGATGGAAGGGGAGCGAGGCGCGCGGCTGCCAGGCGTTGGTCGCCGGGTCGTACACCGCGCACAGGTCGGAGGTCGTGCCGCCCGCCAGTCCGCCGGCTGCATACAACTTCCCGCCGATGACCGCGGTCGAGACGGCGCTGCCGGTCCAGGGGAGATCCGGGCCGATCGCCCAGACGCCGATAGCAGGGTCAAGGATCTGCAGGCGACCTTCGGAGCCTGCACCGAGTCCGCCCACGACGTAGAGGCGCCCGGCCAGCGCCTGCGCCGCATGCGCGCTGCCGGCAAAGGGACGCGGCGTCTTGAACTGCCAGCTGGGGTCGGCGGGCTTGTCGAGGTCGAGCAGGGTCAGCGCGAGCGTGTTCGAGTCATGGTCGGGCAGGACGTAGAGCACGCCGTTCACGACGGCGCTCGCGACGCCGCCCACTGCGTACGGCAACTCGCCGCCGCCGCTGTCGCTGCCGCCGCCGAACCAGACACCGGGCTCCTGGCCCTTCTGCGGATACAGAGTGCGAAAGGCGCCGGGGAGCACAGCCGGCAGAGAGCGCGTGATGACGGTCACATCGAGCGGTGTCGCGCTCACGATCGGCTGCGACGGCAGCAGGCCGCGAATGCGCGTCGGCGTGACCGAGAGCACGCTCGCCTGCTCGGTGCCGACGAAGACCACGGTGTCGCCGGTGGAGCCGAAGCCACGCCCGCCGAGGACGAAGGGCGTGCCGCCAGTGGAGGGAGCACGCCACGGCAGCATGTCCAGCAGCTCGACACCACCGCTCGCGGGCTCGACCGGCACGAGCACCTGCAGCTGGCTGCCCGTGTAGTTCACGGAGATGAGCGCGCCGCCCGGACCCTGCACGAGATCCAGCGAGTTGCTGTCCGGCAGCAGGGCCTGCTGCTCGATGACCGAGCGTCCGTCCGGCGAAAGCTTGACGCGCTGCGCAGGGCCGACCCACTTCTGCACGATGAGCTGCCCCTCGAGCTGGCCGCCGAAGGTGCGCGCCGTGTACTCGAGGATGCCGTCGCTGCTCGACGGGAGAATCGTCAGCGTCTGCGTGAAGACGTCGGGCAGCGAGGGCTGGTGCGGGTCGCGGTAAATGGCCTGCCGGGCATCGAACTGCCCGCGGCTGCGATTGGGGCTGCCGTAGTAGTTGCCCGCTTCGACGAGCAGCAATTCATCCGGTTCATCGGGGTCGGGCGCCGACGTCGTCATGCCGGTGGACGCGGCGCCGAAGTTGACGTTGGGCCCGTTGTCCGTGGAATACAGCCGGCCGGCGCGCGTGTACACGAGGTCGTAGGGATTGCGCAGTCCAGAGGCATGCACCGTGACATGACTTCCGGGAGCGACCTTCACCTGCTCGCCGTGGCGCTGGTCGTTGTCGGGCAGCCCGGTCACGATGTCGACGTAGGTCACCTTGCCGTTGAAGCCGGGGCGCGAGGTGGCCGCCTTCAGCGTCGCGCACGACAGCGGCGATTCCGGCAGGCCGCCGAAGCCCAGCGCCGAGACGCCCGCGTTGGTCGTGCTGCCGGTGTCGATGAGCAGGTCGCCGTTGTTGTCGAACTGCAGGCCGTTCACCGCGTGTCCGCTGTTGCTCTGGGGCAGACCCGTGACGAGCGGCGCGGGCGCATCGAAGTTCGGACCGGTGAGCACCGACACCTGGCCCCAGTAGACGGAGGGCGTCTGCGGCGGGTTGCCGCCGTTGGCGTACAGGAAACCGTGCGCGACGTAGACGCGGACCGGCGACGGCGGGTCGAAGGGATTGAAGGTCAGGCCCGTGATGTTCCGGTTGGGAAGCTGCGACACGCCCGCAAAGGTGCTGACCGAGGTCGCATTCCATTGCTCGTCGAAGCTGACGGCTTTCAGCTCACCGTCGAGCGTGGCGACGTAGAGCCTGCCGTCGGGACCCCACTCGGCGGCGGTCGGATTCTGCAGGCCGAGGCTGGACACGGTCGCGAAGTTGATCGCGCCCTGCCCTCCGTTGACATAGGTGAAGCTGGAGGCGTTGCTCGTGCCCTGCGGCGACTGCACGGTGACGGCCAGGACACCCTCGTCATGCGGCGGCGCCGTGAACGTGATGCTCGACGGCGTGATGAGCAGGCCGTTCGCCTGCGTGAGGTTGACATCACCCCAATGCACGATGAGCGCCGAAGCAGGGAAGTAGCCCGTGCCGCTCAGCGTGATGGCGGCGCCGCCCGCCGGCGACCCCGAGGCGGGCATCAGTGCGTTGAGCACGGGCGGAGTCGATGTCTCATCGTGGGTCAGCAGCGCCGCATCGATGACCTGCTGCGGGTTGCCGCCGACCGAGGCCGTGACGGCGAGCGGCAGGGAGGCCAGAGAGGGCACGGCGAATCGCGCTTGCAGCGCGTGTGCGCCGGCCGTCAGGCTGAGTGCTCCGGTGACAAGCGCGCCGTCGAGAAGGAGGCGGCGATCGCTGCCGCCCGTTGCAGCGAAGCTCCACGCGCCGGAGGCGGGCAGGTTCAACGTCGCGTCGAGGCGCACGAGCGCATGGCCGGCGTAGGGCGAGCCGCCAACGCTGCCGCCGCCATCCACGACCTCCAGCGAGTCGACGGTCTCGGCCCAGTCCGCAGTGGCCGGCGGAGAGTCGAGCAGCGTGGCGGGATCGGCAGCGCCCGAGTCGTTGTAGCGCACGAAGACGCCCGGCACGGACTTCGCCGCCACCACCTGCACCGTCTGCAGCGCGAGGAGCGTGTTCTTCGGGAGGTGATCGTCCGCGATGAGCAGCGAGATCGGATGACTTCCGAGAGCGAGGGGCACGCCGGCGATCTCGGTCGTCGAGAGCGTCGTGCCGTTCTCCTTCCAGGTCCAGCCGGTGAGCATGTGGCCGAGTTCGTGCGTGTGGCTGTCGCTGCCATCGAGGACGACCGTCTCGCTGCCATCCCCGTCGTGGTCCACCACGAGTGAGGGCGCGAGGATCACCGTGTGCAATTGCGTGTTCGTGATCACCGAGACGTGCAGCGCCTTCGTCAGTACGGCGCTCACGGGAGCAAGCTGCTCGAAGACGGCCCATTGGAAGTACAGGTCGCTGCCCAGCGCGGACGGCAGCTTGAAGCCGACCTTGAGCGTGCCGTCGGGCTTGGCGGTGAGCAGGACGCGCGTCTCGCCCGACGTGAGGAACTGGCAGCCGGGTTGAACGCCGGGCACGCCGGTGAGGTCGAGTGGCAGCGGCCCGTAGTCCGACGTGCTGTCCGACGTGCCGACGTAGAGCAGCACGAGGGCGGAAGGCGGAGCGCCCGCGAGTTCGATCGCTGCGGACTTGCCCGGATTGAAGGAACCCGAGTAGCTGATCGTCGGCGTCGAGACTGCGCCCGAGCAACCGGCGCCGTAGGGCTCGACGACCTGCGCCGTGGCGACGGAACCGCCCAGCAGGCTGGTCAGCAACCAGAGTCCCAGTGAGAGTGTCGGGCTCGCGCGGGTCATGCGTGGAGCGAATCATACGCGAGCCACCGCCTCGCGGTTGAATGCCGGGACAGCGGCGGATGTCATGGCGGACATGCAGGCGCACGACTTCAAGCCGGATCCGGACGCGTCGTCGTCGCGCGAGGCGCGTTGCGCGCCCTGGCTGCCGGGTCCGCGTGATGGCTTTGCGCGGATTCCGGTATGGCTCCTCACGGGTCTCGGTCTGGTCCTGCGGCTCGTCCGCGTCGGCGATGAGGCGCTCTGGTTCGACGAAGTGAACACGCTCTGGCGCGCCGCCGGCGGCTCGCTGGGGCGGGTCGTGAGCCGGATCGCCGGAGATGTCCAGGCGCCGCTCTTCGACCTCATCACCTGGGCCTGGACTCGCGGGGCGACCATCACCGATGCCGGCTGGGTGAGGTTCCCGTCGGTGCTCTTTTCCACGGCGCTCATCCCCGTGACCGCGTGTTTGGCTCGCGAACTCGGCCTGCGGCGACGGGCGCAGATCGTCGCAGCGGCCTGCGTGTCCTTCGCTCCCTTCCAGCTGCGCTTCGCCCAGGAGGCGCGGCCCTACGCGCTGCTTGCACTGCTCGCAGGAGTGCTGCTGCTGGCCGCTGCGCGCATCGCGGCGACGGGGGGGCGTCGCGGGCTGCTGCTGCTGGCCATCACGGGGCCGCTGCTCGTGATGACTCACTACTACGGCGTGCTCGCGTGGCTGGCGATCGTCGCCGCGCTGCTGCTCGACGCGGCGGCGTGCCAGACGCGTCTGCCACGCATGCTCGCTTCATGCCTGCCCGCGCTCGTCGCGCTGCTGCTGTGGTCGCCGGTGGCCTGGCGGCAGTTTCAGCTCAAGGAAATGAACGGCGTCTACGGTCCGCTCGACGGGAAGGCCTTGCTGGAGTTGCTCGATGCCGGGGCGATGCACGCGCCGCTCACCGCATCACCCGAGTCGCTCGCCGGTGCTCTCGGTGGCGTGGCCGGCGCTGCCCCGGCGGCCGTGTGGATCGGACGCGTGCTGCTCCTGGCGCTGCTCGTGGCCGGCGCCTGGGGTTGCTGGCGGATCGGTCGGTGCCGCGTCGCCGGCGTGTCGTGTCGCGGGCCGGCCGCGGCGCTCCTGGCAGTTGCGGGGCTGTTGCTGCTTGGCGGCAGCCTCGTGCCGGCATCGGCATGGGCTGACGTCGCCAGCGCCGTCTTCAAGGGCGGACGCCCGCTGGATGCGGAGAATCTTGCAGCGTTGCAGCAGTTGCGCTCCTTCGCGCCACGTCTCGCCGGTGGCGTCGTCATCGCGGCATGTCTGGTGCTTGTCGTGCTGCCGGCGTGGGTTCGCCGCGGGGGGTGGCGCCTGCCTGCGCCTGCCTGGCCTGTCCTCGCGATCTCGCTGCCGCTGCTGGCGGTGGCCGTGCTCGATCGCACGGGAAAGCACACGCTTGCGACGCGCAATCTCATCGGGCTTGCCGCGCCCTGCGCCGTCCTCGTCGCCGCCGGAACGGAGCGACTGCGAACGCGCTCCGCCGCCGCCGAACGCATCGCGCTGGGCGTCCTGGCCTCACTCCTGCTCGTGTCGCTGTTTGCCTATCCGGTGTGGTCTGCCAAGGCGGACTGGAACGGCGCCGCACTTGCCGTGGAGGGCAGCGGCGCGGAGCCGCTTGCCGCGCCGCCGTGGATCGCGCGCTGCGTGGAGTTCCACACGCACAGGCCATGGAACACGGTCTTCGGCAGTCGCAATCCGGAAGAGGTCCGCGCCTGGCTCGCGAGCCGGCAGCGCGTCATGCTCGTTCGTCAGTTCGACGACATCGAAGACAACGGACCGGTGGTGGCAGAACTCACCGCTCGATTCGGACCACCGGTCGTCGGCGTCTTCCGCGGCGGGCTGCGCTGCGAGTTGTACGGCGCGCCCTGAGCGCTCTCACTGCCGCGTGAAGGTCTCTGTCGTGATGCTCTGGGACAGGCCGCTGCTCGGCCCGCCTCCGGTGACGAAGATGCGGCTCTGGAAGAGCACCGGCCAGATGCCGTGACGTGCGGTCGGCATCGGCGCTTCGAGGCGCCAGAGGTTGGTCACCGGGTTGTAGACGTCCACGCGGTCGTACGTGTTCTGGGCATTGGCGCCGGGACCGTTCAAGGTCTCGCCTCCCATCACGTAGAACTCGCCCTGGTAGTAGACCGCGTGTCCCATGCCGCCGCGACCGATCGGCAGCGGCGCCAGCGTGGAGCCGACGTCAGCGCTGGTGATCCACGTGTTGGCGATCGGATCGTAGATCTCCACCGTGTCGAAGCCGTTGGCCACGGTGTTGTTGTTGCCGCTGCCGAAGCCGCGCCCGCCGAAGACGAAGAATCTGCTGCCGTTCGTTCCGCCGGCCGCATGATTGCGGCCCAGGTGGAACGGCAGCGACTGCTTGCTCGTCCACGTGTTCGCAACCGGGTCGTACACCGCGCAGAGGTCCACCGTCTGAGCGGATGCGATGCCTCCCGCCGCGTAGATCTTGCCGCCGATGACCGCGGTGGAGACGGAACCGCCGGCCCAGGGCATGGGCGCACCGAGCGACCACGAGTTGGCTACCGGGTCATAGATCTGGACCATGCCCTCGGCTCCGTTGAGCAAGCCACCGATCACGTAGAGCTTTCCGTTGACGACCTCGACGGCGTGGTGGTCGCCCGGGAAGGGCCGGTTGGGCTTCTGCGACCAGAGGCGCGTGGTCACGTCCAGGGCGTAGGTCTTGAACGTGCTTCCGCCGACCGCGTAGAGCACGCCGTTGATCTCGCCGCACGCGACCTCGCTCATGGCCTGCGGAATGCTGGCGGTCGTGCTCCAGGCGCCGGGCTCGTGTCCCGGCGTCGGGAACAGGTAGCGGAACGCGGCGGGCAGCGTGTCGCTCGTGGCGCCGGAGGTCACGACCACGTCGAGCAGCGCGGTGGTGGGAGAGGGTTGGACGGGCAGCACGCCGCGGATGCGGGTCGGACTCACCGAGGTGATCGTTGCCGGCAGCCCGCCGATGCTCACCGTCGTGTTGCCGAGCGTTCCGAAGTGCGCTCCGCCGATCACGAAAGGTTGCCCGCCGGTGGAGGGCGCGCGCCAAGGGAAGATGTCGTAGGCGGTGAGGCCGAGCGCCGCGAGATCGGACGGCACGGCGACGTGAACCTCGTCGCTGGTGTAGTCCATCGCGAGCATCGCGCCGCCGGGGCCGACCTGGATGTCGAGGGGCGACATGTTCGGGCCGAAGGTCTGAGTCGAGATGACCGTGCGCCCGTCGGAGGAGAGCACGACGCGGCGCGTGCTGCTGTTCCATTTCTGCACGAGCAGGTTGCCGCGCATCTGCCCGAGGAAGGTGTCCGCCCGGTATTCGCAGATGCCGCCTGTGCCGGCGGAAATGGTGATCATCGTCTGCGCGAACTGGTTCGGGATGGAGGGCACCGAGGTGTCGCGATAGATGTTCTGGCGCGCGTCAGTGCGGCCGCGCGAGCGATTCGGCGAGCCGTAGTAGTTGTCGTACTCGAGCAGCAGCAGCTCATCGGGCTGGCTCGGCTCGCCGCTCTGCGTGTTCGGCCCCGTGGAAGCGACACCGAAGCCGGTGTTCGGCCCGTTGTCCGTGGCGTACAGACGCTTGCTGGTCGTGTAGACGATGTCGTAGGGGTTCCGCGTGCCGGGTGCCTGCACGTGGACGTGGCAGCCTGGCGCGACGTCGGACAGCTCGCCCAGCACCTGGTCATCGTTCGGAATGCCGGTCGACGTGGTGACGTAGGTGATCGCGCCGTTGAAGTCGGGCCGCGAGGTCTCGGCCTTGAGCACGGCCGCCGAAAGGGGCGACTCGGGCGTGTCGCCGCTCGTCGGGTACTTGACGCCCGCATTGGTGTTGCTGCCCACGGTCATCAGCAGGTCGCCGTTGTTGTCGAACTGCATGCCGTTGAGCGCGTGGTCGTGATTGCTCGTCGGCAGTCCGGTGATGAGCGGCGTAGACCCGTTGAAGTTCGGCCCCGTGATGACGGAGACCATGCCGATGTAGGGGAAGGGGCCCGCGAACGGGCCGCCGCCCTTGGAATAGATCAGGCTGTGCGCGACGTAGATGCGCACCGGACTTGGCGGGTCGTAGGGATTGAAGGCGAGCCCGAGAATGTCGTCGTTGTCGAGCTGCGAGATCCCGAGGTAGCTGGTGACGTTCGTCACCGCGTAGTTGTCGTCGAAGGTGATGGCGAAGATGCGCCCGTGGATGGTGCCGACGTAGAATCGTCCGTCCGGACCCCAGTCGCCGCAGGTGGGTTTCGCGATGCCGAGCGACGGCAGCAGTTCCGTGAAGTTGATGGGCGGCGTGCCGTCGGCCACGTACTCGAAGGGGAGCGCGTTGCTGGTGCCCTGCGGGGTCTGCACGGTGACGGCGATGACTCCGGTGGCGTGAGCAGGCGAGAGGAACTGGATGCTGGTCGGCGTCTCGGCTGTGAAATCGACGGCCGTCAGGTTGATGTCGCCCCAGTGCACCGTGAGCGCGCCCGCCGGGAAGAAACCGATGCCCGTGATCTCGATGGCATTGCCACCCAGCGTG
The DNA here is from genome assembly GCA_038212275.1 of Planctomycetota bacterium. Lineage (GTDB taxonomy): Bacteria > Planctomycetota > B15-G4 > B15-G4 > B15-G4 > JBBQUR01. The sequence goes on from JBBQUR010000004.1 coordinate 152,460, forward strand.
ATGCCCTGGGTCTGCATGGAGTTGAGCACCGGCTTCTGGGCCACCTCGTCGTGGGTGAGGAGTGCCATGGAGATGGGCAGCGGCCCGCTGCCGGAGTCCAGCAACACTTCGACAGGAAGGTCGGCCAGCGAAATGATCGCGAACCGGGCCTCGACCGTGTGTGCGCCTGCGGCGAGCGCCAGCGGCCCGGCAACCGGGGCGCCGTCCACGAAGAGACGACTGTCGCTGCCTCCCGTGACGCTGAAGGTGAACGAGCCGGGGTTCGCCAGCAGAACGCTGGCCTGCATGCGCACCATCACGTTCTCGCTGTAGGTCGTGCCGCCGACCGCGCCCTGATCCTGCACGAGCATCTCGTCGCGGATCTCGGCGAAGCTTGCCTGTACCGGCGGTGCATCGAGGAGCGTGAGCGGCGACGGCGTACCGCCGGTGGCGTAGTACAGGACGAGCACACCCGGCACCGACGACGGCGAGACGACCGAGAAACTGGCCGAGCCGGTCAGTGTCATGGGCGGCATGTTGTCGTCGGAGATGGTGAGGTCCACCGTGTGCATGCCGAGCCCGAACGTGGGAGTGACGACCGGCGCGGTGCCGAGTTGCACCGCGCCTTCGGCCCATGCATACCCGGCGATCTCGTGCTCCTGCTCGTGCGTGTGGGAGAAGCTGCCGTCGAGCGCGACCTCTTCATCGCCCGATCCGTCGTAGTCCACGGTGACGAGCGGTGCGTCGATGACGACGTGCAGGAAAGGATTTCCCGAGCCGCCGCCGATACCGGCGAGTGCGAGCGTGGCCGGAGCGAAGTTTCCATGGAACACGACCTTGACGTCGTTCTCCATGTGATGCGTGACCAGGAAGGTGACGTCGATGACGACGGACTGCCCGACGCGCAGCGCGAGCGCGGCCGGCACGGTGATGTCGGTGTCACTTCCCGTGTAAGTCTCGCCCAGGATGGTGACGCTGAACTCGTGACCGGCGCCGCCTCCGGGACCGATGAGGAACGCGAGGCTGTCGACGATCGCGGTCGCCGTGCCGGTGTTCGTCACCGTGACGGGCAGCGAGAGGCTCTGCCCTTCGGCGAGTGCGCCGAAATTCAGCGCCGGCGGATCGAGACTCAGCGCCGGGATGGTGGCGCGCACCTCGAGCGCCGAGAGGATCGCGTTCCCGACGGACGAGGACAGCTCGATGTCGAGCGTGCCATCGGAAACGTCGACGGACACGTGGGCGACGTAAGCCATGTCGGCTCCGGCCAGCGCGACGAGGTCGATGTCCGGGAGGACCGTCGCGCTCTCGATGTCCACGCTGAAGACGCGTTCGCCGACGAGGGTGGCATCCGGATCGGCGAAGTGAAGCGCCACGTCGTAGGTGCCGACCGGCAGATCGAAGTGATACGCGAAGGCCGTGCCTTCGCGGTAGCTCTGGTAGAGCTCGTCCTCGTGCGTGCCTGAAATCGGGTCGGTCGTCGTGCCGGACGAGCCGCCGGTGAAGCCGAAGTCGCTGGCCCACATCTGCATGTTGCCGTCGAAGTACTCCGGGCCGCCCGCATTGAGCAGGATCTCCGCGCCGACCGGACCAAGGCCGACGCCGCTGAGCTCGACGCTGGCCGGGGCAAATCCGTTGGGGAGCCCCGACTGCATGAGTTGCAGCGTGGCATGCCTCTCGCCCGTGAACATCGGCGCGAAGCCCACCACCACGTGGGTGCTTGCGCCCGGAGCCAGCACGAAGGGCACGGCTTCCTCGAAGGCCGCGCTGAACTCGATGGCGCTGCCGTTGTAGACGAGCGCATCGTTGAGCGTGACCGGAAGCGACGTGTCGTTCGTGACCGTCAGCATCTGGTCCGCAGCCGCATAACCCGCGACGGTGGGCGGGAAGGTCAGCTCCGTGGCGTCCGGTGTCACCGCCGACGTGAAGTGCAGCTGGAGTCCCTGCGTGAGCACGATGCTCAGCGGGTCGGCGCTCTCGAAGACGACGAACTGGAAGAACAGGTCGGTGCCGAAGCCCGCAGGATTCTTGAAGCCGAGCGAGATGTTGCCGGACGCGTTGGCCGGGATGACGAGCATGATGTCGGTGGAGCACTGCAGCGAGCAGCCTGCGTTCACGCCGGCGAATGACGTCAGGTCGTACGGCAGAGGCAGGCCATTGGAGTTCGTCTTCGACGTGCCGATGATGAGCACGGTGGTCGCGTTGGGTGCGGCGCCGGTGAGATGCACGGCGCCCTGCGCTCCGGGCGTGGACGAGCCCGTGTGGCTGATCACCGGTTCGGGCAACGTGCCGGAACATCCGGAGCCGTAGGTGGTGGCCTGCGCCGCAGCGCGGTTCCCGACCAGCAACGTGAAAGCGAAGATCAGCAGCGGGATGACCGCCCGCTGGACGGGACGAACGCGCGCTCGCATGGTCAGTGTCCGCCGAAGGCCATTCGGGTGGCCGTCCGACGCCTCTGGTCCGGGATGAAGTCGGGATACCGAGGGGGAGGCCCCGGCAGGTGCGGAACCAAGTGTAGCGCGATTCATGTTCGAGCAGGCGGCGTACACGAGTGAACCGGCTGGGGGCTGGGAGCGTCGGGGACCGAGGAGGAGAGGGGAGCCTCCTCGCGGAATGAAGCTCACCCGGCCTGAACCTTTCGGCGCTTCCCCTCCCGCGCTGAAGGAATGTCGCGTTCCGAGCGGCTCGGCAAGGAGCAGCGGCAGAAAGCGGCATCAAACGATCGCTGCGGGAGGACGCCGTTGGCTAGACTCCTCGCCATGTCATGGTGCCGACCACGCGCGAGCCTGTTGACCATCGCTTTGCTGGCCTGCAGTCCGGCAGGCCCGACCGGCGCCGCCGCGCAGTCCGCACCGGAGCAGCCGCCCGCCACCGGAGGACGGCCTGCCGCCGGGCCCGCAGTCGCGCCCGAAATCGCTCCGGGAATCGCGCCGGCAGCCGCTCCCGGCAAGCCCCGCGCCCACCTCTTCGACGAGGCCTTCGTGCAGGGCATCTATGTCCAGGCCGTCTCCGCGCTGCGCGACGGGGCGCAGATCGAGTTGCTCGAGCCCGTGCCCGCCGTGCTGCTCACCGCCGAGGAGGCGCGCGCCCGTCGTGCGGCCTACAGCAGGAGCCTGCGGGAGGATGCCGGCGTCACTGCCGCGATCGACCTCGCAGCGGACTTCGTGTTCTCGGAGTCCATGCTCGGGCGCTATCTGCCCGACGAGAAGGTGCTCTACATCATGGAGGAAGTGCTGGAGAGCAATTCCGGAGGCGATCGGGACGTCGCGCGCGAGCAGCTCTTCGGCGTGATGGCACACGAACTCGTGCATGCGCACGATGACCAGGTCTACAAGACGCTGCCCACGCCCGCCGTGCTGCTGGAGGTCGCCGCCGACGGGAAGAAGCTCGCCGACATCCAGGCGCTCATGACGCTGCTCGAAGGCCACGCGACCTATGCGGCGGAACTCGCGAGCCTGCACACCGGGCGCCGGCCCCTGGAGGTGATGACGGTCGAGCAGGCGCGTCGTGCCCGCGTCATGTCGGGCGGCGACGACCCGCTGAAGCAGATCGGCAGCGACATCATGAACACGATCGCCCGCACGAAGCTCGTGCAGTACGCCTACGGCCGCGAGTTCTGCAAGGATGCCTACAGCTTCGGAGGAGAACGCTTCATCGGCGAGGTCTTCACGCACCTGCCCCTCTCCATCGCGGAAACGGAGAACTTCGAACTCTTCAAGCAGCGCTGGGCAAGCGAGATGGAGGCTGCCGAGGAGGCCGGTGCAGTCGAGAATGCCGCGGCCCAGGTGTCAGGCAGCTGAGCCGTCGAGCATGCGCGCGAGCAAGTCGCGCACGGTGTTCGGATTGGCCTTGCCGCCCGAGGCCTTCATCACGGAGCCGAGCAGCGCGTTGAAGAGTCCCGTCTTCCCGCTGCGGTAGCGCGCCACCATGTCGCTCTCGCGCGCGAGCACCTCGGCCACGACCGCGGCGAGCGTGTCGCTGTCCGAGACCTGCACCAGATCGAGTGACTGCGCCAGCTGCAAAGCCCCGACACCGGGCTGATCCTCCAGCGCCGTGACGACGTGGCGCGCCGCCTGCACGGACAGCTCCGAGTTCTGCACGAGCACGAGCAGTCCTGCGAGCCTTGAAGGCGTCGTGGCGAGTTCGTTCACCGGCAGCCGCCGCTCGTTGGAGAGGCGCAGCACCTCGGTGAGCACCCAGCCGGCCGTGCTCTCCGGCGAGAGACGGGTGCCGTGCCCGGCGTTCGCTGCGGCCAGCACGGACTCGAAGTAATCGGCCAGCACGCGCTCCGCGAGCAGCGCCTCGGCTTCACGCGGAGACAGTCCCAGCGCGTCGAGAAAGCGCAGGCGCCGCGCATCGGGCAGTTCGGGCAGTTCCTTGCCGAGGCTTGCGACACGCTCGGCAGGCAGCAGGAAACGCGGCAGGTCCGGCTCGGGGAAGTAGCGATAGTCGTGCGCGTCTTCCTTGCTGCGCATGATCGCCGTGCGACCGCTGGCCGGATCGAAGGCCATCGTGTTCTGCACGATGCGCTCGCCACGGTCGAGCAGTGCGCCCTGGCGCTCGATTTCCGCCTGCAGGGCCGCGGCGACGAAGCGGAAGGAGTTGAGGTTCTTGATTTCCGTCCGGGTGCCGAACGGGGCATCGGGCGCGGCGCGCAGCGAGATGTTCGCGTCGCAGCGGAAGCCGCCCTTCTCCATGTCGCATTCGGAGGCGCCGGCGTAGCGCAGCGTGCGTCGCAGCGCCTGGAGATAGGCGGAAGCCTCCGCCGTGCTGCGCAGGTCGGGACCCGAGACGATCTCCAGCAGCGGCGTGCCTGCACGATTGAGGTCGACGAGCGAGAGGTCCATGCCCTCGGGATGGATGATCTTGCCGCTGTCTTCCTCGAGATGGGCGCGCACGATGCTCACGCGGCGTCGTTCGCCGTCCAGCTCGAATTCCAGCGAGCCATCGCGACACAGCGGCTGGTCGAACTGGCTGATCTGGTAGCCCTTCGGCAGGTCGGGATAGAAGTAGTTCTTGCGGTCGAACTTCGTGACCGGATCGATGCGGCACTGCAGCGCGAGGCCGGCGAGGATGCCCAGCCGCAACGCTTCGGCGTTGAGCACGGGCAACGTGCCGGGCTGGCCCGTGCACACCGGGCACACGAGGCTGTTGGGCGGCGCCCCGAAGCGCGCCTCGCAGCGACAGAAGAGTTTGGAGGCCGTGGCAAGCTGCACGTGCACCTCGAGGCCGATGACCGGATGCCAGCGAGTGGACGTCACCGGGGCACTCATGTCGCGCCTCCGAAGCCGGGACAGCGCTCGGGCTCGCCGCGTGCGGCCTCGAATGCCACGGCCGCGGCCAGCACGCGATGATCCTCGCCGGCGCGCCCGCAGATCTGCAGGCCGACGGGAAGTGGCGCTGCGGCGCCCGCAGCGGCGGTGAGGCCGCACGGCACGGAGATGGAGGGAAGCCCCGCGAGACACGCCGGCGCCGTGAGCAGGTCGCAGAGGTACATCGCGTAGGGATCGCTGCTGCGCTCGCCCAGCCGGAAGGCGGGAAAAGGCGAGGTGGGTCCCAGGAGCAGATCATGCCGCTCGAACAGCGCCTCGAACTCACGCTGGATGAGTCGTCGCACCGAAAGCGCCTTCTTGTACCAGGCGTCGTAGTAGCCCGAGGACAGCGCGAAGGTGCCGAGCATGATGCGCCGGCGCACTTCCGGGCCGAAGAGCCGGCCGCGCGTGCGCTCATAGGTGTCGAGCAGCTCCGCGCCCTGCTCGCGCGGGCCGAAGCGGATGCCGTCGAAGCGCGCCAGATTGCTGCATGCCTCACTCGACGCCACGATGTAGTAGACGGGGATCGAGTGACTCATGTGCGCGAGCAGGCCGTGTGGAAGGCGCGTCACGTGCGCGCCGCCGCGGGCGAAGAGCTCCAGCGCCTCCTCGATGCGTTCACGCACGCCGCCGTCGACGTTGTCGTCGAGGAACTCCGCGGGAATCGCGACGCGCAGACCCGCGAGCGTCGTCGGTGCGTCGGTGGAGGGCGTGCGCGGTCCCGGCCACGTCGTGCTGTCCCGCGGGTCGTGGCCCGCGAGGATGTCGTGCACGAGCGCCGCGTCGCTGGCATGCGCGGTGATGGGGCCGATGACGTCGAGCGAGCTGCCGAAGGCCACGAGGCCGAAGCGCGAGACGGCGCCGTAGGTCGGCTTGAAGCCGCTCACGCCGCACAGGGCCGCGGGCTGCCTGATGGAGCCGCCGGTCTCGCTGCCGAGCGCGATGGGCACGATGCCGGCGCCGACGGCGGCCGCACTGCCGCCGCTGCTGCCGCCCGGCACGCGCGCAAGATCCCAGGGATTGTGCGTTGCGCCGTAGGCGGAGTTCTCGGTGGACGCGCCCATCGCGAACTCGTCGAGATTCGTCCGGCCGACGAGCACGGCGCCTTCCGCGAGCAGGCGTTCCGCGGCGTGGCTCGTGTAAGGCGCCCGGTATCCGGACAGGATCCGTGAGCCCGCCGTGAGCGTTCGGCCGGTGACCGCGATGTTGTCCTTGATCGAGACGGGCACGCCGGCGAGGCGCCCCGGGTCGCGGCCCTCGCGCACGAGGCCTGCCACGTGACGCGCACGCTCCAGGGCGTACTCGCCATCTTCGTCGAGGTAGGCGTGGAGTGCCGGGTTGCGCCCGCGCAGTCGCGTGAGCGCGGCCTCCGCGAGCGCCACCGGATCGGTCCGGCCGGCGCGCACGTCGGCGGCGAGATCTGCTGCCGTCGGCGTGACGGTCACTCGTCGGCTCCGGGATCCTCGTCGGGCGAGTGCGCCGACGAGGTCGCCGGCGCAGGAGCATCGTCGACGCCGAAGTCCGTGTCGAGCACGGCCGGCACGACGTAGAAGCCCTCGCGCCCGTGCGCCGTGAGCGCGAGCAGGCTGCTGCGCGGCTGCGGGAACGGAACAATCACGTCCGCGGCCGGCACGCCGCTGTCGCCCAGGGCGTGCACGAGCGGCTCGACGCCGGTCGTGTCCACGGCCTGCAACGCGTGGAAGTGGCCCAGAATCGTGCCGAGCTGCTCGGCCGTCCGCTGGATCTCGGCCTCGTCGAGGCCGAGTCGCGCGAGATGCGCCACGCGCCGCACGGTCGCGGTGTCGATGCCGTGGTCGGACTGCCCGCTCCGCGTGTTCATGCTGACTTCCGGCGCTCCTGCGACATCGTTCGAATGCCAGCGCGGATGCTAGACAACTGCGCGCAGGCGCGAAACACGTTTCGACGGCGACGCCCGCAACGCGGCACGCGCAGGGCGCCGCAGCCGCACGCGCGGCCGGGTCCGGACGCTAGACTGGCGCGCCATGTCGCAGGTCGCCCAGGGAAGCCAGCCCCTCAAGTCCGGCAAGCTGCTGCAAGCTCCGCTGGACCCGGAGGCGCGGCCGGGAGACGTGCCGCCGCCGTGGGACCGGCTCGAGTGGCGCCCGCTCGCGCCCTTCCGCAACGAGGCAAAGGCGCGCGTCTTCTGGGCGCAGGATGGCGAACGACGGCTGGTCTGCAAGGACGGCTCGCTGGCGCTGAAGCGGCTGTTCGTGGGGCGCTTCCGGCGCTGGGCGCTTGCCAACGAGGCACGGGCGCTGGCCGGCATGTCCGGCATTGCGGGCGTCCCGCGCCTGGTGGCTCACTGGCGGAGCGGGCTGATCATGGAATTCGTGCCCGGACGCATGCTGACCGAGCACAAGCGCGGCACGGTTCCCGAGAAGGTCTTCGAGCAGCTCGATCGCATCGTGAGCGCCATCCACGCGGCGCATTTCTCCATCGGCGACGTGCATCGCCGCAACATCCTCGTGGACGAACAAGACCGGGTGCACCTCGTGGACTTCGAGCTGGCGCTGGATCGGCGCCGCGGCATCGGACGCCTGCTCGGTGGGCAGTTCATGCGCCTCGACAGGCTCGCGGCGGCCCGGCAGCGTCAGTACCATGGCGCTCGTCTCGATCCCGCGCAGGCCGAGTTGCTCTCACGGCGGCCCCTGCCGTATCGCGTCTTCAGGAGAGTCAAGCGATGGCTGCGAGCGATGCGTCCACGGGCACGGGCACGGAGGTGAGCGGCAACCCGATCAGCAGGCTGGCACGGAGCGCCAAGAAGCACGGCCTGCTCGGTTCGCTGCGTGTCCTCGTGGCGCTCGGCGTGGTCGTGGCGCTTTTCCTGTTCAGCCAGCCGACGGGCCTGACCGTGGCCATCGGGGCGGTTCTGGTCGCGCTGGGCGAGTCGTACCGGGTGTGGGCTGCCGGGCACCTGCTCAAGTCGCGCGAGCTCGCCGTCAGCGGGCCCTATCGCTATGTGCAGAACCCGCTCTACTTCGGTCGCCTCTGCCTGCTCGCCGGCTTCTCGATCATGGCCTTCATGCCCGCCGAGTTCGGTGGCGTCATGGTGCCGCTCAATGGGGTCGCCCTGCTGATCGGGCTCGCGGTGTTCTTCGGCTACTACCTGCCGCGCAAGCGCCGGGTCGAGGGAGACCGGCTGGCGCGCGCCCACGGCGAGGCCTACGCGGCGTGGACACGCGCGGTGCCGGAGATCATTCCGAGCCTGCGACCCTACGGAACCAACGTGCGGCGCTGGACGTCCGAGCGCTTCCGGGACAACACCGAGGGCTTGATGGTGGTCTTCGTCATCGTCGTGACCGTGGCCTTCGCGTGGCGGGCCGGCCTCTTCGGCTGAACGCCGCGTCGCCCGATCGGGTGACATGACGAGGTAACGGGGAGGTCCGAGCGCCGTCCATCGCTCCGACATGAGCCCGATACCCATCCTGCATTCGCTGTGCCATCATCTGTCTGGCGATTCGCCGCAGCGCACGGCGACCGGAGCCCGACCGCGTGTTCGACTTCATCACCCTCGCGACCATCGGCCTGGCCTGCGACATCGTCGGTGTGATCTTTCTGTCCAATGCGATGGGCATCCGTCGCCCGCGGCGCTTCATCCTGGAGTTCTTCGGCATCAAGCGGCCGCAGGCGCTGCGCACTGTGCTCGATCAACTGCGCGCGAAGTCCGAGATCTTCACGGGCTTTCTTTTCCTCATGGTGGGCTTCTCGCTGCAGATCGTGGCGGAGCTCGCGCCGCAGCTTGGTCCGCCACCAGCCTCCGACAGCCAGTCGATGAGACTGCAACTGCTGGCCTTCGCGACGCTGACGGCTGCGGTGCTGCTGGCCACGGTGGTGTTGCGACTGCTGTGCCGGAGCTGGAGCCTGGCCTTGTTCCGGCGGTTGATGCGCGAGTTCTTCACGGACCACGCGACGTGGAACTTCGAGAAGCACCCGGAGATCACGCGCGAGATCGGAGAGATCCTTTCCATCGCGCAACAGCCGGAAGACTCGATCAGCGACTACGCCGGGCGCGTGCGCACGGCGCTGCGGCTGCCGGTCGTGGCGCGGCCCGCCAGCAGTCCCGCCAGCGATGACGCCTTCGCTCCCGTGCGCAAGGTGGGGGCCGACCGCCGGATCTGAGGACGGCCTCTGCGGTTCCGCGCGACGCTCTGCAGGCCTGACATGGCCGACCGCAGCCCTCGCCGGCCGGCTTGCTGAACTGCTCGCTGGCCCTGCGGCGGATCTCGGCCAGCTCCTGCTCCCAGCCGACTGCGTCGCCTGCGGGATGCCGCGGCGTGCTCCGCTGTGCGAGGCCTGCCTGCGAGAGTGCCGGTCGCCCGCCGGACCATGTTGCCTGCGCTGCGGCGCGCCTTGGACCGTACGGCGGGGAGCATCGGGCTCGTGTGGCCGCTGCCTGCGCTTCGGGCGGGCCTTTGCCTTCGAGACCGCCGTCGGCCTCTGGCATTACCGCGGTCACGTCCAACTGCTCGTGCACGCCTTCAAGTACCGAGGTCGGCAGGACCTGCTCCAGCCGCTCGGCGAATTGCTGGCCAGGAATCCGCGCATGGCTGCCGTCACCGGCGGCAGGCAGGCCCCGCTCGTCGTGCCGGTGCCGGCGCGCCGGGCCTCGCGGAGACGTCGCGGCTACGACCAGGCCGTGGGGCTGGCGCAGGGTTTTGCGCGCGAGGCACGCCTGCCGCTCGATACCGATGCGCTGCGGCGCCGTCGCGAGGAGGGCCCGCAGGCCGGCCGCTCGCGAGCCAGGCGGCGTCGTCAGGCAGCCGCTGCCTTCCGTGCGCGGCCGGCACGCGTGCAGGGACGGCACGTGATCCTTCTGGACGATGTGCTGTCCACGGGAGCGACGGCAGACGCGGCCTCGCGGGCCTTGATCTGCGCCGGGGCGCGGTCCGTGCGCGTGGCCGTGCTGGCCACGTGAGCGGCGCGCCGCTCAGGAGGGCTTGTCGCCCCGGGCCGCCTTGCGCAACTCGTTCATGTCGGCCACGAACTTCGCGATGGCCGCGCTGTCTTCCGGCGAGACCTTGGTGAAGCGCAGCGTGAGCACCGTACCGGCAGCCGCCTGATCCGACGACTCGATGCGCGCCGACAGGTCGAAGAACTCCTTGCGGTACAGCGGCAGGCGGAATTTGAGCCGGACCTCGCGGCCGGGCACGAGCTTGTCCGCCGCCACGGGCAGCTTGCACTCCATGATGTCGGTGTCCAGGCGCCTCAGCCGCGCGACCTGCGGTCGGCTGGCTTCGGGCGTGTGGATCATGACCGTGCTCTCGCTCTCGCCCTCGAGGTCGATGCCGGCGTTGCCCTCGAGCGCGGCCAGGGCCTTGTCGTCCTCCTCGAAGATCGAGAAGAGCCGGTCGAGGCCGAGGGACTCCATCGCCTCGCGGACGGCGGGGCTGGGCTGGCTGACCATGAGGTCGCCCTGCGAGGCCTTGCACAGTTTGCGCGCCTTGATCATGGCGCCCAGCGCGGTGCTGTTCACGAACTTGACCAGGCGCATGTTGAGCACGATGCGGTGGACGCCCTCGGCGTTCACCTTGACGATCTCGTTGCTGAACGCCGCGGTGACGAAGGAGTCGAACTCGCCCTTCAGGGTGAGCACGACGATTCCGGACAGATTCTCCTTCAGCACCTTCATGCGAGCTTTACCTCTGTGGCGGGCGCCACGCTGCCGTGTGAATCAGCCGTTCGTCCTCTCGGGACGGCGCGCATTCTGGGGACGACGCGGCACGGGGTCAAGGACGGCAAACGTGCGCGCACGTCGCTCAAACCGGCAGCGCCCCCGCACTCGTGAGGGGGTGACCTGCCCGCGCGACCGCGGCGCGCCTGCCGACGGCCCGCACAGGCGGGATGGGAGGGCCGCGCTGGTACACTCCACGCATGTCAGGTTTTTTCAGGAAGCGCGAAGCACCACCGTCGCCGGAGCCCGTCAAGACTCCGGCCGAACCGCCGCTGGGCGACGGCAGTCAGACCATCTACGTCACGGGCGACGCTCGCCGCGACACGGACAGGATCCGCCTGCTCGTGGACAGCCTGCGCGAGGTCAGCTCAACCGCCGACCCGGATCAGCTGCTCGTCACGATGGTGGACCGCGCCGTGAAGCTGGTGGGCGCCGAGCGCGGCCTGCTGTTCACGGCCACCAAGGACGGCCGCCCGAAGCTGCGCGTCGGTCGCGATGCAAGCGGCAAGGACCTCCCGCGCCACGCGGCCTTCTCGACCAGGGTCGTCGAGACGGTGCTCGCGGGCGGCAAGTCCGTCTGCGAGAAGATCGACGCGGCCGGCGACTTCGACCCCAGCCGCTCGATGATCGACCTCAACATCCGCGCGGTCATGAGCGTGCCGCTCGTGGCGCAGGATCAGCGCCTCGGCGTGCTCTGCGTCGACACGCGCGCCAGCGAGCGGACCTTCTCGCGCAGCGACCTGCGCTACTTCGAGGCCTTCGCGGACATGCTCGCCATCGTGTGGCTCAATCGCGAGGCGGTGGAGGAGCGCGTGCGTGCCGAACGCATGCGCCAGGACCTGGAGCTGGCGCGCAGCATCCAGCGCAACCTCGTGCCCGAGCGCCCCCTCGTCTGGGAGGGCTACTCGATGTGCGGGCGCGTGGTCCCGGCCGCGGAGACCGGCGGCGACTACTTCGACTTCTTCCGCACGCGCGACGACATGCTCGCGATGGCGGTCGGCGACGTGTCGGGTCACGGGATCGGCGCCGCCATGATCATGGCCGCCGCGCGCGCCTACGTCCGCGCCTTCTGCCAGAGCAGCAGCAGTCCGCGCAGCATCCTGCGGCGCGTGAATCGCGCGCTCGGCCTCGACATCGCGGACGACATGTTCATGTCGATGTTCCTCTGCGTGCTCGACCCCCGCACGCGCGACTTCTATTACACGAACGCGGGCCAGACGAGTCCGGTGTTGCTGCACGGCGACACGCTCGAGACCGAGGACTACCGCGTCACGGGCATGGCGCTCGGCGTCGAGCACGAAATCGACTTCGAGGAGCGCGGCCCGTACCGCCTCAATCCCGGCGACACCGTCGTGATGTTCAGCGACGGCCTCACCGAGTTGCGCAAGGACGACGAGCAATACGGCCGTGCGCGCGTCATCGAGTCGATCAAGCGGCACGGCCGCGGGACGGCCGAGCAACTGCTCGAGGGCGTGTTCGCGGACGCGCTGCAATGGTCGCCGGGCCATGACCTGCACGTGGACGACCTCACCGTGGCCGTGCTGCGCGCGGACTCCTGAGCGTGGCGGCCGCGCGGCCCGACGAGCCGGCAGGCGCGCGGACGACGCTCTTCACGGAAGTGGTGCTGCCCGAGCGCGATGCGCGCGAGCACTGGGACGTGCTCGTCGAAGGGCACTCGATCGTCGCGGTCGAGCGCCCCGGCACGCTGCGCGACGCGGCGCAGCGCATCGAGGGCCGCGGGCGCTGGCTGCTGCCCGGCTTCATCGACGACCACGTGCACCTGCGCGAGCCGGGCCTCGAGCACAAGGAGGGTTACGAGAGCGGCACGCATGCGGCCGCGGCGGGGGGCATCACCACGCTTTTCGAGATCCAGAACAACCCGCCGCTCATGAGCAACCGTTCCGCGGTCGAGGCAAAGCTCGCGCTCGTGCGGCCCAAGTCCCTCGTCAACGTGCAGGTCTACGGCAGCCTCGTGGACGAGGCGCTTCCCTACGTGGCGGAGATGTCCGCGCTGGTCGCCGGCTACAAGCTCTTCATGGGGCCTTCCACCGGCGGGCTCGACATTCGGGGCGAGGAAAGACTGCGCGCGATGTTCGGCGCCGTCGCGCGCACGGGCCACTGGCTTTTCGTGCACGCCGAGGATGGCGACCTCATCGAGGCCGGCATCGCCGCCTACGGTTCGGCGGGGGCCGCGAAGTTCCATCTCGCGCGGCCGGCCGCGGCCGAGATCAAGGCCGTGCAGGATGCACTGCGGATCGCAGAGGTCGAGGGCACGCGCCTGCACGTCTTCCACATGTCGACGGGCGGCGCGGTGGATCTCGTGGCCGACGCACGCCGGCGCGGCCGGCCGGTGACGGCAGGCACGTGCCCGCACTATCTCTACTTCACGCACGCCGACACGGCGCGGCTCGGCACGGTGCTCAAGGTGAACCCTTCCATCAAGTCGGCCGCGGACCGCGAGCGCCTCATCGAGGGCCTGCGCGACGGCAGCATCGACTGCCTGTCGAGCGACCATGCGCCCCACACCGCAGAGGAAAAGGCGCGGCCATTCTCCAAGGCGCCGTCGGGAATCCCGTGCCTGGACATCTTCATGCCACTGTGCCTCACGCTCGCGCAGCGCGGCGTGCTTCCGCTGGCCACGGTGCTGGAGCGCGCGACGGCCGGCCCCGCACGTGTGCACGGCCTGACGCACAAGGGCCGCGTCGACGTCGGCCTCGATGCGGACCTCGTGCTGCTCGACCCCGCGCTGCGTCGCGTCGTGCACGGAGCCGAGCACTTCTCCAGGGCCAGGCTCACGCCCTACGAAGGCATGGAACTCTCCGGCTGGCCCCAGCTCACGATGGTCATGGGCCGCGTGGTCTTCGAGCGCTAGGAGGCGCGCCACCACATTCCTTCCCGATCGCACGGTGGTGCTCGCCGGCGGGACGTCCCGAGAAGATCCACGCATGTCACGCACCGGCCTCTACAAGTTCCTGATCCTTGCCGCGACAGCCGCGGCATGCGGCGTCGCCGTCTGGTGGAAGCTCCACGCCGGAGCGTCGCCGGCTGCTGTGGTGCCCGCGCACGATGATGCTCCCGCCGCCGTCGGCGTCAGCGCCAGTACTGGCGACGGCGACGGCGCGCTGCTCTCGCCGGCGGGCATGACGAGCAGTGTCCTCGACGAAGAGGCAGCCAAGGCGCTCTTCCGTGGCGTGCGCGAAGGGGCGCGGCAGATGTACGACCCGCTGGCCTATGCGGTGCTGCGGCCCAACGTCACGCAGACCTGGCCGTGGCCCGAGCATCCGGACGGCAAGATCGTCTCGCGCACCAACAACATGGGCTTCCGGCGCGACACGCCGACGGCGGAAGCGAAGAGCGGTCCGCGCATTCTCGTTGTCGGAGACAGCCAGACCGACGGGATGGTGAACAACTCGGAGTCCTTCTGCACGCTCCTCGAGGGGCGCCTCAATGCGGCGTTCAACGGAGCGTCGGGCGTCTCGGGCGATTCGGGAAGCAAGGCGATGGCCGTCGGCGGTGCGATGGGGCGTGTCGAGGTCCTGAACGCCGGCGTCGGCAACACGGGGCCTCACAACTATCTCGGCAGCGTGAAGCGCAACCTGCACCTGAAGCCCGACGTCTGCATCGCCGTGCTCTTCACCGGCAACGACTTCCTCAATGCGCTCGTGCTCTCCGACTTCTTCACCAAGCGCGAGGCCAGCAAGCCGTCGGGTGCCGCCGGCGAGTCCTATCAGCGCCTCATGCTGGACGCCTACAAGCAGTACGGGGCCATCGTCGTGGACCGCTTCAACCAGGCGCTGAAGTTCACGCGCTTCCCGGAAGATGCCGAGCTCGGCCTGCAGGTGTCGATCGACTGCTTCCTGCAGATGCAGGAGCTCTGCACGAAGCAAGGCATTCCGTTTCTCGCCGTGATCCTGCCCACGAAGCCCGACGTGGATCGCGACGACCGGGAGGCCGTGGCGGACGTGCTGAAGGCCTGCGCGCTCACTGACGAGCAGTTCGGCATCAACGCCGAGCTGGGCCGCCGCTTCGCCGCGGCGCTGCGCGCGAAGGGCGTCTCCGTGCTGGACACGACCGACGCGTTGCGCGCCGCAGGCGACACGCCGCACTACTGGAAGAAGGACTGGCACCTGAATCCCGCCGGCCACGCACTGGTCGCCGGGCTGCTGCAGGAGGCCGTCGAAGCGCTGCTCGCGTCGACCCGGTGAGCGCGCACCGAACCACGCACCGAACCCGGGCCGCATCGCGCCGTCGCTTGCGATGCGGGAGCGTGCGAGGGACATCGAGCAAGGACTCAGGAAGTCTTCCAGGCAAGTCCGTTCGTGGCGTCGTCAGTGAGCCTCGACCCAGTTGTGACCGGTGCCCGTCGTGACGAGCAGCGGCACGTCCAGCACCATGGCCTTTTCCATGAGCTCCGTCACCAGCGCGGTGACCTCGGGCAGCTCGGCCTCCGGCACTTCGAAGACGAGTTCGTCGTGCACCTGGAGCAGCATGCGCGTGCCCAGCCTGCGGCGCAGCAGCTCGTGCTGGACGCGGATCATCGCGATCTTGATCAGGTCCGCGGCCGTGCCCTGCAGCGGCGTGTTGACAGCGATGTTCATGGCCGAGGCGGCAAGCCGTGGATCGCTGCTTTCGAGCGTGTCGATGCGCCGGCGGCGGCCGGTGAGGGTGGAGACGAAGCCCTGCTCCAGCGCCTGCGCCTTGGTCTTGTCGAGCCAGGCGCGCACGCCGGAGAAGACCTTGAAATACTGCTCGATGAACTCCGTGGCCTGCTTCACGGTGAGGTCGATGGAGCGCGCGAGCCGCTGCGCGCCCATGCCGTAGATGATCCCGAAGTTGATCGTCTTGGCGTGACCGCGCATCTCCGCCGTGACCTCGGACTCCGGCACGTTGAAGATGAGCGCGGCCGTGCGGCGGTGGATGTCGTCCCCGTCGCGGAAGGCGGACAGCAGCGCCTCGTCGCCCGACAGGTGCGCCATGAGGCGCAGCTCGATCTGGCTGTAGTCCGCGGCGAAAAGCACGTGGCCCTCGTCCGCGATGAAGGCCTGGCGGATGCGCCGCCCGAGCTCCGTGCGGTTGGGGATGTTCTGCAGGTTGGGATCGGACGACGAGAGCCGGCCCGTCGACGCGACGGCCTGGTTGAACGAGGTGTGGATGCGCCCGCTCGCCGGATGCACGAGGTCGGGCAGGCTGTCCACGTAGGTGCTCTTGAGCTTGGCGATCTGCCGGTGCTCGAGGATGCGCGCGGCCAGCGGATGCTCGCTGAGCGACTCGAGCACCTCGGCGTCCGTGCTGTAGCCGGTCTTGGTGCGCTTGATGCGCTTGATGCCGAGCTGCTCGTGCACTTTCAGCTTTTCGAAGAGCACCTCCGCGAGCTGCTTGGGGCTGCCGATGTTGAACGGCGCCCCGGCCAGCGCGTGGATCTCCTCCGTCACGACGGCGAGGCGTTCGCCCATCTCCACCGAGAGCGTGCGCAGGTGCGCCACGTCGATGCGGATGCCGTGCGTTTCCATCGCCTGCAGCACCGAGAGCAGCGGCAGCTCGATGTCGCGGAAGACGTGCTCGACCTCGTTGCCGTCCAGGCGCTCCGCGAAGAGCCGGTAGAGGCGGAAGGTCATGTCCGCGTCCTCGCAGGCGTATTCGCCGCACTTCGCGGGCGGCACGTCCCACATCGAGATCTGCGCGGCGCCCTTGCCGATGAGCTCGCTCGTCGGGATCTTCGTGATGCCGAGGTGCTTGAGCGTGAGGAAGTCCAGGCCGTGCTGGCTCTGGTGCGCCTCCAGGCAGTAGCTGCCGAGCATCGTGTCGAAGCCGGCCTTCGCCGGGCAGACGCCGTAGCGGCCCATGACGAGCAGGTCGTACTTGAGGTTCTGCCCGACGAGCGTGATGCGCGGGCTCTCCAGCACGGGCTTCACGTCGCGCAGAAAACGCGCCAGGTCGCTGCCTGCCGGCGGGACGAGCGGGTCGCCCGGCAGGCCGCTGCCGGTGGTGACGAGCGCGCTGTCCTGCGCGGGGCGGAACATGTCGTCGCCGGACGCTCCGGCGCCGGCGCGTTCGCGCGCGGTGCGGCCGCGGTCGCCCGGTCCGAAGATCGGCGCGGCCAGGTTGACGGGCAGATACCACGCCTCGTGTGCCTCGAAGGCGAAGGACATGCCGACGAGCTCGGCTTCCAGCGCCGTGATCGAGGTGGTCTCCGTGTCGAAGATGATCTCGGTCGCAGCGTTCAGCCGCTGCAGGAAGGTCTCGTATTCCTCGCGCGTGGTGACGACCTTGTAGCGGCGCTCGTCGCTGCGCACCTGGCGCGGCAGCTTGTCCGCCAGCGACGGGAAGTCCAGCTCCACGAAGAGTTCGCGCGCGGCGTCCGCGTCCGGGCCCCGGTAGGTCAACGACTCCAGGTCCAGCTCGACCGGCGCCTCGCAGCGGATCGTGGCCAGGTCGCGTGACAGGTAGGCCAGCTCACGCCCCTCGCGCAACCGGGCCTGCAGGCTGGGCGGTTTGATGCGGTCGAGCTTCGCGTAGATGTCGTCGAGGCCCTCGTAGTCCTCGATGAGTTTCAGCGCGGTCTTCTCGCCGACCTGCGGCACGCCCGGGATGTTGTCGCTGTGGTCGCCCATGAGCGCGAGCACCTCGATGACCTGGTCGGGCCGGCAATGGAAGCGTTCGCGCACCGCGGCGATATCCACGACGACCGGTTCGCCGCCGCCGCTCGTCGGCGTCCACATGACCGAGTGCTCGGTCACCAGCTGCATGAAGTCCTTGTCGCCCGTGAACATGATGACGTCGTGACCCGCGGCGCGCGCGCGCTGCGCCAGAGTGCCGATGACGTCGTCGGCCTCCCAGCCGGGTAGCGCATAGAGCGGAAAGCCCAGCGACTTCGCGATGCGCTCGAACATCGGCAGCTGGTCGATGAGCTCCTGCGGTGTCTTCTCGCGCGTGGCCTTGTAGGCGTCGTAGGCCTTGTGACGGAAGGTGGGCTCGGGCGTGTCCATGGCCACGAGCGCGAAGTCGGGCGTGCCACGCTCCACGAGCGCGAGCAGCGAGGCGGCATAGGCGTAGGCAGGCCCCGGCCCGCGCGCAAAGTAGCTGCGGTAGGCCAGCGCCGAGCCGTCGATGAGGATGGTGCGCGGCCGGCGTGAGCTCGATTCGATCATGGAGCGCATGGTAGCCACGCGACCCTCCGACCCGCGCACCTCATGCCGGGAGGCAACGCGATGCCGGAAGGCAGGGCGATGCCGGAAGGCAGGGCGCGCTGGACTTGCGAACCGCGACGGGGAACCATGGCGGCATGAAGAACGTGCAGCAGACGTGCGGACGATCCCGCGGCGATGGTGCCCCGGTGCGCCCGATCCTCCCCGGGCAACGATGCGCGCTGTCCGCTGCGGTGCTCGTGCTGCTCCTCGCGGCGGGCGGCTGCGGCGACGCAGCCACCAAGGCGGACGAGAAGGCCCTCGTGGCCTCGCGCGACACTCTGGCGACCGACCCTTCCGCGGCGCTGTTCCAGGCGAAAGCCGCGCTCGCCGACCTGCATGACCGCGGCCTGCCCGACGACCCGCGGCTGCAGCTCGTCGCGGCGGAAGCCTGCCTGCGCCTCGACCGGCGCACCGACGCGCTGGCCTACGCCGAGGCGGGCCTCGCCGCGGGGGATCTGCCAGCCGATCTTCGCGCTGATCTCTCGTGGGCCAGCGGCACCGCGCTCATGGGCCGCTTCGTCGAGCTGGGCAGCGAGTCCGACTGGCGCTCGGCCAACAGCACGCTGGAGCAGGGCACCGAGGCCGGCCATCACAGGCTCGAGGCGGCCTTTCTGCTGGTGGGGCTGCAGGACCTCGCCGGCCACTCCAATCCGGAGCGGCAGCGGAAGTTCGCGCGCCTGGTCATCGAGCTCGACACCGAAGGCACGCAGGCCGGACGCGTGAAGCGCCTGCTCGAGGCCAGGGGGCTCACGCCGTAGCGACGGGCGGCGGCCGTCGCGCCATCTGCCCGATGTGCCGGAAGGACCAGAAGAAGCGCGCCTCGAGCGCGATCGCCAGCAGATACGTAGCGATGGTGAGCAGCATCGGCAGCGCGTAGCCGTCGAGTCCGGCGCCGAGCCAGCCGTTCGAGCTCTCGATGAGCCAGCCGCCCCAGTGATTCGACAGCGCCCACCCGAGGTTCCAGCACAGCATCGACGCGCCGTTCACCGCAGGGCGGTCCTTCTCGGGCGTGATCTCCATCATGAGGTTGCGCCACAGCGGCTGCGACAGGTTCATGAAGGCGCTGCGCAGGATGTAGGCGCAGACCGCGAGCGGAAAGCTCATGGTGAGCGCCAGCGTGAGGAAGAAGGGCAGCGACAGCGCCTCGGTGATGATCGTGGCGCGCACCAGTCCGAAGCGCGCCACGACGCGCGGCGTCACCACGGCGCCCAGCGTCATGGTCGCCGAAGCGGCCGCGAGCACGAGGCCGAGCGCCGCAAAGGGCAGCGCGAAGCGCTGCGTGAAGTAAAGGTTGATGAAAGGAATCGACAGGCCGGCGCCGGTGCCGATGAGAAAGTGCGGGATCGACACGCGCATCCACAGATGCCATTGCGACGGCCGCAGGATGCCCAGCACCGCGAGCAGCGAACGCGACGAGGCCTCCTCGCTTCCGGGCAGTCGATGCGGCAGCCGCCGGTAAGGGCGCCAGGCGAGCAGACCGAAGCCTGCGCCGGTGAGCAGCGCGATGCGCAACGGCCAGGTGCTGCCCGACACGCCCTGAGCGAGAGACCCCGCGATGAGGCACGACATGAGGAAGCCGAGCGTCTGCGTCAGCGTGTGCACGGCGAAGTCGGCCTGGAAGAGCTGCGTGCGCTCCTGGCTGCGGCTCGTCGCCACCAGGAAGGGCGCAGCCACCACCTTGTGCAGCGTGTACGAGGCGCCCGACAGGGCCGACCAGGCCACCAGCGCCCAGAATGAACTGGAGGCCGCGATGCCCGCGATGGACAGCGCCTTGAGGACGCAGGCCAGCACGAGCGAGCGGCGCGGACCGAGCCGGTCGTAAAGCGAGGCCGACGGAAACGTGGCCACGACGACGCCGACCGCCGACGCGCCGTTGATCCAGCCCGCGTCGGCGATTCCGAGCCCCAGCGACGTGACGTAGAGGTTCTGCAGCGCGTACTGGAAGGCGTTGCCGACTTCGATGAGCGCCGCGCCCGCGAGAAAGGCACGCGCCTCGACCGAGAAGCCGCGATAGACCCGGAGCAGCGGGTTCACGTCAGCGGCGCGGAGGCGTGGGGTTCATGGAGGGCGCCGCCGGACGACGGCGGGCGGATTGTAGGACCGCCGTGCCCGGTTCCAAGTGCCGCGCGGCTTGATCGCCGGCTCGTCGATGCGGGATCATGCGCCGCATGCAGGCGTTGCTGATCTTCGTGCTCGTGCTGGTGCTGCTGCTCGTCGTGGCGGCGGCGCTGCTGCTCCGTCGGGTGCAGGGGCTGGAGTCGCGCCTGGCGCCGCTGGCCCGCCTCGATGACCTCGACAAGCAGCTGCAGCTGCTGGGCGGGCTCATCGAGCGACGCGAGTTCTCGGTCGCCCTGCAGGCCAAGCTCACGGAGTTCGGCGAGACCCAGGCCCGGCTCACGGCGGCGCTCGCCGAGCTGCAGGCGGCCGTGACGGCGGCGCCGGTCGCGCACGCCACGCTGCCGTCGGGCGATCTGCTCGGTCTTGTGCGCGAACACCTCGTCGAGCAGCGCTTCGAAGCCGTGCACCTGCTGACGGATGCCGGGCAGCTCGAAGGCCGCTCAGGGCACGTGGCCTTCGAGGCGCGTCGTGACGGCGTGCTGCACAAGGGCCACGCCGTCCTGCTGGACGGTGCGGTCGTCGAAGACCATGTGCGTTCCGCCTGGTCCACCTTTCCCTGAATCCAACGGTGATCGGGAGGCGGGAATGCCGCCGCCCCGGCTCCGGGAGTTGCCTCGAACATGAGCGTCCAACCCGTCATCGCGCGCGTCCGTCGCCTCGGCGAACACGTCGGGAGCAAGGCCCGCGTGCAGGGCTGGCTGACCAACCGCCGCTCGTCCGGCAAGCTGCAGTTCCTGCAGGTGCGGGACGGCAGCGGCACCGTGCAGTGCGTGCTCAAGAAGGGCGACGTCCCCGACGAACTCTTCGCGCGCCTCGACGCGCTGCCGCAGGAGAGCTCGCTCGAGGTCGAGGGCGAGGTGCGCGCCGATGCGCGTTCTCCCGGCGGCTTCGAGATCTCGGTGACGGCGGTGCACATCGTTGCCGAGTCGGCCGCCTATCCGATCAGCAACAAGGAGCACAGCACGGGCTTCCTCATGGAGCACCGGCACCTCTGGCTGCGCAGCTCGCGCCAGGCGGCGACGCTGCGCATCCGCGCCCGCATCATCAAGTCCATCCGCGACTACTTCGACAGTCGCGACTACGTGTGCGTGGACGCGCCGGTGTTCACGCCGTCGGCCTGCGAGGGCACGACGACGCTTTTCAAGGTGGACTACTTTGGCGACGACGCCTACCTCACGCAGAGTGGCCAGCTCTACGGCGAGGCGGCGGCGATGGCGATGGGCAAGATCTACGTCTTCGGGCCGGTGTTCCGCGCCGAGAAGTCCAAGACGCGCCGGCACCTCACCGAGTTCTGGATGGTCGAGCCCGAGATCGCCTACGCCGACCTCGACCAGGTCATGGACGTGGCCGAGGAATTCGTCGAGACGATCGTCGCCGACGTGCTGCGCGACTGCATGCCGGAGCTCCTCGTGCTCGAGCGCGACGTGAGCAAGCTGCAGGCGATCAAGCGCCCCTTCCCGCGCATGAGCTACGACGACGCGGTCAAGAAGATGAACGACCGCGGCCACGCCTTCGAGTGGGGTAACGACTTCGGCGCGCCCGACGAGGAGGTCGTCATGCAGGAGGTGGAGAAGCCGATGCTCGTGCACCGCTTCCCCGCACCGGTGAAGGCCTTCTACATGAAGCGCGATCCGCAGGACGAGCGCGTGGCCCTCTGCGTCGACGTGCTCGCGCCCGAGGGCTACGGCGAGATCATCGGCGGCAGCCAGCGCGCGGACGACCTGGCGTATCTCGAACAGCAGATCGCGCTGCACGGGCTGCCGAAGGAGGCCTTCGAGTGGTATCTCGACCTGCGCAGATACGGCACGGTTCCGCACGGCGGATTCGGGCTCGGGCTCGAGCGCACGGTGGCGTGGATCACGGGGAACAAGCACATTCGCGAGTGCATCCCGTTCCCGCGCATGTTGTACAAGATTTATCCGTGAGGGGTTTGGCTGCTGCAGCAGGCGGACTGGGGTCCGCTGCTGAGCAGCCGCGGGTGGTTGCGTGGGGCGTGTGGTTGCGTGGGGCGTGTGGCTGCGTGGCGTGTGGCTGCGTGGCGTGTGGCTGCGTGGCGTGTGGTTGCGTGGGGCGTGTGGTTGCGTGAGGTCTGATGTTTGAGATCGGGATCTGTGGGTGTTTAGCGGGGGCGGGGGCTGAGGTGGCGAGCGCCAGGGCTGCACGGGAGCGGACGTGACACTCGATCTGGCTCCTCTCGAGATGGCTGCAGCGCGGGTCGGGCTGAACGGTCTGCGCGCGCGCGTCGTGCCGGCGGATCGGCGGCGAGGGACCTGGTTCACCTGGCGCGCGGGCGAGCTGCTCGTCAGCGCGCGCATCGTCGACCGGGTGCCGCCCGAGGATGCGTGCGCACTGCTCATCGGCGAGGTCCTGCGTCGACGGCGACTGGCGGGGATGGCGCTGCCGTTCGGCCTCGGTGTCGGCGCCGCCGCGGTGGCGATCGCTGCGGTGCTGCTGTCGCTGGAGCCCGGCGCGGTCGTGAGCGTGCTGCTCGTCGCGGCCACGGCAGCTGTCGCCGCGGCCGCATGGTCCACGCTGCGACTTCGCGCCGGGATGGCGGCCGACGACGAGGCCGTGGCACTGCTCGGTGACGCCACACCGCTCGTCCGCGGGCTCAACCTGATGAATGAGGAGGAACTGCACCTCGGTGGCCGGAAGCTGCCGGCGCGGCCCGACCTGCACTGGCGTGCGGAGCGGCTGGCGCGGGTGCATCAGCTCTGCGACGGCGGAGGCGCCGCTGCCTCGCGGCCGCACGGCGGTGGCACCCATGGCTGAGCCTCCGCTTCCCGGACTCCGGCTCGTGCGCCACCCGCGCGCGGCGGAGCTCGTGGCTCAGCGCGCGCGACTCTTCGCCGGCTTGCGCGCGCACCTCGACGGGCGCGGCTTCGTCGAGGCCGACGTCCCGGCGCTCCAGCCGCACGCCGGGCAGGAGGCCTACCTGCACCCGCCGCTCGTCTCGCTCACCGGCCTGCCGGGGCCGCTCTGGCTCGCCACCTCGCCCGAGCTCTGTCTCAAGCGGCTCGTTTGCGCGGGCGTGGCGAGGGTGTACGCGCTGGGTCCTGCGTATCGCGGTGGCCGGGAGGAGATCTCCCGGCTGCACCAGCCGCAGTTCTGCATGCTCGAGTGGTATCGCCCGGGGCTTCGCCTCGCGGATCTCGCGGACGACGTGGCCGCCCTGTCCGCGGCGGCGGCGAGCGCGCTCGGCGTGCCTGCACCTCAGGCCGGGCGCTGGATGTCCGTGCGTGAGGCCTTCGCGGAGTTCGCGGGCCTGTCGCTCGATGCCGTGCTGGCCGAGGACGATGCCGCCGCGGCTTTCGGGCGCGCGCTTGTCGAGCACGTCGAGCCGTCCCTCGCGCGGCAGCCGGGCTGGGTCTTCCTGCATGGCTATCCCGCGTTCGGCGCCGCACTCGCGCGTCTCGACCCGGACGACCCGCGCGTGGCGCTGCGCGTCGAGGCATACCTGCGCGGCGTCGAGATCGCGAATGGCTACGTGGAACTCGCCGACGCGGAGGAGCACCGCCGCCGCTGGGCCGACGAACGTCGCGCACGCAGCTCCGGGCATCCGGTGGCTCCCGTGGATGAGGGCTTTCTCCAGGAGCTCGCCGACCCGGGATTGCCGGAATGCATCGGCATGGCGCTCGGCGTCGACAGGCTGATGCTTGCGCTGCTTGGCGCCGACTCGCTGGCCGACGTCCTGCCCTTTCATCTCGAGCTTCCCTCCCGCACCGAGAGCTGATGCGGGCGGAGAGCTGATGCGAGCGATGTAACGCGGCGAGCCAGGCCCCGACTTCCCGGTGGGTGCGTGGTGCATGTCTGGCGATGCCGCCGGGCGCCGCGCTCCCGCGTGGCCCGCCGAGGCGCGGGCCGAACACTCGGGAGGGAAGATTGATGCATTACGATTGCGATTGCGAAGGCGTCCTGCAAAGTGGCGTGAAGCGGAGCCGGCGGGCGGGCACAGGTGCCGGCGGGAGCATCTCCCTGGCGGCGGGCGCGCTGGCGGCGCTCGCGCTGCTGTTCGTCGGTGCCGAGCTGCGTTCCCAGCAGTCACCGGATCTCATCGTGTCTCTGTCGGCGGATGACACGTTGCCGGGCGAGGTGGTGCACGATCAGGAGCTCGTCTTCCATGCGCAGGGGCAGGGGTCGCACGTGTGCTGGCCGACGGAGACCTTTGCGCTGCTGACGGCCGAGACGGCGCAGCTGATCCATCCCGTGTTCACGGAGGTGGATGCCGTTCACGAATTGTCGGGGGGCACCACGGCGTCCCGACGGCTGCTTTTCTCGATCGGCACGGACGAGGCCGGCTTCAAGGATGGAGACATCATCGGCGTGGGGCCGAGCGGGTTGTTCGAAGTGCACACCACGGAAGCGGCTTTCATCGCGGCTGCCGGCGTCACGGATGGCAACGTGGACATCGACGCGTATCAGCTCGACCCTGATGGCGGCGTGTGCTTCTCCTTCGCAGACAACGAGGCCTCGTCGTTCCTGTCGGGCGAGACCGCCGGCACCATCAAGGATGGTGACGTGCTGTACTGGCCGCCCTTCTCGGCGCAGGCGCAGGTGCTTTACACGGAGGCGCAGATCAGCGCCTTCGTGACCCACGCGATCGGCGTGACGGCGACCACCACCGACACGACGGGACTGGCGCGCGATCCGCTCACGGGTGACGTGCTCTTCAGCGTGCAGAGCCCGACGAACCAGGATGCTTCCGTGTTCAGCGTGGCGAATGGCGGCATGCTGCTGCCTGGCCATGCGGAGTCCGATCTGGGCTTCACGGGCGCTCCGGAACTCGATGCGATCACGGTGGCGCATTCGCGCTATCCCTCGCTGACGACGAGCACCCCGAAGCCGGCGGCCGGCTCGATCATCGAGTTGCGGCTGAGCGACGCCACGCCGGGATTTCCACACCTGGTGGTCGCCTCGCTCTCGCTCAGCGAGCCAAGCTTTCCACTGTACGGCTGGGGTGGTCTGGTCCTTCCGCAGGATGCCTTGCTGGCGGCTTCGCTCGCGTCGGCGCCGTCCCTGGTGATCGTGCCCGACGGTGCCGGTAACGGGACATTCGCGACGTTGCTGCCGATCGGAATGGGGGCGCTCGACGTGGTGCTTCAGGTCATTTCGCCCGGGCCGGATCTTGCGAGCAGCAATCCCGTGCTGCTCGAGCTGGCACAGTGAGCTGATCGGTTCGCGCGGGTCGGCGCGCCTGCCGGCGCCGACCCGCGCGGCGTTGCCTTGTGGCTTGCGATCTCGCAGAGCGCTAGGATGCCCAAGCTTTCGTACACGCATCTCATGCGGCGCACGCCATGACCTCCACCCGCCTCGTCCACTGCACCTTCCCGACGAACATGATCCGGGAGCCGCTGCTCTACAACCTCGGCCGAGACTTCAAGGTCGTGCCGAACATCCGTGGCGCGACGATCAGTGACGAGATCGGTCTGGTCTACCTCGAGCTCGAGGGCGACAAGGGCGAGATAGACCGGGCCGTCGACTACCTCGAGAGCCGTGGCGTGAAGATCGAGGCCGTCAACGGCGGCATGCCGCCGCCGCGCTCGATGTAGGCCTCAGGCTGGCGGCGAACTGCTCCGGCGGCAGCCGGCGGGAGTGACCTCAACCGCCTTCCTTGGACTTGGCCTCACGGAGCGCTTCCTCGACCTCGAGTCGGAAGGTCGCGATTTTTTCCGGGTCGGCCATTTTCTTGCGCCACAGTTCGGCCCAGCCTTCGGCGACTTCGTCGCGCTTGTCGATGTCGTCCTCCGACATGCGCGACGCGTCCAGGAAGTTGAAGTGCATCTTCCGCCCTTCGCGATCCTGCCAGTAGTCGATGAGGACAAAGGCGTCGCGCACCTGGATCTCGTCGGACATGTCGAGTCCGATGAGCGCGTTGATGAAGGCCGGCGCCGCGTCGATCGGATCGAGTTTGTCGATCTCCAGCTTGATCGCCTTGCCTTCGCGAGGGGGCGGAGCCTCGATGAAATAGGTGTGGACCCAGCCGCTCCATTCCTCGAACTGCTCCTCGGTGCCCGGCATGGGCGGCAGCTTCTCGAAGGCGAGGATCGGATCGCGCCGTTCCTTTGTCGCGCTCGGATCAGGCAGGTCGGGTGCGGGCGCCACGGCTTCGTCCGGCAGATTCATGGCGGGATCGGACGTGAGCGCCGGCGTCTCCATCTCCTTCGGCGCGGCATCCACGGTGAGCGGCGCGGGAGCCGACGCGGAATCCGTTGCTGCGGTCGACGTCGAGGCGGGGGCGTCGGTGTCGCCTTCCGGCGCGTGCACCGCGGGCGCCTTCACGACGACGGGCTTGCTGCCGCCGCTGAAGATGAACCAGCCGGCGACACCCAGCACGACGACGGCGCCCGCGATGATCGGGATCAAGGGCAGCTTCTTCTTCGCATCGCCTTCGGCGCCGCCTCGAGCGGCGGGCCTGCTGCGGCCCGCACGAGAACCGGCCTCCTTGCCGGCCTCCCGGGCGCCAGCCGTTGCTCCGGTGCGCGCGGACTTTCCGCCCAGCGCCACCTTCCTTGAGGAGACGCCGGTGCCGACGGTGGAGGCCTTCGCGGTGCGCCCGACGGCAGGTGCGGCCGGACCCTTTGTGGCAGACGGTGCACTGGCGCTCGCCGGCTTGCCGATTGCGGACTTCGCGGGCGCAGCAGTTGCCGCAGCCGGTGCCGTCCGGGACGCCGAGCCAGCGACGGAGCCCTTCGGCGGAAACGTGCGCGACGTGCTTGCCGCAGCCGCATGCGCCGCAGCGGCACTCGGTGGCGCCGCACTCGATGCGGAGGCGCTCGCTGCGGGAGCGCTCGCCGGAGGCGCCGACGGCACACTCGCTGCGGCGCTCGCGGGGACGGCGGCAGCGGGCGTCGTCGGCGTCTCAGCAGGCGGGATCTGCACCACGCCGCCGCACTTGCTGCATTTGGCCTGCGACGCCGTCGTCGCCTCCGGCACCTTGAAGCGAGCTCCACAATCCTTGCACGTGCCGACTCGGGCCATCGCGGCGTTCCTGTTCGGGGGAAGAACGATCTGGCAAAGCTAGGCGTCTGCAGCGCAGGGGTCAAGCCCCGCACCGTCGAGCGCTCCGTATTCCACGACGAGCGTGCGCCGGCCGCGGCACGCGGGGCCGCGCTCCGGGATGCCCGGATGCCTGCACGGCACGAGTTTCAGCGGTGCTGTTCGAGCCAGCGGACGAGCTCGTCGTTCTCGACCGAATCGAAGCGGGCGGCGAGCAGCGCGGCCGTCTTTTCCGCATCGCCTCGATAGAGCGTGGCGCGTCCTCGAGAGTCGGCGGCGGCGTGCAGGGCGGACAACTCGAGCAGCAGGTCGCGCAGCGTGGCCGGCTGCTTGTCCGCCATGAAGGCCAGCGTGGCCCAGGTGGTCATCTGCGGTTCGACCGCGAGCCCGGCCGCTCCGTCGTTCATCGCGTCGGCCGATCGCGTCGCGCCGCGCTTCTTGCCATGGCGCTTCTCCAGGTACTGCTTGGCGCGCTGCGACCAGTCCGTGTGGTCGCCCGTCGGCACGAAGCCGGTCGTGTTGAACATGTAGACCGACTTCGTGAGCTGCAACTCGACGACTTCGCCGAGTCCCCACAGGATCGTCGGCGGGAGCTGGCCGCAGCGGCTCGTGATCAGGCACTGTGCGTACTTGTGCAGCACCTCGTTGCGCAGGCGGAATTCGTCGTCCCCGGCAGCGGCGTTGCCGGCAACGTCGTAGGTCGGCTGCAGGAAGAGTCCGGCGCCGCGCAGCATGAGGCCCGCAGGCGCGGCTCGCAGGCTTTCGGCTGCGGATTCGAACATGAGCCGACGCCCGACGAGGTCATCGAGGAGTCCGCTCCAGGCCGGCGACCGCGCGGCCTTCTCGTCGAAAAGGATCGCAACCGTGGCGCGTGGCTCGCGCTCGTTCGCGGCCGAGACGAGCGGATCGAGAATCGCGAAGGCCTCGTCCATCCACTTGGCCGCATCGCGCAGCGTGTCGTCCTTTGCGGAACCCAGCACGAGCGCTTCGGGATTGCCGCTCATCACGACGCTGAATCCGAAGCGCGTCGCCGGCTCGGCCCAGGCATTCAGCGCCTCCTTGAGCGAGGGCGTCAGCCTGGACTCGACTTCGCGCCCCACGACTTCCTGCGTCCCCAGCCGGAACTTCAAGTTGGCGGCCGCGGGAAAGAGCACGTTGCGCGGCGAGGCCGTGCCGCCCACCGACGGCAGCTTGACGGTCGGGCCCGAGTCGTCGGGAGCGGGCGCCGGATGTCCCGAGTCGTCGGGAGCGGCAGCCGGCGGGGGCGGGGCGGATGTGACGGGCGGATCGGGCGCATGGCCGGGTGGCGAGGGAGGCAGGCCCGGTGCGGACGGTGCGGACGGAGCCGCCGCGCGACCGTCGGCTGCGCCGGAGGCCGTGTCCGTTCCGGTCGCGGTGCCCTCTCGAATGGCCTTCTGTTCGAGCAGTTTCCGATCCCAACCGGAGAGAGGCACCTTCGGCAGGGCCTCGCGCCGCTCACCGACGGCAGGCTCGATCGGATCCACGATGTCCGTCGGCACGAAGCTCCCGCCGTAGCGTTCGTGCCACGTGAGCCAGCCCAGCACGCTCTGATGATTGGCTTCGCGCCACGTCGGCTCGGGCATGCCGTTGCGCGCAACGGCCGTGACATCGGCAGAGCGCCCGGTGATGCGTGCGAGGGCGCTCGCCAGCAGCGCCTCGGCTTCCGCGTCGGGCGACTCTTCCAGGTCGAGCTGGTCGAGGCGTTCGAGCAATGCGGCGACGGAGGCGCGCGGCGCACGATGCAGTCGTTCGATGGCGAGTTCGCGCTCGCGGCCGACACGCGTGTCGAGCAGACGGGTCACGAGCAGTCCGGCATCTTCGCGTTCGAGATCGAGCAGGTCCGCAGGCCACAGCACGACGGGGCGGGCAGGGCGCACGAAGTCCGCGGCAGGCTGCAAACCGGTTTCACCCGCAGGATTCGCGCCCTCGAAGTAGCGCTTGCCGATGCTCAGGTCGAGCAACTGCAGCTCCGGTGTGAGCGTGAGCAGCAGGTCGCGTTGCTCGCCGTTCACCTGGTTGCGCACGACCGCCTGCACGATGCGACGGTCCGGCACGGGACCATGGCCGGCATCCGGGTCGGGCAGCTCCGTCGCGGCGATCAGCCCCGCCGCGCTCATCCAGGCAGCGTCCGCTTGCGTCCAGGCGCGGGCGAGCAGCTGGCGCTCGAGCATCTGGTCGGTCTCGTCGAGGTCGGCCCAGGTGCGCGTGCCGTGGCCGCGCTGCAGCTGTTCTTCGAAGCGCCGCGGAAAGTCCACGCGGGTCGACAGCGCGGCTCCATCCGCCGCGCGCAGGTCGTCCACGACACTTCGGACCACCTGCAATTCTGGCTCTTCGAGCCGACCGGGCTCGGACAACGCCTCCTGCCCGACAGCACGTTCCGCCAGGGCCCAGAGGCCGAAGAGACCGAGGCTCAGGAAACATGCAGCGAAGCCCCGGAAAGGGGTCCGGCTCCTGTGCGCTGCAGCTTCCGGGGAAGCCTGCGTGCCCTGCATGCCTTGCATGATCGATCTCCTCCACCCCGCTTCCCGTCGCGACGCCGTCCGCGCAGGTGTTGCGACCACGCACAGTGACTCCCCGGGTGCGGGGTGGCGCACTCTATACGCTGCCTTCCCGGACCGTGACGGCGCCAGCCCCTTCAGACGGCGCCAGCATGTCTCGGCGTCCCGACCGCAGGTGATCACTTCAACCGGCCACGAGCCGATCCGGTGCATGACCGGGGGGGCACACCTGCTTATCATCGCGTCGCCGAGCGCTGCCCGCAGCCCGGCGCCGCAGTCCCCGCAGCGGCCAGGACACCCGACGCCCCCCGATGACCGACCGCCCTTTCCGTCTTCACACCGACTTCATCCCGCGCGGCGACCAGCCTGCTGCGATCGAGGCGCTGGCGAAGGGATACGCCTCGGGCCGGCGGCGGCAGGTGCTGCGCGGCGTCACGGGGTCGGGCAAGACCTTCACGATGGCGCACATCGTCCAGCGCCTGCAGCGTCCCACGCTCATCCTCGCGCACAACAAGACTCTCGCGGCGCAGCTCTACGACGAGTTCCGCAACCTCTTCCCCGAGAACGCCGTCGAATACTTCGTCAGTTATTACGACTACTACCAGCCCGAGGCCTACGTCGCGCGCACCGACACCTTCATCGAGAAGGAGGCCTTCATCAACGAGCAGATCGAGAGGCTGCGCAACAGCGCCACGCGCTCGCTGCTCGAGCGGAGCGACGTGCTCATCGTCGCGTCCGTCTCGTGCATCTACGGCCTGGGAAGCCCCGAGTATTACGCCGGGATGAAGGTGTCGCTGACGCGCGGACAGGAGATCGAGCGTGACGACCTGCTGCGCGCGCTGGCCGGCATCCAGTACCAGCGCGCCGCGCTCGAGTTCAAGAATGGCACCTTCCGCGCTCGCGGCGACGTCGTCGAGATCTTCCCCGTCTACGAGGAAGCGAAGGTCATCCGCGTCGAATTCGACGCCGACGCGATCGAGAGCATCTCGATCGTGGATCCGCTGCGCGGCGAGGTCATGGACTCGCCGGACGCCATCGCGATCTACCCGGCCAGCCACTACATCACGCCGCGTCATCGCCTCGAGCAGGCCGCGGTGACGATCCGCGCGGAACTCGAGGAGCGGCTCGCCGTGCTCCGCGGCCACGGCAAGCTGCTGGAGGCGCAGCGACTCGAGCAACGCACGCGCTTCGATCTCGAGCTCATCGAGGAGTCGGGCTTCTGCTCGGGCATCGAGAACTACAGCCGGCACCTCGACGGCCGCGCGCCGGGCGAGCCGCCCGCCACGCTCATCGCCTACCTCCCCGACGACTTCCTCGTGATCGTCGACGAGTGCCACCAGAGCCTGCCGCAGGTGGGCGCCATGCGTCGCGGCGACCTTTCGCGCAAGACCACGCTCGTCGAGCACGGCTTCCGCCTGCCCTCCGCCATCGACAACAGGCCGCTGGAGTTCGCTGAGTTCGACAAGCTGCTCGACAAGGTGCTCTACGTCTCGGCCACGCCGTCGGCGTGGGAGATCGGCCAGAGCGGCGGCCCGGACGCGGTGGTCGAGCAGATCATCCGTCCCACCGGCCTGCTCGACCCGCCGATCGAGGTGCGGCCTGCGCGTGGCCAGGTCGACGACCTGCTGTCGGAGATCCGCGCCGTGACGGCCAAGGGCGAGCGCGTGCTCGTCACCACGCTCACCAAGCGCATGTCCGAGGAACTCACCGATCATTACGAGTCGCTTGGCGTGCGGGTGAAGTACATGCACAGCGACATCGACAGCATCGAGCGCGTGGAGATCATCCGCGGCCTGCGGCTCGGCGAGACCGACGTGCTCATCGGCATCAACCTGCTGCGCGAGGGCCTCGACCTGCCGGAGGTCTCGCTGGTCGCGGTGCTCGACGCCGACAAGGCCGGCTTCCTGCGCAGCGCCACGAGCCTCGTGCAGACGATGGGGCGCGCCGCACGCAACGTGCACGGCCGGGTGATCTTCTATGCCGAGTCGGTCACCGACGCGATGCGCACCGCGCTCGACGTGTCCGAGCGGCGTCGCAAGATCCAGCAGGCCTTCAACGACGAGCACGGCATCGTGCCCACCACGACGACGCGCAGCGTGGACCGCTCGCTCATGGTCGCTGAGGACGAGGCCGCGCCGCGCGTCGAGGACCTGCCGCTCGAGAACGCGGACCCGGCCACGCTCCGGCGCACGATCGAGGGCCTGCGCCGCGAGATGCGGGCCGCCTCCGAGGCGCTCGAGTTCGAGCAGGCGGGCCGCCTCAGGGATCGCATCCGCCGCCTCGAGCACCTCGAGTTGCGCTACCTCTGAGCCATGGATTCCCGCGCCCCGGACGCCGACCCCGTGCCGCCGGCGCCTGCCCGCCGCAGCGCGCCGCTCACGCTGACGGCCACTCCCGTGGCACCCCCCGGCACCGAGACCGGCGAGGCCCGCCGCGAGCGGCTGCTCCTTGCGGTGGGGCGCCTGCCGACCGGACCGGGCGTCTACGTCTTCCGGAATGCCGACGGCGCCGTGGCCTACGTCGGCAAGGCGCGCAATCTCCGGGAGCGCGTGCGCAGCTACTTCTCGAACGCGCGCGGCGACAGCCGGCGCGCCGTCGTCTTCGTCGAGCGCTACGTGCACGCGATCGAGTTCGTCAGCACGCAGACGGAGCCCGAGGCCTTCCTGCTCGAGAACCGGCTCGTCAAGCACCACAAGCCGGCCTACAACGTCAAGCTGCGCGACGACAAGGACTTCCTGTATCTGCGCGTGGATCGCGGACATGCCTTTCCGGCGCTCGGCCTCGCCCGCAGGCCGCGCAGCCGCACGCGCCACGTGAGCTTTCACGGACCGTTCGCGAGTGCGCACTCCCTGCGGCGCACGCTGCGGATGCTCGGCTCCGTGATCCCGCTGCGCGACTGCAGCGACCGCGAGTTCGCAGGCCGCACGCGCCCCTGCCTCAAGCACGACATGGGGCGTTGCTGCGCGCCGTGCGTCGGTCTGGTGACGCGCGAGGAGTACGCCACGCTCCTCGACGAAGCCCTGTCCGTGCTGGGCGGCCGGCCGGCCGGGGTCCTGGCTCGACTCGAGGAGCGGATGACGGTCGCCGCCGCCGCGATGCGCTTCGAGGAGGCCGCGCGCCTCCGCGATCAGATCCGCTTCCTGCGCGCCGCCACCAGCACGCAGCAGGTCGAGAACATCGGCCTGCCCGAAGGCGATGTCGTGGGCCTCGCGCGCGCCGGCGGACTCGCCTGCGTCGTCGTGCTCTTCTTCCGTGGCGGCACGCTCGTGTCGAGCATCGCGCACACGCTGGACACCGAGCTGCCCGACGAGGAGCTGATCGAGGGCTTCCTGCACGAGTTCTACGCCGACGGGCGCCCCGTGCCGCGCGAGCTGCTGCTCCCGTGCGATCTGCCGGAAGGCGAGGCGCTGGCGGAGGTGCTCGCCGCCCGGCGCGAAGGGCCCGTGGACGTGGCGACGCCGCAGCGCGGCGAACGCCGCGCCCTCATCGACCTCGCCGCGCGCAACGCGCAGCACGCCCTCGATGTCGCGGTCGAGGACCGCGGCCACCAGGTCACGCTGCTTGACAGCCTGGCCGCGCGCCTCTCGCTGCCGCGCGTGCCCGAGGTCATCGAGTGCTACGACATCTCGAACACGGGGCGCACCGGCATCGTCGCGTCGCGCGTGGTCTTCAGGCACGGCGAGCCGGACCGCGCCCGCTACCGCAGCTACCGCATGAAGACCGTCGAGGGGCCGGACGACTACGCCTCGCTGGCGGAGGTCCTCCGGCGCCGGCTCGCGCGCGCCGCCGTCGATCCGCTGCCCGATCTGCTCATCGTCGACGGAGGCCGCGGCCAGCTCGGCGTCGCGGAAGCGGTCTGTGCGGAACTCGGCCTGTCGGAGCTGCCGCTCGCATCACTCGCGAAAGGCGGTCGCCGCGGACGCGCCGTCACGCTGGACGAAGGCGAGCAGGAGCGCGTCTTCCTGCCGGGCCGCGAGGATCCGATCGTGCTCGACAGGCAGGCGCCGGAGGAATACCTGCTGCAGCGCG
Source organism: Planctomycetota bacterium (assembly GCA_038212275.1). GTDB lineage: Bacteria > Planctomycetota > B15-G4 > B15-G4 > B15-G4 > JBBQUR01. Next base: position 186,289 of record JBBQUR010000004.1, read on the forward strand.
TGCGCGACGAGGCGCATCGCTTCGCCATCGGCCATCACCGCAAGCTGCGCAGCAAGGAGAGCCTCGGCTCGCGCCTCGACGACGTGCCGGGCGTCGGTCCCGTGCTGCGCAAGCGTCTGCTCACGTCCTTCGGTGGCATGCGCGAACTCGAGCGCGCCACGGTGGAACAGCTCGCGGCGGTGCGGGGCGTCGGCGGAGAGCTGGCCCAGCTGCTGCACGACCACCTCTCGCGCTGAGCGTCGCGAACGAGCAGCCGATGGCGCTCAGCCGCGCTCAGCCGCGCGGATGAAAACGCTGGTGCACGGCGGCGAGGCGCTGGCGGTCCACGTGCGTGTAGATCTCGGTGGTGCCGATGTTCGCGTGGCCGAGCAGCTCCTGCACGGAGCGCAGATCGGCGCCGTGCTCGATGAGGTGCGTCGCGAAGGAGTGCCGCAGCATGTGCGGCGACATGCGCGGAAGGCCCAGTCGCGCCGCATGCGCCGACACGAGCCGGAAGATGCGATCGCGCGAGAGCCTCCCTCCGGAGCGCGAGAGGAAGAGCCATGCCGCGCCGGGTGCCCGCGCCTGCAGCGCCGGCCGCTCGCGCTGCAGGTAGAGCGACAGCGCGGCCTGAGCGGGGCGGCCCAGCGGCACGAGGCGATGCTTGCCCCGCTTGCCTTCGCAGCGCAGCACGTGGCCGTCGTCCACGAGGCTGTCCGTGCGCAGGTCGGCGACCTCCGAGACGCGCGCTCCGGTGGCGTAGAGGACCTCGAGCAGCGCGCGGTCACGCAGCCCGTGGGCCGCCTCCGGATCCGGCGCCGCAAGGAGCCGCAGCACCTGCGCTTCGTCGAGCAGACGCGGCAGGTGACGGCTCGCGCGGGGCGTGGGGAGTTCGGCGCAGGGGTCGTGCGTCAGGCGGCGTTCCGAGATGAGGAAGCCGAACAATCCGCGCAGCGCCGCGAGCCGCCGGGCGATCGTCGCGGGCGCGCGGCCCGACTCCTGCTCCTCACGAAGAAAGGCGATGACCTCGGCCGTCTGCACCGACTCGGCCGTGAGCGCATGCCGCCCGCACCAGTCGCCGAAGCGCCGCAGGTCGCGGCCGTAGGCGGCCAGCGTGTGTGGCGACGCCGCCGCCTCGGTGCGCAGTTGCGCGAGGAAGGCTCGCGACTCGGCCTCCAGCGCGTTTCCTGTTGACTCCGGAGGGCCGTGCGCTATCTTCCGGCGCTCTTTGCGGTGGCTCGGCATCTGCCTGCCATCGTAAGGAATGTCCTGCCAAGGGGTTAACCGGAATCATCGGCGCTCGTGGCAGGACCCGGCTTGGTTGAGACCGAGCTTGTGGCTGCCTGGTATGAGCACAGGTCCCCGCGTGGAAGCGTGAACCTCATGGCAAAGAAGTCAGCGCAGAAGAAGCTCCCGACGAGCACCGTGGCCGCGCGGAAAGCCGCGCCGGCCGGAAGAGCGGCCGGCTCGTCACGCTCGAAGCCTGTCGCAGGCAGCAAGCCCGGCAAGGCAGCGGCCAAGCCGGTCGGTCACCGCAAGGCGCCCGCACCCAAGTCGTCGTCCACCACGAAAACATCCCCGAAATCGTCCAAGGCGAAAGCACAGAACATGAGCACCAGGAAGCCGGGCACCGCGAAGGCAGATGCCGGCAAACAAGCCGCGCCGAAGAGCGCGCCGAAGAGCGCGCCGAAGTCGACAGCCGGCAAGGCAGCGGTCGGGTCGAAGACGTCGGCCGGAGGCAAGGCCCCGGCGGCCGCGGGCGCGGCGGGCGCCAAGGTCACGCCGGCGGGTCACGGCCAGGCGAACGGCGCCGTCGCGGCGCGGGGTTCGAAGTCGGCGGACGCCAGGACGCCGGCAGTGGCAGCGGGCAAGCCCGCTGCGGCGCCCTCCGGCAAGGCCGCCTCAGGCAAGCAAGGCGCTGCCAAGACCGGCAAGTCGGCTCGCGACGATGCGCGCTCGCCGGCCAACCTGGCGCGCGCTGCCATGCTGTCGGCCGAGAAGGCGCGCGAGGCAGCCAAGCCGAAGAAGAGCCCGTATCCCAAGGCGCAACTGGCGCCCATGCGCAAGGTGCTGCTCGAGTTGCGTACGCGCATCATCGGCGACATCAACCTCATGGAGAAGGAGGCGCTGCGCGCCGACGATGCCGATGTCGACGTCGAGAACGTCGCGGATCACGGCACCGATGCCTTCGAGCGCAACATGACGCTCGGACTCATGGAGGGCGAGGCGCGCACGCTGCGGCTGATCGGCGAGGCGCTCGATGCGATCGAGGCCGGCCGCTACGGCCTGTGTTCCGCCTGCGGCGAGGCGATTCCGATCGCGCGCCTCGAGGCGCTGCCCTTCGCCGGCACCTGCATTCCCTGCCAGGAACAGCAGGAGCGCCGGATGTGAGTCTGCCGGACGTGACTCCTGCGCCTTCGACTCCGGCGGTGCAGCGGTCCTGGCGGCAGACGTGACGACGGCGATGCACGCACCCGAGGAGACGGCCGGTTTCCGCGGCAAGCAGCTGGCGCTCGTGCTGGCGATCCTGATCGTGGCGCTCGACCTGTGGTCCAAGTCCGCCGTCTTCGCCGCGCTCTCCGACAACGAGCATGTCTGGCTCGCCGGCACGTGGTTCGGATTCACACCGGTGCTCAATCCCGGCATCATGTGGGGCGCGCTGCCCCAGCTCTCTGCCATGCTGCCGTGGTTGCGCGTGCTCGCGGCGGTCGTCGTCCTGCTGATGTTGCGCGGGGCTCCGCGCCGCGGCTGGCGGCTGCAGATCGCGCTCGGCCTCGTGCTCGGCGGCGCCATCGGCAACATCTACGACGGCTTCACGGTGGGGCAGGTCCGCGATTTCCTGCTCGTGGACCTGGACTTCCGGCCCTTCGATCCCTTCCCGGTCTTCAACGTCGCCGACAGCGCCATCTGCGTGGGCGTCGGCCTGCTCGCGCTGGGCCTGCTGTTCGACGAACCCGCGGCGACCGAGCCGCGCTGAACTTGCCCGCTTGGCTATGATGTCTCCGCTCCGGAGCGTCCTCATCCATGTCACACGTGCGATCACCCGTCACGCCGGCCGAATCCGCTGCCGACCTGATGGACCTCTCCGTCACGCTGGGCCCGCTGCGCCTCAAGAACCCGGTGATGACGGCGTCCGGCACGGCCGGCCTCGGGCTTGAGCTCGAGCCCTTTCTCGACCTCGCCGAGCCGGGCGCGGTGGTGGTCAAGACGCTCACGCGCAAGCCGCGTCGCGGCAATCCGATGCCGCGCCTGTGCGAAACGCCCTCGGGCCTGCTCAACAGCATCGGCCTGCCGAACAAGGGGCTCGATCATTTCATCGAGCACGTGCTGCCCAGGCTGCGAGGGCGCTGCAGCTGTCTCATCGTCAACATCGCCGGCACCTGCACGGGCGAGTTCGGCGAGATGGCCGCGCAGCTGGATCGCGCCGGCGGCGTGGATGCCCTCGAGCTGAACATCTCGTGTCCGAACGTCGAAGGCGGCGACCTGCCTTTCAGCCGCGATCCGGCCGTGGTGCACAAGCTGGTCAGCGACGTGCGTTCGGCCACCAGGCTGCCCGTCATCACCAAGCTCTCGCCCAATGTGTCGGACATCGCGGCCATCGCCCGCGCGGCCAAAGAGGGCGGCAGCGACGTGGTGTCGCTCATCAACACGCTCCTCGGCATGTCGGTGGACTGGCGCAGCGGGAAGCCCGGGCTCGGCACGACGGTGGGTGGACTGTCCGGACCCGCGGTGAAGCCCATCGCGCTGCGCATGGTCTGGGAGGTGTGTCGCAGCGTGAAGATTCCGGTGGTCGGCATCGGTGGCATCCGCGATGCCGACGACGCACTGGAGTTCCTGTGCGTCGGCGCCGGCGCGGTCCAGATCGGGACGAGCCACTACCGCACCCCGGACGTGATCCCGCGCGTGCTCGCCGCCATGCGCCAGCGACTGGCGGCCGCGGGCCGCTCCGACGTGCGCTCGATCATCGGCACCGTTCGGGCGGGATGATCCGTGCGCCTGGCGGACATGACGGTCGGGCTGCTTCGCCATGCCATCAGGGTTTACGCGGAGGTCGCCTGGGCAGCCTCGACGATGCCGCCGGTCACGATCGACGGCGACGACAGCGACCCGCTGGAGCCGCGACTCGGCGCGCTCGTGGAGGCGGGCACTCTCGCCGACGAGACGCTGCGCACCGGCGACGTCGCGACGCGCATCTTCACGCTGCGCCTTGGCAATCCGCACTATCCGTTCATGAAGCTGGTGCTCCAGGAACACCTCGTCGAGGGGATGTTCTTCTTCAGCGTCGACACGCACGACCAGATGTTCGGCGGCGGGGAGGCCCAGGGGGCCGATCTGGATGAATTGCAGGAGCTGAAGCGCGCCAACCTCGCGCTCAAGGAAAAGATCGAACACGCCTGGGATGCCGCCGGGCTGCCCACGGCGGCGCACATCAAGGGCCTGGTCGAGACCTGGCCAACGCGGCCGGCGCCGCCCAACGGCCGTCACATCCTGCTGGTGGACAACGACTGCGACATCGCCGGCACGCTGGCGGTCCTGCTGCGGGCGCGCGGCTACGAAGTGACCGTGCTGGAGGATGGCAGCGATGCCGTGGAACGGGCCGACCCGGCCATCCACGACCTCATCCTCATGGACAACGAGATGAAATATCTCGACGGCTGCCAGGCCTGCCGGGTGCTCAAGTCGCGCCCGGCCACCGCGAAGATTCCCGTGCTCATCGCCACGGCCGGAGCCCTGTCGTTGCAGCAGCTCGACACGGCGGACGGTTTCCTCGTCAAGCCCTTCCGGATGGAGCTGCTGTTCTCGATCCTGGATCACATGCTGGGAAGGGTGGACAAGCTGTGAAAGAATCGCGCCCCCTCGCAGCCGCGCCTGCCGCGCGTAACCCCGCAGGAGAGTGTTGAGACATGGCCCTCGCCAAGGTGCTGAAAGCCGTTTTCGGTGATCGCAACGAGCGCGAGCTCAAGCTGTTGCGTCCTCGTGTCGCCGAAATCGGCGCGCTGGAGAGTCGTTTCCAGGCGCTCGACGAGGCCGGCCTGCGCGCAGTCACGGTGGAGCTTCGTGCGCGGCTCGCTGCCGGCGCCACGCTCGACGAGCTGCTGCCGGAGGCCTTTGCGGCGGCTCGCGAGGCCGCTCGCCGCGCGCTCGGCCAGCGCGCCTTCGACGTGCAGATGCTGGGCGGCATCGTGCTGCACGGCGGCAACATCGCCGAGATGGCAACGGGCGAGGGCAAGACGCTCACGGCCGTCGCCCCGGCCTACCTGAACGCGCTGCCGGCGAAGGGCGTGTTCATCGTCACGGTGAACGACTACCTGGCCAAGCGCGACCGCGACTGGATGGCTCCGGCCTACGAGGCCCTCGGCATGACCGTCGGCGCGATCCAGTCCAACATGTCGCCCCAGGAGCGGCTCGATCAGTACGCCTGCGACGTGACCTTCGGCACGAACAGCGAGTTCGGTTTCGACTACCTGCGCGACAACATGAAGTCACGCCGCGAAGATCAGGTCCAGAAGTACCTGCACTACGCGATCGTGGACGAGGTCGACAGCATCCTCATCGACGAGGCGCGCACGCCGCTCATCATCTCGGGCATGCCCGAGGCCAGCACGCAGCGCTACTTCGAAGCCGACCGCGTCGCGAGCCAGCTGAAGGAAGACGTGCACTTCGAGGTCAAGGAGAAGGAGCACGTCTGCGTGCTCAACGAGGAGGGCATCGAGGAAGCCCAGAAGCTCGCCGGCGTCACCAGCTTCTACGACGGCGAGCACATGGACTGGCCGCACCACCTCGAGCAGGCGCTGCGCGCCCACTTCATCTACAAGCTCGACAAGGACTACGTCGTCCACAACGGCGACAACGGCCCCGAGATCGTCATCGTGGACGAGTTCACGGGGCGCCTCATGCAGGGCCGGCGCTGGTCGGACGGCCTGCACCAGGCGGTCGAGGCGAAGGAGAAGCTGCGCATCCGCGAGGAACTGCAGACGCTCGCCACGATCACCTACCAGAACTACTTCCGCCTCTTCGACAAGATCTCCGGCATGACCGGCACGGCGCTCACCGAGGCCGGCGAGTTCAGCAAGATTTACGACCTCGACGTGCTGACGATCCCGACCAACCGGCCGATCGCGCGCAACGACGAAGAGGACCTGATCTACCGCACGTCCAAGGAGAAGTGGAAGGCGATCGCCGACGAGATCGAGACGGCTCACGGCAGCGGGCAGCCGATTCTCGTGGGCACCACCTCCATCGAGAACAGCGAGCACCTCTCCGGCATCCTGCAGCGGCGCGGCGTGAAGCACGCGGTGTTGAACGCCAAGCAGCACGCGCGCGAGGCCGAGATCATCGTCAACGCGGGCCGCCTCGGGTCCGTGACGGTCGCCACGAACATGGCCGGCCGCGGCACGGACATCCAGCTCGGCGGCAGCGTGGACGCCCTGGTGCGCCAGCGCATCGCGCTCGAGCCGACGGACGAGTCCGGTCAGGTGTCCGAGGAGCGGCGCGCGGAGCTGACCGCCGAGATGCGCGCGATCGTCGCCGCCGAAAAGCAGAAGGTGCTGGAGGCCGGCGGGCTTTTCGTGCTCGGCACGGAGCGCCACGAGGCGCGCCGCATCGACAACCAGCTGCGAGGTCGCGGCGGGCGCCAGGGCGACCCGGGCCGCACGCGCTTCTACCTGTCGCTGCAGGACGACCTGATGCGCATCTTCGCGCGCGAGTGGGTCTCGGGCCTGCTCGAGAAGCTCGGCATGACCGAGGGACAGGAGATCCAGAGCCGCATGGTGTCGCGCGGCATCGAGAAGGCGCAGAAGCGCGTCGAGGCCCGCAACTTCGAGATCCGCAAGAACCTCCTCGAATACGACGAGGTCATGGACACCCAGCGCAAGACCATCTACGGCAAGCGCCAGGAGGTGCTCGATGGCGGCGACCTCAAGGGCCTGATCCTCGACATGTGCACCGAGATGGCGAACACCATCGTCGACTCGCGCGTGCCGGAAAAGGCCGAGCCCGACCTCACCGGCCTGGCGTCCGAGCTGCAGGCGCGCTTCGCACAGACCTTCGAGCCGTCCGAGCTGGCGGTGCCCGCCAGGCAGGGCGCGGGCGAGGTCGCCGAATTCGTCATGGGGCGTCTCGAACAGCACTACGCGGCGCGCGAGGAGGAGCTTGGCCCCGAGCGCATGCGCATGGTCGAGCGTTTCCTGCTGCTCAACACGATCGACTCGCGCTGGAAGGACCACCTGCGCGCGATGGACGCGCTGAAGTCCGGCATCGGCCTGCGCAGCTACGCGCAGGTGGACCCGAAGGTCGAGTACAAGCGCGAGGGCTACGACAAGTTCCAGCTGCTGCTCGCCGCCATCGCCGAAGAGGTGACCTCGCTGCTGTTCCGGCTGCAGGTGAAACAGGACGACCAGCAGAAGCTGGCGCAGCGCTGGCGGCCGTCCGCGATGTCGGTGCCGACGGCGGGCTCGGCCACGCTGGCGCCGTCCGCACCGCCGGCGCCTGGGCGCGCGCCAGCCACGGGTGGGGCACTCGCGGCGATGCAGCGCGGGCGCGAACGCGCCGCCACGCAGAACCAGCAGGCCGGACCGCCGGCGCCGATCGTCCGCAAGCAGCAGAAGGTCGGCCGCAACGATCCGTGCCCGTGCGGCAGCGGCAAGAAGTACAAGGCCTGCTGCTACCCGAAGTACGAGACATGAAGCCCGCGCGGTCGCGGCCGCGCGTCGTGATCTCGCACGCGGTCTACGACGCGCTCGCGCTGCTGGCCTGCCTGGTGCTGCTGCCTGCGTGGCTGTGGCAGGCGCGTCGCGATGTCGAACGGCGCCGGTGGCTGCGCGAACGCTTCGGTCACCTGCCGGACGGAGCGCCCGCAGGTCATCCGGTGTGGGTGCATGCGGTGTCCGTGGGAGAAGTGAAGGCGGCGCGCTCGCTGCTGGCCACGCTGGCCGCATGCCAGCCACCGCCGCCGCTCGTTCTGAGCACGGCGACACTCACCGGTTACGCGACCGCGCGCTCGCTGTACCCGGACCTCTACGTCTTCCAGGCTCCGCTCGATCTCCGTCACGTCGTGCGCCGCGTCTTCGACCGGCTCGCACCGCGCGCTCTGCTGCTCGTCGAATTGGAGGCCTGGCCAGCCCTGCTGCGGGAGGCCGACGAGCGGCACGTGCCCATCGCGATCGTCAATGCTCGCATCACCGAGCGCAGCTTCCGTCGCTATCGGGCATGGCGCTGGTGGCTTCCCGAGTTCTTCCGCATTTCGCTCGTGGCGGCGCAGGATCGGCGCTGCGCGGACAGGCTCATGGAACTCGGCGTGGACCCGCGACGCGTCCACGTCACGGGGAACCTGAAGCACGACCAGAGCGCGGCGGCGCCGACTGCAGCGGTCGCGACGCTCGCGCGCGAACTCGGCCTCGACCGCGGCACACCCGTGTTCGTCGCCGGCAGCACGCATGCAGGCGAGGAGGAACTCGTGCTCGCTGCCTGGCGCGCGCTGCGCCCGGACACTCCGTGCCGGCTCGTGCTCGTGCCACGTCACCCCGAGCGCGCCGCCGAGGTCGTGCGCATGCTGGGACGCGAGCGCGTGCCCTGCGTGCTGCGTTCGGTCGTCGACGCGACCCGGGACGCGTCGGCCGTGCTCGTCGCGGATCGCATGGGGGAGCTCGAAGCGCTGTTCGGAAGCGCGTCGGTGGTCTTTCTGGGCGGTTCGCTCGTGCCGGTGGGTGGGCACAACGTCCTCGAACCCGCGCTTGCCGGCTGTCCCGTGCTGGTGGGCCCGCACGTCGACAACTGCCGGGCGGAAGTCGAACTGCTGGCCGCGGCCGGCGGCCTGATCGTGGTGGAGGACGCGCCGGCGCTTGCGGCCCGGCTCGCCGCATTGCTGATGGATGAGGCAGGCCGCCGCGCGATGGGGGCCGCCGCCCGGACGGCCGCCGCCGGGCTGCGCGGGGCCGCGGCAGCAGACGTCCGGCTCCTCAGCGAAGCGGGCCTGTTGCAGGATCGCTGAGACACTCGGCACCCTCGCGAACAGCGGGCATTGCAGCGCCCGACCGCCGCTCGAGCGAATCCCCGGAATCCACGAACGCGTGGAACACCCCCCGTTTCATCGTGTACTCTGGACGACTCGCTTCAGAGTTCGAAGCGAGCCGATCACGAGTCAACCCGATCACACCACGCCAGCGCAGGGAGTGCCTGTCCCATGACCAGGAAGGTCCTTTTCACCTCTGAATCCGTCTCCATGGGGCATCCGGACAAGGTTGCCGACCAGATCAGCGACACGATCCTCGATGCACTGCTGGCGCAGGACCCCGACTCGCGCGTCGCGTGCGAGACGCTCGTCACGACCGGCCTGTGCGTCGTCGCCGGCGAGATCACCACCAAGGCCGTCGTGAACTACGCGGAACTGGCGCGCGACACGATCAACAAGATCGGCTACTTCGACGACGAGTTCGGCATCAACGGCAAGACCTGCGCCGTGCTGGTGGCCCTCGACCGTCAGTCGCCCGACATCAGCCAGGGCGTGACGGCCGGCGAAGGCCTGCACAAGGAGCAGGGTGCCGGCGACCAGGGGATGATGTTCGGCTACGCGTGCAACGAGACGCCCGAGCTCATGCCGCTGCCGATCCACCTCGCGCACCGCCTCATGGAGCGTCAGGCCGAGCTCCGCGCCAAGGGCAAGCTGAAGTACCTCCGCCCGGACGCCAAGAGTCAGGTCACGGTTGAGTATCACGACGACGTCCCCGTGCGCGTGGACGCCGTGGTCATCTCCACGCAGCATGCGCCTGAGGCGAAGTACGCCACGATCAAGAAGGACATGATCGACATGATCAAGTCCGTGATCCCGGCGAAGTTCCTCGACGCCAAGACCAAGTTCCACATCAACCCGACCGGCCGCTTCGTGGTCGGCGGGCCGCACGGCGACTGCGGCCTCACCGGCCGCAAGATCATCGTCGACACCTACGGCGGCATGGGCCGGCACGGCGGCGGCGCCTTCTCGGGCAAGGATCCGAGCAAGGTGGACCGCAGCGCGGCCTACGCGGCGCGCTACGTCGCCAAGAACCTCGTGGCGGCGGGCCTTGCGGACCGCGTCGAGGTGCAGGTTGCCTACGCCATCGGCGTCGCGGAACCGGTCTCGATCAACGTCAACAGCTTCGGCACGGGCAAGGTCTCCGACGACGAGCTGTCCGCGCTGGTCGGTTCGCACTTCGACCTGCGCCCGGCGGGCATCATCCGCATGCTCAACCTCAAGCGGCCGATCTTCTTCGAGACCGCGCGCCACGGCCACTTCGGTCGCAAGGGCGAGGGCTTCACCTGGGAGCGAACCGACAAGGCCGATGCCTTGAAGAAGGCCGCCGCGAAGCCTGCTGCCAAGGCGCCTGCTGCCAAGGCGAAGGCCCGCGTCTGAAGGTCGAGCGCCCGGAGCGCCGCACGGAGGGAGCACTGACGATGTCAGGTGAGAGCTTGCATGCACGCCGCGACACGGCGGGATTCTCGCTCATCGAGATCCTCGTGGTCATCGCGATCATCAGCCTGCTCGCCACGCTCGGCGTCCGTGCTGCGCTCAATGCCCGCGAGGCTGGAACCGTCACCAAGTGTCGGGACAACCTGCACCAGATCGGGCAGGTCATGCTGCTCTATCACGACCAGCGCAACAAAGGGCACTGGCCGAAGGAGAGCGGCATCCGCTTCCTTCTGAAGTTGCACAGCGCCGGTGAACTCTCGAAGCGCAACTCCGAGACCTTCCTCTGCCCCGGCACGCAGGATGTGAATGACACAGGGAGCAGCGGCGAACCCGGGTCGTCCTATGACGACTGGGAAAGCCTGGACTCGAGTACGATCTCCTATGCCGGGCGCGACCAGCAGGGTTCGCCGATCAAGGGCAACAACCTGTCCGAAATCATCATCGCCGCCGACGACAACGAAGGTCGCGCCAATCACAGCTTCGTCACCAACTACGTCTACGCCGATGGGTCGACGGACAGCTTCGACATCAAGAGCGACATCGGCATCTCCCTGCTCGCGGAAGATCCCGGCATGGAGAAGGGCGGACTGCCCGTCGGACCCGACAGTCCGTTCGAGCCGCTGCGCGTGCTGCGAGTCGATTGAGTCGACGCGTCGCGCGAGTCGATTCGATGGGGCATAGCCCCTTGTCGAGTTTCGAGGATGTGGAATACTGTGCCGACCCGAACGCGCGTTCCACATCAGAATGCTGAGCCGGCCTCCCGATAGGAGAACCGGTACTCCGCCGGCCTGCGCACTCGGTTCCCCCACCCCCTCCCCTGTCCCCGTCGTTTCCCGAGGAGTTTGATTCCATGGCTCGATCCACCTTCCTCCTGCTGCCCCTGGCGGCGCTGGCGTTCGCACCTTTGGCGGGCGCGCAGACGTTCACCTACAACGCGGCTGCGTTGCCAGGCCAGGTCGCCATCTGGACCGACGGCGTGGCCATCGCCGACGTGGACGGGGACGGTGACAACGACCTCATCTTCGCCAACGGCAGCGCGTACGGTGGTAATGGCGCCGCCGGCGCCGCCGTGCAGCAACTCTGGCTGAACAACGGCAGCGGCGTCTTTGCCGCGGCGAACGGCAATCTGAACGTCGCCAACTTCAATGCGAAGATGGTCATCGCGCAGGACTTCGACAACGACGGCGACCTCGACCTCTTCTATGCCTCGGGCAGCACGGGCAGCCCGCCGCGACTCCTGCTCAACCAGGGTTTCGCGCAGGCCGGCGTCCAGGGCGTCTTCGCCGACGTCACCTTGACCAACGTGCCCTCACTCGCTCTCAAGTCCTTCAGCGTCTGCGCCGGCGACGTGGACAACGACGGCGACCTCGATGTCGTCGTCAACGACGGCGGCACCTTCGGCGGCACGGCCTCCCAGGCGCGCCTGCTGCTGAACAACGGCTCGGCCGTCTTCACCGATGTCACCGCCTCCCAGATGCCGGTGGACCTCTACAACTGCCAGGACATCACGCTGCTCGACATCGACGGCGACTTCGACATCGACATCGCTCTCAACGGGAAGCAGGCGGCCGGTGGGCGTCTGTACCTGAACAATGGCAGCGGCAGCTTCTCCGTCAGCACCATCCTGAACAGCGTCGGGACCAATCAGACCTACGAGACCGACTACGGCGACCTCGACGGCGACCATGACTTCGACGCCGCGGTGCAGTCCATCTCCGGTGCGACGAGCGAGGGCTGGGCCCGCAATGACGGAACCGGCACGCCCTTCGTCGAGACCACCTTCCCGGCGCCGAACGGCGACGACGACAACGAGATGGCGATGCTCGACTACGACAACGACGGCGACCTCGACGTGTTCGTCGGTTCGCTCGGCGCTCGCGAGAAGGCCTACCGCAACGACGGCGGTGTCTTCGTCAACGTGAACTCGATCATCCAGGCGGTGAGCGACCCCACACTCGACTTCGGCATCGGCGACCTGAATGCGGACGGCCGCTACGACATGGTCACGGGCCAGGGCGAGGGCGGCAGTTTCATCAACAAGGTCTACATGAACAGCGGTGCCGTGGACACGCTGCCTCCCGCCCTGCTCGCCTCCGAGACGCCGGTGATCTCCAACCCGACGACGGTGTTCCACATGCGCCTGTCGGATGCGATCGCCGACGACGGCACGACCAATGTCTCGATGACCTACACCTGGAAGACGAGCCTGAACCCGGTGGGGGGCAACGGCACGAGCTTCCACATGGGCAACGGTCTCTTCCGTTCCCCGGTGCCGTCGGCCGTCGGCACGACGTGGATCTGGATCAACTGCACCGCGACGGACTCGTCCGGAAACTCGGCCAGCTTCGGCCCGATCGTGATCGGCACGGCGCCGAATCCGTGGACCGACATCGGCTTCGGCCTTGCCGGCATCAGCGGCATCCCGTCGCTCGTCGGAACGGGCCCGCTGCTTCCGAGCACCGCCGGCACGATCACGCTGAGCAACGCGAAGCCCGCTTCGACGGCGCTGCTTTTCCTGTCGCTCGCCAGCACGCCGATTCCCTTCAAGGGCGGCACCCTGGCGGCGTTCCCGTTCATCGCCACGATCACGCTTCCGACCGGCAGCGGCACGCTCGCGCTGCCGTACGTCTGGCCGACCGGCGTGCCGAACGGGCTGTCGGTCTACTTCCAGTTCGGTATCGGCGATCCGGCCGCCGACAAGGGCGTCTCGCTGAGCAACACCGAGCAGGCGATCGCGCAGTGAGTCGAGCCGCAAGGCCCGACTGCTGATTGCCGCTTCCGGCTCTCGGCTTCGACAGAGGCCCCCGGACTCCGACACGGAGTCCGGGGGCCTCGCCGTTTCGCGAGGTATCGGTCAGCTCACCGGCGGTCGGCATGCCGGCGCGCGGATCACCGGCGCGCCAATCACCGGCGCGCGGATCACAGGCGGGCTCTCGCTGCTGGTGAGTGCCCTCACTCAGAAAGCGAAGACTGCATGGTGGAACACGCAATCCTGGTGCATACTGCGTGAATATGCCGCCGCGCGGAACGACTCCGGCCCGCGACGCTCCGGCTTCAGCCAACCCTGTTCAGCAATCCACGACCCGGGGGCTCGCACCATGCACTTTCCGCACGCGCCAGTGACCGCCGACCGCCGTCACCTGTGCCTGGTGGTCCCGCCCGTGACGGCGGAGGACCGCTACGGACCGATGGCTTCGGCGGGCAACTCGCTGCCGCCGCATGCCTTCCTGTATCTCGGCGCGGTCGCGCGCGCCGCCGGTTGGAGCGTGTCCATCGTGGACTGCCCGGCGCTCGGCCTGCCGATCGGTCGCTGCGCGGAAACAATCCTCGCTCGCGAGCCCTCCGTCGTGGGCTTCACCGCAACGACGATGAGCATCGCGAAGGCGGCCACGGTGGCCAATGACCTCCGCAGACTCGCGCCGGACGTCGTCATCCTCGCCGGCGGACCGCATGTCACGGCGCTGCCTCAGGAGACGATCGAGCGGCTGCCCGTCTTCGATCTGGCGTGCGCCGGCGAAGGCGAGGACGTGCTGCGCGCCATCCTGCGTCATCTGGAAGACGGCACCGACCCGCGCGACATCGCCGGCCTTGCAAGCCGCAGCGATGACGGCAGCGTGCGCTTCCTTCCGCCGTCGCACGACGAAGTGGACCTGCCTTCGCTCCCGCCGCTCGCATGGGACCTGCTCGAGGGCTTCCCGCAGCACTATCACGCCGCAGCGACGTACCTGAACAAGACGCCGTTCACGGACCTCATCGTCTCGCGCGGCTGCCGTTATCGCTGCACCTTCTGCGACAATAACACCTTCGGCCGTTCGATCCGCGCGCTTCCCGTCGACACCATCATCGAGAACGTCGACCGGCTCGAGAAGGAGTACGGCATCCGTTCGATGTTCTTCACCGACGACTCGCTCATGACGATGAGGGATCAGTTCGTCGAGATGTGCGAGCGGCTCATCGAGCGCGACACCGGCCTGGAGTGGAGCATCAACGTCCGCACCAGCGAGGTGAATCCCGAGATTCTCGCGCTCATGCGTCGTGCCGGCTGCTGGCAGGTGAGCTACGGCATCGAGAGCGGCTCATGGGAAATCCTGAAGCGCATCAAGAAGGCCGCGACGCCGCACATGCACGAACGGGCCCTTTTCCAGACCCGCGACGCCGGCATCAAGAGCAACGCCTACATCATCATCGGCTTCCCTGGGGAGACGCACGAGACACTGCGCGAGACCGAGGCCTTCCTGAAAAAGGTCCCGATCGACACGCTGCGCCTGACCTACTTCACGCCCTTCCCCAACACCGACATCACCGATGACCTGGCAGGCAACGGCGAGCTCGTGGCCGACTGGACCCGCCTCAACTTCTACAACATCGCCTACATCCCCAACGGACTGACGCGCGAGGACCTCGAGCGCACCTACCGGCGGATCATGGCCAACTTCTATCTCAACCCGCGCGTGCTGATGTCCTTCCTCCCGCACCTCATCGTGCCGCGCAAGGCGATCGCGCTGTTCCGCGGCAGCTTCGGGCTCGGCAAGCTGCTGGTCGCCCGCCCCGGTTGCAACTCCTGACCCGCGGCCCGCTGCTGCGCGCCGGAGGCACGACGTGAAGACGCGCAGCCTCATCCGCCTCGACCTGATCGTGGGGCTGCCGCTCTGCACCGTGGCCTTCCTGCTGTCCCTGCCGCTGCGCCCGTTCCGGCGCAGGCCGGCCGCGCCCGTGCGCCGGATCCTCGTGATCAAATTCCTCGGACTGGGTTCGGTCCTGCTCGCGACGCCGCTGCTGCGCCGGCTGCGCGAGGAATGGCCCGAGGCGCGCATCACCTTCCTGACCTTCGCGCCCAACGCCGAACTCGTGCGCCGGCTCGACTGCGTGGACGAAGTCCTCGTCGTGCGGCGGTCGGGTCTGTTCACGCTGCTCTTCAGCGTACCGGCGCTGCTGCTCGTGCTGCGCCGGGCCCGCTTCGACCTGGCGCTCGACCTCGAGTTCTACTCGCGCCTGTCCAATCTCGTCTCGTGGGCGAGCGGGGCGCGCCGACGCATAGGCTTCTTCGTGCGCGCGCGCTGGCGCGGTTCCCTGCTCACGGATCCCGTCTACTTCAACCCGACGCTTCCGTACGGTCGCGCGGTCCTGGCGCTCCTGAAGCCGCTGGGCCTCGAGGAAGCCACGACCGATCGGCTGGTGGCTCCCGAGGTGCAGCAGGAGGAGGCCGTCATGGCGCGCCGGCGCCTGTCGGAGCTGGGCGTGCCCGCTTCAGGCGCCGTGGTGGTCATCAACGTCAACGCCTCCGACCTCTGCGACGAGCGACGCTGGCCCGGTGAACGCTACGCGAGCCTCGTCGACCGCTTCCGCAACGAGATCGCGCAGGTGGATTGCTTCGCCTTCATCGGTGCTCCCGGCGAGGTCGCCGCGGTGCGCCAGGTCATCGACCTGATCGGCCCCGAGGCGCGACCTCTGTGCATCGACCTCGCGGGCCGCACGAATCTCGCCGAGCTCATCGTGCTGCTGCAGGGAGCCGTGCTGCTCGTCACCAATGACAGCGGGCCACTGCACCTTGCCGCCGCACTGCGCCTCCCGACGGTGAGCCTCTACGGCCCGGAGACTCCAGCGCTCTACGGCCCTGTCGGCGAAAACCACCTCGTCTTCTACGCGGGACACTGGTGTTCACCCTGCCTGTCGGTCTACAACGCCAAGATCGCGATGTGTCACGGCGAGAACGAGTGCATGCGCCGCATCAGCCTCGACGAGGTGGTGCAACGGACGGCGGTCTTCGCGCGCGAGCGCGTCGGCCTCGCGCCACCACGTCCCGTGCGCGTCGGACAGCAGCTCCGCCCGGATGAGATCGGCCATCCCGACAACCCGGGGCTCTCGGACAGCGAGGTCCACCAGTGAGCGCGGCACCGGCGGACGCCCGGGGCCTCGTGCTGCTGCTCGTCCCGCCCAGCCGGGGGGTGGTGATCCGCGACTACTACTGCAGCAAGCGCAGCCAGGCCCGCTACCTGCACCCGCCGATCGATCTCGTCGTGCAGGGCGGTCACTTCCGCGCACAGGGCTTCCGCGTCGAGCTGCTCGACGCCACGGTGGACCAGCTCTCGACCTGCCAGGCCCTGCAGCGCGCGGTCGCCGCAGGACCCGACGCCATCTTCGCGCTGGCGGGCGCCGTGTCGTGGGACACCGACGCACCCTTCCTGTCCGACGTGGCCCGGAAGACGGGCGCGCCGCTCTACGCGTCGGGCGACCTGTTCATGGAGCGGCCCGTCGAACTGCTCGGGCAGCACGCCTTCCTTGCGGGAGTGCTCACCGACTTCACGAGCGACGAGCTCGCGCGCCATCTGTCGCTCGCGGGCGGCTCGCGCTCGGCGCTCGTCCTGCCCGGCGACATGGAGGCGCCGCGTGCGCGAACCCGGGGCAGCCGCGCGATTCCGATTCCCGCGCACGACCTGTTCACGTCGCACGACTATCGCTATCCCTTCGCGCGCCGTTATCCGATGGCCGGCGTGTACGCGAGCTACGGATGTCCGTACACGTGCTCCTTCTGCATCACGGGTGAGCTGGGCACGTCCATGCGTCCGGCGGCCAACGTCATCGAAGAACTGCGCACTCTCGCGTCGCTGGGTGTGCACGAGCTCTTCTTCCAGGATCAGTGCTTCGGCTGCGCGCCGCGCGCCGGCTGGGATGCGCTGCTCGATGCGATGATCGCGGAGGACCTCCAGCTCGGCTGGTGGACGTTCACGCGCGTGGACGTGATCGACCGCGAGCTGCTGCGGCGCATGAAGCGCGCCGGCTGCCACACGCTCATCCTCGGCGTCGAGTCCTCCTCGGACGAGATCCTCCGCAATCACCGCAAGGGCTACGGCACCGAGGCGATCCGCGCAGCCTTCCGGATGTGCGAGGAGGAGGACATCCGTACGGCGGCCACCTTCATCCTCGGCCTGCCGGAGGAGACCGCGGAGAGCATCGCGGCGACGATCGACTTTGCGTGCTCGCTGCCGGCGGACTATGCCTCGTTCAACGTGGCGGTGCCCCGGGCCGGCACGCGCCTGCGCGAGCAGGCCGTGGCCGCCGGCACGATGGACCGTGACCTCGTGGTGATGGACCAGTCGGGATTCGAGCCGGTGCTCGACACCGCCGGTCTCTCGGCCCACGAACTGCAGCGCTGGCGGCGTCGAGCCGTCGCGCGTTTCTACCTGCGTCCAGGCTACCTGTGGAGGCGGCTGCGGCACCTGCGCACGCGCGCCGAGATGTTCGCGCAGGCTCGCGAGGCCTGGTCGCTCCTGCGCCACCTCGCCACGCCTTGAGCCCGTCCGGACGATCGCACCGGCTCGGCTGGGTGCTCCTGCTGCTGCTCGCCGTCGGCTACCGGCTGCTGGCGCACGCGGAGATGTCGGCGGCTGCCGACACCTTTGCGCCCATCATCGACAGCGAGGCATACCTCGTGCAGGCGCTGGCCGTCGCGTCAGGGCACGACATCAGCGAAGGCGTCTACTTTCAGGCGCCGCTCTATCCGTGGGTGCTGGGCCTCACGCTGCGCGCCGCCGGCGTGCCCGGCGTGGTGGGCGCCGAGAGCACCGCCGACGTGCCGCCCGACACGGTGGCGCGCGCGCTTGCCGTGGGCCGCTGGCTGAACATGGGCTTCGGGCTGCTCGCCGTGGTGCTCGTGACGCTGCTGGCGCAGCGACTCTTCGGGGCGGGGGCGGGCTGGTGTGCAGGCGTGCTCGCCGCGCTGTGCAGTCCCTTCGTCTTCTACGAGGGCATGCTGCTCAAGGGTTCGCTGTCGCTGCTTTTCCTGCCGTGGGCCGTGCTCGCGGCCGAACGCGCGCTGACGACGGCACGGCCCCGCGTGTTTGCCTGGAGCGGCCTGGCGCTCGGACTGGGCGCGCTCGTGCGCGGAAATCTGCACGCAGTCACTCTCGTGGGGGCCGTGGTGCTGCTGGTGTGGGGATGGCGTAGAGGCCGCCTGCCGTTCGCGTGGCGCGGTGCGATGGCTCTTGGGTTCGGCGTGCTGATCGCGCTGGCGCCCGTCATCGTGCGCAACTCCCTCGTGAGCGGACGCGCCGTGCTCTCCACGGCCGCCGGCGGGACGGCCTTCTACCTGTGCAATGAGCCAGGCAACGACACCGGCCTCATCCAGCACCGCGCCATCAACCGCCAGGTGCCGTTGCACGAACTGGAAGACTGGACCGCGCTGGCGCAGGAACGCACGGGCCGTGCTCTGTCCGCCGCGGAGGTCAGCAGCTACTGGGCCGGGGAGGCGCTGGCGGGCATCTCGCGCCAGCCGGGGACGTGGCTGCTCGCGGAGGCGCGCAAGTTCTGCCTGCTTTTCTCGGGCTACGAAGCGCCCGACAACAGCATGCCGTCGTTCGCCGAACCCGAGTGCGCCGCGTTGCGACTCTCGCCCGTGCACTACGGCTTGCTGCTGCCGCTCGCGCTGGGCGGCGCCGCCCTGGCCTGGCTCGATCGACGTCGGCGCTCGGGAGGCGAGGCCCGAGCCGCCCTTGTCGTGGCGCTGCTCGCCTACGCCGCCAGCCTGCTCCTGTTCGTCGTGACGTCGCGCTTCCGCCTGCCGATGCTTCCGCTCGTCGTGGTCCTTGCGGGCGCCTGCCTCGCGCGCCTGCCAGGGCTGCTCAGGGACCGGACGCAGCGCGGCGAGGGCGGGCTCACCGCCATGGCGATGCTTGGTGGCGTGCTGCTCGGACACGCCGCCGACTGGCCGGTCGGGCCGCTGACACCGCGGGAGCGAGCCAGCCATGTCGCCGTGTGCCTCAAGAACCGTGCGCAGGTCCGGCTGGCGCGCGGCGCGCTGAGCGAGGCCGACAGCGACCTCTACATCGCCATCGCACTGAGCCAGGCCGCCGGCATCGACGCGCCGGCGCTGCACGTGGAGCGTGCCCGGCTGGCGCGCCTGCGGCTCGTCACCGAAGCGCCGAGGATCGACGTCGCCGCCGCGCGCGAACAGTTCGAGACGAGCATGGAAGGAACGGCTCGCGAAGAGCTCGCGCGCGCGCTGGCACTCTCTGCCGACGACGCGGCCACGTTGTGCGAGCGCGGCTTGCTGGACTACGCGCTGGGCCGCTATGCGGACGCAGCCGATGCGCTGCAACGCAGCCTCGCCCTGCAGCCGCGCGAGCGCGAGGCGCTGGCCTATCGTGCGCTCGCCTTGCTCTACCTGGATCGGGACGACGAGGCCGGCTCCGTGGCCCGGCAACTCACGACACTTCGCCCGGACGACGACGACGGCTGGGCGCTGCTCGCGCTGGCTCTCCACCGAACCGGACAGGAGGCGCCCGCTCTGGAGGCTCTTGATCGCCATGACCAGCTGGCGAGCATGAGGGAGGCTGCGGGCATCCCGCGCCGCTTTCCCGATCAACCCGAGTTCCGCACGATGCGCTCCAAGCCCGAGGATCCATGACCCGACGCCTCGCGCTGCTGCTGCCCGTCCTCGCGCTGCTGCCGGCCTGCCCGGACAGCGGCGGGCGCCCGACGACGGCTGCGCCGGCCGGCGCCGTCGCTGCCGGCGGCGCTGCGAACGAGCACGCTGCAGGCGCGTACTTCGAGGCGGACGGGCAGGACTTCGCGCCGCTGCAATGTGGCCGTCCCGAATGCCCGACGATTCTCGAAGTGAACGGCGGCGGCGCCGCCTTCTTCGATGCCGACGACGACGGGGACATGGACCTGCTCGTGGTGAGCCCCGGCGCCTACCCCGAGCACGGTGCGACGCCGGGCGGCACCAACAGGCTGTATCGCAATGACGACGGGCGCTTCTCGGACGTGACCTCCGGCAGCGGCGTCGATGTCGGCGTCTACTGCAATGGCGTGGCCGTCGGCGACTTCGACAGCGACGGTCGGCGCGACCTCTACCTCACCTGTCACGGCCGCAACGTGCTGCTGCGCAACGAGGGCGGACTGCACTTCTCGCTGGTTCCGGACGCAGCCGGCGCGGCCGCCGACGGCTGGAGCACCAGCGCCGTGTTCGTCGACATCGATCGAGACGGCGACCCGGATCTCTACGTCACGCGCTACCTCGACTTCGACGCGGACGACCCGCCGATGCACGGCGAGCAGGGCCGCAGCTGCCTGTGGCTGGGCATGCCCGTCATGTGCGGGCCGCAAGGCCTGCCCGCGCAGGCCGACCTGTTCTTCGTGAACGAGGACGGCCGTTTCCGGGAAGCGACGGCGGAGCGCGGCTTCGGCGCGACGCCGTCGTACGGACTCGGCGTGATCGACGGCGACTGGAACGGCGATGGCTGGCCGGATGTCTACGTCAGCAACGACTCGATGCCGAACTTCCTGTTTCTCTCCGACGGGAAGGGCGGCGTGAAGGAGGCCGGTGTGCTCTCCGGCGCGGCCCTTTCGTCACGTGGCCGCGAGCAGGCCGGCATGGGCATCGCCTCCGGCGACACGGATGGCGACGGCGACGAAGACCTCCTCGTCACCAACTTCTCTCTCGAGCCGAATGCGCTCTACGTGAATCGCGGTCACGGGCTGTTCACCGACATGTCCGACCCGTCGGGGCTCGGTGGCCCGTCGCGCCCGCTGCTCGGCTGGGGTGCGCTCTTTGCCGACGTCGATCTCGACGGCGACCTGGACCTGCTCACCGCCAACGGCCACGTCTACCCGCAGGCCGATGCGCCGGACACCGGCACGTCCTACGCCCAGCCCGACATGCTCTACCTCAACGACGGCAAGGGACGCTTCTCCGTGGGCCACTGGCCCGGTGAGCAGCCCGCCGTGAGTCGCGCGCTGGCGGCAGGCGACGTGGACGACGACGGCGTCACCGACGTGTTGATCACGCACCTGCACGGACCACCCGTGTTGTGGCGCGGCACCGCCGTCGGTCCGGTGCTCGACCTCCGGCTGCACGGGCCGCCGGGCAATCCGGATGGATGCGGCACCACGGCCATCGTCCGCGACGAGCTGGGAGTCCGCCACGCGAGGGTGCGCACCAGCGGGGGCTACCAGTCCGCGTCGGATCCGCGCCTGCGCTTCGCGTGGCGCGGCCCCGCGACGCTCGCGCTGACCTTTCCCGACGGGCGGACGCACGAGCAGCGCGTGGAAGCTCCGGGCCCGGTGGTGGTGGAGGTGCCCGCACGATGAGTCGTCTCGTTGCGATGCGCCGGGCCGTCGTCCTGCTCGGGTGTCTCGCGCTTCCTCTCGGTTGCAGCGATGAGGCCACGCAGGTGTCGCGTGCCGCCGACGCGCATGCTTCCGCCGACGGCCAGAGGGCCGCCGAGGCGCCGCTCACGAAGGAAGAGATGGGCGTCGTGCAGATGGCCGCACGGTCGGTGCAGGCCGAGCGCTTCGAAGATGCGGCGCGGCTGCTCGCCCCGCTGCTTGCCCGCACGCCGCCGCCTGCGGACGCGCAGTTCATCGCCGGCTCCGCCGCGTACGAGCTGGGCGACTACGCCGAGGCCGTCACGCGCCTCACCGACGCGATTGCCCGCAAGCCGGTGTTCGTGCGCGACAGTTCCGCGCTCGGCTTCGCGCACTTCAAGCTGGGCAATTTCGCCGGAGCGCGCGAGAGCTTCGAGCGCATCGTGGGCGCCAACGACGGTGCCTACAAGGCACATTACGGACTGGGACTCGTCGCGCTTTCGGAAGGACGGCTTCCCGAGGCGCGCGCCCACCTGGAGCGCTCGCTCGCCCTCAAGCCCGGGTACCTGAAGGCGCGCTTCCAGATGGCGCGACTGCTGCAGGAGGAGGGGCGCCTTCAGGAAGCGGCCGACGCGTTGCAGGCCGTGCTGGCCGACTGGCCCACGCACGAGGAGGCGCTCTACCGCTTGTCGCAGGTGATGCTCGCACTCGGGCGGGAGGACGAGGCCGCTGCGCTCGTGGAGCGCCACGCGCAGGTCTACAAGGCACGCGAGGCCATCGGAAGCCTCGTCCAGCGCATCCGGTCGGGAGACGACCAGCCCGCGATGCACGCGGAGATCGTGCGGCTGTGGCTCGAAGTCGGCGACGACGAGGAGGCTCTGCGTGCCCTCGCGGACGGCCTGCGCCGCTTTCCCGACGACCCGCTGCTCGAGTCGATCCGCGCCTCGCTGCACCCGTCCGAGGACGTGCCGGACACGCCTCCGGGCGCTTCGGATGCGCACGTCGCCGAGCCCGCGCATGACGCGGAGCCTGCGCCTGACGCCGCGCCTCGTTGAAGCGCGGCGCCGCAAGGCCTAGACTGTCCGGCTTCGTTTCTGCTGTCCGAACGGCACTGTGGCCGCATCCGACAGCTGCTCTCGAGAGACACCCATGACCACCCACGCAGTGACCCTGATCCGCGGCGACGGCACCGGCCCCGAGCTGGCCGCCGTCACGCAGCAGTGCCTGGAAGCCACCGGAGTCAAGTTCGACTGGGATGTCGTGGACGCCGGCGAAGCCACCATGGCCTCGCAGGGCACGCCGCTTCCGAAGTCGGTGCTCGACTCGCTGCGCCGCAACAAGGTGGGCATCAAGGCGCCGATCACCACGCCCGTCGGCACGGGCTTCCGTTCGGTGAACGTTGCGCTGCGCAAGGAGCTGGACCTGTTCGCCTGCGTGCGGCCGTGCCGCACCTTCGCGGGCGTCGCCGCCTACCACAAGAACGTGGATCTCGTCATCGTGCGCGAGAACACGGAGGACCTGTACGCCGGCATCGAGTTCGAGAAGGACAAGGAAGACACCGCGCGCCTCATGGAGCTGATCCGCGAGTACCGCCCGGGCGCCACCTTCGGCGCGCACTGCGGCATCTCGATCAAGCCGATCAGCGTCGAGCGCAGCCGCCGCATCGTGGAGTTCGCCTTCGACTACGCGCGCAGGAACAAGCGCAAGAAGGTCACGGCCGTCCACAAGGCCAACATCATGAAGTTCAGCGACGGGCTGTTTCTCGAGGTCGCGCGACAGGTCGCCGCCGAGAACCCCGACATCGCCTTCAATGACCGCATCGTCGACAACATGTGCATGCAGCTCGTGCAGACGCCGCAGGACTACGACGTGCTCGTGCTCCCGAACCTGTACGGCGACATCCTGTCCGACCTGTGCGCCGCTCTCGTGGGCGGGCTCGGCGTCGCACCGGGCGCCAACATCGGCGTGCACGGCGCGATGTTCGAGGCCGTGCACGGCAGCGCGCCCAAGTACGCGGGGATGAACAAGGTCAACCCGACCGCGATGATCCTGTCCGGCGTGCTCATGCTGCGCTACCTCGGCGAGACGAGCGCTGCGGACCGGCTCGAGCGCGCGGTGGCCGCCGTGCTCGCCGAGGGCAAGGACGTCACTTACGACCTGCGCCCGGGCAAGAACCCGGTCGGAGCGGCGGGCACTCGCGAAATGGCCCAGGCGATCATCCGTCACCTGGATCCCTGACCGGCGTGGGGAGCGCTCAGGGCATCGACTCGACGCGCAAGACGCGCATCGTGGCGACGATGGGGCCCGCCAGCAGGCCACCCGCGACGCTGCGTCGGCTCATCCGGGCCGGCGTGGAGGTCGTGCGCCTGAACTTCTCGCACGGCACGCACGCCTCTCACGCGGAGGCCGCGGCCGCCGTGCGACAGGCCTCGGCCGAGCTGGGCGTGCCCGTGGCCATCCTGGCCGACCTGTGCGGCCCGAAGATGCGCCTCGGACGCGTGCAGGGTGACTTGGTGCAGCTCCGCGCCGGGAGCACGCTGCTGCTCACCGAATCAGGCGGCATCGGCACCGAGGAGCGGCTGGTGGTGGAGGCAGCCGGCCTCGTCTCGCGGCTGCAGCCCGGCCACCGCATTCTCATCGCGGACGGCGCCATCGAACTGCGCGCCCTGCGCCGCCACCGCGACGGCATGACCTGCCGCGTGCTTCACGGCGGTCTGCTGCGGAGCAGGCAGGGCATCAACATCCCGGGCCGTCACGCCGGCGTGGCGGCGCTGACCGCCAAGGACAAGCGCGACCTGGCCTTCGCCCTGTCGATCGGCGTGGACGCCGTGGCGCTGTCCTTCGTGCGCGGTGCGGACGACGTGCTCGCGCTGCGCCGCCTCCTCGACCGACGCGGTGCGCGCCCCTTCGTCATCGCGAAGATCGAGCGCGCCGAGGCGCTCGAGAACCTGTCCTCGATTCTGCAGGTGGTGGGCGGCGTCATGGTTGCGCGCGGCGACCTCGGCGTGGAGATCGGCGTGGAGAACGTGCCCCTCGCGCAGAAGCGCATCATCCGCGAGGCCCTGCGCATGCACCGCCCGGTCATCACCGCGACGCAGATGCTCGAGAGCATGATCGAGCGCCCGGTGCCCACGCGCGCGGAGGTCTCGGACGTCGCCAACGCGGTGCTCGAGGGCACGGACGCCCTGATGCTCTCGGCCGAAACCGCGGTGGGCAAGTATCCCGTGAAGGCGGTGATGACACTCGCGCAGGTCGCGCGCCAGGTCGAGACCGCAGGCATGACGGCCAGCGCCGTCGACATCCCGACCGAGGAAGAGGATTCGGCCATGGCGATCGCGCGCGCCGCGCGCATCGCCGCCCGCGCGGTGCATGCCGGCGGGATCGCGGCCTTCACGGCCTCGGGTCGCACCGCGCGACTCGTCAGCAGCCAGCGTCCCACGCGACGGCTCTTCGGCTTCACGGACAACGAGGCCACTCTGCGCCGCATGCGCTTCTTCTGGGGCATCACGCCGATGAAAATCCACCACGCGCGCACCTCCGAGGCGATGGTGGCGGAAGCGGAGGCCGTCCTGCTCGACCGGCGGCTCATGCGCCTCGGCGAAAAGGTCGTCGTCGTGTGCGGCGAGGTCAGCCACGCCGGGGCCACGAACACGGTAAAGATCCACACGCTCGGCGGAGCCGAGCGCGACGGGAAGCGCGCCGCTCACGCGCAGAGGAAGGCCGTCGCGGGGAAAGGCGCCCGTCGCGCGACGGCTTCCGCCGTCGCCGGATCGGTCGCGGTCAGATCCCGAAAATCACCGCGCGATGGAACACCACGTCGTCGCCGAGGTCGTTCGGAATCCTGACAGCCGAGAGCCGCTGCGTCGGCGGCGGCGGGTCCTGCTGCTGCACGCCGCTGAAGAAAGTGGTGGCAGTCACGGCCAGGAAGGGCAGGGTCTCCTCGGGGTCGCCGTGGCCGCCGACGCTGGTCCACTGCGCGTCGACCTGCTCGACGTCGCTGATGGTGAAACTGCCATTCGCGACGACGCCGCCGCCCATGAGCACCACGAAGCTGTCGCTGAAGTCGAACAGCGAGCTGTCATAGGGCACCGCGAAGAGCTGCTTCCAGACCTGCCGCATCTGCTTTTCGGTGCGGATCACGGTGTTGCCTTCGAGCAGCGTCTGCAGGTCGGGGTCGAAGGCGCCGCCCACCGCAGCCAGCCGGACCACTGCGCCACCCGACACGGAGACGGTTGCCGGCAGCTGCACGGCCACGGGAGGAAGATCCAGCGGGGCGAAGCTCACCGGCAGCCCGGCGGACGCGCCCAGAAAGGACGAGTAGAACGGCGCGCCGGCGGCCAGTGCACCGGCCGCGAGAACCAGCGAAACGATCGTGAAGCGACGCCACATGCTCGAATCTCCTCGGGGACAAGCCCGATCGCGTGATCGCGCGCGGGCTGCGCATGGTAGCCCACCGCGACGACCGACTGGAAAGCGTCTGGACCGGACGGCGGCGACGGGGCGCACAACCCTCGCGAAAGCCGGTGATTGAGTCACGCGTTGTCGCGCTCGGCGCGTGCCGGCTGCCCGGACGGCTGCCCGGAAACAGGCGCGAAGATCTGCGAGTCCCACAGGGCAAGACAGGCACTCGAGGCGTCTGGCTCGACTACACTGGAGCTTTCCCTCTCGTCTTCAGGAGTCCGCACATGCTCAAGATCCGCCGCCATCCGCTGCTCGCCGCCCTCCTCGTCACCTGCGTCCTGGCTTTCGTGGCGGAGCAGGTGCTCGCACAGAACCCGACCATCAAGGGGAAGGGCAAGTATCTCTCGACGGTGAGCGTGGCACTGACCATCGCGGCGAACGGGCAGTCCGCAACGGCTGTCGACTTGATCCCCGAGAAGATGACCTTCGTCATCACCGACGTCGTCGTGTCGAATTCCACGGCCTCGTCGGCCAGCTTCGTGATCAATCAGCTGGTCGTCGATGCGGGCACCAAGACGGGCGCCATCGAAGTGGGCCCGATGTCATCGTTCGCGCACAACTTCGGGACCGGTTTCGAATTCCCGGCCGGCAGCAGAGTCGCGATCTTCGCCAACAACCAGGCGCTCACGGCGACCCTGGTCGGCTACATGAAAAAGGCCTGATCCGGCGCACCCGCGCGGTCAGCTCCTGAAGTAGCGCGCCAATGCCAGACCCTGATTCTGGTAGGCGGAGCCGGCGCCGCCATAGAGTTGCACACACGCTTCCACGGTCATGCTGAACTGCAGCCGGAAGATGGGCTGGCCGTGCTCGACGCGGAACGGCACGTCGTGCGCGCGCACTTCGAGCACGGCCCGCGCGCCATCGGGGCTGGCGGGGCCCCAGCCGAAACCCGGGTCGAAGAAGCCTGCGTAGTTGGTGCGCAGTTCGCCCATGCCGACGTCCCACGCGAGCATCTCCGCCGCGAGGTCCGGCGGGATGCGCAGGCGTTCGCAGGACGCCAGGATGTAGAAGTCCTCGGGTTGCAGCGTGAGCGTGCCGTCGGCATCGGCGAAAACGGGTTCGAAGTAGTCGGTGGGCTCGTGGCCGCCGATGCGTGCGAGGTCGAGCGCGGGCGCGCCGTGCCGTGCGCGCCAGCCGATGGGGGCGCCGGGGGCGTCCGGCTCGAGCGAGAGTCCCAGCAGCAGCGCTGCATCGTGCACGACGGGCGTGTCGAAGCCCGGTAGCAGCTGGTCTTCGCGCACGCGGCGCCGCAGCGCCGCATCGCCGAGCAGCGTCCGCCCCGAGAGGAAGCGGAGCTGGTTGAGGCGCTGCCCGGTGGCAACGCGGATGTCGAAGGAGCGCGGCACGATCTCCAGCCACAGAGGGCCCGAGTAGCCGGCAGGGATGTCGTCGAAACGATCGTGGCGGTCCACGACGGTGCGCGTGAAGACATCGATGCGGCCCGTGGATGAGCGCGGGTTCGCGCGGGCGCGCAGCCCGTCCGGCAGGTCGAGTTCCTCGAGCAGCCGCACCAGATAGACATGCCCGCGCTTCAGGACCGCGCCGCCCGGCGCGGAGAGGTCGATGCGCTCCGTGACGAGCGGCTCGACCTGCTCGGCGACCGGGCCGCGCGCGGGAAGAAAGCCGGCCCGGATGGACAGCGCCTCGGCGCCGAGGCGCAGGTCCAGCGTGGTCGGCTGGCGCTGGATCGCGTCCAGTGGCGTCCGCGGCCGGATGTGCCCTGCTGCCAGCAGCGCGTCGATCTGCGCGTGCGTGAAGATTCCTCGGCTTGACCGCATGTGCATGCCCTGAGTAAACCTTGCCGGATGAAGATTCACGAGTATCAGGCCAAGCAGTTGTTCCGCGAGGCGGGCATCGCGGTCCCCGCGGGGATCGTCGCCCACACCGCAGCGGAGGCCGGCGCGGCCTTCACCACGCTGGGCGGCGCACTGGCCGTGGTCAAGGCGCAGATCCACGCCGGCGGTCGCGGCAAGGGCGGCGGCGTCAAGCTCGTGCGGTCGGCCGCCGAAGCCACGACGGCCGCGGCGGGCATGCTGGGCAAGCCGCTCATCACGCACCAGACCGGGCCCGAGGGCCAGATCGTCCGCACGCTTCTGGTGGAGGCGGGCTCGGAGATCGCTCACGAATACTACGTGGGCATCACGATCGACCGCTCGCGTTCTCTGCCCGTGATCATGGTCTCCACGCAGGGCGGCATGGACATCGAGAAGGTCGCGGCCGAGACGCCGCACCTGATCCTGAAGGAGGCGCTGGATCCGGAAGCCGGCCTGCGCCCGTGGCAGGCGCGCCGGCTTGCCTACGCGCTGAAGTTTCCGGCCGCGTCGATCCGCGCCGTGCAGGACGTGTTCACGAAGCTCGGATCAATGTTCATGGCGCTCGACTGCGCGCTCGTCGAGATCAATCCGCTGGTGCTCACGAAGAGCGGCACGGTCATCGCGCTGGACGGCAAGATCAACTTCGACAGCAACGCGCTGTACCGCCACAAGGACATCGTCGCCTTGCGCGACCTGCACGAGGAGGACCCGCGCGAGGTGCGCGCCGCGGAAGCCGGCCTGCAGTACATCGCGCTGGACGGCACCATCGGCTGTCTCGTGAACGGCGCGGGCCTGGCCATGGGCACGATGGACACGATCCAGCTTGCGGGCGGCTCGCCGGCCAACTTCCTCGACGTCGGCGGAGGCGCCACCAAGGAGCAGGTCACGGCCGCCTTCAAGCTCATCCTGAGCGACCCGAAGGTGAAGGCCGTGCTGGTCAACATCTTCGGCGGCATCATGAAGTGCGACGTGATCGCCGAGGGCATCATCGTCGCGGCGCGCGAGACGGCCATCTCGGTGCCCCTCGTCGTGCGCCTCGAGGGCACGAACGTGGAGCGCGGTCGCGCGCTGCTGCAGGCCTCGGGCATCGACATCATCACGGCGACCGACCTTGCCGACGCGGCCGCGAAAGCCGTGGAAGCAAGCGCACGGAAACCTTCCTCGAGCGGAGCGCGGTGACGCATGGCCATCTGGGTTGACAGGAACACGCGCGTCCTCACGCAGGGCATGACCGGGCACACCGGGCTCTTCCACACGAGACAGGCGATCGAATACGGCACCGCGATGGTGGCCGGTGTCACGCCGGGCAAGGGCGGCAGCAGCGAACTGGGCCTGCCGATCTTCGACACCGTCGCGGACGCGGTCGCACAGACCGGCGCCAATGCCTCGGTGATCTACGTACCGCCGCCCTTCGCGGCCGACGCGATTCTGGAGGCCGCAGGCGCGGGGCTGCCGCTCGTCGTGTGCATCACCGAGGGCATCCCGGTGGTGGACATGCTGCGCGTGAAGCGCGCGCTGCAAGGGACGGCCACGCGCCTCATCGGTCCCAACTGCCCGGGGATCATCACGCCGGGGCAATGCAAGATCGGCATCATGCCCGGCTACATCCACAAGCCGGGGCGCGTCGGCGTCCTCTCGCGCAGTGGCACGCTCACCTACGAGGCCGTGTGGCAACTCACGTCGCTGGGCCTCGGGCAGAGCACGTGCGTCGGCATCGGCGGCGACCCCGTCAACGGCACGAACTTCATCGACGTGCTGGCGGCCTTCCAGGCAGATCCGGACACGGATGCGGTCGTCATGATCGGCGAGATCGGCGGCAGCGCCGAGGAAGAGGCGGCCGCATTCATCCGGGACCACATGACGAAGCCGGTGGCGGCCTTCATCGCAGGGGCGACCGCGCCTCCGGGCCGTCGGATGGGCCACGCGGGCGCAATCATCTCGGGTGGATCGGGCACCGCGGCCGAGAAGATCTCCGCGCTGAAGGCCGTGGGGGCCACGATGGCCAGCACGCCGTCGGGCATCGGGGCAGCCATGGCCACGGCGCTGCGCAAGGCCGGGCTCTTCGCCGCGGCCTCCGGCTGAGGTCCGGCGGGCTGCCGGAGGATGGTCGTTCAGCCCGGAGTCATGTTCCGGAAGGGGCTGCCTGCGGTTAGACTGGACGCTTCCTCACGGAGCGATTCCATTGCTCATGCCGTCCCACCTGCTTCTCGGCACGCCTCAGGGCATCGAGTGGCTGGTCATCCTCATCATCGTGCTGCTCCTGTTCGGCAACAAGATTCCCGGTCTGGCGCGCTCGCTCGGTTCGGGCGTCAACGAGTTCAAGGCGGGGCTGCGCGAGGGCGTCGACAAGCCGAGCACCGGCGACAAGACCGACGCCTCCGGGAAGACCGACAAGGTCGATTCCAAGGACTCGTGAAGTCCTCACGACCGGCGCTCACGGCGCTGGTGCTGGCCGGAGGGGCCGCACGGCGCATGGGCGGCGCCAAGCATGCGCAGCCATTCGGCGGGCGCACCTTGCTCGATTGCAGTCTCGCGCTGGCGACCGCCGTGGCGGACGAGACGCTGCTCCTCGCGGCCGACCGCGAGGTCTCGCTCGCTCGCTGGGAGCGGGTGCGTCGCGTGTCCGACCTGCCGGAAGGTTCGGGCCCGCTGAGAGGTCTCGCCGCCGGCATGTCCGCGGCCCGGCATGACTGGTGCCTGCTGCTCGCCTGCGACATGCCGTTGCTCACGCCGGCCACCGTGCGGCTCCTGATCGACCACGCACTGGCCTGTTCGCCTCGCGAGGACGGCGTGATGTTCGCCTCGGCGTCCGGCTGGCAGCCCTTCCCCGCGCTGCTTCGACGGCAAGCGCTGTCCGCCGTCCTGCGGCAGCTGCAGGCGCGCGACCGCTCGCTCCAGGCGCTGGCCGCCGAGCTGGTCCTCCGTCGCGTGGACCTGGCCGAGCTCCGCAGCATCGACCCCGAACTGCACACGCTGTGCAACGTCAACACGCCCCTCGACCTGGACTCGGCACGCGAGTTCGCCGCGGAGATCGCCACGTGACCACCCTCTCGCCCGTCGCCGACATCTTCACTCCCGTGGCGAGCGGCCTCGCCGCCACGGAAAGCGTTCTGACGGACCTCTTCACGAACGACTCCGAGGCCGTCATGGGGCTGTGCCGGCACCTCACGCGCTTCGGCGGCAAGCGCCTGCGGCCTGCGCTCGTGCACCTCACGGGCGGCATGGTCGGCACGCCGACGGACGAACACGCGATCATCGGCGCCATGGTCGAGGCGCTGCACATGGCCTCGCTGCTGCACGACGACGTGCTGGACGGAGCGGACACGCGGCGCAAGGTGGCCACGCTCAACGCCCTGCACGGCAACGAGATCCCGATCCTCCTGGGCGACGTGCTCTACTCGCGCGCCTTCGCGCTCTCGCTCAACATGTCCACGTTGCACGCCGCGCGCGAACTGGCCGTCGCGTCCGAGGCCATCTGCCGCGGTGAGATCGAGCAGTCCTTCCTGCGCTTCCGGCTCGACGTGCCCGACGCCGCGTACTTCGACGTGATCCGCGCGAAGACCGCGCAGATGTACGCGACGGCATGCAGCCTCGGTGCGCGCTACGCCGGTGGCACCGACGCGCAGGTGCAGGCGCTGGCCCGCTTCGGCTTCGACCTCGGCATGGGCTTCCAGATCATCGACGATTGCCTAGACATCGTGGGGGACGAGGGCATCGTCGGGAAGTCGCTCGGCACGGACCTAGAGACCGGCAAGATCACCCTGCCGATCCTGCGCCTTGCGCGTCGCCTCTCGGGCGCAGACCTCGAGCGCTACAAGTCGCTGGTCATGGGCGACATGGAAGGCAGCCGCCGCGACGCGTTGCGCGCCGCCTTCGACGTGGACAGCGTGGTGGCGGAGTGTCAGGCCGAGGCCAACACCTTCGTGGAGCGCTGCCTCTCCACGCTCGCGCCGTTCACGGATGGTCCCGAGAAGCGCAGCCTGCAGTCCATCTGCCGCTTCGTGCTGGCCCGGACGTTCTGATGGCTCCGGTGTCCGCGCGCATCGACCGCCTCGCGCCGCCCTCGCGCCGCACCTCCGGCTGAGCAGGGAGTCCGCACGACGTGGCCTTCCGTCCCAACTGGTATCAAGGCGAACGCCGTGGCGGACTCCTCGGCGGCGCGGGCACCTGGTCCGGCTTCCGCTGGGTCTTCACGCTCAACTGCGTCGTCTTCGCGCTGCAGCTCATCGAGTCGCAGTTTCTCGGGACGCGACATCACGCGACGCAGGCCGTGCGCGAAAGCCTGCTCACCGAGTACGGCGCCCTGCGTGCCTTCTGGGCCGGCGCCCCGTCGCTCATGCAGCCCGAAGGCTCTCTTGCCTTCAACTGGGCCTTCCCGATCCAGTGCGTGACCTACTCGCTGCTTCACGACGGGTTCAGACACATCCTGTTCAACATGCTCGTGCTCTGGGTCTTCAGTCCGGAGCTCGAGGCCTACCTCGGTCGCGCGGCCTATCTGCGCCTCTACGTTCTCGGCGCCGTCTTCGGCGGACTGCTGCAGTGGGGCTGGTGGCTGGGCACCGGCTCCCCGGGTTCCGTCATCGGCGCCTCGGGAGCGGTCTATGCCGTCATGGTGCTGGCCGCGCTCAAATGGCCGCAACGCACGGTGCTCTTCTGGATGGTGCTGCCGGTCCCGGTCTGGCTGATCGTCGGTCTCTATGTCGTGGGCGATCTCGGTTCCTTCTTCACGGCCACGGCAGGGAGCACGGCCGTGCTTGCGCATCTCGGCGGCGCGGCCTTCGCCGTGCTCTGGTATTTCAAGGGCGATGTCGTCGGTCAGGTCAGCGATGCGCGGCATCGGCATCTGGCCGTGCGGCAGCACGCGGAACACGACAGCGACCGGCGCGAAATGGACCGCATCCTGGCCAAGATCCAGGCCCATGGCCTCAACTCGCTGGACGGGAGCGAGCGGGCATTCCTCGAACGCCGCAGCCGCGAGATGCGAGAGCGACCACGCTGATGCGTCCGTTGCGGCCGATTGGTCCGTCCGTTGACGGGCTGGTACAAAAGGCTTCACCCTTCCGGAGCGGAACAATGATCCACATGCGGCACGTCGTGGCGGCACTGGCTCTGTTGACGGGCCTGGCAGCCCCCTTGCGCTGCCAGACGGTGATCGAGGTGCCCGACGACCTCAAGGTGTTCTGGGGCCAGTACCAGCTCGCCCACGAAGCGGACGACGAGACGGCGATGGACAAGGCCGTGCGCCAGCACACGGACCTCGCCGAGCAGACGCTCGACCTGCTGCTCGATGACCTCTCGCGCCGCGAAATCCTCGAGCTTCACGACGACGTCCGCACCTTGGCCCGCAGCATGGATCGCGTCGACGGCCAGTCGAAGTTCATCGAGCGCGTCCGCTACGTGCTGAACCTCACGCAGCCGGAGCGCCTGTCGCGCCATCTCGCGATGGACGAACTCAACGCGGCGTTCCGCACCTACAATGATGCGCTCGTCGAGAAGTCCGTGGACGGCTGGCAGCGCTCGCTCACGGCCTTCGGGCGCGCCGCGGAGGCGCTCGAATCCCTGGGTGACGCGCAATACGGCATCGTCGCGAGGCGCAAGATGGCGGACCTCGAGCAGATTCTGAAGCACCCCTGGGAGCGCGGCCAGCACCTCAAGCGCATCATCGAGCTGGGTGAGCAACTCGACTACAAGGACATCGAGGTCGAGTCCGCGCGCACCATGCTGGCGGAGCTGAAGTCCAAGGGAGTCGATCCGGACGGCCCGAAGCCGGAGGGATCCGGCGAGGTCGCGGACTCCGCGGCACCCGCCGGCAAGGGCGCGCCGGCCACCGGGGGAGGCGGAGGCGGACGCGGCCTGACGTCCTACCTGGAGGGCTCGACGGAGCAGCGCTTCACGCTTGCCATGGATGCTCCCAGGAAGGGTCTGGGAGGACTCCTGTTGCCGAGTGTCTTTCCGCTCGACAACTACCTGCTCTGGCCGACGGCCTGGTTGGAGCTCAACGGCCCGTCCGAGCTTGCCATCGGCACGCCGATCCCGTTCGTGCCCTTCACGAAGCCCCTGTCCTTCAGCCGCGATGGCGCGGAGTTCTCCATCGACAGCAACGGCGACGGCAAGCCCGACGTGAGCTTCACGCCGAGCACGACGCCGCAGCATGTCGACGTGCCCGCGCCGGATGGCGAGGCGAGCTACCCGCTCATGATCTCCGTGCCGGGCGAGAAGGAATCCATGTTCAGCCTCGAGGTGAACTACTCGCCGCAGCCGTCGGGCGCGCGCCTGCGCCTCAACGTCGCCTCGAGCATGGATGGCAAGGTGCTCGACGAGACCTGGAAGGTGGTGGACTGCAATCTCAGCGGACGCTACGGCGACGTGCAGGACTGGTGGGGCGACTTCGTCACCACGGGCAACGATGCGAACCCGGTGCGCTTCCAGCAGACGGATGCGGTGCTCATCGGCAAGGCGAAGCTGCCGATCCCGTGGTCCACGGTGCTTCCCGTCGGCGAGGATTTCTACCACGCCACGCTCGCGCCGGACGGAAAGTCGCTCACCCTCCGGCAGCTGGATCTCGCCACCGGCTTCGTGAAGCTGGACATCAACACGCCCGTTCAGCCCAGCTATCTCGTGCTCCGCGAGGTGGGCAAGCTTGAAGGCGCCTTCATCAACGTCGTGCCCCTGAAGAAGGGCGGCAGCGTGAAGGTCCCGGTCGGCAAGTGGCAGATCTCGTCGGGACTGATCGGGAAGGGCGCCAAGACGAGCATGCAGCAGGCACGCATCTACACCGGACAGAGCGCGGAGATCGAGGTCAAGCCGGGCGAGACGGCGACACTCGCGCTCGGCGGCCCGTTCCACCTTCAGGCCGACACGAAGCTCGACGGCAAGGACACCGTCGTCGAGGGCAGGACGCTGCGGATCTTCGGCCGCGCCAGGGAAGAGTACGCCATGCTCTTCGACGACTCGCTGCAGCCGGAGGTCGAGGCCCGGACTCCGGACACGAAGAAGTTCGGCAAGGCGGTGAAGATGCGCCGTCCGGACATCACGGCCTGGCAGGAGAGCAAGGATCCCGACCGCCTGATGTGGTTCCCGCTCCCGCTCAGCGTCGAGAACGGCAAGGCCGAGAAACTTCAGCTGCGTCTGACGCAGAAGACCCAGGGACTGCTCGGCGGCCCCTTCGACAGCGACTGGATTCCCTGACATGCTCGACATGCGAATGATCCGCGAACGTGCGGACGAGGTGCGCGCCGGCGCGGCGCTCAAGCGCATCACCGTGGATATCGATCACCTGCTGCAACTCGACGAGCGGCGAAGGCAGCTCATGCGTGGGGCGGAGGACGGCAAGGCCGAGCAGAAGCGGCGCAGCAAGGCCGTGGGCGGGCTGTCTGCCGAGGCGCGCGCCGCCGAGCTGACTTCGCTGGGCGACCTGAAGGCGCGCCTCATCGGCGAGGAGGCCGAACTGGCCACCGTCACTGCCGAGTGGGAGGCGCTCATGCTGCGCGTGCCCAACATTCCATCGGCGCAGGTCCCGCCGGGCCGCGACGACACCGAGAACGTCGAGGTGCGCCGCGTGGGCGCCGTGCCGGACAAGGGCTTCCCGCTGCTGGACCACGTCGAGCTCGGCCGGCGCCTCGGCATCATCGACATCGAACGCGGCGTGCGGATCTCCGGCAGCCGCTTCTACGTGCTGCTCGGCGCGGGAGCGCTCCTGCATCGCG
Organism: Planctomycetota bacterium; assembly: GCA_038212275.1. GTDB lineage: Bacteria > Planctomycetota > B15-G4 > B15-G4 > B15-G4 > JBBQUR01. The sequence continues at coordinate 221,778 of JBBQUR010000004.1, forward strand.
CCGTGCTCTCGCTTGCCCTCGAGCACATGGTGAAGAAGGGCTTCGTGCCCATGGAAGTCCCGGTGCTCGTGCGCGACCCGGCCATGATCGGAACGGCCTACTTCCCGGGCGGCGAGGACCAGGCCTATCGGCTCGAACGCGACGAGCTGAATCTCGTGGGCACTGCGGAGGTGCCGGTCACGTCGTTCCGCGCCGGCGAGATTCTGGAGGAATCCGAACTGCCGCTGAAGTACGTCGCGCAGAGCTACTGCTTCCGGCGCGAGGCGGGCGCCGCGGGCAAGGACACGCGCGGCCTGTATCGCATCCACCAGTTCCAGAAGGTGGAGCAGGTCGTCATCCTTCAGGCGGATGCCGAGGCCTCGCGCGCCATGCACGAACACATCGTGCGCAACGCGGAAGAAGTGCTGGAAGCGCTCGAACTGCCGTACCGCGTGGTCAACGTGTGCGGCGGCGACCTGGGGCTGAGCCAGGTGCAGAAGTACGACATCGAGACCTGGATGCCGAGCCGCGGAGGCTACGGCGAGACGCACAGCGCCAGCCGCTTCCACGACTTCCAGGCGCGTCGGCTGAACCTCCGCTACCGCGATGCGCGCGGCGAGACCCGCTTCTGCCACACGCTCAACAACACGGTCATCGCCAGTCCGCGCGTGCTCATCCCCATCCTGGAGCTCTACCAGCAGAAGGATGGCAGCGTGGTGGTGCCGAAGGCCCTTCGCCCGTGGATGGGCGGAGTCGAGGTGCTGGAACCGATCACGACCTGAGCGAGGTCGTCACGGTTCGGCCAGCCGCAGCCGTCAGTTGCCGCCGAGGCCCTTGAGCAGGTCGCCCAGCGCGCCGCTGAAGTCATCGTCCGGGTTTCCGCTGCCATCGCCCGAGCCAGGACCGCTCTGGCCTCCATCGCCCTTCGAGCCACCGCCGCCGTTGCCTGGGGGGCCGCCGCCATTGGGGGTCTGATCGTCGGCATTGAGGACGCCATCCCCGTCGATGTCGTCGTCCAGTTCGTTCGGAATCCCGTCGTTGTCGATGTCCGGATCCTTCGAGTCGGGGATGCCGTCGCCATCGGTGTCGTAGTTGGGATCTGCCGCGCCGCCGTCTCCTCCGAGCCCGACTCCCGTGAACGACGGCGGCAGCGCGTGAACGCGCATGGCCAGGTCGGAGTGCGGCGCCAGCGGAATCACGCGGTGGTAGTGGAGGGTGCGGCTGGCGCCGCCCTGCTTCCCGAGGTCTTCGGTGGTGCGTGCGACGGCCTGCAGGTTCAGCTCGATGTCCACCAGCGCGGGCAGCGCGTGGCGCTCGCTCGCGTCCCATGAGGTGAGTTTCTCGACGGTCTTGTCCACCGTCTCCAGGTAGCGCACCTGGAAGCTCACGACGCGGTCGTGGATGAGCTCGTAGACGCCGTCCTCGAGCGGCTTCTCGTCCACGTGGAAGCTCTGGCGGCGCCACAGCTCCATGACGTCGGGATTCTTCGGGTTGGCGCGCAGGCGGTAGCCGGTCTCGCAGATGTCGGAGGAGATCTCGCGATCCTCCACGCGGCGCGTCACCGTGCTGTCGACCGTGGTGAGAAAGGACAGCCAGTCGGCCGGCTCGCCGTTCACCGTGCGGCTCTCACCCTTGAAGACCGCATCGCCCTCGATGTTCATGATCCAGGCGCGGCGCAGGTCGCCCTCGATGATGTCGAGAATCTGGGGACCCAGCCGAGCCACCTGCGCCTCGATCTCCAGCTGGTCCCGCGTGCGCAGCGCCGTGTTCAGCGTGGTGTAGAGGGCCACCATGATGAGCGCCATGATCGCGAGCGCCACCATGACCTCGATGAGCGTGAAGCCGCGCGGCGAGCGCGCGGGGAGGCGGGACGTGTCATGGGGATGCTGCATGCTTCATTGGCCTTTCAGGAGCGAATCGGCTTCGGGATCGACGGCGCGCGGCACGAAGCCTTCCAGCGAGAGTTGTTCCTCGGACTCGCCTTCGAGGGACGGATAGAAAATGGTGACCTTCACGCGCCTGACCTTGTAGGCCTGGTTTTCGTCGGTTTCCGCGACGTTCGTCCCGCTGTCCGACGGCGCGAAGGCCGATTCGGTCGAGAAGTTGGTCGAGCCCGAGGCGTTGTCATGCGCCTGATCCTCGTCTTCGGTGCGACCGGTCGACAGGTCGAAGTTCTCGATGCTGATCTCGTAGCGGTAGACGGTGTCGTCCTCGATGACGCCTTCGCGTTCCTTCAGGGTCTCGGGGTCCGTGATGCGGTCGGCGAGCAGCTGCTGCGCGTAGGTCATGGCCTGGAGCATGTGGCCGGACCGGAAGGCCATGTTGCTGGCCAGCTGTCGCAGTTCGAGCAGCGGCAGGAGCGTGAGCGCGACGAGCGCAAGCGTCACCATGACCTCGATGAGCGTGAAGCCCGACGGCGCCGCCCGCGCGCCGCCCCTGGCGGGGAGCAGGCCGACGGAGGACGCGGCCTCGCAACGGCGAAGGCGCGAGCCGTCGCGGCGGGACGCCGACATGTCGGCTTCAGCGAAAATCGACATCCTGCGGGACGGCCATGACGTCGTCTCCCTCGAGGACTGCGGTCCGGTTGGCGAGGCCGGACACCCTCAGGGTGACGATCTCGGTGTCCGGGTAGTTCGGATTGTAGAGCACGACTTCGTGTGGCGGGATGCGGCCCAGCGGCGAGATCGTGAGCGTGACCACTCCGGTGTCGCGCAGGGCGCTGCCCGGCAGCCTGATCTTGCTCAGAGCGACGCCTTCGCGCAGCTTCGTGTAGCTGCCGACGGAGGTCCTGCCGGGCCCCGTGGCCTCGCCCTTGTCGTTGCGTTCGTAGGGGTAATAGGACTCGTAGCCGCCGTTCTCGATGTCGTAGGCGAAGAGGATCGGCTCCTGCACGAGCACGGCCTGCGTGCGCGCCTGTTCCAGGGCCGCTCCCATCTCGCGCGCCGTGGCGCGGAGTCGGGTCTGAGGCAGCAGCGACTTGCTGCCCGAGAAGATCACGGACATGGAGAGCCCGATGACCGCGATGGTCACCATGATCTCCACGAGGGTGAAGCCGCGCGTGGCACGAGTCTGAGCCGACGTCATCGGAGGCGGGCTGACGGGTCGCGCGGTGCAAGGCCGCGCGGCGGAGTCACTTCGCGTTCGAGGGCATCGAGTCGTCGAGGGTGGAGAGGTCTCTGTCATCGTTCTCGCCTCCCTCGACGCCGTCGGCGCCGAGCGAGATGATGGCGTACTTGTTGCTGCTGATCTTGCTGAAGCGGAACTCGTTCTCCCAGGCATCGAGCAGGTTGTCGTGCTTTTCGAGATACGGCTCGCCCATGTTCTTCTCGCTGTCCTCCAGCAGGACCTGAAGCGAATCGGGCACCTTGCTGTAGTGGCGGCGATAGTCGTCCACCGCATTCTTCACGACGTTCATCTTCACCTTGGTCGTCGTGACCTTGGCCTCGCGCAGCTTGTTCCAGACGTTGGGCGCGACGACCGTGAGCAGCAGGCCGATGATGGCGATGACCACCATGATTTCGATGAGCGTGAAACCCGACGCTCGGCGGGACTTCTGCGGGACTGGTGTCAGCATGAGCGGACTCCTTGAGGGTCAGGTGTTGCCGAGCTGCAGCATCGGCAGCACGATCGAAAGGACGATGAATCCGACGACGACCGCCATGAGCAGGATCATGACCGGCTCGATGACGGCGGTCATGCGTTCCGTGGCGATGTCGACCTCCAGGTCATAGGCTTCGGCGAGGCGGTCCAGCACGCTCTCGAGGTCGCCGGTCTGCTCGCCGATGGCAATCATGTAGCCCACGGCTGGCGGGAAAACGCCGCTTTTCTTGAGCGGAGTGGCAATGTCGGCGCCCTGAAGGATGGCCGAATGCAGGTCGTCCAGCACGCGCTGCAGCACCGCATTGGCCACGATTTCCCGGACGATCTTGATGGCGTCCAGCACGTTGACGCCTGTCTTCAGCAGCGTGGAAAGCGTCACGGCGAAGCGTGCGATGGCCTGCTTCTTGAAGAGATCGCCGAAGACGGGGAGGTTCAGCATGAACCGGTCCCAGGCGTACCGACCGCCCTCGGTCCGACGCATCGCGCCGATGCCCATGTTGATCAGCACGATGCCCAGGACCAGCAGGTACCAGTACGAGACGAGGAAATTGCTGGCGGATTCCAGGATGGCCGTGGGCAGGGGCAGGTCGCCGCCGCGGCTCTTCACGAGCACGATCAGCTTGGGCACGACCTTGGTCATGAGCACCGCGACGACGATGCCGCCGACGAGCACCATGATCATCGGATACATGAGCGCGGCGAAGACCTTGTTGCGCATCTTGCTCTGCTTGAGCATGAAGTTGGCCAGGCGCTCGAGAACGATGTCCGAGTTGCCGGCCGCCTCGCCGGCGCGCACCATGCTGATGTAGAGCGGCGGGAAGACCGCCGGGTGCTGCTCGAGACCCTCGGCAAAGGACGCGCCCTGGCCGATCTTCTCGCGCACGTCGCGGAAGACGGCCTCCAGCGAGCGCGACTCGATCTGCTCGACGAGCGCCTTCAGCGCATCGTTGAGCGGAATGCCCGCGCGCAGCAGCGTGGCCAGCTGGCGCGTGATCTGCGGCAGTTCACGCACCGTCTTGCGCCGCATGCCGGGACGGCGCCAGCGCGAGGTCTTCTTCTCCGACAGGTTCTGCACCACGTCGATGTCGGTGACGAGCAGGCCTTCGCGGCGCAGCTTGAGCCGCGCCTCGCGCGGGCTGTCGGCGTCGGCGATCCCCGTCTTGAGCTGCCCGGCCGATGTGAAGGCCTTGTAGGTGTAGACGGGCACGGGAGCCTCAGACCTCATCCTTCTGCGTGACGCGCAGGACCTCGTCGATCGTGGTGACGCCGTCGCGGACCTTCTGGAGGCCGTCCTGGCGCAGCGTGCGGAGCGTCTTGCGCTCGATGGCCTCGCGCTTGATCACGCTGGCGCCGGCGCGCTCCATGACACGTACGCGCACGGCCTCATCCACGGGGAGCATCTCGTAAATGGCTGTGCGGTCCACGTAGCCGCTGTTGAAGCAGTAGTCGCAGCCTTTGCCGATGAGCAGCTGGCCGTCGGGAAACTCCTCCTGGCGCAGACCGACGGACTCCATCTTGGCGAACAGCTCGCGGTCCGGCTCGACGCGCACGCGGCACTTGGGGCAATTCACGCGGACGAGGCGCTGCGCCACGCAGAGCAGCACGGAGCTGGCCACGAGGTACGGCTCCACGCCGATGTCGAGCATGCGCGTGACGGCCGACGAGGCGTCGTTGGTGTGCAGCGTCGAGAACACGAGGTGGCCGGTGAGCGCCGCGCGGATGGCGATGTCGGCCGTCTCGCCGTCACGCACCTCGCCGATCATCATGATGTCCGGGTCCTGGCGCAGGAAGCTGCGCAGTCCGGCGGCGAAGGTGAGGCCCTTCTTGGTGTTCACCTGCACCTGGCTGATGCCGGCCAGGTTGTATTCCACCGGATCCTCGATGGTGAGGATGTTCTTCTCCTGCGTGTTCTGCTCCGTGAGCGCCGCGTAAAGCGTCGTGGTCTTGCCCGAGCCGGTGGGGCCCGTGACGAAGATGACGCCGTGCGTGTACTGCACGTAGTGCCGCAGGATGTCCTCGTTGTGCTTGTCGAGGCCGATCTCGGACAGGCGGTACACGCGCGCGCTCTTGTCGAGCAGACGCATGACGATGCGCTCGCCCTGGGTGGTGGGCACGGAGCTGATGCGGACGTCCACGTCCGACTCGCCGAGGCGCAGCGTCGCGCGGCCGTCCTGCGGCAGGCGGCGCTCGGCGATGTCCATCTTGCCCATGACCTTGATGCGGCTGATGACGGCATCCTGGAATTTCTTCGGCGGGGCCTCCATGTCGTACAGCACGCCGTCGATGCGGTAGCGCACCTGCAGGCGGTCGGCATAGGGCTGGATGTGCACGTCGGAGGCGCGCATCTTCAGCGCCTGGAACAGGATCATGTTCACCAGCTTGACGAGCGGCGCCTTCTTGCTGACGTCGAGCAGGTCGTCGGTGCTCTCGATCTCCGTGTCGATCGAGATGACGTCGTCGTTGTCCTCGAGGTCGGACAGCGCCTCGTCCACGATGTCGGCCTTGGTCTTGTAAGCCCGGTTGATGAGCGCCGTGATCTCTGCCTTGGGCGCGAGCACCACGTCGGCTTCCTTGCCGAGCATCGTGGCCACGTCGTCCAGCGGGTGCAGGTCGAAGGGCGCGCACGTCGCCACGTGCATCGTGCCGTTCAGCTCCTCGATGCCGACGAGGTTGAAGGTGCGCGCGAAATGCACCGGCACCTTGTCCACGAAGTTCTTCGGCACGTCCGCGTCACGAAGGTCCGGGCGGAAGGGGTAGCTGAGGTAGCGCCCGAGAATCTTCAGCACCTGCTGCTCGGTCAGGTAGCCCTTGTTCACGAGCAGGCGGTCCAGGCCCTGCCCGCTGTCCTGCGCGAGGATCGCGCACTCCTTGACGTCCGCGGCGGAGAGGCCGCCTTCCGTCGTGAGCATCTCCTCCAGCGCGGGGTCCATCATCAACCGCCCTTGCCGGAGTCCTTGTCGTACCCGAAGACATCGTCGAAGCCGGGCGTGCCTGCCGGCGCAGGGGCGGGCGCCGGCACCGGGACTGCCGAAGGCACGGGCGCCGGGGCTGCCGAAGGCACGGGCGCCGGCGCGACCGGGACAGGAACCGGCATCGGCGCGGGCACCGGGGAACTCGGAACAGGCTTGCCTGCGGGCGAAGGCAGCGTGCCAAGGTCACCCGACGGAGGCAGTGCCGCGCTGGGAAGGGAGAAGACGTCCACGACGCCGCCCTTGATCAGGCGGCTGTCGGGGTTGTCGCCGACGTTCACGATGTCCGCGGTCAGAGCTCGCACGTCGCCGCCCAGCCGCGCGACATCGCGCTTGCGGGCTTCGGAGATCTCGTCGAGCAGCGCGAAGTCCGTGTCGATGATGTGGGGCGTGATGAACACGTAGAGGTAGATCTCGCGCGTGCTGTCGGTGGTCGAACGGAACAGCCAGCCGATGAGCGGCAGGTCGCCCAGCCAGGGCACCTTCGACAGCGTGTCGGTCGTGTTGTTGTTGACCAGTCCGCCGAGGATCGCCGTGTGGCCGTCCGGCAGCGTGACCGGCGTCTCGATATCGCGCGTGGTGATGTCAGGTGGCGCGCCGACGTAGGGCGTCGAACCGAAGTTGCTCACCGTGATCTTGACGCGCAGGCGCAGGTAGTTGCCCGCGCTGATCGTGGGGGAGATGGTCAGCGTGATGCCGGCCTCGACCTGATCGAAGTTGTTGCTGATCGTGCCGTTCGAGGTCGAGGTCGAAGTCTGGTAGGACGTCTGCTCCAGCGTGGAGATCGTCGCCTCCTGGTTGTCGTTGGTCATGATGTATGGCCGCGACAGCACCTTGTTGTTCGCGTTCGTCGACAGCGCCTGGATGATCAGGGGAATCGGCACGTCGCCGCCGCTGAACAGCGCGAACTGGCCGCCGGTCGCGGGTGGCGTCAACTCGCCCAGCAGGTCCACCATGCCCGCGGCGTTGATTCCCGTCGGCGTGCCGTAGTTGGACGTGAAGCCTGCGCCGCCCCCCGAACCGCCGGTGTTCAACGCGGCGATGCCGGCCGTGAGCGACTCGTTGAGCGTGGTGGCGGTCTCGACGATGGCTGCCTCGATGAGCACCTGCGGCCTGCGCACGTCCATCTCGCGGACGATGTTCACGATCTCCGCGTACTTGCGGTCGCCCGCGGTGATGATGATCGAGTTGCTCGTGCGGTCCGCAACGGCGTTGGCCTGGCCCTCGAGGCCGCCGCCCGTCGCGGCGCCGCCCGCGGCACCGCTGCTTCCCGCGCGCTGCTGCGCAGAGAGCCGCTCCTGCTCGAGCACGCGCGAGAGCACGTCGGCCACCTCCGTTGCGTCGGTGTTCTTCAGCCGGTAGACGTGCGTGTTGCCGCGCGGGTCCACCTCGACGTCGAGGACGTCCACCCATTCCTCGATCCGTGCGACCATGTCCTCGTCGCCCGTGATGAGCAGCGCGTTGCTGTACGGCTCCGGGATGACGCGCGGCTCGATCTCGAAGATCGTCACGCCGCCGCCCGGCTGCTGCGCCGCGGCCTGCTGACCGGGTCGCAGCCCGCGCGCGGCGTTGATGAGGTCCGTCAACACGTCGTCGATGTCGTCCACCGACGCGTTGCGCAGCTTGCGCTTGTGGATCACGGGCGTCGGCTTGAACGGCGGCACGTCGATCAGCTTCATCAGCTGCCAGATGCCCCACACGTGACTGCCGAAGCCCGTGACGACGATGTTGTTGGCGTTCTCCACGTTGCGTGCCTGCTCGACGTTGCCGTCGAAGAGCGTCGTGATCGTGGACACCGTGTTGCGCGCATCGATGTAGCGAAGCGGCATCGACGTCGTGATGAGCGAACCGGTGTCGTACCGGTAGCGATCGATGTCGCCGATGTCGACCACGGGAGCCTGGAGCTTGATGCCGGCGCCACCGCCTCGCCCCTGCGCGCCGCCCGCACTCAGCTTGGTGATCTGGAGCAGGCCGCTGTCCTCCGGGCCGAACTCCGTGACGATGAAGTCGTAGGTCTTGAGCACGCTCTGGAAGTACTGGAAGAACTGCGACTGCTTGATGTGCTGCGGCCCGATGATGCGGATCGTCTCGGGGGCCACGTCCGCGGGCGTGTACTTGATCGGCCGGACCAGGATGTTCTTGGCCAGGTCGATGAAGTTGACCAGCTTCTCGCCCTCGGTCTCGTCGAACTGGAGGATGTATTCGTCCCCCGAGACCGTGATGTCCTGGGCGGGGACAAGGGGGGCCAGAAACGGCGTCAGGACGAGGCAGAAGGCTGCGGCTGCAACGGATCGCATGTCAGGGTCCCTTGGCCGGAAACACGGTGGACGGAGGCGGATGGACAGCCCCCCGCGCCGGGATCATGGGGGCTTGGACAAGGGCGTTCAACGATCTATTCCCGGCCGTTTCCGCATGGCCGGCGACCGGCCGCAGCCTTGAAAGATCGGGGCATCGGCACTAACCTCGTCGGATTCAACCGGCCTCCTTGAGTGAAGCGCCCGAGTGGCGCGATCCGAGGCGGACCGAACGGCACATGTCCCGACCGGAGTCGTCACGTCCTTGAAGCTGTCCGAGGTGCTCGCCGAGTCCGCGATCCAGTTCGATCTGGACGGTCGGGACAAGTGGCAGGCCATCGAGGAACTCACGGACCGGCTCGTGGCGACGCAGCAGCTCTCGCCGCTGCATCGCGACCGGGTGCATGCGGCGCTCGTCGCGCGCGAGAAGTCCATGTCAACGGGCATGGAGCAGGGCATCGCCATCCCGCACACGTCGGTCCCGGAGATCGACCGCACCGGCGTCGCACTCGGCATTTCGCGCAGCGGCATCGAGTTCCAGGCGATCGACGGGCGTGCCACGCACCTCGTCATCCTGCTGGTGAATCCCGCCAACCGGACCAAGGACCACATCCGCACGCTGGCCGAGATCGCGCGACTGCTGAGCAGCAGCGAGTTGCGCGCCGATCTCGTGCGCAGCGAGTCCGCCGCTCACGTGCTGGAGACCATCCGCGCCGCGGAATCGGTCGCCACCTGATTTCCCTTTCCCTTTCTCACCAGTTCACGAGGACAACTCTTTGGTCATTCGAGTCCAGACGCGCGACAACGAACCCGTCGACAAGGCCCTGCGCCGCCTTCGGAAACTCTGCAACAACGAAGGCCTGACGCGCACCAGCAAGTCGAAGGCATTCTTCGAGAAGCCCAGCGAGCAGCGCCGTCGCGAGGCCCGCGAGCGTCTCAAGGCGATCCGCCTCGCCTGCCGCGCCAAGGAAAACGACGCCCAGAAGCTGCTGAACCGCCGCCGCAAGGCGCGCAAGACCGCCAAGGGCGGCCCGCGCGAAGGCGGCCCCGGTGAGCGCGAAGGCCGGCCCGCCGGCGCTCGCGGACCTGCTCGCGGAGCGGGCGGCATGCGTCGCGGTCCGATGGCACCTGCAGGCATCGGCGGCCCCGACTCGCTCGCCGGCTGAAGCTGCGGTTCCCGGCTTCCGACCGATGCCGGACCCGCACCGGGTCGGGCATCGGTCGACCGCGCCTCAGCAGCAGGACGCGGAGTCCGCAGCGGACTCCGACTGAAGCGCCATCATCTTGTCCACGCGCCGGGCGTGCCGACCGCCCTCGAAGTCCGTGACGAGGAAGTTGCGCACCATCTCGTCCATGACCGTGGCGTCCACGACGCGCGCGCCGAGGCACAGCACGTTGGCGTCGTTGTGCTGGCGGGTCACGGTGGCCTCGTACGGGTCATTGCACTTGGCGGCCCGCACGCCGGGCACCTTGTTGGCGGCGATGGACATGCCGATGCCTGTGCCGCACACGAGGATGCCGCGCTGCGCCCGGCCCTCCGCGACGTCGTGGGCCACGAGTCCGGCGAAGTCCGGATAGTCCACGGATTCCGGCCCGGTCGTCCCGCGGTCGATCACTTCGTGCCCCGCGCTCTTCAAGAGCGCCACCAGGCGTTGCTTGACGTCCACACCGGCGTGGTCGGCTCCGATCGCGATCTTCATCGGCTGGTCTCCGGGGTCATGAGACGGTTGGCCCACTCGGCGGCAAGCTCTGCGAGCCGTCGGGCGACCACACGATACTCGCTCACCGGCCCGCCAAAAGGATCCTCGACGTCGTCGCCTGACGCATCGAAGCTTTCCACGCGGGGGCCGGCGACACCGTCCAGCGCGGCCAGCACGGAACGCCGGTGCGCGCCGGTCATGCACAGCACCACGCTGGTCTGCCGCAGTTCGCCGACGTCCATCGGCCGGGACTCGTGGTCGCTCAGATCCAGACCCAGTTCTTCGAGCGCGAGGACAGCCTCGTTCGTGGCCGGCGACGATGCATGCACATGGAGGCCGCGCGACGTCACGGACGGAGGCAGCAGGGCAGGATCGCGGCGCGCGTGTTCCTGCAGTGCCCGCCTCAGAAGCAGCTCGGCCATCGGACTGCGGCACGTGTTGCCGCTGCACACGACGAGCGTCCGCGGCAAGGCGTGTCGCACGAGGTCCGCCCGGCTGACGACGCCCTCGCGCAGCACGCGCAGGCCGCCAAGCAGCGGCTGCACCAGCGTCGAGGCCTCGCCAAGCGCGGCGCGGCCTCCGTCCACGACGACCGCCACGCGGGAGAGCACGGCGGGATCGAGATCGCCGACCGCCACGGGCGCCGGCGCGTCGGGCAGGTTTGCGCTCGGCAGCAGCAGCGGAACGCCTGCAGCGGCGATGAGCTCGCGCGTCCAGGCATGGCCAGGCACCCTGACGCCGAGCGTGCCGTTCCCTGCGTCCTGCGCCTCCGGAGCGAGTCCGAGCACGAGCGTCAACGGGCCGGGCCACCAGCGCCGCATGAGCGGCAACGCCGTGACAGGAACACCTGTGAGCCGCTCCCTGATCATCTCCAGCGAGGAGACCGCGACGCTGAAGGGGCGCTGCCGGTGGGACTTGAGTTCCGCGAGGCGCTCCAGCGCGGCAGGCCGGTCCTCGCGCGCCGCGACGCCATACACCGTTTCCGTCGGCACGATCACGAGCTCGCCGCGGTCGAGGGCGGCGAGGGCGGCGGACTGCGCCGCTCCCGGATCGTCGCGCAGGAGATCGAAACGATCGGGAGCAGGCATGCCGGGCATTATGTCGACCGGGCCCGTGCCGCGTGAATGCCCGGGAGGTCTCGGCGATTCCGGGACGAGGCCTCGCTTGGCATACTGCGCGCGACCATCGTCGCGGTCACCGGTCCTCATCTCGTCGGCGCGGAGGAGCGAGCAGCCCATGTCCACCGCCCGGAAGCGCAGCCAGCGCCTCGAGACGATGGGCACCATGGCTGCGGGCCTGGCGCACGAGATCAAGAACCCGCTGAGCACCATGTCCGTGAACCTGCAGCTTCTGGCCGAGGACTTCGCGCAGGCCGCCACGCCGGTCGAGCAGCGCACGCTCCGGCGCGCGAAGCTGCTGCTCGGAGAGGTGCGTCGCCTCGATCAGATCGTGAACGACTTCCTCAAGCTGGTGCGCGGCCATGAGGTGCACAGCGTGCCGCTGGATCTCGAACTGCTGCTCACCGACATGCTCCGCTTCATCGAAGCCGAGAACGCTCAGCTCGGCATCCGCACGCGCTTCTCGCCGGATCCGGCCGCGCGCATGATCCATGCCGACCCGGGCTTTCTGCGGATGGCGCTCATGAACCTCGTCGGCAACGCGCAGCAGGCGATGGCCGCCGCCGGCGGCGAGCTGCTCGTCGCGACGCGCGGACGCGAGCACGACGTCGAGATCTCCGTCACCGACACGGGCCCGGGCATCGCGTCCGAACTGCACGAGAAGATCTTCCAGCCATGGTTCTCCACCAAGCAGGGCGGCACCGGACTGGGGCTGCCCATGGCGCGACGCATCATCGAGGAGTTCGGTGGCGAGATGCGCATGCACTCCGAGTTCGGTCGGGGCACGCGCTTCACGGTCACCGTCCCGCGTGCGCCGCGCCAGCTCACCGGAGGCGCCGGCACGCCGGACGGTGACGGCACGCCGGCTGGCGGCGGCCGTGACGGAGGGCCCGCCGCGTGACTCAGGCGCCCGTCTCGGTGCTCGTGATCGACGATGACGCAGCCCACGCCGAAGTGCTGGGCGAGGCGCTCGCATCGTCCGGCTACATCCCGCGCGTGGTGCACTCCGGGCGCGAGGGCCGCAGGCTCCTCGCCGAGGAGGACTTCGACCTGGTGCTGACGGACCTGCGCATGGCCGACGTGGACGGCATGGCGGTGCTCGACGCCGCGCGCCGCAAGGGTGACACCGAGGTGGTGATGATCACCGGCCACGGCTCGGTGGAGAGCGCCGTAGATGCCATGCGCGCCGGCGCGGCGCACTACATCACCAAACCCGTGAACCTCGCGGAGCTGCGCGAAGTGCTGGCGCGCATCGTCGAGCGCCTGCGCCTGCGCCGGCGCAACACGGAGCTCGAGGCTCAGCTCGACGAACGCTACGGCTTCGATCGCATCATCGGGCGCAGCGAGGCGATGGCCGCGGTGTTCCGCGTCTGCCGACAAGTCGCGCCCACCGACGTGACCGTGCTCATCACGGGCGAGAGCGGCACGGGCAAGGAACTCGTGGCGCGCGCGCTGCACCAGAACAGCAGGCGACGCAACGCGCCCTTCGTGGCGCTCAACTGCGCGGCACTGCCCGAAAGCCTGCTCGAGAGCGAACTCTTCGGGCACGAACGAGGGGCCTTCACCGGCGCAACGGCCCGCAAGATCGGTCACATCGAGTACGCGCAGGGCGGCACGCTCTTCCTCGACGAGGTCGGCGACATGCCCCTCGCCACGCAGGTCAAGCTGCTGCGTGTGCTCGAGCAACGCGAGATCACGCGCGTCGGCAGCTCCGCCGTCGTGCCGGTGGATATCCGCATCATCGCGGCCACGAATCAGAGCCTGCCGGAGCTCGTGACGCAGCGTCGCTTCCGCGAAGACCTGTACTTCCGCCTGAAGGTCGTGAGCGTCGAACTGCCGCCGCTGCGACAGCGCACGGGCGACATTCCGCTGCTGGTCGAGGCCTTCATCCGGGAACTCGCGGAGCGCCACGGTTCGGCGGTGCGCGGCGTGTCGCCCGACGTGATGCGCGTGCTGCAGGCGCAGGAGTGGCCCGGCAACGTGCGCGAGCTGCGCAACGCCGTGGAGAACATGGTGGTCACGGGAGCTCACGAGATCCTGCAGCTCTCGGACCTCCCCGGTTCGGTGCGCGTCGACGCATCGCAGGAGGACGGCGCGTCTCCTTCCACGCGGCCGGCATCGCTGGCGGGACGCACGGCCGCCGATGTCGAGAAGGAGCACATCCAGGCCACGCTCGAGCTGGTGGGGGGCAACCGCTCGAAGGCCGCCCGGATGATGGGCATCGGCGAGCGGACGCTCTATCGCAAGCTCAAGGAATACGACCTGGCCTGAACTGCCACGGTGGCAGGCGCGGTCGTCGCTGGTGCCGTTTTGCCAGCGCTGGGCCCATCCGGTCGCGGCGTCGGGGACGGCCCCGTCGGCGCGGGCCATCGGCACCGATCGGCCGGCGAGCGCGCTGCACAAGGCCTCGCATGCGCTGCCGGCGCCCTTTCGGGGCAGCAAGGCCGCCGAGGCCACGCGCCGCCCCGGTCGCAGAGCCTTGTTCGGCCATTGGCACGTCGTTTGTGAACCATCGGTTGAGAAGAACGCCTCCCGGTGCAGCCACCCGCGCTCCCGACAACACTCCGGAGAACCATGAGCGACCAGATCATCGGCATCGACCTCGGCACGACGAACTCGGTTGTCGCCATCCTCGAGGGCGGCCAGCCCAAGGTCATCCCGAACGCCGAGGGGCATCGCACGACTCCGTCGGTCGTGGCCTTCACGTCCGACGGCGAGCGCCTCGTGGGCCATGCGGCTCGGCGCCAGGCCGTCACGAACCCGCAGCGCACCGTGTATTCCATCAAGCGCTTCATGGGGCGGCGGCACGAAGAAGTCGGGCAGGAGGAGAAGCTGGTCTCCTACAAGGTCGTCGGCAAGGTCAGCGAACCCGTGAAGGTGCAGATCGACGGCAAGGGCTACACGCCGCAGGAGATCTCCGCGATGATCCTGCAGAACCTGAAGGAGACGGCGGAGGCCTACCTCGGCCACAAGGTCACGCGCGCGGTCATCACCGTGCCGGCCTACTTCAACGACGCGCAGCGCCAGGCCACCAAGGACGCCGGCGAGATCGCGGGCCTCAAGGTGGAGCGCATCGTCAACGAGCCCACCGCGGCCTGCCTGGCGTACGGCCTCGAGAAGAAGAAGGAAGGCAAGATCGCGGTCTTCGATCTGGGCGGCGGCACCTTCGACATTTCGGTGCTCGACATCGGCGACGGCGTCTTCGAGGTGAAGTCCACGAACGGTGACACGCACCTCGGCGGCGACGACTTCGACGACATCCTCATCGAGTACGTCGCGGACGAGTTCCGCAAGAGCAACGGCATCGACCTGCGCAAGGATCCGATGGCTCTGCAGCGCCTGAAGGAGGCCTGCGAGAAGGCCAAGTGCGAACTTTCCGGCACGCCGCAGACGACGATCAATCTGCCCTTCGTCACCGCGGATGCGAGCGGCCCCAAGCACCTCAACGTGAACATCAGCCGCGCGCAGTTCGAGGCGCTCATCGACAAGCTGCTCGAGCGCTGCCGCAAGCCCTGCGAGGCCGCGATGAAGGACGCGGGCGTCGGCCCGAAGGACATCGATGAGGTCGTCCTCGTCGGCGGCAGCACGCGCATCCCGGCGGTGCAGGCGCTGGTGAAGGAGATCTTCCTCCAGGAGCCCGTGCGCAACGTGAACCCGGACGAAGTGGTCGCGCTGGGCGCGGCCGTCCAGGGCGGCGTGCTCACTGGCGCCGTCGAAGACGTCGTGCTGCTGGACGTGACGCCGCTCTCGCTGGGCATCGAGACCCTGGGTGGCGTCATGACCCGCCTGATCGAACGGAACACGACCATCCCGAGCAGCAAGAAGGAGGTCTTCTCCACCGCGGCGGACAACCAGCCCGGCGTGGAGATCCACGTGCTTCAGGGCGAGGGCGAGATGGCCCGGCGCAACCGCACGCTGGCCAAGTTCAAGCTGGAGGGCATTCCGCCCGCACCGCGCGGCATGCCGCAGGTCGAGGTCACCTTCGACATCGACGCGAACGGCATCCTCAATGTCAGTGCCAAGGACCTCGGCACCGGGAAGGTGCAGAAGGTGACCATCGAGGCCAGCTCCGGCCTGAGCGATGCGCAGATTGAACAGATGCGCAAGGACGCCGAGTCCCACGCCGAGGAAGACCGGCACGAGCGCGAACTGGTGGACCTGCGCAATCAGGCCCAGCAGACCATCTACCAGACCGAGAAGTCGCTCGACGAACACAAGGACAAGCTGGACGAGGACACGCGCACGGCCATCGCCACCGCGCGCACCGCGCTCGAGGAGGCGACCGGCGGAGAGGACGCCGCGCGTATCCGCACCGCGCTCGACGACTACACCAAGTCCGCTCAAAAGCTGGCCGAGATCCTGTACGCTCAGTCTGCGCCGTCAGGTGCCCCCGGTTCGGGGCAGGCGGCGGGCGCTGACGGGTCGCAGGGTCCGCATGGCGCCGGAGCACATGGCAGCGGAGCCGGCAAGGAAGACATCATCGATGCCGATTTCGAGGTCAAGAGTTGATCGGCTCAGGGTGTCTTCCGGTCCGGTCCGGAGCGCCCGCACTTGATCCGCACGGAACACCTGACGCGGCGTTTCCACGACCTGGTCGCGGTTGACGACGTCACGCTGCACGTGCCCCGGGGAGAAATCCTGGGCTTCCTCGGACCGAATGGCGCCGGCAAGTCGACGACGATCCGCATCCTGACGGCGTTCCTTCCCGCGACGTCCGGGCGCGCCTCCGTGGCGGGCCACGACATCGCGACCGACAGCCTGGCCGCCCGTGCGAACATCGGCTACCTGCCCGAGAACGTGCCGCTTCCCGGCGATGCGCGCGTGGACGAATACCTGCAGTTTCGCGCCCGCCTCAAGGGCGTCAGCGCCAGCCAGCGCTCGGCCTTCTGCGACAGGGCGCTGACGCTGTGTGGCTTGATCCCGATGCGCCGGCGCATCATCGGCCAGCTCTCGCGCGGCTACCGGCAGCGCGTGGGGCTCGCCGACGCGCTGCTCGCCGATCCGCCTGTGCTCATCCTCGACGAGCCCACGGGTGGCCTCGATCCGGGCCAGCGCCAGGAAGTGCTCGATCTCGTGGCGGGCATGCGCGGCCAGCGCACGGTGATGCTCTCCAGTCACGTGCTGTCCGAGGTCGAGCACCTCTGCACGCGAGTCGCGATCATCAAGTCCGGCCGCATCGTGGCGCAGGGCACGCGCGACGAACTCGAGGCGTCCGCCGGCCATCGCGACGAGTGGGAGCTCGGCGCCATCCTCGGTGAGGGCGGCCTCGGCGCGACTCCCGGCGCAGCCGAAGCCCGCCTCGTTGCACTGGAGATCTGGCTGGCGGAGCGCGGGCTCTCGCCTCGGCGCGCGCCCGATGCACTTCGCTGCATCGTGCGCTTGCCTTCCGAAGCCGACGCGAGCGCAGTGCTGGCCGCTGCGGTGCAGGCCGGTCTTCCGCTGGGGAGCTTTCGCCCGCTGACCCGCTCCCTCCATGACATCTTCCTCGACCTTACGCGGCAAGGCGCCCCATGAGGCTCCCATGATGCGCCGCATCCTTCCGCTGCTCTGGCGAGAACTCGAGAGCCTGTTCTTCTCGCCGCTTGCCTACATCGTGCTCACGGTCTTCCTCGTGCTCTCGGGCTTCTCGTTCGTCATCGCGCTGTCGGTCTCCGGGGGCGTGGTCAACGACACGATCACGCTGTTCCTGGGTGAAGGGGCGCTGTTCTGGGTGTGCCTCATCGCGGTCCCGTCGCTGGTCACCATGCGCCTCGTCGCGGAGGAACGCCGCTCCGGCACGCTGGAAGTGCTGCTGACGGCGCCGGTGCGCGACGGCGAGGTCATCGTCGCCAAGTTCCTCGGCGCGATGGTGTTTCAGGCCTTCCTCTGGGCGCCCACGCTCATCGACATCCGCATCCTGCGCGGTTACGGCGCGCTGCCGGACACCGGCCAGGTGTTCGCGACCTATGTCGGCATCGCCTGCGCGACCTCGCTGCTCACCGCGGTGGGGCTGCTCTTCTCCACTCGCACCAGCAACCAGATCATCGCGGCCGTCGGGTCGCTGACCTTCAACCTCCTCTTCGTCGGCGCGCCGGTGCTCGCCAATGCAGAGCGCTTCGGCACGCTGGGACGCGCTCTCGAGACGCTCTCCGTGGTGCATCACATGTCCGCCTCCTTCGGCAAGGGGCTGCTCGACACGGGCGTGATCGCCGTCTACGTCGCAGGCACCGCAGGGGTGCTCGTGCTCGCGACCCGGAGCCTGGAGGCCCGACGGTGGCGCTAGAGACGGACAAGGCTCGTGCAAACCAGCCGGGCGGCTTCTCGCGAGGCGCGCGCGTGGCGGGAGCCGCCGAGGGTTTCGGCATGGCCTTCGTCGTGCTCGCGCTCGTCGGGGCGATCATCTACGCGGCGTCGCGGCCGAGCCTGCGCCTCAGGCTCGACCTCACCGAGGGCGCGCGATACACGCTCACCGAACAGACCCGTCAGGTGCTTGCCAACCTGTCCGAGCCCGTCACTTTTGTGGCGCTGATGCGCCCCGAAGTGCAGGGCATTCCCAACGGCCTCTACGAGGTCCAGCAAAGCGCCATCGCCTACGCGCAGAACCTGCTGCAGGAGTACGTGCTCGCCTCCGGCGGCAAGGTCTCGGTGCGCACGGTGGATCCGAACGAAGATCGCATCGAGGCCGAACGCCTGGTCAAGGAACTCCACCTCACGCGCTACAACGTCGTGGTCGCGCAATCGGGGAAGCGTTCCAGGCAGGTCTTTCTCGACGAGATGGTCACCATCGACCGCGGGCTGGCCGAGCCGCCGGTGATCGAGCCTGCGCACCTCGTGGACCTGCGCGGCGAGGAACCGCTCACCACGGCCCTGCTCGCCGTGACTCGGGAGACCGCTCCGCGCGCCGGGTTTCTGCAGCGCCTCGGCGGCCCGTCGCCGGACGACTTCACCGACTTCGGGCTTGGCTGGTTCGCCGAGTCTCTTCGCGGCCAGGGCTTCGTGGTGGAGAACTTCGACCTCGCGGACAGCACGGCCGTCCCTGCCGGTCTCGATCTGGTGATCGTGTGGGGGCCCGTGGTGCCGCTGGGCGCCCGCGTCACCGCTGCGCTGCGCGAGTTTCACGAACGTGGCGGGGCCCTGCTGCTCGGCATCGACCCGTTGCTGGCAGACAACGACCTCGACCGGTTGATCGAACGGCTCGGCGTCAAGCGCGAGCGCGCGATCATCACGCGTGACGACGTGCCCTGGGAGGGTGAACGCCGCGCCCTGATCACCGTCAGCCGCTTCCTGCCGGACCACGAGATCTCCGCGGCCATCGCGCGCCAGGGAACCTTCGCGCGCATGTCGGGCGCCGGCGCCCTGCTTCGCTACGAGGGCGCTCCCTCCACCCTGACTGCCCAGGCCCTGGCCATCACGCCGGAGAACGTGTTCGCGGACCGCCCGCTGACGGAAGGGACGCCAGGCGACTACACCTTCGGCGAAGGCGAGGTCCGGGCGCCGCGCGCGCTGGCTTTCGCGCTGTCGGGCGACGGCGGGCGCTGCGTGGTCTTCGGCAACTCGAGCTTCCTGACCAACAGCTTTCTCACCTCCGCCGAGGGCGGCAAGGCCAATGCGGACCTCGGACTCAACGCCGCGAACTGGCTCGCGGGCCGTGACGAGGCGATCGGCAGCCGGCCGCGCCAGGTGTTCGAATCGCGCGTCGACCTCACCGACGATGAGCGCACGAGCGTCAGCATCTACGTGCTGCTTCTCACGCCACTCGGCGGCGCACTGCTCGGTGCGCTCGTCTGGTTTGCGCGGAGGCGCTGAGGCGGATGGCCATGTCGATGTCGCGCGAACTCCGTGCCCGCCTGGCCACGCTGGCTGTCCTGGTCGTCGTGGCGTTCGGCCTCTATTTCGTCGCGCTGCGCGCCGACGTGCTGCACGCACCGAGGGCCGTGACGGGGCCGCTGTATCCGGACCTGGCCACGCAGGACATCACCTGGATCTACCTGCGCCTGGCGTTCGGGCAGGACCTCGAGCTCCAGCGCCATCCGGGCGCCCCGTGGCGCATCACGCGGCCCGTCGCCGAATCGGCGCGCCAGGACTACGTCGACAAGCTGCTGGACGATCTCTCCCGGGCCACGGTGGAGCCTGCCGAGGTCGCGGGCGAGACGCTCCGAGCCGCCAATGTGGGCCTCGAACCGCCCGATTTCCAGATCAGCTTCGGCAATGGCAAGCAGCGCGAGACGCTGCTCCTCGGCGGCGTGGAGCCTCTCGGGCGCATGGTCTATGCGCGACGCAGCGGCGACACGTCCATCGTGCTGACGACTCGCAATCTCGAGACGCTGCTCCAGTTCAACAGCTCGGACTTCGTGGACCCGACCCTGCTGCGCGGCCTTGCCGGTCCGCCCACGCACGTCCGGGTGGAGGTCGACGGCGGTGTGCTGCTCGATGCCGTGCGCAAGGCGGACCACTGGACACTCACGGCACCCGTGGCTGCGCAGGCGGATGACGATCGCATCTCGCAATTGGTGCGCAGCCTGTTCTTCGCGCGTGCTTCGGGAGTGATCGTCTCCAATCCGCTGCCGGCCGCGCTTCACGACATGGGCATGCCTGATCCGAGCGATCGTGCCGCCGGAGACTGGCGCGGCGCGACGCTCATCGAGATCGGCAACGAAGCGGAGGGGCCCGTGAAGGCCTGGCTCGCGGCCGGCTGGCAGGACTCGGGCGAAGAGGTGGCTGCCATGCGCGATGACGGCCCCAAGGTGATCACGATCCCTCGTGCGTCGCTCAACATGCTGGCGAACGAGCCCTCGTACTTCCGTCAGCATCGGGTGCTGCCGCCGCTGCGTGATCGCGCGGAGAGTCTGCGGCTGGCTCGCGAAGGAAGCGTGCTCCTCGACATCCGCCGGGCGCGCGACGGGAGCTGGACGTTTCTCGTGCCGGAGCGGCTTGCGGGCGAGCCCGTCGAGAACGAGCGCGTCGAATTGCACTCGGTGCTCGGCGACTTTCTCGAGCACATCGATTCCCTGGAAGCCATCGACTTCCTGCCGCCGCCGACGGGCACGCCGATCGCCGATCTGCAGGTCACCTGGACTCGCGGCACCGACGTGAGGCTCGAACGTCTCGACCTGTTCGCACCTCTGCCCGAAGGCGTCCCGGCGCTTTACGCCGACCGTCCGCAGGAGGGTTTGCTGCTCCCGTTGTCCGTCCTCGACCTGTTCGCGTGGGAGACGCCCGAGATCCTTCGCAAGCTCGCGCCGATCGCCATCGATGGTCTGGCCTGGAAGGGCTTCCGGGTGGAATATCCGACGCCCGAGGAAACGCTCGAGGTCCGGCGCGCAGCGGACGGCTCGTGGACCGGTGACGACGAGTGGGGCCGACGCTTCGGCCTCGCCAAGGACCTGCAGCGTGGATTCAGGGGATTCCGGTGGCAGCCCGTGCGCGCGAAGGCGGAGTACCCATGGCAACTCGCCTTTCTCGACGACGCAGGAGGCGTGCTCGAAACCGTGCGCCTGCGGCTCCCGGCCGCCGATGAGCCCCAGGAGGCCAATGGCTACCCGTGCGCCTTCGCGGCGCTCCCAGGACACGATGGTGTGGAACTCGTGATTGCCCGGCAGTGGGTGACCCAAGTCCAATCGCTGCAGGCGCCACAGCAGCGCAATCCGTGATCGGGCCACCGGCCGATCAGTAGGCCGATCAGTCGGCCGATCTCGCTGGCAGCGTGGCGGCCCAGGAGCTGATGGCCGCCGGGTAGGTCCGGCACTCGGCATCGAACACGCGCGCCGCGAGCGATGCGACCGTGTCGCCGGGCAGCACGGGCACGCGCGACTGCGCGACGATGGGGCCATGGTCGTAATGTTCGTCCACGACGTGGACCGTGCAACCGCTCTCGGTATCGCCCGCGGCGAGGACGGCAGCGTGCACGTGCTCACCATACATGCCGCGCCCGCCATGCCGAGGCAGCAGGGAAGGGTGGATGTTGAGCACGCGACCCGTGAGTTCCGGCGGCACGGCGAAGTGGAGCAGCCAGCCCGCGAGAATCACGAGATCCGGGCGTTCGGCCCGCAATGCCGCGGCGAGTGCGGCATCGAAGGCGGCTCGATCCGCATGGTCGCGGGGCCGCAGCACGTCCATTGCGAAGCCGGCCTGCCGGGCGCGCGCCACGCCGGCCGTGTCCGCGCGCGAGCTGATGACTCGCGTGATCATGGCATGCAGCCGTCCGGCGTCGATGGCGTCTGCGAGGTTGAGCAGCGTGCGACCGCCGCCGGACATGAGCACGACGAGCCGCAGCGGTTTCATGCGCCGGTGAGTGCGGCAGCGAGTCGCTGCCTTGCCGCATCGAGCGTCAGGCCGCGCGCGTGGTAGCGCTTGTCCCGGTGTGTGGCGCCGCTCACGCAGGTCACTGCGCTTCGAGACACTCCGAGCACGCCGGCGAGGACCTCCCCGATGCGCCGCGTCGCGAGGCCGTCCTCGGGTGGCGCCGTGGTTGCGATTTTCAGCGCGCAGCCGCGGGTGCCGAGCAGTCCTTCGCGTCGGCTGCCGGGCTGAGCGCGGACATGCACCAGCACACCCGCCTCGTCGGTCGAGAGCGCCTCGAACACGGCCTGCAGATCCGCGACAACCACCATGAGGCCGATGATGGCAGATCAGGGCGGAACGGTGAAGCTCGTGACGTTCGAGAAGGCCCCGTGCCCCGGCCCGAAGACCGACACGGACTGGAAGTAGAGCGTCAGCCCGATGGCCGCGCGCGGGAGCGGGTCGAGCACCACACCTGACAAGCCTGCGGCCGGTGCGGTGCCAACGAAGATGATCTGGAATGTCGCAGGAGACAGGCCGAACACTCCGGTGAAGCCCGGCAGGGTCGCCTGGCCGGGAGCTGGCGAGCCGAGCAGGATGAGCGGCACGCCGGGATAGGCGAAGTTGAAGATGCCGATCTCGTCCGACAAGTGCAGAGGCACCTTCAGGTAGCACACCGGTCCTGCCGCGATGCCGCTCGTCCCGCTCAGGACCATCGCGGTGCCGGAGCCGCAGGCCACCATTTCGCGCCTGCCGTCGCCATCGAAATCGTTGAGCGCCGCCGTGACGACACCGCGGGAACGCATGCGCTCCACGCTCAGGAAGAATCCCTTCGCGCCATCGACCAGGTAGACGTTCTCGTCGAGTGAACAGGTGACGAGGTCCTGCGCGCCATTCGAGTCGACGTCGCCGACGTTCGCCATGGCGAACATCGACCCGCCGTTCACGGGGGATCCTTCGGTGCGCCAGCGGAACTTGCCGGTCCGCGAGATGACCCCGGTGGCAGCATGGTCGAAACCACCCACCGCGAAGTCGGCCAGGCCATCGCCGTCGATATCGCCGACCGCCGTCAGCGCAGTCACGTTCGTCAGCAGGTACTCGGAAGTCCACAGCAGCGCGCCGTTCCTGCCTCCGAGACCGAACAGGCACGGGGAGGGCGCATCGAGGACGCCGACCGCCGCATCGGACCAACCATCTTCGTCGATGTCGGGAAGCGGGAGGATCACGCTGGCGGTTCCGGGCATCCCGACGGACCAGATCACCGCTCCCGTTGCGCCGGATAGCAGTCGCGCGAACGGAGTGACCTCGCCGCCGCAGCACAGGACATCCGGGATGCCGTCAGCGTCGCTGTCCGCCGTCGTGCGGACATCACAGACCGAGTCGCCTGCCGCGTGCGTCCAGAGTGATGCGCCGTTGCTGCCGGACAGCAGCCGCACCGCGTTCAAGCCGCGCCCTCCGGCGACGAGCAGGTCCGCGGCGCCGTCGCCGTTCATGTCGGTCGTCGGCTGCAAAGCGAGCAGATTGACCATCGGACCGCCGCCCGGCGCGAGATTCACCGACCAGGCCGGCATGCCGGTGACGGGGTCCCGGCGTTCCACGCGGCCGTGTTCCGAGCTTGCCGCGACGAAGAGCGCGCCATCGCAGAAGGCCAGCGTGCGCAGGCCGCGAAAGCCGCCGTTGTCCGGGATCGCACTCCAGAGCACGGTCGCGTTCCTGCCATCGCGCGCTTGCAGCGTGCGTGCTGCACTTCCGGGGGCGAAGCCGGTGGCGAAGTCCTCCGCGCCGTCGCCGTTCACATCCCCGATGGCGACGACACTTCGGCTGGATCCCGTCGACGGTGCAAACGACACCACCACTCCGGGCCCCGGGTTGGGAATGCCGTAGACGAAGGGATCGGCGGGCGACGAGATCGCTGCATCCATGGAGGCTGGAAGCTGGTCATCTACGGCAGCCTGCCCACGACTGGCTCCGGACAGCTCGAAGAACGTCGCGAACGCGCAGAGCGACGCGACGCGAATGAGGCGGTGACAGCGAGGACGGCGGACGGCGGAGCGGTGTGGGTGGAGAGACATCAGGGGTGCTCGTGAAGCGTGCCAGGGGCGCTGCACGCCACGGCGGGGAGGGGAAGTCCGTCGACCAGCCGGCGACCGACGCGGATGAGTGTGGCGCCTTCCTCGATGGCCACCGTGAAGTCATCCGACATGCCCATGGAAAGCTGGTCGAGAGGCAGTCCTTCCTCCGGGAGCGCGCAACGGTCACGCAAGGCGGCAAGTGACTGAAAATGCACGCGGGAGTCTTCGGATCGCGCCGCGGCGGGCGCCATGGTCATCAGGCCGGTGACGTGCAGGTGCCGCAGGCGCCGGGAGGCCTGCAGCGCCTCCGGCAGTTCCCGGGGCAGAAAGCCGTGCTTGCTCGCCTCGCCGCTGACATTCACCTGCAGGAGCAACTCCGGTACCCGGCCCGCGGCCGCGGCCGCGGCGTCCAGGCGCTGCAGCAACTCCACGCTGTCCACACCGTGGAGGACATCAAAAAGCGCCACCGCACGCTGGGCCTTGTTGGACTGAAGGTGCCCGATCAGGTGCCACCTGGGGCCGGCGTCGCACATCGCACGGCGCGTCTCGGCGGCCTGCACCCGGCTCTCTCCCACGTCGGTGACACCGGCAGCGTGCAGGTGGCTGAAGATCGATACGGGCGCCGACTTCGTCACCACGACGACCGTCACCCCGGCCGGGTCGCGACCGACGCGCCGCGCCGCCAGACCGACCTCCCCCCGCAGGGCTGCGAGGCGGCCTGCGAGACACTGGTCAGCGGGCGGGTTCTCGGTGGGTGTCATGGGTCTCCTCAGGATACTCCCACCACAATCCGCTTGACCGGTCGTTCGCGCGCCCGCTACGGTCGCCACCATGATTTTCATGGCGCTTCTCATCGTCTTCCTGTCCCCGCTGACCACAGTCCCGCTGACGGAGCCCACCGTCGCCCTGGAGCAGAGGGCCTCCGAGCCACAGCAGCAGTGGGTGGCGCCGCTCGGCGAGTTGCGCCACGCCCGGGTGACAAGGATCGGCACCGTTGCCGACCTGGTGCTCGCCGAGGACAGCGCCGGGGGTCTGACGGCGCTTGATCCCGCCACGGGTCAGGCGCGCTGGTTCGTTCAGCTCCCCGCGCCACTGAACTTCTGGCCGGTTGCCGGAGATGGAGTCATCTCCCTCGCGTGCGGGCAGACGATGGTTGTCGTCTCCTCCACGAACGGAACCAGGCGTTTCCAGACTTCGGAGGGCTCCGTTCCGTGCAACAGCCCGGTCGCGGACTCTCACGCTCTGTACGTGCCCACGCTGCTCGGCAACCGGGTGGTGGCCACGTCGCTCGAGTCGGGCCAGGTCGCCTGGTCTTACCAGATGGCGGCGCCCATCACGACGCCCGCACAACTCGTCGGCGCCGTCGGCACCCGGTCCGTGCTCGTCGGTTGCGACGACGGCATGCTGCGCGCGTTGCCCGCGGGGCTCGCGGTGCCCGAGCACGAGCGCTGGGTCGCCCATGTCGGGAGGATCATCGACGGTCCCGTGATCGCCGGCGAACTTGTGCTTGTGGCCAGCGCGGATCTCGTCCTGCTCGCACTCGATGCCTCGTCCGGCGTGGCGCGCTGGCGACACCTGCCGGGTGAAGCACTCCGCTGCGCACCCGTCGTCGTGGGTGACCTCGTCCTGTGTTCGACCGACACGAGGCTCTTCGCGGTGCACGCATCCAGCGGTCAGCTTGCGTGGGAGCAGGAGGTCCATGCACGGCCGCTGGCGGAGTTGAATGGCGCGGTTCTCGACGTGCGGGCCGATGGCAGCTCGGAAGTGCGCGAAGCAAGCACGGGAGCCGTGCTCGTCCAGGCGCTTCCCTCGGACGTCGTGTCGAACCACGGGATGCTGGTGCAACTGCGCGGCGGCACCGAGGTCGTGGGATGGAAGCTCGGGCGCTGAACGTGACTCAGCGCAGGTGCAGCGGAAGCTGACCCAGCGCATCCAGCACGCAGTCCGACACATCCCGCGAGCGGAGCGCCTCGTCAGGCAGCAGCATGAAGTCGCGTGTTGCACGCACGCGCAGTGCTCGTGGCGTGGCCGGCAGCGAGAGCTCGCCATGTCCGGCCTGCGCAAGTTTCGACAAGGCCTCCACGATGGCGGCACGCGGATCGATTCGACGGCGTTCGGCGAGGCAGTGACCAAGGAGCCGCAAGAGTTCCGCGACGTGCTCGCCTCGCGCATCGCCTGTCGCAGGTCGAAAGGCGTGCCAGGCAAGCCGACAGCTCAGGCCATCGGGAGTCAACCCGTTCTCGATCAGCGCGGCGACGCGAAGGACTCGAGCTTCCAGCCTGACGCGCGCGTTCGCCTGCAGGGAGTGCAGTGCGGGCACGACACTCGCGCCCTCCGTCGCCAGCCAGGCTCGCACGCGGTTGCGTGCCACGGTGACGTCAGCATTCGTCTCGTCCTCGACGCACGGAATGGCATGCGCAGCCCGGTACGCCACGAGTTCCAGACGTCCCGGAGGAAGTCTCGCAGCGAGCAAGGGGTGAACGAGCATGACATCGGAAGCAAGCGGCCTCAGCACGGGAATGCCGGCAAGCGCGCGATCTCCTCGATGCCCGCGCTGCAGATGCAGCAGCAGCGTTTCCAGGCTGTCGTCACGGTGATGTGCAACCAGGACATGCCGGGCCCCGGCGGAGCGCGCCGCCTGCTGCAGTGCAGCGAGCCGTCGAGCTCGTGCCGCCGTCTCACCCCGCCCCGGAGACGACGGCGTGGGCCCCGCAGAAACAACCGAGCATGGAATGTCCATTGTCTGGCAGACCGTACGCACGAACTCGGCATCGTTCGGAGCGGCCACACGCAGACCATGCTGGACGTGCACCACGGCGAGCGGGCTGCGCAGCACCGAGCGCGCGGCCATGAGCAGCGCCATGGAGTCACTTCCACCCGAGACCCCCAGAATGAGGAGGTGCCCATCCGGGAAGACGTCTCCTGCACAACGTCGGAGGCCGGCCATCACCATCTGGTGGGCTTCGTCGTCGAAATCGGGGGACAGCATGCGCGCATGCTAGCTGGCAGCGGTCACGACCCGGGGGCCACCCGAGACGGCGGCCGCGCCGCGCCATCGGAAGCGACCGGGCGTTGGCTGTCACTCGACCCGGTGGTTATAAAGGCGACCCTTCGTCGCGCGGCACCTCGGCGGAACGCACCGCCAACGCGCACGGGATCAGCCCCCGAAAGGACAGCATGGCCATCAGGATCGGCATCAACGGTTTCGGACGCATCGGCCGCACGGTCTTCCGCATCATGCAGGAGCGCAAGGAGTTCGAGGTCGTCCTCATCAACGACCTGTCGGACCCGGCTTCACTGGCCCACCTCCTGAAGTACGACACGGTCATGGGCCGCTTCGGCCACGCCGTCAGCTCGGTCGAGGGTGCGCTTGTCGTCGATGGCCGTCAGGTCAAGGTCACCGCCGAGAGGGAGCCGAAGCTCCTCCCATGGAAGGAACTCAAGGTGGACTTTGTCGTCGAGTCCACCGGTCGCTTCCGCAAGCGCGACGAGATCGCGCAGCACCTGACAGCCGGCGCAGGGAAAGTGCTCCTCACCGTTCCGTCCAAGGACGACATCGATGCCATGGTCGTGCTCGGCGTCAACGACGAGATACTCAAGGCCGAGCACCGCATCATCAGCAATGCTTCGTGCACGACGAACTGCCTTGCGCCGATCGCCAAGGTCCTGAACGACTCGTTCGGCATTCGTCGCGGGCTCATGACCACGGTGCATGCGTACACCAATGACCAGAATGTCGCGGACATGATCCACAAGGATCTTCGTCGCGCCCGTGCGGCGGCGCAGAACATCATCCCGACGGACACAGGAGCTGCGCGCGCCGTCGGCAAGGTGCTGCCGGCGCTCAAGGGCAAGCTCGACGGCACGGCGCTGCGCGTCCCCGTCGTCACCGGCTCGATCGTGGACCTTGTCGCGGTTCTCGACAAGGAGGTCACGCGGGAGGCCGTGAACGCTGCGATGAAGGCTGCCGCAGACGGCCCGATGAAGGGCATCCTGGAATACACGGCCGACCCGATCGTGAGCAGCGACATCATCGGCAGCAGCGCCAGCTCGATCTTCGACTCGCTCGCGACGATGGTCATCGACAGCAACATGGTGAAGGTGCTGTCCTGGTATGACAACGAGTGGGGGTACTCCTGTCGCGTCGTCGACCTGATTCGCAAGGCCCATGAGCTGAAGTAGGCGCACACATGTCGAATCCCGCACCGGCTTCACCCCTTCCAGCTTCCCCGCGCGCCCACGCCAGATTCCGCAGCGTCGAACAGCTCGACGTGACGGGCAAGCGCGTGCTCGTGCGCGTGGATTTCAACGTCCCGCTCAGGGATGGCCGCATCACGGACGACCTGCGCATCCGCTCCGCGCTGCCGACGGTGAGGTCGATCATCGAGCGGGGCGGCATCGCCATCCTCATGAGCCATCTCGGCCGACCCAGAAAGGGCCCCGAGGACGGACTTCGCATGGGTCCGGTCGCGGCGAGACTGAGCGAACTGCTCGGCAGACCGGTGACGGCGTTTCGCGAGATCAACACCGATGCGGTCGCAACTGCGGTGCGCGCACTCCCTGCCGGCTCGGTGGCTCTGCTCGAGAATCTCCGCTTCGATCCGGGCGAGCAGAAGGGCGACCCGGCGTTCACGGCCAGGCTCGCTGCCCTCGGGGAACTGTACGTGGACGACGCCTTCGGTACGGCGCATCGACCTGATGCATCGGTCTCCGGCGTGCCAGCTCTGCTGGGCAAGGACAAGTGCGCTGCGGGCCTGCTCGTGGCGCAGGAACTCGTGGCTTTTGGAAAAGTGCTCGATCAGCCGGCGCGCCCGCTTGTCGCGATCCTCGGCGGCGCCAAGATTTCCGACAAGCTCGCGGTCGTGAAGAACCTCCTCGATAAGGTCGACGTGATCCTGATCGGCGGAGCGATGGCCTACACTTTCCTGAAGGCTCAGGGTGTCGCCGTCGGTTCCTCGCGAGTCGAGGATGACTTCGTCACGGAGTGTCGTGACGTGCTTGGGCGCGCCGCAGCCTGCAAGGTCGACATCCTTCTGCCGTCCGATCACCTCTGTGCGTCCGCATTCGATTCCGATGAGGCAACTCCGGTGGATGGCCCAATCCCGGCGGGACTCATGGGCCTGGACATCGGCCCCGGTACGGCCAGGCGATATGCGGAGCGCATCGCGTCGGCTGGCACGGTCGTGTGGAACGGACCGATGGGGGTGTTTGAGCGGCCTCCCTATGCTGCCGGCACGCGCGCCGTCGCCGAGGCCGTGGCGTCCTGCCCCGGCTACACGGTGGTGGGCGGGGGCGACAGCGCTGCAGCGATCGCAAGCTTCGGTCTCGCCAGCCTGGTCAAGCATGTCTCCACCGGAGGCGGGGCTTCGCTCGAGCTGCTCGAAGGCAAGACGCTGCCGGGAATCGACGCTCTGCTCCTCTGACCCATCGAGCGCCGCGTCCGCAGCGATTCGCGAAGCCGGGGCGGCTGTGGTATCGCCGAGTCGGGGTTGAGACCATGAACGACATGCTGCTTCCCGCCGTGAAGATTGCGCCGTCGCTGCTCTCCGCCGATTTCGTGCGCCTGGCACGGGACATCGCAGCGGTGGAAGACGCTGGCGCGGACTGGCTGCACGTCGACGTGATGGATGGCCACTTCGTCCCGAACCTCACCATTGGACCTCCCGTGGTGAAGGCGATCGCCGGCTGCGCGCGCATGCCCCTCGACGTTCACATCATGATCAGCGACCCGCTTGCCTACGCCGAGGCGTATGTCCGCGCCGGAGCTGCCACGCTCACGTGCCACCTCGAGACGAATCCCGAGGCACTCATCGCCATCCGACGTTTCGGGGCGCGGGCCGGTCTTGCCATCAACCCCGAGACGGACATCGCTCCGGTCCGAGATCTGCTGCCCCTGTGCGACATGGTCCTCGTCATGAGCGTGCATCCAGGCTTCGGCGGGCAGAAGTTCATGCCGGAGGTACTGCCCAAGATCGAGCGCTTGCGCGCGTGGGGATTTGCGGGTGATGTCGAGATCGACGGCGGCATTTCGCCCGAGACGATTGGCGCCGCGGCTGCCGCCGGTGCCAACGTCTTCGTTGCCGGCTCGGCTGTCTTCGGCAGCCAGGACTGGGCGGCTACCATCGCGACGCTACGCCGCGTTGCCGAGCGAGCGCACGCAACCGGCAGCGCCGGAGCACCGGAAGCCTCAGGCGACACGGAGCCCGCGGGGCCCGCCGGCGCGGCCCATACGGCAAGGGACGGAGGCTGATCATGGCCTCGTTGCCTTGGCTGCGTCATCGCAAGAAGGACATGCCAGGAGACCTGTGGGTCCGCTGCCCGGCGTGTGACGAGACCGTCTTCGGCAAGGACCTTGACGACAACCTCAAGGTCTGCCCGAAGTGCCAGTTCCACTTTCCGCTCAGTTCGCACCTGCGCATCGCCTACACGTTGGATCCGGCGAGCTGGCGCGAACTTGACGGCACGATGGAAACGGTGGACGCGCTCGGCTTCGTCGACAAGAAGCCTTACCCGCAGAAGCTGAGCGACACGATCGCAAGCACCGGCGTGAAGGAGGCGATGCGATACGGGCTGGGAACCATCGGCTCCAGGCCACTCGTCTTCGGCACTCTCGAGTTCCGATTCATGGGCGGCAGCATGGGAGTGGTTGTGGGCGAGAAGGTCACTCGCGCGGCCGAGCTCGCGCGCGAACGAACGTTGCCTCTTGTGCTCGTCGCCGCATCCGGTGGAGCGCGAATGCACGAAGGCATCCTGTCGCTCATGCAGATGGCAAAAACGTGCGCTGCCCTGTCGCAGTTGCGAGACGCTGGAGGCTTCTTCATCTCGGTCTGCACGCACCCGACGACCGGGGGCGTGACCGCGTCGTGGGCCATGGCTGCCGATGTCATCGTCGCCGAGCCAGGTGCCCTGATCGGCTTCGCCGGGCCGCGCGTCATCGAGGGCACGATCAAGAAGAAGCTTCCTCCGGGCTTCCAGACAGCCGAATTTCTGCTCGAGAAGGGGCAGATCGACATGATCGTCCCGCGTACCTCGTTGCGGGAGACCCTGGCGAAAGTGCTGACCTACGGCACGGGCAGAGCGGCCTAGGCCCGCGCGCGTGCACGCCTCGCGGCGTCGCCCGACGACGGGCCTTGCACGAGGCGTGTCTCGCCTCTAGACTCCCGCCCTCTGTTCGTCAGGGTCCCCGATAGCTCAGTTGGTTAGAGCATCTGACTGTTAATCAGAGGGTCGGTGGTTCGAGTCCACCTCGGGGAGCCATCGCACTCGAATGCGTCGGCTCGCGTGGGATCGCGCAAGGCCGCCATCGGCAAGGAGTTACCGCTCAGCGCTGACCGCTGACTGCGTCCCCGGCCCTCGCGCCCTGACGAACCGCCACGCAGCGTCTCGCGCTCCATTTGCGGTGGCTGGTACGGTGGTTCCCGCGGTGGGTGTTGCGGTGAAACATCAGATGCCTGAGACGCCTCAGCGCCCTCCGTTCCGGTGGCGCGCTGCTGTGCGACCTGCACGCTGGAGGTCGCCGCTTCGGGCACGTTGGGGACGCTCTGGATCGCCTTGGCCACGTCCGCTCCGTCGAGCTGGATGTAGTGCTTCATCGTGATCTTGTAGTCCGCGTGGCGCAGCATGCGCTGCGTCATCGCAGGCGAGACACCGAGCCGCGCCAGGTTGGTGCCGAGCGACACGCGCAGCGAGTGCAGGTCCGCAACGCGGCCGTCCACGTCCTTGAGCACGATGCCCGCGTCCTCGAAGTCCGCGCGGCGCTCGTCGTTGCTCGGCATGACCGGGAAGACCCGCGCATCGGGACGGAGGATGTCGGGCCGGATGGCAGTGAGCGCATCCTTGAGCTGCGGGTGCAGCGGGAGGACATCGGTCCGGTGGGCCTTGCCGTCACTGATGGTGAGGGTGCCGATGGCCAGGTCCACGTCGGCCCAGCGCAGGCGGGTCAGCTCGCTGCGCCGCAGGCCGGCGAGCGCAGCGCACAGGTACACCGGGCGCCGACCGTGCTTCGCGGCCACGGTCAGCAGGCTCGAGATCTCGTCCCAGGTGAGCGCCCGCCGGATACGCCGGCGGTCACGATTCTGGTCGAGGCGCGGCAACTGCTTGAGGAGGTTCTCGCGCACGCGGCCGGACTTCACGGCCCAGTTGACGAACGAGACCACGATGGTGCGTTCCATGTTGACCGTGGTCGCCGAGCGGCCCAGGTCCCGCAGTGCCTTGAGGTGCCGGGCCAATGCGTCCGGCGTCAGGTCGGAGAGCCGCGCAGCGCCGGTGGCCGCGATGATCCGGTTGAGCAGGCGCTGGTTTTCCGAGACGTGGAAGGCTGCCCGCGCGCCGGCGCGCAGGTGCTCGAGGTAGGCGTCCACGTGCCGGAGCAGGGGCACGGCGTTCGCCTCGAAGTAGCGATCCTGGCGCGGGTCGATGACGCCTTCACGGCGCAGGGCGGCCTGGGCGTCGAGCTGCGCCCCGATGCGCTCGGCCACCTTCCTGTCAGTGGTGCGGCTGGACTTCTCGCGCCGCCGGCCGTCGTGGGTCGTCCAGCCGATGAAGTAGTTGGGGAAACCGGCGCGCTTGAAGACGCTTGCCATGATCAGCGCTCCCTGTCCGTGCGGACCTTGCGGGCCTCTATCCAGCCCTGCAGGTCGGCGACACAGTAACGCACCGTCCGCCCGATGCGCAGGTGCGGTATGTCATGAGAAGCGGTCAGACTCCAGAGGCTGCGGGCGCTGATCGCCAGCATCGCGGCGGCCTCCTTGGTGTTCAGCAGGCGCGGTGGGGTGGTCGGCGGGGGAAGGGGAATTCGTGTGGAGGTCATCGAACGGTTCCTTTCTCGAGGGGGTGATGGAAGGCGACCTGGCGAGAGCACGGGAGTACTTCCGCTGGCGGCGTGGGCATGGGTCTGGTGATGGGTGGCGAGAGGTGCGAGGGCCTTGGCCGTGGTGATGGCGATGGCGAGGGCGCCCATCGCGGTGCGTTGACCGCGTGCAGCGTGCGACTGCGAGGCCGCAGGCGAGGCGTGACGGTGATCGTGCTCATGGGTGCGCGACCTGCTGCTCGAGTGC
Source organism: Planctomycetota bacterium (assembly GCA_038212275.1). Lineage (GTDB taxonomy): Bacteria > Planctomycetota > B15-G4 > B15-G4 > B15-G4 > JBBQUR01. The sequence goes on from JBBQUR010000004.1 coordinate 254,823, forward strand.
GGCGCAGCGAACCAGGAGGTCCGACGCCAGGTCCGCAAGAGCAGCCTCCCAACCCGGAACGCTGAAGCATCCAGGCGAGCGTGCGTCGGAGTGCGCCCAGAGGATCCGGTCTGCGAGCGCCAGCGGAACGTCTAGGCGGTCGAGATGCATCGGCTCGCCGGTCAGGGCGTCATGGGCCTCTCCGGACGCGTAGCCGCCCGGTTCGGTGATCGCTGCCCGGCCTCGTGGGGAGTACGTGCCGTTCAGGTTGCTGCTGTCCATGCAGGAAGCTCCAAGGCTGAGGTCAGGTGCTGCTGCCGGCCGACTCAGCCTCTTTCGCCGGCACGGAAATGCGGTGTGTCGTTCGTGGTCGGCCTCGTCGGCGTGGGGCGCGAGAGGGCCGGCCGTAGCTGCTGCGAAGGAGTCCGCGAGCCACCGCGCAAGCTCCGCCGAGCATGTGCTCGGGTGCGGCGTGGCCGGACCGGTGCAGCGACTGGGCAGAGCGATCATCGATCGGGTCCCGCAGGCGCTGCCGGCGCGGATGGTGCTGGCGCCGTACTGAACTGCAGACGCAGTGCCGCAAAGACCTGGCGCTCGACGTCACGGCGAGCCGCATCCGAGATCGGGCGGATGTAGGCGTGCTGCTTTCCGGACGCATCGCGCCGTTCCGGGAATGAGAGCACGAGGTCACCGGCGCGGGTGCGACGGAGCGTGATCCCGTCGAGCTTCACCGCCCCGTTGAGCAGGAAGCTGACCCAGCCCAACAGGCCCAGAGCGCGCTCGGCATCCGGCGCGGCAATGAAGCGGATCTCGGAGACGTGGAGGTCAGGCTTCACGCGCTACCTCCGCGCTCACGCATCCGCAGGGGTTTTCGATGTGGTGTCGCGACGCGAGAGGAGGCGCCTGATGCCGCAGCACGAGCGGCGGCGCTTCCGGCATGGGATCGGGCGCGAGCTCGACAACTGGCCGTTCCGGCATCTCAGCGTCCATCGCTCTGCCCCGTCGCCACGTTCTTCCGGATGTCGTCCAGCACCGCGTCGGCGTTGAGTTGGCTGGAGACGCTCGCGAGCGCGCCGACGAGGATCTGGATCTCCGCTTCCGAGGCGTTGCCTCGCACGCCTGCCTCCAGCGCTTCCGCGGCTCGGTCGACCTCATCGATGTCTATGTGCCGCGTGCCGTCGCCCCATGCGTCGGAAGCGACGGAAGCGTCGCCACGCAGCGCCGCGCCGAGAACGCGCTCGAGCAGTGGCGCGCCCACGCGGGTCTCGACGCGCGGACGCTGGGCTTCTGCGTGTCGCAGAGGCATGCCGAGTTCATGAAGGCGTACTTCAGCCAACGGGGGGTAAGGGCGGCGGCCGTGCATTCAGGCGCAGGGAGCGATCCGCGCGCCCTCTCGCTCGAACAACTCGAGGCCGGCGCGCTGGACATCGTCTTCTGCGTGGACATGTTCAACGAGGGCGTGGACCTGCCCTCCGTTGACGCCATCCTGATGCTGCGGCCCACCGAGTCGCGCACCCTCTGGCTCCAGCAGGTCGGACGCGGCCTGCGCCAAGTGGCTGGAAAGACACTTCGGATCGTGGACTACATCGGCAACCACCGCACCTTCCTGCAAGGCGCGGTCGCGTTGCTCCCGCTGGGCAACGAGACGCCGGCCGGGCTGGTTGCGGCACTCAAGCGTCTCGAGGATGGGGAGCAACTCCTGCCCGATGGCTGCGCGATCACCTACGACCTGCGCGCGATGGAGATTCTGCGCGCCCTGATCCCGGTAGCCCAGGGCCGCGAGGCAGTCCGTCTCTGGTACGAGGACTTTCGCGACCGGCACGGCGTGCGGCCGACAGCCTCGGAAGCGTGGCACGCTGGTTACGACCCAGGAACAGTTCGCAAGCACGACGGCTCGTGGTTGGGCTTCGTCCGAGGGATGGGGGACCTGGCGACGTCGGAGGCCGCCGCGCTGGCCGCGAATCGCGACTACTTCGCCGACCTCGAAACCACGCCCATGACGCGCAGCTTCAAGATGCTGCTGCTGCAGGCATGGATCGCGGAGGGCTCGTTCCCTGGGCCAATCGGCATCGATGCACTAGTACGCGCCACCAGCGGGCAGACACTCGGTTCCGCAGCACTTCTGGCCGACGTGGGTGATGCGCGAACATCCCCACCTGCCTTGCGCCGACTGCTCGAGACAAACCCGATCGCTGCATGGATAGGTGGCAAGGGCACGGCGAGCGGGCCGTACTTCGCCTACGACGGCGTGAGCCTGTCGAGTCGTCTGAATGGTCAGGGTGAACACGGCGCGACGCTGAGCGACCTGACGCGGGAGGTAGTCGAGTGGCGCCTAGCGCAGTACCTGGGACTCCCTCGCACTGGGGACGAGCCGAGCGCAGTGCCTGAGAGTGGCGCTCCCGAAGCAGCCGTACCACCGAACCTCTGGCAGGAGTTCATGCGAGAACAGATCCCGGGACTCTGGGGACTTCCATTCCAGGCCAACCTCTGGCGGCAGGGCTTCGTTCAGCGAGGCGGGCGCATGTTCCTGCTCGTCACGCTCGAGAAGGCGAACTTGCCTTCCGAACATCGCTACGACGACAAGTTCGTCGGTCCGGATCAGTTCGAGTGGCAGAGCCAGAATCGAACCTCTCGCGCATCCAAGCCCGGCCAGGACATCGCGCAGCACAAGGCACGCGGTATTCCGGTTCACCTCTTCGTACGACGCACCAAGAAGACCCAGCGCGGAACCGCGTGCCCATTCACCTACTGCGGCGAGTTGGAGTATTTGAGCTGGGAGCGGGACAACCCCGTCACCGTCCAGTGGAGACTAATGGCGCCGGTCCCGGGTCGCCTGTGGGGTGGGCTCAAGGTCCAGCCGCCGGGAACTGGCGCCTGAAGCCACGGGATCGCGTGGCTGCCGGCGGGCCCCGTCGCCCGGCTGGCTCACGAGGGGTGCGAATCGTCGCAGCATGTCACCGGGAAGGCGGCCTCGTCCCGCCGAACCAACCGCGATTCGACGTCGGCACAGTCGTGAGCATCCCCGCGCCCGGCTCGCCCCGCACCCGCTGTGGGGTTCTCAGTGCCCGACACGCAGCGCCCGAACCATCTCCGCGATCCCAACGCGCAGGGCTGGCGGCAGACTGTTCCAGGCCGCCACGACGGTAGCGAGTTCAGGGTCGATGGCGGTGCCTTCGAGCTCGCCCGAAGGGGTGAGCAAGGCCTCCATTTCGAGGTTGCGTAGGCTGGCGCGATCGCCGCCTTCCGGCGCCTGAAGTGAAGCGCTGCAAGGTACGAGTGCATCAGCACTTGCAGCAATCTCCTCGGATGCCGCGGGCGGACTGTTAATCAGAGGGTCGGTGGTTCGAGTCCACCTCGGGGAGCCATCGCACTCGGCGGCGTCGGCTCGTAGCGATTTCCGAGTCCGTCGGTAGCCAGTTGCGACACCACGGCCTCGGAGGCTTTTCATCGGGCCGCGGCCGGCATTCCTGCACGGCCTGGCGTTGGCTGCCCTGCGGATGGCGGAGACCATGCGCGGGGCGCGCGGCGCTCAGGGAACGCCGACGGTGAGGGCTGTCAGCAGCGGGTCGCCGGAGGTCTTGTCGCTCTTCTTCGCGCCAACCCCCTTCTCCTTGATGGAGCCGTCGGGAAAGGTGTCGAACGTGTAGGGGGCGATCACGCTGCGAGGTGCGACATCGTCAAACGAGTGACCATCCGCGATGTTGCCTGCCAGCGCCTCGTGATGCACGCGCGCCGTGTAGGAGATCGTACCCGTCTCCCCCGGGTCCATTGGATCCGCCGGGCCAGCGAATTCTGCCGTGAACACCGCCGTGTACTTGGCGCGCGGCTTCAGCACGATAGGAAACTTGCTCTCCTTGGGCGCGACAAGGGTGATCGTGGGCGCATCCACCAGGCCCGAATCGACTTCCGCGGTCAACTCGACAACTCCGGCGAGCATCGCCGCGTCTTCAATGACCTCCGAATGCTGGCTGCGGTTCTGAATCTGCACCTTCAGTTTCTTGGTGACCGGACCGGCCTTGGCCTTGACCGACTTCGGGATCGTCACCTTGTAGACGGCGAGATCATGAACGCCCCCGACCCCAAGACCTAGTTTTCCGATTAGATCCAGGTTAACCCCGGGCCCAAACCCGTCCGGGTCGGTGGGGGTCTGCAGCCCCGATACACGCTTCAAGGTACTGACAGACGTGTAAGTCAGCGGGATGTCGTAGGCAAGCGCGCTGCCGGAACCCGTCGCCGTACCCGCGGCACCCGTCGTCAGGGTTGCCAGGAAAAGGGTATCTGCATTTCCAATCCCTGCGCAGGTGATCAAGTCGATCGTCGGCCCGGATGCTGACGCCGTGAATCCGTTGTCTTCGCGAAGACCATTGAGTGGCAACTCGAACGACTGGCACTTGCCGAGCTTGTCAACGACCACGCCCGTGATCAGACTGCCGGCCTGCGTCATGTAGATCTTGCCCTTGCCGCTGCCTTTCGTGATCCCCGCCGTATTGGGGGCGAAGGAGGCCGTGAGTGACACGTCCCATTCCCCGGACACGTTTACGGTCGACAGGTCCTGTGCCGAAACCGATCCCGCGAGGGCCGTTGCGAGGCAGAAGGACCTGGCGACGGTTTGCGAAGCGATACGCGAGACGGCTAGAAGCATGACGTAGGTCTCCATCAGGAATGCGGGCGAAGGCGAACGTGTAGGAACCGACTGCGCCACTCGAGTCTGACATGGCGGCAGCGTGAGACGCACGACATGCCGAAGTCCGGCACCAGTGTATTCAAGAATTGCCGCGCTCGTGACCGTCCCACCCCCTTTTCACGAGGATTAGTTGCAGCGAATCTCCGGCTCTTGGTGCTCGGCTAACCCCAACGTCAACGATTCAGCGGAGTCCTCGTGCTTGAGTCCGCCCGCCGGTGACGCATGGGCGTCCTGGATCGCATGGACAGACACCGGCTGCATGTGGATGCTGGCACGGTTCGTACGGGCGCCGTGCGGGGGCGTGGGGTCAGGATGGCCCTGATGACAATCGAGACGGTACGGTCCGCCGAACAGGCTGCGAATATTCGCTGAAAATAAGGTGGAGAAGCGCGTTTTGGCGCGATCTGGAGCATGACCCTGAAGACGATATCCACGAGTGACCTGCAGGCGGAACTCCTGCGTCGCGAAAAGACTGTCCGTGACCTTGCGAACCGCCGCGTCAGATTGGCCAGCGAACTCGCTGACCTGGACGCTGAGCTCGCCGCGCTCGGAGCGCCCGTCGGAAGCGGCACCCGGCGTCGTCCTGGCGCCCGACCAGACGGCGACACGAGCGAGGCGGACGAGCCCAGAACGACGCGACGGCGTGCCAGAAACGCCGTATCGCTTGCGGATGCCCTTGCGCAGTGCATGGAGATCCGCGCGGTGGTCACACCGGCTGAAGCCGCCGAGATGGTCATCCGGAACGGATACACCTCTACCTCGAAGAACCTGGGCATGATGGTGAGCAACGCTCTCGCTCGAGACCCGCGGTTCAAGCGGGTCTCGCGCGGCCAATATGAGCGCGTCGGCTGACGCCGGCATACGCGGACTCGACACCGATGGTCAGGCTCACAAGGATCTACACGCGAACTGGTGACGACGGTACGACCGGTCTTGGCGACGGATCCCGGGTATCCAAGGTGGATCCGCGCATAGAAGCCTACGGCACGGTTGACGAGCTGAACTGCGTCCTTGGCGTATGCCTTGATCTGATTCCCGCCGCGAATTCGCCGGCAACAGCACGGGCGAGCACCCGGCAACGCCTCATCCAGTTGCAGCAGGATCTCTTCGACCTCGGCGCCGATCTGTGCGTTCCGCACGATCCTCCGCCCCGCGGGTTTTCGCCGCTACGCATCGGCGCCGCACGAGTGCAGCGCCTTGAAGGCTGGATTGACGACATCAACGCGGGCCTCAGGCCCCTCGAAAGTTTCGTCCTGCCGGGTGGCAACCCGCTCGCTGCCCAACTGCACGTCGCACGCACGGTGGCGCGCCGTGCGGAACGCCGAGTGCAGGCACTGGCTGCCATCGAGACATGCAACCCGCTCTGCACCGTCTACCTGAATCGCCTGTCCGACCTGCTGTTCGTGCTCGCCCGTGCAGCCGCGGGACCGGACGAAATCCTCTGGGTACCGACACGAGACGGGGCACCCGACTCGGTCACGCCGCAGGATGGGACACCGGGAGCATGAATACGCTGCTCTGCGGCACCGTTCTAGGCGCACTTGGTGTGGTCCTTGGCGCCTTCGGCGCGCACTCGCTGAAAGCCTCCCTCGAACCCGGACGGCTCGCGATTTTCGAGGTCGGAGTGCGCTACCAGTTGATCCATGCGTTGGCGTTGCTGCTCGTCGGGCTTGCACAACGAGGCGGTGACGGCACGGCCCTTCGCGCGACCGGCCCGCTGTTTGTCGCCGGCATCGCGCTCTTCAGCGGTTCGCTGTATGGCCTCGCACTCGGTGGGCCTTCGTGGCTCGGCCCCGTCACACCGATCGGCGGGCTGCTGCTCATCGCCGGATGGATCTCGTTTGCCTTCGGCGTGCGCGGCTGAAACGGGTACCACCGGCATGGCACGCAACCTCGGATTCCATGTGCTCCGCACCGACCCATGCGGCGCAAGACGCGCGCGCTTCCATACGGCACATGGCGGCGTCGAGACACCGACCTTCATGCCGGTCGGCACGCAGGGAGCCGTAAAGGCTCTGCTGCCGCGCGACGTTGCTGAGTGTGGCGCGGAAGTCGTGCTCGCGAATACCTACCACCTGAGCCTTGAGGACCGCACGGAACTCGTCGAGCGCAGCGGGGGCCTGCACTCGTTCATGGCCTGGCCCCGCACCATTCTCACGGATTCCGGCGGATTCCAGGTTTTCAGTCTCCCCGGCAAGGAGGTCAGCGAGGCCGGCGTCTCCTTCCCGGCGGGAAAGGGACAGCCCCGACTCATGCTGGACCCGGAAGGGTCGATGGAAATCCAGCGTCGCCTCGGTGCAGACATCGTCATGGCTTTCGACGAGTGCCTCGAGCACGACGCTCCGAGACACGTCGTCGAAAGCAGCGTGGAGCGCACGGCGCGTTGGGCTCGGCGATGCCGGGGCGCGGAACTCGCAGCACACCAGTTCCTGTTCGGCATCATCCAAGGCGGCGTCCACGAGGACCTGCGTCGCAAGAGCGCGGGGCAGATCGTCGCGCTGGACTTCGACGGATATGCGATCGGTGGAGTCAGTGTCGGCGAGGGCCATGAACTCATGAAGCAGGTCACCGCGTGGACCGCGCCGCTGCTGCCTGCGGATCGCCCGCGCTACCTCATGGGAGTCGGCCTGCCTGAAGACATGCTCGTCGCCATCGAGTTGGGCATGGACATGTTCGACTGCGTCATTCCCACGCGCTACGCACGGGGAGGCACGTTGTTCTCGCGAAGAGGCCGCATCCGCATCGGCGACAAGGTGCATCGCCACGACCGAGACCCGATCGACACGAAGTGCAGCTGCTACACCTGCGCGAACTTTTCTCGACTGGTACTTCGCCACCTGCATTACGCGCACGAGCCGGTGTTCGAGACCCTCGCAAGCCTCCACAACGTGCGCTTTTATGAGGATCTCATGGCCGAGTCGCGCCACGAGATCGAGAGGGGGCGATTCGCACCCTGGAAGACAGCGTGGCTGAAACGCTACCGCGGAGGTGATGTCGCGGAATGAGCGTTGCCACGCTGGGGGCCTCGGATCTACCTGTTTGAGCCTGTTGATCGAGTCGCATCAGCGTGCTATGATACGCTGATGTCGCCTGCCTCCGTCTCGCCGTTGTCGCTCTTGCGGGTCTTCGCGGATTCGACGCGCCTTCGCCTTCTGGCGCTGCTTTCGCAATCCGAGCTGTCGGTAGGGGAGATCGCCCGCGCTCTGGCCATGGGGCAGAGCCGCGTGAGCAACCACCTCAAGCTCCTGCGCGACGCGGAACTCATCGCCGAACGACGAGAGGGATCGTTCACCCACTGCAGGCTGGTGGTGCCAGGTGGTGCGGCCGGAGCGCTCTGGAGCGCACTCGCGATGCAACTCGACCAGCTCGAGGAGCGCGAGGCAGACGATCGGCGCCTCGCGCTCGTGCTGGCCGACCGATCTGACAGCCGCGCCTTCTTTGACCGGATTGCAGGGGACTGGGACCTCATCGGCAGCGACTTCACGCAGGGCACTGGTCGCCTCGAGGTGCTCGGGTGTCTCGTTCCGGATCAACTCGTCGTGGCGGACGTCGGATGCGGTACGGGCTACCTTGCCCGCGTGCTGGGTCAGCGAGTGGCGCGCGTGATCTGCGTGGACACTTCAGAGGCGATGCTCGACAAGGCACGCGCAAACCTAGCCGACAGTTCCGCGGAGCTGGAGTTCCGCACCGGCGCAATCGAATCGCTGCCGTTGAAGGACGCCGAGGTCGATGCGGCCTGCGCCCACATGGTGCTGCACCACCTTCCTGAGCCGCGCCTTGGCATTGCCGAGATGGCACGCGTCGTACGTTCCGGCGGCCACGTCGTCAGCCTCGAATTGCTCCCGCATCACGAGAGTTGGATGCACGACGCCATGGCCGACACCCGCCTCGGCCTTGACCCGGCCGTTCTGGAGGCGGACTTCCGCGCGGCCGGGCTGATCGGCATTCGCCGGGAGGTGCTCACCGACAATTACGTGGTGGAACACCCCTCGGGCCGCAAGATGAGGCTCCCGCTCTACCTCGTCCGCGGCCGAAAGGCCGCGTGATGCTGCGAACTCCGCTTTGCGCGAAGCCGATACCGCATCTGTCCATGCTTTCCCATTTCCCAATCGCTACAGGAGCAACGACGTGAGTACCACCGCGACCAAGACGCGGAGCAAGGCCGCAACCGCGACCTTCAACGACTTCAAGGTGAAGGACATGTCCCTCGCGGACTGGGGCCGCAAGGAAATGAACCTTGCCGAGAAGGAGATGCCGGGCCTCATGGCCCTCCGCAAGAAGTTCAGGAAGACGCAGCCGCTGAAAGGCGCTCGCATCGCGGGCTGCCTGCACATGACCATCCAGACCGCGGTCCTCATCGAGACGCTGAAGGAACTGGGCGCGGACATCCGCTGGTCGTCGTGCAACATCTTCTCCACGCAGGATCACGCTGCCGCGGCGATCGCGAAGGCCGGCATTCCGGTGTTCGCATGGAAGGGCGAGTCGGAGGCCGAATACAACTGGTGCGTCGAGCAGACCATCGAATGGCCGGGCGGCAAAGGCCCGAACATGATTCTCGACGACGGCGGCGACCTCACCGCGATGATGCATGAGCCGCGATACGCGCACCTCATGAAGGACGTTCGCGGCATCAGCGAGGAAACCACCACGGGCGTGCATGCGCTGATGAAAATGCTCGAAAAGGGCAAGCTCAAGGCGCCGGCGATCAACGTCAACGACTCGGTCACCAAGAGCAAGTTCGACAACCTCTACGGCTGCCGCGAATCGCTCGCTGACGGCATCAAGCGCGCGACCGACATCATGGTCGCGGGCAAGGTCGTCGTCGTCGCCGGCTATGGCGACGTGGGCAAGGGTTGCGCGAAGAGCATGCACGGTTTCGGCGCGCGTGTCATCGTCACCGAAATCGACCCGATCTGCGCACTTCAGGCCGCCATGGAAGGCTTCGAAGTCGCAACGATGGAAGAGGCCCTTGCCGAAGGCGACATCTTCGTCACGGCCACCGGTTGCTGCGACATCATCACGATCGAGCACCTGCGCCGCATGAAGGACGAAGCCATCGTCTGCAACATCGGCCACTTCGACATCGAGATCGACGTCGCTGCCCTCAATCGCGAGCCTGGCTGCAGGAAGCTCGAGATCAAGCCGCAGGTGGACCGCTACACCTTCAAGGACGGCCACAGCATCCTGCTGCTCGCCGAAGGTCGCCTCGTGAATCTCGGATGCGCCACCGGCCACCCGTCGTTCGTGATGAGCACGTCCTTCACCAACCAGGTGCTCGCGCAGATCGAGCTCTTCACGAATGCGAAGGCCTACAAGGTCGGCGTGACCACGCTGCCCAAGAAGCTCGACGAAGAGGTGGCCCGCCTGCACCTCGACAAGCTCGGCGTCTCACTGACGAAGCTCACGTCACGGCAGCTCAGCTACCTCGGCGTGAAGTCGGAAGGACCGTACAAGCCGGAAGGCTACCGCTACTGAGCGGCGTTGCCACACCCCGGGTGTGGTCCACGACTGGTCTCCAGCGGGCCGGTGCGGCAGCAATGCCCGCACCGGCCCGCGTCCTTCCCCGGCGAAGGCCACGGTGCGGGCCGGCTCATTCGCGCAGTGCGCATCTCGAATCCTCCGACGAAACCTCGGCCGAGCGGGCATTCCCCGCCTTGCTTCGCTAATCTCTGCATTCCCTCAGGAGCCTGCCTGCCGTGCCCAACGCTGGACCCACGCACGAAGCCGTCCTCGCCGCCCTTCGTCCGATTCAGGACCCGGATCTTCATCGGGACATCGTCAGCCTCGGCTTCGTGAAGGACCTTTCGATCGAAGGCGGGCGTGTCCGCTTCAGGCTCGAGCTGACGACGCCGGCATGCCCGGTCAAGGACGAGCTCAAGGCGCAGTGCGAGCGTGCGCTGCGCGCGCTGACGGGCGTCACCGCAGTGGAGGTCGACCTTTCCGCGCAGGTGCGCAGCCCGCGGGCCCCGGGCGCCGTGATGCCGGGCGTGAAGAACGTCGTGGCGGTGGCCAGCGGCAAAGGCGGCGTGGGCAAGTCCACGACGGCGGCCAACATCGCTCTGGCGCTCGCCGACGACGGTGCGACCGTCGGCCTGCTTGACGCCGACATCTACGGCCCGTCGATGCCGCTCATGTTCGGTACGCATGCACGACCGCAGCCGTCCGGCGACAAGCGCATCCACCCCGTGTTCGCGCACGGCATCAAGCTGATGTCAATCGGCTTCCTCATCGAGCCGGACATGCCGATGGTCTGGCGTGGTCCGATGGTGCACGGCGCCCTGACGCAGTTTCTCGAGCAGGTCGAGTGGGGCAACCTCGACTACGTCATCGTGGACATGCCTCCGGGCACCGGCGATGCGCAACTCACGCTGACCCAGCGCGCCGGTCTCGCCGGGGCGGTCATCGTGACCACGCCGCAGCAGGTGTCGCTCATCGATGCGCGCAAGGGTCTCAAGATGTTCGAGCAGGTCAAGGTGCCCGTGCTCGGCATCGTCGAGAACATGTCGTACTTCGTGTGCGACGGGTGCAACAAGGAGCACGACATCTTCCGGCGCGGCGGGGGGCGTGCAACGGCTGCCGAGCTGGGCGTCCCGTTCCTCGGCGAAGTACCCCTCGAGTCCGCCGTGCCGCTCTCCGGTGACGAAGGCACGCCGATCGTGCGCCGCGCTCCGGACAGCGCCGCCGCGAAGGCCTTTCGGCACATCGCTCGCGAGGTCGCTCGCGGTCTTGCCGTGCGCAGCATGGAGGCCGAGGCATCCGGCATCACGCAGGGCGACCTCTCGATGGCCTGGAAGGCGTGATGCAGCTCCCGGCCGGCGCGCGCCCGGTGCAACTCGGGCAGGATGGTCCCGGCATACTGACGGTCCGCTGGAGCCACGGCCACGCGGGCAGGCACAACGTGCGCGATCTGCGCCTCGCCTGTCGCTGCGCCCAGTGCGTCGACGAGTGGACCGGACAGGCCCGCCTCGCGCCTGATTCCATCGCGCCGGACATCCACCCCCTCAACATCGACCCGGTGGGTCTGTACGGGCTTTCCATCAAGTGGTCCGACGGCCACGAAACAGGCATCTACACCTTCGAGGTCCTGGCTGAGCTCTGCCAGTGCGGTCAGTGCGCAGCCGCGGAAGCAAAAGCATGACAAGCGTCTCGACTCCCAAGGCATCCGCAGTCCACGGCCTGCAGCAGACGGACCCAGAGATCGCCGCGGCGATCTCGGCCGAGGCTGCGCGACAGGACCACGATCTCGAGCTCATCGCCTCGGAGAACTACTGCAGCGGTGCCGTGCGTGAGGCCGTCGGCTCGATCCTCACCAACAAATACGCGGAGGGTTATCCGGGCCGCCGCTACTACGGTGGCTGCGAACACGTGGACACCGTGGAATCCCTGGCGCGCGACCGGGCCAAGGCGCTCTTCGGCGCCGAAGGCGCCAACGTCCAGGCTCACAGCGGCAGCAGCGCGAACATGGCTGTCCTCATGGCGCTGCTCGCGCCGGGCGACAGCTACCTCGCCATGGACCTCGCCCACGGCGGACACCTCACGCACGGCCACCCGATGAGTTTCTCGGGCCAGCTTTACAGGCCAGTCGGCTACGGCGTGGACCGGCTGACAGAGCGCATCGACATGAAGGGCGTGGAGGCGCTGGCCCGCCAGCACCGCCCGAAGCTGATTCTCGCCGGCGCGAGCGCGTACTCGCGCACGATCGACTTCGCGCATTTCGCAGCCATCGCGAAGGATGTCGGCGCGATCTTCATGGTGGACATGGCGCACATCGCGGGACTGGTTGCCGCGGGCGTGCATCCGTCCCCGGTGCCACACGCGGACGTCGTCACGCTCACCACGCACAAGAGCCTGCGCGGGCCGCGCGGCGGCCTCATCCTGGCCCGGCAGCCACAGATGAAGGCCATCAACAGCAAGGTATTCCCCGGCATCCAGGGCGGTCCGCTCATGCACGTCATTGCGGGCAAGGCCGTGGCGCTGCACGAGGCGGCACAGCCATCCTTCCGCGAATACCAGCAGCGCGTGGTCGCCTCGGCGGCAGCCATGGCGGCGCAACTGACCCTGCGCGGCCTGCGCATCGTGTCGGGAGGAACGGACAATCATCTGCTGCTCGTCGACGTCGGCAGTCTCGGCCTCTCGGGCAAGCAGGCGGAGGACGCGCTCGGCGCCGCGCGCATCACCGTGAACAAGAACATGATTCCGTTCGACACGCGCCCGCCGATGGAGGCGAGCGGCGTGCGGATCGGCACGCCCGCCGTCTGCACGCGCGGATTTGGCCCGGTCGAGTGCACGCGCGTCGCCGACCTGATCGCCGACGTGCTGGCCGCGCCGGGCGACCCGTCCGTCCGCTCTCGCGCGGCCGGCGGCGTCGCGGAGCTTGCCCGCGACTTTCCTCTCTCGGCCATTCCCTGATGGCCGGCCGCGGCGACACCTACGTCGTCGACATCGAGACGGTCGGCGTGCCGTGGGACACGCTCGACGAGCGCACGAGGGAGTACCTCCAGTCGCGCACGATGACCGAGAGCGAGCGCGAGGCAGTCCCGCATCGCCTCGGGCTCTCGCCTGGGACCGGCCGCGTCATCGTCATCGCGATGCAGAACGTGACCTCCGGTCCCAAGGGCGGCGTGCTCGTGGAATCGAGCGCAAGAGGAGAAGGCGCCGGCGCCTGGTCCGACAGCACCGGCCCGATGGGCTACCACCGCTACGACGGCGACGAGCGCGCGATGCTCGAGGAATTCTGGCGCATGGTCGCGAAGGCAGGGCGCATCGTCACGTTCAACGGACGCGCCTTCGACGGCCCGTTCCTCATGCTGCGTTCCGCGATGCTCGGCGTACGGCCCTCGCTGAACCTCGCCGGCTATCGCTTCTCCGTGGACAGCCATTGCGACCTGGCCGAAGTGCTGAGTTTCTACGGCGCCGTGCGCACGAACTACAGCCTCGACTACTGGTGCCGACGTTTCGGCATCACCTCGCCGAAGGAGGAAGGCCTCGACGGTTCCAAGGTGCAGCCCTACTACGAAGCGGGGCGGTTGGAGGAGATCGTGAGCTACTGCGTGCGCGACGTCGTCGCGACGGCCGGGCTGTATGCGGCGCTGAAGGACACGCTGCTGCCTTTGTTCGACACCTCACGGGGGCGGTAGAGACGTCGAGGGCGCCCCGCGCTTGGGGCGCGGCTTCGCTTGGCCGGGAGCTGCCCCTGGGGTCGAGAGGCGCGGGAGTCGCGTGGCACGGGGAGTGGGCGGGGGGGGGGGGGTGTGGGGG